>CAZBRO010000001.1:0-323136 GCA_964494505.1 uncultured Bordetella sp.
TATGATCGCGTCACCAACCAACACTACTGAGCACCGGCTCAGGAACAAGGACTAGTACCATGAATTGCGAGTTTCGCCCGACAGGAACCGGCAATGCCGGCAAATTCACCGCGCCTTCCGGCACAGCCAAATCCAGCCGCAGGTGGCTGTTCGGCTCAACGGCTTTGGCGAGATGTGCGCGCACGGCCATCAGCGGACTCGCGGGTTCGCTGGCGCTGGCGTCGCCCGCCTACGCCTTGCCGTCGGCAGGCGTGGTCTCCGCAGGCAGCGCGGCCATTGCGAGCACAGCAAGCACGCTGACAGTCAAACAGACGACCCAGAATGCCGCGATCAATTGGCAAGGGTTCAGTATCGGTCAGGGCGAGACCGTTCAGTTCGTGCAGCCGAGCACCAGTTCGGTGGCGCTCAACCGGGTGCTGGGGCCCGATCCTTCAACCATCCTGGGCAGCCTGTCGGCCAACGGTAAGGTGTTCCTGGTGAACCCGAACGGTATTCTGTTCGGCACGGAAGCGCAGGTGAATGTAGCGGGGCTGGTGGCTTCTACGCTGAATATCACCGATGCAAACTTCATGAGCGGACAATACAAATTTTCCGGCGCCGGCGGGGGCGCGGTCCTTAATCGCGGCTCGATCAACTCCGACGGCGGATTTGTGGCGTTGTTGGGCGCCAATGTCAGCAACGACGGCGTGATCTCCGCAAGACTGGGCGCCGTGGCGCTTGCCGCCGGCAACGCGGTGACCCTCGATGTAGCGGGCGACGGGTTGCTCAATGTCACGGTGAACGAAGGCGCCGTAAACGCTCTCGTCCGGAACGGCGGCTTGATCCGCGCCGATGGCGGACACGTTCTGATGACCGCGCAAGCGGCGGGAGGCCTGCTCAGAACCGCAGTGAACAATACGGGGGTCATCGAAGCACAGACCATCGAGAACCACGATGGCACCATCAGGCTCCTTGGTGACATGCAGAGCGGCGCCGTCAACGTCAGCGGCACGCTGGACGCATCGGCGCCGAGCGGCGGGAATGGCGGCCTCATCGAAACGTCTGCTGCGAATGTGTATATCGCAGACGATGTTAGAATCACAACCATCGCGCCCCAAGGGCTGACGGGCACGTGGGTGATCGATCCGGCAGACTTCACCATTTCACCAACAGGAGGAAGCATCTCCGGCGCAACACTCTCGGCCCAGCTGGTTACCAACAGCGTTGTCATCAGCACGTTTCCCGCGCCGGGCGATACCGCGACCGGCAACGGCGATATCTTCGTAAACGATGCGATCTCCTGGACAGCGTCCGGAGCCCCGACGACGCTGACGCTGAACGCGTTCCGCGACCTGAATATCAATGCCGCAATTACGGCCACCGCGGGGAACATCGTGGCGTGCTGCGGTCGCGACGTCGTCGTCAATGCCGCTCTGACGACGACCAACGGAAGTATTTTGTTGAATGCAGGCCAAACTGTGCGCGTGTTTCATGCCATTACGACGACCGACGGGAACATTGCTTTGTGCGCCGGGCACGATGTTGAAATCGATGCCGCGGTCACGTTGACCAGGGGCACCACTATTCCGGCTCAGAGCCTTGGGTTGCCGGTCGGACTGACGCTGATCGCCGGAGCAGCCGGGACCGGACCGGGCGTTGAAACCGGAACGGTGATATTTGCCCCGCTTACTCCGCCCGCCACAGTGACGGTTGCGCCCGTGACCATTAATTACAATCCGGTTTCGTATGCGGCGCCAACGGATTTTTCGACAAACTTCGTTCTGACCGAAGGCGCTACGCTCACTCAGCACATGCTGTTGTTCCCGAACGGGGACAAGGTGTTCGACGGCACCAACAACGCCGTCCTCACGTCGTTCAATACGACGGCGACCTCCGGACTCCCGACCGGCGTTACCTTGGTTCCCGGCACTGGCGCCACGGCCGTGTTCGACGATTCCAGCGTGGGGTCGGACATCGGGATCACCTATAGCGGCTATAGTTTGGCCGGCCCGAATGCGGGCCAATATGCCCTTGCGGGTTCTTGCTGCGTTTCCACATTCAGGACGACGGGGTCGATCACCGCGGCGGGTACACCGCCGCCGGTGGAAGTACCGCCTGACGTGCCGCCTCCACCCGTCGTGGAAGTGCCGCCTGTGGTGCCGCCTCCTCCCGTTGTGGAAGTCCCGCCTGTGGTGCCGCCTCCGCCCGTTGTGGAGGTCCCGCCTGTGGTGCCGCCTCCGCCCGTTGTGGAGGTCCCGCCTGTGGTGCCGCCACCGCCGGTCGTGGAAGTGCCACCGGTGGTGCCGCCTCCGCCCGTCGTAGTGGACGTGCCGCCCGTGCTTCCGGTTCCGCCTCCGCCGGTACCAGCGCTCCGCGTTGTGCCGAATCCAATCGTAGGGCTCGCGCCTGTAGTCGTCGAAGCTCCCGCGGGTGTGCAGTTTGCCATTCTCAACGGTGGTGTCCGGATGCCGCTCCTCCAAGTGGCCGCCATACCACCGGTCCAACAAGCACTGGACGTCGTGCCCGTGGCGACGCCACTCGTCCAACCGCCGGCTGAACTGACGCCGGCAGTCCAACCTATCCCGCCACCGCTCCCTCCTCCGGTGGAAATTACCCCTTACCGGCCGCCCGTATTTCCGCCCAAGCGGGCTCGCCACTAGGAGATTTTGACGCGGTCCATGGGGAGAACGAGCATGCACGACTGTCCGAAGTTGCGCCGAGGCCCAGCGGCGAACATCGCCGATATCGCATGTCTTGGCTTGCTGCTGGCCTGTCTTGCATCGCCGCGAGCGGTCGCGGAAGAAGCCTCGGCATTGACCGGCGCGAAGGGCTCGTTGTCTGCGACGGAAGGTGCGCCAAGCGCCTCCCCTGCAGGGACCGCCTTCACGATGACGCGTTCCACAAGGCGGGCGGTGTTCTCAGGGGAACCTGCGTCCAAAGACGCGCGGCGCGTAGCGGACTGGGTGGTCGACTCGGGCGACAACGGCAGTCTGCCCTTTGTGATTGTCGACAAGACGGACGCCAAGGTCTTTGTATTCGACAATCAGGGCCGGCTCCAAGGCGCCGCTCCGGCGCTGCTTGGTCTGGCACGGGGCGACGACTCCGTCCCCGGAATCGGGGACCGGGAGTTGTCACGCATACGCCCGGAAGAGCGCACGACGCCGGCAGGCCGCTTCGTGGCGGCGCTGGGAAGCGATTTGGACGAACAAGACATTCTCTGGGTGGATTACGCAGACGCCATCTCCCTGCATCGGGTTATAACGACCAGTCCGAAGGAGCGGCGCTTGCAGCGCTTGGCGACGCCGTCAGTGCTCGACAACCGCATTTCCTACGGTTGCATCAATGTACCGGCGAAATTCTACGATGCCTTCGTGAAACCTGCTTTTACCGGGACGAATGGCGTCGTTTATATACTGCCGGAAACCAAGCCGATCGGCGAAGTCTTTCCCTTCTATGAAGTGAACGAGCCGACGGAGGTTGCCGCTCCCGGGCTGCATTGAGCTGATACTTGCAAGCTGCCAATCGGCGTCTGCTGTAGCCAGGCTACATCGAGCACGTACTTGGCATGCCGGGTGGGACAGACCCTGATTTTCGCCAAATTTTCTGGAGATGCTATACCGGCCGTGCCGCGGTTCGCATGTGGAGCACGCTTGAGCATTCTCGAGGTTTTGCACAAGACAACCTATCGCTATCGTCACGAAGTGACGTTTGGACCGCATCGCTTGATGCTTCGCCCGCGCGCCAGCCACGGTCTGCGTCTGGTTGCCACGGAGCTGACGTGCAGCCCCGCAGCGACGATTTCCTGGACTTACGATGTTTTCGGCAATTCGATTGCCACGGCAAATTTCTCCAAGCCGGCTGCGGAACTGACCGTCGAAAGCCGGATCAAATTGGAGCTCTTTGCTGATGCCTGGCCGGTCTTTCAGATCGCAGCGTCGGCACAGTCCTATCCGTTTGCGTATGACCAGGACGACCGCACCGATCTTGGTGCTATGACCGCTCCCCAATACCCCGATCCGGACGGGCGAATGTCAGCATGGGCTCGCGCCTTCATACGAAGTCCACAGACAGACACGCTCTCGCTGCTCAAAGACCTGAATGAAGGAATTTTGGGCTGGATCTCCTACCAGAGCCGGGATGACCCGGGCACGCAATCGCCGCTTGAGAGCCTGAGCCGGGGTTTTGGCTCTTGCCGCGACATCGCGCTGTTGATGATCGAAGCGGCGAGGCATTTGGGATTCGGGGCGAGGATCGTGTCGGGCTATCTCTACAACCCCACCGAGCAAGGGAATTGGACCGGGTCTTGGGGATCGACGCATGCCTGGGTCGAGATTTTTCTCCCCGGTGCGGGCTGGATTTCATTCGATCCAACCAATCGAACGGCATGCGGCGCCAATTTGATTCCGGTCGCGGTCGCCCGTGACATCAAGCAAGCCGTTCCGGTCAGCGGCAGTTTCGTCGGCGCAACGGACGATTTTCTCGGAATGACTGTCGCGGTGTCCGTTTCGGACAGTGCGGAATTCTCTCGCCCCTGAACCGAACGTCACGCCAGTATCTGCGCGTGAATCACGGACTAGAACACCCCACACCGCCTTCTTCGCTCAGTTACAAAACACCCCGCGTTGCTCTGACGGAGGCTCCGGCCGGGCGCGCCATCAATGTCTGCTGGCAGACAGACTTGATGTGAATCAATGCGCAGGCCGGTGGTGCCATTTACAAATCCGGTCACACGCCAACAAGCATGGCGCTAGCTGGTATCAGGAATAAGGCCAGCGGCGCCTGCCGTCAGCCCGACGATACCTGGGCGATTGTGAGTTAGCAGCTACGGCGCTTGTTTGATCGTAATTTCGGCGCGACGCGTAGACTTTATCAACTTAAAGAATGGAATCGGAAAATGACAATCGGATGGCAAATGGTTTCCGCGCAGACACAGGAAGCGGAATCGCGCGCCGAGCCTCGCTCAAAATTGCGCTTCATTTTCCTCGGCGCGTCGGCCGTCAGCCTGATCGCCAGTTTTTCGCTCCTGGCAGCAGCCGTGTACATCCAGTGACTATCCACTGCGTGCTCCGGCGCGCTCATTCAAAGGGAGACAACAGAGATGCGCAATTTGATGGTGATTGGTGTCGTTCTGGTGGCGCTCGGAATTGCCGGGCTCATCGTCCAGAATGTGAATTTCACGGAAACCAAGAAGGTCGTTGATTTGGGGCCCATCCAAGTCACGTCGGAGGAAAAGCACAACGTGCCGATCCCGACCATCGCGGGCATCCTCGCGGTCATCGCCGGCCTTGGCTTGGTGATTGCGTCGCGCCGCCGGGCATAGCATTCGCCCCTCCCGGGGCAGTGAAGAGTTTTACGTAGCGAATTCAACTCAGAAGAAGGAATCGGAAAATGACAAACACACGGCAGATATTTCTGGCACTGGGCCTTGCGGTCGCAAGCGCCGTTCCCGCCTCGGTTGCGACCTTTGATCGCGCGCATGCGGCAACTGCGGAGGATCTGAACAAGGACGCCAACCAGGCGCTTCAGACGCTTTACAAAACCAACCCCGTCGCAGAGGCAATTTCCAAGCAGGCGCGGGCTGTTCTGGTGTTCCCCAAAATCATCAAGGCCGGCCTCGTGTTCGGCGGCAGCTATGGCGAAGGCGTTCTCAAGCAGGGTCCGAAGGTCGTCGATTATTACAACTCCGTTTCGGGTTCATGGGGCCTTCAGGCAGGCGCGCAGTCCTACGGCTATGTGGTGTTCCTGATGAACAACAAGGCCGAACAATACATCAACAAATCCGAAGGCTGGGAAATCGGCGTCGGCCCGACGGTCGTTGTCGTCAATGAAGGGGTCGCGAAGAACCTGTCGACGTCGACGCTGAAGGACGATGCCTATGCCTTCATCTTCGATCAATCCGGTCTGATGGCCGGCGTGATGATCGAAGGAACGAAGATTTCCAAGATCAAGCGCTGAAGGCGAGCCTATGGAACGCCCGTCTCGGGCGTTGGCGGTGCTGCCTCAAAGAAGGAACAAAGTCATGTCGGTCGGAACCATTCTGCTCATCATTCTCGTCATCGCATTGCTCGGAGGCTTCAGCGGCGTTGGCGGCGGTCCCTTCTACGGGACCGGCTATTACGGCGGCGGCGGCCTGGGCCTCGTGTTGATTATCGTGCTGGTCCTGGTCGTGCTCGGGAGACTCTGAGTCGAACGGCCTTGTTCATATCAGGCGCCGCCGCCGTGCTGTGACGGAGGCGCTCAACAATCGCAACGAGCTTGGTTCCGCCCGAGTCTGGGGGAACCAAGTTCACGTCAACCCAGTTTCAAGAT
This sequence comes from uncultured Bordetella sp., assembly GCA_964494505.1. GTDB lineage: Bacteria > Pseudomonadota > Alphaproteobacteria > Micropepsales > Micropepsaceae > CAIYRG01. The sequence goes on from CAZBRO010000001.1 coordinate 6,289, forward strand.
GCTCATAGGAACCAGGAGAACCCCAATGGAAACCACTCAGTCTAAAATCTTCCAGACCGATCTTGAAGCAGTCCGCTCCGATATCGCTGCACTGACCGAAAACGTGCGCAAGCTCGCGGGCGAGGCGTCCAAGGCGCAAGCGGCCATGGCAAAGACCGTGCGGAAAGCGGCAAAGACTTCCGTTGGTCTCGGTACCAAGATGTGGGACGAGGCGGCCGAGTTGGGTCACGACACCAGCGAAGCCGTGACCGATGCCACCTATGCCGGCGTCGCCAACCTCAAAAGGCAGATCAAGCAGAACCCGGTGAACACAGCGCTCATCGCGCTCGGGATTGGCTTTGTCGTGGGGCTGATCGGCCTGAATTCTCGAAGGTGATTCTTGCCAGTCCGACCGGACCGCAGCCACCGGCCGCCCTGTCTTACGTGGTTTCCCTTAAGCAGAATTCCCGAATTCTCGCGCGCCCTCCGGCGGGTGATGAATCGCGCATTCGAGACCGCAAATCTCACATGAATGGCGCCCAAAATGTTCTGCGCCGGCTCTGGCAAGATACGATGGCTGCGATCGATGAAGCCCATCCATTGCGGCTGCTTATTGGGTTTGGCGGCGCTGGCTGCCGGCATAACGACGTTGGCCGATTCGGCGGGAACCCAGGTGCCGCCCGGACATGGAACGGTAACACCGGCGGAGATGGGTTTCATTCAACCCAATATTTGGCCCACCGGAGGTCTGCTGGGCGGCTTGGAATACCGTTGGACGAACGGCTCTAAACCCTATCTGTCGCTTGCCGGCATCCCCGCGAAACTCGAGTTGGATAACCGCAGGGTCCTGCTGGGCGTGAACTATCATTTCTGATCGCAGAACACTTTGCGCAATTCAAAGAAAGGAACGGCCGCAAATCAGGGTGTCGGCGACGGATGTGCGTCCGCACCGCCTGACCGGGCTGTTCAAAGCTTACCGATCAAAACCAGGATCAACACGATGATGAGAACGAGGCCCAGCCCGCCGCCGCCGTAGTACCCGGTCCCATAGAAAGGGCCACCCCCGAGTCCACTAAAGCCGCCGAGCAACGCGATTATCAAAATGATGAGCAGGACTTTTCCGAGCGACATAACTTTACCTCCCTGGCCGTATCCTATGATCGAGGCGATACAAATCGTCTACTTCCTGACGGAGCGCGTTTTGCGGATCACGCGAACGCCGAGCAAACGATCGAACTCCAGCTTGGAAACGCGGTAGCACTCGCACGAGCGCTCCTCAAGTCCGTGGCGATCGAGGATCGTGACGTCGCCGCGCTTATAGCGGATCAGTCCGGCCCGCTGCAGAGCACCCGCCGCAGCTGAAACGCCCGTCCGCTGCACGCCCAACATCATCGCCAGGAATTCCTGGGTGAGCAGAAACTCATCCGCTTGCATGCGGTCGCGCGTCATCAACAGCCAGCGGCAACACCGCTGTTCCAGGGAATGGAACTGATTGCACGCGGCGGACTGTGCCACCTGATTGAAGAAAGCGTGCGTATAGTGAAGCATTACCGTCCGCAGCGACGCGCTTCGCGCCATTTCCCTGTTGAACAGCGCTGCTTTCATTCTCAGGCCGGCACCGGGAACTTGGACGTAAACGCTGGTGGGCGCCGTACTGTCTTCCAACACAAGGGGAAGGCCCACCACCCTCGTTGCCGATGGTTCCGACTTCGGCCGCCTGACCGTTCGCCATGGTGTTTACCAGAGAGCCAACTCCCGTCTCGATGAAATAGACAAACCCGACGGGCTTGTGAGCACGGTAGAGAGACTGCCTGTATTCCAGGGAAATCGGTTCGAGGTGGGGGCGAAGCCGTTTGTAATCCTTCGCGGGCAACAAACTCAGCAATCGGTTGGCTTGCGGGTTCCCAGCCTTGCTGCCGGTCATCTCCGTCGCTCCTCTTGCCGCGTTTGAACGATTTTTCTGCGCACCGCAGGGTACATACTGCGCCTGCGACACACGCCAGTCGAATTGTTTGTTAAATTTGCATTCCTTTGAGAGGCGTTGGCAATCACAAATGTCCGGTATCGGACATTTGACTCGACATGGTGTTGAAATAGGCGATAGCTTGACAATCGGATAGGCGCCCTGAATTGAGGCTTGTTGGTTAGCCGTCGGCCTACCCTGCCTCTTTTGCCTCGGCGTCTGTTGGTACGGGGGCACCCAAGTCATGGCCGACAAACCTAAACGCGCATTCAGCCCGAAAGCGTTTCTCGCCGAAGTTGGCGAGGGCCGCAGCATTAGCGAGTATCGCAAGGGCCAAATCGTGTTTTCGCAAGACGACCCCGCCGATGCGGTCTTCTATATCCAGAAAGGAAAGGTGAAAGTCACCGTCGTTTCGGAACAAGGCAAGGAAGCAGTCGTCGCGATTCTCGGCGCGGACACATTCTTCGGAGAAGATTGTCTGACAAAGCAAAAGCGGCGAATATCCACTGTGACGGCGATGTCGGCGTCCGTGATTGTGCGAATAACCAAGGCAGCTTTTGCCCAGGTGATTCACAGCGAAACGGCGTTCTCCGAGATGTTCATGGTTCATTTGCTGGATCGGACGATCCGCGCCGACGCGGATCTCGTGGACCAATTGTTCAATTCGAGCGAGAAGCGTCTTGCCCGCCTGCTTCTTCTGTTGACGAACTATGGCAAGGAAGGCGCGCCGGAGCCGATGATCGAGAAAGTCAGCCAGCAAACGCTTGCGGAGATGATCGGGACGACCCGGGCCCGCGTCAGCTTCTTCATGAATAAATTTCGAAAACTGGGTTTCATAGACTACAACGACCACATCGAAGTCCACAAATCGCTGTTGAATGCCGTTCTTCACGAACGGCCGAACATCAAAATATGAATGTGCTCATTTTTTGCGCACGGGCGTCCGGAACGGCCCTGAAATAATTCTTCTGATGCGATCAATCTTGCACAGTCTTTCCACCGGCATGGGCTTAAGCTTGTCGGTGGGGTAGCAGACATAGTGGAACCCGCGGTGGGGTGGGTTCCGAACCTTGAGTGTGGATCGGCCAAGGAACCCCCGATGCGATATGATTTTTTTCTCTTTCAAGATGGTGCAGTTGTCGGAAAGACGGACTGCGAATGCGCCAACGACTCGGAGGCCCGGGAAACCGCTTGCGCCTTTCCCGGAAGTCACACGGTTGAGATTTACTTGAAGAATGGACTGGTGGCCCGTGTCAGGCCCGGCGGCGAGACGATGGACGACACCCGGACCGCGGGTTCTGCGACATAAGAGTTACGGTGTCATGCATCATTATCGTTGCTATTTCGTCCAGAAGGACGGAATTCCGGCTGCTTGGCGCCTTGGACAGCGAAAGCGATGGGGAGGCACATGACCATGCACTTGGGTTGTTGGTCGCCTAGTTGGGTAGGTTGTGTTATCTCGCTTTCGGCGCCGCGAAAAAGGAACCCGGCCCCAAAATCAGGCAAATCATTGCTTCCTGTGCAGCCAGGCTCGCGCAAGAGGCCGAGGCCATGGAGCGCAGCACAAACCGGCGCTTGAGGTCTGGACAAGTGTCAACATAGGGGGCCCAGTATCGGCGATATTCAGACTCTTCGTCATATTTCGGTGCAATTTCGCGAACTCGCCAGTCGCGAACGCGACGATGCTCGGCGCCGCCGCTATCTTGCACTCGCCTCCCAATCCGAAACACTGGCCGGCAGGCTTGAGCAGGAACTGCCAAAGCGTCCGCGGAGCAATGTCGTCGAGCACCCTCCAGCGTTGCATGGCGCCGCCGCCGGTGCCGATTTGTCCTCAAAACAAGCACAACGAAATGAACAGGAGCGGCAAAGCAAGGTCTGATGCCGGACATAGTTGATTTGCGTCAACGCAATGTAGCCGGCGCAATGCAAGCTTCATCCACACAGGCAGTCGTGGCACGAGAGGGTGAGGACATGAGCAGCGGACATTTGGCGCACCGGGCCGGTTCACCTTCCGAACGCCCATTTAGAGGCCGGGACCGCCGCGCGGTCTTCAGCTACGAATATGAGCTGGCGAAACACAGACGGACGGAAGCCCAGCTACGCGAGGCGCTCGCCCGGGAACAGGCTTTGCTTCTTCAAAAGCAGAAGTTGATGCAAAAGCAAATGGTTTTGGCCAACCTGTTCGGCGGGCCGGAAAATGTGGCGCAACGTGTCGAGAGTCTGTCTCCCCGAGAATATCAGATTATGGAGCTGATTCTCGCCGGCCACCCCAACAAGAACATCGCCGCAGACCTTGGCATCAATCAACGCACCGTCGAGAACCACCGCGCCGGGATCATGAGGAAAACCGCCTCGAAGTCGTTTTCGGCGCTGGTCAGATTTGCGCTTGCCGCGTCCCTGCTTGGCGAGGGCGGGGCCCTCGAACTGGACGGGAGAGGGCATGAGTACTGACGAGGTCCAGAATGGCGCACGCCGCTTGAGGGGCCTCCCTAGAGGGCGTGAGCTCCGGTTTGGCCGGGGCGATCAGGACCGGGGCGCGCAATTCACGGTGCTGTTCTCGTGATTGTTCCCGATTGCCGTTTCTTGCTCCGGCAGTTCGAGATCGAGATAAAAGAAGGAGCCTTGCTTCCGGCTTCCGGCGGACGGCCGGTTTCTCCCGAAGCGACCGTTCGGAACCAAGACCCCGGGTTGGGGTGATTGAAAGGTCGGCGCCTCGGCGTTTCTTCGACGGTTCAACAGTTTCCTGCGCTCCTCCCACCGGAGGCCCGCCGAGGCAAAATCAGCTTACTGGATTGGAACATTAAAGTCCGAGCGGCAGAAAAATCCGCGATCACGTCTCCGAATGAAGACGGGGGACACGGGCCAAAGCCCTGTCGCCGGCGTTTCGGCAATTCCGCCGCTACTGCTTTGCGCAACAAAAGAACCCTAATATGGCTCGCGCTGCACAATACTGTCGCTTATCCGAAAATTATTGTAAGAATTACAGCCACTTGCGACAATTTATCCGGCCTGGCCGAAGGGCAGAAACATGCTTGATTGTGCAGTGCACAATAGATATTGTTGCACTGCGGCATTGATTTACTCCTCCTTCAATGCTGCGCCCCCCTCCCGGGGCGTTTCCTCCCAAACTTGGCCGCCCTTCGGGGCGGCCATTTTCTTGGTAAGATGATTTCGGCAAATCGGTTTGCCGGTTCGCTCGAATCACCCAAGGTCAAAAATTACGATTTCGGGGTCGTTGCGCCCCATCCCCCGCACCTTCCCCGAACCCACGTCTCGCGCGCCGGTCGTCGATCAGCCCGGCTTTGCGCGCGAACGTCTTGGCGAGTGGAAACGCAAATGCCGGCGCACGGCCGGCGCACACGGCATCGTCCGTGCCGCGCTCTTCGTTGAACTCCGCCGCACCTGACTGAATCACCCGCCGGATCGGACGAAGTTCCACGCAGTTCCTCGATTGATTAATTGAACAAAATAGGGCCGGCGAGTTCCAAACGCGGCGCCGTCGGTCTGAATTAGTACAGTGCGAGCCGAAGTTGTTGCCTTTTTGTGATATGCTTTGTTCCTTGAGCGCAGTTGCCTGTTCAACTTTAAGCGTTCGTGGTTTGCTAATTACTAATAGGTTAGTGAGTTGACGTTGTAAGTGCGTTGTCGCTGTGGGTTTGCCCGGCCGGTTGGTGCATTTCAATTGTTAAATGCAGGCACCGACTGTCGGCATGTGTACCACTTCTACGCCATTGGGAACGGTGATGGCTTGGGCTGAGAGCATCCGCGGATGCTTTCGCCCGGACGGGGAACTATTGCGCGGCGGAATGCTCCCCGCGCGTGCTTTGTAAGGGGAATGGCTGGGGGCGGAATCTCCACGACATTTGACGATTACGGACGAGTTTGCTCGCAAATCTCACAGATGAGGTAATGGTCATGCTTGGTCAAATCGCCGACGTAACCGATCAAGGAGAATTCGCGCCGGGAAGCACGGCAACGAATTCCGCCACGGACATCGAGGCCGGCGGCGTTGCCCCTATCCCGGTATCCGATGCTCAGGCGGGCGAGGACGGTATTCTCGGTACCGCCGATGATCCCCTTACCGGCGACGGCAGGAAGACCGAAAGCTCTCCCTCACAAGCCGATGGCGGCGCCGGCAATGAAGGTGGAAGCAGCGATGAAACGCCTGATCCCTCGACAGGCGGTGAGGACGCCTTGAATCAAGCGGCACTGCTGTCGGGCATTATCCTCGCCAGTGCCGATGCGGCATCGACACCCAATCCCGATTCCGATCCTTCCGCCACGGGAGACGACCCGGCGGCTTCCGCTGCGGGAGATACAACAAGCAACACAGCCGACAGTCCCGCTGCCGCTTCGAACGCCGGGGCTTCGTCCGGCGATCCGATATTATCGACGTTCTCGGACAACGCGCCCAAACCCGGCCCGGATCCTTCCGCAAGCAATGCCGACCCGACGATAGGATCGACGTTCGTGGGCAATGGACCCAATCCCGACCTTGATCCTTCCGTACCCAAAACCAGCCCGGTGCTCCCCGACACGAGTGCGGCAACAACCAGCGCAATCGACAGTTCGGGCGCGGTATCGAACGCCGGCCCGGCATCCCCGCCCGGTGGAACCGATAACCATGCCGCCGACCTCAGCCCGCTGGGCATTTTGAGTGTCGGGCCCGCCATCGACAATATCGGAAGCGGCACGGGCGACACCACGGATGGCACCGAAAAGCAGCCGGCCACCGGCACAGCACCAAGCGCGGCGGTGGAGCCCACCATGTCGCCCCCTGCGGCTGAGCCCGATGCCCCCAAGGCCGAGAATGCGGCGGCGGCATCTTCGAATCCGGAGGACGCCCCGCACACTTCGGCCGGGCTTCACATCAATCTCATCCCCGACGCGAACAACGTGAATGCACCTGCGGGATGGGACGCGGTGATACACGAGGCTGCGGCCATCATCGAACAGAATTTCAGCGATCCGGTCACGGTCAACCTTCGCTACGGCTACGCGTCTTTCAGAAACGTGGTGGATAGTTCTCTTATTGGATCGGGCAGCGCTTATGCCAACACCGACAACGGAACGACCGGGAATTACAATACCGTAACAGGTTGGCTTCTGGGCGACCGGACGACCACGGATGACTTCAACTCCTACAACGCCTTGCCCGATTCCAGTTCATCCTTTCCCGGAGGGGCCAATAATTTCTACGTCGCGAATGCCCAATTGAGGGCGCTCGGACAGTTGGGCAATAACAGCACCATTGACGGATCGGCGGCGTTCGGAACGGGCATCAGCTTGACGAACCTGCTGCCCGTCGCGCTGCATGAGCTTACCCATGCGATGGGCCGCATAACCCAATTCTATTCGCCCGGGACCACGCCCGTTATCGCAGACTGGTATCGCTACGACTCCGCCGGACATTTCCAGTGGTCGGAGAACAGCAGCAGTGCGTCACCGTCCTATTTCTCGATCGATGCAGGCGCAACCGACATCGCGGATTTCGGTCAGACCAGCGATTATAGCGACTTCCTCAACGGGGGCGTGCAGGGCGGTGTCGATCCGTTCAACGAGTTTTACAACAGCGGCACGCTGGACTCGCTCACGACGGCCGACATCAGGGAAATGGATGCCCTGGGCTTCAACCGCGTCGACGACTATGTCGAGAACTACACGACAACCGGAACTGTTGGGGTTAACAGTTCTGCCTCGGGAAACCTCGAAGTTGCCGGCGATCGCGACTGGTTCGCGGTTACGTTGTTCGCGGGTGTGCAGTATCTCATCGACGAGCAGGGCTCTCCCACGGGCAGCGGCACGTTGAGCGATACCTACCTGCGCCTTTACGACGGCAGCGGCACCACGCAGCTCGCCTCGGACGACGATTCCGGCGTCGGCTTCAATTCCCGCTTGTCGTATACGCCGGGAAGCACCGGCACCTATTACGTCGCGGCCGGATCGTTCGGCGATTCGTACAGCGGGACCTATACGGTCAGCGTGCATACCGACGATTATGCTGCCGATACCGGAGTTGTAGGATCGGTTGCCGTCAACGGCTCCGCCACCGGGATCATCAATTATGCCGGTGACCACGATTGGTTCGCCGTTTCGCTGACCGCAGGCGTGCAATATCTCATCGACGAGCAGGGCTCGCCGACCGGCAGCGGTACGCTCAGCGATACCTACATGCAGCTTTACGACGGCAGCGGCACGCTGATCGCTACGGATGACGATTCCGGCGTGGGCTTCAATTCCCGTTTGTCCTACACGCCTGGAACCACCGGCACCTATTATGTCTCGGCAGAGGCCTTCGGGGCCAACACCGGAACCTATACCGTAAGCGTGCACACGGACGATTTCGCCGCCGACACCGGGGCTCTCACCGGAACGGTTGCGGTCAACGGCACCGCCACCGGAAGCATCAATTATGCCGGCGACCGCGACTGGTTCTCGGTCACGCTGACTGCGGGCGTGCGTTATATGTTCGACGAGCAGGGTTCGCCGACCGGGGCCGGCACGCTGAGCGATTCCCTCATGCGCCTTTACGACGGTAGCGGCACCACGCAGCTCGCCTCGGACGATGATTCCGGGGCCGGCTTCAATTCACGCTTTGTGTACACACCTGTAAGCACCGGCACCTATTATGTCTCGGCAGAGGCTTTCGGGTCCAACACCGGGACCTATACGGTGGGTGTGCACACCGACGATTTCGCCTCCGATACCGGTGCGTTCACAGGCGTCGTCGCCCTCGGCGGCGTGGCCACGGGCAATCTCGATTTCACCGGCGACCATGATTGGTTCGCCGCCTCGTTGACGGCGGGCGTGCAGTACACGTTCGATCTGCTGGGCCAAAGTGTCGGGGCCGGAACCCTGCCGGATCCCTTCATGCAGTTGTTCGATGGCACCGGCACCTTCATCACCTCGAATGATGACGGCGGCGGAAACCTGAATTCCCGTATCGTATACACGCCGAGCACAACCGGCACATACTTCGTCGATGCCGGCGCTTTTGCCAATGCCTATACCGGCACCTATGAGTTGATCGCGACGTTCCCGGGCGTAACCATCAACGGTACGGCGGGAAACGACTTGATCGATTCCACGCACACGCCGGGCGGTCAGCCTTTCGCAGGCATTGGGAACGACACCATCAACGGCAATGCAGGCAACGATACGCTCAATGGCGGCCCCGGCGCCGACATGATGTCGGGCGGTCTCGGCAACGACACCTACATCGTGGACCTTCTCGGCGATCAGGCGATCGAGAACCCCGGCGAGGGCACCGACACCGTCAACGCCTCGATCTCCTTTACGCTCGGCGCCAATGTCGAGAAGCTGACTTTGACCGGTGCCGCTTCCATCAATGGCACCGGTAACAGTCTCGCCAACACGATCACCGGCAATGCGGCGGCCAATATCCTCACCGGGCTTGACGGCAACGATACGCTCAATGGGGGTGCAGGCGCCGACACGATGTACGGCGGTGTGGGCAACGATACCTACACGGTGGACAATGCCGGGGACCAGGCGAACGAGAATCCCGCCGAGGGCACAGATCTCGTCAACGCCTCGGTCTCCTTTACCTTGGGAGCCAATGTCGAGAACCTGACGTTGACGGGAGCCGCTTCCATCAACGGCACCGGCAACAGCCTCAACAACGTGATCACAGGCAATGCCGCGGCCAACATTCTCACCGGGCTTGACGGCAACGATACGCTTGGCGGCGGTGCGGGTGCCGACACGATGTACGGCGGTCTGGGTAACGACACCTACATCGTGGACAATGTCAGCGACCAGGCGAACGAGAATCCCGGCGAGGGCACGGACCTCGTCAATGCCTCGGTCTCCTTTACCTTGGGAGCCAATGTCGAGAACCTCACATTGACCGGCGCTGCGGCTATCAACGGCACCGGCAACACCCTCAACAACGCGATCACCGGCAACGCGGCGGCCAATATCCTCACCGGGCTTGACGGCAACGACACGCTTGGCGGCGGCGCGGGTGCCGACACCATGATTGGCGGTCTGGGGAACGACACCTACACGGTGGACAATGCCGGGGACCAGGCGAATGAAAATCCCGGCGAGGGCACGGACCTCGTCAACGCCTCGATCTCCTTCACATTGGGAGCCAATGTCGAGAACCTGACGTTGACGGGAGCCGCTTCCATCAACGGCACCGGCAATGCTCTGGGCAATCTGATCACCGGCAATGCAGCGGCCAACATCCTCACCGGGCTTGACGGCAACGATACGCTTGGCGGCGGCGCGGGTGCCGACACGATGAATGGCGGCCTGGGCGATGATACCTACACGGTCGACAATGCCGGCGACCAGGCGAACGAGAATGCCAGCGCGGGCACGGACCTCGTCAACGCCTCGGTCTCCTTTACCTTGGGAGCCAACGTCGAGAACCTGACTTTGACGGGAGCTGGGGCCAACAGTGGCACCGGCAATGCCCTCGACAACGTCATCACCGGCAACGCGGCGGCCAATAACCTCAGCGGGCTCGGGGGCAACGATACGCTCAACGGCGGCGCGGGTGCGGACACGATGAACGGCGGTCTGGGCAACGACACCTACACCGTGGACAATGCCGGCGACCAGGCGGTCGAGAACGCCAGCGCGGGCACGGACCTCGTCAACGCCTCGGTCGCCTTCACCCTGGGAGCCAATGTCGAGAACCTGACTTTGACCGGAGCCGCCGGCATCAGCGGCACCGGCAATGCCCTCGCCAATACGATCACAGGCAATGGAGGGGCCAACAATCTCATGGGGCTCGGCGGTAACGATACGCTCAACGGCAATGGGGGAGCCGACTCGCTCGACGGCGGCGCGGGCAGCGATTTGCTGACGGGCGGAGGGGGGAACGATTCTTTTGTATTCCACAAAGGCGAGGCGGCCGGAGATACAGTCGCCACCTTCGATGGTCCGGGTGCGCCGGCGGGCGATCATCTGGACTTTTTCGGCTATGGCGCGGGGTCGACGTTCACCTTCGCGGGCGGCGACTCATACACAATCCATGACGGTGTCACCCTCACCAACGAAACCATCCACATCCTCGGCAGCCCCGCTCTGACTGCCGCCGATTACTTGTTCCATTGACGTACCGGAACCGCCCGGTTCGAACTGTATTCGCGGAAGCCAGCCAGCGTTTGCCCACCTACGGCGCAAACGCTGGCGTGCATCCTTAACCGCGCATCTATGGTTTTTCGCCTGCGGGAAGCCGGCCGCTCGCGCGTTCACTCGCTGCTGTTCTTCAGGCTTCCTATCAGCATCTCGTCGTCGTCCCAGACCTCGACATCGTAATGCTGCGACAGCAATTGGGCGGTCCCCATCGCATCGATATCGTCGGGGAATTTGCGCGTGGTGCGGACCACGACGCCCTTATGCTTGAGATCAAAGCGGTAGGTCCGCATCGTCGAGGCTCGTCGGGCGTGAACTCGAAACGGCATCCGCGCTTGAGCGCGAATCGGCACCAACATTAGATACTATAGCATGGCGGGAGTTTCAACCATGGGTTGAGGCAGATTATCGCGCGATATAGCCGAATTTCCCGTTCTTCTCGTCGCCGATGCGCACCGCCGCGAGCCCGTCCGAAGCCGAGAACAGATCCGCGAAATCGTAGCGCGGCGGGATCGCGATTTTTCCGTCCTTGCCGATATAGCCGTATTTGCCGGTTTCCGCGTCGCCCATGCGCACCGCCGCAAGCCCGCCGGAAAACGAATCCGCAAAATCGAAATTGGGCGGGATGACGATCTTCCCGTCCTTGCCGATATAGCCGTATTTGCCGCCCAACTGGATTTCGGCAAGCCCGTCGTGGAACGGGAAGGCGGCTTCGAACGCGGGCGCGATGACCAACTTTCCGCTTTTGTCGATATAGCCGTCCTTGCCGGTAACGAAATCGCCCTGGCGCACCGACGCAAGCCCCTCCGAGAACGAGCTCGCGGAGGCGAACTGCAGTGGAATCGCGAATTTGCCGTCCTTGCCGATATAGCCGTATTTGTCGCCGACGCTGACGACGGCCAGCCCATCGGAGAACGATCCGGCGCGGTCGAATTGCGGTTTGATGGCGAGCTTGCCCTGCTTGTCGATATAGCCCCATTTGCCGGTCAGATATTCGCCGATGCGAACCGGCGCGAGGCCTTCGGAAAACGCGAACAGATCGACGATTTCGAGTTTGGGCAGAAGCACGAACATGCCCTGTTTGTCGATGTAGCCGGTCTTTGGTCCGGCACCGGCCGCGGCCAATCCTTCGGAAAAGGCGCCCGCGAAATCGAATTGCGGCTCGATCGCGATTTTTCCCTGCTTGTCGATGTAGCCGAACCGCGCGCCGACGCGCACCGGAGCGAGCCCTTCGGAGAAGGCGCCCCCTTCGTCGAAGATGGCGGCAATGGCGAGCGGCGCCGGATCCGCCTTCGCATCGGCCGGCGTGCCCGCGCTCGGCGCGGCTGCTTGCGCCGCCGGAGCGCTCGGCGCGTTCGCGGCCTCTCTGCCGCAACCGGCGAGCGCAAGCGCGGCAATCGTCAGTGTACGGCTCAACAGGCGGCGCATGCAGGGGCCCTCTATTTCAACGCCGCTTATAGCATGGAACGATTCCGATGCCTGGGCTTGGGCGGGCAAAGCTCCGCCGGGGCGGGACACACGAATTCGGGAGCGTGGTTCCAAGGCCGGAAACGCCTCTCTTCTCCGCTCGTTGTCTCTTGCGAACCCTCAGTAGAGAGGAGCTTGACCATGAGACTTTCTGCAACCCTTCTCAGCGCCGCCCTTCTTGCCGGCGGCTTGGCGGTCCCGGCATTTGCCGATTTCGAACGGGTGGGCTCGGTGGATTTTTCCGTGCGCGACCGGCATGACTCGACCTACGCCAGCTTCCGCGGCGACGGCGTGGCGCTGACCGCGCACGACGCCGACATGAGCTGCGAAAGTGTGAGGGCCATGTTCGGCGATGGCGGCATCCGCGAAATCTTCAGCGGCATGATCCGCAGAGGCGAAACGGTGAACATCGATCTTCCCGGCCGCGACCGCAGAGTGGAGCGGCTCGACTTCGATTGCCGGCCCCTCGATCGCTATCGCGGCAGTGTGGATGTCGCGGCCGATCTCGGCCCCTCTTACGGAACGCCGCGATTCATTCCCAGAGGATGAGCGGCCAAGAGGCTAAAGGCCTGAACTGAATCGCAAGCAAAGGACGCCGGACCGGACTCCCATCCGGCCCGGCGTATGCGTCGGCGTCAGGACCAGCCGAACCATTCGAGCGCGCCCCTGCCCATCACCCAATCGAGATCGGGCGGCTTGAGGAAATCCAGCTCTTCGGTGAACATCGTCACGGCTTGGCGGTACGAACATGTTGCGGGCAGCCGAGAAAAGTCGCTGCCCCAGAAGCAGCGCCTGGGCCCGAAACCCTCGATCACGCGGCTGAGCGGTTCGTGCAGATTGCGGAACGGGTAGGCCTCGCTCGAATTGCAGGGCAGCGCCGACACCTTGACGGAGACATTCGGATAGCGCGCGAGCTTGAGAAGCCGGTCCGCGGCTGCGCCGGCGTGCTCGTCCATGGCCTCGCGCGATAAGCCCATGTGATCCACCGTAAGCTTCAGCCCGGGGTGGCGGGCTGCGATCTCCGCCACGACGCCGAGCCGCTCGGGCGCATGCAGCGCCACCTTCACGCCCAGTCTCTCGGCGGCGGGCCAGAACCAATCTGCCTGACCGTTGGTCAGCAGCGGGCGGTCATTGTCGCGGTGAAAAGTCAGCCGCACGCCCAGCATGTGTTTCTGCCCGGCCATCGCTTCGAGCTTCGCGGGCGCATCGGGCCGGTCGAGGAAAATGCGCCCCATCACGGCGAAGCGGTCCGGATGTTCCGCGGCCGCTGCAAGGCACAGATCGTTGCGGTCCCGATCGAGCGAAGGCGGCACCAGGATCGCGCGATCCACGCCCGCTTCGTCCATCAGCGTCAGCAGTTTCGGATGGCTCAGCGGCACCGGAAGATGGGCGCGGCTCTCCATCCCTTCGCCCCAGGGACGTTCGGGTGTGTTCGCGGCCCAGATATGGACTTGGGTATCGACGACGAGAATCGGCAGCCTCCCTGGCATATGCGGCGCGGGCACGGAAAAGGCCGCCCGCCATCATGAATCGCAGCGCCGCTCAAACACTGGTTTCGCCGGTGCTGTCCTTCAGCGGCCGGGCAGCGGCAGATTGTTGAAATTGTAGCCGCCGAAGCCGCCGAACATCGGGAAATCGCAGCCGCCCTCATAGGGAGGATGATTGGCGACGTAGCCCCCGCGCGGAGCCGGGCGCGCAGGTGCACCCGGGCCTGCCGCGGCCACTCTCTTCAACAGCGGATTGGCGCCTGGCTCCTGTTCGGGCGTCAAACCCGAAATCTCCAGAATCAGCTTCCTGCGCATGGCGCGCTCGAAATCGACAAATCCCTTGGCGACGATGACGAACGACCCCGGCCCGCCGATCACGCAACCCTCGTAATATTTGTCGAGATCCTGCTGGGTCGATTCGTCGATGATGGGAAGCCCGTTGATGGTGATGCTCTTGGCGAGCAGCTCGTCGCGCACTTCCATGACGCGCCGACCGGCATTGTTCGCGCCGTCGCCCGACACATCCACCACCATCTTGGCCGAGCGGTAGGGGCCTTTTTCCAGCATGCGCTTCGAAAGCTCCAGCGCGTCCGAGATCGAGGTGCCGCGCGCCGATTGGCGCGGGGCTGAGATCAGCGTGCGCACGAAGTCTTCCGCGCTCTTCTGGTCTCTGACGATCATCCAGTTGACCGGCACGCTCATCACGCCGAATTGGCGGCTGGAGAAATAGATCGCCGCGATGCCGATGCGCCCGAGCGAGCCCGACCGGATCGCATCCTGGACCTCCTTGCTCAGGATCGCCTCGGCGATGCCCTTGCGCTGCAATTCCGCCTCGTCGTGATCGATGCTGCCCGACGCGTCGATGGCAAGCACCAGGGCCACGTCCACCTCCAGCGGCGCGGTCGGCGAAGGCGCGGGGAGGGGTGAGAGCGCGGGCGCCCGCGCAGCGGCGGTTGCCGCCTGACCGGAGGCGGGACCGACCAGGGAGAAGCATGCACCCGCCAGCAACGCAGCCAGCGCCATCCCGATATTCCCGCGCATGCTTAACTCCGTTCTTCAGCCTGGACGAAAATTATACAGAAGCCCACGCCACCGGCAATCGAGGACCGACATGGACGATTGGTCATGTCGCATGAAGCGGGTTGCGCGAATGCCGCCGACGCGCGAAGCTTGGGGAAAGGAGAAAGCCACCGTGCTGGCCGTGGCGCGTGCCGGAAAGAGACGCCATCCCTATTACCGCCACCGGCGGGGAGGGCAGAACGGGCGCGCGCAATCCAATGACGTTCCGGTGCTGGGCGCCATCGATGTCGGCACCAATGCCTGCCGTCTGCTCATCGCAGTGCCGGAACGGCGCCTTAACGGCGATGCGTCGGCGAGCATCCCGCGCGTGATCGATTCCTACACGGCTAATGTGCGCCTCGGCGAAGGCCTTGAGCGGACCGGTGCCATCACGCCGGCGGCGCTCGACCGTACCATCGCCGCGCTCAAGGTCTGCGCGGCCCGCCTGAAACGGCGGCACGTCACGCATGTGAAGGCCATCGCGACCGAAGCCTGCCGCAAGGCGGCCAACGCGCAGGAACTGGTGAGGCGCGCCGAAACCGAGGCCGGCATCCATCTCCAGATCGTGACGCCGGAAGAGGAAGCCCGCCTCGCTGCGGCCGGCTGTCTGCAATTGATCGGGCGCGATTTCGACGGCGCACTTATTTTCGACATCGGCGGCGGTTCGACCGAGTTGATCCTGGTGCGCCGCGACGGAGCGAACGGCTCGAGCAGCAACGAGATCGTGGCCTGGAGTTCGGCCCCCGTGGGCGTGGTCAAGCTCGCCGAGCGCCACGGCGGCAGGGAACTCCTGGCGTCGAGCTATGGCGCCATGCGCGGTGAGGTAGACACGATGTTCGCCGCCATGAAAGGCGACCTCGGGCCGGATACCTTCGATACCGGGCGTTATCATCTCCTGGGCACCTCGGGCACGCTGACGACGCTTGCCGGCATCAAGCTCGGATTGATGCGCTACGAGCGAAGCCGCATCGACGGCCAGTGGCTTCGGCGCGACGACATACTCGGCATCACCGACCGCATCGTGACGCGCGATTTTTCCGACCGCGCCGCCATTCCGTGCATCGGGTTCGACCGGGCCGACCTCATCCTTCCCGGCTGTGCGATACTTGCCGCGATCATGGAGAACTGGCCCTGCGCCACGCTTCGGGTCGCCGACCGCGGACTTCGCGAAGGACTGCTGATCGCGCTTCTGCGGGAATCGGAAGCACCAGGCGGGCAGGCGGTAGGAGTGGGGGACTAGTGCCGTGGTTCCGAAATCCGCCGAGGACACTATATAGAGATGATGCGAATTTCGGAATCGGGACACTAGGTGCCACCACCGAACCCAGGCGCCGGCCGCGGCTTGCGCGTGCGCGTCCGCTCGAAGGGGCTGAAGGCGTCCTCGACGCGCTGGCTCGCGCGCCAGCTCAACGATCCCTATGTCGCCGAGGCCAAGGCCAAGGGCTACCGCTCGCGCGCCGCTTTCAAGCTGATCGAGCTTGACGACAAATTCCATGTGCTGAAGCAAGGCGCCCGCGTGCTCGATCTCGGGGCAGCACCCGGCGGCTGGAGCCAGGTCGCGCGCGCCCGCATCGGCCCGAAGGGGAGCGTGCTTGCCGCCGACATCCTCGAGATGGAACCGATCCCCGGTGTCCATGTGCTGAAACTGGACATGATGGATGCAGACGCGCCGGCTGCCCTCCGCGCCGCTCTGGGCGGACCCGCCGACGCCGTGCTCTCGGACATGGCCGCACCGACCACGGGCCATCGCGCGACGGATCATTTGCGCACCACCGCACTCTGCGAAGCCGCACTCTATCTCGCGGAAGAGGTGCTGAAGCCCGGCGGCGCGTTCGTGGGCAAGGTGTTTCAGGGGGGAGCCGCGCCCGAACTGCTGGGACGGCTGAAGAAATCCTTCCGCGAGGTTCGCCACGTCAAGCCGCCCGCCTCCCGCGCGGAGTCCGTCGAGCTTTATTTGGTGGCACTGGGTTACAGGGGCGAAAAATAAATCTTCGGCAGCCGGCGTGGCTCGCGGGCCCGCGGATCCAATCGGAAGATGATGCTCTCTCGTCCATAATCCGGCTCGGCTATGGCGATTGTCCCTCCGGCTATATGTGACATTCCCGTTCCCTGGCAAACGCCCGGAACCGAGCCGTCTCGGCGCACGTTCTTCGGGCACACCCCGGGGCTGATTCGAGCACACCGGGAGACCAAGGAGATAAGCATGGCTACCACTTACACGGGCACCGGCCGCGGCAAAGACGTTCCGCGGAATGAAACCGCTACCTTGATCGCGAGCGACAAGGTCGAAGGCACGTCCGTCTACGGCAAGGACAACGACAAGATCGGCACGATCGAAAATCTCATGATCGACAAGATCGGCGGCAAGGTCAGCTACGCAGTGCTGAGCTTCGGCGGCTTCCTCGGCATGGGCACCGATCATTATCCGCTGCCCTGGTCGACGCTGAAATATGACGAGACCCTGGGCGGCTACCGCGTGAGCGTTACGCGCGAGCAGCTTGAAAGTGCTCCCCGCTATCGCAATGACGAGACCTGGGATTGGTCCGACCGCAAGCGCATGGGCGAAATCGACACCCATTACCGCCCCTTCGCGATGATCTGAGACGATGCTCGCAGCGCGAGGTCCTTGGTAGGAGGGCCTCGCCTGCCTGCGGCTTGCGCTTGTGCTCTTGCGAAGACGCGTTCGCGATGTTAGGCCCTTTGCCTTGAAAAGGCCGAGTCCCAAGACCAACCTTTGACAATCCGCGAAGCGCTGACGTTCGACGACGTTCTGCTGGTCCCCGCCGGCTCTACCGTGCTGCCGGGACAGGTCGATACGCGGACTCGGCTGACCAAGACCATCGAGCTCGGTATTCCGCTGATTTCGGCCGCCATGGACACGGTGACCGAGGCTGCCCTCGCCATTGCGATGGCGCAGGCGGGCGGCATGGGCGTGATCCACCGCAATCTCCAGCCCGAAGAGCAGGCCGATCAGGTCCGCCAGGTGAAGAAGTTCGAATCCGGCATGGTTGTGAACCCGCTGACCATCAGCCCCGACGCGACGCTGGACGACGCGCTGAAGCTGATGGAGCGCAACCGCATTTCCGGGATTCCCGTGGTGGAGGGCAATGGCCGCCCCGGCAAGCTGGTGGGCATCCTCACCAATCGCGACGTCCGCTTCGCCAAGGACCGCCGCCAGCCCGTGCGTGAGCTGATGACCAAGGAGCGGCTCGTAACCGTGCGCGAAAACGTGCCGATGGAGGAGGCCAAGCAGCTTCTGCATCAGCGCCGCATCGAGAAACTTTTGGTGGTGGACGCCGATTACCGCTGTGTCGGCTTGATCACCGTCAAGGACATCGAAAAGGCCCAGAAATTTCCCAACGCCTGCAAGGACGAGCGCGGGCGGCTGCGCGTCGCCGGGGCGACCAGCACCGGCGATGACGGGGTCCGGCGCGCGCTGAGCCTCCTGGAAGCCGAATGCGACGTCATCGTGGTCGATACCGCGCACGGCCATTCCAAGGGCGTCCTGGATACGGTCACCCGCATCAAGCGCGAAAGCAATTACGCGCAAGTCGTGGCCGGCAATGTGGCGACCGGCGATGGCGCGCGAGCGTTGATCGATGCGGGCGCCGACGCGATCAAGGTGGGCATCGGACCGGGCTCGATCTGCACCACGCGAATCGTGGCGGGCGTCGGCGTGCCGCAACTGACCGCGGTGATGGATGCGGCCCGCGAGGCGAAGAAGTCCGGCATTCCGGTGATTGCCGATGGCGGCATCAAATATTCCGGCGATCTTGCCAAGGCCATCGCTGCGGGCGCCGACGTCGCCATGGTCGGGCAATTGCTCGCCGGCACCGACGAGAGCCCGGGCGAGGTGTTCCTGTTCCAGGGCCGCTCCTACAAGGGCTATCGCGGCATGGGGAGCTTGGGCGCCATGGCGCGGGGCTCGGCCGACCGCTATTTCCAGGCCGAGGTCAAGGACACCCTGAAGCTCGTGCCCGAAGGCATCGAGGGCCAGGTGCCCTATAAGGGCCCGGCGGGCGCCGTGGTGCACCAGATCATCGGCGGCTTGCGCGCCGCGATGGGCTACACCGGCTGCGCGACCATCGCCGATTTCCACGAAAAGGCGGAATTCGTGCGCATCACCAATGCGGGCATCAACGAAAGCCACGTTCACGGCGTGGTGGTCACGCGCGAAAGCCCGAACTACCCCCGCTCGGAATAGCGGCATCGCTCAATCAATTTAACAGAAGGCGCCCCCGCAATTGCCGCGGGAGCGCCGTCTCGACTTACACTTAATCAGTACACAGACGTAGTTGGCGCTATTGGGGCGGCGCCGTTTCCGCCGGCTGTGCGGGCTCGGCGGGCGCTGTCGCTTCCGGCGCGGCCGGCGGTGCAACGGCGGTCTCCGGAACGGCAGGTTCCGGAGACGTTACAGCCGGGGCTGCAACGTCCGGCGCCGGCGGTGCCGGGGGTTGGTAGAGAGCGGCCGGCGGCTGCACAGCCGGAGTTGTTTGCGGCTCGGGCGCGCGCGCGACGCGGACCGGAGGTGCTGCGGCCGGCTTCGGTGCGGCGGCGACCTTTGGCGGTGCGGAAGTGGGCGGCGGAGTGGGCGCCGCGGTGCTTTCCACGGGCGCCGGCGGCGGTATGTCGGCGGCCGATTGCGGCGGCGTTACATCCGGCGCAGCGCTGACGGGGGGCGCGGCCGCCGGCACCTGGTTGGCCACCGCCACGCGGGTTTGCGAATTCCAATTTCCCGATTCATAAGCGACCGCGCCGATTGCGCCGAAGGCGATTACCACGGCAACCGCGGCGGCGATCTTGGTATTCTTTCCTGTTTGCGCCACAGGCGTATAGGTTTGGCGAAAATCGTCCATCATCGCGTTTTTCTCCCGCGTGTGTGATCGTGGAAGAATACGCGCCCTCCTTTGTCGGGTTTCCGAGAACGGCAAGGCATCATTGCGGCGATGCTGCCACAAAATTGCCCAAACGCGCCTGTACGGACTATCTGTCAGTATACTGACGATAAGTGCTGCGGCCCCGCACGCCTTGCGGCGCACGAGGCCGCAGCCCGGCCGTTTCCGGCACTTTGGCTCAGCGCCCGATCTTCAACTGATGATCGCCCAGGTGCCGTCAGGCTGGCGGCAGGCTTTGCCGCTGGCTTGTTGCGGCCGTCCCTGAACATAGATGCTTTGTGTGTAATTGGCGCAGCGGAAGCCGGCCGGATCGTTGTAATAGGTGCCGACGCGGAACTCGCCGCGGTGGTCGTCGTGAGGGTTCTGCCATTTATAGGTCGAATTGGGCCGGCCGGAATTGAAACCGTCGGCATAGGTCTTGTACGCATAGCTGCGGTCTTCGCAGCTCAGATTGTTCGTCAGTGCCGCGCCCACGGCCCCGCCGGCAATCACGCCCGCAACCGTCGCGCCGCCGCGTCCGTCACCCCTTCCGATGGCGTTCCCGAGGAGCCCGCCGATCACGGCTCCCGCGAAGATGCCCGCGGGATCGGGTGCGCTGCGGCAGTCCCGGTAATAGGCGTCGTCATTATAGGTGGACGTGCCGGCATAGCGTTGGCGCCACATCTGGTCACGGTCGTCCCGGTAGGCGACATCGGCAATGATCCCGGTCGCGATCGCGGCGAGGAAGAAATCGTTGTTGTCGTTGCGGACCCAGTGATAGCCGCGGGGCGGCCGTCTGAGCCCGTGCTGCTGCCAATCGTTGGCGACATACTGGTTCTGCCGGTATTGGTCTGGCAGGCGGTCTCCGCGCGAAAATCGCGGATTGGCCGAACGGCTGGGTTCATCACGCCGATCCTGGTTGCCTCTGTCATTCCGGCCCTGATCGCCGCGGTCGTTGCGATCCTGCTGGTTTCGATTGTCGCCGTGGTCGGCACGATTGCGATCGTCGGGCTGGGCCATGACGGCACCCGCACTGCCGAGCAAAGTGAGCGCAAGAGTTGCGCATAAGAGTCGTTTCACGATGTTCTCCTTGGTCTGCGCCTTTTGGCGCCACGATGTTCGTTGTGACACATCGAAAGAATGATGTGCTGTATTTGCGCGCGTAGGTGTTATTTGTAATTCGTCAACGGCGAGTCAGGCGCACGGGGAAGTGTTACGCAACGCTCACTTCCCCGTTCCGGCCTGTTACACCTTCGTCGCAGGAGCGACGGCAGGCGCAGGCTGGGTATGCGCTGGCTTGGCGGCGGCAGGCATTGCGGCCGGCGCCGGAGCATGTTTCGGGGGCGTGGCGGCGGCGGGCATTGGGGCTTTGTCGGTCATGGCAAAAACCTTTCGAATAGCGGCATAACAATTTCCGCCTCCAACGAAGTGGGGATCGCCAAGAGTATTTACAAGATGTAATGTGGCTAATATTCCTTTTCATTCAATATCATATCGCTTCTATATTTTTATCTTGTTTCGAATTTGTTCCATTCATGTCAGTTTTATTTTCAATAACGCCGTTTTATTATTGTTGTATTCTGGAAATTATTGTCGGCAAGCGGCCGAGAGAATCGTTGCGATGCAAGTCCGGCGCAAACGCGCGAGGCAATGCATCAGACCCGCAACGGCACCATATAATGGTCGGAGGCCAGACCAAGGAGCGCGCAACCATACGCACGGAATTGCACCTTTATTGCACCCAATCGCACCTTTATTCGCCCCTTATAGGATTGCTTCATCCCCGCCTTTCTTCAGGGAAACCCTCCATTTCGCGTCGATGTGTCTCCGATTCCGGGGGGGAGGGGGGGGATGCGGGCCGCCGCCGGCGACTCGCTCAGCATTCCACCCCATGACACCGGCTGCGCGCGTACAGGCTGCCATCGAAATTCTGGATGCGCTGAACGCAACCGCGATGCCGGCCGATCGCCTGCTGCGCGATTGGTTTCGCGCCCGTCATTTCATGGGCTCCAAGGATCGCGCCGCCGTGTCGGAGCGCGTCTACGAGGTGCTTCGCCATCGCGCTTGGTGCACTTGGCGCATGGGAGGGGAGGATGCCCGCGCGCTTGTCATCGGCAGCCTCATCCGCAACAACCCGGCCCCGGATGAAATACACACGCTGTTCTCCGCCGGCGCCTATGGCCCGTCGCCGCTGACGCAAGACGAAGCCCACATCGTGGCGACCCCGCCGCCCTCGCCTCCGCCCCGTCCCGTCATTGGCGAATATCCGCAATGGCTGGAGCCCGAGCTCACCCGCGCCTTCGGCGATTGTCTGATCGACGAGATGGCCGCCATGCAGGGGCGCGCGCCCGTCGATCTTCGGGTCAATACGTTGCGCGCCTCCCGTCACGATATGCTGGTGGGCCTCGACGCACTCGGTGTGAAAGCGCAAGCCTCGCTTTATTCACCGGTCGGCATCCGCATCCCGTCCGGCGAGGGCTTGGGCGCGCTCCAGCAGACGCAGTTCTTCCAGACCGGCGCTTTCGAATTTCAGGACGAGTCCTCGCAGATCGCAGCACTCCTGTGCGATGCGAAGCCGGGATTGCGTGTGCTCGATCTCGCGGCGGGGGCGGGCGGCAAATCGCTGGCGCTTGCCGCGCAGATGCGGAACAAGGGGGAGATCCTTGCCCATGACAGCGATCCCGTGCGGCTGAAGCAACTCGCGCCGCGGGCGAGACGCGCGGGCGCCACCATCATCAAAACCACCGGCGAACGCGGCGGACCGCTCTGGGGCGACGGCAAGTTCGACATCGTGCTGGTCGATTCGCCGTGCAGCGGCTCGGGCGCCTGGCGGCGCAATCCGGAGAACAAATGGCGGCTTAACCCTGAACGGCTAAGCGCCCTGGTCGCGCTTCAGACCTGGCTCATTGACGAAGGCGCGCGCCATGTCACAGCCGGCGGCCGGCTCGTCTATGCGACCTGCTCGCTCTTGCCGTGCGAAAACGAGGATGTGATCGAGGCTTTCCTCGCCCGCAATGCCGTCTGCAAACCGCTTGATGCCGCGGAGGTCTGGCGCTCCGCCACCGCTACGGCACCGCCTCCCGGCATGAGTAAGTATTTCACCGCAACGCCGTTGAAGACTGGCACCGATGGCTTTTTTGCCTGTATCATGGTTGCGGGCTAAAGGGCGGTGGCCCGTTTCGCGTCGGAGGTGCTGATGAATCGGAGCCTGTATGGGTTCGTATGCGGGGCTCTCTTGCTGGGTTCAGCGGCTTTTGCGGCCGCCCCGACCACGTCCGGGGTGAGTGCCGACCTCTTTGACGAAGCCTATTTCCTCAAAGCCGGTGACCAGGCCGTCAAGGACGGCGATCCGGACAGCGTGATTCAGCTCTACCAGTCGGCCATCATCTATGCCCCCGGCGACCCGGTGCCCTACGAAAAACTGGCGGAGTTCTTCGTTCACAGCGCGCAGCCGGAGCTGGCCCAGCGCTATTTCAATCTGGCGCTCGACGTGCAGCCGGCCTATGCGCCCGCTCTCCAGGGTCTGGCGCTGCTCAATCTCGCCACCGGCAACCGTGCCGGCGCCCAGGCCCAGCACGAGATTCTGCTGCGCTCCTGCGGCGCCAAGTGCCCGGAAACGGCGCAGGTGGAAAAAGCGTTGAATACGGGCGGCAAACCATAGACAGCGGCATTTCCCGTCTCTAGGTTCCGGCCATGCCTCCGGTTCTGGTCATCGATTTCGGCTCGCAAGTCACGCAGCTGATCGTGCGGCGCGTGCGCGAGAGCGGCGTCTATTGCGAAGTCGTGCCCTTCAACAAGGCCGAAGAGGCGCTTCAGCAGGGCACCCCGCGCGCCATCATCCTCTCGGGCGGGCCGGCCAGCGTTTGCGACGCGGGCTCTCCCCGCGCGCCCCAGGGCATCTTCACGCTCGGCGTTCCCATCTTCGGCATCTGCTACGGGCAGCAGGCGATGGTCACCCAATTGGGCGGCAAGGTCGAACCGCACCACAAGCGCGAATTCGGGCGCGCCGAGATCGAGGTTTCGGGTCAATCGCCGCTGTTCGAAGGTGTGTGGCCGCTCGGCAGCAGCGACACGGTCTGGATGAGCCATGGCGATCGCGTGACGGAGCTTCCGCCCGGCTTCCATGTGCTCGCCCAAAGCGAGAATGCGCCCTTCGCGGTGATCGCCGACGAGACGCGCGGCTTCTACGGCGTGATGTTCCATCCCGAAGTGGTGCACACGCCAAAGGGCGGCGCGCTTCTGCGCAATTTCACCCAACGCGTCGCGGGCATCGCGCCCGACTGGAACATGAAGGCGTTCCGCGCCGAGGCCGTCCGGCGCATCCGGTCGCAGGTTGGAAAGGGCCGCGTGATCTGCGGTCTCTCGGGCGGGGTCGATTCCTCGGTCGCGGCCGTCCTGCTCCACGAGGCGATCGGCGATTCGCTCACCTGCATCTTCGTCGACACCGGATTGATGCGCGCTGACGAGGGTGCGGAAGTGGTCTCGTTGTTCCGGGGCCACTACAACATTCCCCTGGTGCATGCCGACGCGAGCGAGTTGTTCCTGTCGCGCCTTGAAGGCGTGGAAGACCCCGAAAAGAAGCGCAAGATCATCGGCGCGGCCTTCATCGATGTGTTTGATGCCGAAGCGCGCAAAGTCGGCGACGCCGAATTCCTGGCGCAAGGCACGCTCTATCCCGACGTGATCGAAAGCATGTCCCCCATCGGCGGTCCGTCGGTGACGATCAAGTCCCACCACAATGTCGGCGGCCTGCCCGAGCGCATGCATCTGAAGCTGGTCGAGCCCTTGCGCGATCTCTTCAAGGACGAGGTGCGGGCATTGGGACGCGAGCTCGGCCTGCCGGAGAGTTTCGTCGGCCGCCATCCTTTCCCGGGACCCGGGCTTGCCATTCGCATTCCGGGCGCGGTCTCGGCGGAGAAGCTCGAAATCTTGCGCAAAGCGGACACGATCTTCCTGGACGAAATCCGCAAGAGCGGCCTCTACGATCAGATCTGGCAGGCATTCGCGGTGCTGCTGCCGGTCAAGACGGTCGGCGTCATGGGCGATGACCGCACCTATGAACATGTCTGCGCGCTGAGGGCAGTGACGTCCTCGGACGGCATGACGGCGGATTCCTATCCGTTCGAACACACCTTCCTTGCGCGCGTCGCCACTCGCATCGTGAACGAGGTCCGCGGCATCAACCGCGTGGTCTATGACGTGACCTCCAAGCCGCCCGGCACCATCGAGTGGGAATGATTTTGGCCCATCCGGGGCTATCCCACAGTATCCCGGAAACCTCCGTAACACACTGATAAACAAAATAAAATCAGCAAAAGACGTTCGGGGACTATCGGCCGGCAGAGATCGCTGCTGACGGTCTCCCTGACGGTGCGCCTCCCCATTGCGAAAACCGATTTCGTCCGATACCGTCATGGTCTGAGCGCCTCTGACGGTCTTTTTTTCTAGCTAATATACTGTAAGAAAAAGAGATTTTGCCACGAGAATGCCAGAAAATGGCCTGACGGTCTTTTTTCGAGGAGGTGGCCTAAATGCTGACGGATGCAGCCCTTAAACATCTGAAACCAAAAGAGAAAATTTATAAAGTGACGGACCGGGACGGCATGTATGTCCTCGTGAAGCCGTCGGGCACCCTCTCTTTTCGGCTGGATTACCGGATGAATGGACGGCGCGAGACCGTCACGTTCGGCAAGTACGGCCCGGCCGGGCTGTCGCTCGCTCGTGCGCGCGAGCTGTGCATCGACGCTAAGCGGGCGATCAGCGAGGGACGATCGCCGGCGATCGAAAAGCAGCGGGAAAAGCGCCGGCTCCTGGAAGCGAGGAGCTTTGGCGAGTTCGGCGAGAAGTGGCTGACCGCGGCTCCGATGGCGGACAGCACGCGGGCGATGCGCCGATCAATCTTCGAACGCGAACTGCTACCAAGGTGGCGCACCAGGCTGCTGACCGAAATCACACCGGATGACCTCCGGGCACATTGTGGCGCAATCGTCGAGCGCGGCGCGCCAGCGACGGCGATCCACGTCCGCGACATCCTCAAGCAGATCTATGGCTTCGCGATCTTGCACGGCGAGAAGGTCGCCAACCCGGCCGATGATGTAGGGCCCGCTTCGATCGCGACCTTCGTGCCGAAGGATAGGTCGCTCTCGCCAACCGAGATCAGGATCATGCTCAAGCTGCTCGAGAAGGTGGCGACGCTGCCGACCATTCGGCTCGGCATGCGCCTCTACCTGCAGACGATGGTGCGCAAGAGCGAGCTGCAGGACGCGATCTGGGACGAGGTCGATTTCGAGAACGCCGTCTGGACGATCCCGAAAGAGCGGATGAAGCGCTCGAAAGCGCACAACGTCTATCTGTCACGCCAGGTCCTCGACATCATGATCGCGCTGAAGACCTGCGCCGGAAATTCGAGATACCTTTTGCCGTCGCGCTACGACGCGGATGCGCCGATGTCGCGCGCTACGTTCAACCGGGTCACCTATGCTGTCGTCGAGCAGGCGAAGAAGGAAGGATTGCCGTTGGAGCCATTCACGGTTCATGATCTCCGAAGGACGGGATCCACACTGCTCAATGAACTGGGCTTCAACAGCGACTGGATCGAAAAGTGCCTTGCGCACGAGGATGGCCGCTCGTCACGCGGAGTCTACAACAAGGCAGAGTACGAGGTGCAGCGTCGCCATATGATGCAGGAATGGTCGGATATCATCGACGCCTGGGTCGCGGGCAAGAAACGCGTCCCGGTACTCATCCCGCCTTCGATGCCGCTGCTTGAACCCGACCCGGCTCTCGAACAGGGCGCGATCGCCGCTGCCTGACGTCAGGGGACTGCGCGCGGACAATTGGAGCTGATCGGCGCGAAGCCAGCCACGCTTCGACCTCCGCCAGATCCCAGACAACGCAGCGGGGCGAG
Organism: uncultured Bordetella sp.; assembly: GCA_964494505.1. GTDB lineage: Bacteria > Pseudomonadota > Alphaproteobacteria > Micropepsales > Micropepsaceae > CAIYRG01. The sequence goes on from CAZBRO010000001.1 coordinate 33,136, forward strand.
AGGGCGAAGCGCCGCGGAAACTCTCCTCGCTGCTCCATTTCGTAAATTGTGCTGTCGGCGAGAGGCACCATTTCGCGCAACTGCCGTCTCCGGATCGTGCGCTTAATGCGAGGTTCTGTTGAGACGGCCATCGTTTGTCTCCTGACGCTCCTAGGCTGGCAGAAGATTGAACACGATCGTTGTCAATCGATGGAAGCGCGACGGTGCGCGCGTAGGCAAGAAGAAGGGCGTGGGATAGAAATCGGACGAAGGGACAAGAAGGTTGCGATCCAAGCCTAGAAGGCGCGGCTTCCTCGATTCTTCGCGTCAACGTCCGGAGAAGCAACAGCTCGCTCCAGATAAAGGGTGGCCCCTGACAAGATGATGAGGACGGTTTCGGCGGTGAGGACCGGAATACTTGCGGCAAATGTGCCCGAGTCATCTCAGCGTGCCGGATTGCGTCGAGGCGAGGTATTTCTTCAACGGATCCCAGTATCGTGGCGGCCAACCCTCGTAGAGGTGGTCATAGTGCCCCTCGGGGAAGCCCGTGTGGTCCAGCATGAGGATTGTTCCCGAACCCTTCGGCGCGAACTCCATCTTGACCACCGAGTAAACGCCGGACGGGAAGTCTTCGACAGCGCGCCAGGCCTGGACAATCCGCTTTCCAGGGATGAGCTCGATGTTGCAACCGACGATCAGGCCGCCGAACATCGAGATCGCGCCGCCCACGTGCGGGTCGATCTGGGCCGGCATGCCGGTGAAGCGGGAAAAGGCTGTGGAACTCAGAAGTGCGGCGTAGATGCGCGCTTGTGAGGCTGCGAAGAAGACCTCCTGATGCAGCGCCGTGCGTTGTCGCGTCTCGGGGATGCCGCGCTGGACGCCCATCGCCGTGGTCGGCGCAGCGCTGGCGCTAGTCGCTGCTGCGGCGACTAGACCGGTCGCTCCGCCCATTAGCGCTCGACGAGTTGCAAGTCGCGACAGAGGTGGCGTGGACTCAGGCACAGGCGCTCTCCCCTCGTGGGCCAGCACGTGGTCTTGACTTCAAGCGTCACTGTCGGCGGTTCTGAAGGAAACAGGCGGAGAAAAGATGTTCAACAACATCTTTTCAGCGGCGGCGCCGCCCCCTCCCGATGCCGCTTAATTATTCCGCGCCGCGCCTTGGGTGATGGTGTGGAAGGCGTCTGGCCGGGCTCCGCCATCTCGAAGCGGCTTGAGGCGGCCTCAGATTACATTAGAATCGCGAGCCGAGCATTCTCTAAAGCCCGGGTCGCGCGCAACCTGAGCCGCCTGGGTCGTCTCAGCGAGTCCATCTAACCCGGTCGTCCGCCAACCACCCAAAGCCTTGGGCCTCGCCGCGCACTGGCGGGCCCAGGTGCGCTATGTCGCTATAATAGGTCAGGGGGAGTGCTGCTCATGAGCGCGACCTGATCTCGCCGCTCTCCGTATCGAGTTCTACTAGGAGGCGCCGCACCTGCCAGCGCATGGCCAGACGTCCCAGTTGAACGCCGAAGACCAGAAAGACCGCCGCGCCCGAAAGGAGAGACAGCCAAAGGTTCGCGGGCGGCGTCTTGTTGATTATATGCCCGGCGATGTTGCCGAACCACGTCACCGGCATGCCGCCGAAGAGTACGGCTTGGCTCGCAACAACACCTACCCCTTCAACGTAGTTAGCGCTCCTCCGGCGAGGCTGCTCGCGCGCCCACCATTGTCGTCGCCCTACCTCGCGAAGTGTCAGCACGCCGCCAGCCAGGCAGATGAAAACGCCCGCGAAGATTGTCAGGTCAGGCCAGTTCATGCCGCATCTCCATCCTCGGTCGTCGCTCCCCGCCGACGCGCCGCGCCGTCAAGCGCGGGCGTCACGGGTACCGTCGTAAGTAATGCCGGCCACAAATTTCACCTTTTGGAGGTTACAATCGTGTAAAGCATTGTTCGCATCTTTCGTGGTGCGCTTATTCATATCGCGCATTTAGGTTTAAACTTCGCCCCCCGGCTAGCTTCAACGATATCCTTTGAACCGCGACGCCTCGATTGTGCAGGCCTGGAATTCGCTTTGTCATCCCAGCCACCAAGCTCAAGCGCGACCTCCATCGCAGCATTGCGCAACTCGTTGGCTAAGGCGCGCCCCTCGCTGGCGCGGGCGACGACCATGCCACCTACGCACAACGCAGCGATCGCTAGCGCCGACGTCCGGGGGGCGCGGCCGTTGGCAGCGGAGCTGCGTTGAAGCAACACGACCATCGCTTCGAAGACCGCTTGAAAAGCTCGCTTGGCGTTCTCGTTGCTGCGCGCAACGTCGCTAGGTAGCGCGACCATTGGACAACAATTTTCGACTTCGTTCAGATGTTGCTGGGACAAGTATGCGCGGACGATCTGCGCTCCGGCATCGGCGGCCGTAAGGTCGATGTGCACGCCTTCCCAGCTGTTGTTCCATTTCGGGTCGGTGAAGAAGCACTGCATCACCTCCGCGTATAAATCACTCTTGCTCGCGAAGTGTCTGTAAAAGCCTCCGTGGGTGAGGCCGGCGTCGATCATGATTTGTTGGATCGAGACACCATCAAATCCAAACCGGTTGAATAGCTTGCGAGCGCTAACAACGATTCTGGCTCTGGTCTTCAGGCGATGGTTAGGCGAGTAGGGCAATACTTCCTCCGTCCGAGATGGCGGCGACGTTAGGGCCTGAGTCCGAGCGTCAACCGTGACGCTATAGCAACATCAAAAGATTATGTTGATCATCTTTTGTCGCGCCGCTCAAGTGGCGACCCGTCGGTTGACGCCGCCGAGTCGGGAGTGGGGCGCGGTGGTGCCCGGTCTCGCGCCTGTGAACGGACTTGTGAGAGTAACAAACCAAGAGGTTCTCAATGGACAACGCAATTCAGCAAGAAGTCATATTCAAAACCAGTCCGAAGCGCGTGTATGACGCGCTCCTGGACTCCAAGCAGTTCAGCGAATTCAGCGGCGGCGCGCCAGCGGAGATCAGCCGCGATCCTGGCGGTGCCTTTTCGTGTTTTGGTGGGGTCATCACGGGACGAAATATTGAGCTCGTCCCCAACCAGCGAATTGTCCAGGCATGGCGCGTCAAGATGTGGCCAGAGGGGCTTTATTCGATTGTGAAATTCGAGCTGCGGCAGCAAGGTTCGGAAACGCATCTGGTCATGGACCATGTGGGCTTTCCGAAGGAGATGCGGGCGCATCTGAACGGCGAGGAAGCCAACGGCGGGTGGCCCAGACAATATTGGGAGCCATTGAAGAAGTACCTGGCGTAGCGACGTCAGCGGGGACTCTTGGCCATTCCGGAGTAGTAGGTAAGCGACTTAAATCGCCAATCCGACGAATGTGGCCAATTTCTCGCCAAGACGACGGGATGCACGAATAGTTTGGCTAGTGAACTCTCAGCATTGGAGCCGTGCGACGTCCACGTAGGCGTTGCGCGGCCCAATCCCCCGCACGATGAGCAGGTAGGCTGCGCTTCCGAAAAAGGGAGGCCCATGACGAGCCGTTCAGTGCATCGGCACTGCAAACATCGATATCAATCACGGGCCGAGTGGTTTGCGGAACAAGACATCAAGACACGAAAAAAAGACAATGCCCGTCGGTAGCGAGGTTAACCTCCATCACCTCCGTTACTTCCTTGCTGCCGCCGAGCATCAGAACTACACGCACGCTGCGGGAGCAGCTGGGGTCCACGCGTCCACGCTCAGTCGCCGGGTACGCCAGCTAGAAGACGACCTTGGAGTGTCTCTCTTCGAACGGCACCGCAAAGGGATTCGATTAACGGTAGCTGGACGACAATTCCTTAGTCGCACCCAGCGGTTTATGTTTGATTTCGAACGGGCCGTTACTCGCGCCGCCCAAGCTGGTCGAGCAGAACTAGGTGAATTATGCCTTGGTGTTGCGCCATCTATTCTCTCGGGCCCGTTCCAGAAATTTATCAATCGTTATCGGCAGGAAGTGCCGGACGTCGAACTTCATTGCGTTGAAAGTGATGACGCCGGCTTGGTCCTCGCGCTTCACGAGCGCGGCGTCGACGTTGCCGTTGGCTACGCGGATCTTCTTCACAGCCCTGGAGTCAGGTCGATGGCCCTTTGGCCCGAGTGTCTCCATGTAGCGTTGCCGATGAATCATCCTCTTGCCAGCCGACAGTTTATTATGTGGAGCCATTTTCAACATGAGACTGTGATCATCCGCGGCTGGACCAGCCCTCCGCAGGCCTACAAAGAGCTCGCCCGCCGGATGCCAGATGACATGCAAATCGTGCCGCACCTCGTCTCTCGCGACACGCTTCTGGGCCTCGTCGCCGCGGGGTATGGGCTCTCGGTGGTTCCGGGAAGCACTGCGTGCGTCGTTTATCCTGGCGTTGGATTTCGCCCTATCAAGGAGCCGGACGCGAAAGTGACAGTAGTTGCTGCCTGGCTCGAAGAGAATGACAAGCCAGTAAAGGCGAAGTTCATTGCTGAACTGCGAAAATTCGCCCGGAACCGCGAGAGCAAGGCCGGAGACCTGATGTGAGGACATTAATCGACAGTTGCGCGGACGGAGTCCACAGTCTCGCGAAAGCGCATCTGAAGCGGAGATCAAGGATATTCGTCATACTGTCCCGAGCGTTTTCCGGACCCTCGCGAATGCACGGTCGGTCGCCATGAAACGATCTAGCATCGGGCCGATCAACTTTGCGGGCTCAACCGGGCTTTGGCCAGTCTCGCGAGAGAGCACTTGACTGTAGGCGACAAGGTCGCGGTGAATGGTCGCGGACAGCTCCACGCTCAGCCTGACGGGCTTGTCGTCCGCGATAGCACTGAGTTTGAGTTTAGCCATAACTGATTCTCACGAGCGGTAGGGTTCGAGCACGAGATCGTGGGTCACCATCACCCGGACGGGAAATCCTGGCCGGATGGTGATCGTCGGTTGGATGCTCAATGAGCGCCCGACGACCTGCTGTCCGATTTGGCTGAAGCTCTGTGAACCGCCTTGGCGAATGGCTTGCACGAGTGAGTTCTCGTTGTTGCTCGTGCCGACTTCGGATCCGACGCTCAACAACGTCGAAAGGATCGCGGATTTGAACAGCATGCCCCAATGATTGTCCACCTCGTCCTCCAGACCGGCATAGCCTTCGGTGTCTGCGCCGGGTTGACGCTCCAGCACGATCGATTTGCCGTTCGGCATGACAAGCCGGCTCCAAACCAGCAGCGCCCGCGATTGTCCGAAGGCGATCTGCGCATCATATTGGCCGACCAGGCGCGCCCCTTGTGGGATCAACAAAAACTTCCCCGTGGGGCTGTCATAGACGTCTTCAGTCACCTGCGCGGTGATCTGTCCTGGAAGATCGGAACGCAGTCCCGTGATCAACGATGCCGGGATAACGCCGCCCGCCTGCAGCACGAATTGGCTCGCGGGAGACTGGATTCGATCGGTACTCGTCGTGCGGCGATCGATGCTGCCATTCAGGAAGGCGAGCTTGTGATCCTGCGACGCCAGATCGGTCGATCCGTTCGCGGTTGCCGGCGGAAGTGAACCCGCCGTCAGCGATGGCGGTGGAGCGGGAGTTGTCGCAGCGACATTGGTGGTGGCGAACAGATGGCTAGTGCGCGCCGCTTCCTGTTCCTGCGCGATGTGTTGCTCTTCGGGGCTGGGCCCGGCTCCTGATGGCATGCCTGGCGCGGGCGCACCAGCGTTGAGGATCGGCTTGCCAAGATCCCCAGGGAGCGGTGGACCAAGCTGGGGCGCTGGCTTGGGAAGTCCCGCATAATCGCGCGGCAGGTTGGCGAGGCCGTCCGGAGTGTTGCGATTGTTGGTGTTGTAAAGTTCGGAACCTGTCTGCTGGTGCTGCGGCTTGAGCGCGAACAGAAGGGCGCCGCCGACGCCGATTGCAGCGGCGGCGCCGAGGCCGAGAAGCACCTTGCGGGATAGCCGTGTGACAGGCGCGCGGTTCGCGCGCAGCCGCATCTCCTCCGGCGGCCGACTCTCGGGGCTCGGCCCGGTGTCTGCCTGAGATGAATCCGTCACGGGCGGGGCCTCCCATCGGTGCGGAAGATGCGTACAACCTGCTGGTGCTTGCCGCCGAGCTTGAGTTCGGCGGCGGCAAAGAGCCGGTCCACGATCATGTGGTTGCCTTTGACGCGGTAGTTGACGAGTTGGCCGTCGCCTTCGGCGCCGATCACCCAGAGTGGCGGCAGTTCGCCTTGGCTGATGCCGTTCGGGAATTCGATAAACACTTGGCGCCCGTCGTCGAAAGCGCGCAGCGGTCGCCAGGCCGGATTGTCGCCCTCGATGCGATAGCGGAAATTAAGCGCGTTGATGTCGATGCCGGTGGCCACGGGCGTCGCCGCCTCAGCGGCTGCATTCTGTTGGCGAAGAGCGATGAGTTGGTCTTGCGCGTAAGCCCAGGAGACCGACGCCATATAGGTCTTTTCGTCTGCGTGCAGCTCGAGGTGATAGGTTCGGCGGTCCGTGTTGATGACGAGATTGGTCACGAGATCAGACCGCGTTGGCTTGACGAGGATGTGGATGCGTTTCACCGCGCCAGCACCGCTCTCGGTGTCACCAACGATCCAGCGCACCGTGTCGCCTGCGGCGACGGGCCCGGAGCCAACGAGCTGCTCGCCCGGTTCGAGTGCGATGTCGGTGATCTCACCTGGCGCGGCATAGACCTGGTAGAGCGCACCATCGGAGAAGGGATAGACCTGGATGGCATTGAGGTAGCCCGCCCGCGTCGGCTGGATCCGTGCCGCCCCATTCGCCTGATCAACGCGCGCGTGCGGATCGGCGACCTCGGGCGGCTCGGTCCGTCCGGTTGGTAGCGGTTTGAGCTGACCCGGCAGCGGCAACGGCTTTGGCACCTCAACGATCTGAACGGGCTTGGGTGGATCGGGCTGAAGGAGGGCCGGCTTCGGCGTGTTGTCGTAGCTGATCTCGGGTGGCTTCCATGCGGTGGCGCATGCGCCGAGCGAGACGGATGTCAGCAGTAGAGTTGCAAGCGTGGCGATCCGCATCAGCCTAGTTCCTTTGACCAGTTGAGGGCGTGGACGTAGACGCCGAGCGGATTCTTCTTGAGCCGATCGGCGTCGGTCGGCGTCCGCACGACGATGGTGAGGATGGCGCTCCAGCGTTCGGTGGCGGCGAGCGCGTCATCGACATAGCGGCGCTCCACCCACGCGACACGGAAGCTGTTGTCGGAGGCGCGGATGACACTCGCCACCTCGACCGATACTTGTGTCTTGCCGATCTTGGAAAACGGGTCGTTGGTGCGGGCGTAGTCGTTGAGCGACAGCGCGCCCTTGTCGGTGACGTAGTTGTAGGCCTCGAGCCAGTTCTGCCGCAGCACGACGGGATCGGCGGGAATGCTGCGCACCTCCTCGATGAATCGCGCGAGATGCCACGCGACCTGCGGGTCGGTCGCCTGATAGTCGGCAACCGCTGGCGCCACCGCCTGGGCCTGGCCGAGTTTGTCGACCTGCACCACCCAAGGCGTGATCGTTCCGCGCGCCGACTGCCAGACGAGACCGCCGGCGAGGCCGCCGCTCAGCGCGAGCGCGCCGAAGAAGGCGAGCCGCCAGTTCTTCGCCTGGACACGCGCCGACCCGATGCGGTCGTCCCAGACCTGGCCTGCCCTCTGGTAGGGCGTTTCTGGCTCGGGAGTCTTGCCGTAGCGGACGGTGGAACGTCGGAACATGGGTTATTCCCCCTCGGAAAGGTCGACTTGGCTGCCGCCGCTCGGCCGGTCGCCGGAACGAATGGCGTGGTCGGCGGCGGTCACGCCGCGGTTGATGGTCTGGCTGCGTTTCATGCTCTGGGCCCAAGCCGGCTGGCCGTCTGAGCCGCCGCCGGACGACGCCGAGGCGCCGCCGCCCCTACTCCCGGCCTGCGGGGCAGCACCCCGCATCACGGCATGCTCGCCGGACGCGAAGCTCTCTTTCAGGCTCATGGCTGCGCGGCGGAGAGGACTCATCGCGGCCGATCCCGCCGCCTGGGCGACGCCCGCCGCACCACCGGCGCGATAGGCGGCGGTCGCACCGCCCGCTACCGAAGCGCCCGCGCGCGCTGTTCCAGCGATCGCGCCACCCGCGGCGGCGAGTCCGCCGGTGGTGGCCGCAACGCCCGCTGCGCCGATGCCCGCTACCGCGAGGCCCGTGCCGACGGCCGCGCCCGCGCCGAGCTGTGGACCGCCGGCGATCAGGCCATTGGCGATGCCCGGGCCGAAGATGGTGAGGCCGAGCAGAGACAGCGCCGCGAGGATGAGCGTCAGCGCGTCGGAGATTGTCGGCGGATTGTTGAAGCCGTTGGTGAACTGATTGAAGATCGTGGAGCCGATGCCGATGATCACGGCGAGCACCAGGATCTTGATTCCGGACGACACCACGTTGCCGAGCACGCGCTCGGCCAGGAACGCGGTGCGACCGAAGAGTCCGAAGGGCACAAGGACGAATCCGGCGAGCGTGGTCAGCTTGAACTCGATCAGGCTGACGAAGAGCTGGATCGCCATCACGAAGAAGCTGATGACGACGATCAGCCAGGCGACGAGCAGGATGACGATCTGAACCAGGTTCGCGAAGACGCTGGTGAAGCCCATCATGCCGGAGATCGCGGTCAGGATCGGCTTGCCGGCGTCGATGCCGACCTCCGCGATCTTGCCCGGCTGCAGAAGCTGCGCGGCGCTCATCGTGCCGCCGCCCGCTTCGATGCCGAGACCGGCGAAGGAGTTGTAGATGATCTGCGCGAGGTTGTTGTAGTTGCCGATGATGAAGGCGAAGACACCGATGTAGAGAGTCTTCTTGATCAGCCGCGCGAGCACGTCCTCGTCGGGCGCCATCGCCCAGAACAGACCCGCAAGCGTGATGTCGATAGCTATGAGGACGCCGGCCAGCCAGCGCACATCGCCTTGCACGAGACCGAAGCCGGAATCGATGTACTGGGTGAAGGTGCCCAGGAAATTGTCGATGACGCCGGTGCCGCCCATTGCGCTTACCTTTCGGGCGATTTCGGCGAGGCGGCCGGTGGGCTCACGGCGCCAGGCGGCGACGGATAAGTGAAGAAGCGGCGACGGTTCTCGGCCCAGGCTGCTTCGCAGCCTGCATCATCCTTCGCTTGTGTTGCGAGCGCCTGACACCGCTGGAGTTCCTCGGTGAGTAGACCAGAGGCTGCCGCTGGGTTCACATGCAGGTCTTGGACGCGCGGCTTGTTTGTCCGAAAGTGCACCGCCGCGGCGACGATCGCGGCGGCAACCAGGGCGAAGCCAACGGCACGGCCGATCGAAGGCATGTTGAGAAGGCGGCCGCGCATCAGTGGAACATCTGCGCGGAACCGGCCTGATAACCGGACCCGTAGTTGAGGAAATTGTTGGTCTGCGCCTGGGCTTGCGCCTGGGTTTCCAGCGTGCGCGCCGCCTCAAGACTCTGCGCCCGCGCGATCGACGCCATCAGGGCGGTGAGATCGGCGAGCTGCGTGGTCTGAAGCGCGACGAGCTGGTTGCCGGATTGCGCGGCCTGGAGCGCGCCGGTCGCAGACTGGCTCGACGAGACGAGCGCATTGACCTGTGCGCGCGTGGTGTTGAGGTTCGTGACCACGCCGGCCTGCACCCGCATGGTGTCCTGGAAGCCTGCAAGTGCGTTCTGCCAGCGGGTCTGGGCATCGGTGAGAAGCTGCTGCGAGGAGGTCGAGCCGGAATAGGCCTGCGGGTAGGTATGCGTGAACGCCTGGTCGATCGTGCTCACGCTGTAGGCGATGCGCTGCGCCTGCGCGAGCAGCTGCTGGGTCTGGGTGATCTGCTGCTGAAGTTGCGTGAGCGAGGAATAGGGCAGGCTCGCCAGGTTGCGCGCCTGATTGATCAGGGACGTCGCCTGGTTCTCCAGCATCTGGATTTCATTGTTGACCTGCTGCAGCTCGCGCGCGGCTGTCAGGATGCTCTGCGCGTAGTTGGTGGGGTCGAAGACGATCCATTGCGCGTGGGCGGGGACGCTGACAGCGGTGATAGACAAGGCGGCGACGCCGGCGATGAGACCGGCGCGTAGGCGACGCATAATCATGATGAAACCTCCTCTTTGCGGGTGAGCATGTCGGCCGCCCAGTCGAGGTCCTTGCGGCGCAGCCAGGCCGCGGCGAATCCGTCGCGGCCATGGGCGGCGAGGATTTCCTCGATGGTGGTCTGGTCGGTCTTTGCCGATGCGGCGGTGAAGGCGAGCGCGACTTCGGAGAGGCCGAGTTCGAACAGACGGTTGCCGCGGCGGGATTGGCAGTAATATTCGCGCTTCGGCGTCGCCCGGCTGAGAATCTCGATCTGCCGGTCATTGAGACCGAACCGGCGATAGATCGCCGCGATCTGCGGCTCGAGCGCACGCTCATTCGGTAGAAGAATTCGCGTTGGGCAACTCTCGATGATCGCGGGCGCGATGGCGCTGCCATCGATGTCGGCAAGCGATTGTGTGGCGAAGATGACGCTCGCGTTCTTTTTCCGGAGTGTCTTCAGCCACTCGCGCAACTGGCTGGCGAAGCCGGGATCGTCGAGCGCGAGCCAGCCCTCGTCGACGATGAGCAACGTCGGCCGGCCGTCGAAGCGATCTTCGATGCGGTGAAACAAATAGGATAGCACGGCCGGCGCGGCGCCCGCGCCGATCAGGCCTTCGGTCTCGAATGCCTGGACCTCGGCCTCACCAAGACGTTCGCTTTCGGCGTCGAGCAAGCGGCCCCACGGTCCACCGACCGTGTAAGGCTGGAGTGCTTGCTTCAGCGCATTGGACTGCAAGAGCACCGAGAGACCGGTGATCGTTCGCTCCGAAGCCGGCGCGGAAGCGAGCGAAGTCAGGGCCGACCATAGATGTTCCTTCAGTTCGGGCGTAACGGTGACGGATTCCCGGGCGAGAAGCGTCGCAACCCATTCGGCGGCCCAGGCGCGCTCGCCCGCGTCATCGACGCGCGCCAAAGGCTGCAGGGCGACGGGAGCGCTGGCATCATCGGCCAGAGCGCCGCCGAGATCGTGCCAGTCGCCGCCCATGGCGAGCGCCGCGGCGCGGATCGATCCGCCGAAGTCAAAGGCGAAGACCTGGGCGCGCGCATAGCGCCGGAACTGCAAGGCCATCAGCGCCAGCAGCACGCTCTTGCCGGCGCCAGTCGGTCCGACGATCAGGGTGTGGCCCACGTCGCCGACATGGAGACTGAAGCGGAATGGCGTGGACCCTTCCGTCCGCGCGAAGAACAACGGGGGCGCCTGGAGATGCTCATCCCGTTCCGGCCCGGCCCACACAGCCGAGAACGGCATCATGTGAGCGAGGTTGAGCGTCGAGATTGGTGGCTGGCGGACATTGGCGTAGACGTGTCCGGGGAGTGATCCAAGCCACGCTTCGATGGCGTTGACGCCTTCGCGCATGCAAGTGAAGTCACGGCCTTGAATAGTTTTCTCGACAAGGCGCAAACGCTCGTCGGCGACGCGGGGGTCATTGTCCCAAACCGTGACGGTCGCGGTGACATAGGCTTCGCCAACGAGATCGGTGCCGAGCTCCTGCAGGGCCGCGTCGGCATCGAGCGCCTTGTTGGCGGCGTCGCTGTCCATCAGCACCGACGCTTCGTTTGTCATCACCTCCTTCAGGATCGCCATGATCGACTTGCGCTTGGCGAACCACTGGCGGCGAATTTTTGCGAGCAACTTGGTGGCGTCGGTCTTGTCGAGACAAACCGCGCGTGTCGCCCAGCGGTAGGAGAAGGCGAGCCGGTTCAAATCATCAAGCAGGCCTGGCCAGGTCTGCGACGGGAAGCCCATGATGGTGAGCGTGCGCAGATGCGCCCGGCCGAGCCGGGGTTCCAGGCCTCCTGTCAAGTCCTCGTCGATCAGGATGGCGTCGAGATACATTGGGGTCTCGGGCACGCGCACGCGCTGGGGACGGGTCGAGACGCAGGAATGCAGATAGGTCAGCGTCTCGCTGTCATCGAGCCATTCGGTCTCCGGCATGAAGCCTTCGATCAGCGCGAGCACGCGATCGATGCGATCGATGAAACCTTCCAGCGCGGCGCGCCAATCGGCACTCGTATGCGAGCGACCCTCGTAGAGCCAACTTTCAGCGCGCGCGGCGTCATCCGCCGGCGGCAGCCACAGCAGCGTCAGGAAATAGCGGCTCTCGAAATGGGCGCCTTCTTCCTCGAATTGCGCACGGCGCTCGGCGTCGACCAGCTCCGACGTGGTGTCGGGGAATTGCCCGACGGGATAGCGATGGGCCGGCACGCGCTGCGCCTCGATGAAGACCGCCCAGCCGGAGCCAAGCCGGCGGAGCGCGTTGTTCAGACGCGAGGTTATGGCGACCAACTCGGCCGGTGTCGCGGAATCAAGATCAGGTCCGCGGAAGCGCGCGGTGCGCTGGAACGAACCGTCCTTGTTGAGGATGACGCCCTTCTCGACTAGCGCCGCCCAGGGCAGGAAGTCGGCGAGGTTGTGTGTACGGCGGCGGTATTCTGCGAGATTCATCATCGGGCGAACCTCACGAGACCAGATGCTGCGGATAACGCAGGTGCCGGCGGACCACATCGACAAAGGCGGGATCGCGCTTGGCGGCCCACACCGCCGCGACGTGGCCGATCAGCCAGATGAGACCGCCGACGATCCAGAGGCGAAGTCCGAGCCCAACGGCGGCGGCGAGGGTGCCGTTGACGATCGCCACCGCGCGCGGCGCGCCGCCCAGCAGGATCGGTTCGGTCAGGGCGCGATGGACGGGCGCGTAGAAGCCGGTGATGGGCGCATCCTGCTCCATCAGACCGTCACTCCGCCGCCGAACTGGAAGAAGGTCAGGAAGAAGCTCGACGCAGCGAAAGCGATCGACAGGCCGAACACGATCTGGATCAGCCGCCGAAAGCCGCCGGAGGTTTCGCCGAAGGCCAACGTCAGGCCGGTGACGATGATGACGATCACCGAAACCACCTTGGCGACCGGCCCCTGGATCGACTCCAGGATCTGATTGAGCGGCTGTTCCCACGGCATGTTGGAGCCGGCGGCATAGGCCGGCGCCGTCATCAGCGCGACAACGGCAAACACTGTCGCTGCCGTTGCGCGGTCGCGAATACGAGAAAGCAGCATCATCACGGTTCTCCTGCAGGGGTGAGGACGTAATCGCCGGTCGGGCCGAGGCCTTTGACCATGGCGAGCTCAGCGAGCCGTCGCGCGGAGCCGCGGCCGGCGAGGACGGCGATGAGATCGATGGTCTCGGCGATGAGCGCGCGGGGGACGGTGACGACGGCTTCCTGGATGAGCTGCTCGAGGCGGCGCAGCGCGCCGATGGCGGAGCCCGCGTGCAACGTGCCGACGCCGCCGGGGTGGCCGGTGCCCCAGGCCTTCAAGAGGTCGAGCGCCTCGGCCCCACGCACTTCGCCGATGGGAATTCGATCGGGCCGCAGGCGAAGGGCCGAGCGCACGAGATCGGACAGAGAGGCGGCGCCATCCTTGGTGCGAAGCGCCACGAGGTTGGGCGCGGCGCATTGCAGCTCGCGCGTATCCTCGATCAGCACCACGCGGTCGCCGGTCTTGGCGACCTCCGCGAGCAGCGCGTTGACCAAGGTGGTCTTCCCGGTCGATGTGCCGCCGGCGACGAGGATGTTCTTACGGTCGAGCACCGCTGCGCGCAGCAACTCGGCCTGCGCGTCGGACATGATGCCCGCGTCGACGTAGTCGCCGAGGGTGAACACGGCGACGGCGGGGCGGCGGATGGCGAAGCACGGCGCCGCGGCCACCGGCGGCACCAGGCCCTCGAACCGCTCCCCACTTTCCGGCAACTCCGCCGAGACCCGCGGACTGTTCGCATGCACCTCGACGCCGACGTGATGGGCCACCAGGCGCACAATGCGTTCGGCGTCCACTGGCGTGACCCGGCAGCCCGTGTCTTCGAGACCACCCGACAACCGGTCGATCCACAAGCGACCATCGGGATTGAGCATCACCTCGACGATGCTGGGGTCTTCCAGGTAGGCGGAGATCGCCGGCCCGAGCGCGGTGCGCAGCATGCGCGCACCGCGGGCGAAGGCTTCGGATCGGAGAGAAATCGTCGTCACTGCGAACCCCGCAAGTTCGCCTCACTCGGAGGCGCGTGTGTCAGCGGGGTTGATTAGAAAGAGCCGGAAATGGGTCTCTGCAACAACGATGATGGGGCGGGAGGGCTCTGGGATAAAAAGACAGACGGCCGGGATTGGCTCCTATGGCCGAACGGGGCCGATCATCGGATCGGCCCCACCGGTTCAGCGCGCAGGTGAGCGGGTCGGTCTGAAGAGTCATAAATCGCGTCGAGGCGCCATAATTTCTGTCCCGATCGTCTCGAACGGCGAAGTGGCGGAGAGGCAGCCTCAAACTTTGACAACGATTTTTCCGCCGGCGGCGCTCGCTTCCATCAACCGGTGTGCATCCTGGATCTGGTCGAGACGGAAGACCCGGGCAGGTTTTGCCTTGTATGTGCCGTCGGCGACGCGGTCGACAATCGTCTGAAAAGGTATCTCAGACAGCGGGAATGCCGGCGTTCCGGTAACGAGCGCGCTGGCGAAGACGCTGAGGTGAGTGCCGCTTGGGAGCTGGAACACTGGCTCTAGCGAAAGGGGGCCGCCGCCGCCGAGAAAGCCCACAAGACAGCCATGTCCACCTCGCCGGAGCATCGCCATGGAGTCGAGAATTGTGGTGTTGCCGACAATGTCGAGCACCGCGTCAACGCCGTCCGGATTGCGCTCTCGAAGCCGTTTCGACAGCCCCGGTCCTTCATTCACCCATTCCTGGTCAGCCAAGGCGGGCAATTTGCTGGCGCGGCTTGGGTCGCGTGTGATCCCGATGATCTGCGCGCCGGCATGGACAGCGATGTTTGCTGCTGCTTGCCCCAGGGCTGAGGTCACGCCCCGGACGGCGAGCGTTTGACCGCTTTTGAGCGACAGAATAGTCATCAAGGCTGTCCAGGCTGTGGCGTAGGATTCAGGGACGGTGGCGAGTTCCTCCCAGGGAAGGCTCGTTTCGACTGCCACAACGTTGCTGCTCGGGACACGAACGAGCTCGGCGTAGCTACCACTGATGCTTCGACCCATGCCGCCGACAAGGGCCAGCACCTTTTGGCCCGTCGCCAGCCGTCCATCGGGGTCAGCCTGCACCACGCCCACGCATTCTATTCCGCTGATCTCGGCCACGTCTCCCCAAGCCCCTTGCCGGAAATAAATTTCGGCGTGATTGAGTCCAAAGGCTTTGACCTCAATGACCACGTAGCCCGGCTCGGGCTTGGGAGCGGGCCGCTCTTCGATGGCTAGAACTTCTGGACCGCCATACTCCCGGATCACGATTGCCTGCACGGTAGCCTCCAACCTCTGAATGGCCCGGCTAGCCTACGTCCGTTTCTATTGATAAAAAGAATGAAGTTTCTATCATCTCAATAGGGTAATTCTATGATGGGCATGACCATTCACCAGCTCCAGTGCTTTGACGCTGTCGTGAGCGAGGGCAGCTTTCAGGCTGCGGCTGACAGGCTGCTTCGTGCTCAGCCGTCGGTGTCCTTGGCCGTGAAGACTCTTGAGGCTCAGCTGGGCTTGACGCTTTTAGATCGCAGCGGCTACCGGGTGTGCCTGACGGAGGCTGGCCGGTCCTTTCATGGACGCGCGCAGGCCCTCCTTGAAGAGCTGCGTACTCTTCAGACCCACGCCATGCAAATGGCGATGGGCGAGGAGGGCGAGCTCCGAATTGTAATCGGGGATCTGTGCCCGCTGCCGCAGACCTTGGCTCTGTTGCGCCGGTTTTTCGATGGCTGCCCGAATACGCGCCTACATCTGCACTTCGAAGCGATCTCAGGTCCTTGGGAGCGGCTGCTCGATGGGGACGCCGATCTGATCCTTCATCATATCGACAAAGCTGATGCGCGATTCGAGTTTATGGATCTCTTTCCTGTGCAGCTGATCCCGGTCGTCGCCCCTGGTTTCCTTGGCTTCCCTGTTACACGCTCGATTTCACCGCAACAGATGCGCGGCCAGGTGCAATGTGTCATCCGCGACACGGCGCGGCACTCCTTGGGGCGAGACTACTACTTGGTCGAAGGTGCGCGCAGGTGGACCGTGAGCGATCAGCTCATGAAAAGAGAACTGATCCTGCAGGGGATGGGTTGGGGCCACATGCCGCAGTACCTCGTCGAGCAAGATCTGAAGGAAAAGCGTCTCCTCAACATTGCGGGCAAGTACCTCAAGGGCGGCCACGTTGAGGTCGTGGCCGCGCGCCGGCGCGACACGCCCCACGGCCCGATCGCCAGGAAATTGTGGGCCTTCGTGGAAGAGCAGCTCCCCGGAGTGATCAACTGACCTCCCGTACGGCGCCGCAGCCTGCTTAGAGCTGTCGAGCGATTTCTGTCCGGTCTCTTTTATCATGTGGTCACGAACCGCCACGTCCTGCGCTTCCACGAATGTCGGTACGACGTTTACGAGATTCTAGCCGTCTGGCGCGCAAAGGCTGAAAGGTGCAGGCTCCGCGGTCCCACTAAAGGCGGCGTTTGCTTAGCAAGTGGGGAAGAGCTGCCCTTTCTGGGGACTTTCATCCGAAGCTTCGGTCAGTCGCGGCTGATGGATCGCCGTCAGCCGCTTCAGCGACGCCCGGCGCAACGTCGCGGAGGACCTCGTCAGCGAGCTTGCGGCCGCGTGCGAGGCGCCGACCGAGCGCTTCGACATAGCCCTCATATCGTTCCCGACCCTTCGTCTGCGCCGCAACAAGTGCGGTGTCGGGGAGCGGTGGCGTGCTGGTCAGCCAGAAGCGCACGAACACCGCCAGTGCCTCGTTCGAGATCGTGACATGGCGCTCAATACGCTCCATATCCCGGCTCATGCGATCGAGGCGCCGAGCGAGCGCCGCCTCGAGGCGATCGGCCGCATCAGGCGACAGATAGGACGCGAGCGCCGCCTCCACGATGAGTGTCTGCGGCACGCGCTTTCGGGCGGCGTAGTCCGCGAGCTTGCCGGCGAGGTCGGGTGGCAGCCGAAAAGTGTGTTTGGTGCGCACAGGCTACATCTGCATGTCATCGCCGTCGTCGAGCGAGATCTGGCGTGCGTTGCCGAAATTGCGCTGCAAAACGCGCTGTCGCTGCACGTCGTCGTCCGCCTCGTCTTCGACGGGCTCGAATTCCTGCACCGGCGTTCGAGGTTCGGACACGATCTCTTCATGCTCCGGCAGCTCAGGCTCACGTCGGATCCCCGCGTTGTCGGGATCTTCCGCGTCAGTCGCCGCGCGCGGCACTGCGATCGCGCCGTCCCACCTGTCCGAGGGCGCGGGGTTTGCCGCGGGCGGCTGGACAACGGCTTTCGGCGGGGACGATCTGGGCGGTGGGAGAATGCGTCCGGCGAGCTCGGGGTCTTCGTAGTAGCGGACCTTCTTCGCCCGGACCGGCGCGCTGCCGGAGATCATGACGATCTCGTCGTCCGGGGGAAGCTGCATGATCTCGCCGGGGGTCAACAGCGGCCGCGCGGTCTCCTGCCGCGAAATCATCAGGTGTCCGAGCCATGGACTGAGACGGCTGCCGGCGTAGTTCTTCATCGCTCGGATCTCCGTCGCCATGCCAAGGGCGTCCGAGACTCGTTTGGCTGTGCGCTCGTCATTCGTGGCGAACGAGACCCGCACATGGCAGTTGTCGAGGATGGAATTGTTCTGCCCGTACGCCTTCTCGATCTGGTTTAAGCTCTGGGCTATCAAGAAGCTCTTCAGCCCGTAGCCCGCCATGAAGGCCAAGGCGGACTCGAAGAAGTCGAGTCTGCCAAGCGCGGGGAACTCGTCCAGCATCAGCAACAGCCTGCGATGCCGTCGCTTGTTTTCCAATTCTTCGGTGAGCCGCCGTCCGATCTGGTTGAGGATCAGGCGCACGAGCGGCTTCGTCCGGCTGATGTCGGAGGGCGGTACGACCAGGTAGAGCGTGACTGGATGCTTGGCCTCGACCAGGTCGCGGATGCGCCAGTCGCAACGCCGCGTAACGGCGGCGACCACAGGGTCCCGGTAGAGGCCGAGAAAGGACATCGCGGTCGACAGCACGCCGCTGCGTTCGTTCTCGCTTTTGTTGAGCAGCTCGCGCGCCGCGCTGGCGACCACCGGGTGGACGCCCTTCTCTCCGAGATGCGGCGTCGTCATCATCGCCCGCAGCGTCTTCTCGATCGGGCGCTTGGGGTCGGAGAGGAAGTTGGCGACGCCGGCGAGCGTCTTGTCCGGCTCGGCGTAGAGCACGTGCAGGATCGTGCCGACGAGAAGCGAGTGGCTGGTCTTTTCCCAGTGATTGCGTTTCTCGAGCGCGCCTTCCGGATCGACAAGCACGTCGGCGATGTTCTGGACATCCCGAACCTCCCACTCGCCGCGGCGCACTTCAAGGAGCGGGTTGTAGGCGCCGCTCTGCAGGTTGGTCGGGTCGAAGAGCACGACGCGGCCGAAGCATGCGCGCCAGCCGGCGGTGAGGGTCCAGTTTTCCCCCTTGATGTCATGGACGATCGCGGAACCCGGCCAGGTCAGCAAGGTCGGGACCACGAGGCCCACGCCTTTGCCGCTCCTGGTCGGGGCGAAGCACAAGACGTGCTCAGGACCATGATGGCGAAGATAGGAGCCATGCCAGCGGCCGAGCAGAACCCCGTCCGAATGCAGAAGCCCGGCCTTGCGGATCTCGCGCTCGTCGGCCCACTGCGCAGACCCATAGGTCGTGGCCCGCTTCACCTCTCGGGCGCGCCACACGGACATGGCGACGGCGACCGCAAAGGCGGCGACACCACCAGCGCCGGCGATGAAGCCGCCGGTGACGAAAATGTCGTGTGCATAGGCGTCGAATCCGAACCACCACCAGAAAAAGGCTGGCGGCAGATAGACCGGCAGTCCGAACAGAGAGAACCACGGGGGGCCGAGCTCCGGCTGGAAGGCCAGCTGCCATGCCGTCCATTCGGTCGCCGTCCAGACGAAGCCGAGCACGGTCGAACAAACGACGAGGATTTGGAGCCAGAGGATCTTGGTCGGGTTCATGTTGGCGCTACACCAGCTCCTTGGCGATGGCTCGGCGCAAGCCCGAACTCCGCGGGATCAAGGGCCCGGACACGCTGGCGCAAAAATCGGACGAACGCGCAGGTGGCCTCATAAGCCTAGCCCTCGTTTCCGGCCCAGGTCCCAGTCGACCCGGCCGCCCGGCGCGATGACACCGCGGACCTCGCGGCCGAGATCCTTCTCCAGCGCCGGGCGCCATGGAACGAGCTGGAAGCCCAGTCCGTCGTCGATCATCGCGAACCGGCCAGAGGCGAGCGTGACGCGTTCGCGATAGACGCCGGAGATGCGCTCGCCGTCGCTGGCGGGTTGGTAGGCGAGGCCGGTCTCCGTCGAGAGCCTGGCCACGGCCTCCTCAACCTCCCGCCGCTGTAATGTCGCGAGAAGATCGCGGGCGAAGATCACGCGCTGGCCTTGGCGCCTCGCCAGACCTTCCTCGATCAGGTGATCCATGCGCTCGTCCATCGCCTCGCGTACCTCGGCGCCGAATCCGCCGCCACTGAGCTGAGGGTCCTTGGCGAGAAGCTGGCGATCGAGCCACGTCGCTCCGGACGCGTTGACTTGGTCCGTGATCGACAGGTCCGACCGGGTCGCGAGCGATAGCCGCCGCCGGCCATTGACGTCGTCATAGACGCGCGCCTCGACGATCGCGCCAGGAGGGGCATCGCCGGTGAACTCCAGGTCGCCGAAGCGCAGGTGATGTGTGCGACCGTCGACGCCGGCGACGATGACGTAGGCGGTGCCCTTGAGCTCGTCGTCGAGGCCGCGCTCGACCAGCCGGCCGAGCACCGGTTCTGACGGCTCCTCGCCATGCAGCGCAAAACCGCTGACGTCCGGCTGCGACCCGGCCCAGCTCATCGCCTGGTGCATCGTTTTGATAATGTCGCCCCGGACGCCGAGCTGGCGCAGTGCTCCATCGAGGCCGGGTTTCAAAGTCCAGCAACCTGGGCCGACCGGCTCGGCGAGGCCAAGACGTTCGAGCTTGGTAGCCCGCCCAAGGAGTAACCGACGCAACTCCGGGTCCTCGGCGTTCGGAGCAGGCCGCAGGTCGACGACACCGCCGCCTTCGTCGGAAATATCGCGCAGTGCTCGATCGAGGCTCGTCCAGCGCTCCGCCTCGACCTCCCGCTCCAGCGCGTTCTGAATTTGCTGCTCGGTGCGCGGACCCAGCTCAAGTGTGATCCGCTCGGCGGCGCGGTCACGGATGCCGCGGCTGATGTAGTCGCGACTGATGACTAGGTCCTGGCCGTCATCCGCGCGGCCGCGGATCAGAAGGTGGACATGGGGATTGTGCGTGTTCCAGTGATCGACGGCGATCCAGTCGAGCCGCGTGCCTAGATCCCTTTCCATGTCGGCGACGAGGTCGCGCGTGAACGTCTTGAGGTCGCCGATTTCGGCCGCATCTTCCGGCGAGACGATGAAGCGGAAATGGTGGCGGTCATCCTCGCTGCGCTCGGCGAAGGCGCGCTCGTCAGCTTCGTCGCCGGCCGCATCAAACATCCGCGCCGGCGCGTCGTCCCGGGTGACGCCCTCGCGTTTGAGATAGGCGATGTGCTTCGGCAAGGGCGCCGAGCGGAAGCGCGTGCCCTGGTGACGGACGACGCGCGCCTTGGTCACGACACGCCGCGCATTCGAGCGCAGCCGGATCGAGACGGCCGCGCGCCGCCCCCGGCCGAAGCGCGAGCGGCTCCGGCCCTGGCTGGAACGGAAGCTGCTCCCGACATGCCCCGCCTTCTTCGCGGCCCGCATGACCTCGCCGACAAAGGTCTGCGGACGCTTGCCGCCGCGGTTGCCATGCTGAATGCGACCGGGCCGGACGCGCAGGTCGTCGTCTCGCGTCGTCATCGGCAGAATCCGGGACGTCCGGTGGTGCGATGGCACTTCGAACGTTGATTTCGTTGGACAAATCGTTGGAAGCGCCAGCAGGGCATGTCGGTGATGTCGGCAAATTGCCTAATCCAACCAACCACATAGGCCGCGGCGAAGGCCGGCCTTTTCCCTTGCCGTCCGTTGGTTGGGTTCCTGTGCTGACTGTCCCTCACGCACAAACCGCCGCCACAGCCCTCCACAGCATGATGGCCACCGATCGCCCTCATTGCGGCCGCTCCCGGTTCGACAGAGTGACGAACAGTCCATCGGACTGCGGCGAGAGGCCCGTCCAATCCTGCGCCGGACGATTGATCGACGGCTGCGGCGATTGCAGCGGCGATGCTGATGGGATGTCGCTAGGCGGACGTGCCGGGCGTGTTGGGAACAACGACGCCTCGGTCCAGGACTTCACCACGGCGGCGAGTATGACGGTGTCGTCGGCTGAACTTCCGCCGACGATCGGCGCGAGACGGGTCAGATAGGCGCGCGTCTCCGTAGGTAGTGGCCGGCCGGTCGCGAGATGATCTTCCCAGCGCGCGGGACCGGCATTGTAGGCCGCGAGGAAGCCGGGAACGCCATAGCGGTCGTGCAGCTCACGCAGATAGGCCGCACCGGCGATGATGTTGTCGTGCGCGTCGTATGGATCGGCGCCGAGACGATAGCGCTGGCGCAGGGCAGCCCATGTCTCAGGCATGATCTGCATGAGGCCGATGGCGCCCTTCGGGGAGATGGCACGTACTTCACCGAAGCTCTCGGCGCGCATCACGGCGCGTATCCACGTCGCCGGAATGCCGAAACGCTGCGAGGCTTCGGCGACGAAAGCGGCAAACGGCGCACGCGCAGCGGCAACGATGACAGGTCTCGCGGTCGCAGGCTCGGCGCGCACTTCGTTGCAGCCGAGCGTCACCACGATCGCAAGGCCGAGGGTGGCCAGCGTGACATGGCGATGCAGATGGCGTCCTGCTGACGTGCGCGCAGCGAACGTCGACATGGCCGGAAAGGAGGAAGGGGGATAGTAGGGCGAGCGCGAGGCGTCCGCGATCGAGCTGCGGTGTTCTGCCATGGTCAATCCTCCTCGCGCGTCCAGAGAGGATCGGCCCGGCCGACGATGGTGCTGGCAGGCAGCGGACCGAAGTAACGGCCGTCGAGGGAGTCTTCCGACTGCCAGTTCATCAGGAAGACCTCGTCACCCGCAACGACACGACAGCCGCGCCAAGTGGGAAGCGCACGGCCGCTTCTGTCATGGTCGAGCGCTTCGCCCATGGCGATTCCGTCGACGGTGATCGTGCGGTCGGAGCGGCAGACGGTCTGCCCTGGCAGGGCGAGAATGCGCTTCAGCATCGGCACGCCCTTGGGCAGATAGCGGCGCGCGTCGAGGAAGCTCGCGAGCGCCTCGGGTGGCCGCACAACCACGAGCTCAGTGACGTGCAGCGCGCCGGCCGCATGCACTGAGTAGAGGCCGATTGGCACGCTGGCGCTGGCGTTCCAGATGAACTTCGGCGAGACCGGAAAGATCGCTGCGCCGGCGAAACCCAGCAGCGCGAAATACGTCGTCATGACGTAGCCGAAGCGCGTCATGACAGCACCCTCCGCAGGAGCCACGCGCGATGCTGGTCGCGGCTATAGGGACGCGGCTCGTATCCGGCGCCGAGGCGATTGTGGACGTGCCGCCAGTGGTCGGGCGCCGCGTCGGCTGGATCGAGGCCGAGCGCTTCGATGGCGTCGATCGCCTGCAGCACGCGCTCGACCTTCGGCCAGCCGCTGATGCGCAACAGGATCTCGCCGCCGGGACGGACGAATGGCAGCGTCTGATAGGGCTCGCCCGGCGCGATCGCGCGCACGATGTCGATGCGCGAGACAACGGTGCCGAAGTCGTTTGAGGCCCAGCGGACGAAGGCGAAGGTCGTGTTCGGCGCGAAGCTGAGCACGCGCCGGCGGCGATCGATAATCGTCTCGCCGACATCGCGGCCGAACCTGATCCAATGCTCGACGCGCTTCTCGAGCCAGGTCAGCTCGACGGCCGTGAGCGCGTCGGGCGAACAGGGCGGCGCCTGTGCGAAGGCGGGATTCGCCATCATGTCTGTCCTCCATCGGTTGCGGGGAATTCGCGGGTGAGGAGATCGCGCAGCATGTCGGCGACGGTCTGGCCGCGCTGGAAGGCCGTGATCTTGATCCGGGCGCGCAGCTCGGGCGTCACATCGATGGTGAGCCGGGCGGTGAAGAGATCGCCGGCCGCAGGCGCGGCGACCGAAGGCTCCGGCGCGCGCACCCACGCATCGGGATCGTCCGGTCGCGCTGCAAATCGCCGATTCGACGTCCGTGCGGTCATCGCGTCACCCGATCGATTTCGGCGGCTAGCGCCGTGATCTCACGCGCTGCGGGACTCGCGATGTCGATGTCGGAGACGAGGCGTCCGGTGCGCGCGGCGTCGGCGAAGGCGACACGCTGACCGATGCGCGAGGTGAGAACCGGCGGATCGTGATCGGCGAGACCGGCAGCAGTCTCGCGCGCGATCACGGTGCGCGCCGCGCAGCGATTGAGCACGAAGCGGGCGATGATCTGGGGGCGGAAGATGCGTGCTTCCTCGAGCAGCTTCAGCATCTCGGCCGACGCCCAGCCATCGAAAGGCGACGGCTGCGCGGGGATCAGGACGAGATCCGCGGCGAGCAAGGCCGAGCGCAGCAGGCCAGCGACGCGCGGCGGGCCGTCGATGACGACGTGATCGGCGTCATGGGCCAGCTCGGGCGCTTCCCGGTGCAGTGTGTCGCGCGCCACGCCTATGACGCCGAAAAGGCGCGGCACGGCCTCCTTGGCTCGCTGTGCGGACCAGTCGAGAGCCGAGCCTTGCGGATCGGCGTCGATGACCGTGACGCGCTTTCCCTGGCCTGCCCAGGCGCCTGCGAGGTGCAGGGCGAGCGTGGTCTTGCCGACGCCGCCCTTCTGGTTGAGGAGCGCGACGATCATCGCTCTTCCCTCCCGGGTTTTCCCCGGCCGAGCGCGCCGCCAACAACAGAAGAGTTAGATTCTTCGTTAGAATCTAAGTTAGGCGGCTCGGAAGCGTTTGACCCACTTGGAGAAAATGCCGCTTCCGGTTCCTGATAGCACGAGGGTGCGGTTCCTGATGGCACGTGCCCCGCAGTTCCCGATAGCACGAGCGCTTCCACAGCTTGTCCACAGGCCCTCGTGGACAACGACGTGTCGCTGACGAAGGCGAGCAACTCGCGGCCGCCGCTCGCGCGATCGACGCCGAGGCGATAACCCGGCAACGGCTGGCGGCATGCGATGTCGCGCAGTTCGAAGGCGAAGCGCTTGAACGGCGAGAGGCTCGCCGACTTCATGTAGAGATGTCGGAAATCGAACCGCCAACCTGCGCGCTGCTTGCCGGCGTGCTTGCGCACGAGGCGGTAAAGCCAGCGCTCCAAACCGCCCGTCAGGGTGAAGTACGCGCGGTCGATCGTCAGCACGAGCGCGTCGTCGAGGACCGCGCGATAGAACCAGTCCGGCACGATGAGATCGATGCCGGCGGCGTTGCCGTGCGCGTCGGCGTGCTCGGTCCATTCGTTGATCCAGGAGAAGCGATGCATGCGCCGCTCGCTCGCCCGGCGTAGCGAGGTGGCGACGGTGGTGGACTGCAAGCGGTCGAACGCGGCCTTCAGGCGGTGATAGTCGCGCGCGCTGGTGCCGCGGCCGATGAACCTCAGAATCTCGTATGGCGTGGCGGCCATCAGGCGCGAGGTGCGCAGGCCGGAGTCGCGCGCCTGGACGATTTGCGATGCGGCCCAGATCAGGACGTCGGCGTCCCAGATGGTCGCCATGCCGTGCTCGGGCACCGCTTCGACGCGGATGGCGATGTCGTTCATTCGGTAGTCGATCGGCGTCGTGCGATGCGTCTTGGCGAGCGAGAAGAACGGATAGGCCATGAGGTCCTGCGCGTCGCGCGGCGCGAGATCACCCGGCAGCGCCCGAAACAATTCGAGCTGCTCGCGTTCGGAGCGAGTGCGGTGGCGCGCTGGCATGAGAGATGTCAGCGGCGTGGCTGGCGGGCTTGTTCGAGCTCGGCCGGTGTGTGGCGCCGGGCCGGCAGCACGACGACCTTGCCAGGGTCGGAAGTCGATGCCTTGGCGGCGGCGTCGACCCAGGTCTGGAGGTCCTCGATGCGGTAAACGACGCGGCCGCCGAGCTTCGAATAACGCGGACCCGTGCCGTAGATGCGATGTTTCTCGAGCGTGCGGATGGAGAGGCCGACGAAGCGAGAAGCTTCTGGCGTGCGCAGGTAGCGCGGCGGCAAGCCTGCGAGATTGGTGGACATCGGATACCTCCGTGATCTGTGGGCGTCCGTCGGATGACGGCGGCTGTCAGCGATCACGGTGGCGGAAGGGGACCGGCCCGAAATAGGGCGATCTCGGAGGGTGGTGAAAACGCATCCAAACGAATGGAGCGCTACACGCGACGGCGATAAGGATGGAGGAGAAGGCGGCGATAGCCGCCGCGCATCGTGGAGAATCCGAGTCGGATGATCCGACCCGTCTGGTCCCGCAGCTCGTGCGAAATCCAGTCGCGCTTGGAGATGGGGGCGGTATCGAACAGCACGGCGGCGATCTCGGGGTAGGTCGCGCGCTCAAGCCGGCCATCAAGCGCGCGTAGCGCGAGGATGAGCCGGTTGCACCGCTCGGGCGTGAGCGTGCCCAGGTCAGGGCCTGGCGTGCGCCCGGTCAGCGCGCGCCACAGGCGCAGTGCGGCGGCGGCACGGATGTCGAAGAGCTGGTCAAGCGGCAGGAGGACGGCGACGGCCGCGCCGACCTTATTCTCGCGGTGAAGCCGCAGTTGCGCGCCGCGCAGATCGACGACCTGATCTTCTTCTGCAACGGTCAGAATGGATTGGAGGCTGCGCGCGTGGAGCCCGAATCTAGGATCGGCGAGGCCGTCCGGGCCTTCGGTCAGGGTCACCACACTCGGGAGCGTCTGGACCGTCCAGAGTGCGGCGTGTCGCGCGGGATTTAAGTTTCGCTCGAAATCGTACCCCCCAGCGCCGAGCGAATACCTCGGCCTCGACGGGATCGAGTGTTCGCTTTCGACTGCTGCGCGCCAGGCGCGCGTGGTCGCTCAGAAAGTCGGGGTTCCGCAGTAGGAATTCATAGGCGAAGGCAGGCGCATCGAGCGGCCGCAGGTCCTCATACGCGCTCGCCGATCGCCAATCGGCGCGAGCCATGGGCAACGTCTCCTCTTACCATTAGCCGTTGTCCACGGCCCTGCGCAGAGAATGCACGCTCTGGTAGCGCTCCGAAACGCACAGGAGTCGCAGGATGCGTTGCCAAACCTGCACGGAACTCAATGGGGTGCGCCACCCCGAAGAAGGTGGCGATAGCCCTTTTCCGTCATCCACCGGGCGCGGGCGAGATGGCTTTCCCAGGCCCGCCGTGCGCGATCATGTTCCTGTACCGGGTCGATATGCAGGACGATCTTCGCAACTTCCTTCCAATCCGCGCCGTCAGCTTCCGCGTCGAGCAAGCGGAGATAGGTGATGGCATGTCGCTCATCGTAGCCGGTCAGGATAGCGGCGGTTGGGGCGACATCGTCCACCGACGGGTCCAAGGGTGGCGATTGCATCAAGGCTCCTCAGCGATACGGTTTCCTAAACATTAACACAAACCGCTTTCACCGTTTCAAGGTCGCCGGTCTTCTGGCTGGCCGTGTTGCTGGCTCTGCCTCGTGGAGGAGCATGACGCCGCGACCACGGTCGGATTCGACGAAGAGGATCCCGGCAGCTTCTAAGACACGGCGGACTTGATCGCGCGTGCCCTCGTGCACCTGGAGCTGCCTTTCGGACTCCAGACGCTTCAGGGCGGTTAGCGCCACCAGGGCTTTTTCGGCGAGCATCTCCTGCTTCCAATTCAGCAAGGCTCGCGCGGCCCGAACTTGTCGGCCGGTGATCATTCATGATCACCTCCGACAGACGATCTGCGCGCACCAGAAATACGACTATAATAGTCGCTTTGTAGTGGTGCAACGTCTGTATGGACCCCATTTTTGCCATCTACGAAGGTCGGCCGCCGTTCGCCGCGCTGCCGATTCGCGGGCCGGGCCGCGGCGTTCTCCGGGTGTCCTGCGAGACGCGGATGGGGGCGAGATCAGCGGTTGGCGGCGCGCCCCGGACGTGTTGATTGTCGCACGAAAGCCCCGCCCGGGGGACCGGGCGGGGCGTCGGGGAGATCCGGCTCAGTCGCCGTTGCGCTTGCTGGGGCGGGACCAGATGAGGGTGTAGCCCTCGCCGTCCTCGTCGTCGAAGAGGTTGGCAAAGATTGGGGCGTTGAAGCTCGGATCGTCGAGCTTAAGCGAGAGGTAGTCGCGGCCCTCGTTCGAGCGCTTCGACCAGGCGGCCCCGATCTCGGCCCGGCCCACATAGACCCGGTGGCTGGGAGCGTTGTCGTTGGAGCGGTTGGTCTCGGGCACGATGCGGACGCCCTTGGTCTGGAGGCTCAGGGTGACGATCTCGCCCTGGAAGTCGCTGCCGACCTTCTTGAAAGAACCGATGTTAGCCATGTCACTTCTCCTTGCTGTTTTCGAGCCCGCGACCACCGCGGCCTCGATGGCGATCGACAGGCCGGGGACGATCGACGACGCACCCGCTCGCGGGCCGGAGCGCAGCGGAGGATGACGGCGGTGAGACTTTCTTGCCTCGCGAGGAATGGGCTTTAGCCCAGGGGAAGAAAGTCGATCCGACGGCGTTGCGGCACAGGCGATCGAGGCGCAGCCGGTCTTCGGCCAGATCAGGCCATCACGAGGCCAGGTGCGTCCGTGCTTGAACAGCATCCTCGGGAGAAGAAGTGGCGGATGTCGGTTGTCCCGCACAAGATGTCGGCGAGTTCAGGCGTAGAGAAAGAAGCAATGGCGTAGGAAAAGGCGGGATCGTTTGCCGCGCAAATGCCGCACCGAGACACTCCGCCCGATGGATCGTGGGCCGCTAGAGATCGCTCCCACGCTGGTGAAGCGCGCCCCGACATGGGCCGCATGCTCGGTGACTTGAGCACGCGATCCTTCAGCGCGCGATCGTCAAAGCAACCTCTTCGACGATGAGGACGATGCTCATCCCTCGCGCGTTGCAGCCGTCAGAAGCGGCTGAGGCTCATTCTGCGACGCTCCGCCGGGCCGCAACGGGAGGGGCTCAGCGAAGACGGTCATTCGCGTCCAGGCCGTGCCGCCGATGAAGATGGCGCCCGTCCACGCGAACACCTCGCGCCAGAGTAGCGACGGCACACCGATCTGCGATAGGTCAAGGACCGCATGATAGCCGGCGATTGCCGCCGGAACCGCGAAGGCGGCCGCGATGGCGGCGCGCAGAGGCAGCGGGCGAGCGACTGCGAAGGCGATCTGCCCGACGCCGAGGGTGAGAGCGCCGGCGACAATGCCGACAAGCAACGCACCGATGACGCCGGCGCCGCCATGAAATGCTGCCATCCCGGCCGTCAGTCCGACAAAGAACGGCAAGGCGTAGACGGCGAGCGTGAAGATCAGCCAGCAGAATAAGCCGATCCCGAATATGCTGAGGATGAGTCCGATGACAAGCATGGTGGCAGCCTCCGTGACAAAAGTTGCGACGGTCGCGCCTTCCACCACCACCACGGCGCAATCAGAAGTATAGCCAAAAGCCGGCGGCGATGGGAGTGGAATCCATCCTCGTTGCGTGCCAGGGCGACTGCGGAAATCTCGGCGCTATCGTCGTTGGATGACAGGCGCAACATCATGACGATGGGCCGGCGTACAGGTGATGGAATGTAGGCGGCGCTTACGCGCCGCCCTCGCCGAACTTCCACACCGGGATGCCGAACTTCTTCGCCTTGTCGGCGAGGTTGCCCTGGATGCCGGTGCCGGGGAACACCATGACGCCGATCGGCAGCACCTCCAGCATCGCGTCGTTGCGCTTGAACGGTGCGGCCTTGGCGTGCTTCGTCCAGTCGGGTTTGAACGCGACTTGCGGCACCTTGCGGTTGGTTGCCCATTTGGCGGCGATCAGTTCGGCGCCCTTCGGCGAGCCGCCGTGCAGCAGCACCATGTCGGGATGCTTCGCGTGGACCTTGTCGAGCCGGTCCCAGATCAGCCGATGGTCGTTGAAGTCGAGCCCACCGGTGAAAGCGATCTTCGGTCCTGCCGGCAGCAACACCTCGGTCTCCGCGCGACGCTTGGCGGCGAGGAAATCGCGACTGTCGATCATTGCCGAAGTCAGCGTGCGGTGGTTGACCACCGATCCGGAGCGGGGACGCCAGGGGGAGCCGGTGTGGACCTCGAAGCGCTCGGCGGCCTGGTCGCGGAAGAGCTCCAGGCTGTTGCGGCGTTCGATTAGCGTGATGCCCTCGGCGGTAAGACGCTCGAGTTCGACCGAGCGCACCTCCGAGCCGTTCTGCTCCCGCTGCCTCCTCTGCTGCGCCTGCTCGTTGTCGTCGAGCTCGCGTTCGATGCGACCGGTGGCGCGGTGGAACACGTTGACGGTCGACCACAGCAGGTCCTCGAGGTCGGGTTCGAGCCGCGTGTCGTTCAGTGTCGAGACCAGGGCGTCGAAAATGTCGGCGACGGCGCCCGCGACAGCATCGCCTTCCGGAAGTGGCCTCGGATCGGGCTCGTCGTGGAAGGGACGATAGCCATAGAGCTGAAGTTCGTTGAGGACGTGATCGGTCGGGGAGGAGGTGTGCGGCGGTTCGAATTCGGTGTCGTCGTGGTCGGTCGTCATGGTGAGGTCCTTTGCCGGATCGACCGCGCCCATCGCGGCCTTCGTGGCGATCACCAGACGGCGGGCGGAACGGGCCAGAACCCGGAGCGCAGCGCAGGGCCGGAGCGCCAGCGGAGGATGGCGAAGCCCGGCTATTTTGTTTCGCGCTGCAAAGGCCCGCAGGGCCGGCGGAAAATAGCCGGGCGCAGCCATTGCCGGGCCGGACCGCTTGCCGTCCGATCGCCCTCTAGAAGGCCAAGGGCGCGACTCTGTCCGGCGGGGTGGTCCTCGCCTGACCGGCCATGGAGATGCGCGAACCGCCGACGCTCATCCCGTCTCGGCGGCCGCCCACAACATAAAGCGGATGACGTCCTGCGGTGCGAGCTGGGTGCGCAGGGCTGCCCGGAGTTCGTCGATCCCGAATGTGCGCAGATCCTCGTTGAAGTCGCCGAGCCTGGGGGACCATGCAATCGTCTCGATGCCGGCCGCCTCTGCACGTTCGGTCAGAGCCGTCACGGCCGCGTCACCGGCCGCATCGTCGTCTCGCGCGATATAGAGACGGTGCAACGTCGGCGGGAGCAGCATGGCGGCGAGGTGGTTGGCGGAAAGCGCCGCGGCCATCGGCAAGGTCGGCAGCACGCATCGTAGTGACAGCATGGTCTCGATGCCTTCGCCGGCGGCGAGCACGTCGTTTGCCACACCAAAGCGGACCGCGTTGCCGAGAAGGTCGCCCATCGCGCGTCGCGGCGTGTCGATCGGCGCCTTGCCACGGCCTGACGGATCGAGCCAGGTCCGGTGTGCGCCGGTCATCCGGCCGTCGAGATCGGTGACGCGGGCGATCATCGCGGGCCAGGTCTCGGTCGGCGCGTCCTCGTCCGGGCGATAGTAGCAGCGCCGGTGAAAGCGCAGCGCGCCGTCTTCGTGCAAAGCCGTAATACCGCGATGGCGCAAATACGTTTCCACGAGAGTCCGTGCGATCGGCTGTGACATGGCGAACAGCCGCCGCGCCGCTTCCGGCGATCCTGTCTGCGCTGGCAGACGTGCGGTTTTTGGCGCTGGCTCCGGGTCCGAGCGGGGCAAGCTTAGGAAGCGTCGCGCCTCGTCGGCGACATCGTGGAAATCAAGAAGGCCACAGCTTTCACGGATGATGTCGAGCAGATCGCCGTGCTCGCCGGTGGCGGCGTCGGTCCATTTGCCGGCCGATCCCTTCGGCGATTCCTTCAGCCGCACGAACATGGAACGGCCTGGCGTATTGCGCGCGTCGCCGACCAGCCAATAGCGGCCCTCGCGCCGGCCATTGAAGAGATAGTGCCGGCATACCGCTTCGGCCTCGCGCGCGAGGCGGTGCGCCAGTTCGGCAGCGTCGCGGGGCATCACGCGGCCTCCCGCTCGCCGACGCGCGCGACCGGGTAGCGCTCCAATACTTTCCCCAGCACGCTGACGCCGTTCGCATCGCTGGGCACGAACATGCGCAGCTTCCACGAGATGATCTCGTGAAAGAGGCCATAAGCCTTGAGCCGATCCCGCATCGTGTCGGTGAAGCCCGACAGCTCGATGCGATTCGCACCCATGACACGCACGCGACGGAGCTGCAGGTCTTCGGCGAGATCGAGAATGGTCCGGCCGTCCATCAGCGCCGCGAACGCGCCCTCGGGCGTCAGCGTCGGTGTGCCCAGCGCCAGCGCGGTTGCAACCCAGGCGGGCGAGACCTTGCGGCCGATGATGCGTTCGCCCGCATCGGTCTGAAGCCGATAGACGCGCGTCGACTCGTTCGGCAGGCGCTTCCAGATCGGCAGGAGTAGGCCGGCGACGATGTGGATCGTGCTGTCGGTGAACGCGGGCACCTCGGCGAGCTCGGCCTGCCAGGCGGCGGCGAAGCGCTCGCGATCGGCTTCGATCCAATGGCTCTCCTTCATCATCGTCAAGGGAAGCCGATGATGCTCCATTGGCCGGATCAGCCGTACGCGCCGCTCGATCTCGCCGTCGTCGAGCATCAGACTCGGCGCTGGGACCTGCACGGCTGCACGTCCGGAGCGCTCGTTGATCAGCAGCGCGGCGCGCGGGTCGGAATGCCGATCCAGGGCATCGTCCAGGGTCACGGGCCGATTGCGCTCGCGCTGGATGATGGTGAGCAGGCGCGTCTCTGCGCCGGTGCCGGGATGGGTGTAAATCGCGCGCCGGTCGGTGACCGTGAAGCTTTCGGCGCGCAGCGTCTCCAGCCCGACATCGTAGGTCCCGGAGGCGACAGCGCCTTCGATGCGTGCGGTCAGCAACTGCTCGAACGCCGTGAACAGCACGTTCTGCAGATCGATGGTCAGCGCCAGCAGGCGATTGAGGAAGGTGGTGATCGGCGGCAGCTCGTCCTTGATGCCATTGGCGTCCATCAGCTTCAGGCCGGTGGTGTCCTCGAAGGTCTGGAGCGAGCAGCCGTCCACTTTGCCCCTGACCAGAAGCATGTAGAGCTGCCGCAACGCGTCGCGCCCGTAGTGGCTTTCGAGATTGTCCTCCGGCCGGAACAGGCCCTGGCCTCCGGTCTGGCGCTGGCCGCGGGTGATGGCGCCGAGGGTGTCGAGCCGGCGCGCGATCGTGCTGAGAAATCGCTTTTCGGCCTTCACATCGGTCGCGATCGGTCGAAACAGCGGCGGCTGCGCCTGGTTGGTGCGGTTGGTGCGGCCGAGACCCTGGATCGCCGCATCGGCCTTCCAGCCGGGTTCGAGCAGGTAGTGGACGCGCAGGCGCCGATTCCGCGCCGACAGCTCGGCGTGGTAGCTGCGGCCGGTGCCCCCCGCTTCCGAGAAAACGAGGATGCGTTTGGCGTCATCCATGAAGGCGGCCGTCTCCGCGAGGTTCGCCGAGCCGGCACGGTTCTCTACCATCAGCCGGTCGCCCTTGCGGACGACGCGGCGCGAGCGTCCGGTGACCTCCGCGACCATGTCGGTCCCGAACCGCTGGACGATCTGGTCGAGGGCGCCGGGAACGGGCGGGAGCGAGGCGAGCTTCTCGATCAAGCGGTCGCGGCGGGCGACGGCTTCGCGGCTCTCGACGGGCTGGCCATCGCGATAGACAGGCCGGGACGAGAGATTGCCCTCCGAGTCCGTGAAGGGCTCGTAGAGCTGCACCGGAAACGAATGGGCGAGATAGTCGAGGACATATTCGCGCGGCGTGATGTCGACCTGGACGTCGGCCCAGTCCTCGGTCGGAATCTCCGCGAGCCGGCGTTCCATCAGCGCTTCACCGGTCGAAACGATCTGGATGACGGCGGCATGGCCGACCTCGAGATCGCGGTCGATCGAGCAGATCAGCGAAGGCGTCTTCATGCTCGTCAGCAGATGGCCGAAGAAACGCTGCTTGGCGGACTCGAACGCGGACCGGGCGGCCGACTTCGCTTGCGCGTTCAGCGTGCCCGTCTCGCCGGTGATATTGGCCGCCTGCATCGCAGCGTCGAGGTTGTTGTGAATGATCGAGAACGCGCCGGCATAAGCGTCGTAGATGCGAATCTGCTCCGGCGTGAGCTGGTGTTCGACCAGCTCGTATTCGACGCCCTCGTAGGAGAGGGAGCGGGCGGCATAGAGGCCGAGTGCTTTGAGATCGCGCGCCAGCACCTCCATTGCCGCGACGCCGCCATCCTCGATCGCCTCGACGAACTCCGCGCGGGTCGCGAACGGGAAGTCCTCGCCGCCCCAGAGTCCGAGACGCTGGGCGTACGCGAGGTTATGGACCGTTGTGGCGCCGGTCGCGGAGACGTAGACGACGCGGGCGTTCGGCAGGGCGTGCTGGAGCCGCAGCCCCGCGCGACCTTGCTGCGAGGCGGCCTGGTCGCCGCGCTCGCCTTTGCCGCCGACCGCGTTCTGCATGGCGTGGCTTTCGTCGAAGATGATCACTCCGTCGAAGTCGGAACCCAACCATTCGACGATCTGCCGGACGCGCGAAAGCTTCTCGCCGCGCTCATCGGTGCGCAGGGTGGCGTAGGTCGTAAATAGGACGCCCTCTGCCAGCCGGATCGGCGTGCCCTGACGAAAGCGGGAGAGCGGCGTGACGAGCAGCCGCTCCATGCCGAGCGCCGACCAGTCGCGCTGCGCATCCTCGATCAGCTTGTCGGACTTGCTGATCCAGACGGCGCGACGCCGGCCCTTCAGCCAGTTATCGAGCAGGATGCCGGCGACCTGCCGGCCCTTGCCGGCGCCGGTGCCGTCGCCGAGAAACCACCCCCGACGAAAGCGGACGCGATTGTCGGCATCGTCCCGCGCCGCGGTGACGACATCGAAGGTCGTGTCGACCGACCAATAGTCGGCGAGGAAGTCGGAGTGGGCTTCGCCGGCGTAGATGACGGATTCGAGCTGGGCGTCCGACAGCAAGCCCTCGGCGGCGAGGTTCGCCGGCAGATGTGGCCGGTAGGAGGGCTTGGGCGGCGCGACCGAGGCCATCGCCGCCGACTGGACCAGCTTGGTGGGATGGGCCTGAGAACCGGGAATGCGGATCGACTGCAATCGGTATTCTTCATAAAGCGCATCCGTGAGGCGCACGCCCTCCGGCGGCGTCCAGTCGATGGTCTCGTAGGCGAGCTCCATGGCGTTCGGTTCGGGGAGCGCCGGAACGGAGGACGGGCGCATCGCGAAGGCGCGCACCGCGCGCGGGATGGCCGGGCGCCCACCGGTGACGGCGATGGACGCTTCAACCGGCAAGCGCGGTGGAACGCGCTCGATCACCCAGGCGAGCAAGGTGGCTGCATCCGGCGCGGCACCCGGAGAGGTAGGGAACACGCGCGGATCGGCAGCGGGTTGCTTGTCGATGACGAGCAGCCGCGTGTCGATCGTGGTGCCGTGCTTCGCATAGACCGCACCGTCTATGGCGGCGGAGAACACGAGTCGGCCGCGCTCCTGCAGACGAGCGAAGGCGCCGGTCCAAGCGGGGTTGTCGGGCCCGAAGCTCGATCCGGTGATCGCGACCAGACGCCCGCCCTCGCGCAGCCGCGCCAAGGCAGAGGTGACATGGCGAAGCGCTGCGTCCGCCATACGCCGATCGACGTTCGTCATCGCCGAGAAGGGCGGGTTCATCAGAACCACGCTCGGCGCGATGGCGGCGTCGAGATGATCGTCGATCTGCGCCGCATCGAAGCGGGTGACGGCGATGCCCGGGAACAGGTGATCGAGCAATGCCGCACGGGCCTCGGCGAGCTCGTTAAGGACCAGCGCGCCGCCGGCCAGTTCGGCGAGGATGGCGAGCAGTCCGGTGCCGGCCGAAGGCTCGAGCACCCGATCGGCAGGCGTGATGGCGGCGGCGGCGCACGCCGCGACGCCGAGCGGGATAGGCGTCGAGAATTGTTGGAGCGCCTGGCTCTCCACGGAGCGGCGCGTGTGGGTGGGGAGAAGGCTCGCGATCTTCGCCAGCATCGGTAGCGCTGCGACCGGAGACCCGGCTTTACGGAAAAGCGCGTTGCCGTATTTGCGGAGGAACAGGATCGTCGCCGCCTCGCATGCGTCATAAGCGGTCTTCCAATCCCAGGCGCCAGCCGCATCGGAGGCGCCCAAGGCGGACTCCATAGCCGCGCGCAGGATGCCGGCATTGATGCGGCGTCCGCGTTCGAGATCGGGGAGAAGAAGCCGCGCGGCCTGAGCGATGGCGGCGGAGGCAGGCGCGAGCGATGGCACAGCCGAGCGGGCGGCCGCGGTGCTGGATGGATTCGTCATGAAGAGGACCTCGAGAGAGCAGGAACGGGCCGAGCCGCAGGGCGCTCTCTCTCGACCCGACCGGCTCAAACCCGTCCCGGCAGGCCTCTCGCTCTCTTCACGCCGCCGCCCGCACGGGATGCTCAGCGGCCGCCTCGCTTGGCGCGCGAAGTTGCAAGGGTGCGCGCAAGCCAGCCGTTGGTATCGGTCCAGGCGATCGTCTCGCGGGTCTCCAGATCGAGCACATGGGCGCCGCCGCCGAAGGCGTTGACGCGTGGCCGAGAGCAGGCGTTTGCCCATTGGAAGCCCCAGCGGCCTGTAAGACCGAAGGCCTCCGCGCAACGCTGGACGAAGAGGATCACCTGTTGGGGATCGCCGGTGACGTCGTCGCGAATCCAGAGTCTGGTCGCACCGTGCTCCGGCTCGATCGACAGGAGGAAGCCGTCGGGCGGCACCTCCTCATGAGCGGCGTCCTCCATGAAGGCTTGGTAGAGCTTGAGCGCGCGCGCTGCATTGTCGGGCGTGCCGACATCGAGCACGCACGAGAAGTGCGTGAAGAAATCAGCCATGACGGTCTCCAGAAATGAAAAAGCCCGGCGCGTGGCCGGGCGTGTCGGGGAAAATTGAGCGGGGCGACTGACGCCGCCCCGCTCCTGGTCGTTCACTCGGCGGCGATTACGGCCGGCTCATCCGCTTCGTCATCGCGGGCCTCTTCGTCGTCGGAGAGAAAAGCGGGCAGCGTGTCGTCGTCTCCAGCGGGATCCCCATCGGTTGACTCGGCGGCCACGGCCTCCGGTGTGCGCAGCGGCTCGGGGAGCCAGCCGGTGCCGTCGAGCAGCCGTTCGGCTTCCTTCGCCATCTCTGCCTTTTTCAGGTGGTCGATGAGCTGAGCGGACTGCTCGCCCTTCGCCTCCCGCACAGCCTCGAGGATGCGAGGTTTGGTGACGCGGCCGAGATAGCTGACGACCGTCGGCCGCCAGCCGGCTTCGACCATGTCGAGCCCGACTGCGTGTGCGAGCCGCTCGGCCTGGACGAGACGGTGCTGGACGCCAAGAACCGAGGCGCCAGGGCCGCCATAACGATCTCCCTTCTCGTAGAGCGCGTTGACGCCGAACGAGACGCAATGCGCGAGGAGTGCGCTGCGGCTGGTCTCGTCGAGGGCTTCGAGCCAGTCCCAGAGCGCGGCCTCATCCTTCGGCAGATCGGCCTTCCAGGCCTCATGTCGATCCGCGACCGCCTTGGCAGACGGACTATCCTTCAGGTCCGCCGGCTGGACCGAGAAGAAGATGTGGCGGACTGAGGCTTCCAGGCAGGCGCCGGCCGCGCTGTGCTGGAAGGTGTCGAGGCAGAGCTTGTGCAGCAAAGCCGTCATCGCGACCTGCGGATTGCTCGCCACGGCGTCCCGCAGGGCGAGCGTGCGATAGGCCGTCAGCTCGCTCATCAGCCGGTCCGGAAGCGGCTTGACGGTATCGTCTTCGTCTTCCTCGGCTTCGGGCTGGCCGCCGATCGTGATGATCGCGCGCTGGACCGCGGGTGAGGACGGCCCGTCGCCTTCTCCGGTGTCTCCGTCGCCTTCCGTCTCGCTGTCGATATCAGCGGTGGGCGGCGCCTCATCCCCCGGCCGGACATGACCGCGATCAACGGACAGGCTCCCGTCGGAGTCGATGCTGACGAAGACACCGGCACGGCCGATCTCAGCGGAATCGTAGTTGACCGGCCGATCCTCGAAGGCGGCGAGCGCCGTCTCGATTTCGCCGAGGCGTGCGTCGACCTCGTCGGGCAACTCGTCGGCATTCTCGTATTCGGCTTCGAGCTTGGCGTATTCGGCGTTCAAGGCATCGATCGTCGCCTGTTCCTCGGCGGTGAGGTCCGTCGGTGTACCGTCGAGCTCGCGCAGATGATGGGTGTGACCGAACGGGAAGTCGACGTTCACCTCGATCCACTTCCAGCCCTCGGCCGCGATCTTCTCTGCTTCGGCCTTCAGCTTTTCCGCGACCAGGCCGTCGAGCAGGCCGACATTCTCCAGCCAGCCACCATCGTCCTGTTGGAAGAGGTCGCGCATGACGATGCCGCCCGCCTGCTCATATGCGTCGAGGCCGACGAACAGGACGCGCTTATCGGATGCGCGCACCGTGCGTTCCGTCAGCATGCGACGGATCTGATACGGCTCCTGGCTATAGGAGCGCTGGAGCGTTTCCCAGACTTGCTCCTGGCGCGCGTGGTCGCTCGTCACGGTGAACGCCATGAGCTGGTCGAGCGACATGCCGTCTTCGGCATATACGTCGAGCAGCTTCTCCGACACGGTGGCGAGGCGCAGCCGCTGCTTCACCACGTTCACGCCGACGAAGAACGCCGCGCCAATGTCCTCCTCGGACTGGCCCTTTTCGCGCAGGGCTTGGAAGGCACGGAACTGATCGAGCGGATGCAGCGGCGCGCGTTGGACGTTCTCGGCAAGCGAATCCTCCTCGGCCGAGATCTCGACGCTGGGATCGCGCACGACGCAGGGCACCGGCGCGGTCTTGGCGAGACGCTTTTGTTTGACGAGATGCTGCAGCGCCCGGTAACGCCGCCCGCCGGCCGGGACCTCGAACATACCGGTCTCGGCGCC
Source organism: uncultured Bordetella sp. (assembly GCA_964494505.1). Classification (GTDB taxonomy): domain Bacteria; phylum Pseudomonadota; class Alphaproteobacteria; order Micropepsales; family Micropepsaceae; genus CAIYRG01. The sequence continues at coordinate 70,926 of CAZBRO010000001.1, forward strand.
CTCGGCGTTGAGGACTGGCCGGACGCTCAGGCTTTGCAGGAGCGTGCGCCGGGCGATGTCCTCGGCCAGCTCCTCGATAGAAACGCCCGCCTTCACGCGTCGGACGTTCGATTGGGACAGAACAAGCTTGTTGAAGGGAATGTCGCGCGACGACGACAGGGTGATCTTCGGGACAGTAGTGGCCATCGGGATGGTCTCCGCGACGGGCGCCGAAAGACTCTCTCTCGGCTTTCAACCCGTCACGAAGACCGGCGCAGCCCTCTTACTCTCTCCCAGACCTTCCCGTAGCGGGCGCTGCGCCCGCCACGCCGACACGTTCGCCTATGCTATCCTCGTCGTGAAAGGTGGTCGGATCGACGCATGCGAGGGAACGCGACACGCAACCAGCATTTTCTGCCGCGGGTGGAGCAGAAGCTCAATGCGCTCAATCCCGACAGCACAAGCGAAAAATTCAGGATCTATTCGTTTCGGCTGGTCAATCGACAGACCTACGAGATTGTCCTCGAAAATCCACGCGGTCATTCGATCGACGCCACGCTTTCTATGCTCGATCTGTTCAGCTTCGACGTGCCAGGGGGCAGCCGGCTCCGTGTGAATCTGGAGGAGCTGTTTCACAAGTACGAGGTGAATGTGGAATCCCACACAAGGGGTCTCCTGGCAAAGCTCACGGTGCGGGATGCTGACATCAAGGCCGAGATCATCGACCTGTTTGCGGCGAAACTCCTCAATTTCATCCGCAATCCCTTCTGCATCGAAAAGGTGCTGAACAGCTTCCCGGGCGTTGCGTCCTACGAGCCGACCGATCCCGAGCTTTTGGCGACATACCGTAAGATCGTCACCGGACGAAAGCCGCACCAAGCCCATCTTTGCGCCCAACTCGGCATCTCCGACCAAACATACGTTGAATGGCTGCGCCTGCTGTTCATCCTGCTGATGCACACCGACGGCGATCGGCCGAACCTGTTCGAGGGGCTGATCAAGGGACTGATGGAAAATCGGACGACACAGGCCGCTGCCTTTGTGTGGGCGTATGACGACGATCACTGTCTGTTGTCGGACCGCGGCTTCAGCCAGCCGATTCCCGATGGTGTTCATATGGCGATGTCGTTCAATCTCTGCTCGACCGCGTTTGTCGATTACATTTTTGCCGACGCCGCCACGCTCGTTCAGGGACGCGCGTCGCCTGGTTTCGTGGCCAACGCGCTGGATGCATGGAAGCAGCGCCCGCAGGCCACGATCAATGTAACGATGACTCGGAACAACCGTGACATGCTGGCCCGGTACAATAGGCGTGTCATCGAGCAATGCTACGAACGGGTCTACTGCTCTGCGAAGACGGGTCTCGTTCTCGCGTAGACCCGACGACGATCCGCGCAGGCCCGCATTACGCGGCTTGTTGTCCGGACGCCGGCGACATGAGCTCCTCGCCGGCAAGAAAGCTGAGGAGAAAGTCGGCGGCCTTGCTCGCCTGCGAGGCCGCGCGGACGATGGCGCGGTTATCCTCGCGCAGCACTTCGAGCCACGAGCCGATATAGTCGGCGTGGCGCACGGTCGGCGCGATGCCGAGCGAGGCGCAGCAGAAGGCCGCGTTCATCTCGGCCACCAGCTCCTCGAACGCATATTTCTTGGAGCCGAAAGAGCCGGAGAGGTCGCGATTCAGCCGATGCGGGGCGCCGCTGGCATGACCGAGTTCATGCAGCGCCGTGCGGTGCCAGTTAATCGGCTCGAAATACGCTTGCGGCGGCGGGACCTGCACATAGTCGTGCGCTGGTGCGTAGAAGGCGCGGCTGCCGCCGATGCGGAAGTCGATGCCCGTCGCCTTGATCAGCGCCTCGACCTTGGGCTCGATCAGTCCGGGCTCCGGCGGCGGCGCGGCAACGGCGAGATCTTCGGGCAGGCCTTCGCACTGCGCCAGGTTGAAGACGGTGAAGCGCTTCAGGAATGGGACCGCCTGCGCTTCCTCGCCGGTCTCGCGTGCTCGCTTTTTCTCGTCGTCGGGAACGAAGCGGTCGGCATAGACGACGGTGGTGCCGTGCTCGCCCTTGCGGACATTGCCACCGAGCGACAGCGCTTGGCGGAAGGTCACCCAGCCCTGGACGGGAAAACCGTGCTCGATCACCGAGCCCCAGAGGATCAGCACATTGATCCCCGAATAATTTCGGCTGGTGGCGGCGTTCTTCGGCATGGCGAGCGGCGCCTTCGCCGCCGCTGTTCCCCACGGCTGGACCCAGGGCACACGGCCGGCCTCAAGCTCCATGATGATCTTGGTGGTGATTTCGTCGTAGAGGCTCGTCCGGTCAGAGCCGGAACGGGCGCGAGCGGTGTGTCTAGACATCGCGGATCTCCGCGACAGGCCCCGGGAGCCTCTCTCCCAGTCTTCAACCCGTCACGGAAACCCCGTCCGCACTCTCCCTCTCGGGGCGTTGCGGGGTGTCCCCGCCGAAGGGGTCGGCCGAGACGGTTGGCTCGGCCGCAGGGGAAGGCTTTCCCCAAATCTTTGAGATAGTACGAATTATCGTAGTTAAGCTACGACGGTGGCACTAAATCCAAACTTGGCCAAACCTTCGAATTGTTGCTATAATCGTAGTATGACTACGACTCACAGGACCAAGCTAAATCGGCTCTATACCCGCCTGGCGCCGGGCACGCCGCTGACTCCCAAGGACCTCGCGGCCCTCGGGATATCGGCCGATCTCGCCGTCCACTATGTCCGTGCCGGCTGGCTGCAACGGCTGGCGCGCGGCGTCTATTGCCGGCCGAACGATCCGCCCGCCTTGCACCCGAGCCTCGTTCTGCTGCAGCGGAGCTTCGACGGATTGCATGTTGGCGGTAAGTCCGCGCTCGACTGGCATGGCATACGACAATACCTGTCGCAACGGCCTGTCCTAGACCTTTACGGCTGGAAAGCGGGGCGCCTTCCGGAGTGGTTCACCCAGCGCTTCCCGGCCGAATACCACCGCAAGCGGCTCTTCAAGGAGGAGCCCGACGCGTTGCTTCATGTCCGGCCCTTCGAGAACCGCAAGGGCGGCCCGCTCGTCTCGGCACCGGAACGCGCATTGCTGGAGGTGCTGAGCGAAGTCGGCGTCCGGCAGCCACTGCAGGAAGCGCGCGAACTGGTCGAGAGCACTTACAGCCTGCGCGCCGACGTGCTGCGCGACCTGCTCAAGCGCTGCACCAGCATCAAGACCGTGCGCCTGTGCCTGCAGCTCGGCCGCGAACTCTCCCAGCCCTGGGCTGGCAAGCTCGATCCGTCCAAGTTGCCTAAAGGCAGCGACCGGCCGTGGGTGTCCCGTTCCGGCGACGGGCTCCTGGTGCTGAAGCCATGAACCAGGTCTATCTCGACAGTGCGCGGCTGCTGGCGCGTGTCGCGCCGCTCGTACTCGTCGATGATACGTTCGCGCTCAAGGGCGGCACGGCGATCAATCTCTTCGTGCGCGACATGCCGCGGCTCTCAGTCGACCTCGACCTGGTGTTTCCCGACCACACGCTGCCGCGCGAGCAGGCGCTCAAGCGCATCAACGTAGCTATCCGCCAATCCGCCGCGCGTTTGCAGAAGCAAGGCTTCCAGACCCATGCGCCGGCCGCGGCGGATTCCGGCGAGACCAAGCTGCTGGTGCGGCGGGGCGCCATCGAGGTCAAGATCGAGGTCAACTTCGTCATGCGCGGCACCGTCCTTCCGGTGCGCATGGCATCGCTCACGCAGAATGCGCGGGAGACGCTGCAGGCGGATCTCGAAATCCCGGTCGTGTCGCTCGAGGACGTGTATGGCGGCAAGCTGGTGGCGGCGATGGACCGTCAGCATCCCCGCGATCTGTTCGATGTCCTGCAGCTCTTCGCGCATGAGGGAATCACGGCCGGCATCCGCCGGGCTTTCGTCGTCTACCTCGCGAGCCACAATCGGCCGGTCCACGAGGTCCTGTTTCCATCACTCCGCGACATCAGCCAGGAGTTCGAGCACAATTTCGCAGGCATGACCGCCGAGCCCGTCGAGCTCGATGCTCTCTTGGCAGCGCGCGAGCGTATGATGGGTGAGCTGCAGCAAGGTCTGAGCGCCGATGAGCGCCGGTTTCTGCTGTCATTGGTCGCCGCAGAGCCCGAATGGCCGCTGTTGGGCGTGGCGCATCTGGAACAGCTCCCCGGCCCGCGCTGGAAGCTGCAAAACCTGGAAATGCTGCGGAAGACCAACGCCCGGAAATTTGCCGAACAATCGAACGCGCTCATTCGGTTACTCGAGTGAAGGCTGGTTAACGCGGCGACTAATCGCAGGAGCAGAAGTGGGCACTATTATTTCCTTGGACATCGCCGGCATGGGTCTCGACTGGAGCAAGAACTCCAAGGGCGTGGATCATGGTGCGCTTTTCCAGGAGCAAGATCGAAAGCGGGTCCGCTCCGACCAGATCAGCTATGAGTATTATGAGGGGAAGGACGAAGAGCTCGCACCGAACGAAATGGCGTTTGTCCGGCGCTTGGAAGACGTTCTCCCGCGATTGGCGCTGCTCGGTTTCACCCGTGAGCGCGCCGTGCGTGAGTATGAGAGTTTGGCCGAGACGTGCCTCGAAGAGGCGTCCTCCGAGTCGGACGATGGTGGGGCGCAACCGCCTACGTTCGCGAGCTTCGATGAGTTCTGCGCGTTCGTCGCCAAGCATCCTGTCGCGGACTTGGATGACACGTTCGTCGAGTCGCTCGATCGAGAGAAGATCAAAGGTCGGTTTGCTTGCGACGAGATCGCCGAGCGCATTCCGCACTCTTGGACGAGCGAGACGGACGCATACTCTGAGCGAAGCTATTTCGGCGGGCTGATCGGGATCTTGCACCCGTACTCTCTAATGTGGGTGCTCGGTGAAAGCGATCAGAACCGAGAGTCCGACGTGGTCTGGCAATATGGACCGCTCGTCGAAAGCGGCTGGGCCGACGCGGCCGAATTCACGCCCTGCGCGCGTCGAACGGAAACCTTCTTGGTCGCCACCGAAGGAAGTTCGGACGCTCACATTCTAAAGCACGCTTTTTCGATCCTGCTCCCGGAGGTGGCTGACTTCTTTCGTTTTATCGACGTGAGTGAGCGACACCCATTTCCGGGCACCGGCAATCTGGTCAAGTTCGCTGAGGGGCTCGCCAAGATCGACGTGCACAACCAGGTCGTGTTCCTGTTCGACAATGACGGCGAGGGATACGAGGCCTACGAGCGGGTTCAGCGGCTGTCTCTGCCTGCCAACTTGCGGGCTATCATGTTGCCGGAGCTCGAGGAGTTTCGTGCATTTCCTGCTCGTGGCCCGGAAGGCGTGAACAAGGCCGACATCAATCGGCGGGCGGCGGCGATCGAATGTTACCTCGACCTGGGCCGCAACGGTCGAACGCCCTCGGTCGTGTGGACGAACTATAAGAAAGACCTGGACGATTATCATGGGGCGCTGGAGCACAAGGAAGACTACGCGAAGGCGTTCTTGAAGCAGACGCCTGAGTCCATCGCATCAGGGGCCTATGACGCGCGCAAGATACGGATCGCTCTTGATGCGCTCGTTGCGGAATGCCACTCGATTGCGACGCAGGGAGGCCTCGCGGCCGTATGAGCAAAACTGTGTCCGAGGGGGGAGGCGGCGTTGATCGGCGCCGCACCTGGACCGGCTATAGAGACGAGCGGAACTACGGCAGCGAGTAGGGGCGAATCTCGGCGAACTGCCGTGGGGAGATCACCTTGTAAATTCTCTATCAGGCGAGCCGAACAATGGCATCCCGAGATCGATTTCTGTCACCAAGGGAGTTCGGAGCGCTGATCGCTGATCTACGCCTGGCGCCGACAATCTTCCAAGATGGTCTGCTCGAGTTTCTCGAGCGTCAGCGCATTGTCGTGCCGGTCGTACGGATACGGTGGCCGGACTCCATCGTTCTGGAGGGTCGCGACGTGGTCGCCGATCCGGTTCCGACGCAGGCTGAACGGGACGCTACCCGGGCATTGAGCGACGCGCTGCGCCTCTGGCGTCGCTTCGACGCCGATCCTGAGCTAACCCATCCGTTTGACATTGGAGCGCAGGCGCCCGGCGCCACATTGATCACGATTGATGTGGCGAGCCAGGAGTTCGTCAATTGGGCCAGCTTCCGAACCAATATCCGCGGTGCCGGGCAAGATCCTATCTATGTCAGCGACGGCGTCGATACCTACTACCATGACTGGCAGGTCTTGCTTGTCGCGGACGCCCTGAAGATGGGTGTCCATCTGATCTTCGATACCCGGCAACCGGAGTTGCTTAAGCTTGCGATAAGCGGCCGGCTGACTGACATTCCCGCAGATGTGACCTATGGGTCAGTCTCGTTTGAGGGGTCGCGCGGCTTGACGAAGGGCCTTGAATGGGCACGCTGGTTTGACGCGGCCGCCAAGGTGGAAGCGGCCCGGTCACGCAAGCTCGCGGCCTTGGCCAGGAATCATCAGGGTCATGTTTTCACCCTTGAGGGGACGGAACTCGTCGACTTCAATGCTGTACAAAAGCGCAGCGCGGAGCGCGCGCTCGCCGAGATCGCCGCCACGCGCGATCATGCCCGATCATTCTTGATCTATCTGTGCGAACGCTGGGACGAATGGAGCCGTCGCGGGTGGAGCGAGGTAGCTGGGGAATATAAGCGCCAGATTGGCCTTGCGCTCCGCATGGCGATGCATGCGTTCGACATCGACTTCGAGGCCCTTGCGGTCGAGGTCGGCCGTGCGACCGGCCATTTCGCCAACACGCTCGACGTTATATTTCCCGATTGGAAACAAGATGCCCGCGACAAGGCCGAGCTGTCGCTGAAGCACAGCGTTGTTACGAAGGCGCCAACGGCCGACGCGGCCCTAGCCTTGGACGATGCGGCGATCACCGATCTTCTGGACTGGCTTGAGCGCAATGACCAGTGGAAGGTCCACCTGAGTATCGAGGCCATTTTGAAGCATCAGTTTGGCGCCTCGCCCGTCGATCATAGCGCGCTCGCGAAGGAGGTGGAGTCACTCTCGGCCACGTTTGAGCATCTCACCAACGCCTTGCTCGACGAGGCGGGGGTGAATCCATCTGGGACGTTGATGAAAAAAGTGCAGGCCTTCTGGAACACGTCGACCGAGATTCACGAAATCCTGATGACCCAATTCGCGTTGGTCAGCACCAAGACTGCGCCTCGCGCCAACCGTCTTGCCGCGATCACGGCATTGACACCGACTGGTCCCAACATCGACGTTGCCCGCACGATTCTTGCTGCGGTGCTCTACCGGAACGACGGCCTGCACAATGGCATGGCATCGTGGGCCGAGGCAGAGTTGCATGAGGCGGCGCGGATTTTCCTTACCGCCATGATGTTTTGCCGGAAGAACTTACTCGTAAGCCCGCCGGCACCCTAACGACGCTTCTTGACCGTGGAATTTAGCGGCCCACCGGACGACTGACGATCATCAGCGGACGAGCCAGCAGACGTATACGAAGCAACTCGCAAGCGATCGGCCGGCACCGACTTAGAACGTCCTCACGACTTCAGTCACAGGGCCGGCAGTCAGGCGGAAATCGTGGCGTTCGGGCGCGGTAGTCAACAATGCCTGGGAGTGAAGTGACCGCCCCACGGAGTAGCCGGCGGCGTCAATCCATTCGACGCCATCATTGCGCACGATTGGCCGGACGTCATAGGTGCCACGGCGTCCGTCGACCTGCGTGAGCTGCGCAGCGCTCGCCCGAACGGCGTCGCCCCCGACCGGCTGCAGGATGCGCGACCGCTGCCAAGCTAGAAAGCGCTGAGGGTCGATCAGGGTTTCGGCCTGGCGATCAAAACCCTCGGCGCCGAGCCATGCTTCGAACTCCGGGCGAAGCAGAGCTGCCTCGTCGCGCGTCCGGGCCAAACCCTGCGCCAGAGCGAAGGCTACGAACGGGTCGAGGGTGCCCCAGCGCAGCAGCTCTCGAAACCAGAAGCCGATCCATGGCAGTCCGGTCGTCGCACGCCAGGTCTCCAATGTGGGCGTTTCAAGGTCGCCAGCGTTCCGACCCCACGCCTGAGCGACCGCCGCGCCGACCGCGACACCCAGGCGGAATTCCAAGTTCTCGGTGACGAAGCGCTGCCAAGCTCGAAGGTTGTCTGGCGTAGGAGCGACGGCGTCTGGCCGCTGCATCCACCAGCCCAGCACACCGATCCAGTTCGCGAGGACGATCTGGTCGCCAGCCGTTTGACGGACGCGGTATCCAATGCCGGGCTCAGCGCGTATGCGCTCACCTAAGCGGAAGAACAGCTGGAAGCGGGCCTCGACAGACTCGGCCCCGAAATTGGCCGCTCCCTGTAACTCCGCGATTAGCTGCGGAGCGACAAGTTCAAAGCGGCGACCAACGTAGGGTGTGAATCCGTATTGATAGAGTCGGCGACGCTGCTCATGGTTAGGATAGAGACGTTCAACAAAGGCACGGCCCCGTTGAACAAAGCTGCGCTCAAGAAAATCTTCTTGGGCTGCCGCCACACGTGCAAACGTGCGCTGCCAAAGGTTGCGAAGGTGTGCTTCAGCCCGAACACCATCAATCGGCTCAATGGTCAGCAGCGCGAGCTCTTCGATCGCCGCGAGAATGAATCCATCGAGTTCGTCAAGGCTGTCGCCGAGCTGATCGATAGGCACGCGCGATTCTACCGCGAGATTGGCGCCAGCGTTCTCGGGCAGACTTACCTCGAGCCAGGCTAGAAACTGCGCTTCGGTTTGCAAACCGAGGAGCTGAACGCATTTCTGAGCGATCGATTGCAGCAGGACGGCAAGCGGACTGTAGATCACGCCTTGGTCGGCGACGTCCGCCTGCAATCGCCGAAGGAGGTCGTTGTAGTCGGCCTCCGAACGTTGGACCTGCTGGCGCTGCGTGGGCCGCGGCCCCGCTGCCGTGGTCGATGGCGCTTGCGGCAGCGCGACGAAGGTCATTCCTTCGATCGCTTCCGCCGCGCCTGGGCGCCCCGCACGCCCTGCCAAGTTGCGAAACTCCGCGGTCGACATCGGCACGACATCCTGTTGCCCAGTCTGGATATCGAAGCCGCGTCGTAGGATGCTTGTCAGGAAGATGATGTCGAATGGCAGATTGACACCCTCAGTCAGTGTCGCAGTCGCCACCGTGATTGCGCAGATTCGGCGATCGATGAGGTCGACCATCAGGCGGCGCAGCCGCTGCGGCATCTGCCCATGGCTTGTCGCTATCCCATGGTTGAGGAGCCTCAGCTCGTACGAGTTCGCTCCGCAATAATCGATGCACGTGGCGCGGGTTTCCTCGAAGCGTGCGTGATCGATCGGATCAGCGGGTAGTTCGAAAGGCGGGAGATTCTCCCAACCGGGGAGGTCGAAAGCCTCGGCGTAGCGCTTCATCAGGCGCTCGGGTGACTGCGCGACCGAGATAAGAACCCGTCGTTTACCCTCGAGCAGATGCAGCGCCGTCCAGAGCACGTAGTTTTCCGTGTAGTGGGGCAGGCTGTTGCGGATGATCGGAGCTGGCAGCGGCATGGGCGGAATTCGCAAGGGGAGATAGACCGGAGCGTCGCGGCCGCGCACGTACAGCATCTGCCCATTCATGATGTCGAGGATCGCCGATGGCGTGCGACGGGGATCGCATTGGAGCGCACCGATTAACTGACGACTGCTCCGATAGCCGAGACCTACCGGTAGCGCGTTCGCGTCGCCTTCAATCCATTGGGCGACAGGCTGAGCCGCGCCGCCGGCGACGGCCGTAAGCGCGATGCGAGCCATCTCTGGTTTCAGCGCCAAGAGGCGCGACACCATCCCTTCGAGACGCATCGATCGGCTGCTGTGCGCTGCCAGCGCCTGGATCGCGTTGGCGTTGCCCTCGTTCACGACCTGGTGTGCTTCGTCGATCACAAGCAGGCGAAGACGCCGCACGAGAAGGTGGCCGACGTAGCGCATGAGCGCTTCGGCCTTTTCAACGGTCGCGATAAGAACGACGGGACGATTTGCTGTGAGCCAATAATCGGTGATGCCCCAGTCCGCGCCCCCATAAAGGCCGGTGACAATAAGGTCGTCGCCAAGTTCAGCGGTGAGCTTAGTCTCGACTTCGCTCGCCAGTGCTCGGGAGGGTACAAGGTAGATTGCAAGCGGCGCTTGTTCACCTGGATCGACGAGCAGCAATTCCTTGACCAGCGCGAGGTTGGCGACCAGCGTCTTGCCCGATCCCGTCGGAGTGCAGAGCGCAAAGCTGTTGCGCTCGATGAGCCGTTCGAGACCTTGCACCTGCGACGTCCACAGGATCCCCCGGCCCCGCGCAAATTGCTCTCGTGCAAAGCGCCAGAGGCGCGCTTGGAGGTTCGGAGCGCGCGCCGCTAGACGCACCACACGTTTATGCAAGCTGTTGTCAGCGAACCGTGTCGCGGTCGTCTCTAAGAGTGTGATCAGGATCCATAGTTCATCGCTTGAAAGTCTGGTCGCTAGCGCCGAAAGGTCCGATAATTTCTCTAATGCCTGAACGAGTCGAGCGTCGGTGCCACGGCGTAAACTGTCGGCGAGCAGTCCGACGGACCGCACCAGCTCGACCACGACGTACCAGCCTATCTTGCTGGCCGCTGGGGCCGCGGGCAGATCCGCTGCGTCGTGCCGATCTCGATCGGCACCCTCGTCGAGTGCAGGTTCGTCGTCCTCGAGATCTGCCTCAGGTTCCGCGAGCAGAATAGCGGAGCCGCCGCGGCCGGTGAGTTCCGGATGATCGCCCCAGAAGGCAGCGGACCGCCTGAGAAGGCGTTCGAAATCGGCGCTTAGGAACGCTGCAAAGATTTCGGCGACGCCTTCGCCAAAACCACCTTGTCGCAGCAAGCTGGTTGCCATCGCCGGCAGACCTGCAAGCTGATAGGCGCCTGCCGCGAGCAGCGCGACTGGGACGTCTCGTGTGACCGCGTCCGACGACCGGGCAAGCCATTCGAGCAGTTCGCCCGCACGCCGATAGCAGCCAAGCGCGTCCACCGAGCCCTCGCCGTCGAGGTCGCGGAAGATGCCCGCCGCATGAAGCAGACGGCGGGCATCGTCGAACTGTTCGCGTGATTCCCGCGCGCTCCAAGCGATCGGGGGGACCTGCCACGATGTCTGTAGACTGCGGACGAAGAGGCGCGCCTGCGCCGGGGTAAGCTCGTTTTCGGTTGCCCGGCTGGCCCGGACGGCCGCTGCCAACTCTCGGCGTTGCTCGTCGAGCCGCGCCATCAGCGAGCCCCCCAGAGCGAGGCGTAGAGCCGTTCGATCAGGTCCACGCCTCCTTCAGTGACCAGTTCTACGACTTGGAGTGGCCTTCCAGCGGCATACTCGGGCGGAGGAGCGCCTGTCGGTAGGTAGCTTGTCCCCCGCTCTCGTCGTGCTGCCTTGTTGCCGGCGATAAAAATATAGTCGGTGCGAGGGAGGGGAGCCGCGCCAATAAGCAGCGCTCGATCAAGTGAGACAATCGTCTCCGCATATTGGTCTCGTGCCTTCTCGCAAAGCAGCTTGTTGATCTGTTCGAGGCCCTGCGGTGCCGCCAACCCGGTGTTCATCTCGTTCCAGATGCCATCGCCCTTACGGACGCGCGCGCCCTCTGGACCGGTCCATTCGCCAAGCATGAGTTCGTCCATAGTGGCTGGCGTGAGCTTGGCGCGCCATTTCGCTTCGCCGGCAATGAATCGGACTACCTCGCCGGTTGCCGGATCGATGCCGAGCGCAATAAAGTCGTTGCCATGCCGACCGGACACTTCGCGCACTCGCGCGGGGTCGCGTGCCAGATCGAAAATGTATGCTTCGACTTCGGCATGATAGCGGAAGAGGAAGATCGGGATGGTCCAACGGTGTCCGCCGACAAATCGATAGGCCTCAGCCATCAAGCCAGCAATGACCTCACCGAACAGGCCTTTCTTAGCGGTCGGCGGCAGGCAATTGGGATATTGCGCGTTCCCACCCGGGCCGTTCGCGTCGGGATGCAAGTCAATTCGAGCCGCACGATGAAAGACCTCCCGCGCGTCCAGGTGCGCGGACTCAAAGTAAGGGCGCAATCCATCGATTAGGGCATCGTCGATGGGAGCCACCTGCTCAAACAATATGTGGCCGTAATTGCCATTGGTGTGCGCGGCGCCCAGCAGCCAGCGGTCGAGCAACGGCGTTGGCGGAGGGCAGTTGTGCATCATCTGAGGTGCCAATCCGGGGTCATGCAGCGGCGCCCGCCGATAAAATCTGCGCGGCGCTCCGTGGTGTCTAATGGTTGGATTGCGGTGATAGCCAATTTCCTTCCTGTCGAGGCCGGTCTACCGCCGGCGCGTTGAGGCGCCGCGGGTCGGCTTTCAGTCACCCGTGGTTAGGGCTTCGAGATAGGGGCGAAGCGAATTCCAGACGCCGGTTCGCATTGCGCAGACCGAGATCTCGGATGGAGTCGCCTTACGCTGGCGTAGCGCTTCTTTCAAAGCGGGGATCGCGACGTCGATCCCAACGGAGCGGCGGTGGCGGAAAACGTCGGCGATAGTTTTCGCAACGCCAAAGATCGGGACTGGGACACCTTCGATGTCGTGTGTCTCAACGCCGTCGCGGAGGAACTTGTCGGCGAACCGGACGATGCGCAATGGCGGGTAGTCGATCTGAGGTTTCCAGTCTTTTGAGCCGATGGCGATCCAGATCCGGCGCGGCAGCTGGTCGGTAATGCCGTGAAAGGCAAGGGCGGACACGAGGCAGATCACGCCTTTGGGCACCCGTTTGACGGCCTCGGCGAAAGTGTGATTGCCCTCGGGAGCAGCGTCCGCGAGCTGGTAGAGTCCGCGGCCAAGCCTGGTCACGATACCATCTCGTTCAAGCCGAGAGACGGTCGCAGCGGTGATGCCGGCACGGCGGATTTCGGCCAGGCGGGCGATGCCCTGTTCGCGCAGGAACGCGGCGAGCTGTTCACGCTGGGTGCGTGGCTCCAGTGATACAGTTCCTCGGGTCTCTTGAGGTTTCATCCGAGGAAATGTATCATTCCCCGACGCTCCTGCCAAACAGGCAGTTGGCAGTTCCAGAGGTGACGCTGCGGACGGACAACCTGTGTATAGGAGGCTAATCAGACTTACGATCGGCATACCGGAGGTCATGATCGACGACCGGCTGCTAATTTGAGGTCAGACACCACCCACGCGGGGAAAGAACAACCCATAGCAAGGGCGACTTCAGGGCATAGGGGGCTTAGTGGATATCTTCGATCTCGATCAGGCACTGATAGAGCGATACGAGTCGTTCGCTCGTTCCTTTTCAGAGATTCATGCGCCCGAAATCCGTGCGCAAATCGATGCGGCCTACGCCGACCAGCGCTTCTGGCCCGAGCCCCTGATTACGATCAATCCTCACTTCGAGGCGGGCGCCTCTGTCGATGAACTTGTCGAGCAGAATGTGCTCGATCCCGCATTGAGCAAAATCTTCGCCGCGGGTCCGGATCGAAAGCCGATCAAGCTTCATCGCCACCAAGAACGCGCCGTCGCCAAGGCGCGCAACGACGAGAGCTTCATCGTCACGACCGGAACAGGTTCCGGCAAGTCACTGTGTTTTTTCTTGCCAATCGTCGATGCCGTCGTTCGCGCGCGACGTGCTGGCGAGGCAAGGCGGACACGCGCGGTAATCATTTATCCAATGAATGCCTTGGCCAACAGTCAACTTGAGGAACTCGAGAAGTTCATCGGTGGATCGGGGCTCGAAGATGGCCTGCGTCCTACGTACCGGCGGTATACCGGCCAAGAGAGCGATGCAGAGCGCCAGGCCATCGCGGCGGCCAAGCCAGACATTCTGCTGACGAACTTCATGATGCTCGAGCTGCTGATGACGCGTCAGGACGATCTTGATCGGGCCGTCATCGCCAATGCGGTGGGCCTAGATTTCCTGGTGCTCGACGAGTTGCACACCTATCGCGGCCGGCAGGGCGCGGACGTCGCTATGCTCGTGCGTCGCGTGAAGGAACGATTAGTCACTAGCCGCAAGCTGATGTGCATCGGCACGTCGGCGACGATGTCGAATGCGCATGACGAGTTAGAGCGAGCGACCGCTGTCGCTCGCGTTGGGAAGCTGATTTTTGGAGAAGAACTGAGCGCGGCGTCAATCATCGATGAGAACCTCGCCCGAGCCACCGACCCGCGGATCAATAGTGGGAGCCTCGGCCGTGCGCTCAAAGACGCAGTGTTGGCGCCGACACCGGAAGCGCTGACCGATAAAGATCTCTTCTCTCATCCACTTGCCTGCTGGATTGAAACTGAGATCGGACTCCTCGAAGGTGAAAAGCTACGGCGTCGGCCGCCCATGACGCTAAGCGAGGCCGGGTCGGCGCTCTCGGTTCAAACGGGTGTCGCTCAAGAACAATGCAAAGCCTCCTTAGCAGGCATGCTGTCGTTGATGGGACGCCGCGAAAACCTTCGCGGCGGCCCAAGCGATCGCGCGTTTTTGGCGTTCAAGCTCCATCGGTTCATCTCGGGCGCTGGACACGCCTATGCGACGGTTGAGCCAGCGGCAAACCGCCGCGTTGTGCTGGAAGGCCAAGTCTTTCATCCGGCCGATCCCGATGCGCGCTTATATCCCGTCTTCTTTTGCAGGGAGTGCGGTCAGGAGCATCACAGTGTTCGGGTCGAGAATTCACTCGACGGCATTCGAGTTCTCGCGAGGCCGATCGATGAGCCGGCCAGTGAGGACGTAGAGGCGGATGGGTCGCGAACGGGCTTTCTCGTGCCGGCCGTCAATGCGGATTTCTCGTTTGGAGGAGCCATCGCCGACTATCCGGACGATTGGCAAGAAACGACACCTGCCGGGCAGGAGCGGCTGAAAAGCGGGCATCGCGGCAAGCACGAGGGGCAACTTCTGTCGGTGAGGCCCGACGGGTCGCTCGGGGATGATGGAGTGTCCACATGGTTCTTCGGCGGCAAGTATCGCTTCTGTCCGCATTGCCGTCATCAGCCACCACAACAAGCGCGTGACATCAACAAGCTCGCCGGACTGTCTGCCGAAGGGCGCAGCTCCGCGACAACGCTGATCGTGTCGACCATCTTGGCATGGATGGAAAACGACGGGACCCTCGAAGAGGGGACCCGGAAACTCTTGGGCTTTACGGACAACCGCCAAGACGCTGCGCTTCAGGCGGGTCACTTCAACGACTTCATTTTCGTAACCCTGCTTCGCGGCGCCATTCTGCGCGCGGTGCGTGGCGCCGGCGACAAAGGCCTAGCCGATGTTCGATTCGGCGAGGCGGTACGCAAAGCTCTCGGCTTCGATCTTGAAGAGTCTGATCGTCTCGTAGATTGGATGTTCGACCCTCGGGTCAAAGGGTTCCATAACCGACAAGCGGCCGAGGAGGTCCTCACCTCGGTCTTGGCGCATCGGTTGTGGGCCGATCTGCGCAAGGGTTGGCGTTTCACGAACCCCAACCTCGAGGAAGCTGGCTTAATTTCGGTTCGGTTCCCTGGCTTGGACGATTTGGCACGCGACGATGAGGAGTTCGCGGGAAACCGTCGATTGGCGGGGGCGACGCCGGAAATGCGGGCCAGGCTCTTCAATCTTCTTTTCGACTACATGCGACGCGGTCTGGCGATCGCGACGGAAGCCCTTGACCGTCAGCGTATCCTTCAAGTTGCCGAAGCGTCCCGAAATCATCTTCGTGATCCGTGGCTCATCGACCAGAACGAAGAATACGAATTGCGTCAGGCGAGCTTCTTGATGATCGATCCGCCAAGTAAGGCGGACATCAGTGTAGCAGAAGACGGGTTAATCGTGCGGGGCGGATGGCGTACGGCTCTTGGCAAAGCATTGCGCAGCAAGGATATCTGGGGTGAACCTCTGCCAGTGAAGGAGTACGGCGACGTTATCGCCACTCTCTTGCGAGCGGCGGAGAGCCATCAGGTAGTCCGCCGCGTAGTTACCGGCGGCGATGCGCCGGCATGGCGGCTCGCATCGACAGCTCTGCGTCTGTTTCCAGCGACCAACCGGTCCGACGGTAAGCGAGAGAACCCCTTTTTCCGTACGCTCTACGGAGAAGTCGCCGAAATGCTGGCGCAACAGGGTGATCTGCCCTTCGCCTTCGAAGCGCGCGAACATACAGCGCAAGTCGATCAGAAGGTTAGGGCTTGGCGAGAGGACCGCTTCCGATTCGGAACGTCGGATGTTGAGCGGATCGCCGAAAACCGTGAAGAGATGCGTCAAGAAGGCGAACCTACGAGCTTCCTTCCAGCTCTGTTCTGCTCGCCCACGATGGAGCTTGGTGTCGATATCAGTTCCTTAAACGCCGTCTATCTTCGGAACGCGCCGCCGACACCGGCGAATTATGTTCAACGCGCCGGGCGCGCCGGTCGAAGCGGCCAAGCCGCGCTCGTCATCACGTATTGCGCGGCCCAATCTCCGCACGATCAATATTATTTTGCCAATCGCCAAGGTCTCGTCGCCGGCGTCGTCAAGCCACCCGCCTTGGATCTTGCCAATCGAGATCTCCTGAAGAGCCACCTCCATGCAGAATGGCTTGCGGCTGCGGTCGTACCGCTCAAGCCTTCGATTCCAGAGAACCTGGACATGACCGATCCGGAGATGCCGGTCTCTCAAGGAATTTCGACCGCCTTCTCAAATCTCGGTGCGAGCGAGGCTGCCAGACCAATCATGCGGCGCCTGCTGGAACGCACTATAGGCGCCATCGATCTGACGGATGCGCCATGGCTGGCTGATCTGGATGCGTTCATCGAAGAGACGGATCGAGAAGCCGCGCAGAATTTCACCCGGAGTTTCGGCCGGTGGCGCGAGCTTTATCGCAGTGCCCGCCGCGAGCAGGACGAGTCGCATCAGATTCAGCAGAAAACTTCATTCAGGCCGGGCGAGCGCAAGGAAGCGGCTCGCCGTCACTTCCGGGCAACGGAAGAGCTCGACATGTTGGAGCGTGGACAGGCATCGAACGGATCTGACTTCTATACGTACCGCTATTTGGCAACAGAGGGTTTCCTGCCGGGCTACAACTTCCCGCGTCTGCCGCTCTATGCATTTATCCCCGCGACGAAACGAGCGGCGGTCCTACAGAGGCCGCGTTTCCTTGCTATTTCCGAGTTTGGTCCAAACAGTTTGATCTATCATGAGGGCCGCGCCTATCGAGTTGTGCGCGCGAAGCTGCCGGCGCATGGCCGTCTCGACGACGGCAAGCTGGCGACGACCAGCCTCGTCTTATGCGCCGAATGCGGGGCCGCTCACGCTGATGACAAACTGGAGCGTTGCCATGCCTGTGGTGCTTCGCTCGCGGGCGTGGACCGTCTCGATAACGTCTATCGGATCGATAATGTGGAAACTGCGCCGTCTGCGCGGATCACGGCGAACGACGAAGATCGCCAGAGGCGCGGATTCGAAATTCAAACAGTCTTTCAGTGGCAGTTCGACAAAGGAGTTCCGGATACACGCACACTCACCTTGCGCGCCGGGACAGACCCGCTCCTCCTCCTTGACTATGGCGCACGCGCAAAGCTATCGCGCATCAACAATGGCCTGCGTCGCCGCAAGTCCAAATCGATCAAAGGTTTCTGTATCGATCCGACGTCGGGGCGCTGGGTCAAGGACACGCTGAATGGGGGCGATGACGACGGCATTGACGTCACCGTGCCGAAATCACAGCGGATTGTTCCAATAGTTGAAGATCACAAGAACGCTCTTCTGTTGCGGCCGGTCGCGAATTTCAGCGAAGCGCAAATGGCGACACTTCAGCATGCCCTCCTGCGAGGGATTCAGATTGTTGCGGAACTGGAGGAAGGGGAGCTGTTGGGCGAGCCTCTGCCCAAGCGCGATGAACGCAAGGCGATCCTGCTTTACGAGGCGACCGAAGGTGGCGCAGGAGTGCTCAACCGTCTGGTCGCCGACGCAAACCGTATGGCGGAGATCGCGCGCCAAGCTCTCAATCTGATGCACTTTGATTTCCCGACTGCGGGAGGGGGCATCAAGGAACGGGAGGACGCCTGTGTCGCCGGCTGCTATCGCTGCCTGCTCTCATATTTTAATCAGCCAGATCATAACTTGATCGACCGACGCGATCCGGAGGTGACGGCATTCCTCTGCAGGCTCGCAGAACCCGAGACCGTAGACGATACGAAAACAGGTGGGGCCGACAGCAAGTGGAGCAGTGCCCTGCGGCGGTGGGGCTTGCCGGCCCCGGCGACGCGCAAGATCGGCGGCATTTCATATGATCTCTACTGGCCAAACTTTCAGGTGCTGGCAGTCGCGGGATTGGCGCCAAACGGATTGGCTGCGGCCTGCGCTGATTTCGGGGTGGACCTTGTCGAGCTGCCTAATGAGCCAGGCGAGGCGGCGCCGGCCGAATTGATAAAGCTTCTGGGGGCAGCGTAGTGGACGCAGTACGATTTTCTCCGGGTGATCTTGTGGAGGCGCGCGGACGCGAATGGGTTGTCCTGCCATCACCTGATGATGACATCCTCAATGTCCGGCCACTGTCAGGATCGGAGGCTGACGCGCAGCGGATAGCGCTCGCGCTTGAGGTGACCCCAGTGAAACCGGCGCGGTTTGCGCCACCCACGCCCGGTCGGCGGGATACCCAGGACGGCGCCCGTCTGCTCGCGGATGCGTTGCGTCTGTCGCTGCGTCGCGGTGCGGGGCCCTTCCGCAGCGCCGCCCATCTTGGCGTGGAGCCTCGCGCTTATCAGCTCGTGCCGCTGATGATGGCGTTGAAGTTGTCGGTCGTGCGGCTGCTAATCGCCGATGACGTTGGCATCGGGAAGACAATTGAAGCCGGGCTGATCGTCCGCGAGATGCTCGATCGTGGCTTGATCGACCGCTTTTCGGTGCTCTGTCCTCCGCATCTCGTCGAGCAGTGGGTCGGTGAGCTGGCCGAGAAATTCGATATCGATGCCGTTGCCGTCACGTCAGCACGCGCTCGTTCCCTTGAACGCGGGCTCCCCGCCGCTCAAAGCCTGTTTGAGGCCTATCCCCATACTGTTGTCAGCCTCGATTACATCAAGGCAGACAGCCGACGCGATGAGTTCGCACGGGCCTGTCCCTCGCTAGTGATCGTCGACGAGGCACACGCCTGCGTCGGCGGCGAGCGTGGCCGACATCAGCGGTTCGAGCTTCTTGAGCGCCTGGTCGCTGACGAACAACGCCACATGCTGTTGCTCACTGCGACGCCGCATAGCGGGGACGATGCCGCGTTTGATCGTCTGCTGGGTCTGATCAGCCCAGATTTTGCCGGTGGCCCGCAGGGCGATGAAAATGCTCGCGCCCGATACGCACGCCGTCTTGCACAGCACTACGTCCAGCGTCGCCGACCCGACATCATGGAATCCGGCTGGAATGAGAAGCGAACTTTTCCAGCCCATCACGTGCAGGACGCGTCATTCAAACTCACCGGTGATTTTGCTGCCTTCCAGGATCGCGTCCTGGACTATTGCTTTGCTGTCACACAGCGGGCCGGCGCGGACCAACGGAGCCGGCGGCTGGCTTTCTGGGGAACGCTCGCGCTCATGCGCTGCGTGGGGTCGTCGCCTGCGGCTGCCGCGAGTGCGCTGCGCAATCGCCAAAGCGGGATCGCGGACGAAGAGGCAATGCAGCCGGTCGTCTTTGATGAGGACGAAGGTCTTCTCGATCAGGGTGATCTCGAACCTGGAACTGCAACTGCCGATGCCGAAGAACGCGCCGAGCTTGCCCAATTGGTCGCGATGGCGGAAGCGCTCGACGCACGTCGTGCAACGGATTCTAAGATTGTACGATTGCTGAAGGTTCTGAAGGGCCTGCTTCAAGACGGGGCCAAGCCTGTTATTTTCTGCCGATTCATCGCAACGGCTGAGGCGCTTGGCGAGGAGCTTCGCAAGGCTTGGCCAAAGGCTGACGTCGCCGTCGTCACGGGTCGTCTGACACCCGAAGAGCGCCGCGTCTGTGTCGACCAGCTCGAAGGTTCGGAGAGCCGAATCCTGGTCGCGACGGACTGCCTTTCCGAGGGCATTAATCTGCAATCGCTGTTCGACGCGGTTATTCACTACGACCTCAGTTGGAATCCAACACGCCATCAGCAGCGTGAAGGGCGCGTCGATCGGTTTGGCCAGCAATCTCCAATCGTTCGATCCGTCACGATCTTCGGAGAGAACAGCGCCATCGACGGCGCTGTACTGCAAGTTATCTTGCGCAAGGCGGAGGCGATCCGGAAGGCGACGGGCATCTCCGTGCCCATGCCCGAGGACAGCGAGGGCGTGACGTCGGCACTCATGCAGGCTCTCATCCTTCGTGCTGGAGGGCATCGTGAGCAGCTTGCCTTCGATTTCGGTCTGTCGAGCGGACGTCTTGACGGCAAGTGGCGCGACGCCGAGGAAAACGCAAAAGCGAGTCGTGCGCGATACGCCCAAGGTGCGTTGAAGCCCGATGAGGTCTTGCCGGAATGGCGACAGATGCGGGCGCTCAACGGTGGACCAACCGAAGTCGCACGCTTCACGGATCGAGCTTTGAAACGCGTGGGGGCGCCGCTGGAGAAAGCAGGGCAGCATCATCTTGTCCATCTCGATGCGATGCCAGATGCCATCAAGGAGCGTCTGGAATTACGCGGTCTGCACGGTACGCGAAGGGTTGGATTTGAAGACGATCCAGTTCCTGGGGTGACGCATCTTGGTCGTGTCCATCCGCTTGTTGCGAGCTTGGCGGAAGGTTTGGCGGAAGGGGCGCTCGACCCTGAAGGTGCGGCGTTCCCGCCGCTTGGCCGTTGCGGCGCCTGGCGAACCGACGCCGTAACTCAGATGACGACGCTTTTGTTGCTGCGCCTTCGTTTCAAGCTGATCACCAGCGGCCGGACGAATCGGCTGCTGCTGGCAGAAGAGGCGACTGGGCTCGCCTTTGGAGGCATGTCGTCGGGAGCCTTGCTGACTGGCCTCTCTGCGTTGGCGCTTCTGGAGCCCGGGGCGACGGGTAATCTCGACGAGCAAGCGATCGCTCGTCAGATTCAGCGAGCCCATGATCGAATGGCGACCTACGAACCCGCTATAGCCGCGTTCGCGGCTGAACGAGGGCGCGTGCTTTCGGCAGACCATTTGCGCTTGACGGAGGCCGCGCGTGGCGGCGCGACTGTTGAGGTCGTCCCTGTTCTGCCTGCGGACGTGATCGGGCTCTACGTCCTCCTTCCGGAGGGCGAATAGTGGCCCGGCATCTCAAACGTGTGGCCGACATTGGGCTGACTGCTGTCTCGATCGAGGGCGCGCTCATTTCACCGGACCAGGTGGTGGCGATCGCCGCTACTACGCCTGACCAGAAAGTGGCCGCCGACTACGGGTGCCCGAAGGGAACGAATCTTCGCGACGAAATCACCCGCTATTTTCGGATCGGCCAGGCGCACTGGCAAGGTTATGCCAAGCTTCCGGCACCCAACGTGGTTCAAACGACCGCGTTCGTGAAAAGCCTCCTTCAGGAGGCATTCGGATTCGAGGCGCTGCTTGGTCCCAAAGTTCACCATAGGAATGGGCACACCTACCGCATCGCTCTTGAGGCCAAAGGTGGCCGCGTGCCCATCGTAGTTGCTGCGCCATTGCCGGAAAGCGATGCGTTCGCTAAGGCGCTCCCGCAACTCGGCGACGACCACGAGGGGACGATCCCGCGCCGTTCGCCGAGCGTGCTTCTTCAAGACTGGCTCAACGCCAATCCCGACGTTGCTTGGGGTTTAGTCTTCGTTGGCGACCGCGTCCGTCTTCTGCGGGACAACGCCAGCTTCACACGACCAGCCTTTATCGAGGCAGATCTTGGGGCGATATTCCGAGATGAGATGTTCGCGGATTTCACCGCGATGTGGTTGCTCGTCCACGCGACCCGGTTTGGCGGTGAGAAGGCCCCGCCCAGTGACTGCGCTCTGGAGCGGTGGCGTGAAGCTGGCCTGAGGGCCGGTACCGCCGCACGTGAAAGACTCGGAGAGAATGTTGAGGAAGCACTGCTCGCACTTGGGCAGGGTTTTCTCGACGCAAACCCTGATCTTCGCGCGAAGCTCGACAGTAACAGTCTTACCGTCCACGCTTGGTTTGAGCAGCTCCTCCGCGTGGTTTACAGGCTGATCTTCTTAGCCGTTTCAGAAGACCGTGATCTCCTGCACGGCCCAGACGCGTCGGCGGCATCCCGCGAGCTCTATGCTTCCGCGTATGGCTTCAGCCACCTGCGGGAACGCTCGGCCCGACGGTCCGCGCATGACCATCACCATGATGCATGGGAGGGCGCGAAGATCGTCTTCCGAGGCTTACAGCGTGGCGAGAAGGTTCTGGGCCTGCCACCGCTCGGAGGGCTTTTTGCTGAAGGTCGGACGCCGGACCTGGACGATACAAGACTGCCCAATAAGGCATTCCTGCGTGCCCTATTCCATATGAGCTGGCTGATCGAAGATGGTCGCCGCGTCCGCATCAACTGGCGCGACATGGCGACGGAAGAATTGGGGTCGGTTTACGAAGGCCTTCTTGAACTTGTCCCTGTGCGCGAAGATCACGGCCGGCGCTTCTGCTTCGCCGGCGGCGCAGAGGCCCGCGGAAACGCGCGCAAGACGAGCGGTAGCTACTATACGCCCGACAGCCTGGTTCAGACGTTGCTCGACAGCACGCTCGATCCCGTGCTTTCCCGGGCCGAGGCCGAAGGCGGAGCCGATGCAATACTCACGCTTTCAGTGATCGATCCGGCTTGCGGTTCTGGTCACTTCCTTCTCGGCGCCGCGCGGAGAATGGCCAGCCGCATTGCGCTCCTGCGCGACAGCGAGGCGCCAGACTACCCTGCGGCCATGCGTGATGTCGCAAGCCACTGTATTCATGGCGTTGACCGCAATCCGATGGCGGTGGAGTTAGCCAAAGTAGCTCTGTGGATCGAGACCGTCGAACCGGGCAAACCACTTACCTTTCTCGACAGCAACATCCGATGCGGCGACAGTCTGATTGGCGTTTTCGATATCGAGATGCTGAGAAGGGGTATTCCCGACGAAGCGTACAAGCCGCTCACGGGCGATGACAAGGAAATCGCCAGAGCCTATGGCCGCTATAATAGGCAACAGCGGGATGGAAAAACTGCAACGGGTCTTTTGACCGAATTGCGGCCCCCGGAGAGTCTCTCGCGTGCGGATCGCCGACTTCACGAACTTCCCGAAGACGATTTGAGGCAGGTGGAAGCAAAAGTTCGCGGCTATGACGAGTTGCGGGGGTCACAGGATTGGCAACGCCTGAAGTCGGCAAGCGA
Source organism: uncultured Bordetella sp. (assembly GCA_964494505.1). Taxonomy (GTDB): domain Bacteria; phylum Pseudomonadota; class Alphaproteobacteria; order Micropepsales; family Micropepsaceae; genus CAIYRG01. The sequence goes on from CAZBRO010000001.1 coordinate 94,057, forward strand.
TCTCTATGTATCTGCCTATCTCTATACGGCAGCGTTTTTTGCGCCCAAGCCGACGATGGCGTCGACCTTTGATGATCTGCCGCTAACCGAACATGTATGGAGGGCTGCTGGCGGCCGTGGGGTCGCGACGCATCTAATTGAGGGTGCGAGAAAGACCTCGGAAGCTGTCAGCGCTTTCCATTGGCACATCGAGTTTCCGCGTATCTTCAACACAGCGAGCGAAGCGGACCGTGGCTTTGATGTCGTGATCGGCAATCCACCCTGGGAACGTATCAAGCTACAGGAGCAGGAGTTCTTCGCATCGCGCTCGTCGGAGATCGCAGGCGCTCGGAACAAAGCCGACCGCGAAAAGCTGATTAAGAAACTGGAAAGGGCGGAGCCTGACACCCCCGATGGTCACCTCTGGGCTGATTTCCAGTTTGCAAAGCGGACTGCGGAAGCGGCTAGCGAGTTCGTTCGCTCGTCGGGCCGGTATCCCCTGACAGGTAGGGGCGACGTCAACACTTATGCACTGTTTGCCGAGCTCTTCTCCAGACTGGCTAAGCAGCAAGGACGCGCTGGCGTCATTGTGCCGACAGGCATCGCCACAGATAGTTCGACCGCGTTGTTTTTTGGATCCTTAGTATCTGAAAGGCGCCTCTTTAGTTTGCACGATTTTCAGACGGGTCTTGGCTTCTTTGATCGAATTGGGCATGCCCGTTTCAAATTCTGTCTTTTGACCCTCGGAGGTTCAGGTACTGGACCCGAGGCCATTAGCTTCAGTTTCTTCTCGAGGACGATTGAAGAGTTTGGGGATGAGCGTCGTCATTTCACGCTTACGCCTGCGCAGATAGTCGCAATTAATCCCAACACGGCAACTGCCCCCGTTTTCCGGACAAGGTTCGATGCCGATCTAGCGGCGAAGTTTCATATTCGTGCGCCGGTGCTGATCGCAGAGAATGTGGCCCCAGACAGCGAAGACATGAATGCTTGGGGAATTTCCTTCCAAACGATGTTCCATATGTCGGGCGATTCCGATCTGTTTTCGACAGCGCAGGGGCTGATTGCGGAAGGTTGGGCTCCTGATGGTGTCGATTTTGTTCGTGAGGCGTCGACAAAATTAGAGCGACGTGTACCTCTCTATGAGGCCAAGATGATCCATCATTTCGATCATCGCTGGGCAACATATGCTGGCGCGGGCACAGACGACGAGGAAGGCGCACGGGACTGCAGTCTAGCGGAAAAGCAGGACCCGGACTTCGAGCCATCGCCGCGTTATTTCGTGCCCGAGACGGAGGTGAAGGTACGCGCTGCGCGAGTGCCGGCGAGCCTGAAGCGAGGCTTCCGGGATTCCAACCCGGATCGGGTGCTTAAAAGTCTTACCGAATGGCTCGCTGGTTGGCGTTTAGAACACAACGGGGCGCTGCGCGAGGAGGAGCTGATCGGGATTCTAGGGAGTGCTCATGCCTGGCGCTCGGTGCTCGGAATGTCTCCCGACCGTTTTCTAATGGAAGCAAAGACTATTGATGCTGGCCGCGACATGCAGCGCGAGACGCCGCTCACCTCCGATGATGTAATCTTCCTGACCGAGGGGCCACGCGATCCACTCGACCTTGCGCAGGAGTTCATCGAACGCAAACAGCCTCGTTGGCTGATGGGTTGGCGGGATATCTGCCGCTCAACGGATGAGCGAACTGTAATCGCGAGCGTGTTTCCCAAAGTAGGTGTAGGTCACACCACACCACTCTTCTATGTCAACGCTGGTCCGAAGATGATTGCTGCGAAACTAGCGATGTGGACGTCGCTACCGTTTGATTACGTGGCGCGACTCTCCATCGGCGGAACGCATCTCACCTACAGTTATTTAAAGCAATTCCCCGTGTTCCCTCCCTCGGCCTTTACGCTCGCCGATCTCGCTTTCATCATGCCTCGAGTGCTGGAGCTAACTTACACCAGCAACGCCATGCGTCTGTGGGCCGAAGACCTCGGCCGAAGTGGACCGCCGTTTGCTTGGGATGAGGCGCGCCGCGCGCAGTTGCGCGCCGAGCTCGATGCATTGTTCGCACTAAAATACGGCTTGAACCGCGACGAATTGCGGTACGTGCTCGATCCGACTGAAGCCAAAGGTGGGGACTATCCTTCCGAAACCTTCCGTGTGCTCAAAACCAATGAAGAACGGCGCTTCGGTGAATACCGCACCAGTCGCCTCGTGCTTGAGGCTTTTGACCAACTTTCAGTGACAAGTATTGTGACCACCCCGATCGTCGTTCGTCCGCCAGAGCCAGCGATTTTGTTCGATGGCTCATGGGCCCGTCCGGTTCAACCACAAGCAGGCGACATTGGCGCGGTATTGTCCGCTATCCTCAAAGCAATCGGGAGCCCAAAGCCGACCCGCGACGTTCGCCTCGCGGCGGTTCTTGTCTTGGAGCCACGACTGTTGGTTCCTCTTTTGCCCGATCCGCAAGCATCGGAATGGCGTCGGCTCATCGGCTCAGAAGCCGATCCTCTCGCGCGCAACGTCGCCGCATTCACGACGCGGAACAATGCGGCCTGGGGAGCCGCGGTCCGAAATCATCGCGGGAATGGTCGGCTTATAGAAGACCTTCAAGCGGATACTTGGGCGCCCGGCTCGGGACTCGATGCGATCGTCACAGCAGGTTGGCCAGATGGTCGCGCCGGTTTCGTTTGGGCGGCATTGAGGAGCATCGACTTCGACACAGCGGTGAACTCACTGCCGGACGACATGCAACGGTGGATCTCCGATGCCGCAGCAGCCTGACCTGTTAGGGCCGCAGCCCCTCGCCGTAGCGCCTGACAAAGGGCTCGCGGGGCCGCGGCTTTGGGTCCGGCGTCTGGCCATCTGGAAGGAGCCTGGGGGAGAGAAGGTACGGGACATAAGCCTCCGTCCCGGGCTCAATGTCATCTGGTCGCCGGACGGAGCTGATGATGCTGCCTCGGCAGATCAAGCAAACGCAATTGGGCATGGTAGCGGCAAGACTCTGTTCTGCCGGCTGATCCGCTATTGCCTCGGCGAGGATCGTTTCTCGACGGAGTCCCAGCGCGATCGTATTGGCACGGCGTTTCTGAACGGCATCGTGGGCGCCGAGATCATGCTCGACGGCATTTGTTGGGCGATCGTCCGCCCACTCGGCGCTCGCCGCAGGCACATGGCTGTGGCCCATGGCAGCCTCGATGAGATCGCCGCTGGGGAGGGCACCTCCACCGGGATGGAGCCCTTCGTCGAGGCCGTCGATCAGAGCATCATCACAACGGCGCTGGCCGGGCTGGTTCGCCCCCGGTCCGATGGACCTGTTTGGCCGATCGCCTTGGCCTGGTTGACGCGCGACCAGGAATGCCGGTTTGACGACGTTCTGGATTGGCGATCGCCGACTTCGGAATCGGACTCTCCCATACCGGCGAGTGGCCAGGAGAAGGGGCCGAGGCTCGAGGCGCTCCGTGCATTCCTGATGGCGATTACGCCGGAGGAGCAAAGTACGCGGAGTGAAGTCAGCGGTCTGGGCGAGCAACGCCGAATTCTCGATCAGGAGATCGGTCATCGACGGTGGGAAATCGAGCGTACACAAGGGCGCCTCCTATCCGCGCTTGGCCTTGAAGGTCAGTCGTTGCCCGAAGTGCCGCTGCTGATCGATGTCCTGCGTCGGTCGGCAGGTGAGCGCCTCACGACAGCAAGCCAGCTTCCCGCGGGAGGCGGCGCCGAGCTCGTCGCTGCACGCGACCAGTATGAAGTTGCACAACGTGAATGGATGCGCCTCGATGGGGAGCGAATTCGCGTCGAGGCACTTATCCCTGCCGAAGAACGCGCGCTGGCGATGATTCAGGGGGAGCTGCCAAGCCTTTCCTATTCACAAGCCGAGGCAGAGAGCCCGATCTGTCCAATTTGCGACGTTCCCATCGACCGAGCTCTGGCTGAAGGATGCAAACTCTCGCACAAAATTCCTGACGCAGAAGCATGCAGGCAGCGTTTGGCGAAGCGAAAGCAAGATCTTGAGGATCAGAACCAAACGCTTACCGCTCTGCGTCAAGAGAAGACTCGGGTCCTTCAGGAGCTTGCGCTCGCCAAGCAGCAGCTAGACCGATCCGCCGGTCGCGTTGCCGCGATAGAGAGGACGAGGGACAGCAGAGAAGCTACTTGGTATGCCGCTCGCAGAGTGCAGGATGATGTTGAGCGACTTGCTGAGTTCATTGGCGCCCAGGATGACGCGGCAAAGAACCTCCGTGAGATTGGCGTAAGGCTCGACGCCGAGAGAGAGCGGCTTGGCGCATTTCGGGATAAGCAGGCTCGCGTGTTCGGTCGAATGAGCGAGAAGTTCGATCCCATTATCCGGCGTTTGGTTGGCCACGATGCGAAAGGCCGCATCGCCCTCACGGGGAACGGTCTTGACCTGTCGGTCGACATGGGAGGGGACCGTAGAACTGCAGCAATCGAATCGCTCAAGGTCATTGCCTTCGATCTCGCAGCGATGTGCCTCAGCATTGAAGGGGCGACGCGCATTCCATCTTTTCTACTGCATGACAGCCCCCGCGAGGCCGACCTTGGCCTGTCGATTTATGGGAGGCTGTTTGACATTGCCGAAGAGCTTGAACGTGTCGGCGGAACGCCGCTGTTTCAGTATATCGTCACGACGACAACAGCTCCGCCGGCAGAGTTCCGCGAGCCTCCGTACCTTCAGCTCAAAGTGTACGGCGATCCGCCCGCTCAGCGCCTGCTTGGAGTCGATCTGTGATCGGTACGGATGCTCGCCTGGCGACCTATCCATTCGCGCTTCTGTCCGAGCTGCGCGATGCGGCGAACGAACATGGCTATCGCATCGGTCCCGAGGAGGCAGCCGGATGGCTCTTTTTCCGATCGGCGAGTGCGCCGGCTGAAATCGGGCTCGCTGCCGCCGGCCCGACCGGCCCGTTCTTCTTGTCCGTAGCGCATCAAGGGGTGGTTCAGACGCTGGACGCATTGCCTGTATCTCCATGCGCTAAAGGACATGCGGGCGCCTTCGTGTTCACCACTCGTGAGAATCTGCACGCGGGCGTGGGCGCAGCCTATCGCTTATCGGTTAGCCTCCCGAATTTTCCGCTCGAAAAGTATCAGAAGGCAGTTACAAGCCTTGGCGATACGGAAGGGGAGCGCGCCCAGAAATTCAGAATCGGGCAGGACATATTCAGAGATGCCCTGATGGAATATTGGCAAGGAAGCTGTCCTCTGACCGCGATATCGGCCCCGGAACTATTAAGAGCGTCGCATATGATGCCTTGGTCTCGGTGTGAGACGGATGGACAACGGCTTGACGTCCACAACGGTCTGCTCTTGTCTGCGCTATGGGATGCCGCGTTCGACGCTGGCTTGGTGACGTTCGACAATGATGGAATGGTTCTGCCATCTCCTCATTTGGATGAGGCAGCGAGCGGCGAGTTGAGGATTGGCGCAGCTCGACAGTTGATCTTGCGCGGAGAACACCTGCCTTATCTTACCTATCATCGAAGTCAGATTTGGAAGCGGTGATTTCGGGCGCAATCTTCGGTCACGGCATGCGGTCGCAGTATCGGTAGGATCATTGGTGATGGGGTTGGAGCATTGGGATTCGAGTAGACGAAAATATGTGCTGTATCAAAACACTGAACAGCACAGCGCTGACTGCAATCGGTTTCCGTTTGAATCTATCCCCCGACGAGTGTTCCTGGACACGAATGTGATCAACGTGCTGGTCAAGCACAGTGCGCATGTTTTCGAGCAGGAGCCGATCCCGCCCAACACCGAGCCAACGCTCGCGATTGATATCGAAGCGCTGATGCATGTGTTCTATGTTGGGACGCGGGCCGACTGGTCTTTGGTAGGCTCTCAGAAAACGCTGGATGAACTCTCACGCACGAGAGATGGCACGCTCCGCGATGATCTTCTGGAGTACGCGCTTGGGCTTGTTAATCAGGATCTCGATGACGAAGATCGGAGGTTCGCGGGAGATTTCGGACGTCGGCTGATTGATGCTCCGTTCGTTGCCGCGTTGCCAGACTTGGCTGACCGTGAACTGATCGGAAACGCGATCGGGCATGGTTGCGATGCATTCTGTACCCGCGACAGGGCCACGATCGTGAACAAGCGTGCTCAGCTGCGACAAGTGCCTCTACGCATTATGACGCCGGCAGAGTGGTGGGCACATGTAAAGCCGTGGGCTGGCCTTTGGGGTTAGTGCTTGCGACGTCAGCAGCACGACCATGACAAGGCGAGCGCACTGGTCTATAAGCAGTGACGGTCCTTTCACGGACAGGTTGGTTGCACGGTGATCGCCTGAGTCCGCGAAAAAATCGACCAATCGACAGCGATAGTCGTTGGAAGCGTGAAAAATTCAGAACACGCAAATTTCCCTTTGAAATCATAAGCGAAAAATTTTGACGGACTGACAGTCGGGTTTAGACCGTCAGCAGAAAACTTTTGCGCTTAAAAATCAGCGCGTTACGATACGAGGAAACCATCGAGTGGGAGTGAGAGGTCGCTATAGCCCACGATAGCAGCCGATAATGCGTGGCCCAAATGCGATGTCGCTGACCTCAACGGAGACTGGCAATGGCAGGCCGGCAAGTTGCATTGTACTTTGCATGGAGTCGTCAGGATGAGGTCACGGCGCCGCTCGGCATTTTGGAGGATCGGTTTCCGGCGTTGTTCGAATTGCGCCGGATGTTCTGGCCGCGCTTCGAACAATTCGCCGATCCGGCGAAATTCGATCAGGGCATCGGCGGCTTTCTCGACAACATACAGCTTGCGAATTTCAAGCTATTCGCCGATTTGGCGGCTTCATGGACCGGAAATCCCGTCAGGCGCGCCGAACGCCGGACGGACGCCGGTTTGTGCCCACTCGAAGGTGAGATTCTCGCCGGCGTCGATACGCTCGTCATCATCAGTTTCGACTCGTCCCGGACGCAGCAGCATCCGAGCGATGCGGAGATCGGCGCTATCCGATCATTTCTCGAAAGTCCTGACCACACGCTCTTCATTTGTCCCCACCATGACATCGGCAATTCTGACGAACTGCCCGAGGGCGAGCGGCTGGCGCGGCAGGAACTCGAATTCCATCACCATGGCGATCCCGCCATCCCGGCGAGGCAGAGCTTCGGCGATTTTGGCATTTCGCTTCTGAACGCGCTGGGTCTGCGGGTCAGGAACCGCTTCGGCCTGCGTCCCGCAAAGTTGCCGGACGGTTCGCCGGCGCCGCTGGACATCGCTGTCGAGCTCGATCGGTCAGGGCTTATGGAAGGCGTTACGACCTTCAATCTCCATGCGCACCTGCCGCATTTCGAGAGGCTGGGTGACAGCGTGGCTAAGCTGGACGTGTTGGCTCGCCAGCCGATAGATTCCGGCGCCCCGCCGCATCCATTTACCGCAGGAGGGCGATGCGATTTCGACGCCCTGCTACAGTCGAGACCCGACGTATTTGGTGGTCGCCTGTTGGTCTGCGATACGACGACGTGGAGTTCCACGGCAGGCGGCGTCGATAGCCTGAAGCGCTTCTGGCGAAACGTGGTGCTGCTGAAACGCGACGTTTCGGCGGAGACGTGAACGCTGGGCACGCAGAAGCCGTTCAGCGTTTGCCCCGCGGTTGGAAAAGGAAATCGCTATGAGACCTGCAAAGAAAGGCACTCAGAAGGGCTCGAAGGACGGAAAGGGAGGAGACTCTCCCCCTCGGCTGATCGATGCGAGAATTATGGAGCTGAGCGATTGGCGGGGCGAGACGCTCGCCCGGGTCCGAAGTCTCATCAAAGATGCCGACCCCAGCGTGGTCGAAGAGGTGAAATGGAGAAAGCCGTCGAACGCGATGTTGGGGGTTCCGGTGTGGGAGCACGACGGCATCATCTGCACTGGTGAGACGTACAAGAATGCCGTGAAGCTGACCTTCGCCAACGGCGCCTCGCTCCCGGACCCGTCAGGGCTCTTCAACTCCAGCCTCGAAGGCAATGTGAGGCGCGCCATGGATTTTCATGAGGGCGACAAGATAGATGAAAAGGCATTCAGGGCGCTCATTCGCGCCGCCGTGGCGTTGAACAAGTCCAAAGCCAAGAGCTAATGCGGGTCAAAGAGAGCGCGCTCGCTCAGCGTGAGTACGCGCGGCACGGCGCGCGGAGCCCTGCGCTGGAAGACGTTCAGTTGATCCAGATCAAGCGATCGCCGCCACGCTTGCTTACAATAATAATTTGGGTAATTGCTCCTGGCAGGATCGGAGAAAAACATGGACGCAACCACAGATGACAAGGGCGCGGCCAAGTGCCCGGTCATGCACGCGACCGTCAGCGCCAGGGCCAACCGCGACTGGTGGCCGAACCAGCTGAACCTTCAGGTTCTTCACCAGCACTCAGCCCTGTCCGATCCGATGGGCGAGGCATTCGACTACGCAAAGGAATTCAAGAGCCTTGATCTGAATGCCGTGATCAAGGACCTTCACGCCTTGATGACGGAGTCGCAGGACTGGTGGCCGGCCGACTTCGGCCACTACGGACCCCTGTTCATTCGGATGGCGTGGCACAGCGCGGGCACATACCGCATCGGTGATGGCCGCGGCGGCGCCGGAACCGGTCAGCAGCGTTTCGCGCCCCTCAACTCTTGGCCGGACAACGTGAACCTCGACAAGGCGCGCCGGCTGCTGTGGCCGATCAAACAGAAATACGGCCGGAAAATCTCCTGGGCCGACCTGATGGTTCTCGCGGGCAACGTCGCTCTCGAATCGATGGGCTTCAAGACGTTCGGTTTCGGCGGCGGGCGCGCGGATGTCTGGGACCCCGAAGAGGACATCTATTGGGGTCCCGAAGGCAAGTGGCTGGCGGACGAGCGCTACAGCGGCGACCGCGATCTGCAGAATCCTCTCGCTGCCGTGCAGATGGGTCTGATCTACGTCAATCCGGAAGGACCGAACGGCAACCCCGATCCCCTCGCTGCGGCCAAGGATATTCGCGACACATTCGCGCGCATGGCGATGAACGACGAAGAAACGGTCGCGCTGATTGCCGGCGGTCACACATTCGGCAAGACCCACGGCGCGGGCGATGCGTCATTGGTTGGTCCCGAGCCGGAAGCCGCGCCCATCGAGCAGCAGGGCCTCGGCTGGAAAAGCAGTTTTGGCACCGGCAAAGGAGGTGACGCGATCGGCAGTGGCGTGGAAGTCGTCTGGACCACGACGCCAACCAAATGGAGCAACAACTTCTTCTGGAACCTGTTCGGCTACGAATGGGAACTGACCAAGAGCCCGGCTGGTGCGCATCAGTGGACGCCGAAGGGCGGCGCGGGTGCCGGTACGGTGCCGGATCCCTCCGATAAGTCAAAGCGCCGGGCGCCATCCATGCTGACCACGGACCTCGCCTTGCGGTTCGACCCTGCCTACGAAAAGATTTCAAGGCGCTTCCACGAAAACCCGGATCAGTTCGCAGAAGCGTTTGCCCGGGCGTGGTTCAAGCTGACGCATCGCGACATGGGCCCGATTGCGCGTTACCTCGGTCCGCTCGTTCCGAAGGAGCCGCTGCTGTGGCAAGACCCGATCCCGGCCGTTGACCATCCGCTGGTCGGGGACGAGGACGTTGCCGCTCTGAAGGCAGAAATTCTCGGGTCGGGCCTGTCCGTTTCCGACCTGGTCTCCACGGCTTGGGCGTCGGCGTCGACGTTCCGCGGCTCCGATAAGCGCGGCGGCGCGAACGGCGCGCGCATTCGCCTTAGCCCTCAGAAGGATTGGGACGTCAACCAGCCGGCGCAGCTCACGAAGGTACTGCGCAGGCTTGAGGCAATCCAAAAGGAGTTCAATGCTTCGCAGTCGGGTGGGAAAAAGGTCTCGCTCGCCGACCTGATCGTTCTTGGCGGTTGCGCAGCGATCGAGAAGGCCGCGAAGGCCGCCGGACACGATGTGAAGGTTCCTTTCACGCCGGGGCGCATGGATGCGTCGCAGGACCAAACAGATATCGCCTCCTTCGCGCCGCTCGAACCGGTTGCTGACGGTTTCCGCAATTATCTCCGCGGCAAGCAACGTTTGTCCGCTGAAATGCTGTTGGTGGACCGGGCGCAATTGCTGACGCTGACGGCGCCTGAGATGACGGTCCTCGTCGGCGGCTTGCGCGTCCTCGGGGCAAATGCCGGACAGTCCGCGCATGGCGTCTTTACCAAGCGCCCTGCGACGCTGACCAACGACTTCTTCGTCAACTTGCTCGACATGGGTACGCAGTGGCAGCCGTCCGCCGGCGCTGAAGGCGTTTACGAAGGCCGCGACCGGAAGACAAACGAGATCAAGTGGACCGGCACCCGCGTCGACCTGATTTTCGGTTCTCAGTCGCAGCTCCGGGCCCTTGCTGAAGTCTATGCGTGCGCGGACTCGAAGGAGAAGTTTGTGAAGGATTTCGTGGCGGCCTGGGCCAAGGTGATGGACCTGGGTCGGTTTGACTTGGCCTGATCTCCGCGGAGGGTTTTCGAAAGAATGTGATCGGGCTCTGGCTCGTCCATGAGGGCTCTTCCGATCGGGTGCGAAGAACGCTAGCTTTCCCTCCATGCCGAGAGGGATCGCCATCATCGTTGCGCTGCTCGTCGCGGGCTCCGAAGCCCACGCGGCGTCGGCCTATGACGATGCGTTTGCCGCCTATCGCAAAGGCGATTACGCCTTGGCTCTCAAGCTGATGAAGCCGCTGGCCGACGCCGGCAACGTGAATGCGCAGTATAACATCGGCGTGATGTACAACGAGAACCTGGTCAAACAGGACTATGCCGAAGCCGCCAAATGGTTTCAGAAAGCGGCCGCCCAAGGCAATGTCTTCGCCGAAGTCGATCTCGGCACGCTCTATGAATATGGCCGTGGCGTGAAGACGAACTACGCGGAGGCGCTTCGCCTCTTCAATCTTGCCGCGGAAAAGAAGAACCCGACCGCCGAACTCAACATTGGCTCCATGTACGAACGCGGGATCGGCGCGCCGCAGGATTACAAGAAGGCCGCGGACTGGTACCGGCTCTCCGGCGATCACGGCAATGGTGACGCCCAGTATAATCTCGGCCTGATGTACCAATCCGGTCACGGCGTGCAGCAGGACTTCAAACAGGCGGCAGCCTGGTACAAGAAGGCCGCCGACCAGAGCAATCCCAGCGCGGAGCTCAATCTGGGCGCGCTCTATTACGACGGCAAGGGCGTGCCCAAGAGCCCGAAGGACGCCATGAAATATTTCCGCCAAGCGGCGCAGGCGGGCAACGCCCATGCCCAGTTCAATCTCGCCACGCTCTACACCAACGGCGACACAGGGGTGCCGCAAGACCTGCCGCGCGCGTTCATCTGGTTTACCGCAGCCGCCGTGAACCTTACCGGCGCCGAGGCCAAGACCGCGGATGAAAACAGCAAAGCGGTCGCGGCCGCCATGAACCGCGATCAGGTCGCAAAGGCCAAGGAGATCGGCGGCAAGTGCAAGCAGGGCGATTATAAAGCCTGCGATTGAGAGCGATCACCCTCGGTACGCTTGCGTATTTTCCAGGGCGGCCGGTGATATGGGGTGTGAAAATCCCTTCTCCGGGGCGCGTGCCCCCCTTTTGGTCCGGCTCTCCCGACGCTAGGCTTTGCTCAAAGAACGCCGCAGACAACTCCTCGAGGGACGTCGATGCTGGGTGGGCTTTTCGCAAAGTTGGTGGAGCAGGGCACGCTGACCGTGGTCTGGCCCAACGGCCGCACGAGCGTGTATGGCGCGGGCGGCCGGCGCGCCACCATCAGAATACGCGGGCGCTGGACGCCATGGATCATCGGACTCTGGCCCGATCCTGCCTTCGGCGAAGCCTATATGGACGGGCGGCTGACCGTGGAGGAGGGCACGATCACCGACGTGCTCGAAATCCTGGTCTCCAATCTCGGTATGCGCCGGACGCCCTGGTCGATGACGCTCGCTCGAAATGTCCGCCGGTATTTCCGTTGGATCGCCCAGTTCAATCCAGCGCCGCGCGCGCGCAAGAACGTGGCGCATCATTACGATCTGTCGGGCGAGCTTTACGATCTCTTTCTCGACGCCGACCGGCAATATTCCTGCGCCTATTTCGGCGAGCCGAAGATGGATTTGGAGGCGGCGCAGGCGGCCAAGAAGCGTCATATCGCGGCCAAGCTGAAACTGGACCGGCCTGGGCTGACCGTGCTCGACATCGGATCGGGCTGGGGCGGCCTGGGCCTGGAACTGGCTTCCGAATCCGGCGCGAAGGTTACGGGCGTGACTCTCTCGACGGAGCAATTGGCGCTTTCCAACAGCCGCGCGGCCGCAGCCGGCCTCGCCGACCGATGCCGCTTCGAATTCAAGGATTATCGCCACGTCCAAGGGACGTTCGACCGCATCGTATCGGTCGGCATGTTCGAGCATGTCGGCGTCAATCATTACGACACCTTCTTCCGCAAGGTGCGCGATCTGCTTGCGCCGGACGGAGTGGCGCTGCTGCATACCATCGGCCGCATCGATAGGCCCGGCTGCACCAATGCCTGGATCGCGAAATATATTTTCCCCGGCGGCTATGCGCCGGCCTTGAGCGAGGTGATGCGCTCGGTCGAGCGTTGCGGCCTTTATGCCACCGACATCGAGGTGCTGCGCCTGCATTATGCCGAAACGCTGAAGGAATGGCGTTTGCGATTCCTCAAGAACCGTGCGAAGGCTGCGGCCCTTTACGACGAGCGCTTCTGCCGCATGTGGGAATTCTATCTCGCCGGATCGGAGATGACGTTCCGCTACGACCGCATGGTGGTGTATCAGATCCAGCTGGCCAAGCAGGTCGAGACGCTGCCGATGATCCGCGATTACATGGTGGACACCGAGCGCGCTCTGCGCGCCTCCGCCGAGCGCAACGGGCAGAACGGCGTTATCGGCGCTCTGCGCGTATAGCGCAACGCAGCAACGCATCTGCGGCATGTTCAGGGTCCGCGTTTTCCTGTGCATGGCGCGGCGTTTCACTTGTGCGAAACTTCAACTCTTGCGCAAAGTGATTCGGCTTCATCGAGCTCAAGCCCTTTATGGATCAAGACGTCGCACGCCAGGTTCCTTACGATGTCGACATTGAGCAGGCGCTGCTCGGTTCGATTCTGGTGGATAATTATGCGCTCGAGCGCGTGTCGTCGGTTCTGCGCCCGGAGCATTTCTACGACCCGTTGCATCAGCGCCTTTATGAAGCCATCGACCACATGTGGGCGAAGGGCCACGCGGTCACGCCGCTCACGCTGAAGGCGCTGATGGAGCAGGACGCGGGGCTCGCCGAGGTCGGCGGACAGGCCTATCTCGTCAGTCTGGCGCGTGCCGCCCCGGCCATCCCCAATGTCAGGGATTACGCCCGCATCCTGGCCGACCTTGCCATGCGGCGCGAGCTGATCCGCATCGGCGAGGACATCGTCAATTCGGCGTACGAAGCGCCCATCGATGTGCCGCCGGGCGAGCAGGTCGCGGAGGCCGAAAAAGCGCTCTATCGGGTGGCCGAGAAGAGCCGTTTCGGCGAAGGTCCGCAAAGCTTCGACACGTCGCTGGCGCAAGCCGTGCATCAGGCCGAACAGGCGCTCGCGCGCGGCGGCCACATCTCGGGCGTGCCTTCGGGCTTCACCGATCTGGATTCGCTTCTCGGCGGCCTGCACGCTTCCGACCTCATCATCATCGCGGGCCGTCCCGGCATGGGCAAGACGGCGCTCGCCACCAACATGGCGTTCCACGCTGCGCGCCTCTGGGCCAAGGACAAGGCCGACGGCGCCGAGCCCCCGCGCGGCGCCCCGGTGCTGCTGTTTTCGCTCGAAATGGCGGCCTCGCAATTGTCGGCTCGTATCCTCTCCGAGCAGACCGAGATCGAGATGCGGAAAATCCGCACCGGCCGGTTTACCGATTCGGAATGGGACCGCTTCGTGCAGACCGCGCAGGTGCTGGGCGATCTGCCGCTGTTTATCGACGATACCGGCGGCATCTCGATTGCGCAGATCGCAGCCCGTTCGCGCCGGCTGAAACGCGAGAAGCACATCGGGCTCATCGTCATCGACTATCTGCAATTGGTGGAGGCGTCCTCGCGCCGGTTCGAAAACCGCGTGCAGGAGATTTCCGATGTGACCAAGGGGCTGAAGGCGCTCGCCAAGGAATTGTCGGTGCCGGTGGTGGCGCTCTCTCAGCTTTCGCGCGGGGTGGACAATCGCGACGACAAGCGCCCGGTGCTGTCGGATTTGCGTGAATCGGGCTCCATCGAGCAGGACGCGGACGTGGTGATGTTCGTCTATCGCGAGGAATATTATCTGCAGTCGCGCGAACCCGAAGCGGGCACCTCGGACTATGACGAATGGGTGCAGAAGTTGGAGCGCGTGCACAACCGGGCCGAGGTCATGGTGGAAAAGCACCGCCACGGTCCGACCAACAAGGTCGAACTCTTCTTCGACGCGCGGTTTACGAGGTTTTCAAACTTGGCGAGCGAGTCTGCGGGTTAAAATAACACCCACCGGTCAATCTCCGGACGTTGATCCGCTACATGATGATTAGCCGATAATGTCATATGCCTACGCCGCAAGCGCCTCCCGAATCACCTTCGGGCGGCGCGCGATGGCTTGGAGGTAGGCGGCCGCCGGCGCATCGGGCTGACGGCGACCCTGTTCCCAATTCTTGAGCGTGGCCAAGGGAATGCGATACGCCTTTGCGAACTGGTGCTGCGACATTTTGAGATGCTGGCGAATTGCGCGCACATCGGGGACTTCGACCGTGTGTATCCGCGCAGAGCCTTTGCCTTGCGCGTGCGCCGCGGCTTCCGACAGGCTCTTGATCAATTCCTTGCCGAATTTACTCAAGTCTCTCTCCTTGCAGGGGAAGGATAACTGCGTTTGAGGGCCGCCGTGAATGCGCGCGCAGCTTTCTTTTCTTCAGGCGACAGGTTCTCCTGGCGTGCCTTGGCGTAGACCATCAACAAATAAAGCGGGGCATCCGCGTGATAGTAGAAATAAATTACCCGCGCTCCGCCGCGCTTTCCGGTCCCTTGGCGGCTCCAACGCACCTTGCGCACGCCGCCTGTCTCCGGGATTACATCGCCGGACTCGGGATTTCGCGCGATGAAATCCACGAATGCCAGCTTTTCCTCATCCGTCCAAAGGGATTTCGACTGGCGGATGAAAGTGTCGACCTCCGCTACGGTCACAGGTCGAGTCCACATGAATGCACTGTACGCCATTGACGCCCATACCGCAAGCGGAACGAACGCCTTACTTCACCAGCACGGCCAATAGAATCGGCGTCGTCACCACCGACAGCACCGTCGAAACGATCACCAGGCTCGCCACGTCCTCGGGATCGTTGTTGTACATCTGCGCGAACAGATAATTGTAGACCGCCACCGGCATCGCGCATTGCAGCACGAATGCGACACGCTCCGGCCCGGAAAATCCGAACGCGCTTGAAAGCACGAATCCCGCCGCCATCCCCATTCCGATGCGAAGGCACGAAAGCGCTGCCGCGCGTGGGAAGCCGCGCACCTTGATCCGCGCAAGCGATGTCCCGAGCATCAGCAGCATCAGCGGAATGGTCAGGCTCGACAGCAGCTGCAGCGTGTTGGTCAGCCATAGCGGCAAGGGCACCCGCGCATAGGCAAAGCCGAGCCCCAGGATCACTGCCGGGATGATCGGGCTTCGAAGCGCCCGGCCCCATTTGCCTTTGCCCGCCGCGATCACCTGGCCTGCCGTCATATTGGCGATGGAGGTCACGGAGAAAACGATGATCGCGTCGTTCAGCCCTTGCTGACCCGCCGCATAGAGCGCAAGCGGCAGGCCGAGATTGCCGGAATTGGGAAACGACAGCGACGGGAGATAGGTCCGCAAGCTCAATCCTGACGCGGACAGCGCCACCGCGCCGGCTGTGAGATAGAAAGCAATCGCAATCGCCGTCGCGCTGGCGAGCGTCATCAGCGTCTCGGGGCGGAACTCGGTCGTGGCCAGGTTGAGGAACACCAGCGACGGCGTCCCCACCGTCGCCACCAGGAAGGCGGTGGTGCCGCCATCCAAGGCGCGTCCCGTCTTCGCCAGCGCGTAGCCCAACAGCGCCAGGATGAAGACCGGCAGAATGGCGGGAAGAATCACCGACATGTTTCCAGCCTGTCCTCGGCGGCGCGATTTGACTAGCGCAAGCTGCTGTCGTTCTCTCAAATCCATGAGTCTTCGGGAATGAACAAGCCGGCGCACGAATTGGCCGCCGCGGCAGATCATAGCGTTGCGCACCTGACCGTGCGCCTGAGCGCGCTTGCCGCGAATTACCGCGAGGTGCTCCGCCGTGCGGCGCCCGCCAAAGCCGCTCCCGTTGTCAAGGCGAACGCCTATGGCATGGGGATCGTTCCGGTGGCGCACGCGCTCGCCAATGCGGGTGCCGACACCTTCTTCGTGGCCCGGCTGGAGGAGGGGATCGAGGCACGTGCGCTGCTGCCGGACGCGCGCATCTTCGTGCTGGATGGCGTCGCGCCGGGCACGGCTCCAGCACTCCATACCTACCGTCTGACGCCCGTTTTGAACTCGCTCGAAGAGATCGCCGAATGGTCGGCTCGCGCCCGTGCGGAACGCCAGGCGCTGGACGCGGCCGTTCAGATCGATACCGGGATCAACCGCTCGGGCCTCTCCCATGCCGAACTCGCCCAATTGGCCGGGCGGGTGCGCGAATCGCTGGGCGGACTCAATCTTGTGCTGATCCTCAGTCATCTTGCCCGCGCCGACGAAGCGGGCCACGCGATGAACCTTACCCAGCTTGCCCGCTTCCGCGCGGCACTTGCCGCTTTGCCGCCGGCGCCCGCGAGCCTCGCCGCCTCGGCCGGAATTGAGCTGCCGCGCGAATTCCAATTCGATCTGGTGCGGCCCGGAATTGCGATCTATGGCGGCAATCCGGTGGCCGGGCGGCCAAACCCCTACCACAATGTCGCGACGCTGACGGGGCGCGTGCTTCAGATTCGCCACATCGACGAAGGCGAGACGGTGGGCTATTCCGCCACGTTCACGGCGGCGCGTCCCTCGCGGCTCGCCATTGTGGGGGCGGGCTACGCCGATGGGCTCATCCGCGCAGGCGCCGCGCGAGGGGCCGCGGCGATTTCCGGCGTGCGCGTGCCGTATGCGGGGCGCATGTCGATGGACCTGCTCGCCCTCGACGTGACCGATATGCAGGAAGGCGCGGTCTCGCGCGGAGCAGAGGTGGAATTTTTGGGCAGCACGATAACCATGGAAGAAGTGGCCGAAGCCGCCGGGACGATTACACACGAGGTACTCACCGCCATCTCGCCGCGCGCCAAGCGGGTCTATCTGGATGAATAGGATGAACATCCTTGCCACCGTCGGCCGCATGGTTCTCGCCTTTCTCGGGCTGACCGGGCGCCTCGCCATCTTCACGGGGGACGCGCTGTCCCATTGCGTTCGGCCGCCGATCTTCTGGATGTCCATCCTGAAGCAGATGCTCCGGATCGGTTACTTCTCGCTGCCCGTGGTGGGCTTGACTGCGTTCTTCACCGGCGCCGTGCTGTGCCTGCAGATTTATGTCGGCGGCAACCGCTATGGCGCGGAGTCCTTTGTGCCGCAGATCGTCGTGCTCGGTATCACGCGCGAGCTTGGCCCGGTGATCGCGGGCCTGATGGTGGCGGGGCGCGTCGCCGCGGCAATCGCGGCCGAACTCGGCACCATGCGCGTCACCGAACAGATCGACGCGCTGACCACGCTTTCCACCAATCCGGTGAAATATCTCGTCACGCCGCGGCTGATCGCGGCCGTCGTCAGCATGCCGATCCTGGTCGCAATCGCCGATTCCATCGGCGTGTTCGGCGGCTACATCGTGGCCACAAGAAGCCTCAATTTCAACGGCGCGGTGTACCTGAAGAACACCGCAAATTTCGTCACCAATGAAGACGTGGTCTCCGGCCTCATCAAGGCGGCGGTGTTCGGCTTCATCATCGCGCTGATGGGCTGCTACAACGGCTTCAACTCCAAAGGCGGCGCGCAGGGCGTGGGCGCGGCCACGACCAACGCGGTGGTCTCGGCCTCCATCCTGATTCTCGCCGCCAATTACGTCCTCACCTCCGTCTTCTTCACGCATTGAGGTCGCGATGACGGAGCAGCCGAAAATCCAGCTTAGCGGCGTGAAGAAGCGGTTCGGGCCGAAGATCGTGCTCGACGGCATCGATCTTTCCATCAACGCGGGAGACTCCATCGTCATCCTGGGCGGCTCCGGCAGCGGCAAATCGGTCACCATCAAATGCGTGCTGGGCATCATCAGCCCCGACGCCGGTTCGATCAGGGTCGACGGCGAAGAGGTCACGCGATTGCGTGGCAACAAGCGCGACGCGTTCCTGCGCAAATTCGGCATGCTGTTTCAGGGCGGGGCCCTCTTCGACAGCCTGCCGGTTTGGGAGAACGTGGCCTTCGGTCTGATCCAGGGGCGTGGCGTGAAGCGGGCGGCGGCCCGCGACATCGCCATCGAGAAGCTCGCCAAGGTCGGCCTCGGCCCCGAAGTGGCCTCGCTCTCGCCCGCCGAGCTTTCCGGCGGCATGCAGAAGCGCGTGGGCCTTGCGCGCGCCATCGCGGCCGATCCCGACATCATCTTCTTCGACGAGCCGACCACGGGGCTCGATCCCATCATGGCGGACGTGATCAACGACCTGATCGCCTCAACGGTGCGCGACCTCGGCGTGACGGCCGTCTCCATCACCCACGACATCGCGAGCGCGCGCAAAATCTCGAACCGCATCGCTATGCTCTACAAGGGCAAGATCATCTGGGACGGGCTGACCAAGGATATCGACACATCCGGCAATCCCTTCGTCGATCAATTCATCCATGGCCGCGCCGATGGGCCCATCAAGATGGAAGTGCGGAAGTAACGCGATGAAAGTCTCGACAATCGTCCTGCTAATATTGAACGCCCTCTCATGGGGCGGTTTGGTTTGGATGGGGCATGATTTGTTACAAGATGTCGGGGGGCGGCACGTAGCAGGTTATCCAAGCCCTGGACAGGTTCACTACTATTTATATGTACCGGTCGTAGTCTTGAGTTCATCCATCTTGTGGCCCCTGCTCACTTGGAGATTACCAATCTGGGCTCGCAATACGATGCCCATTTTATCCCTGCTTTTTTTGCCGATTTATCTTTTTCCCTACACCGGCGGAATGTAAGCCGAACAGGCTACTCAGGTGCCTGCTAAAGTCGCGAATCATGGCCCGATCGACCCTTGCCTTCGTCTGCCAGTCCTGCGGCGTAGCGCATCCCAAATGGTCCGGCCGGTGCGACGATTGCGGCGCCTGGAACACTCTCGTCGAGGAACAGGCGGCCCCGCCTGCCGGAGCCACTGCGCGGCGCACCGGCAAGGGCCGCGCCTTCGTATTGGAAGGTCTTTCCAGCGCGTCCGAAGAACCCACGCGGCGGCTGACTCAGATCGCCGAGTTCGACCGCGTGGCAGGAGGAGGCCTGGTGCCGGGTTCGGCGCTGCTGCTGGGCGGCGATCCCGGTGTGGGCAAATCGACCCTCGTGCTCCAGGTGATGGCCGCCTATGCCGGTCCGAAGAAATCCGCCGTCTACATTTCGGGCGAAGAAGCCTTGGCGCAGGTGCGCCTCCGCGCCGCCCGCATGGGCTTGGCCGATGCCCCGGTGCAGCTCGGCTCCGCCACCTGCGTCGAGGACATCCTCGCTACGATTGCCACCGCGCCGCCGCCCGACATTCTGGTCATCGATTCCATCCAGACCGTCTGGACCTCGGCATTGGATGCCGCCCCGGGCACCATCGCGCAAGTGCGGACTGCGACCCACGATCTCGTGCGCTACGCCAAGGCATCCGGCACGGCCCTCATTCTGATCGGCCATGTCACCAAGGACGGCCAGATCGCGGGCCCCAAGGCGGTGGAGCATCTGGTCGACGCCGTGCTCTATTTCGAAGGCGAACGCGGCCACCATTTCCGCATCCTGCGGGCGGTCAAGAACCGTTTCGGCGCCACCGACGAAATCGGCGTCTTCGAGATGACCGGCAGCGGCTTGGCCGAAGTCTCCAATCCTTCGGCGCTGTTCCTGGGCGACCGCTCGGGGCTCGCGCCGGGCGCGGCCGTTTTCGCCGGCATGGAGGGCACGCGCCCGCTGCTCTGCGAGATCCAAGCCCTCACCGCGCCGACCGGCTACGGCACGCCCCGCCGGGCGGTGGTCGGCTGGGACGCGGGCCGCCTTTCCATGATTCTCGCGGTGCTCGATGCCCGTGCGGGTCTTGGAATGTCGGGCCGCGATGTCTATCTCAACGTCGCCGGCGGACTGAAGATCGCCGAACCTGCGGCGGACCTCGCGGCGGCGGCGGCTTTGATCTCGTCCTTTACCGGCCGGCCTCTGCCGAAGGACACGGTGATATTCGGAGAGATTGCGCTTTCGGGCGACGTGCGGCCCGCGCCTCATGCGGAAGCCCGCCTGAAGGAGGCGGCGAAGCTGGGATTTGCGCGGGCTTTTGTCCCGGCGGGGACAAAAGCGGCTGGCGTGGCCATGGCGCTCGAGCCTGTCGCCGATGTCGCCGGGCTCGTCCAGGCTCTCGGCGGCGGCTAAGCCCGGGCGTGACGTTTGCCGGAACGTGGTAAACTGAAGAGCAGCGAGCAAGGCGAATCATGGGTGAACTGTCGGTGACCCCGATCGACATTGCCGTTCTTGTCGTGATCCTGGTCTCGGCGGGATTCGCGATGTTCCGCGGGCTGGTGCACGAGACCCTTGCCATTCTTGCCTGGATCGCCGGCGGCTACGCCGCGCTCCGGCTGACGCCGGTGGCGATGCCGCTGGTCCATGGCAGCCTCGGGCCCGGCTGGCTGGAGCGGCTGGCCGTTCCGCTCGGCATTTTCCTCATTGTTTTCGTGCCGCTTGCCTATCTCAGCCGGTGGATTTCCGGGCGCGTGAAATCCTCGGTCGTGGGCGGTGTAGACCGCCTGCTCGGACTTGCTTTCGGGGCGGCGCGGGGACTTGTGATCGTGGCGCTAGCCTATCTCGCCTTTGCGGCGCTGGTGCCTTCCAAGAGCCATCCCGCGGCTTTGACTCAGGCTCGGCTGTTTCCGCTGATCCGCGACACAAGCGACGTGCTGCGTTCCATCGCATCGACCACCTATGGCGCGGGCGAGCGCGGCACGCTAGACACTACCCGCAACGGAAGGCATTAGCCCGCCTAATGACCACCACCCCCTTCGACGACAAATTGCACGAGGAATGCGGCGTCTTCGGCGTCTTCGGGCACCCACATGCCGGGGCCTTGACCGCGCTTGGCCTGCATGCGCTGCAGCACCGGGGACAGGAGGCGGCCGGCATCGTCACCTTCGACGGGCACCAATTCATCTCCGAACGCCATGTCGGCCTCGTCGGCGATATCTTCGGCAAGGACGGCCACACCGAAAAGCTGCGCGGCCTGAACGCCATCGGCCATGTGCGCTATTCCACCACTGGCGGCTCCATCGGGCGCAATGTGCAGCCCATGTTCGCCGATCTGACCGGGGGTGGTCTCGCCATCGCCCATAACGGCAATCTCACCAATGCGCGCGCGCTCCGGCGCGACCTGGTGCGCGAAGGCGCGATCTTCCAATCGACCTCGGACACCGAAGCCATCATTCATCTGGCCGCCCGCAGCCATTACGAATTCGTGGTCGAGAAGCTGATCGACGCGCTGAAGCACGTCGAAGGCGCCTATTCGCTGGTGGCGCTCACGTCCAAGAAGCTGATCGGCGTGCGCGATGCCTATGGCGTGCGCCCCCTGGTGCTGGGCCGGCTGGACGGCGCCTGGATACTGGCCTCGGAAACCTGCGCCCTCGACATCATCGGCGCGGAATTCGTGCGCGACGTGAAGCCCGGCGAGATGGTCGTCATCACCAATGACGGCATCGAATCGCTGCATCCTTTCCCGCCGAAGCAGCGCCGCTTCTGCATTTTCGAATATGTGTATTTCGCCCGTCCCGATTCGGTGGTCGAAGGCCGCAACGTCTACGAGGTGCGCAAGCATATCGGCGCCGAGCTTGCGCGCGAAGCGCCGGCCGTGGCCGACATGGTTGTGCCCGTGCCGGATTCGGGCGTGCCGGCGGCGCTCGGATATGCCGCCGCATCGGGCCTTCCCTTCGAGCTCGGGATCATCCGCAATCACTATGTGGGGCGCACGTTCATCGAGCCCACCGACAGCATTCGCCATCTCGGCGTGAAGCTCAAGCACAACGCCAATCGCGCCAAGCTCAAAGGCAAGCGCATCGTCCTCGTGGACGATTCCATCGTGCGCGGCACGACGTCCAAGAAGATCGTCGAGATGGTGCGGGACGCAGGCGCAACCGAAGTCCATTTCCGAATCGCCAGTCCGCCGACCACCCATTCCTGCTTCTACGGCGTAGACACGCCGAACAAGGAGGACCTGCTGGCGCACAAGCTCGATCTCGAAGGCATGCGCGACTTCATCAGGGCCGACAGCCTTGCCTTCATTTCGATCAATGGCCTCTATCGCGCAACGGGCGAGGCCAAACGCAATAGCGCCGCGCCTCAATTCTGCGATGCCTGTTTCTCGGGCGATTACCCGATTGAACCTGCGGATTCGAGCGAATCCCGCCGCCAGCTCTCGCTGCTGGTCGAAACGGTCTGATATACGGTTTTCACGTATAGCGCATTGACATGTACGTTCTTCACGTATATCAATGATCGAGATCGAATGGATCCAGCGAAGGATGCGATTAATCGCCAGAAGCACGGCATCGCGTTGTCCGTTGCTATGACAGTTCTTACCGGCGCTCACCTTCTGCAGAGATCGGCAGTCAGGAATGCGAGCAATGAAGACCGGTGGGTCGCAATCGCTCGGGTCGGTGACGATTTCCTCGCCTGCATCTACACAATGCGTGGCACCTTATATCGCATGATCAGCATAAGGGCGGCTAGGACAAGGGAAAAAGAGCAATATGAACAAGCGTTCCGCCAAGAGTAAGTACGTGCGTGTGACCCCCGAAGCCGCGGCAGAAGCCATGAGGACCGCGGATTGGGAGAAGATCAGAAACATGACGGACGAGGATATCGAGCGTCTGGTCAAGGACGATCCGGACGAAGCGGGCTTCGATCCGAATGCGCCATATGAAGTGGTTCTGCCGGGAAATATCAGCGTGTCCACAATCCGGCATCGTCTGCATTTGAGCCAGGCTCAATTTGCGCGCCGCATCGGTGTTTCCACGCGTCTCGTTTCCGATTGGGAACAGGGACGGCAGACGCCGACGGCTGCGGCCCGGGCGCTTTTGATCATTCTCGACGAGTTGGGCGAGGTAGCTTTGAAAGCACTCGCCAAGCACGCCGCGTGATGAACAATTCCTTTTCCGGTCGGATTGCGCTGGTCACGGGCGCCTCTCGCGGAATCGGGCGCGCGGCCGCGCTGGCGCTCGCCAAAGCGGGGGCGCATGTGGTTGCGGTGGCGCGCACCGTCGGCGGCCTCGAAGAGCTGGACGACGCGATCAAGCTGCAAAATGGCACCGCCACTTTGGTGCCGTTGGACCTCAAGGATTATGCCGGCATAGACCGCCTGGCGTTGGCGCTCGACCAGCGCTGGGGGCGGCTGGATGCGTTTTTCGGCAATGCGGGAATTCTTGGGCCGATGACGCCGCTGACCCATCTGCAGCCAAAGGGGTGGGACGAGGTGATGGCGATCAACGTCACCGCCAATTGGCGGCTGCTCCGGGCGCTCGATCCTGTCTTGCGCAAGTCCGATGCGGGCCGCGTCCTGATGGTGAGTTCTGCGGTGGCGCGGCTGAACCGCCCCTATTGGGGGCCTTACGCGATCAGCAAGGCCGCCCTCGAAATGCTGACCTTCACCTATGCCGCCGAATGCAACGGCACCAATGTGAAGGCGAACGCGCTCAATCCCGGCCCGACGCGCACCCGCATGCGCGCCGAAGCGATGCCCGGCGAGGATCCGATGACGCTGCCCGCACCCTCGGAGTTGACGCCGCTGATCCTGGAGATGCTATCGCCAGCCTGTGAGAAAAACGCCGAACTGGTGACATTCCGGCGCTGATCGAGGCGCTGCCTTTCACGAAAAGCGGCTCCAGCGCGCGCAATTGAGTAGTTTCCGACGCTCGTGACTGCAGTCCCCGATCTTTATGGTCCCTCGCAGCCGACAGTCCACCGAGCCTCTGTTTTCCGGTGGGTTTGCTCGAGGAAGAATCTTCGGGCTTGCCGGACAAATCAGATCATAAGGAGAAACGGCATGAAGCATATCGTCAAAGGCGCATTGATCGCTCTGGCCTTGGCCGGAGCGCCGGTAGTTGCGTCAATCCCTGCGTCGGCGGCCGCTGTCGACTTCAGCATCTCGCTCGGAAATGCGGCATTTGGGTACAGCGACGGCTATTGGGATCGCGACCACAATTGGCATGCGTGGCGCAACAAAAGCGAAGCGCAGTATTACAGAACCCACAATGCCGACCACTATGTCGCCGCGCGGCACGATAAGGACCGCAAGGATAAGGACAAGGGATGGCGCAACGACCGCTGGTGGGACAACCACTGAGGCGAGCCCTCAATCGCCTTTTCAAGCCCGCAGCGGAAAGTTGCGGGCTTCTTTTTTTGCGGCGCCTTCAGGCCCTGGCATTCACTCCGTATACGGATTCTTGGACGAGCGCAGGTTCAGCCGCACCGGCGTGCCCGGAAGGCCGAAGGCCGTGCGCATCGCGTTCACGAGATAGCGCAAATAGGATTCCGGCAATGCTTTGAGCTGATTGCCGAACAGCACGAAGGTGGGGGGGCGCGCCTTTGCCTGCGTCATGTAGCGGATGCGGACGCGGCGTCCGTGGATGGCGGGCGGTGGATGCCGCGATAGCGCCTCTTCCAGAAAGCGGTTGAGCTGCCCGGTCGGGACGCGCGTATTCCAGATGCGTTCGGCGTCGAACACGGCGGGCATCAGTTTCTCGATGCCCTCGCCGGTCAGGGCCGAAACGGTGACGATCGGCGCGCCCGCGATTTGCGGCAGCAAGCGGTCCACGCGTTCGCGCAAATCCTTGAAATGGGCTGTGCGGTTGGCGACCAGGTCCCATTTGTTCACGGCGAAGACGATGGCGCGCCCTTCGCGCGCGATCAGGTCCGCAATCGTCAGATCCTGCTTTTCCAGCGCGTCTTTCGCGTCCATCACGACGATGATGCAATCGGCGAACTTGACCGCGTGAAGCGTCGAGCCGACCGACAGCTTTTCCAGTTTCTCTTCGATGCGGGCCTTCCGGCGCAGTCCCGCCGTATCGTGCAGCAGAATCTCGCGCCCCCCATGCCGCCATTCCGCCAGCACCGCGTCGCGCGTGGTGCCCGCCTCGGGGCTCGTCAGCGCGCGTTCCTGGCCGATCATCCGGTTCAACAGGCTCGATTTGCCGACATTCGGCCGCCCGACAATGGCCAGCCGCAAGGGCCGGTTCTCCGCTTCGGCTTCGGTCTCGTCTTCGGCGATTTCGTCTTCTTCCCGCGCAAAGGGGGCCAGCGCATCGCGCAATTCGACGAGACCCAGACCATGCTCGGCGGAAAGCGAGATGGGCTCGCCGAACCCGAGCGCATAGGCCTCGTTGGCGCCGGCATCCTGGGCCGCACTTTCGCTCTTGTTGGCGGCGAGGATCACGGGTTTGCCGCTTCTTCTCAGCGTATCGGCCACGATCTCGTCGCCTGCCGTCACGCCCGCGCGCGCGTCGATCACGAACAGGCAGACATCGGCGTCGCGAATCGCGGCCTGCGTCTGCACCGCCATGCGCGCAACCAGACTTTCCACGGGGCCTTTGTCGAAACCCGCGGTATCCACCAGCCTCAGACGGAGCCCCGCCAGGCTGCTTTCGGCGAAGGCCCTGTCGCGGGTGACGCCCGGCGTGTCGTCAACGATCGCAAGCCGCCGACCGGCGAGCCGGTTGAACAGCGTGGACTTGCCGACATTGGGCCGGCCGACAATGGCGACAGTCAGCGGCATCGAATCCGCAAATCAGCGCAGCGCGACGAGCTGGGCCTGGTTGGTCAGCACATACATCATGCCGTTGGCCACCACCGGCGAGATGAAGGTGCCATCGGGAATGGCGGTGTCGCCGAGCTTCTGGCCGGTGAAGGGCGACAGCAGCGTGGCTTTGCCGTCCGAGGCGACCAGCACAAGGAAGTTCGAGATCAGCAGCGGCCCTGTCCAGACGATGGGATCGCGCTTGCCTTTCGGATCCTGGAAGGCCGGCAATTGCTGCGTCCAGCGCACCCGTCCGTCGCCCCGGTTCATGCACACGACCTGACCGTCGGTGGAGACGATGAAGACATATTCTCCCGCCACCAGCGGCGTCTGAATCCCTGCAATATTGCGCGTCCAGGCGCGGCTGCCGGAGCGGAAATTGATCGCGGCGAGCGTGCCGGAATGGCTGACCGCGAACACCATGTTGCGGTCGATCACCGGGCGGCCGGCGATGTCGTTGATGATGGTGAGCGAGGTCGTGTTGCCGGAGCGGGTGAGGTTGTCGGTCCAGGCGGGGGTGCCGTTCTGGGCACGCAGCGCATAGAGCTCGCCCGAGCTGTAGGGCACCACGACCGTGTCGCCGGAAACGCCGACGCCAGCACTGGAAAGGATGGCCGCGCTTTCGACCGTGCCATGGTGATCCCACAGCCGGTGGCCGTCGTTGACGTCGATGGCCTGGGTCTCGTTTTCCTGGGTGATGATGTAGACGCGCCCATCCACCACCACGGGGGCGGAATGAACGGGCACGACGGTGCTGACGTTCCAGAGCTCCTTGCCGGTCTTGGCGTCGAGCGCCGTGACAAGCCCATAGCCCGTCGCTGCGAACAGCTTGCCGTTGTCATAGGCGATCCCGCCGCCGAAGCCCTTCGAGGAACTTGGCTTGCCCGGGCCGAAAATGTTGAACCAGGACGAGGAATCCTCTTTTTCCGCGGGCGCCAGGCTCTTGTCCCACACCGGCTTGCCGGTCTTGGCGTCGAAAGCGAAGACATGGGTTTCAGCGTCCAGCACGAAAACCAGTCCGCCGGCGACGATGGGCGGCGCCGTCAGCGTGGATTCGTCATCCGTGCCCTTCCCGGCCGAGACGGACCAGATCTGCTCAAGCGGCCCATCCGCCATGAGGTTGCCCATCATGTTGTCGGCGGTGCCGCCGGGCTGCGTCCATTCCATGTTCCGCTTGGGCGGCGGCAGGTCCATCTTGACCGCGGCGAGCATCGGATCGGAGGAGAGCTGCTGCTCGCCTGCGATGATGGAAATGCGCTCGCCCTGGATCTTCACCTTCTTGCTGCGGTCGAACCAATCGGAGACCGTGTTGAAGATGCCGGCGTCGCCGCAGCCCGAAAGCACGGTGCCCGCAACAAGCATAAGAGCAATAGCGGAAACGATACGCGGCTTCATTTGGGTTGTGTCCCTGGTGCGGTTGGCGCGCCCGCGGCGGGCGCTGCCGGGGTGGCTGGCGCGGCGGGCGCCAGAGAGGGGAGTGTGGGCGGTGCCGGCCTTGGAGGCGGAATCCCTGCCGCCGCCGCCCCGGCGATCGATTCGTCCGGATTGGCCTTCAGATATTCGGCGATTCCCCCGGCGCGCTGGCGCAGATTGGGCGGGGCATCATTGTCCTGGGCGAGCTTCTGATACTCGGCAATTGCCTGGGCGCGGGCGCCCTCCTTCAGGTCCATATAGGCCAGCACTTCGGCGGCCGAAAAGCGCCAGGGATCGTCATTGGCCGTGAGCGGCTGGACCAGCGTTGCGATTTCGGTTTTCGGGCTCGCATCCGCCATGATCCAGGCAAGCCGCAGGCGCGCCGAATTGGCGATGATGGAATCGGAGGACGCCATCAGCTCGCGCAACAGCGCCAAGGACTGGTCGCGCTTGCCCTGCGCGAGAAGGGCGCTGGCAAGATGCAGTTTCGCGAGCGTCGAATAGCCCGAAGGGGCGCTCTGCGCGATCGCGGCGAAATCGGTCTCGGCCTTGGGCGCGTTGCCCGTTTGGGCCGATTGAACCGCCGTGCGGAAGACGTCGGAGGTCTTTTGCCGCTGCGATAGGTCGTAATTCCGCCAAGCCTGGTAGCCCGCAACCCCAATCACAAGCAGGGCGCAAGCCGCCATGATGTGGTTGCCGTATTTCTTCCAAATCTGTTCGTATCGCTCTCGGCGTACGTCTTCTTCGACTTCCTGGAAGATGTCGCTCACGTCGGTCCTCGGTTAATCGGCCCTCATCCTTCGTCACGCGAAAGGCATGGGGCCTTGAATTTACGCCTCGCGCCCTGCGCCTGTCGAAAGGGGAGGCGGGCATCCCGCTTGGGCAGCGGAATGCTTAGCGCGGGCGGGCGGCGGACGCAAAGCCTATCCGGCCTTGGTTCCTTTGCGCATGGCGTAGACGTTTTCCTTGCCCGGGAAGCGCCGGCTGCGCACATCGGCAGCGTAGGCGGTGACTGCCGCCTCGATATCCGGCCCCAAATGGGCATATTCGCGCACGAAACGGGGCGGTTTCGGGTTCAGCCCCAGCATGTCCTCCATCACCAGGATTTGACCGTCGCATTCGGGCGACGCGCCGATTCCGATGGTCGGGATGGCGATGTCACGCGTGATCTTGGCCGCGAGCGGCTCGGCCATGCCCTCCAGCACCACGGCAAAGGCGCCGGCATCGGCCACCGCCCTGGCGTCGGCTTCGAGTGCAGGCCATTCGGCTTCGTCGCGTCCCTGGGTGCGGAAGCCGCCCATCACCTGAACCATTTGGGGGGTGAGCCCAATGTGGGCCATCACCGGGATGCCGCGTTCCGCCAGATAGCGGATCGTAGCGGCCATACGGCTGCCCCCTTCGAGCTTCACCGCCGTACACCCGGTTTCCTTCATCGCGCGCGAGGCGTTGCGGAAGGCGATTTCCGGGCTTTCCTCGTAGGAGCCGAACGGCATGTCGAGGACGACGAGGGCCCGTTTGCTCCCCCGCATCACTGCCTGGCAATGCAGGATCATCAGTTCCAGGCTGACGCCGAGCGTCGTCTCCATCCCGTGCATCACCATGCCGAGCGAGTCGCCGACCAGCATCAGATCGACATGGCTGTCGAGCAGCCTTGCGGTGTGCGCGTGGTAGCAGGTGAGGCACACGATAGGGGTTGCGCCCTTGCGGGCGCGGATTTGGGGCACCGTGACGCGGGCCGTTTCAGTTTGAGCGGACATAGCCACCTCCACCTAATAGTCTAGCACGAACGGCTGGAGATTTGTTGCGCTGCATCAAGCCGCGAATCGGCCGCCGGAAAGGTTCTCAAGCGGCCCTCGGCCGCACGTCCCGTTCGATTTCGTGCCCATTGTCCATCCGTACCTTTGTCAGATCGTGCATGGCCTGAAGGTTCATCCAGAACTCCGGGCTGGTGCCGAAGAAGCGCGCAAGCCGCAGGGCCGTATCTGCCGTCACCGAGCGTTCGCCTTTGACAATGGCCCCGATCCGGGTCGAAGGCACGCGCAATGCAATCGCCAGCGCATTCACGGACATCCCCAGCGGACGCAAGAATTCCTCCTTGAGGATTTCACCGGGATGGGTGGTTACCCGGTTGGGAATGCCCGCCCTTTTAATGGTAGTCGACGATTTCGACATTCTCAGGACCCTCCCTGGTCCAGATGAAGCAAATGCGCCATTGGTCGTTGATACGGATCGCGTGCTGTCCTTTGCGGTCTCCAAAGAGCGCTTCGAGCCGGTTTGCCGGTGGCGCGCGCGGATCGTTGAGATCGCGCGCGTTATGAACCATATCCAGGTTCCGCCGCGCCTGCTTTTCGATGCCGCTCAAGCGCTTTACGAACGCGCCCATCCAGAGCCGTTCGGTGACGCGGTCGCGAAACGATCGAATCATGCCGCTGGATAGGACGCTTTTGAGTTATACGTCAAGCGTATAACGCTATGCGGCATATTTGGTTCCCGTCCGTCTACGGCGCGTTGTCCGCGGCGTTGCGCGTGCCGTCCGGGCGGAAGAAGCTGATGGAATTGGCGAATCGGAGCGCCGCCGGTCCTTCCGAGGGACCGTCTTTGGTGGGCAGATTGAGCCCGCTGATCATGTAAAGGCGGCCGCGGTGGAAGAACAAATTGACCGTGAGCCGGCTGCCGTCCGGGCAATCGGTTCCGGTGACGCTCTTGAACCAGTTCTGCGCCGCGACATCCTGGCCCGGCTGATCGGGCACGCGTCCCTTTTTGCAGTCGATGGTGATGAAACGGCCGAACACCGCGTCTTTGCCCGGTTCGACGCGCGACGTGGAATTGCCGACGATCTCCCCGATCAGATTGAGGTTGAACTCCGCTTCCGTCATCAGGCTCGCGCCCTCTGCGGCCTGGCTCTGCAGGTCGGTCACGGACGCGACGAAGAGGGCGTTGTCCTGTTTCTGCGAGAAGATGTGCACTGGCGCGCCCGATACCAGCACGGTCCGGTAATTGCCGGTGGAGGTCTTAGGATCGTCGGGGAATTCCACGATGAAGCCCAGGTCCTTGTAGGGATGCTCCTTCCAGGCCGCCTGCGCCGGGACCGATAGTGCAGCAGCGAACACGGCCGCCGTGAGTGCAATCGCGCGCAAGGTTTCCTCCCATTCGCAAAACCGCTTGCCGGGGGGAAAATGCCACAACCGGAGCCGCTTGTCTTCCCGACGCGAAGCGATGCGGCGCCTTCCAATTCGTGCTAGGAATTCAGACGAAATTACCCCTTTCGCCCTGGAGATCGGCAATGAACGTCAAAGCATTTGCGCTCGCCGCCGCGCTGGCCGGCGCTTTCGCCATGCCCGCTTTCGCGCATCATTCCTTTTCGATGTTCGATCATGAGAAGACGGTGGCGATCACCGGAACGGTCAAGGAATTCGAGTGGACCAACCCGCACGCCTGGATTCATCTGACCTCGCTTGACGAAAAGAGCGGAAAGCCGGTCGAGTGGTCGTTCGAAATGGGTTCGGTCGGACAAATCGCCTCGCAAGGCTGGAAGGCCGATTCCATCAAGGCGGGCGACAAGATCACCGTCCAGATGCATCCGCTGAAGGATGGGTCGCATGGCGGGCAATATATGGCGGCAACGCTGCCCGATGGCCGCAGCCTCGCCAATCGCGGCGATCCGACGACGGCGCGCGAAAACACGGTTCAGTAGCAGTTCCTAACTCGAATCCTCACCCTGAGCCTGTCGAAGGGTGAGCCTGTCGAAGGGTGAGCCTGTCGAAGGGTGAGGCGTCAGAGTCGATTCTATTCGAATGCGCGGCGGCGAGAGCGCGACGCTCCCTTTACGCGAGCGCGCCCGGTGCCCATATTCAGGGAGCGCTCTTTGACACGTCCGGTCCTCATGTAAATCGCTCTCGCGGCGGTCGCCAAACGCGCGCGATATTTGCCGAAATTTGGCGAGCAATGACCGGCCTGCCGGTGCGTATTGCACCTTTATCGCACCTTTATCGGCACAAAATAATCTTGCTTCATCCCCGCCAAAGCCCGCGGGAATCCTGGAAATCGCCTCGATCTATCCCCGAACAAGGGGGGGAGGGAGGGGGGATGTAGCGGAATCTGATGCCGGGACAGAGCGGTGCCTCACCCTTCGCCCCTTCGACAAGCTCACTGTATGACGAAAGCCTGAAACAAAAATGGCGAGCGGAAACCGCTCGCCATTCACTATTCGCTACTCGCCATTGGCCATTCGCGAAATACCTTTCGCGAAATCGCGCTGGCCCGCCGGCCCTACTCCGGCGTTTCTTCTTCGCGAGGGCCTGCGCCCTCCTCGAAAAGGGCGGCCGCGCTGGCGGCAGCGGCGGCTTCTTCCTCGGCCTGTTCGGCGAGCACATCTTCGCCGCGCGCCTGACGCTCGGCCTCGTCTTCCGTGCGCGCGACATTGACCGTCACCGGCACGCGCACCTCGGGATGCAGCACGATGGCAACCTCGTGCAGCCCGATGGCCTTGATCGCGCGGTCGATCGGCACCTGCGTGCGCGCAACGGAAAATCCGCCCGCCGTGATCGCGTCCGCGATATCGCGCGGAGATACAGATCCATAAAGCTGGCCGCGGTCGCCCGCCTGGCGCAGCAGCGTGAAGGTTTTCCCCTTCAGCTTCGCACCGACGGCTTCGGCCTCTTTCTTGAGTTCGAGATTGCGCGCTTCCAATTGCACGCGCTGGGTTTCGAAAAAGGCCAGGTTCGACTTCGTCGCACGCAGCGCCTTCTTTTTCGGCAGAAGATAGTTGCGGGCGAACCCGTCCTTCACCTTCACCACGTCGCCGATCTGGCCGAGCTTCTCGACGCGTTCCAAGAGCACAACTTGCATCGGTTTGCTCCTATTTCACGACGTAGGGAAGAAGCGCCATGAAGCGCGCGCGCTTGATGGCCTTGGAAAGTTCGCGCTGCTTCTTCGCGCACACAGCCGTGATGCGCGAGGGTACGATCTTGCCGCGCTCCGAGATGTAACGCTGCAGCAGCTTGACGTCCTTGTAGTCGATCTTCGGCGCATTGGCGCCCGAGAACGGGCAGGTCTTGCGGCGGCGGAAGAATGGCCGGCGGGCCAGAGGGGGTTGCGCGCTCATGCTACGGCTCCTTCGATTTCGGCGGCGCCGTCTTCACGCGGACGGCGCTCGCGTCCGCCCTCTTCGCGGCCGCCTTCGCGTTCGCGCTTGCGGCTGGAATTGGACTGCTCGAACGCTTCCACCCGTACGGTGATGAAGCGCAGCACGTCTTCGTTGATCTTGAGCTGGCGCTCGAGTTCGGAGATGGCCTTGGCGGGCGCGTTCAGATTGAGGAGCACGTAATGCCCCTTGCGGTTCTTCTTGATGCGATAGGCGAGCGTGCGCAGGCCCCAATATTCCTGCTTCTCGACCTTGCCTTCTTCGGTTTCGACGATCGTCTTCAAATGGGTGGCGAGTGCATCCACCGCCTGCGCGCTGATGTCCTGACGCGCGATCAGCATGTGCTCGTAGAGAGCCATGGGCCGTCCTTCCGTTTGGGTGCGGCACAGATAGGCGAGAAAGGGTCGCCCAATCCATGGAGGTTCGCGAAGACGCCGGACCATCCGGCATTCCCCGCCGCTTTCCGCGACGGGTCCAGGCGACCGCACCCGGTTCAAGGGCGCGGGATATAGCCGAACTCTGAAACCTCGGCAACCATGACTGGAAAAATAAGGGGGCGCCTTCACCGGGAGGTGCTATTATTCAGGCTGGACGCCGGAGGACCCCTATGAGGGCTGTTTCATTAACCATTGCGGTTATCTTGCTCTCCGCCCTTGCCGCTCAAGCGGCGGAGACCACGTCAACGCCCGGGACGGGCGAACAGTCCGTAACGGCCCGTCTTAACCGCGAAAGCCTCGCGAACACGAACAAAGGCCCGAATCTCGCAGATGACGATACGGCCACCACGACGGATTCCACGACAACGCAAGGCGCGGTAGCCGGGCGCCGGGGTGCAGGCCGGTATCAAAACGCCGAAGCCGCAGCAATCGCTCGGGCTGAGGCCGCGGCCGGTAAAGGCAACGCGCACGCGAAGGTTGCCCGATTGGGAGGCGGGGGACGCCATGCGATTGTCGGGACCGCCCAACCAAAGGCCCGCAAGGCGGCTGCGCCGCCCACCCGGCACAGGCGTTAAGACCAAGGCGGACGCGTTACTGTCTCAGTCTTGAAAAACCAAAGGGCGCCGCGGTCGCAGCGCCCTTGGATTTACGGTCCTGGACATTTGTCTCAGGACCGACCGGCCCGGCGGGCGGGCCCGTCTTAGACCTTCCTCATCCCGGGAAGGCAGCGCCAGAATCCGACTTTCGTTTTTCCTCGTCAATCGGCGCGGGCAAAATGTGATCGGAGTTCCATCGGGGTCTGCTCTGTCCTTTGCGCTTGCATGGGGCGGCGCTTCTCGCGAAAACCACCCACCGGGCCGATAGTGCCCGGACCCCCGGGGGCCCCAATGCAGGAACAGGATCGGGTTTTCGCCAAAGCGGCGCGCCGCCTGATCCCCTTCATGATGGCGCTCTACACGGTGAGCTTTCTCGACCGCGTGAATATCGGGTTTGCCGCTCTCACCATGAACAAAGATCTTTCCTTCACGCCGGAGATGTATGGCTGGGGCGCGGGCATCTTCTTCTTTGGTTATTTCCTGTTCGAAGTGCCGAGCAATGTGGTCCTCACCCGTGTCGGCGCGCGGGTCTGGATTTGCCGCATCATGGCCACGTGGGGGGTGATTTCCGGCGCTTGCGCCTTCGTGCAGGGGCCGATGAGCTTCTATGGCTTGCGGTTTCTGCTCGGGCTCGCGGAAGCGGGTTTTGCGCCCGGCATGATCTACTATCTGTCGATCTGGTTTCCGGACCGCATCTGGGCCCGCTATGCGTCGTTGTATCTCCTGGCCATCCCGCTCACCACGGTGATCGGCGCGCCGGTTTCGAGTCTGATCCTAGGCGCCGACGGGTTTCTCGGACTGCACGGCTGGCAATGGCTCTTCCTCCTCGAGGCGCTGCCTGCGCTCGTTCTGGCGGTTGCGGTGTATTTTTACCTCCCCAACGGGCCGGCCGACGCGTGGTTCCTGACCGCGCCCGAGCGCGAGATCGTGGTGGTCGACTTGGCTTCCGACCATGACGCGCAAGACGGGCGCATTCACGGCGTGTGGCACGCGCTTGCCGATTTCCGCGTCATCCTTCTGTGTGCGGTCTATTTCGGCATCGTGGTCGGGCTCTACGGCATCGGCTACTGGCTGCCGCAGATCGTACAGGGGATGGGATATTCCAATTTCGCCATCGGCGTCCTGGTCGCGCTTCCCTACGCCGCGGCGGCAATCGCGCAATTTCTGTGGGGCCGCCACAGCGACTCCCCCCGCGAGCGCGTCTGGCATGTGATGCTGCCTTCACTGATGAGCGCCCTTGCCTTCGCTCTGTCGGCGGCGTTGCAGTCGCAGGTTCTGGTGCTTCTGGCGCTCGCTTTCGCGGCGGTCGGAATCTGTTCGACGCTCGCGCCCTTCTGGGCCATGCCCCGCGAGTTCCTGGCCGGCAAGGGCGCTGCGGCCGGCATCGCCGCTATCAATGCGGTGGGCAATCTCGGGGGCTTCATAGGGCCCTACGCCGTGGGCTGGGCAAAGCAGGTCACCGGCACGTATGCGGGAGGAATGGCGATTTTGGCGCTGTCGCTGTTCGCCGCTTCGGTTCTCGTGCTTGCGATGGGACGCGTCCGGCGACCGGCGCTGGCCGCGTCCTGAATCCCCCCTCGGTTGCACCCGCGAACGGCAAAATCAGCCTGTGCTCGCGGCGCTTAGGATCGGGTGACTTGGATCAAGTGGGCCGCCGCATCAGCCGCATCAGTTTGAGGTCATCGCGCAGCTGTCGGGCAAGGTCCGAGAGCCGGCCGGCGAAATGATCGTTGAGCTTGGGGTTCTTGCGAACCGCCTCCGCGATGGTATCGAGTTCGTCGGCGAGCCCCTCGTAATAGCTTGGCGGGGGTAGGGTTTCGGCGAGGGACATTGTCGGCTCCCATAAGACTGGGCGCTTTGTAACCTGTCCGTGCGGCCAAAATTTGATTCAAATCATCTTGAGGTAAATTTTAGTCCGCGGCTTCGTCCTCCTCTTCTTCCTCGAAAAAGAAGCGAATGGATTCGGCGAACTGCGCGAAGAAGGCGAATAGATTCCACGAGATCGCCAGCATGAGGAGCCCGCCCATCGGCGGATAAGGCCAGCCGGCCACGTTCATCAGGAGCCCCGCATTGATGACGAGCCCTAAGCCGATATGAACCTTCAGCCGTCTGTCCACCGGCCGGCCCGAATGGGCCTGCCACTGGCCCGGCGCCAGGGACAGCAGAATCAGCGATTGCACCGCAATAAACGCGCTTGCCACCTGCCAGGTCATGCGCTCCGGGAGACCGAGCCCGAACAGCAACGGTGCCAGCATCGCGTTCATGGCGGTCACCAGCCCCGATTGCACATAGGAACGCGCGACCCAGAGATGGAATTTCGACATGCCGGCGCCGCGCATGTCCCGAAGGCTCATCAGGATGGCGGCGAATCCGGCAAAAGTGATGCCGACCTGCGCCAGTGTGTAGAAATAGCTTGCGCCTGGAAGATCCATTTTCCCCTCCCCGAATGTCCGTTGCATCTTGCGCTTGGCCG
Source organism: uncultured Bordetella sp. (assembly GCA_964494505.1). Classification (GTDB taxonomy): domain Bacteria; phylum Pseudomonadota; class Alphaproteobacteria; order Micropepsales; family Micropepsaceae; genus CAIYRG01. The sequence goes on from CAZBRO010000001.1 coordinate 130,025, forward strand.
GGCCTGGATTTAAGGGGCACCCAACCGGAGGGTCCATGAGAGCGTTCATTTTTCCAGGGCAGGGCAGTCAGGCGGTCGGCATGGGCAAGGCGGTGGCCGATGCTTTCACGGCTGGGCGCGAAGCATTCGAAGAGGTCGACGACGCGCTGTCCCAGCGCCTGTCGAAGCTGATGTGGGAAGGGCCGGACGCCGAATTGGTCCTGACCGAGAACGCTCAGCCCGCGATCATGACGGCCTCCATGGCCATCATTCGCGTGCTGCAGAAGGAGGGCGGCCTCGACCTCGGCCGCCATGCGCGCGCGGTGGCTGGCCATTCGCTCGGCGAATACACGGCACTGTGCGCGGCCGGGGCATTCACGCTTGCCGATACCGCGCGGCTGGTGCGGTTGCGCGGGACGGCGATGCAGGCTGCCTCCCCGGTCGGCGTGGGCGCCATGAGCGCGCTCATCGGGATCGAGCTCGAAGCGGCCGAAGAGGCGGTGAAGGATGCGGCCCCATCCGGGGTCGTGGTGGTCGCAAACGATAACGCGCCCGGACAGATCGTGATTTCGGGCGAGAAGGCGGCGGTCGAAAAGGCGGGCGAAATCGCCAAGAGCAAGGGCTGTAAGCGCGTCATTCCGCTTGCCGTCAGTACGCCCAATCATTCCCCGCTGCTGAAGTCTGCCGGCGAGCGCATGCGAGAAGCGCTGGCCGACGTCACGATTCGTCCGCCTTCGGTGCCCGTGATTGCCAACGTCACGGCTGCCGAAGTGTCCGAACCGGACATGATCCGGCAATTGCTCGCCGAGCAGGTGACCGCGCGCGTCCGCTGGCGTGAAAGCGTGGCGTCCTTCCACGGGCTCGGCATCACGATGACGGTGGAAGCGGGAGGCAACAAGGTGCTGACCGGCATGGTCAAGCGCATCGACAAGGAGCTGGAAACGATCAGTCTCGATTCACCTGCCGACATCGAAGCCTTCGCGAAGACGCTCTGAGTCCAATATTACACATGAGACCTCACCCTCCGTCCCGGAGCAGGGTGGAATAGGCGCTTAGAGAGGGCTGATTATGTTCGATCTCACTGACAAGACTGCGCTCGTCACCGGCGCTTCGGGCGGCATCGGCGGGGCCATTGCACGCGCGCTGCACGCCCAAGGCGCGCGGGTGGTGCTCTCCGGCACGCGGGCCGACGCGCTCGACGCGCTGAAAGCGGATTTGGGCGAGCAGGCATTTACCGCGCCGTGCAATCTCGGCAACGCGGCTGAAGTCGAGGCGCTTATCAAGAATGCGGAAAGCGTGGCCGAAGCCCCGCTCGACATCCTCGTGAACAATGCCGGCATCACGCGCGACAATCTCTTCATGCGGATGAAAGACGACGAATGGGATCAGGTCATTGCAGTCAATCTCACGGCGGCCTTTAAGCTATCGCGCGCCGTCTTGCGCGGGATGATGCGGAAGCGCTGGGGCCGGATCGTCACCATCACTTCGGTTGTCGGCGTCACCGGCAATCCGGGGCAGGGCAATTACGCCGCCGCCAAGGCCGGGCTTATCGGCATGAGCAAGGCGCTTGCCGCCGAGGTCGCCAGCCGCAACATCACGGTGAATTGCGTCGCGCCGGGCTTCATCGCGACGGCCATGACCGACGCCCTGACCGAGGAACAGCGAACCCAGATCCTCACCCGCGTCCCGGCCGGAAGACTGGGCGATTCCAAAGACGTGGCGGCAGCCGTTGTCTATCTTGCAAGCGAGGAAGCAGCCTATGTCACAGGCCAGACGCTGCATGTAAACGGCGGCATGGCGATGATCTAAGCCTTTGGGACAAAATGCTCTTTCGAAAGTTTGGCATGGGCCGAAACTTTGTGATACCAAGCGCGACCTTTCAACCACGGCTTTGGCCGGCACCCACAAGCGGGTTTATCCGGTCCAACAGCGTGGCAACAGAAAACAACAGCGGTAAATCAAGAGGCTAGGAATATATGAGCGACGTTGCTGAGCGCGTGAAGAAGATCGTTGTCGAACACCTGAATGTCGATGGCGAAAAGGTCACGGACAATGCCAGCTTTATTGAAGATCTGGGCGCCGACAGTCTCGACACGGTCGAGCTGGTCATGGCGTTTGAGGAAGAATTCGGCATCGAGATTCCGGATGACGCCGCGGAATCCATCGTCACGGTCGGCGACGCCGTGAAGTTCATCGAGAAAGCCCAGAGCTGAGCGTGAGATTCGGGCCAGGGCCGGGGCGCTCAGGCCTATGAGCGCAATGCGCCGCGTTGTCATCACCGGATTGGGACTCGTCACGCCGCTCGGTTGCGGTGTCGATGTCTCGTGGTTGCGCCTGCTCGAAGGCAGGTCCGGGGCAGGGCCAATCACCCGCTTCAAGGTGGACGATCTCCCCGCCCGCATCGCGTGCGATGTGCCGCGTGGCGATGGTACGGACGGGTCGTTCAATCCCGACCAATGGATCGATCCCAAGGAACAGCGCCGGGTCGACGATTTCATCATCTACGGCATCACTGCCGCGCAGCAGGCGGTGACCGATTCGGGCTACGAACCGAAGACCGAAGAGGAGCACGAGCGCGCGGGCGTGCTGATTGGCTCCGGCATTGGCGGGCTCGACGGTATCGAGCAGGCTTCGATCCTGGTCCATGAAAAGGGCCCGCGGCGGCTCTCGCCGTTCTTCATTCCCGGGCGATTGATCAATTTGGTATCGGGCTATGTCTCCATTCGCTTCGGCTACAAGGGCCCGAATCATTCGGTGGTGACGGCCTGCTCCACGGGTGCGCATGCCATCGGCGATGCGGCGCGGATGATCGCGCTCGACGATGCCGACGTGATGCTCGCGGGCGGCGCCGAATCGGCGATCTGCCGCATCGGCATCGCGGGCTTTGTCGCCTGCCGCGCGCTCTCGACCAGTTTCAACGATACGCCCGAGAAGGGTTCGCGGCCTTATGACAAGGACCGCGACGGCTTCGTGATGGGGGCGGGTGCGGGCGTGGTGATGCTGGAAGAGTACGAGCACGCCAAGGCGCGCGGCGCGAAGATTTATGCCGAAGTGAGAGGCTATGGCCTTTCGGGGGATGCTCATCACATCACCGCACCCGCGGAGGACGGCAATGGCGGCTTCCGCTCCATGCGGATGGCGTTGAAGCGGGCGGGGATGTCGGCCTCTGACATCGACTATATCAACGCGCACGGCACCTCGACGCCCTTGGGCGACGAGATCGAACTGCGCGCGGTGGAGCGCCTGTTCGGCAATTCGGCGGGCAAGGTGGCGATGTCTTCGACCAAATCCTCGATCGGGCATCTCCTGGGCGCGGCCGGCGCGGTGGAGGCGATCTTCTCCACGCTTGCCATTCGCGACCAGATTGCGCCGCCTACGCTCAATCTTGACAATCCGTCGGTCGAAACCGAAATCGACCTCGTGCCGCACAAGGCCAAGAAAATGCCGATCTCGACGGTGCTGTCCAATTCCTTCGGGTTCGGCGGCACCAACGCGACCTTGGTTCTGGCGGCCCCGGACTGATTTTCGCATGCGCGCGCGCGCGAGGAGAGCGGATGCGGACGTTGCGGGTTTTGCTCTTCCTGGTTCTCTTTGTCGCGGCGGGCGCGGGCGTACTCGCGGTGGCGGCGTGGTGGGAAGAGAATTATTTCGCCGCGGCCGGCCCCGCGCTCAACCCTGAGACAATCGTGATTGCGCCGGGCAGCGGGCTTGGCGCTATCGCCAAGACGCTGGAGGAGGCGGGCGTTATCGAGAACGCGCTGCTGTTCCGTGTGGGCGTCGTTCGCCGCCGGCACACCGCGCAGCTCAAGGCAGGCGAATACGCGTTTCCGGCGCACGCCAGCGAAGGGCAGATTGTCGACATGATGATCGCCCGCAAAGTCGTCGAGCATCGCATCACCATCGCCGAAGGGCTGACCTCGGATGCCGCTGTCGCGCTCGTCAAAGCTGATCCCGTGCTCACTGGCGATGTGCCGACGGTGCCCGAGGGGAGCCTTTTGCCGGAGACGTATCTCTTTGAGCGTGGCACGACACGGGCCGAACTCATCGCCCGCATGCATCGGGCGCAAACCCGGCTGCTGGTGCAATTGTGGCCCGGGCGCAAGCCGGACCTGCCTTTGATGACTGAGGACGACGCGCTGAAGCTCGCCTCGATCGTGGAGAAGGAGACCGCCGTCCCTGCCGAGCGGCCGCGCATAGCCGCGGTGTTCCTGAACCGGTTGAAGATGGGCATGAAGCTCGAATCCGATCCGACGATCATCTACGGCCTGACCAAGGGTGTGCCGCTCGGTCATCCCTTGCGGCAGAGCGAACTCGCCATGCCCAATCCCTACAGCACCTATCAGATCGAGGGACTGCCCCCGACGCCGATCTCCAATCCGGGAAAGGATGCGATTGCAGCGGTGCTCAATCCGGCGCAATCCGAGGAGCTCTATTTCGTCGCCGATGGCAGCGGCGGGCACGTCTTTGCCAAGACCATTGCCGAGCATCAGAAGAACGTCGCCCAATGGCGCCGCCTCCAGCAGGCGCAGACCCAGGGTGCGGATCCGCAGGCGTCCCGCTTGCGCTAGGCTTTCGTTCGTGCGGAAGATCGCCGCGCCACGATTCCCCAGGAGCCGGATTTGCCTCTCATCAGCATGACGGGATTCGCCGATGCGCGCGGCAGCCACGGCCCATTGCGCTGGCGCTGGGAGGCGAAAAGCGTCAACGGGCGCGGGCTCGATTTCCGCTTCCGCACGCCGATGGGATATGAGGGGCTTGAAGTTGGCGCACGCACGTTGGCCTCCGAACGGTTCAAGCGCGGCTCGGTGCAGGTGGTGCTCACGGCATCGGCCGAAGATTCCGGGCGCGGCTTCCGCGTCGATGCGGCGGCCCTCGCCGATGCGGTGCGGATCGCCAAGCGCGTCGCCGAGGACACGGGATTGCCGCCAGCCCGCGTGGATGGGCTGCTCGCGCTCAAAGGCGTGGTGGTGCAGGAGGAGAATGCGGTCCTGGACGACGAGGCGCGAATGAAACGCGACGCTGCGATGCTGGAATCGCTTGCCGGCGCCTTCGATCTTCTGAAGTCCGCGCGCGCGGCCGAGGGCTCCAAGCTCGAAGCGGTGCTGCTCTCGGAGATCGGCGAGATCGAGCGGCTGACCGGCGAAGCACGCGCGCTGGCCGCTCAGCAGCCTTTTGCGTTGCGCGAACGCATAATGGCCCAATTGGGCGAGCTGCTTGCGCCCGGCTCCAATGTGCCCGAGGACCGCATCGCGCAGGAAGTAGCGCTGCTCGCCGCACGCGCCGATTTACGGGAGGAGTTGGACAGGCTGTCGGCGCACTGCCAGGAGGCACGTGCCCTTATCGCCGCGCGCGAGCCCACCGGGCGCAAGCTCGATTTCCTGGCCCAGGAATTCAACCGCGAAGCCAATACGCTGTGCTCGAAATCCTCCGATATTCAGCTCACCCATGTGGGCCTGGCCTTGAAGGCGGTGATAGATCAGTTCCGCGAACAGGTGCAAAACGTCGAATGACCGAAATCGCGCGGCGCGGCCTGATGCTGGTGATCTCCTCGCCTTCGGGCGCGGGCAAGTCCACGCTGTCGCGGCGGCTTCTGGCGAGCGACTCCCAGATCGCAATGTCCGTCTCGGTGACGACGCGGCCTAAGCGTATCAACGAAATCGATGGTCACGATTATATCTTCGTTTCGCCGGAACGTTTCGAAGCGATGCTAAACGAGGGCGCCTTCCTCGAACACGCGACCGTCTTTGGGAATCGATACGGCACGCCCAAGGCCGAGGTCGAAGTCATGCTGGCGCAAGGCCGCGATGTGCTGTTCGACATTGATTGGCAGGGCGCTCAGCAGTTGGCGCAAGAGGCCAAAGACAACTTGGTGCGCGTGTTCATTCTGCCGCCTTCGCGAGCCGAATTGGAGCGCCGCCTGAAAGGCCGCGCTCAAGACCCGCCCGAAGTCGTGGCGCGTCGAATGGCCGAAGCGCACAACGAAATCAGCCATTGGGCGGAATATGACTACGTGATCATCAACGACGACATCGAGAAAGCACAACGCCAGCTTGAAGCCATTGTCGCCGCGGAGCGTTTAAACCGGCAGAGACAAACCGGGCTGGTGGACTTTGTGAGGCGCCTGACCCAGGACTGACAAAGGAGATGTGCGATGCGGTTGCGCAACGGGCTGCTTGCGTTCAGTGTGCTGACGATTTTGGCGCCGCTCAAGTTCATGTCTCCCGCCGTGGCGGTGGAAGACCACGACTGCTCGCAAGCGCCGGCCGGCGCCGTGACAGCGCTTCCCATGCCGCTCGCCAAATGGGGCCAGATTGCCTGCACGCCCATCGGCCAGGTGCTGATGAGTCAGGATAACTGGCTTTGGATCATGCCCGACGCTTCGGGACTGGTGTTCATTCCGTCCCAGATGATAGACGGCGAGCCTCAGGACGTGGGCAACAAGGCTTATTTTACCAAAGTCGACATCCATCAGGTGAAGGGACACGACTTCGACGACGCCTATAATGTTTTCCATACCGGCTTCGACGAAAAGGAAGTGAAGCCCGATGCCTATCAAGTCGATCTGACTGCGGTTTCTGGCAAGACGATCCGGATCTTCGTCTTCGATTACGACAGCTATGCGTGGGGCATGACCTGTCCGGACAGCAAGTGCGACCCCGACACGCGCTTCATGATTCTGAACAAGGACAAGCGGCCCGAACCGCGCCAGCCCGCGATTTAGAGCAAATTGCGTTCAGGCAAGATTGTGGCGCTCTGATGCTTCGACAAGCTCAGCATGAGGATTTTTGTGTAAATCCTCCCCTGAGCTTGTCGAAGGGCGAGGGCCGACGATTTCCGTCTGAAAGTAAACTGCTCTAATTGCGTGATCCTATGACGAGTCGATAACCGAGATCACGTTCCGTTTCGCTCAGCAGGTGCCCGTTGCGCCGCCGCCATGTGCCGTCTTCGAGATCGCGGCGAAGCCGTTCTAGTCCCGAATCGAGCCGCATGGTGGCAAACGGTGAGATCGCGCCCCGAACGCCGGGATCGAGATAGGCTTCCGGCCGCCGCCAGTAGGCTTCCAGGAAGCCATCGCTGCAATCGTGCGGGACTGGCACGGGTTCGATCCGCAAGTGGGCGAACGCGCGACCGAACAAATCCGCCGCGCGCGGGAAGAGGTGCCGGTCCCGTTCCAAGATTTCCGGAAAATAATCCCGTGTCAGCCAGGAAGCGCCTTCGACCGGCTCCCAGGTGAGGATCACGGCGCGCGCGGCGACACGGCGCATTTCGGCCAAGCCGCGCATCTGGTCGGGCCAGTGGTGGACTGTGAAGATCGCCAGTGCCCCATCGAAGGTGTTGTCGCGGAAGGGAAGGTTTAGGGCCGAAGCGCGCACGACCGGCGCGGCATTCGGAAGACGCTGCCCAATCATTGTGGTCGAGGGTTCGACCGCAACCACGTCCCGGTCCCGCGGCTCATAGGAGCCTGCGCCCGCGCCAATGTTGACGATGGTGCCGGCCTCACCCAATGCGTCAAGGATCATTGCCGCAATGCGCGAATCGGGGCGGCGGAAATCCCTGTAGGATTTGCCGATGGTGTCGTAGAGCGCGGTCATGGCTTTGCGGCGCGATAGGCCCGCGCGAGCGCGCAGAATTGGGCGAGTGTCAGCTCCTCCGCCCGTGCCGTACCGGGAACGCCCGCCGTTTCGAGGAGGGCATCGGCCGCGGGCGCGAGAGATCGCAAGCTGCCGCGCAGCATCTTGCGCCGCTGCCCGAACGCCGCTGCTGTCACCGCTTCCAGATCGGCCAATGCCGCCTCGCAGCGGGGGGTTGCCAGCGGCGTCACCCGCACGACTGAAGACGTCACGCTCGGCGGCGGTACGAACGCCTTGGGCGAGACGTCGAATAGGATGCGTGCTTCCGTCCGCCATGCAGCCAATACCGACAGCCGTCCATAGGCATCCTCGCCCGGCTTCGCGCAAATGCGCTGCGCGACCTCTTTCTGGAACATCAACGTCAGGCTCTGCCACCAGGGCGGCCAGTCCGCGCTCAGCCATTTGATGAGGAGCGCCGTTCCGACATTGAACGGGAGATTGGCGACCACCGGCACCGGCAGTACCACGCCCAAAGCTTCGAGCAGCGCGCGCTCGTCCAGCTTCAACGCATCGGCCTCGACAATATCGATCAGTCCCGGCCGCGCCGCCGCGATATCCTCAAGCGCCGGCCGGGCGCGTGCGTCGCGCTCGACGGCGACGACGCGCGCTGCCCCTTCCGCCATCAGTGCGCGAGTCAACCCGCCGGGACCTGGGCCGACTTCATAGACCGTTGCCCCGGCTATGCCGGCTTCGCGCGCGATGCGCCGCGTCAGGTTGAGATCGAAGATGAAGTTCTGGCCGAGGCTCTTCTTTGGGCTGAGCCCATGGGCGGAGATTACCGCGCGCAAGGGCGGCAGGCCGTCGTCGCTCACGGAACCATGCGCCTGTCCGCGATTTGCGCCGCCATGCGGATGGCCGCGATCATGCTCGCTTCGTTCGCCACGCCTTTGCCGGCAATGCCGAACGCGGTGCCGTGATCGGGCGAGGTGCGTACGATCGGCAGTCCCAGCGTTACGTTCACCCCGGTCCAGAAGGCGAGCGTCTTGATCGGGATCAGCGCTTGGTCGTGATACATGCAGAGTGCGGCGTCATAGGTCTTGCGCGCGTCCTCGTGGAACATGGTGTCGGCGGGAAGCGGCCCGGCCACGCTCAGCCCGCGCGCCCGCAATCGGGAGACGGCGGGGGCGATTATTTCCGCGTCCTCCGACCCCATCGTGCCTTCCTCGCCGGCGTGGGGATTGAGCCCGGCGATGGCAAGCCGTGGCGCGGCACAGCCGAAGTCGCGCTCCAGCGCCCCGATCACCACTTCGCCGACCGCTGCGATCGCATCGGCGTCCAATTTGGCGAACACCTCTCTCAGTGCGATGTGAATGGTGAACGGCACCACGCGCAAGGGCGGCTCGGTATCGGAAGATGCGAGCATCATCACCGCGCGCGCCCGGCCCGTCAGGGCCGCCAGGAATTCCGTATGGCCGGGGAAACCCCATCCGGCCGCCGTCAGCACTGCCTTGTGGATGGGCGCGGTGACGAGGCCTGCGGCCTCTCCGGTGCCGCAGGCGATCACACCCCGCTCTATTGCGGCAAGGACCGATGTCGCATTGTCCGTGGACGGACGCCCTGGCTCAGCCCGGACTTTCTGTCCCGTATCGATGACCGCGGCGGAAATATCGGGCTCCGCGATCCCGCACAACCGGGCGGCGGCAGCGAACACCTCCGGGCTGCCGATCAGCCGCAAGGGACGACCATCGACGGCGCCCCCAAGCGCGGCAAAGGATTTTACGGCGATCTCGGGCCCGATACCGGCGGGCTCGCCCTGGCTTATGACGATGGGCTGCTTGTGTGCGCTGGCCTCATCGGGTTTCGACAACGGCGTCCCGCCTTAAATCGCGCAGATAGCTTTTGGCGTAGATCGACATCTGCTGGAGGAACAGCTGCTGCTGAAGTTGATCGCGCGAGGGAAGCTCGAAGGCGATCAGCTTGGGCGGGGCCTCGTCGCAGCGCATGATGATTTCGAGTCCCGCCGGCGAGAAGAACGGATTGACCACTTCCCCGGGTCCGCTCTTGGCCAGCGCTTCCCTAAGCTCGGGCGCCAGATCCTTCGGATTGACGGTGCCGAGCTTGGTATAGATCGTGCCAGGAAGCTGGCCCTGGGCGAGCGACAGATCGGTGCAGGCGCGAGCCTGCGACTTCACGTTGTTGGCGATCTGCATGGCGCGCTCCCGGATCGTCATGTCGGGATTGGGCGGAAGCGGAATCAGCAGCCGGTCCAGCGGGAGCGGCGCGTCGGGATCGGTCGGGCCAATGTTCACCGGCGTCACGTTGGTGCCCACCGGCTCGCGGCGGTCGCGGAGCTGCAGCACGTAATAACCGCCTTCCGCGCGAATTGGAGCCGTGATCTGGCCAGGGCGCAATTGCTCAAGCGCATGATCCAGGTCTTCGGCCAGCTGGCCTTGGATCACCCAGCCGATGTCGCCCCCCTCCGCTGCCGAAGGTGACTGGCTGAATTGGCCGGCCACCGTCTGGAAGGGCGCCCCCTGCTTAATCTGTGTTGCGATCTGGTCGGCGCTGATCTTGACGGTCATTTCGTCTTCAGGCCGGTCGACCGCAACAAAAATCTCCGAGACCAGGAATTGCGGCTTGTCGGCGCCCGACTTTAGCCGGTTCATGACCTCGTCCACCTGCTGCTCGGTCACCGAAATGTCGGTGCCATAGCGCGCTGACACCAACTTCTGCCAGATCAATTGCGCGCTCACCTGCTGGCGGAACGTGGTCGCGGTGACCCCTGCCTGGCCGATGGTCATCATGATCTGATCGACCGTGAGCTTGTTGTCTTCGGCGATGTTTTGCAGCGCCTTGTCGACTTCTTCCTTCTTGACGACGATCTTGTGCTTGGTGGCTTCCTGCAGCTCCAGCACTTCGTCGACCAGCGAGCGCAGGACCTGGGCGCGAATCTGAGGCAGCGTATCGCGCGTCGGACGCACGCCCGAGGTCGCGACGAACAGCGCCGTACGCTGATCGAGGTCGTAATTCGAGATCACGAAGTCGTTGACGATCGCGGTGACCCCCGTGGTGGTCGGCGAAGTGACGACGACGCGCTCGCCGGGTTTGCCGGCATTGGGCTCGGGAGGGTTGAGCGGAGATGCGGGGACCGGCGCCGCTTCGGGGGCGGGTCCTGCGGGTGCGGCGGCGGGCGCTGGCGCAGCGTCCTGGACCGGCTCGTTGGGCACCTGCTGGGCGGCCGCGGCGTTCGACAGCAGCCCGGGCTGAATGGGCAGGCCTGCGTCCTGTGCCATGACGGCCATGGGAGCAAAAGCTGCTCCGGCCAGACAAAGCGTCCGCAGAATGAAACTCATGCGATACGACACGGCATCGTCTCCGGTTGCGTGGTCACGACGGCGCCCAAAGCATGATGCCTTGGCGCCGGGCTAATGCCCGCCTCCACCCCATAGGGGGAATCTACCCATTTCGACCGCCGCTTCAAGCATTCCCGCGCTGGGTTCGTTAGCGGTTGGTGGCGCCGGTCTTCAGGCCCAGACGAAAAATCACGGCGGAGGCGGGTTTAAGGTTCAGCGTGGCTGTGTCGCGGCGGTGGAATCCCAGGGACGCGACAAAGCATTCGTCGTCATAGGTGATGCCCAGACTCGATTCCAGCATCTGATTTTTTGCGAGGTCGCGCCTGGCTTCCCCGAAAATGCCCCAGTTGCCGTAAACCTGAATCGTTGTGGTGAGGTTGATCTGCTCCTGTTCGCCCAGGGTCGGATCGGCCGTGCTCTGCGGCAACTTGATGTAGCTGAGATTGAGGGTCGAACGGCCGAATTTTCCGATCAGATAGATTTCGTTGCGCCGGATGCTGCCGTCGTCGGGGTCGATATTGAATTGCTCGGTCAGGGACAGATTGGGCGGCAGGTCGATCTTGAACTGGCCGACGAGGTCCGACTTGTGATCGTTCAAGCGCAAGCCCGGCGGCAGCGCGGAATCGGTGGTGAAGCGGAACTGCTCGCCGAAACTCGCCTCGACCGACCCTTGCGGCAGAATCGCGGTCGCGCGCATGCCGAGATTGGTGCGAGGGCCCCCCTGCCACAGGTCGAGCCCCGGCGAGGGGTTGGGGTTGAAGAGATTGGTCATGTCGAATTCAAAGCCGGCGCTGTCCTCGTCGGGAAGGCCGCGCGGATTGCCGCCGCCCGATGCCGCGATCAGCTGGGCGATCGGTTCGACGACCACATTGGTGTTGGCGAAAGCGGTATCGCTGACGAAGGGCCATCGCCACTCGAGCATCCCGTAGCCGAGAGCGCGGCCGATGGTCTCCGAATTCTTGGTTGCGGTCGGGACCTCCATGAGGGCGTCGTTGATGTAATAGATGTCGCTGCGCAAAAATCCCTCGGCCGCGAGCTGCATGCCGTTCGCCGTCGTATAGGGGATGCGCCAATCCACGTCGGCCGAGCCCCGGAGCATGTCCGTGCCCGTGTCGCGGCTGAGATAGAGGGCGCTAGTGTCGGCTTTCAAACGCCCGCCCCATACATTGTATTCGGGGATGTAGGTGTATTCGAGCAGCGGCAGCGCCAGTGGAATTTGCGCCGGATTGTCGGTATCGCGCATGCTCTGGAAGAAATAGCCGGTGGCCGCGAAGCGGCTCCGCCCGTCAACGTGATCGGCGAACAGATCGGTCGTGAGCCGGTCGAGATAGGAAAGCTCGTAGCGCTTCAGGTAGGTCTGGTTCGAGGCGAGTTGAACGTCGAAACCGGCGCGCCAGGAATCGGAATCATTGATCGGCGTGCGGCCGGACCCAAACAGGCTGCTCATCCACACGCTTTCTCCCGGTTTTCCGGAAGCGCCCGCATCGTAGCCGAGCGTGCCCTGCAGCCACATGCCGCCATTGGCCCAGCGCTCGCGGTATTCGGTCTGCATCACAGTGCCGCCCCGCGTGGTGATGAAGGGATCGAGCGTCAAATCCTGCGAGGGTGACAGCGATACGTAATAGGGAATCTTGATGAAATTGCCGATGGTGCCGACAGTGCCGATATCGGGGAGCAGGAACCCGCTCAAGTGCGTGATCGTGGGGTCAGGCTGCGAGAAATACGGAAGAAACAGCACCGGCACGCCAAGAAATTCGAACGAGGCGTCCTCGAAATAGATTTCCTTCTTCAACTGGTCGTGGATGACGCGCGCGGCGCGGATCTCCCACAGCGGCATGCGCTCGCTATCATCCGCGCAAAGGCTACACGGCGTGAACACGGCGCCATGGGCGATGGTGAAGCGGTTCTCGCGGCGCTCGCCGGATTGGGCGGCGAGCCGTCCAGTCTGGCCGATCAGCGCAGCAAGGCCTTGCAGAGCGCCCTCCCGCAAATCCTGCGTCAATTCGACCTGATCGGCGAACGCGATGTTGCCGGTCGTAGAATCCTGAAGGCTGACATTGCCGCTGGCACTGACGCGATCGTTGTTCTGGTCATAGGTGACCTGGTCGGCCAGGAGCGTGCGCGTCTCGTCGGCGATTTCGACATGGCCGCGCGCGGTGACGAGCCCCGCATCGGTATCGTAGGTGATCTCGTCGGCCTGCAGGAGAATGCGGCTCGGCTCGGCCGTTCCGGCCGCGGCCGCTCCAAGGCCCAGCGCAGAACCCAGCGCAGCCGCGACGAGCAGCGTCGCGACGGTGCGTGGTTCTTTCAGAAGCCCCCGCGTTCCCCCCTTGCGCCTCACCCGTCCTCCTCATGGAACAGCAAGGTCATGCCGAGAAGGCTCGCGGCTGCGGCGGGCGCAAGGGCTGCAAGCGGGGTCGGAAGAATCCCGGATTGGCCAAGCGCACCGGTGACGTCGCCCAGAAAATACACGCCGAATCCGGAGAGCACGGCCGCAAGAATGAGCTGCGGCATGCCGCCCAGGCGCGAAAGCCGCATCGAAAAACTCGCCGCCATGAACACCATGGCCGAGAACAGAAGCGGCAAGGCGAGCAACGAATACCAATAGAGGCGGTGGCGCAGCGCCGAGAAACCCGCCCCTTCCGCGGTCGAGATGAAGTGCGGCAGCTCCCAGAACGAGATCGTGTCGGGCGAGGCGAAGCTCTCCTGAATCTGCGAAGGCGTCAGCTCGGTCGGCAGATCGTAGCTCGCTTTGTGCTGCGGCAGGCCGTCGGGTCCGCTGACCCAGGCGTTGACGAGATGCCAGTTCCCGTTCTGGAGTTCGGCCGAGGCCGCGTCGATACGGCCGGCGTAACGATCGAGGCCCTGATACAGGAACACGATCACCTCTTCGAGGTGCACGCCCTGATCGGCCACGCGCAAGGCATGCACCACCGACTGATGCATGGAATCGCCCTGTCGCAGCCAGAGACCGGTCGAGGACACTGCGAGCTGAGACGCCTGCCCGTGGACATAGCGCGCCTCCATCCGCGTGTATTGCGCGAGGAGTGCCGAGGAGATCGGATTGAACACCGTCATCGTCAGGATGCCCAAGCCCACGGCGACAAGAAGCGGCGGGGTCAGAAACTGCCAGGCCGAAATGCCGGCCGCCCGCGTCGCGACCAGCTCATGGCTGCGCGAAAGACGCGAGAATGCCAGCACGGCTCCGAGCAGGATCGCAAACGGGAGAAGCTTCTGGGAGATGTCGGGAAGCTTGAGCAGACTCATGCTGATCACCACGTCGGGCGGGATGCCCCGTTCCGTGGTACGGCTGAAGAGATCGGCAAGGTCGATGGACAGAGCGAGCGCTGCGAAGGCGCCGAACACGATTATCACCGCCACGCTGAAGCGGCGCGCGAGATAGATCATGATCGTGAGCGACCAACTCATGCCGGCTCTCCGGCCGGCGCGCGGAAGAAGCGGCGTAAACCCTCGGGGATAAAGGGCACGTCCGCGAGCGCGGCAGAGGCCACTACGAGGCCCAACAGCGGCAGGAGATAAAGCACAATGATGAACTGCGGGCTCTTGGCGGCAAAGCCCTGTGCGGCGTAGCCGACGAGCCGCAAAGCCGCGCCCAAGAGTGCCGCTCCCGATAGCCTCAGCGCGTAGCTTGCGCGTGCCATGCGCCCCTTGGCGGTGGCGGCAAGCGCGATCAGCGCGAAGGCGATGCAATAGAGCGGCGCCGAAAGCCGGTTATGCGCCTCAGCGAAATAGACGCCGCGACGCACGGAATCGCCGGCTTCCGCGGGCGGATGAAGCAGTTCGTAGAGGTAGCGCTCGCTGGTGTCGCGGTCGGTGGCGCGCTGGGGCCCCGCATATTGGTCGAGATCGAGCACGTCGCGGTCGAATTTGAGCACCGAAAGACGTGCGCCTCCCAACTCGGTTTGCTCGATATTGCCGTTCTGCATGATCAAGCGCGGGCCTTCCTGGGTCTGAGCGAGCACGCCGGATTCGGCGAGATAGGTGATTGGGCGCTTGGGCTCGCGATTGTCGTGGACCAGGATGCCGCGGATTTCGCCGTCCGGCGCCAGTTCGCGGATGAACACGGTGAGCCCTTCGCTCGGTGTCGTGAAGGCACCTTCCTGAAGGATCGCCGCGCCGATGTCGGCGCGGATGTCGAACACCTTGTCCTTCATGGTGCGCTGGCCGAGCGGCATCAGATAGAGGCTGCAGGAATAGGTGATTCCCATCACCAGTGCGGACGCCGCCAGCAGCGGCAGCGCCATCTGGAACCGGCTGATCCCCGCCGACCACATCACCACCAGTTCGCTGTCGCTGTTGAGCTTATTCAGCGCGTAAAGCGCCGCCCCGAAAAAAGCGATGGGCGCGATCACCACCAGCAGGCTCGGCACGATCAACATCGTGAGATAGGCGAAGATCACTGCCGATTGCCCGCGGTTGATCACGAGATCCAGCATGCGCAGCGACTGTGTCATCCACACCACCAGCGTGAGCAGGAGCGCGAACAGCAGGAAGGGCCCGGTGATCTGGCGCAGGATGTAGAAGAAGAGCTTCCGCATGGGGATTCAGGTATCAGAAAAAGGCCAACAGGTATCGGAAAAATTGGCGGGGTTCCGGCCGCGTCCGATATCTGCTACCCCCCTCTCACATTCTTTCATTTGGAGCTTGGGTTCATGAACATTTCTTTTGCCGCATCTTCCGCGGCCTTGGGCGCCATCGGTCCTTTGGCTCTGGTCGTGGGCATAGGCGAGGGGGGGGTGCTCACTGAGGCCGCCGTGAGGGTGGATGAGGCGACGGGCGGCCAGGTGAAGCGCGCGCTTGCATCGACCCGGTTCAAGGGCCAGGCCGGACACAGCCTGGAGTTGCTGGCGCCGGCGGGTCTCAAGGCTTCGCGCATCATTCTTGCCGGGCTCGGCAAGGCCGAGAATTTCGACGGCGCGGCGGCTGAGCGTCTGTCGGCGACCGTTCTCGGGCGCCTCTTCACGAGCGGCGAAGAGACGCTGAGCTTTGCCATCGACCGGCCCGCCAAGGCGAAGATCGGCGAGGCGGAAATGGCGGCGCATCTGGCGCTCGGCGCGAAGCTCCGGAGCTATCGTTTCGACCATTACCGCAAGGTAAGGGATGACGAGAAGCCGACGCTGAAATCGGTGGTGGTGCAGACGCGCGAACCCGGCGCTGCCAAGAAGGCCTGGGCCGGGCTCGAAGCGGTGGGCGAGGGGATCTTCATCGCCCGCGACCTCGTGAACGAGCCCGCCAATATTCTGTATCCGGACGAGTTCGCCAAGCGGACGCTGGCGCTGAGGAAGCTGGGCGTGAAGGTGCAAGTCTTCGACGCCAAGGAGATGCACAGACTGGGGATGAACGCGCTTCTCGGCGTCGGCCAGGGCAGCGCGCACGAATCCCGCATGGTGGTGATGGAGTGGAACGGGGTTAGCCGCTCGCCGGCCAGGAAGAAGCCGCAGAGCAAGGCTCCGGGTCCGCTTGCCTTTGTCGGCAAGGGCGTCTGCTTCGATTCGGGCGGGCTGTCGATCAAGCCTGCCAATTCCATGATGGGGATGAAGGGCGACATGGGCGGGGCCGCCGCGGTCGTCGGGCTGATGCACGCGCTCGCCAAGCGCAAGGCGCGCGTCAATGCGGTGGGACTGATCGGACTTGTGGAGAACATGCCCGACGGCAAGGCGCAGCGCCCGAGCGACATCGTCAAGACCATGTCGGGCCAGACGATCGAGATCCTGAACACCGACGCGGAAGGCCGCCTGGTTCTGGCCGACGTGCTTTGGTATGCGCAATCGCGGTTTCATCCGCGCTTCATGGTCAATCTCGCGACGCTGACCGGCGCAATTCTGGTTGCGCTCGGGACCGAACATGCTGGCCTCTTCAGCAACAATGACGAGCTTTCGGAGCGGTTGACCAAGGCCGGGCTTGCGGAAGGCGAACCCTTGTGGCGCCTGCCCCTGGGTGACGCCTATGACCGGCAGGTGAAATCCAAGATTGCCGACATGAAGAATATTGGCGGCCCCAATGCGGGCTCGATCACGGCGGCGCAGATTCTACAGCGCTTCGTCAACAAGGTGCCGTGGGCTCATCTCGATATCGCGGGCGTCGCCTGGCAGGACGGCGAGCAGAAGCCGCTGGCGCCTTCCTGGGGCACGGGATGGGGCGTGCGCGTGCTAAACCGTCTCTGTACGGATTATTACGAATAGCGATTGGCGCATGGCGAATGGCGGAAACGCTCTTCTACCATCTCGAACGCCGCACGCTGGAAGACGTGCTTCCCGGCCTGCTCGAACGCACGCGCGAACGCGGTTGGCGCGCGGTGGTGCAGGTGGGTTCGGCCGAGCGCATGGAGGGGCTCGATACCCATCTCTGGACCTATTCGGAACAGACGTTCCTCGCCCATGGCGCCGCCGCCGCGGGCCACGCGGCGCGCCAGCCGATCTACCTTACGACCGAAGAGGAAAATCCCAATGCGGCGCAGGTGCTGTTTCTCACAGGCGGCGCGATGCCGCCTGATTGGGCAGCACCCCGCTTGCGCAAATTCACCCGCGTCGTGCTTCTGTTCGACGGTCGTGACGCCGATGCCGTCACAGCTGCGCGCGCGGCGTGGCGCAATGCGAAGGAGGCCGGCCACGACATCACCTATTGGAAGGAAGACGCCTCCGGTAAATGGGAAAAGCAGGGCTGACCCAAAGCTCACTCACCACTGGCCTCTTCGTATTTTTCGGCGGCTTCGATCCAATGGGCTTCCGCCGCTTCGAGCCGCCGGGCGGCTTCGGCACGCGCCCTTGAGAACAATTCGCCTTTTGCGGGGTCCCTGACGAAGAGGCCGGGCGAAGCCAGTCCCGCATCGAGCTTCTCGATCTCGCCGTGGAGGCGGGCGACTTCGCGCTCCCATTTTTCCATAGCGTCTTTCAGCGGCTTCAGCGCGACGCGCTTTCCCGCAGCTTCGCGCCGCTGATCGGCCTTGGACGCGGACTTGCCGTCGCGCGCCGCGGTGTCGTTTGCCCCCGGTCCATTGGCCTCGGACAGCACCAGCCGCTTGTAATCCTCAAGATCGCCGTCATACGGCGTAACGCGCCCATCGGCGACCAGCAGCAGACGGTCGGCACAGGCCTCGATCAGGCGGCGGTCATGGCTGATGAGGACGACCGCGCCCTCATATTCGTTCAATGCCGTCAGCAACTCCTCGCGCGCGTCGATGTCGAGATGGTTGGTGGGCTCGTCCAGGATCAGGAGATTGGGCTTGTCCAGCGTCGCGATGGCGAGCAGCAGCCGCGCTCGCTCTCCGCCCGAAAGCGACGTGACTTTCGTGTCAGCCTTGTCGCCGGAAAAGCCGAAGCCGCCGAGCCGCGTGCGGGCGGTGGTCTCGTCGAACAGCGGCCGGTGCGCCCACAAGGTCTCGAGCGCCGTCTTGCTCGCGTCGAGTTCGTCGAGCTGATGCTGCGCGAAATAGCCGACGCTGAGTTTGCGCGCGCGCGTCATCTCGCCGGTCATCGGCTTCAGCCGTCCGGCCATCAGTTTGGCCAATGTCGATTTGCCGTTGCCGTTCTGGCCCAAGAGAGCGATCCGGTCGTCTGAATCGATGCGCAAGTTCACGTGGCTCAGCACGGGCTTTCCCGGCATGTAACCCACCGACACGCGGTCGAGCGCGATCAAGGGCGGCGCCACCGTCTCGGGTTGCGGCAGCGTGATGGGTGCGAGCCGTTCGGCCACCACCAGCGTCACGGGCTTCAGTTTTTCAAGCCATTTCATGCGGCTTTGGGCCTGGCTCGCCTTGGAAGCCTTGGCGCGGAAGCGGTCGATGAAGGCCTGGATGCGTTTGCGTTCGGCTTCCTGTTGCGCGCGCAGGGCGGTATCGAGCGCGCGTTTCATCTCGCGCGCCTCCACGAAGCGGTCGTAGCCGCCGCTGTAGAGGGTAAGCTTGCCGTGCTCCAGATGGAGGATGGAATCGACCGCTCGGTTCAGAAGGTCGCGATCGTGGCTGACCAGCAGCACCGTGCCGCGATAGCGCTTCAGATAATCTTCGAGCCACAGCGCGCCTTCGAGATCGAGATAATTGGTGGGCTCGTCCAGCAGCAGCAAATCGGGTGCTGCGAACAGCAATGCGGCCAGCGCCACACGCATGCGCCAGCCGCCGGAAAATTCCGAGCACGGCCGCTGCTGTTCGGCATCGGGAAATCCGAGTCCCGCGAGAATGCGCGCGGCCCGCGCGGGCGCCGCATAGGCCCCGATCTCGTCCAGGCGGGCGTGAATCTCGCCGAGCTGCAGTGGATCGTGGCCGCTCTCGACCGCGGCCAAGAGGCGCGTGCGTTCGGTGTCGGCCGCGAGCACGGTATCGATCAGCGTCATGGGGCCGGCGGGCGCTTCCTGCGCCACCGCGCCGAGGCGCCAGCTGCGGCTGATTTCGATCTTGCCTGTTTCGGTCTCGCGTTCGCCGAGGATGAGCCGCAGGAGCGTGGTCTTCCCCGCGCCGTTGCGCCCGATCAGTCCAACCTTGCGGCCGTCCGAAATCGCCGCACTCGCGCCGTCGAGAATGACGCGGCCGCCGATCCGCACCGTGACATTGTCGATGATCAGCATGGATCGTCCGGCATCAGATCTTGAACGATTCCAGGGTCGCGGGGTGGAACAGTTCTTCCACCCCCAGCACGCGCGGCGAAATGCCTTGCGAATGATGAGCCCGGAGAAACGATTCCAGCGCCTTGCGGTTGGGTTCGACGCCATAGGGCCAGAAATCCTCGCCCATCAATTCGCGTGCCGCCGCGAGTTGCTCCTCGACGAAGGGGAGCGTCACTTTGGTCGCCGCGACATCGCTGAGCGCCTCCAGCGCGAGCTTTTTCGAGCGGTCGAACGCCTTGAACACCGCGAAGGGCAGCCACGGGTGTCTTTCGACCAGCGTCTTCCTCACCCCGATCAGATGCATGATTGGGAAGATGCCGGTGCGCTTGAAATAATCCTTGGCCGCCGCAAGCGGATCGCGGAACAGCCAGCCTATATTGGGCGATTGTAGCGCGGGCGCGCGGGGCGCGATGAAGCCGTCGATCTCGCCGCGCAAGAGCAGTTCGGAAATCGTCACCCCTTCCGGCGCGTCTTCCATTTCCACGCCCGGCGGCAGGTTGACCGCGATCTTCTCGGGACGCGCCACGTCCGAAATGCCGCCGCGCACCCATTTCATGTCAGAGGGCCTGACGCCGAAATCGTCCTCCAGAATCGCCCGCGCCCAGACATTCGCGGTCAGCTGCCATTCCGGCACGCCGACTCGTTTTCCGCGCAGGTCTTCGGGCCGCGCGATGCGGTCGGTCCGCACGAAGATCGAGGTGTGGCGGAAACAGCGCGACACGAAGGCGGGCACCCCCACATAAGGGCAATTGCCCAGCGCGGTTTTCAGCGTGAAGCTCGACAGCGACAGCTCGCAGATGTCGAAATCCTGGGTACGGAAGGCGCGGAAGAAGATCTCCTCCGGCACCAGCTTCATGAACACCGGATCGACGCCGTCGATTTTGACGGTCCCGTCGATCAGCGGGCGGTTGCGGTCGTAATCGCCGATGGCAACGGAAAGGTTGAGCTGCGTCATGGGGCCCCTCTGGATGGCGTGGCTCGCGTCTTAAGCAAAAGCGCCGCGGGACGCAAAGCTTGCGCGGGCTGGAACCCCGCCGCTATAAGGCGCGCGCTTTCATCGGGAGTTACCTCATGGCCGTCGAGCGCACGCTTTCCATCGTCAAGCCGGATGCGACCCGGCGGAACCTAACCGGCGCCATCGTCGACCGGTTCGAGAGGGCTGGGCTTCGGATCGTGGCGCAAAAGCGGATGCGGCTGACGCGCGCGCAGGCCGAGGCGTTCTATGCGGTGCACAAGGCGCGGCCGTTCTTCAACGGGCTGGTCGAGTTCATGACCTCAGGGCCGGTCGTGGTGCAGGTGCTGGAAGGCGAGAATGCCGTCCTCAAGAACCGCGAAGTGATGGGTGCGACCGATCCTGCCAAGGCCGCGGCCGGAACCATCCGCAAGGATTTCGCCGAGAACATCGAGGCCAATTCGGTGCATGGATCGGACGCGCCGGACACGGCGGCCAACGAAATCCACTTCTTCTTCAGCGATCTGGAAATCGTGGGATAGGGCGTGAGTTCCCCCACCCCTGACCCCTCCCCGCGTTGGGGAGGGGGGTGTCATTCACAGCGGCGGGTTGAACAGGATTTCGTCCGTAGACGGAACATCGTCGAACGTCGCCCGCCCGCCGGAAAGCCGCACGCGGCCCTCCGCGATCAGCTTGAGCGCGAGCGGGTATAGCCGGTGCTCTTGTTCGAGCACGCGCGCTGCGAGCGATTCCGGCGTGTCGCCTGCATGCACCGGAACGGCCGCCTGGGCGATGGGCGGGCCTGCATCCAACTCAGGAATCACGTAGTGCACGGTGCAGCCGGAGATGCGGACGCCGGATTGGATGACCTGTTCGTGCACCTCGACGCCTCTGAAGGCGGGCAACAGCGAGGGGTGGATATTGATCAGGCGGCCCTGCCATTGACGTACGAACGCCTCGCTCAGGATGCGCATGAAGCCCGCGAGGCAGACGAATTCCGCGCCTGCCTGGCTCAGCCTCGCTTCGATAGCAGCGTCGAACGTCTCGCGTGAGGCATACTCGCGATGCGGAACGACGACGGCGGGAATGCCGGCGGTCCGCGCATATTCAAGCCCGCCCGCGCGCGTGACATTGGAGATCACGAGTACGATTTCGGCCGGGAAATGGGGTGCGGCGCACGCCTCGATCAACGATTTCAGGTTGCTGCCGCGCCCCGAAATCAGCACGGCCACTTTCATGCGGGCGGAACTCATCGAAGATTTCCGCGGTAGCGCACCTCGGGTTCGGCGCCTGAGCCTGGAACCAGCGCGCCCATCACGAAGGCGCGCTCGCCCGATTGGTTGAATGCTGCAATCGCGGCGTCCGCGGATGCCGCATCCACCACCGCGATCAGACCGACGCCGCAATTGAACGTGCGCAGCATGTCGCTCTCGGGCAAAGCCGCTTCCTGTATCAGCCAATCGAACACGGAAGGCACGCTCCACGTCGACAGTTCCACTTCCGCGTCCAGCCCCACGGGCAGTGCGCGCGGCAGATTCCCGGTGATGCCCCCGCCGGTGATATGGGCAATCCCCTTAACGCCGCCCGCCGCAATCGCCGCAAGTGCTGCCTTCACGTAGAGCCGCGTCGGTGTCAGCAGAGCGTCGGCCAGATTCACACCGCTCGCAAAGGGGGCAGCCAAGGCGAGGCCCAGCCCCGCCCGCTCGATCACCTTGCGCACCAGCGAATAGCCGTTGGAATGCACGCCCGACGACGCAATCCCGATCAGCACATCACCCGCGCGCATCGTTTCGGTCTTCGGCAGCACGTCCCCGCGTTCGACCGCGCCGACTGCGAATCCGGCGAGGTCGAAATCGCCCTTCGCATACAGACCGGGCATTTCCGCGGTTTCCCCGCCGATCAGCGCGCAGCCCGATTGCTTGCAGGCGCGGGCGATGCCTTCCACGACTTGAGCGGCTTCGTCCACGTCCAGGGCTGCGGTCGCATAATAATCGAGGAAGAACAGCGGCTCGGCGCCCTGCACGACGATGTCGTTGACCACCATCGCCACCAGGTCTTGGCCGATGGTGTCGAATTTCTTCGCCTCGATGGCGAGCTTCAACTTGGTGCCCACGCCGTCGGTCGATGCCACCAGCAGTGGGTCCTTGAACCCGGCAGCCTTCAGGTCGAACAGCCCGCCGAACCCACCGAGCGCGGCATCTGCACCCGTTCGCGCGGTTGCTTTCGCCGCGGGTGCGATGCGGTCGACCAAGGCGTCGCCCGCGTCGATATCGACGCCCGAATCCCTATAGGTGAGGGGACCTTTTTTGGAGATCATGCTCCTTCCAGTAGGGGGAGCCAGTTTCGCGCGCAAGAGCGGATGCGCCGCCGCAATTATCCCGGCGGCGCACCCCTCAGAAGATTAGCGCGGGGGGCCGGAATTGGGGCCGGCCCCGAACCCCGGGCCACGGTCGTCAGCCCCGCGCCCGCTGAGGCGTTCGCGGAAGCCTTCCCCGACCCTGAACATCAGCCGGTCGGCGGTCCGCTTCTGATCGTCGCTGAACGAGGCGTAGAGCGGCCGCAGCGCGTTCAGCATGTGGTCCATGTGCTGAGCGGCCTCAACAAGCCGCTGCCTGTTCCGTTCGAGTTCGTCCACAACGCTTGGCGGCGCGCGCCGGTCGTTCACGTCACGGCCGCGAATCCTATCCTGCATGTTCTCATGCAGGACGGCGGCAAAGGCGGTCCATCCCCGCTCCTGGGCCGGGGTGATGCGCAGGCGGTCGTGCAGAAAGGCAAGCCGGCGGTCCAGACGCTGCTCCGGCGTGATGCGGGCATCGCGCCTTCTGTCATTTTGGTTGCCGATTTGGCCACCATCGGCGCGGCCGTCCGGGCGATCATATTGCTGGCCGGGTTGCGCGTTCTGGTAATTCGGAAGACCGCGCGGTGCGGTTTGGGCGGAACTCAACTGGATGCCGCCCGCTACGGCAACCGCAGCGGCGATTCCCAGCGCGCCAACAAGGCGCCGGGACGTGATGCGAAACATGGGTATGCTCCTTGGGCAATTGGCGCCCCAATCGAGACGCCAAACACCCCTCCGCCGCCGAATTTAGGGACCGCAACGCCGTGTTGCAATTAACAAAGATTTAAACGTCTTCCATGGAACATCCAGATTGTTCGATTTTGCGGCATCCCCTGCGCAATGGCTGGTCCTTTGCAGTGGATTAGGCTATCAAATGTGTGGGAGGGACGTATTCGCGCGAGGAGAGAATCCGTGTCGCTCGAAGGCGCCCTGGCGGCAAACCGGTTTGGGCTCGGCCCCAAACCGGGTGATATTTCACAGGCAAGTGCGGACCCGAAGGCTTGGCTTCTCGGCCAGCTTAAGGTTGAGGAATCACCTGCAGCCTTCACGGGCTTGCAGTCGACCGCGGACCTCGCCGCCGATCTGCTCAAGCTCCGGCAATTGCGGATGGCTGGCGATATTCAGGCTATCAAGACGTTCAACATGCAGGCGCGCAACACCTATCTCGAGGAGATGGCGGCGCGCTATCGCGTGGGCTTCGAGACTGCTCAGCCGTTCCGCGAAAGGCTGATCCGCTTCTGGAGCAACCATTTCACCGTCTCCATCAGCAAACCGGCAGCGGCTCGCTTTGTGGGAGGCTTCGAACGCGAAGCCGTCAGGCCCCACGTCACCGGACGCTTCGCCGATATGGTGCTCGCGGTCGAGCGGCACCCAGCGATGCTGTTCTATCTCGACAACGCGGCCTCCATAGGCCCCGACTCGTTTGCGGGCCTGCGTACCGGCAAGGGTCTGAACGAAAATCTCGGCCGCGAAATCCTCGAACTGCATACGCTCGGCGTCGATGGCGGTTACACGCAGGACGACGTCATCGCGCTCGCCAAGATCATCACCGGATGGAGTGTCGGCTGGCAAATGGGCGCAGTCGCCCAGCGTCTGACCGGGGCCAAAATCGATGCGAGCTTCGGCTTCTATCCAATGCGCCATGAGCCCGGCTCCAAGACACTTTTGGGCCGGACCTATCCCGAAGGCTACGAGGGTGGGATCGCGGCGCTGACCGATCTCGCGCATCACCCGGCTACCGCGCGCCACGTCGCGGTCAAGCTCGCGACCCATTTCATTGCCGACGATCCGCCGGAGGATTCGATTCGGCGCCTCGAAACGGCGTTCAGGGAATCTGGCGGCGAATTGATGAAGGTCTACGAAGTCCTGCTCGACGATCCTGTCGCCTGGCGACCCGCGCCCGCCAAATTCCGCACCCCGGTGGAGTACGTCACCGCAGCGATGCGCATCGCGGCCTCGGATGCGCCCGTTCAACTGGATGAATCGAATGTGCGCACCTTCATTCAGACAACCCGCCTGATGGGCGAGGTGCCCTTCGGCGCCTCAAGCCCGAAAGGCTGGCCCGATATCGAGACCGCATGGACCGGCTCGGATGCCGTGCTCAAGCGGGTGGAATGGGCCGATGCGGCGGCAAAGCGGTTGGGCGCGCAATCCGATCCCGTCATGCTGGCCGACGAGGCGTTGGGCCCCTTGCTTTCCGGCGACACGCGCACGGCGATTTCGCGCGCGGCGAGCCCGGCCGAAGGGCTCGGCCTTCTGTTCGTCAGTCCCGAATTTCAACGCAGGTGACACCATGCTGACACGGCGCAATTTTCTGAAGACCGGCGCGGCATGCGCCACCCTCGCGATTGCCGGCACCAGAGCAAGGCTCGCTTTTGCAGCGCTCCCCGACGACCGCCGCTTCGCGGTGGTTATCATCAGGGGCGGGCTCGACGGATTGGCTGCGGTCCCGGCCTATGGCGATCCGAATTATGCCTCGCTCCGGGGCAGCCTGGCGCTGCCAAGGACCGGCGCGGGCGCACCATTCGATCTCGATGGGTTCTTCGGGCTGCATCCGGCGCTGCGCAATCTTGCCGCGATGTGGCGCGCCAAGGAGCTGGCGGTTTACCACAATGTCTCAACGCCCTATCGCGACCGCTCCCATTTCGATGCACAGAACGTGCTGGAGACGGGCGCCACCAAGCCGCGCGCGCTGATTGGCGGTTGGCTCAACCGGGCGCTCGCGCCGCTGGGCTTCGACGACGGCAAAAGCGCGATGGCCGTTTCATCCTCGCCGCCGCTGATCCTTGATGGGGCGAGCCGCGTCGCAAGCTGGACGCCCGTCCATGGGCCAGTCGCGGACGAGGAATTCTTCGAGAGGGTGAGCGCGCTCTATGCCAAGGACCCTGTGCTTTCCGGCGCCCTCAAGAATGGCCTCGCAACGCGCAAAACAGTGGCGGCAGCCAGAGAGGCGGACCCCGCTTCCGCCATGTCGCAGCCCCAAGGCGATATCGCGACCATGATGGAGGGGGCCGGCCGTATCATGGCGGCTGACGGTGGCGCCCGAGTCGCCGCATTCGACGTCAGCGGTTGGGACAGCCATTTGAACCAGGGTGCGGCCGAGGGCGTGCTTGCCCGCCGCCTGCAGGCTTTGGACGACGGACTTGGCTGGCTCAAGAGCTCCATGGGGTCGGCTTGGCAGAAGACTGCCGTGGTGGCTGTGAGCGAATTCGGCCGGACGGTGCGCGTCAACGGGACGGGCGGCACCGATCATGGCACGGCAGGCATGGCCTTGGTGTTGGGCGGCGCGGTTGCCGGCGGGATTGTCCATGCCGAATGGCGCGGGCTTACGTCCTCCGTGCTCAGGGATGGGCGCGATCTGCCCGCCCAGACCGATACGCGGGCCATCTTCAAGGGTGCGCTTGCTGAGCATCTGGGCGTGCCGGCTCAGGCGCTCGATAACAGCATCTTCCCGGAGAGCAGCGATGCTCCGGCGCTCAAGGGCTTAATTCGGGCGTAATCTCAGGGCGGAATAGCGACTCAGGACCGGGGCACGGTTGCCCCGGCCGGGCGTTTCTTGTGGCGATGTCTTCCGTCCGTCGTGGCCAATCCCTATAGTTGCCCTATAGAGGAACCTCATGCTTCGGCCTTTCCTTCTCATTTTTGCCGCCGTGCTCGGCGTTACTGCCGGCGTGGCTTTTGCCGCGCCCGCCGCCCCGCCTTTGCCTGACATCTTCACGGCAGCGGCCGTGAAGGTCGACGCGACCGCGGAATCGGCGACGGCAGCCCGCGACCAGGCCATGGCGGAAGGGCGCCCGGTCGCTTGGGCGAGGCTGTATCGGCGGCTCGTCGCCGCGGGCAATTGGAGCAAACAGCCCCAACTCGATGCGAACATGCTGCTCCGGATTGTGAGGAGCTTCGAGGTCTCCAATGAGCGGCGCAGCACGACGCGCTACCTTGCCGATGTGACCTATCACTTCAATCCCGCGGCGGTGCGCGCCGTGCTCCGGCAGGCGGGCATCCCCTATACCGAGACGCGCTCGCGCCCGGCGGTGGTGATTCCCGTGGTTGCCGGAAAGGGCGCCGACCTGACGGGGCCCTGGGCGATAGCATGGAAGGACCCGGTGATTCAGCAGGGGCTGGTGCCCTTCGTGGTGCCCGCCGGTGTGCCCGAGGATGAGGAAATCCTCTCCCGGCCCGACCTCCCGGCCGCTGATTGGGCCGCGCTTGCGCCGCTCGCCCGCCGTTACAACGCTGCTGAGGTCATCCTCGCGATAGTGAGCGAAGACGCGAAAACGGTGCAGATGATCGAACTATCGGCTACGGCGCGGACGGCCGCGTCCTTCGCCTATGCCAATTCCACTTTCCCGGCGGACGCCGAGGCAATCGCCGAACGCACCGCCGAGACCTGGAAGACCCGCAGCGCCGTCAATTTCGGCACCCGTACGCGCCTCACCGCCGATGTCACCTTTGACTCCATCGACGACTGGGCGAAGATTCGTGCCCAGCTTGGCGCTGTGAAGGCGGTCTCCGATGTGGATGTCACGGGACTTGCCCTGCACGAGGCTGAGATCGAGGTCACCTATTTCGGGCGCCCGGAGCAGTTGCGCGACGCCTTGGCGCAGCAGAATTTGAGCCTCGTCAATGCGGGGGGTGAGTTCACCTTGCAGCTTGCCGGAAAGTCGGCCAACGCGAGGTGACCCGATGAACCCCATACTGCGCCATGTTCCCAATCTGCTCACAGGCTTGCGGCTCGCAGCGGCGCCTGCGACGGCGGGACTGCTCGCGGCCGGACATTTCAAGGCGGCGTTCGGAATATTCGTCTTCGCGGGGATTTCGGACGCGGCCGACGGGTTCCTGGCCAAACGCTTCAATCTCTCTAGCACGCTAGGCCGCGTGCTCGATCCGGCCGCCGACAAGGCGCTGATGCTGGCGGCCTTCGTTACGCTTGCGTTGCTCGGCGCCGTGCCGGAATGGCTTGCGGCGACGGTGATCGCGAGGGACGCGCTGATCCTCGGCGGACTCGCCATGGCGGTCGCATTGCGCGCGCCGGTCGCAGTCCAGCCGACCCTCTTGGGGAAGCTCTCGACCGCTCTTCAGGTGCTCTATATCGGCTGGCACTTGGCGGCGCTGGCGTTCGATTGGCCGGTGAGCGTTCTTGCCCCCGCCGATGCCTATGCAGTCGGCGCGGCGGCATTGCTTTCGGGCTTTGGTTACCTCTCGGTGTGGCTGAAGGCGATGCGTGCGGTTTGGCTTCAGGACGGCCGCCGCGCCTGATGGCTCAAAGCTGATGGCTCAAAGTTGATGGTCAGCCAGTTGGCGCTCCCCTTCGGGGTCAACTCCGTGCGGACCCGCGAGAGCTTCGTTCGGGCGCCCTGCAATGAGCCGGCCTTCCAATTCATCGCCCGGTGGCCCGGCTGGCCGGCCCCCACGGCCGCCCTTTTCGGACCGCCAGGGTCCGGCAAGAGCCATCTGGCGGCCGTCTGGTGTGAGACAGCAGGCGCAAGAGAGATCTCCGCAAGGAATCTCACGCTGGAACACACGATCGAGGAGGGGCCGCTCCTGATCGAAGACTTAGATCGCGAACCACCGAGTCCGGCGCGTGATGTTGCCTTGCTTGCGCTGTTTGAGAAGCGGGGGGTGGCATTGCTGCTGACCGGCCGGGTTTCCCCGGAGCAATGGCCGACGGCAATCGCCGACCTGAAGTCGCGTTTTCGGGCGCTGATCGCGTTACCGCTCTGGGCCCCGGACGATGCACTTCTTTCCGCGCTTGCGATGAAGCATTTCGCCGACCGCCAGCTTGACGTGCCCGACACAGTGGTTCGCCGAATCGTCACCCAACTGGAGCGCACCCCCGACGCCGTCGCTGCCTTTGTCGCCCGGGCCGACATCAAGGCGCTGGCCGAAAAGCGCGCTGTGACCGAGCGCCTGGTGACGGAGCTTCTGGATGCCGAGCCGGGTTCCCAACTGTAAGAACGCAGATTTCGCGTTTTCGTCATGGAACCGGGCCATGCTCCAGGGTCCCCGTGCCCGCCATGACAGGGCCCGAATTAACCCTTAGACTGACAATCCAACGGTAGAATCGCGCGATGAACAAGCAAACGCTCAGGGACATCGGCCCGGCCGCCATCACGGCCACGGGCCCCGAGGCGGCGCCGGACATGCCCGGCGAGCAGACGCCTGCTCAACTAATCCCTGCCGTCTCGCTCGATTCGCCGGGGCGCTTCATCAACCGCGAGCTTTCCTGGCTCGCCTTCAACCGCCGGGTTCTGGAAGAGGCGCAGAATCTGCGGCACCCGCTGCTGGAGCGCTTGCGCTTTCTGTCCATCTCCGCGTCCAACCTGGACGAGTTCTACATGGTGCGCGTAGCGGGGCTCAAAGGCATGGTCAATGCCGGGGTTTCGACGCTCTCCGATGACGGCCTGACGCCGGCCCAGCAATTGTCCCGCGTCGATCAGATGGCGGCCGAGCTGATTGCCGACCAGCAGAAGACCTGGCGCGAACTTCGCACGGCACTTGCCAATGCCGGCATCGACGTGGTCGATCCCGACCAGCTCTCCGCCGAAGACAGCATCTGGCTCGACGGCGAGTTCAGCGAACACATCTTCCCTATCCTGACGCCGCTCGCGATCGATCCGGCTCATCCATTTCCCTTCATTCCCAATCTCGGTTTCGTCATGGCGATGCGGTTGGCGCGGCATGATGGCAAGGTGCTGACCGCGCTTCTGCCGATCCCCTCCCAGCTCCAGCGTTTCGTCCGGCTCCCGGACCGCCGCGGCAAGGCGCGCTTCATCACGCTTGAAAATCTCATCGGGCTGTATCTCGACCGGTTGTTTCCCGGGCATTCGGCGCACGCATCGGGCGTTTTCAGGATCCTGCGCGACAGCGACATCGAAGTGGAGGAAGAGGCCGAAGACCTGGTGCGGCTCTATGAGTCGCTGTTGAAGCGCCGTCGGCGCGGGTCGGTGATCCGCCTCAAATGCAGTGCCGACATGCCGCCCGATCTGCGCCATTTCATCGCCGATCACCTCAGCATGGGCATGCGCCAGCCGTTCGTAGTCGACGGGCTTCTGGGCCTGGACGAAACCAAGCAGCTCATTCTCGACGACCGCCCCGATCTTCTGTTCGAGCCGTTCACGTCGCGCTTTCCGGAACGCATCCGCGACCATGGCGGGGACTGTTTCGCGGCCATAAAAGCGAAGGACCTGATCGTTCATCATCCCTTCGAAAGCTTCGATGTGGTGGTCCAGTTCCTGCGTCAGGCCGCCCAGGACCCCGATGTCGTCGCGATAAAGCAGACGCTCTACCGCACGAGCAAGGACAGCCCGATCGTCCGTGCCCTGATCGAAGCGGCGGAGGCCGGCAAATCCGTCACCGCGCTCGTCGAACTGAAAGCGCGCTTCGACGAGGCCGCCAACATCAAATGGGCTCGCGATCTCGAACGCGCAGGCGCTCAGGTCGTCTACGGCTTCATCGAACTCAAGACGCATGCCAAAGTGAGCCTGGTGGTGCGCCGCGAATCGGGCGAACTGAGAACCTATGTTCATTTCGGCACCGGCAATTATCATCCCGTCACCGCCAAGATCTACACCGACCTTTCGCTGTTCTCTGCGAACCCGGCGCTCGGGCGCGATGCGGCGAAATTCTTCAACTACGTCACCGGCTATGCCGAGCCCAACAGCCTCGAAAAGATCGCGATTTCGCCGCTCACCATGCTCCCCCGCATCATGGAAGGCATCGACGGAGAGATCGAGCACGCCCGCGCCGGGCGTCCCGCCGCGATCTGGGCCAAGCTCAACGCGCTCGTCGATGCCCGCGTCATCGATGCGCTCTACCGCGCCAGCCAGGCCGGCGTGCAGATCGATCTCGTCGTGCGCGGCATCTGCTGCCTCAGGCCCGGAGTGCCGGGCCTCTCCGATAACATCCGTGTAAAGAGTATCGTCGGGCGTTTCCTCGAACATTCGCGCATCGTCTGCTTCGGGGCGGGCCACGGGCTTCCCTCGCCCAAGGCTAGGCTGTTCATCACCTCTGCCGACTGGATGACCCGCAATCTCGACCGCCGCGTCGAGGCCATGGTTCCAGTTGACAACCCGACCGTGCATCAGCAGGTACTGTCCCAGATCATGCTGGCCAATCTGAAAGATCAGGCGCAGAGCTGGTTCCTCCGTGCCGACGGCTCCTATGTCCGTGATCCCGCCTTCGACTCGCCGGACGCGTTCTCGGCGCATACCTATTTCATGACCAATCCATCGCTTTCGGGCCGCGGTAAGGCCTTGAAAGTGGACACACCTCCAACCGTGACGGCCGCGATTCGCGGCGGCTGATTTCGCCCCAAAGGTGCCACGCTTGAGTCTTGCCGATTTCCAGCCGCGCACGCTTTCGCGCAACCAGAGCGGCTACCGTCCCATCGCCGTTGTCGATATCGGCTCGAATTCCGTGCGCCTTGTCATCTATGAAGGACCCTGGCGGCATGCGGCCGCCCTTCACAACGAGAAGGCCATCTGCGCCATCGGCCGCAACATGGTCTCGACCGGCCAGCTCGATCCGGAAGGCATGCAGTTTGCGCTTGAGACCCTCGCCCGCTTCCGCGAATTGTGCGACGGGCATCGGGTTGTCGATGCGGGAGCGGTCGCCACCTCCGCCGCGCGAGACGCCACCAACGGACGCGAATTCATCAAGAGCGCCGAGAAGGCCCTTGGCCGGCCGATCCGCATACTTTCCGGCGAGGAGGAGGCCCGCGTCGCGGCCGAAGGGACCCTTGCCGGCATTCCCGGTGCCGATGGGCTGGTTGCCGATTTGGGCGGCGGCAGCCTGGACATGGTCACCGTCAGGGACGGGAAGACGGGGGCGGCCGCAACGCTGCCGTTCGGACCTTTGCGGCTGATGGATGTTGCAGGCGCCAAGCTCGATAAAGCGCGTGGGGTGGTCGAAAAAGGTCTCGACAAGCTTGATTTCGCGAAATCGCTCAAGGGCCGCGCGCTTTACGCGGTTGGCGGCATCTGGCGCGCGCTCGCCCATGTCGACATGGAGGAAGAGGAATATCCCCTTCGCGTACTGCACCATTACGTCATCCCCTCGGGCCGCGCGGTGAAGCTGTGTCGCGTGGTGTCGGGGCTTTCCAGGAAATCGCTGGAGAGGATGCATTCGGTGCCCAAGCGGCGCGCAGAGGCGCTGCCTTATGGCGCGGTGGTCATGGAGGAGATGATCCAGACCTTCGGCCTGAAGGAAGTCGTAGTCTCGGCTTACGGTTTGCGCGAGGGGGTGCTGCGGCAGAAGCTCAAGCCGGATGAAGCGGCCAAGGACCCGTTGATCGCTTTCGCCCAGGATTTGAACCAGCGCGAATCGCGCGTCGCCGGGCATGCGCCAGAATTGTTTGCCTGGATGACGGCCCTCTTTCCGAAAGAGACGGAAAGTCAGCGGCGCATCCGCGAGGCGGCGTGTCTGTTCTCCGACATCGGCTGGCGGCGTCACCCCGACGATCGCGCCATGGGCGCATTCGCCCAGGTATTGCTCGGCAATTACGGCGGCGCCGACCACCACGAGCGGGCGCTGATGGCGAGTGCGGTCTATTACCGTTATGCTGGCGATGGCGATGTTCCGGTGGCCACCGGGGTAAGCCGTCTGCTTACGGCCGAAGGCGATCTGCTGGCCCAGCAGATCGGATTGGCGGCGCGGCTAGCCTTCGGGCTTTCCGGCGCGCTCAAAAGCGAATTGCCGGAGATAACTCTCAAGCTCACAAAGGACGTGGTCGCGCTCGAGATTCCGTCGGCGAAGAAAGCCCTGCTCGGTGAGACCGTGCACAAGCGCCTTGCGGATATCGCGCGCGCCTTCGACCGCAAGGGCCAGGCGAGCGTGGGCTGAGGGCCGAAAAAAGAGCCCCGCCGGGTGGCGGAGCTCGTGAGTGGGGTCAGTGCGCAACGTCTTGCGCCTATTAAATTTATCGCGATTTTCGAGTTCCCCTTTTCACGATAGGAGGAGGGCCGTTTTTTGTTACAGCGGTTCCCGCAGCCCTCGCCTCTATCGCGCCGGCAGCGCCGGGGTGGTCTTAGGCGGCAGGCGGTGGTGCGTCGCCTGCTCATAGGCATAGGCAAGCTTCAGCAGAACGGGCTCGCTGTAGGGTCGCCCGAAAAAGGTGATTCCCACAGGCAGATTGTCGACCGTGAATCCCGACGGCACCGTCATGATGGCGGAGTAGGCGAGGAACGTGTTGTAGGTCGGGATGCCCTTGTTGGCCACGTAAGGCGGATTGATGCCGTCCTTGATCAGAGTAGGCTGATGCTCGACGGTCTTGTGGACAATGGCGTCGAGCCTGTTGTCGGCCATCACTTTCAGGATGTTGAGCATCAGCTGATCGCGGGCCTTTAGATAATCGGCATACTTGGCGGTATCGAGGGCGGGCGGCGAGCCTTTCCAGATGTCACCGCTGCGGGGTGGAAAGCTCTGGCTAAGGGCTGGCGATTTCGCGATGTCCTCGCGTGATTTGAACGGGCTGTTCGGATTGCGCGCGAGATAACGCTTCAGCGCTTCGTCGTTCGCGGTCGGATCGCCGGCCCGCTTGTCCGTCAGCGCCTTGAAGTCCGGGATAACGATGTTGTCCACGATCGTTGCCCCGGCCGCTTTCAGCTCTGCGACATTCTTCTCGAAGACCGCATCCACCTTCTTGAAATCCTCCGATTCGGGTTCGGAATTCATCCCGATGGATTCGCGCAAGATGCCGATGCGCGCGCCCTTCAATCCGTTCGTGTCGAGAAAGCGCGTGTAGCTGCCATTATGCTTGTCGACACCGACGGCGGTCAGGGGGTCCTCGGGATCGTAGCCCACCATGACGTCCAGGAGATGCGCGAGGTCGCTGACGTTGCGGGCAAGCGGTCCCATTTGCGCGGCCAAAGTGGGATAGCCGTCCCACATACCGCTGCGGCTGACGAGACCGGGCGTCGGGCGCATGCTGACAAGCGAGTCCCAGCCCGCCGGGCGGCGGATGGACGCGAGAGTCTCTTCGCCCAGCGCGACCGTTGCGAAGTTTGCCGCGAGCGAGGCAGCCGAGCCGCCCGACGAACCGCCCACGGTGCGTTCCAGATCGTAGGGGTTGTGGGTGATGCCGAACATCGAGCCGTAGGTATCCCCGCGTGCATATTCGCTGAGCGTGGTCTTGCCGAGAATGATCGCGCCGGCCTTGCGCAATTGCTCGACCACGAAGGAGTCGCGGGTTGGCCGGTAATCCTTGAATACGACGGTACCCAAAGTGGTCGGCAGGCCCGCGACGTCGATCTCGTCTTTGACCAGAACCGGGATGCCGTGAAGCGGGCCGGTAAATCCCGATTGCCTATAGGCCGCGTCCAATTTGTCGGCGTCTTCGAGCGCCCGTGGGTTCAGCGTGATGATCGCGTTGATGGCGGGGCCTTTTTTGTCGTAGGCAGCGATGCGGTCGAGATAGGCCTGGACCAATTGATGCGCCGTCAGCCGCCCGGATTTCATCGCGGCATGGATGTCGTCGATGGACGTCTCCATGACCTGGAACGGCGCGTTCTGAGCATGCGCCGGAGCGGTTGGCTGGGAAGCCGTCACAGTGGCCGCGACCAAGAGGCTCCCGAACAGGGCTAATCCCCGACGTTTCATTGGCGCCTCCCCTCTTGACGGTGGCGAAGGCTACATCTTCGCCGCCCCGCCACAAAGACGCGTGGCCATGCCACCGCGCTATAGAGGGGCGAGGCGTGCTTGCGGTCACAGTCCATTCCCGCCTAACTAGCCGTCGAGACTCATTCGCAAAGGTCACGCCCTGAACGCCATCGCGGAGACTTTCGGCCTACCCTGCGACGGGCTTTCCCTGCGCGGGCTGACGCGCCGATTCGGAGCGCGCGCGGCCGTGAACGGCGTCAGCCTGGATGTGGCGCGCGGCGAGGTGTTGTGCCTGCTCGGTCCCTCCGGCTGCGGCAAGTCGACAACTTTGCGCATTGCTGCCGGGCTTGAGCGGCCCGATTCGGGACTTGTCTTCGTAGGCGGGCGGCTGGTCGAGGGCGAGGGACGACACGAGCCGCCCGAAACCCGCCGCGTGGGGCTCATGTTCCAGGATTACGCGCTCTTTCCTCATCTGACCGCCAAGCAGAACGTCGCCTTCGGTCTTTCGAAGCTCTCCCGAGCCGAACGCGAGGCCCGCGCTGAGGACGAACTCGTCCGGGTCGGCCTTGGGGCGCACATCAACGCCTATCCGCACACGCTCTCGGGCGGCGAGCAGCAGCGGGTGGCACTCGCCCGCATGCTCGCGCCCAAGCCCGACGTGGTGCTCATGGATGAGCCGTTCTCGGGGCTGGATGCCGCGCTCCGCGACGAAGTCCGCA
This sequence comes from uncultured Bordetella sp., assembly GCA_964494505.1. Lineage (GTDB taxonomy): Bacteria > Pseudomonadota > Alphaproteobacteria > Micropepsales > Micropepsaceae > CAIYRG01. The sequence continues at coordinate 165,151 of CAZBRO010000001.1, forward strand.
CGACAACGCTCAAGCGCCTGAAGGAAGAGGGGGCGGCCGTCGTGATGGTGACCCACGATCCCGACGAGGCCATGCGGGTCGGCGACCGGGTGGCGCTCATGCGGGATGGCCGAATCGTTCAGTCCGGAACGCCCACCGACCTCTACCGCCATCCGGCGGACCCCGAGACCGCAGCCCTTTTTGGCGGGGCCAATCTGTTTCACGCTCGCGTGACAAACGGCTGCGTCGTATCACCTTTCGGCCAGGCGTCGGCGGAATCCGTGGCGGAAGGCGCGTGGGTAGAGATAGTGTTCCGCCCGTCCGCGGTGCGGGTGGCCGAGGACGGCGTTATCGCCCGCGTGCTGGCGGTCAGGCCCTATGCCGGCCAGCTCGAAATCGAAGCGGCAATCGGGGGCGATACCTTGCCCGAAGGGGTGGAAACCCCCATTTTCGTAAGGGCGGCGGCTCCGTTGAACGCCGGGCTGAAGCCCGGGGCGGATATCCGCCTCCAGGCGCGGCCGGAGGACGCATTCGTCTTCCCCTGCCGCGATCAGATTTGTCGGCCGTGAACGAACCGGCTAAACAGGGCGGAAATTAGGGTTGGGCGAAGAAATGCGCGCAAGATCGCCCCTCGCGCGCTATCATGTCGCCAACGTAGGAGTATGAGCCGATGGGCAGTTTTAGCATTTGGCACTGGCTGATCTTGCTGGTTGTCGTCGCACTGGTGTTTGGAGGCAAAGGGAAGATTTCCAACATCATGGGGGACGTCGCCAGCGGCATCCGGAACTTCAAGGAAGGTTTGAAGGACCCGAATGAGGCGCGGGCCATCCCCGACAAGAATGAGACCATCGAGGCCAAGAAGGCCGAAGAGGTCAAGCACGGCTGACCCGGCCGCAGGTGGAGACGCACTTGAGCGTCCGCCTCGCAGGAGGCGGCGGCCCATGGGCATGAGGTATCGTTCTGAATGTTCGGCATCGACGGCAGCGAGTTCCTGGTCATTCTGATCGTTGCGCTGGTTGTGGTCGGTCCCAAGGATCTGCCCAAGCTGATGCGCACGATCGGCCAATGGGCGGGCCGGGCGCGCGCTATGGCCGATCAGTTCCGGCGCAGTTTCGACGACATGGCCCGCCAGAGCGAGCTGGACGAATTGCGCGCGGAGGTGAACAAGCTGAAGACGACGGCCACCCAGCCCATGACGGAGGCCGACTACAACGCCTTGGGGATCGAGTTCCCCAAAGACCCGCTGGCGAACATCGAGGATGTCGGCGCAGCTCCTCCGAAGCTGGACGAGTTCGCGGACGTCACGTCGGGGGCTCCTTCCGTTGCGCCCGCAGCCTCGCCAGCGGCCGTGGCCGCTCCGGCGCCCGCAGCCGCTCCGGCCGCGGCTCCACAGGAGGCGCCCGCGCCTGAGCCTGCCACGAACACCAGCACGGCCGCCTGATCCATGGCCGGTCCCTCAGCCGAAGAAGAGGCCGAACTCGAATCGAGCAAAGCGCCGCTGCTCGAACATCTGATGGAGCTGCGCAATCGCATCGTCTATTCGCTAATTGCGTTTCTGGTCTGCTTTCTCTTCTGCTTCGCGGTTTCGCGGCCGATTTTCACCTTCCTGACGCAACCCTTGTCCGACGCTCTGGCCGGTCAGATCAACCGGACGATGATCTTCACCGCGCTGTACGAACAGTTCTTCACCTATGTGAAGATCGGCATGTTCGGCGCGCTCTGCCTGGCCTTCCCGTTCATGGCGTGGCAGCTCTGGATGTTCATCGCACCCGGTCTCTACAAGCACGAGCGCAAGGCGTTCATCCCGTTCCTCGTGGCGACGCCGGTAATGTTCATTCTGGGCGCGGCGTTCGTCTATTACTTGATGCTGCCGCGCGTGATCCGCTTCTTCCTGAGCGAGGAAGTTCCCGCCTCTCCGGGCCAGATCGCGATCCAGCTCGCGCCTCGTGTGGGCGAATATTTGAGCTTTGTGATGACGCTCATCTTCGCCTTCGGCTTCTGCTTCGAATTGCCGGTGCTGCTGACGCTGTTGGGCCGCGTCGGGATCGTGACGAGCAAGGGGCTCAAGAGTGCGCGGCGCTATGCGATCGTGGGCGTGTTCGCGCTCGCGGCCGTGGTGACTCCGCCGGACGTGTTCAGTCAGCTTTCTCTCGCGTTCCCGCTGGTCGGGCTCTACGAGATTTCGGTCTGGGCGGTGATGCTGATCGAGCGTCAGCGCGCCAAGGAAGAAGCCGCAGCGGCAGCCGCTGCCCGCAACATTCAGCCGACATAGATTCGCCTACCGGCCGGGTGAGGGGCGGCGTTACCTCGTCCTTCGACAAGCGCAGGATGAGGGTTTCATGACCGACATCCACCGAAGGGAGGGGGCGATCAGGCCAGCATGTTGGCGTCGCGCATAAGCAGCCAGCGCCCGTCCGGCTCCTTGCGGAAAATCGACAGCGTATGGCCCGCACGCCGCACGGTTTTGCCGTTCGGCTGAGTGGCGGTGACTGTCAGATGCGTGCGTGCCCACGCGCGGTTTCCCAGCACCTCGACCTCCAGCACGTCGCTCAGGCCCTCGAAGGCTACTGCCTTCATCCCCCGAGACGCCGCTGCGAACTCCGCCTTTCCGAAGGCGCGTCCCGGAACCATGAACACGACATCCTCCAGCATGAGCGAAAGCACGGTATCGATATCGCCCGATTTGGAGGACGCGATCCAGGTGGCAATGAGGTCGCGGATGGCGCGTTCGTCGTCGGACATCGGTTCCTCCATCGGGGTTGGAGCATCAGGGGTTCGGGGCGCAGCCGCCCGGCTTCACCTTCCGCACCTTGGACGCGGGGTTCTTGAGGAGCTTCGCCGCTGGACGAATCGGGCGCTGAACCAGATTACCGCCGCAATTGGGGCAGATGCCGCCCACGTGCTCGGCGCAGGCGGGGCAGAAGGTGCATTCATAGGTGCAGATCAAAGCCAGCGCCGCCGGCGGCAGGTCGGCGTCGCAGCATTCGCAATTCGGGCGCAGTTCCAGCATCGTCGGCTCCGGCTGGGTTCTGGCGCTTCTTTACGCCATTCCCGCCCCATGCCAGAAGAGCCCCCCATTTCGGGAAACGCCGCCATGCACGACATCAGATCGATCCGCGAAGCCCCGGCCGCCTTCGATGAAGGGCTGAAGAGGCGCGGGCTCGAACCGGTCAGCGCGGAGGTCCTGAAGCGCGACGCGGAATTGCGCGCGCTTCTGACGCGGCTTCAGACCGCACAGGCGCGGCGAAACGAGGCATCCAAGCTGATCGGTCAAGCCAAGGCGAAAAAGGACGACGCCCAGGCCCAAGCGCTGATGGCCGAAGTCGCGGGACTTAAGGACCAGATTCAGAAGGGCGAAGAGGAAGAGCGGCGGCTGCAGGCGGCGGTCAACGAATTCCTCGCCGGGATTCCCAATCTGCCGGCAGATGACGTGCCGGTGGGTGCGGACGAACACGCCAATGTCGAAATCCGGAGATGGGGCGAGAAACCGAAATTCGATTTCAAGCCGAAAGAGCATTTCGATCTCGGCGAGGGCCTGCGCCAGATGGATTTCGAAGCGGCGGCGCGGATGTCCGGCGCGCGCTTCGTGGTGTTGAAGGGCCATCTTGCGCGGCTCGAGCGGGCGATTGCGCAATTCATGCTCGACCTTCACACGGAAGGCGCGCGCGAGAACAACCCCACGGAACGCATCGAGATTGGTGGGTATACGGAAGTTTCTCCGCCTCTGTTGGTGCGAGATCGGGCATTATATGGGACGAGTCAGCTTCCGAAGTTTGAAGAGGACTTGTTCTTCACTGATCCCCGAGAGTCAAACTGGCTCGCTGACACGATGAATTTCATCGTTGCCAATGCAGGCTTCGAAAATCACTTGGACGACATAATTTATACTCGAAAAGAAGTCGTCGGCGTGATGCGAACTGCGCTTCAAAATGCGGCTTCTGTCCTTCAGTTTTCCGATATGGGATCGACCCTTGATTTCGAAGGGGAGCAACGGCTGCGCTATGGTCTAATTCCCACCGCCGAAGTGCCGCTGACCAATCTGGTGCGAGAACAAATCCTCGACGAGAAACAGCTTCCCTTCCGCTTCACCGCCTTCACGCCGTGCTTCCGTGCCGAGGCAGGCGCGGCCGGCAAAGACACGCGCGGCATGATTCGCATGCATCAATTCTCCAAGGTAGAACTTGTCTCTATCACCACGCCGGACCAATCCGCGGCCGAACACGAACGCATGACTGCTTGCGCGCAGGAAGTGCTGAAACGGCTCGGTCTGCATCACCGCGTCATCGTGCTTTCGACCGGCGACATGGGCTTCGCCGCGAGAAAGACCTACGACATCGAGGTCTGGCTGCCGGGCCAGGATGGGTTCCGGGAAATATCCTCCTGCTCCAATTGCGGCGACTTCCAGGCCCGCCGCATGAATGCGCGCTTCCGGGCGCAAGCCGAAAAGAACACGCGCTTCGTGCACACGCTGAACGGCTCGGGGCTCGCGGTCGGCCGCACGCTGGTGGCGGTGCTCGAAAATTATCAGCAGGCGGACGGTTCGATCCTTATCCCCGATGCGCTCAAGCTCTATATGGGCGGCCTTGACCGGATCGCGCCGTGACGCTTCGCGCCGGCCGCCGGAAGACATTGCGCATCCTCGTCTCCAACGACGACGGCATTCACGCGCCCGGCCTCGTGGTCGCAGAGAAGATCGCGCGTACGCTCTCCGACGACATCTGGATCGTGGCGCCCGAGACCGAGCAATCCGGAGCGTCCCATTCGCTGACCCTCACGCTTCCCTTGCGCTTGCGCCAGGCCGGGCATCAGCGGTTCGCGCTCTCCGGCACGCCCACGGACTGCGTGATGATGGCGGGCATCCACATCATGAAGGAGCGCCTCCCCGACCTCGTGATCTCGGGCGTCAACCGTGGCTACAACGTGGCCGACGATGTCACCTATTCGGGCACGGTGGCCGCGGCCATGGAGGGCGCGGTGCTGGGTATTCCCTCCATCGCGATGAGCCAGGCCATCGGCGACCGCGACGACGAAGACAGGCTGTTCGCCTGCGCAGCGAAGCACGGGCCCATGGTGCTGAAGCGGTTGGTCGAGATCGGCTGGCCGGAGAACGTGCTGCTCAACGTCAATTTTCCGGCGCTGCCGCCCGCCCGCGTCACGCGCATCGCCGTCACCGCGCAAGGCCAACGCGACCAATCGATGCTCAAGGTCGATGAACGTGTCGATGCGCGCGGCCGGACCTATTTCTGGGTCGGCTTCAAGCGTGTCTTGACCGATCCCGAACGCGGCACCGATCTGCACGCGATAGCGGAAGGGTGCATTTCGGTCACGCCGCTGCACATGGACCTGACCGAATTCCGTGAGCAGCAGCGGATGGAATCCCTTCTCGCAGGCCCCATTGCCGGACTCGCCAAAGGTCCGCGCAAGGCAAAGCCGCCGCCGGTTCGGAAGAAATCTAGGGCGGGGCGCTTTCGCAGGGCGGCGGGGCCTATCAGCAGAGGCTGACCGCCGTCTATCCCAGTGTTTTCCCAAGCTCGCCTGCGAGGTCCTGGATGAATTGCCAGGCTACGCGGCCCGATCGTCCGCCACGGCCCATCTCCCAGGCGATGGCGCGCGCGTGGAGTTCGGCCTTTTGCATCGGCAGCTGGAAATGGGCCGCGTAGCCCTCGACCATCGCGAAATATTCATCCTGGCCGCAATGATGGAAGCCGAGCCACAGGCCGAAGCGGTCGGAGAGCGAGACTTTTTCTTCCACCGCTTCGGACGGGTTGATGGCTGTGGAGCGTTCGTTCTCCATCATGTCGCGGGGCATCATGTGGCGGCGGTTGGAGGTGGCATAGAACAGCACGTTGGCGGGGCGGCCTTCGACGCCACCTTCGAGTGCCGCCTTGAGCGATTTGTAGCTGGTGTCATCGCGGTCGAACGAAAGATCGTCACAAAAGAGCAGAAACCGCCGCTTCGCAGACCGCAGGCGGCGGAGCAGCAACGGCAGCGAACCGATGTCCTCGCGATGAATCTCGATGAGGGCCAGACGGTTGGCGGCGGCGCGGTCCCGGTTCACATCCGCGTGCACGGCTTTGACCAGCGAGCTCTTGCCCATGCCGCGGGCGCCCCAGAGGAGCGCGTTATTTGCAGGCAAACCATCGGCAAACCGCCGCGTGTTCTCGAAGAGGGTATCGCGGGCATAATCAATGCCCTTCAGCAGCGTGAGCGGAAGGGCGGCCACTTGCGCCACGGGCACGAGATCTACTCTGTCGGCTTCCCAGACAAAGGCGTCGGATTGGCCGAATGCCGTCTCGCCCCCAGCCTTCGGGTTTCGGCTTTCCAGCGCGGACGCGATCCGTTCCAGCAACTCTTCGATTCTGGCGAAATCCGTGGTCATGCAGGTTCCGTAGCCCAGGCCGGTTTCCATTGCAAAGGAGTGCCCCGGGGCTATATTCGTTTGAGGGCCGTGCGCCCCAAGAGCCCCCTAGAGATAACACATGAACCTCAACGATCCCCTTGTTTCCACAATGGTTCCGCTGGTTATGCTGTTCGGAATCTTCTACTTCCTTTTGATCCGGCCGCAGCAGCAGCGCGTCAAGGCGCACCAGGCCCTGGTCGAAAGCGTCAAGCGGGGCGATACGGTGGTGACCGCGGGCGGGATCCTCGGGCGCGTCGCCAAAGTGAAGGAAGACGGGGAGATCATGGTCGAGATCGCCGATAATGTGCAGGTTCGGGTGCTCAAGAGTACATTGACTGAAGTGCGCTCGCGCGGTGGCGAAAAGAGCGAAAGCTGATGACCGAGCGGGCGAGGAGAGCGTCTCTCCGGAAAAGGCTAATTCCATGATCTATATCGGCCGCTGGCAGACGATCACGGTTCTTTTGATCCTGTTGCTGGGCGCGATCTTTGCGTTGCCGAATTTCCTGCCCGAACGCGTTCGCAATTCGCTGCCGGGCTGGTTCCCGAGTTCCACCGTCAATCTCGGCCTCGATCTGCAGGGGGGCTCCTATCTGCTCCTCGAAGTCGACATGCCGGGCGTGGTGAAGGAGCGGCTGGAAACCGTTCGAGGCGATATTCGCACGGCGCTCCGCCGCGTGCGGCCGACCATCAATTATACCGGCCTCGATCTCGCCCGCGACAGCGTCTCCCTGCATATCGCCGATACCGCTCAGATCGATGCGGCGAAGAAGATCTTGCAGGACATCGCCTCGCCGCCGGGGACCTTTCTCGGCCTGGGCTCCGCCGAATACGATTTGACCGATAACGGCAACGGCAATTTCACCCTGAAAATGTCTCAGGCCTATCAGCGCCAGATGCAGACGCAGATCGTCACGCAGTCGATCGAAGTGGTGCGCCGGCGCATCGATGCACTGGGGACGCGCGAGCCCACCATCCAGCAACAGGGTGAAGACCGTATCCTGGTCCAGGTGCCGGGTTTGAAGAATCCCGAAGAGCTAAAGCGCGTGCTCTCGACCACGGCGAAGATGACCTTCCGCATGGTCGATGCGACCGGGAATGTGCAGGATTCGCTCAAAGGGCGTGTGCCCCCGGACGACGAACTTCTGTACGAGCAGGACAAGGCCGGCAACAACACGGTGCCCTATCTGGTCCAGCGCCGTGTGCTGGTCTCGGGCGACCGCCTGGAACAGGCAAGCTCGGGTTTCGATCCGCGCGGCGGGGAGCCGGTGGTGAACTTCCGCTTCGATACCCGTGGCGCCCGCGAATTCGGCGATGCCACCAAGGTCAATGTCGGCAAGCCCTTCGCCATCGTGCTCGACAACAAGGTGATCTCCGCGCCCGTGATTCGGGAACCCATTCTCGGGGGGCAGGGGCAGATTTCAGGCAACTTCACGGCCGAGACGGCGAACGATCTGTCCATCCTGCTCAATGCCGGTGCGCTGCCCGCCGCACTTACAGTGATCGAGGAACGCACCGTGGGCGCGGAACTGGGCGCCGATTCGGTTCAGGCCGGCAAGCTCGCGGCCTTGGGTGGATTGGCGGCGGTTGTCTGCTTCATGATTGCGACCTATGGGCTGTTCGGTGTGTTCGCGACCATCGCGCTCGCGGTCAACATGCTGCTGCTGTTTGCCGTCCTCACCGGCCTGCAGGCCACCCTGACACTTCCGGGCATCGCCGGCATGGTGCTGACCATGGGCATGGCGGTCGACGCGAACGTGCTGATCTATGAGCGCATCCGGGAGGAGATGTATGGCGGCAAAACGGTGATCGCGGCAATCGATGCCGGGTTCCGCCGCGCCACTGCGACCATCATCGACACCAACATGACGCATGTACTGGCCGCTGCCATCCTGTATGCGGTCGGAACCGGACCGGTGCGGGGCTTCGCGGTGACTCTGGGTCTGGGCGTCATCACCTCGTTCTTCACCGCCGTGATGGTGACGCGGCTCATCGTCGTGACGTGGCTGCGCCGCATGCGGCCCAAGGCGCTCGTTCTTTAAGCAACGGGCGAGCAGGGAAAAGCACGTCTATTCGCTATTCGCTATTGCCCATTCGCCGTATAGTTCATCCATTCGAGAATCTTCGGGGGAAGGTCCATGATTGCAACCATTCTGACCAATCTTCGGAACACGGTGATCGCCGGCTTCGTGCTCGCCTTCATTGTGTTCCTGATCTACATCACTCAGACCGAATTCAACAATTACGTGTTCTGGCCGTTTCTGATTCGCTGGTTCCACATCATCTGCGGCGTCATGTGGATCGGCATGCTGTGGTATTTCAATTTCGTTCAGACGCCGACCATGCCGAAAATTCCGGACGAGTTGAAAGGCGGTGTCTCTCGCTTCATCGCGCCGGAAGCGCTGTTCTGGTTCCGCTGGGGGGCCATGGGAACGATCGGCTTTGGCATTATTCTCGCCGCGCTGAACGGTTATCTGCTGAACGCCTATACGCTGGATGCGATCGAGGGCTTCATCGATCTGAAGGTGATCCTGATAGGGATCGGCATGTGGCTCGGCACCATCATGTGGTTCAACGTCTGGTTCATCATCTGGCCGAACCAGCAGAAGGCGCTGAACATCGGCAACGCGTTCCCGGATTTGCCGGCCGCGGAGAAGGCGAAAGCCGCCCGCACCGCAGGCCTGTTTTCGCGCACCAACACGATGCTCTCGATTCCCATGCTGTTCTGCATGGCCGCCGCACCCCATCTGGCGTGAGCCGTTCCCGCGCATGAAACCGGCAGAAGGGCCGCCCGCGTGGCGGCCCTTTGCTTTTTGTCATGGCGCGCCTCATCCTTCGACAGGCTCTGGATGAGGGACAATTTCCTCATTCTGAGCCTGTCGAAGCATGAAGGTGCATGTCCCAGGATTCATTCGCCCATTGCGAAGCGCTGGTGCGCCGCGCCGATTACGACCGCTATCTCTCGGTCCTGCTCGCGCCAGCCGAAGCGCGGTCCCATCTGTTCGCGCTTTACGCGTTCAATTGCGAGGCCGCCAGAACCGCCGAGAGCGTGAGCCAGCCGCTGATAGGCCAGATACGCCTGCAATGGTGGCGCGATGCGATCGAGGAAATCTATGCGGGCGGTTTGCGGCGGCACGAGGTGGTGCGGGTTCTCGCTAAAACGGTGGGTGCGCGCGAACTGCCGCGAGAACTGTTCCACGCACTGCTCGATGCGCGCGAGAGCGATCTCGACGAAACACCTTTCGTCACCTGGGCCGATTTCGAGGCTTATGCGGATGCGACGTCCGGCAACCTCATGCGAATGGCCGCACGGATTATCGGCGCGGGCCACACAATCGATGAGGCCGCGCGCGAGGCGGGCATCGCCTACGCGCTTGCCGGTCTGCTGAGGGCGCTTCCGTTTCATGCTGCACGCCGGCGGCTGATGCTGCCTTTGGAAGCTTTGCGCGCGGTTTCACTGTCGCAGGAACAGGTATTCTCGGGCGTCATGGACGAGAAGATTTCTGCGTTGATCAGGCTCGCGGTGGAGCGTGCGAAAGAGCATCTCGGGAAAATCCCGCGCGTGAAGCGGGCGCTGCTGCCGGCGATTCTCCCGGCAGCGCTGGCGCCACTCTATTTGCGCAAAGTGACGCAGCGGAGGTTCGATCCTTTTCGGGATAGCGCCGGCGTGTCGATCCACCGCCGCCAATTCGCGATGCTGCGCGCGCTGATACGGGGACGGCTGTAATTCCCGCCCGCTTGCGGGGAGGGAAGCTGCGCTACTCTGCTGCTTCTTTACGGCCGAGCCACGACTCCAGATCGGCAATCGCCCGGTGCGTCATCTGCTTCTTGCGATCCTTGCCGCGCACGTCCACTTCGAGCGGCGGAAACAGGCCGAAATTCACGTTCATCGGTTGGAACGTCTTGGCGTCCGCGCCTTGCGTGATGTGCGTCAGCAAGGCGCCAAGAGCCGTCGTCGGGGGCGGCGGCGCTAGGCGCGTGCCAAGCGCCTCGGCCGCCGCGAACCGTCCAGCCAAGAGACCGATGGCGGCCGATTCAACATAACCCTCGACGCCTGTGATCTGGCCCGCGAACCGCAAGGACGGCCGCGCCTTCAGCCGAAGCGCGCCATCGAGGAGGCTGGGCGAATTCAGGAAGGTGTTGCGGTGGATGCCGCCGAGCCGCGCAAAGCGGGCATTCTCCAATGCCGGAATCGTGCGGAAGATGCGCGTCTGCTCGCCGTGCTTCAGCTTGGTCTGGAATCCGACCATATTCCACAACGTCCCCAGCGCATTGTCCTGGCGGAGTTGCACAACGGCATAGGGTCGCCGCTCCTTCCTCGGGTCGCGCAGGCCCACCGGCTTCATCGGACCGAAGCGGAGTGTCTCCTCGCCGCGCGCTGCCATCACTTCGATGGGGAGGCAGCCCTCGAAATAGGGCGTCGAAGTCTCCCATTCCTTGAATTCGGTCTTTTCGCCGGCGATCAGGGTCGCGACGAAGGCCCGATATTGCGCTTCGTCCATCGGGCAGTTGATGTAATCGGCGTCGCCCCCGCCCGGACCTTTCTTGTCGTAGCGCGATTGGAACCACGCGATGTCCATGTCGATGGAATCGCGCTCGACGATAGGCGCGATGGCATCGAAGAACGCGAGCGACTCTTCGCCCGTCAGCGCGCGGACCGATTCGGCCAGCGCCGTCGAGGTCAGCGGCCCCGTGGCAATGACGACATTCTCCCAATCGGGCGGTGGATTGGCGATCTCCTCGCGCAGGACCGTGATCGCCGGATGAGCTTCGATGGTTGCCTGGATTGCGGCCGAGAACCCATGCCGGTCCACGGCCAGCGCGCCCCCCGCGGGCAGTTTGTGCGCATCGGCCGCGCTGAGGATGAGCGAGCTCGCCCGCCGCATCTCCTCGTGCAAAAGCCCGACCGCATTGTTCTCCCAATCGTCGGAGCGCAGTGAATTGGAGCAGACAAGCTCGGCCAGCCCTTCGGTCTGGTGTGCCTCGCTCATCCGGACGGGGCGCATTTCGTGCAAGGTCACGCTCGCGCCCATCTGGGCGGCCTGCCACGCCGCCTCGCTCCCTGCAAGGCCGCCGCCGATGATGTGGATCGTTGCCATGGCCGATCAGATAACGCGGAACCGGGCCTGCGGCAATTGTCATGCCCGGCCTCACCCAATAGCATCCCCCGCCCACGCATCGGATTCTCCATGGCAAAAATTCCGGTCGGCCCAACGATCGCTTCCGCCTATCGCTTTCTCTTCGCCGAGATCGGAACCATTGTTGGCATCGCCTGGGTGCCGGCGGTCCTGACCGCGGGCGCCGGCTATGTGGCGCGCGCCTATGCGGCAGATCACAAGGCGCTTGTCGAAGCCGGCGATACCCAGACGGTCGGATTTTATTTTCTGCTTTCGCTTTTAAGCATGGTGGTGACGCTTTACGCGTCCTCCATCGTGGCTGTCGCCATCACGCGGCAAGCGATGGGACATCAGCGGCCGCCCGGCGTGCTGCTGCTTTATTTCGCGGCCGGGCGCAGCGAATGGCGCATGTTCGCCGCCAATGTCCGCTATGTGTTCGGTGCCGGTGTGCTGCTCGCGCTGGCGATCGGGCTGAGCGCGCTTGCGTTCGTGCTGGCGGGCACGCCGCTCAACGCGGCCCAGCAAATGACGACAAATCCGGCGACTCTGCTGGCTGGGCTCGTGACATGGGCGGTGCTCATCTATGCCTTCATCACCATTGCTCGGATGGGATTTCTGCTCGCTCCCACCGTCGTTGCCGAGGACAAGGGCGGGCTTCGCCGCAGCCACGAACTGACCAAGGGCAACGTCTGGCGCGTCATCGTCATTGTGCTGGCGCTCGTTCTACCCATCCTGATCCTGATGATGGCCGGGGAGGGCGTTGTGCTGCGCGCTGCGATCGGCCCGGATTTCCTGCGCATGGCCCCGGAGCAATTCTTCGACAAAGCTGGTGAGGCCATGGAACAGAAGCTTATCCCCTGGCAGATATTCAGCGCGGTCATCTTCATTCTCGGCTCGGGCATTCTCTATGGCGGCGCCGCTTTCGCATATCGCGCGCTGATGGAGGGGCGCGAGGGGCGGCCGCTTCCGCCGCAATAAGGCTCCTTTTATGCCGCCGCACCTCGGGCGAGCGGACGCGCCGGGCGAATGAGCCCGCTCAGATAGGCAAAGCGCAGGAACATCGCGGCCGCGGCGAAAGCCAGACTCACGGCGAGGCCGATCCAGATTCCCAAGCCCTGAAGGGCGGTATCAAATCCAAGCAGTGCCGCGAGCGGAAATCCCACCAGCCAATAAGAGCCCGCCGCAAGCCACATCGGTACATGGGCATCCTTGAGTCCGCGCAACGCGTAGATGGCGATCACCTGGATTCCGTCAAACAGCTGGAAACCGGCGGCGACGCGCAAGTAAATCACAGTGAGTGCGAAGGCTCCCGCATTGGCCGGGGTGTCCGGCAGATACAGCGATGCGATCTGCCGCGGAAACGCCGCCAGCACGATGCCGCAAAGCGCCATGAAGCCCGCGCCGAGCACGATCGCGGTCAGCCCTGCGCGCCGCACGCCGTCGGGGTCTCCTCTTCCCGCCGAAAGCGCCACGCGGACGCTTCCCGCCATGCCGATCCCAAGCGGCACCATGAAGGTGATGGACGGCACGTTCATCGCGATCTGATGCGCGGCAAGCGAGGCTTCGCCAAAGCGGCCCATCATCAGCGTAGAGATGCTGAACAGCATCACCTCGAAGACGGTGGCCAGGCCGATCGAAATTCCCAGACGGAAGATCTGCGCGAGCTTCCCCCAATCGGGCCGGAAGAAGCGCCGCAAAATCCGATAGGGCCGGAACGCGGGCGATGCCAATGCCACCGACAGCAGCGCGAAAAAGCCGAACGCGTTGGTCAGCGCGCTCGATATGCCCGAGCCCAGAAGCCCGAGCGCAGGCAGGCCGAAATGACCGAAGATCAAGACATAGTTCCCGAGAACATTTGTTCCGACCATCAGCATCACGATGATCATCGGGGCGCGCGGCCGCGACAGTGCGGTGACGAAATTCCTCAACACCGCGAAGCCGAATGCAAACGGGAGCCCGAAGCCCAACGCCTGCACATAAGGGCCGGCCGCGGCGGCAAGCTGAGGCGCCTGTTCCAGCATCAGCAGCCAGGTCCGTGTGTAGGCAAGCACGGCCCAGATCAGCGGCGCCACCAGCGCCGCGGCCCACAGGCCCATGCGCACGCCCGTCCGCACGCCCGCGCGATTCTTCGGCCGCGCGCCGAGGATTTGCGCGATCACGGGCGACACGGCGGCGGCCGGACCGTTCCCGATTAGCCATGCGGCCATGTAAATCACCGAACTCAGCGCGGCGGCGGCGAGCGCGGTCTGCCCAAGCGCGCCCACCATGATGACGTCGGTGGTGATCATCGCCATTTGCGCGAGCTGGGTCAGGACCAAAGGCGCGCCAAGGCTCACCAGCGCGCGCGCTTCGGCGGCCCAGGGTCCCAGGCTTTCGGAATTGAAGCCGGCGGACCGGCGTGAAACGAAATCTCTCATGACACGGCACTCGATCGGTTCGATTGCCCGGCCCGGGAGAACGTGTTGGAGCGGATAATAAAAACCCCTCCAGAGCGTTCGCCGGGCTCGGGAGGGGTTTCCTGGATGAAAGAGCGTTTTACGCTACATTCCGCCGGGTTCCTCTCGCGGCCACTCGGCGCGCAAGCCGCCGACCCCAATAGGGGTGCGGAGATTTGCTATGCACAAATGAGCCATACGGAACCTCGTGAGTATTCGAAAGCCGCGGTTGTCTATGCTTTCAGCGCGCGCGAGTCAACCCGTGTGTGTAATCACTTCGCACAGGTTCCTTTGCGCGCCGCATCGAACTGATCGTACAGGCGCGCGGCGCCCGCGCCGGTGAGCGTGCGGATTACGTGCGGCTGTCCTTTTTCGAGCGAATAGGTCACGTGATAGCCGGCGGCGCGCAGCTTCCCCGCCTGATCGCGCATTTCGTCGGGCCAACCGACGTCGAGTTCGCCCGCGAACATGTGGATGCACATCTTGCCGAGTGCTGCGATTCCCTGCGGCGTGGCGTCGTCAAGGAACCCGGGGAAGCCCGTGACCGACACGAAATATTGCGGAAATCGCGAGGCGATGAGGAACGCGCTCAGCCCGCCGTTGGAATTGCCGGCGACGTTGAACTTGTTGTCCCGTATTTTGTAATCGGCGAGCAGCTTGGTGATGAAGCCGGGGAACGCGCGCTCGCCGCCTTCGAAGAACAGCGTGCCGTTGGGTGCGGCGGGCTCGACCACGATGTAGCCGCGCTTTTCGGCTTCGGGACGGTAATTAGGTCCGAGCGTTGCTTCGACCATGTCCATGTCCTGTCCGCCGGGCGGAAAGGCGAGTACGGCCGGATAGGTCTTTGCCGGGTCGTAATTCGTCGGCAGCACGACCTTGTAATGCAGCGTCAGGCCGTTGATCGTCGCGGTCTTGTCCTGCACGTCGGCCTTGGCCGGTCCGTTCGCGAGCGCGGCCAAAGCAAACGCAGAAAGCGCTGCGGATGTGAGCATGCGCGTCATGATCGTGTTCCCTCTTCGCCCGGGGCAATCCTAGCGCGTTAACGGCCGGGGACCAAAGAACATGGGGGGCGCCGGGTTGTGCTCGAGTTCCAGGTTAACAGGGAACCCTCTTGATTACCGAGGTCCCGTTCGGGAACCTTGATCTGTAGTATTTGATTACATTTTGTAGGAGAATCTCCCACGCGTTAACCCTACTTCCATGAGTCCGTATTATATCTCTTCTCGCCCATTACTTGAGCGTCCAGGTCAAAACTTGGACATGAACAGAGTAGTACAAGTATTGGCGCTCGCATCCATAGGGAACTTGGCAAATGGGAATGCCGGCGGCGCGACAAGTCCAGAGCGGGAGCAGCCTAGACCAGCTTGCCGAGCATCCGGTCTATTTCTTCGATACGAGGTTCCTTCTCGCCAGCGTCTCGACATCCATCGGATGGACTTCGGCCAAGCTGGAAATTGCTTTGACGCCGCGGATCGAGAGGGCGCTCGGACCGTCCGATTTGTGGCTCGGAACGCCGGATGGATATTACGTCATATTCGTCAGCTGCGACGCGCCTCAGGCCCGTGCGAAGGCGACGACGATCTCGATCGATGTGCTGCGGCATTTCTACGGCGAGAGTCAGTTCCCCTTGGACGCGGTCAACGCACTTTGCCGTCCATCGTCTATGCACAATCTGGCCGATGTCGTCGCGCGTGACGCCATTGCAGCGAAGGCGAAGCCTTCTCCCCCCGTCCGCGCGCGCGGCGAGGAAGAGGTTCCTGCAACCGCTCAGGAACAATGCCAGCTCACGCGCGAAGTCATCCAATTGTATCGCGACCGGACCGGGCTAACCGAAAACGGATTGAAGCCTTCATTCGCGCCCACATGGGACAGCCGCAGAAACAGGATCACATCGTTCGTCTACGGGGATGTCGACTCGCCTCAGACGCGCGGCGTCCCGTTGGGCGCCGGCGGATTGGAGGTCGCGGAAGCACAGTGCAAGATCGACGCGATGGCGCTCGCCGGTGCAGCGAAGGGCGTGCAGCACATCCGGTCGCGCGGATGGCTGGCGATTGTCAGCGTTCCCGTGCACGCCGAGACTCTGGCTTGGCGGAAATCGCGGTCTGCCTATTTGCGGGTGCTGTCGCAAATCGAGCCGCAGCTTTTGCCGTTTCTCTCGCCGCGCATCGTCGGATTCAATGCAGGCTTCAACCCGGTGGCGACCGCGCAATGGATTGCCGCGTTGCGGCGGCATGTCCGCCTGGCATTCGTTCATCTGCCGGACGTCAATCTGGAAATGCGGGGGGCTATGCTTGGCTGCACCGCATTGGGGATCAGCTTTCCTTCCTTGCTTGCGCCGGGTGCGACCGGTCAGGTCTTGCGGGAACAGACGGCAAAATTCGTGAATCTGTGTGCGGCCCAGGGCGCCATTGCGTGCGTGGACCGGGTCAAATCCAAGCCGGTGTTGTCGGTGCTGAAGAATTGCGGCGTGCGTCTCGTCTCGGGTCCGGCCGTGGGCGAAGCATCCCCATTGCCCAGCCCGGCGGGCGTGCTTGATTGCGATATTCACGGGGCGGCGTCAGCTTCGTCTCCGTCTTAGAATTTGGTGGGAGATCCCGATACACGGGACTGGTGGGGAATGGCGCCGGCGGGGTAAAAAGCTGCCGGCGTCTTTTCCGTTAAATGGGCGTCGCGATCGGATTCGTTAGGGACGGGGTGCGCGGTCCACCAGAGAGATGAACTCCTCGTGTTTGCCGCCGGCGGAGCGGGGGATTTCCGGCACGCAGCGAATGGCGATGTGGAATGGCGCGGGGAGGACGCTGGCGATCACCTGCCGCATCTCCTCCTCCTGTGCTGGAGAAACGTCTGCTTCGGTGACCAGAAGCGCCTCAAGGACGTCGGGCGCGAGCTGCCGGAACTGATGCGCGCGCATGGGCACGATGCGCTGGAGAAGGCGCGCGCCGAAGGACGGCCAAAAGCTTCGACCATCGGAGAGCGTCAGCATATTGCGCCGCCGCCCGAGGATTCGCGCAAGCGCCGGCAGACCGCGCCCACATCCGCAGGGCGCGCTCGCTTCGGCGAAATCTCCGATGTCGTAGCGGAACAGCGGCATCGCATAATTGTGCAGCGGAGTGACGACGACGTGCCCCATCTCGCCCGGTGAACAGGGCCGGCCCGTTTCATCCAGCACTTCGAGGATCAGCACTTCCGCCTGGACGTGATAAAGCGGCGAAACCGGGCATTGCACGGCCATGGTGCCGGCTTCTTCCGAGGAATAGATGTCACTGATCGGGGCATCGAGATAACGCACCGCGAGTTCGCGCACCTCCGGAGTCACCACTTCGCCGACCGTGGTGATTCCCTCGAGCGGTGCAGGGCGGCGTCCCTCGTCGCGCGCTCGCTCGCTCAAGGCGCGCACGACCGAGGGATAGGCCATCAGATAAGCCGGAGAAACGCGTTCCAGCCAATCCCAGACCTGCGCCATGCTGGTGTTGAACGTGGTCAGGTGGAACGAAGGGCCGGTGTCGAACGGCAAGATGTCCGGCGGCGCCCAACGCTCTACCGTCAGACCGTCTGGCGCGTCGGCCGCTCCTTCGGGATAGCGCCGGATCACCGCGATGCGTCGCCGCATGTCCCGTCTCGCCCAGAGCTGGCAGCGAAAGGCGAGCGAATTCTGCCATTGCAGCACCACATCGGTCCGCTCCACGACGACGACCATGCCGGTCGAACCGGAGGAAGAACGCGCGTCGGCGGGGCGGTGCCCGGGCGGCAACCGTTCCGCGCGGAGGGTGGCGGGATTGTCGCGCAATTCCGCGCGCGACAGGACGGGAATGCGGTCCAGCGCTTCCTGCAATGTGGCCGCGCCCGCAATCGCGGCGATCGGCAGGCGTTCGCGCCAATAGGGCGACTCACGCGCCGCAAAAGAGCCAAGCGCCTTCAGCCGTTCCAGCTGATAGGCTGCGATCGCTTCCGCTGTCGCCCACTCGGATCGCGAGAGCTGCATCTGGCGCTCGAACGCTTGGCGCGATGCCGTATCCGGCCACACCAGGGGCTTGAGCTCTTCCAATCTCCTCGCGACTTGGTTCCGCATGTCTCTTGCTTGTCCGATGCGCTTGAGGTTCATAACATTTTTGCCAGCGCGGGCCATCGGCCGCTCCCGGCACATCGAGGACAGCCTGCATGAATGATCTCGCGCCCTCCAGCAAAGCGGGCGGCGTCCTGACCGAGAATTTGGCGGCGCTGGCCGAGTACGCGTTTCGGACGGCCGCCGTTCACTGCACCGATTGCGCCCTCTATCACGCATTGTGGAGCTATGAGCGGCTCTCTGGCGTGAGGGGCAACGGATTCGAGACCGACCGCGAGATTCTGGCTTCCCTCTTTCGCAACCATGCCGGTGAAAACTCGCGCGTGCTGATCGCGGGCGCAGCCGATGCGGGGCTGTTGGCTTTGATGGCGCAATCGCTCGATCCTTCGAGGCCCCACATCACCGTGGCCGATCGCTGCGCGACGCCGCTTCATGTCTGCACGCAATATGCGGCCACCCACGCTTTGCCTGTGGGGACGCTGGTGACGGATCTGATCTCGCAGCCGCTTTCGGGAAAGTACGAGCTGGCTTTCACGCACAATCTGCTGCGCCATCTGCCACGGGACCGCCATGTCGCGTTTTTGCGCAACCTGCGGGACGCGCTCACCCCAGGAGGCGTGTTGATCCTGGCCCACAGCCTGCCTGCCGCGCCCACGCCGGGAGTGCCGCTGTCGCATTACGCGGCGCGCATTTTCGAGGCGCTTTCCTCGCAAGGGATCGGGCTCCCCGAAAGCGAAGACAGGTTTCGCTCCCGGCTGGAAGCCTATGTCGAATCGCAGCCTCGCTGGCTGGACGCGATCATCAGTCCCGATCATGTGGAGCGTGTCTTCGACACGGCCGGTTTTCGCATCGTCCGCCGCATCGACCACGAGCGCCGGACATCGGTGCCCGACCGCGACGGCGGTGCGACGAGACCGACGCCCGCGCACATCTTCGTGGCCGAACCCGCATAGACGCGATTGTTGTGACACGGCCCAGCCGCTATTGTGCCAGCCCTTATTGCGATTGCCGCATTCGCCAAGTGAGGAAACCCATGATCCGCTCTGTTGCCCTGATAAGCGCCGCTCTTTTGGCGTCCGTCGCCGCCGCGCAAGCCGCGCCCACCGCGAAACCCATTCCGCTGGATGTTGCGCTCCAGGCCGCCCGGACCGCCGTCGATACCTGCATGGGCAATGGTTACAAGGTCACGGCCATGGTCGCGGACACCAACCTGATTCCGGTCGTGGTGCTGCGCAACGGCGCTGGCGCCGGCACGGTCGATGTCGCGCGCCGCAAGGCCTACACGGTGCTGCACAAGAACATGAGCTCGCTGGAATACGGCAAGTCGATCAACTTCACGCCGCCGCCGCCGCTGCCGCCCGGGTCTCCGCCGCGTCCGCCGCAGGTTTTCGAAGGCGACCCCGATCTCACTCCCTTTGGCGGTGGCGTGGCGGTCAAGGTGGGCGGCGAGACTGTCGCCACGATGAGCGTCTCTGGAGCGCCGGGCGGCGACAAGGACAATGCCTGCGCCGAAGCGGGAGCCGCCAAATTGGCGGCGGCGATGAAATAACAACGCCGGTTCGGGCGTCTTCGAAAGCGTTGCAGCGAGGTGCGGGTGGCAAGCTCTGACCGCCCGGAGGCGAATGCGAACGCGCTGTTGCAGCAGGCGCTGGGCTTGCATGGCGCCGGGCGCCTCGATGAAGCGGCCCGGCTGTACGATGCGGTTCTGGCGGCCGATGCGCACCACGCGATGGCGCTCGCCATGCTGGGGACGATTCGGGCGCAGCGCGGCGATTACGATGGGGCGCTGGTTCTTATTGCCCGCTCGCTCGACCGCGATCCGCGGCAGCCTCATGCGCTCAACAGCCAGGGTATCGTCTTGCGGGAGCTGAAACGCCCCGAGGCGGCGCTGGAGAGTTTCGATGCCGCCATCGCCCTCGATCCGGGTTTTGCCGACGCCTATTGCAATCGCGCCAATGCGCTGACGAACCTCAGGCGTCTTCCGGAAGCGGTTGCGAGCTATCGGCGGGCGATCGCGCTGAGGCCGGGTTTTGCCGACGCCTATTACAATTGCGGCCTGGCGCTGCAAGAGCTGAAAAGCCACGAAGAGGCGCTTGCGTGTTTTGCGAGAGCGATCGCAGCCCGGCCCGAGGCGGCCCAATTTCATATGGGTCTCGGCAATACGCTGCTCGATCTCAATCGCTATGACGAAGCCATGGCGAGCTACCGGCGAGCGATGGCGCTCGATCCCCGTCACCCTTACGCGCTCGGCATTTATCTCTACGCGAAAGCGTGGGCCTGCGATTGGGGCGGATGGGAGGAGGGGTGCCGGAGATTTGCCGCGGGCGTCGCGCAAGGCGTCATGGTGGCCGAACCGTTTACCGCGCTCACGCTGAGCGGCGATTCCGGCATCGTCAGGCGATGCACCGAAATGTTCGTCAAGGAAACGCGCAACGATGCGCGCGAGCCTCTCTGGCGCGGCGAACGCTACGCGCACGAGAAAATCCGTGTTGCCTATCTGTCCGCGGATTTTCGCACCCATCCCGTCGCGTCCTTGATTGCCGGGGTCATCGAAGAGCACGACCGCAACGGGTTCGAAATCACCGGGATATCGTTTGCGCGCGCAGAGGGCGATCCGATGCGCACAAGATTGGAAGCGGCCTGCGATCGCTTCGTCGATGTCGAAGAGATCGGCGATGGCGAAGCCGCCGCGCTGTTGCGCGAGCTGGAAATCGACATCGCCGTCGATCTTCAGGGTTTCACGCAAGGGGCGCGAACCGGCATTCTTGCCTATCGGCCCGCGCCCGTGCAGGTGAACTATCTGGGTTACCCGGGGACGATGGCGCTCTCCGGATATGATTATCTGATCGCGGACCGCGTCGTCATTCCGCCGCGCGATCAGGTTCATTACAACGAGAAGATCGTCTATCTGCCCGACCTCTATCAATGCAGCGATGCGAAGCGGCTGATTTCGAGCGCGGTTCCGGCGCGCGAGGAGATGGGCCTTCCCGCGGCCGGTTTCGTGTTCTGCTCGTTCAATCTGACACGGAAGTTCACGCCCCAAATGTTCGACATCTGGATGCGGCTGCTGTTGCGCGTTCCGGAGAGCGTGTTGTGGCTCGCGCAAACGGGCGAGCCCGCGCGCTCGAATTTGCGGCGCGAAGCGGCGGTGCGCGGAGTTGCGGCCGAACGGCTGGTGTTTGCGGACTATCTTCCGTCGCCCGCCGATCACCTCGCGCGGTTGCGGCTTGCGGATATCTTCCTCGACACATTTCCGCACAACGCTCATGCGACCGCGAGCGATGCGCTGTGGGCGGGGCTTCCCGTGCTCACATGCGCCGGCGGGACGTTCGCGGGCCGCGTCGCGGCGAGCCTGTTTACAGCAATCGGCCTGCCCGAGTTGGTCGCGCATTCGCTCGCGGAATATGAAGCCGCCGCGCTGCATCTGGCGCAGGATCCGCAGCGGCTTGCCGTCATCCGCCGTACGCTGGCCGAGAATCGCGCGACCGCGCCGTTGTTCGACACGGCTCGATTCACGCGCAATCTGGAAGCGACCTATCGCGCCATGTGGACTCGCGCTGAAGCGGGCTTGCGGCCGGAAGCATTTGCGGTTGGCGACGGACCTTGCGATTGAGTTGACTCTCTGCATTGCGGGCGTGCGGGAATGTTTCTCGCGCGCGGGGCTGGCTGCGCGAGGCAAGAGGGGGCGGCGTGAGGCGCATGCATTCGCTGCCACAATTGTTCGAAAAAGGTGCGCTGCACGCACCTCACGCCCGGCGATTTTGGGTGAGACGGACCCGCATATTCCTTTCGCCGTTGGCCCCGGATAGATCCGGGATTCGGCGGGGGCCCGGGACACGATGCCTGGGACACCCGGAACAAGCGGCTCCAGCGGATACCGGCCCGCGCCCACCTTGCTGAAGGACTCACGCGGGGTTTGGGTACGCCCACCTTCGCGTTTGCCGAAAGCCCGTTATGCCTCCGGCAAAGCGCGAACGCCGGCCGGCGCCCGCGTTGAGAACGGTCGACAACGCCCCTCATCGGGCTCCGGCATGGATGGATATGGGGATGGTTTCAGGGAGGGGGAAAACTATTTTTCCGCGCGCGAATTTCGCAGAATTTCCGCGGAGGTTTTGCGGAAGGGGGAGGGGACAATTACGTGTTACCCCCTTCAGGTTCAGGCTAGCAACGCGTCGTATTCGGCATGCGATCCAATCCAAAACCAGAGGATTCCATCTTCTGAATCCGTGCCGAGTGCGCGATGCCCCAATCCCACCCTGACACTCCAGAAGCGGCCAGTCTTCTTCAAATGCAGTGAAGGATGCTTGGGATCATCCTTGAGGAGGGCATAGTTCTTATCTGCGAGTGCACGTACCCGAGGCGATAGGCCCTCATAGCATTGCCAGAACGCAGGGCTGGCAAAATGCCTCACAGCTCGCGCGAGCGTCCGGCACGATGGTCGCGAAGGGCGTCCTCGGCTAGTTGGTCGAGTTTGCCGCTGCGCGCATCGCGTTCGATCTTCTCATCGAACCGAGCGGATTCGAAAGCCTCGAACCAAGCCCGAAACTTCGCGAGCTTGTCTGGTGGAAGCGCCTCGACGGCGTTTTCTATGTCTTCAAGCTTTGTCATATCAGAAACATATCACAAATCAGCGCCAGTTCTACGTCACTCCGCCGCTGCGGCGCGGGTGTGCTTTTTCAGCATCGCTTTCAGATAGTGCCCGGTATAAGAGCGCGCGACTTTCGCGACCTCTTCCGGCGTGCCGGATGCGATGATTTCGCCCCCGCCTTCGCCGCCCTCGGGGCCGAGGTCCACGATCCAGTCGGCCGTCTTGATGACCTCCAGATTGTGCTCGATCACCACGATCGTGTTGCCCGTCTCCACCAGTTCCTGCAGCACCTCCAGCAATTTGCGCACATCCTCGAAATGCAGCCCCGTGGTCGGCTCGTCGAGAATATACAAGGTGCGCCCGGTGGCGCGGCGGGACAATTCCTTGGCGAGCTTCACACGCTGGGCTTCGCCCCCCGATAACGTCGTCGCCGGCTGGCCCACCTTGACGTAGCCGAGCCCCACCCGCGTCAGGGTATCGAGCTTCTCGCGGATGGCCGGCACCGCCTTGAACAGTTCGGCGCCCGCTTCCACCGTCATGTCGAGCACGTCGGCGATGGAGAGACCGCGGAATTTCACCTCCAGCGTTTCGCGATTGTAGCGCTTTCCTCCGCATACGTCGCATTGCACATAGACGTCGGGCAGGAAGTGCATCTCGATCTTGATCACGCCGTCGCCCTGGCAGGCTTCGCAGCGTCCGCCCTTCACGTTGAAGGAGAACCGCCCTGGCCCATAGCCGCGTGCCTTGGCCTCCGGCAGTCCGGCGAACCATTCCCGGATCGGCGTGAAGGCCCCGGTATAGGTGGCCGGGTTCGAGCGCGGCGTGCGCCCGATCGGCGATTGGTCGATGTCGATCACCTTGTCGAGGAATTCGAGCCCGAGAATTTTCTCGTGGGGTGCCGGATGCTCACGCGCATTGTTGAGGCGGCGCGCCACAGCCTTGTACAGCGTTTCGATGGTCAGCGTGGATTTGCCGCCGCCGGATACGCCCGTGATGCAGGTGAAGGTGCCGAGCGGTATTTCGGCAGTGACGCTTTTCAGATTGTTCCCGGTCGCGCCCACCACTTTCAGCCAGCGATTATGCGCGGCGCGCCGGCGCTTCTGGGGAATCGGAATCTCGCGCGCGCCGGAAAGATATTGCCCGGTGATGCTGTTGGGATTGCGCATGATTTCGTCGGGCACGCCTTCGGCGATGACCGAGCCGCCATGGATGCCCGCGCCCGGTCCCATGTCGATGACATAATCGGCGGTACGGATGGCTTCGTCGTCGTGCTCGACCACGATCACCGTGTTGCCGAGATCGCGCAGACCTTTGAGCGAATCCAGGAGACGCTGATTGTCGCGCTGATGCAGCCCGATGGAGGGTTCGTCCAGCACGTACAACACACCGGAGAGCCCCGAGCCGATCTGCGAGGCCAGGCGAATGCGCTGGCTCTCGCCGCCGGACAGCGTGCCCGAGGACCGCGCCAGCGTCAGATATTCCAGCCCGACGTTGTTCAGGAACAGCAGCCGGGCGCGGATTTCCTTTAAGATTCGCGCGGCGATTTCCTTCTGCGTCGGGTTAAGCTGCGTGTCCAGCTCGGCGAACCAGCGGTCGGCTGCGCGTATCGACAATTCGCACACCTGGCCTATGTGGCGGCCTGCTATCTTCACGCACAGCGCTTCCGGCTTCAGGCGGTAGCCGTGGCAAACCTCGCACGGGCTCTGCGATTGGTAGCGCTCCAGCTCTTCGCGGACCCAGGCGGAATCGGATTCCTTGTAGCGCCGCTCCATGTTGGCGACGACGCCTTCGAACGGCTTCTTGATGTCGTAGCGGCGCGCGCCGTCGTCATAGGAGAATTTGATCTCCTCTTCGCCGGAGCCGAACAGGATCGCGTCGCGCACCTTTTTCGGCAGGTCTTCCCACGGCGTGTTGAGGCCCACCTTGTAATGGCGCGCGATGGCGTCGAGCGTCTGGAGATAATAAGGCGAGGATGAGCGCGACCACGGCGCAATGGCGCCATTGCGCAAGGGCAGGCTTTCGTCGGGCACCACCATGGCGGGGTCGAAATAGAGCTTCGAGCCGAGCCCGTCGCATTCCGGGCAGGCGCCATGCGGATTGTTGAAGGAGAACAGCCTGGGTTCGATTTCCGGAATGGTGAAACCGGACACCGGGCAAGCAAATTTGGATGACATCAGCAGCTGCCTGGGCTCGCCTTTGTCCTTTTCATCGACAAATTCGACGACCAGCAGTCCTTCGGCCAGATCGAGCGCGGTCGCGATGGATTCCGGCAGCCGGTTGCCGAGGTCAGGCTTAACCGCCACGCGGTCGACGACCACCTCAATGTCATGCTTCAGCTTCTTGTCGAGCGCGGGCACTTGGCCGAGCTCATAGAGCTTCCCGTCCACCTTGATGCGCTGGAACCCCTTTTTCTGGAGCTCGGCGAGTTCCTTTCGGTACTCGCCCTTGCGCCCGCGCACGATGGGGGCAAGCAGATAGAGCCGCGTGCCTTCGGGGAGCGCCAGGATGCGGTCGGCCATCTGGCTCACGGTCTGGCTCTCGATGGGAAGGCCGGTCGCAGGCGAATAGGGGATACCGGCGCGTGCGAAGAGCAGGCGCAGATAATCGTAGATTTCCGTCACCGTGCCGACGGTCGAACGCGGATTCTTCGACGTGGTGCGCTGCTCGATAGAAATGGCGGGCGACAGGCCGTCGATGTGATCGACGTCGGGCTTCTGCATCATCTCCAGGAATTGGCGCGCATAGGCCGACAGGCTCTCGACATAGCGCCGCTGGCCTTCGGCATAGATGGTGTCGAAGGCGAGCGAGGACTTGCCCGAGCCGGAGAGGCCCGTGATGACCACAAGCCGGTCGCGCGGGATGTCGACGTCGACGTTCTTCAGATTGTGTTCGCGCGCACCGCGCACCGAGATGGTTTTCTGCATTCCTTGATCCAAAAGCCAAAGAGCCTAGCTATGGCGACCGCCGATGAACCCCGCAAGCGCCATCTCCGGCCCGGCTTTGGCTTGATTCAGGGTCTAGAACAAAGAGAGAACATATGCTAAGAAGCGGAACCCGACAAATGGCGTGGACAAGTATCCCACGCGGGTAGTGTGCGGGAACACCGGACGCTAGATTGGAAATTCAGCAAAGGAGAGATGGGGATGGCGGGCAGCGTCAACAAGGTGATCCTGGTCGGCAATCTCGGGCGCGATCCCGAGGTGCGGCGTCTGACCTCGGGCGATCCCGTGGTCAATCTTTCCATCGCCACCTCGGAATCCTGGCGGGACAAGGCGAGCGGCGAGCGCAAGGAGAAGACCGAATGGCATCGCGTAGTGATCTTCAACGAAAACCTCGCGAAAGTGGCCGAGCAATATCTGAAAAAGGGCGCCAAGGTGTATATCGAGGGCCAGCTTCAGACGCGCAAATACACCGACAAGGATGGGGCGGAGAAATATTCCACCGAAATCGTGCTCCAGAAATATCGCGGTGAGCTGACCATGCTGGACGGCCGCGGCGAGGGCGGGGGCGAGCGTAGCGAACGTCCCGCCATGGCGGGCGCCGCCGAAGGGGGCCGCAGCTTCCAGCGCGACGATCTCGACGACGAGATTCCGTTCTGATAATCGCGCCCGGCCTTCGGCAACGGAGGCCAAGGACGGGAGATTTGGTGCGGCGCTTCTGGATTGCCGGGGTTTTGCTGCTGGGGCAGGCCCTCTCCGGCTGCTCGGCGGGCATGCATTCAAACGGCTTCGTGGAGCCGCATCTGATGGCGGCCTATGTCCCGCTGGTCCAGCGCGAGGATTTCCTGCGCTCGCGCTGGGGCGCCGGACTTAATGTCGCGCCCCATGTGGCGGTGACCAACGATCACAATCTCAATCTGATCCCCAAGGAGCGGCTTCTGGCGCGCTCGCGGGATTACGATCTCCTGTTCTTCCGCAGCGACGACGACATTGCTCCCCCGACCGCCAAGGCGCGGGCCGGCGAACCGGTGATCGCATACGGGCAGGGCATGTCGGAGGACCTGCGCGAAGCGCGCGGCACCGTGTCGGCTCTGGACGAACATGTGCCGGCGCGCTGCGAGGGCTGTGCTGAGCAACGGGCGCTGGTGTTCGACGCCAATGCCGGCGGCGGCTTCTCCGGCGGCCCGGTGGTGGATGCGGAAACCGGCGCGGTTCTGGGCATCACCTTCGGTTACATCGATCGTCAAAGCGGGCGGCGCATGTACGCCTATGACATCGACCTCGTGCTCGCCGAAATGCGGCGGCTTTTGGGCCGCTGATGTGGAACTTCGCCGGGCTGTTCGAATCGAAAGCCAAATGCTAATCCCCTCTTCAGGAACAGGTCCTCGCGGGTTTGCGCGGGGGCCGTAGAGATCACAGTTTGAGCGAAGACAAAACCCAAGCCGGTGAAGGCGGCGGCCCGCCCTCGGGCGGTGCGCCTCCCGTCAGCGGCGGCCCGGCCGGCGGACATATCAATCCGGTCGCCATCGAAAGCGAGCTGAAGCGCTCGTATCTCGATTACGCGATGAGCGTGATCGTGTCGCGCGCGCTCCCCGATGTGCGCGACGGGTTGAAGCCCGTGCACCGGCGCATCCTCTATTCGATGCACGAGAACGGCAACGACTGGAACAAGGCGTACCGCAAGTCGGCGCGCATCGTCGGCGACGTGATCGGCAAATACCACCCGCACGGCGATCAGGCGGTCTATGACGCGCT
Source organism: uncultured Bordetella sp. (assembly GCA_964494505.1). Lineage (GTDB taxonomy): Bacteria > Pseudomonadota > Alphaproteobacteria > Micropepsales > Micropepsaceae > CAIYRG01. The sequence continues at coordinate 192,424 of CAZBRO010000001.1, forward strand.
GGTGCGGCTGGCGCAGGATTTCTCCATGCGCCTGCCGTTGATCGACGGGCAGGGGAACTTTGGTTCGGTCGACGGCGATCCCCCGGCCGCCATGCGCTACACCGAAGTCCGCCGGGCCAAGGCGGCCCACGCGCTGACCGAGGACCTGGAAAAGGATACCGTCGAATTCCAGGACAATTACGATGCCTCCGAGCACGAGCCCCTGGTGCTGCCGGCCCGCTTTCCCAATCTGCTGGTCAACGGCGCGGGCGGCATCGCCGTCGGCATGGCGACCAATGTGCCGCCGCACAATCTGGGCGAGGTGATCGATGCGAGCCTCGCCTATATCGAGGATCCTTCGATCGGCATCGAGGCGCTGACCGAGATCGTGCCGGGGCCGGATTTCCCGACCGGGGCGCTGATCATCGGCCGTATGGCGCCGCGCGCGGCGCTCGCCCGTGGCCGCGGCTCGGTGCTGATGCGCGCCAAGCTGCACATCGAGGAAGTGCGCAAGGATCGCGAAGCCATCATCATCACCGAGATTCCCTATCAGGTGAACAAAGCCCGCATGCAGGAGCGCATCGCGGAACTGGTGCGCGAAAAGCGCGTCGAGGGCATCTCCGAAATCCATGACGAAAGCGACCGCCACGGCATGCGCGTGGTGATCGAGCTGAAGCGCGATGCGTCGTCGCAGGTCGTGCTGAACCAGCTCTACCGGTTCTCGGAGCTGCAGACGAGCTTCGGCGTCAACATGCTGGCGCTGAATGGCGGGCGTCCGCAGCTGATGAATCTGAAGGAGATGATTGCGGCCTTCGTGTTCTTCCGCGAAGAGGTGGTGACGCGCCGCACGCGCTACGATCTGACCAAGGCGCGCGACCGCGGCCACACGCTGGTCGGACTTGCCATCGCAGTCGCCAATATCGAAGAGGTGATCGCCCTGATCCGCGCAGCCCCCGACAGCGGGACCGCCAAAGAGCAATTGATGGAGCGCGCCTGGCCGGCCAAGGACGTGGCGCCTCTGGTGGCTCTGATCGCCGATCCCCGCCACATGGTGACGGAAGAAAACACCATCCGCCTCACCGAGGAACAGGCCAAAGCCATCCTCGAAATCCGGCTGGCGCGGCTGACTGCGCTGGGCATTTCGGAAATCGCCGAAGAGGTGGAGAAGCTCGGACGCGCCATCGTCGATTACCTCGATATTCTGCGCTCCCGCCCGCGGGTGCTCGCGATCATCAAGGAGGAACTGACCTCCATCCGCGACGAATTCGCGACACCGCGCCGGACCGAGATCGTCGAGGCCGAGATCGAGTTCGAGGACGAAGACCTAATCGAGCGGGCGGAGATGGCGGTCACCGTCACCCACGCCGGCTACATCAAGCGCACGCCCTTGGCTGAGTATCGCGTGCAGGGCAGGGGCGGCAAAGGCCGCGCCGGCATGGCGACGCGCGAAGAGGATTTCGTCACCCATATCTTCGCCGCCAACACGCACGCGCCGCTGTTGTTCTTCTCGTCGATCGGCATGGTGTACCGGATGAAGGTCTGGCGGCTGCCGGAAGGCGGACTTCAGGGCCGCGGCAAGGCGATGGTGAACCTGCTCCCCTTGCAGGGAGGCGAGCGCATCACCACGGTCCTGCCGCTCCCCGAAGACGAAAGCACCTGGGACCGGCTGCAGGTTCTTTTCGCGACCAAGTCGGGCGATGTGCGCCGCAACGAGCTTTCCGATTTCGCCAATATCCATAAGACCGGCAAGATCGCGATGAAGCTCGAGTCCGGAGACGGCATCGTCGGGGTTTCTCTGTGTACGGACAAGGACGATGTGCTGCTGACGACCCGCAGCGGCAAATGCATTCGTTTTGCCGTGACGGATATCCGCGTGTTCAAGGGACGCGAATCCACCGGGGTGCGCGGCATCAAGCTTGCCGAGGGCGATGAAATCGTGAGCCTGGCCCTGCTCGGCCACGGCGATGCGACGGCGGCCGAAGCGCGCGCCTATCTGCGCCAGGCTTCTGCCGTGCTCAAAGCTCAAGAGGAAGGCGCAGGCGAGGAAGCCGAGGCCCCCGTCGAAGAAGAAGCCGACGAGGGCACCGAAGAAGCCGTGTTGTCGCCCGAACGCTATGCGGAATTGGGGGCGCGCGAGCAATTGGTGCTGGCGGTGTCCGAACAGGGCTTCGGCAAGCGCACCAGCGCTTACGAATACCGCGTCACCGGCCGTGGCGGATCGGGGATCGTCGGGATGGCGATGGGGGCCAAGAACAGCGCCATCGTGGCGGCGTTCCCGGTGGAAGAGAGCGACGATCTGATGTTGATCACCAATCAAGGCAAGATCATTCGCGTGCCCGTCGCCTCGATCAGCATCCAGCGTCGCGGGGCAGGCGGCGTCACCCTCTTCCGCGTGGAGGAAGGCGAACGCGTGGTCTCGGTCGAACGGATCGCGGAAACCTCTGGCGAGGGAGAAGAATGAGCGCGGACCCGATTACGCCTCCCCCTGAAAGGGGGAGGACGAGCCGCATTAGCGGCTCGGGTGGGGGTCTATCCTCCTCTCGCAAGAACGGTTCTAAGACGCGCTTCAATCGAACAGCCGCCAAGACGAGATTTGCTCGCGATTTGCGCGTGAACGCGACAGTCGCGGAGCGAAAGCTTTGGGCGCGCCTGCGTGACGCAAAATTGGACGGTCTCTCTTTTCGCCGTCAGCATCCCGTCGGTCCCTACGTTTTGGATTTCTATTGTGCGGCGATACGATTAGCCGTTGAGTTGGACGGGGATCAGCACGGAAGCGACGCGGCAATCGCCTATGATCTGGCGAGGACGCGCCGTCTTCGCCGCAGAGGCATTCGCGTGATCCGTTTCTCCAATCACCATCTGCTGACCGATATGGATGATGTTTTGGAAGGAATTCGCCGCATGATCGCAATGCCCCCCACCCGGAGCGCTTCGCTCTCCGACCTCCCCCTTTCAGGGGGAGGATCAAGTCTGTGTGACCTATGAGCGGCGAACGCATCGGGCTATATCCCGGCACTTTCGATCCGGTGACGCTCGGCCATCTCGACATCGTCTCGCGCGCGGTGAAGCTGGTGGACAGGCTCATCATCGGCATAGCCAACAATCCCTCCAAGACCCAGGTGTTCACGCTCGAAGAGCGCATCGCCATGATGCAGTGCGAGACGGCGTATCTGTCTGGCGACGGGCGTGCGGTGATCACTGTGGAGAGCTTTGAATCGCTGCTCATCCAGTTCGCGCGCCAGATCGGTGCGCGCGTGATCATCCGCGGCTTACGTGCGGTTTCCGATTTCGAATATGAGTTCCAGATGGTCGGTATGAATCAGCGGCTGGACCCCGAAATCGAGACGGTGTTCCTGATGGCCGATCCGCGGCATCAGGCGATCGCGTCGCGGCTGGTGAAGGAGATCGCCTCCTTCGGCGGCAACGTCGCGCCCTTCACCACGCCTGCCGTGGCCGAAGCGCTGAAGCAGCGTTTTGCGGCGAGGAAGAAATCCTGAAATGCTGGCGGAGACCGCAATCGTCATCGAACAGGAGCGCCCGGATTCGCCGGAAGCGATTGCGCTCCTGTCCGCGCGCGATGCGGAACTCGACAGCCTCTATCCGCCCGAGGCGTGTTTCCGTATTCCTACCGAGGATCACGTCAGCGACGATGTGATCTTTTTGATGGCGCGCGAGAACGGCGTCGCGGTGGCTTGCGGCGCATTGCAAAAGCATTCCGGCTACGCCGAGCTCAAGAGCATCTTCGTCATTCCCGAAGCACGCGGCCGGCGGCTCGCGCGGCGGATCGTTGCCGCGCTCGAAGCGCTCGCGCGAGGGTTGGGATTTTCCGACGTCAGACTCGAAACCGGCGTCCGGTCGCCGGCCGCGGCTCGGACCTATGAACAATCGGGCTATGTGCGATGCGACCGGTTCGGCAATTACCCCGATGCGCCGCTGAGCGTTTTCATGGCGAAGCGCCTGACCCCATAAGGCTCCGGCGGGAACCAAACGCACGCGGCCGATTTATTGGCCAATTCACAACAGGAGGTTTACATGGCTGATCCGGAAAATACCGTCATCATGGAATTGAAGACCGGACGCGTCACCATCGAGCTGAGGCCCGATCTCGCGCCCCTGCATGTGCAGCGGATCAAGGAACTGACCGGCGAAGGGTTCTATAATGGCGTGGTCTTCCATCGTGTGATTCCGGGCTTCATGGCGCAGACCGGCGATCCCACAGGCACAGGCACGGGCGGATCGAAGAAACCCAATTTGCGCGCCGAGTTCTCGCGCGAGCCGCATGTGCGCGGTACCTGCGCCATGGCGAGGAGCAGCAGCCCGGATTCGGCGAACAGCCAGTTCTTCATCTGCTTCGAAGAATCCCCGTGGCTCGACGGGAAATACACGGTCTGGGGCCGCGTGATCGAAGGCATGGAACACATCGATGCGGTGAAGAAGGGCAGCGACAGCAACAACGGCCAGGTGGTCGATCCCGACAAGGTCATCAGTATGACGCTGCCGTAATGGCGGTGCGCGAAACGAAACGTCACATCGCGTGATTTGCGGCTCCTGAAAGTGGGATGATAGCAAGCGAACGAATCTCTCCATTGTCATGGCCCGCGACAGCGGGCCATCCAGGCGATGGAGGACTCTCTTGGCGCGACGCGCGCCTGCTGGATGGCCCGATTGAATCGGGCCATGACAAATAGGACTGCGGTGCCCGAAACCATTGCCTTTATCGACCTGCAGGCTCAGCGCAAACGGCTGGGCGAGCCGCTGAACCGCGCGATTCAAGACGCGGTCGAAGGCGGGCAATGGGTTCTAGGCCCGCAAGTCGCCGCGCTGGAGCAGCAGCTCGCTTCGTTTGCCGGCGTGAAACATGCGGTCGCGTGCGCCAACGGCACCGACGCATTGCTCCTTATACTGAAGGCTTGGAACATCGGGCCGGGCGATGCGGTGTTCGTGCCGTCCTTCACTTTTGCGGCGACGGCCGAAGTGGTGGCGCTCGCGGGTGCGTCGCCGGTGTTCGTGGACGTGCTGGAAGACACGTTCAACATGGACCCGCAAAGTCTCGATGCGGCGATTGCGATGGTCAAGCGCGACGCGGCGCTGGCGCCCAAGGCGGTGATCCCGGTCGATCTGTTCGGCCAGCCCGCCGATTACCGGAAGCTCGGGACAATCGCGAGACGCGAGAAGCTGTTCATGCTGTGCGATACCGCCCAAGGGTTTGGCGCGACGTTTGACGGCGTGCGTACCGGCGCTATCGGCGATGCTGCCGCGACGAGCTTCTTTCCGGCGAAACCGCTTGGCTGTTACGGCGATGGCGGCGCCTGCTTCACCGATGACGATGCGCTTGCCGCCGTGTTGCGCTCGATCCGCTCACATGGTCAGGGTACGGATCGTTACGAACATGCGCGCATCGGCGTGAACTCCAGGCTCGACACGATCCAGGCTGCGGTGCTGATCGAGAAACTGAAGATCTTCGAAGACGAGATCGCCGCACGCGAACGGATTGCGCGGCGCTACAACGCGCTTCTCGGAAACAGCAACCGCATCGTGGTGCCCCGCGTGATCGACGGCGCGCAATCGGTGTGGGCGCAATACACCATCCGCGTCGAAGACCGCTCCAAGCTGCAAGCCGATCTCAAGGACGAGAACATTCCGACCGCGGTCTATTACCCCATTCCGCTGTCGCGCCAGCGCGCCTACGCGCATTTTCCGAGCGCGCCCGTTCCGGTCAGCGAAGCATTGAGCACGAGCGTGGTCAGCCTGCCGATGCATCCCTATCTCGACGAAGCGACGCAAGACCGTATCGTGGCCGCGGTGCTGAAAAGTGTGGGATGAAGCCCGGGATTGCAGGAATTCCTCAATCTCAGCTTGTCGAAGCATGAGCGGCACGAATCCCCATGCGGGTCGATGAATTCGATTTCGAGCTGCCCGACGCACTGATCGCGCTGCGCCCTGCTCGCCCGCGCGATGCGGCGCGCCTCCTGGTGGTCCGCGAGAACGGCACGCGCGAGCACAGAACCGTGCATGATCTTCCCGAACTGTTGCGCGCGGGCGATGTGCTGGTGGTCAACGACACCAAGGTGATCCCGGCGCGTCTCAACGGACGGCGTCTCGCGCGCGATGAAACAGGACACAACGCGAAGATCGAAGCGACCCTGCACAAACGGGTTTCGCCTGCCGCGTTCCGCGCCTTTGTGCGCCCGGCGAAACGGTTGAAGCCCGGCGACAGAATCGTGCTCGGCGCGACCCTTACCGGAATCGTTGCTGCGCGCGACGGCGGCGAAATCGAAATCGCCTTCGACATTGGCGGCGCCGACCTCGATGCCGCCATTGCCGCCGAGGGCGAGATGCCGCTGCCGCCCTATATCGCGGGAAAACGCAAGCCCGATGCGAGCGACCGCGCCGATTATCAGACGATCTTCGCCGATGAGCCCGGTTCGGTTGCCGCGCCGACAGCGGGTTTGCATTTCACGCCTGAGCTGTTTGAGCGGGCGCGGGAACGCGGCATCGCGCGCGCCCAAGTCACGCTGCATGTCGGGGCGGGCACGTTCCTGCCGGTGAGTGCGGAGGATACCGCAAACCACAAGATGCACACCGAATGGGCCGAGCTGACGCCCGAGACGGCGGACGCCCTCAACGCCGCGCGCGCGGCGGGCGGGCGCATCGTGGCAGTGGGCTCGACCGCATTGCGAACGCTCGAAACGGCTGCCGACGATGAAGGCCGGCTTCATCCGTTCCGCGGCGAGACGGCGATCTTCATCACGCCGGGTTACCGTTTCAAATGCGTGGACGTGATGCTCACCAATTTTCATCTGCCGCGCTCGACTCTGTTCATGCTGGTGTGCGCGTTCGCGGGCACCGAGGCGATGAAAGCGGCCTACGCGGAAGCCATTGCCGCCCGCTTCCGCTTTTATTCCTATGGCGACGCGTGTCTTTTGTTCAGGGCGTCAAGATGAGTGAGTTGCAATTCGACATTCTTGCGACCGACGGCGACGCGCGCACCGGTATCCTCACGCTGCCCCGCGGCCAAATTCGCACGCCCGCCTTCATGCCCGTGGGGACCGCGGCCACCGTCAAGGCGATGCTGCCCGAAAACGTGGCCGAGACCGGCGCCGATATCGTGCTCGGCAACACCTATCATCTGATGCTGCGCCCAGGCGCGGAACGCATCGCGCGGCTTGGCGGCTTGCACACCTTCATGAACTGGCCAGGTCCGATCCTGACCGATTCCGGCGGCTTCCAGGTGATGTCGCTGTCGTCCTTGCGCAAGCTCGGCGAAGAGGGGGTGCGCTTCCGCTCTCACATCGACGGCTCGGAACATTTCCTTTCGCCCGAACGCGCGATGGAGATTCAGCGGCTTCTGGGATCGGACATCCAGATGGTGCTGGACGAATGCGCCCCCTACCCATCGAGCGAAGAGCAAATCGAAAAATCGCTTGCGCTGTCGATGCGCTGGGCCGCGCGCTCGAAGCTTGCCTTCGGCGAGCAGCCAGGTCGCGCCTGCTTCGGCATCGTGCAGGGCGGCGTCTACCCAGCATTGCGCAGGCGCTCGGCGGAACAGCTCGTGGAAATCGGCTTCGACGGTTATGCGGTGGGCGGGCTCGCCGTCGGCGAGGGCCAGGCGCTGATGTTCGATGTCCTGGAGGGCACGCTGCCGCATCTGCCGAAGGACCGCCCGCGCTATCTGATGGGTGTCGGCAAGCCCGACGACATCGTCGGCGCGGCGTTGCGGGGCATCGACATGTTCGATTGCGTGCTGCCGACGCGTTCGGGCCGCAACGGTCAGGCGTTTACCTGGGACGGCCCGCTCAATCTGCGCAATGCGCGCCATGCCGAGGATGGCTCGCCGCTCGATGAAACGTGCCGGTGCCCCGCGTGCAGATCCTATTCGCGCGCCTATCTGCATCATGTGGTGAAGGCCGGAGAGATCATCGCGTCGATGCTGCTCACCTGGCACAATCTCGCGTTCTTCCAGGACGTGATGCGTGCGTTCCGCGACGCGGCGATGAACGGAATCGCGCAGCGTTTCTCCGAACAGTTTCTCTTTCGCTATCGTGCGAATGCGAACCCGGACGGCGACGGTTGACCCTTGCGCAGCGCCGCCTTACACCCGTCGCGCGAGAGCCCGTAGCTCAGTGGTAGAGCATCTGACTTTTAATCAGAGGGTCGATGGTTCAATCCCATCCGGGCTCGCCAACTTTCCGGGGCTGCCGCTCGAATCGTCTCCCGCCGGTCTTTCCCGTCCCGATCTGCCCGTTTTCGCTCCCTTTTGGCCGGGCCCGGATATTTTTTTGGTGTGCCCGCGACGACACAGGAAACCGCCCGGCGCGGGGGGCCCCCAAAGTATTGTGTGCCATGTCGGGCAGCCTCTTACATCTTCGGTCCTACATCAGCCGTTAACCAAATTTCTCATTAACCTCAAGATGTTGGTCCCACAGACTGGAATTGTCCCAGAGTAAACTGGTAAACCGATTTAACTAGTTGGAAATTTTTTGAGGTTTTGTTAGGGCCTAAGGCCAATTCCGGGTCTGCCCGGAAAAGGCTGCGAGTATGACAGAACCGAGGTTGACTAGACATTTCGGGACGTTAAGGATTGCTGTCGATCCGGACGACTCTCTCCCGCCTTGGGAGTGAGGGGGCGACGTTCGGGGTGTGTACGGGGGTTCAGTAGTTCAATTTGGGCATGTGCTCGCACCTGCAACGGGTGATCGAGTTATTTCGGGGGTTCCTATGGAAAGCCGCTCTGTCGCGCTGTCACTTCGTGGCAATTTGCTCTCTGGCGCGTCGAAGGTAAGTCTCGCAAAAGCGCGAATGGTATTGATCCCGTTTGTTACGGGAATGGCCGCGCTAGCGGGCATCTTCTTATCGCCGACCGAAGCGGTCGCGGCAGGATGCGGACCGGACGCCTCGGGCACCAAGATCGGACAATCGGATCCGACGTCGGTTGACGAACTTTGCACAGGCGCGCTGGTCGGCATCGACTACAGCAGCGGCGTCGATGCCGCGGTCGCGAGCGGACAAGCCGTATCGGTCAGTATCAAAGCTGTGGGCGGCTCCATCGTCACGACCAACGGCATCAACATCAGCGGCTTCGACGGAACCAACGCCCACGGCATTACTCTGGAGGATTTCAACACCGGCGGGACGGTCGTCTCGAGCACCGGTAACGCGATTACTATCACGAACAGCAACGCCGGCGCCGGCGCGAACATCGACGTCGACTTCACGAACACGGTGGCCGGAGTCACCATCTCCGCGACGGGCGCAGGCCATGACGGCATGAATCTGTCGACCGACGGCAACGGCACGATCGGCATCAACGCACCCAAAGACATTTCGGGCCGGCATTACGGCGTGATTGCGGAGAGTGTGAACGGCAACATCACCGCTCACCTCGGCAACGTGACCGGGACCGACGCGGACGCGATCGTCCTTGCGGCGAGTGGTTCAGGCTCCGTCAACCTCACCACCCTTGCCGGCGGCAACGTCTCTACAGGCGTCGCTGGGTCGGCGTGGGACGTCCGGCTTTCATCCGGAACCGGCAATATCACGCTGACGCAGAACGGTGTCGCGGGCGCAGGCGGCGTGAATGCAAGCACGGGCGGTTCAGGCACCGTAACTGCCACCATCAACAACAATATCACGGATACGAGCGGCCAGGGCCTCCTGGTTTCGGCGAGCGGCGGTCTCATCACGGTCCATCAGACGGCGGGCAACATCACGGGTTCTACAATAGGCCTGGACGTATTTGGCGGCACCGGCGGGACCAGCATCACCATCGACAGCGGCGCGTCCATTATTGGCCAGGGCAACGCGGGGATCTTCGTCAGCGACCCGACCGGGGCCGTGACGATCACCCAGAACGGCATTGTGACCGGCGACGCCGTGATCGAAATCCAGGGCAGTTCGGCCACTGTCACCTACAACGCCAATAACGACCTCTCCGGCACCAATGGCGGCATCTATATCGGCACCGGCTTTGGCGGTGCTGTTGCCAGCTCCGGCGATGTCGCTGTTCACGTCACCAATAACGCGACGCTGAATGCCGATTCGGACGCGAACAATACCGGCGACGGCATTCGGATCACCACTACCACCGGCAACATCCTGGTGGATTCCACGTCCGGCACGTCGATTACCGGCGCCAACGGTATGCTCCTGACGGTCGGCAGCGGCTCGGCCAATGTCACCGTTACGACGAGCGGCAATGTCACCGCCACCAACGGCGATGGCGTGAATGTTTCGCTGGCGACCGGCATCGCCAACATCACCACCTCGGCCGTCAGCGCCACGGGCAATGCGATCGATGTGGCATCGACCGGCGGTGCGATCACCGTTACGTCCAATGGCGCGCTGGCGGCCACTGGCGGTTACGGCATCTACACCCAGAACAATGGCACGGGATCGGCGGGCGGCATCACGATCAACGCCAATGCGGCCATCGGCACCAGCGGCACGCACACAGGCAACTCTGGCGTGTTCGCCCAGATCGTCGACGCCACCAATACCGGCGTCATCGGCGTCACGCTGACGGGCGCGCCGATCTTCTCGAGCGCCAAAGGCATTTTCGCCACGACCGCAGGCCTCGGCACCGGCTTTGGCTCCGATATTGGAATCAACGTTTCGACAGACGCGAGCAGCGCCATCGACGCGAACAGCAACGGCATCGAAGCCACGATCACCAATGCCGCCAACAGCAATCAGATCAATGTCGCGATCGCGAGCGGCATCAACACCAATGCGGCCGGCATCATCGCGACCACCACCGGCAACGGGTCGGTGACTGTCACCGATACGACGTCGGGCGTCACCGTCCATGGCGGCGGCGCGGAAGGCGTCAAGGCAACCAGCGGCGGCGGCGTTGTTTCGGTCACGACGACGGCCGGCAATGTTTCGGGCAGCACCTTCGGTATCCTGGCGTCGACCAGCAGCACCGGCACGGTTACCGTCACGGCGGGCAACGTCTCTGCCTCCAACGGCACCGGCGTCCGGGGCACGACGACCGGCAGCGGGCTCATCACACTCAATACGGCAGCCGTCACCGGCACAAACGGCACTGGCATCTACGGCAATGGAACCGGCGGCGGCGGCGTCACGATTCATGCGACGGGCGCGGTATCGGGCACCGGCGGCGACGGCATCTATGCGAATGCGCAGGGCGGCAACGGTGCTGTCTCCGTCACGGCGGACAGCGCGGTAAGCGGTTCGATCAGGGGCATTGCCACATCGGCCGTGGGTTCGGGCACGACCACGATTGTGGCGAAGGGGAATGTCAGCGGCGGCAATGGCGACGCCATTCAGGCGGCCGCTGCCGGGACGGGCACCGTCTCGATCACCGACACGGCCGGATTGTCCACGGTCACCGGCACCGGCGGTTTCGGTATCGACGTCACGGGCACGACCACGGGTGATGTAACCATCGGCACCAGCACGGCGTCGCGCTTTGTCGGCGACATCACGGGCACCGGCGGCGCCGGCATCGGGGTTTCGAGCCACGGAAATATCAGTATCTTCACCAGCGGCAATGTCACCGGTTCGGCCACCCATAACGGCATCCGCGGCAGCAGCACCGTCACCGGCGGCAACGTCCTGGTCGATGTCGGCGGCGGCACCATCGCGGGTGATGTCAACGGCATTCTCGCCACCACGGTCGGCGCCCACACCGTCAACATCCGCGTCAACACCGCAGGCAACGTCACCGCGTCAGGCGGTAATGGCATCAGTGCGACGGGCGGCAGCGGCACGGTCAATATCGGTAATGCCACGTCGCGTATCACCGCGGCCCGGATTCAGGGTACGTTGGGCGACGGCATTTTCGGTTTGGGCGGCGGTGCCGTGAACATCTACGTTGCCGGGGGCAGCGTAGTCTCGACCGGCGTCCATGTCGGCATCGAAGGAAACGGCACCGGGGCGTCGTCCGCGGTGACGATCGACTCGCTTGCCGATGTGACGAGCGGAAGCACAGGCGAGGGTGTTCGCGCTGCGAGCGCTGGCGGCGTGGTCCTGGTGAACATCGGCAATGGGACCATCGGAAACGTGTCGGGCGGCACGTTCGGCATTGACGCTTTGACCAGCGGTACCGGCCCCGTAACGGTGCATGCCCTCGATAACGTCACCGCCGGTGTGGCGGCGACGAACGGCACCGTCGGCATCAGCGCGACGAGCGGCAGCGGCACCGTTCTGGTCACGACGGGGAACACCACCGCCATCGACGTCACCGGCGACGGCGCCAAGGGCATCTTCGTGAACGCCACGAGCAATGCCACCGGCAATGTCACCATGGCGCTCGGCAGCACCATTGCGGTCCATGCCGGCAACCAGGACACCGGCGGCGCAGGCAGCGCCTATGGCATTTACGACCACTCCGCCGGCGGAAATATCGTCGTCACGACCGGTGGCACCGTCAATGTCAGCCAGGGTTCGTTGGGCGCGGTCAACGGTGCGGAAGGCATCGATGCTCTTACCACCGGCTGCGCCACGATCTCGATCGACAGTACGGCGGGCACAGTCACCGCGATCAGTTCCTCGGGCGCGAGCAATGACGGCATCCATACGTCGGCCGGCGCCGGGTTGACCACCATCACCACCGGCGCCGTCACGGCGTTGACGGGCGATGGCATTGATGCTTCGTCGACGGGCGGCGGGATCAGCATTGTCGCCAACGGCCTCATTCAGGGCGATCCGGCGATCATCCTGAACGTCAATGGCGGAACCGGCGACGCCGGTGTCACCGCCAATGCGGGCGCCAGCGCCAGCGGGACCGCGATCAGCGACACCATCACCGGCGCCGGAACCGGCAATGTTACCGTCGTCATCAACAACGCGGCCGATGTCACCGGCGGCGCCTCGGGCGTGATCGCGACGACCAATGGCAGCGGTTTCGTGCATATCTTCGGCAATGGCACCGGCAACATCAGCGGCGCTGCCGGCACCGGCATTACCGCGACGACCACCAGCGGGAATGTGTTCATCGGCAACGGCACGGGAAGCCGCTTCGCCGCGCCGATAAGCGGCAGCACGTTCGGCATCAATGCGACGAGTTCCAGCGGCAATGTCAGCGTCTACCTTTCAAGCAATGTCAGCGGTAACGCCTCGATCGGCATCAATGCGACCACGAACGGCTCCAACGTCGTCGTCGATACGACGGGCGCCGTTTCCGGCGGCACCAAAGGCATCAACGCGAGCACCAACGGTTCCGGAAACGCCACCGTTCGCGTAAACACGCTGGGCAATGTGACTGGCGGTTCGGACAACGGCATCACCGTCTCGACGTCCTCCGGCACGGCGAGTGCGGGTCAAAGCAGCGCGCGGATCGTCGCGGCCAACATCTCAGGCGGCGGCGACGGCATCCATGTAACGGCGGGCGGCAACGCCCAGGTCTATACCGGCGCGGGCAATGTCAGTGCTGGTTCCAGAGGCATTTATGCCGAGAGCACTGGCAGCGGTTCGGTTGTCGTAGACGGGAACGCGACCGACATCACGTCCGCGGGCAGTGACGGTATTTTCGCGCACACCGTTTTGGGCTGCCTCACGGTGAACTTTACCGGCGGCATCGGCACAGTTTCGCGCGTCGGCGGCTATGGCATCCACGCCAATATCACCGCCGAAGGCGGCTCAGGCCTTTTGAGTGTCACCGCCAATACGATCAACTCGACCAATGACGGCATTAGCGTGAGCAACCGCGGTGGCGGCGGAGTAAGCGTCGTCACCAACGGCCTGGTGGATACGTCCGGGACCGGCTCGGGCGTTTACGCGGAAGTGACGAATCTCGTCGGCGACATTTCCGTCACCGCCAATGACAGCATCAACACGACCTCGGGCAACGCCACCTACGGCATTTGGGCGCGCATGAATCGCACCAGCGGTTTGGGCGGCGACGAAGCCGGCGCCATTACCGTCCAACAAACCAGCGGCACGATTTTCGGGTCGAGCTTCGGTATCCGCGCGGAAAGCCAGAACGGCCTGGGCAGCGGCAATGTCAGCCACGCCGTTGACGGCATTACGGTTACGACGAGCAGCGGGACCGCCATCACCGGGGCGACCGGCGGCGGATCGGCGGGCATTTTCGCCGAACTCGGCAATTCTTCGAACTACGACAACATCGTCGTCACCAGCAATGGCAGCATCGGCAACCTCACCGTGAAGCCCGCAGAGGGCATTCATGCGGTGAATGCGGGGACCGGGGCGGTCAGCGTGCTCGGCACGACCGCCGGCACGATCTGGGCGTCCAATTATGGCGTCCGCGCGCAATCGACCAATGGCGGCGATATCTTCGTCGGTAACCTCACGACCCCGTTCGCTTCGAACATCAACGGTGTCAGCGGCACCGGCAGCGCGGGCATCTTCGCGCAATCGACCAGCGGCAATATCGTGATCAATTCGTCGGGCAGCATCGATCCGCCCGACTTCGCCATGTGGGCGGCGACTTCGGGCGGTATCAACGTCACCTCGAGCGGCGGCGACAAGAGCGGCAACACAGGCATTTATGCAGTAACCACTGGGGCCAGTTCGGCGGTCAGTGTGACCGTCGACGGCAACAGCAGCGTATCGGGAGTTCTGTCCTCGCCGCCCTCAGGCGACTTCATCTTTGTGGTGCCGCCGCCGGGCGTGGACGGGCCCTCAAGAAACGATTCGCAGCCCTGGAACGCAGGCCTGATTGCCGGCGCGCATCAGACGGGCGACGGCATCGACGCCTCGACCTGCGCCGGTCCCACTTCGGTCAGCTGCGGCAGCGGCCAAGTCATCGTCACCATCGGCAACGCCACGACTTCGGGCAATGTCACCGGCGCGCGCACCGGCATTTTCGCGATGAGCAATGGCAATGTCAGCGTGCTCGGCTATAGCGGCACCGTCCAAGGCGGCACCGGCTGGGCCATCGATGCCATCAGCTTGGGCGGCAGCGTCAATGTCAATCTCGACGCGGACAGCGATCCCGGCACCAACGTCACCATCATTCCGGGCGCGTTCGGCGGCATCAAGGCCTATGGCGTGGTCGGCGACGTCGTATGCTCCAACAATCTGAACATGGCCGGCGGCGTGCCGTACGGCATCGTCTGCATCAGCGGCAATGCGACGGGCAACGTCACCGTCACGAATAACGGCAATATCGGCAATCTCACCAGCAAGATCATCAACCAGGACGGCGCGGCGGGCATTTTTGCCCTGGGGAATACGACGGGAAATGTCACGGTCGACAATTCCGGCAACATCAGCGTCGCCGATTCGACAGGCGGCAACCAGAATTACGGCATCTACGCCCACAATCTCGGCACAGGTCTCGCGATTGTCACCAACACCGGCAATATCAGCGACCCGCCCTTCAATGCGATCGACGTACTGGGCGGCAATGCCGCGGTGCTCAACGATGCCGTGACCCCGCCGGCATTCGGCACGGCCATTGGCACCAATGACGGCATTCGCGCGGAAGCGACCAATGCCGGCGGCTATGTCACCGTGTTGCAGAAGGGGACGAGTTCGCTCTCGCAAGGCAATGCGAGCTTTGGCATCGAGGCTATCGCGGACGGTACGGGAACGGTCGGCGTCGGTTACGACGTCAATGGCGACTTCGGGGCTGCCGGGATCAACCGCCTGGAAGGAACCGTCACAAGCCTCACGGGCACCGGCATCGGGGCAACAGGCCAGGGTGCCATCAATATCTATCTGGGCGACGGCGCGAACATTTCGGGCGGCGGCGGGTTCGGCGTCAGCGCGACCAGCACGGCCGCGGGTGGCGCCGTTACGGTGGACGCCAATGGCGCGGGTACGAGCATCAGTGGCTCGGGCGGCGGTATCCTTGCCACGACCACAGGTGCCAATAGCGTCAATGTCAATATTGCCGGCCTTGCACTGGTCAGCGCGACGGCAAGCGGCCGCGGCATTGACGCGGAAAGCGGTTCGGGAGCGGTCACGGTCAATTCCACGGCCACGGCGATCAACGGCGTCGATAACGGCATCTACGCGCAGAGCAGCGGCGGCACCATCAACATCGGCAATCTGAACAGCGGCATTACGAGCAACTTCACCGGGGTAAGCACCGCAGGCAGCGCCGGCATTCGCGCCGTCAACACGACCGGCACAACCAACATCACGACCAATGTCGCGGCCAGCATGTCGACGCTGGATGGAGCCGATTACGGCATCCTGTCCACCAGCACGACGGGCGGCATCACGATCACCAACAACGCCGTGATGGGCGTCGGCGGCGGCTTCGGGCTCAATGTGGCTGGCATCTATGCGCAGTCGACGGGCGCCAACACGACGGGAATCACCGTCACCAACAACGCCAACATCTTCATCCAGGACACCACGACTCCGACTTACGGCATTGCGGCGATCAACGCCGGCACCGGCACGGTCACCGTCAATAATACCGGCATCATCGACCCGGCCGATTACGGCATCTTTGCTTCGGGTGCGGGCACGGTACTCGCGACCACCAACAACAGCGTCACCGGTAATACCGGCATTCACGCCGACACCTCCGCGCTCGGCAATTCGGTCAGCGTGCTAGTGACGGCAGGCGGCAGCGCCACGGGCCTGACCGGTAACGGTATCGAGGCATCGGCCACCGCGGCCTTGACGCAGGCCAATGTCGGCATCGGCTTTGACGCGAGCGCGGCGCCCGGCACGATCACGCCGATCGTCGGGGCGGTGCAAGGCGCCACCAACGGCATCGTGGCGACGACCGGCGGCAACATCAACATCTATACCGACACGGGCGGCACCGTGCTTGGTCAGGGCGGCTTCGGCATCGAGGCTCGCGTGACGGGCCTCTTCGGGGCCATCGGTTCGGTGAATGTGGTTACGGGTGACACCGTTTCGGGCACCGGCGGCGGCATCGACGCGGAGAGCAACGCCGCCGATGTATCGGTGACCACTTCGGCTGCGGTTTCCAGCGCCGGCACGACGGCCGAAACCGATGCCAGCGGAAATACCATCACGGGCAACGGCATCACCGCGCGGACCGGCACCAGCAACATCAACGGCTCGATCAACGTCAACACCGACAGCACCGTCACCACCACGGGCGCGGCCGGTAACGGCATCGATGCGCGCGCGCTGAGCGCGGCCAATTTCGGCAGCATCACGGTTTCCGCGAACGGCGCCATCGACACGCTCAACACCGGCATCGTGGCGATCAGCAGTGGATTCAGCGACGTCACGGTCAATACGAGCTCGGGTGGCACGATCAGCGGCGATGCCGCGCTCGGCATCCAGGCGCAGTCCAACAAGGGCGCCGTGAGTGTCGATGCGCTGGGCGACATCGGCACCATCGGCGTCGATGCGGTCACCAATCAGGGTATCCTCGCCCGGATTCTGACCGCTTCGAACAACAACAATGTCACCGTCACGTCGGGCAACATCGCCGCCGGTACCGTCGGCATTCAGGCTTCGACTGTGGGCGGCGGCAATGTCACCGTCACCTCCGGCAATATCAGCGCCGGAACATTCGGCATCCAGGCATCGGGCACGGGCGGCGGCAACGTCAAAGCGACCGTCTCGGCTGGCGCGACTGTCACCGCGAATGTGGGCGTCGACGTATCGGCCAACGGAGCGGGTAATGCGGCCGCGGTTGCGGCCGGTAATGCTTCGATCACCGGTCTTGCCGGCAACGCCATCCATGTCGTCGCGGTCAACGGCGCTGGAAATGTCACCACCGGCACCGGCACGATCACGGGTACGGGTGCGGCTACCGACGCCATCAATGTCACCTCGGGCGGCGCGGTGAACGTTACGGCGGGTGCGGGAAGTATCCTTGCGACGGGGACCGGCGCATCGAACGGCATCAACGCCAGCAGCACGGGCGCGGGCACCGTGACCGTAAATGCCGCGGGGACGGCCATCGACGGCACGAATGTGGGCAATACGGGCGCAGGCATCAGCGCGACTTCGTCGGGCGCGGGCCTCGTCAATGTGACCACGACCGGCTCGGGCACGATCGGCATTTCGGGCCAAATGGATTACGGCATCTTCACCACGTCGGGCTCCGGTGCGATCGGCATCGTCAATTCGAGCCAGATCGGCGCTTCCGGCTTGGGCGTCAATACTGCGGGCATTTCCGCAAATACCACGAGCAACAGCGCGACAGCGATTTCCGTCACCAACACCGGCAACATCTATGTGCTGGCCGGTGGCGGGACCTATGGCATTTTTGCCGAAAACAACGCCGGCACGGGCGCGGTTTCGGTCAGCAACAGCGGCCTGATCGATCCGGCGAATACCGGCATCTACGCCAACAGCGCCGGCAACGTGACCGTGACGAATAACGGCAACGTCACGGGCGCCGTCACCGGCATCCACGCTTCGACCACGGGCGCGGGTTCGACGGTCGGCGTGTTCGGTCTCTCATCCGTCGCGGTTGCGGGCGGCACCGGAAACGGCATCGAAGCCTCGACCACGGGCACCGGCACGGTCAGTGTCGGCCAATCCGGCAATGTGCTGAACGGCACGGTCAGCGGCGGAACCAACGCGATCAGCGCGACCGGCAACGGCGCGATCAATGTCTTTACCGGTGGAGCGCTCACCGGCAATGCCGGGCTCGGCATCAATGCGGTCAGCGGCGGCGCCGGCGGCATTGTGACCGTGAATGCGGGCGGCAATGTCAGCGGCACGACAGGCGGCATTTTGGCTACCAGCACCGGCGGCGCCAATGCCGTCTCGGTCACCAATTCGGGTGTTCTCAGCACCAGCGGCGGGGTT
This sequence comes from uncultured Bordetella sp., assembly GCA_964494505.1. Lineage (GTDB taxonomy): Bacteria > Pseudomonadota > Alphaproteobacteria > Micropepsales > Micropepsaceae > CAIYRG01. The sequence continues at coordinate 211,090 of CAZBRO010000001.1, forward strand.
GGCATTCAGGCTTCGAGCGGCGGCGGCAATGTGGGCGTGGCTTCGTCAGGGTCGGTCGCCGGCGTCAGCTTCGGCATCGATGCCCTGACGACGGGCGGAGCGGGCAATGTTTCGGTCGGCGCGGCCGGCGTGACGGCGAGCGCGGGCACCGCGGTGCGGGCGCAGAACGCCGGCGGTTCGGGCACGGTCGGCGTCACGGTGAATGGGGCCAGTGCGCTTCTGGGCACGGGCGGCTCGGGCATCATTGCCACCACCACGGGCGGCGGTGCGGTCACGGTGACGGCGTCGGATTCGGCTTCCAGCATCAGCGGTACGTCGGGCACGGGCATCACGGCCACGGCGGCGGGCGGAGCGGTCAGCGTCACGACAGCCGGAGCCGTTCATGGCAGCACCGATGCGATCGCGACGACAGCGACGGGCGCCGGCACCAATACGGTGCAGACGAGTGGCGCGGTCACCGCGGATGCGGGTTCGGGCATTCTCGCGACGGGTGTCGACGGCAACGTCATCATTGGGACGGGTGCGGGCATCGGCGGTCCGATCAACGCGACGGCGTTCGGCATCAGCGCCTCCACCTCGGGCACTGGCGGCGTGCAGGTCACAACCGCTTCGGCTGGCACGATCAGCGGCAATGCCGCGACCGGCATCGGCGCGTTTGTGAACAGCGCGACGGGCGGCTCGGTGTCGGTGACGCAGAACGGCGATATCGGAACTCTGGCGAATGGCGTGGGCACTATCGGCATCGACGCCGAGATCACGAACGCCGGAAATTCCAACACGGTCAGCGTGACCTCCAACGGCAACATCTATGCCGATTCCGCGTCGGCGACTTTCGGCATCAACGCGACAACGCTCGGAACCGGCACGGTCACCGTCACTGCGACCAATAACAAAGTCATCGATCCCGCCGATGTGGGTATCAATGCTTCGGGTGCGGGCACGATCTCCGTCACCACCAACGACGCCATCACGGCCGACGTGACGGGCATCTCGGCCTCGACCACCGGTGCCGCCAGCACGGTCACCGTGCTTGTCACCGGGGGCGCAGGCGTCACCGGTACGGCCGGCAACGGTATTGCCGCCAGCACGACCGGCACCGGTCTGGTGACTGTCGGTACTTCGGGTCAACCCATTGCGGCGCTGGTCACGGGGGGCACCAACGGCATCTCGGCCACGGGCACGGGGGCGGTCGCCGTCTACACTGCCAATGGGATCACCGGTAATGGCGGAGCCGGCGTCAGTGCCTCCAGCACTGGCGCAGGTGGCGCGGTTAGCGTGTTCGCGAGTGGCGGCTCCATTTCTGGCACCACAGGCGGCATCATCGCTTCGACGACGAGTAATAGCGCGGTAACGGTCGGCAGTTCCTCAAACCGCCTCCTTGCTTCGGTCAACGGCAGTGGCGCGGGCGCTTCGGGTATTTCGGCATCGGGCCTCGGTGACATCAGCGTGTATACGGGCGCGGTGTCGATCACGGGCGGTACCGGGGCGGCGTGGGGCATTACGGCGGCGAGTACGCCGGGTGGAAGCGGCGCGGGCGGCGCAGTGATTGTCGACACGCTGGGCGCGGTTTCAAGCTCGGGCGGCGGTATTCTCGCCAGGACCACCGGCACGGATGCGTCGGACAGTGTCACCGTCACGACGGGGACTTCGTCAACCGTCACCGGCACGGGCGGGATAGGCATCCAAACCGCTTCGGGACCGGGTAACACGACCATCTCCGTGAGTGCGGCCGTTTCCGGTACCACCGCGGGTATCACTTCCAGCGTCAGCGGTGCGGGCAATCTGAAGATTACTTCGCTTGCGGGCGCGAGCGTTGGGGCCACGGCGGGCAATGCGATCACGGCGGCCAATACCGGTACGGGCACGGTGACGGTCGATGCATCGCACGGCGGTGCCATCACGGGTAGCGCGGGTGGCATCATCGCCTCCGGTACCAGCACGATTGCGATCTCGTCGGCGGGGAACGTCTCGGGCGGCACGGCCGCTGGTATCGGTGTCACCAACACGGGCGGGGGAAGCACGTCCATCACCATGCTTGCGGGTGCTACTGTTAGCAGCACCAGTAGCAACGCGATCAGCGTCACCGCGAATACGGGCGGCAGCGGATCTATCGGTATAGATGCGTCTGCCGGGGGGAATATCAGCGGCGGTTTGGGCGGCATCGTGGCGGCCGGCAACAGCACGATCAACATCTCCACGTCGAACAGCGTCACTGGTGCGGGCGGGGCCGGCATCAGCGCGACGAGCGGCAGCGGCGGCGGCGTGGTCAGTGTGCTGGCCGGCGGCAATGGCTTGGCCACCATTTCCGGCACCACGGGCGGCATCGTGGCTTCGTCCACCAACGCCAACGCGGTCAATGTCGGCACCGGCGCATCGCGGATTTCCGCCAATGTGCTGGCGAGCGCGGGCGACGCCATCAATGCGTCCTCGAGCGGGACGGGCGCGGTCGGCGTCTATACCGGCGCGATATCGGTCACAGGCGCGGCTGGATCCAGCGGCATCAACGCCTCCAGCGGCGGGAACGTCGTCGTCAACGATTCTGGAACGACCATTGGCGGCGGCACCGGCATTCACGCAGCGACCACCGGCGGAGCCAGCACGGTCGGCGTGTTCCTTGCGGGCGGCGGCGGTGTAACCGGTTCGACCGGTAACGGTATCGAGGCGTCGACCATCGGAACCGGTACGGTCAGCGTAGGCAATGCGAGTTCGGTGCTCGGAACCGCGGTCAGCGGTGCGGCCAATGGTATTTCGGCGACCGGCAACGGCACCATCAACGTGTTCACGGCGGCCAATGTCGCGGGCGCGGCTGGTAAGGGTATTACCGCGGTAAGCAGTGGCGCGGGCGGTCCGGTCACGGTCTCGGCTACGGCACCTTCGGGCAACGTCACCGGCACCACGGGCGGCATCCAGGCCACCACGACGTCGGGCACGGTCAGCGTGACCGTCGCGGGGCTCAATTCCGTCAGCACGACGGGCGGGCTTGCAATCGATGCGGAAAGCGCCGCGGGCGGCGTCATCGTCAATTCGACGGCGACCACGATCAACGGCGCGACGGGCGGCATCTTCGCCTCCGGCACGACCGATGTCGATGTCGGCGGAGCAACGGGCATCACCAGCCAGATCACGGGCGTCAGCGGCACGGGCAGCGCCGGTATCCGCGGCACGAGCGGTTCGGGCGATTTGAATATCCGGATGCTGGGTTCGATGGCGAGCCTTGGCAGCGCCGATTTCGGCATTGTCGGCAACACCACGACGGGCGGCATCACCATCCATTCGTCAGGCCAGATCGGCAGCTCCGCAGTGGGCGGCGGCGTGGGTTCGGGCGCATCGGGTGCCGTGGTTGCCGGTGTCGCCGGCTTGGCTTCGGGCGCCAGCTCGGGCATCAGCATCACCAATAGCGGCAATATCTGGGTCGACGACCCGGGCGCCGGGACGCAATCGGCCGGCGTCATTGCAATGGGCAATCTGACTACCGGCGATGTCGCAATCGCCAATAGCGGAAATATCTCCGGCACGGCCGATTCCGGCCTCTTCGCCCAGGGCCTGGGCAATGCCAGCATCTCCGACTCCGCTACGGTCACAGGCGGAATCGGCATCCACGCCCAGAGTCTCAGCTCCGGCAGCGCGGGCGTGTCGGTAAGCGTCACGGGCGGATCGGGCATTACAGGCACGGTCAGCAACGGTATCGAGGCGTATGCGGTTGGGGGCGGCACCGGTTCGGTCGCCGTCGGGACCAGCGGTACCCCGATTGCGGCACCGGTCAGCGGCGCCACCAACGGCATCCTGGCCGCCGGTAATTCGACGGTCAGCGTCTATACCGCCAATCGCGTCAGCGGTAGCTCAGGCGCCGGCATCGCTGCCCAAAGCTTCGGTGCGGGCGGTGCGGTAACCGTGTCGGCAACCGGCGGCAATGTCACGGGCACGAGCAGCGGCATTCTCGCCACGACGACCAACGGCGCGGTGAACGTTGCCGTCTCCAGCATGAGCCTGGTCAGTGCATCGGGTAGCGGTAACGGCATTGACGCGGAAACCGCCGCGGGCGCCGTGACGGTCAACTCGTCGGCAACCACGATCAATGGCGTCTCCGCCGGCATCTTCGCGTCGGGCACCACCACCGTCGACGTCGGCGGGGCGGGTGGCATATCGAGCCAGATCACCGGCGTAACCGGCGGCGGCAGCGCAGGCATCCGCGCTACCGGCGGCACCGGCCTCTTGAACATCCGCACGCTCGGGACGGCCAGCATGGCGACGCTCGACGGCGCGGCCTACGGCATCGCCGGCAACACCACCACGGGCGGGATCACGATCAATTCCGCCAGCCAGATCGGCTCTTCCGGCGCAGGCGTGAATACCGCTGGCATCTTCGGCAACATCACGGCTGGAGCTAATTCCAGCAACATCAGCATCAACAATACCGGGAACATCTATGTCGATGCCGGCGGGCTCTACGGCATCTATGGCCACACCGCTGGCACCGGCAACATCACAGTCATCAACACCGGCATCATCGATCCCGCCGCTTACGGGATTTTTGAATCGGGCGCCGGCGGCAACCTTCTGGTCGATAACAGCAACAGCTTGACCGGCAATGTCGGCATCCATGTCGACACGTCCGGCTCAGGCACGCTGACCGTTCTTGCCCATACCGGCACCACCGTCAGCAACATCACGGGCCTGTCCGGCAACGGCATTGAGGCGATCACCACCGGCAACGGTCAGATCGACATCGGCCGGAACGGCGACGGCCTCACGGGCAGCATCAGCGGCGCCACCAATGGCATTTTCGCGTCGGGCGGCGGCAACATCGATATCTACATATCCTCCTCCGGCATCATCGCCGGCGGTTCGCAATACGCGATCGATGCGGAAAGCACCGGCGGGGCAGTCACGATTCACAAGGATGCCGGGGCCACGATCATTGCCGGCGCATTGGGCGGTATCTTCTCGTCCTCGGGCTCGGGGAGCTCGACCTGCAACAATATCGGCGACATCACCGGCGCCGGTCAGCATTATGGAATCGCCTGCGTCAATTCCGGTACGACTGGCGACGTGAGCGTCACGACCAGCGGCGGGACCATCAGCACCATCAGCGGTACGGTCGACCAGTCCGCGGGTATCTATGCCGCGCTCACCAATGGAGCCACGACCCACAATGTGACGGTCAACAACAGCGACACCATTGTGCTGGACGCACCGGGCGTGGGCATCACCAATTACGGCATCGAAGCGGTCAACGCCGGAACGGGCTCGACTACCGTTACCAATACCGGCGCGATCGATCCGGCGACCTATGGCGTCTATGCCACGGCCGGCGGCGCGGTCTCGATCAGCAACACCGGCGATATCGCGACCGTCTACACCGGCATCTATGCCGTTTCGACCGGGGCGGCGGGCGATGTGAACGTCACCGCGTCCGGCGGCAACATCACCGGCGTCAGCGGCGTGGATGATTCCGCGGCCGGAATCTACGCGCAGACCAATTCCGGCAATGTCAGCGTCACGAATTCCGACAAGATCGTGAATTCGACGGGCAATTCCACCAGCAACTACGGGATCTTCGCGTCTTCAGGCGCGGCGGGCACGGTCACTGTCACCAACACCGGCGTGATCGATCCGGCGGCGTACGGTATCTACGCGACCGGCGCGGGCAATGTCATCGTCAGCACCAGCGCCTCCACCGAAGGCACATTGGTCGGTGTCCATGCCGACAGTTCTGGCGGCACTGTGACGGTCCTCTCCTCGGGCGGCCTCGGCATCATCGGCGATGCCGCCAACGGCATTGAAGCCACCACGACAGGCACCGGCAAGATCAGCGTCGGACAAAGCGGCCTCGCCATCAAATCTTCGGTGAGCGGCGGTTCGAACGGCATTTTCGCCACCGGCCTCGGCGCGATCGACGTCTATGCGGATAACAGCGTGAGCGGCGCCGGCGGCTATGGCATCGATGTGGAAAGCACAGGCGCGGGCGGTGCGGTGAACGTCAATCTGGGCGGCGCTTTCGCGACCATTACCGGCACGTCGGGCGGCATCCTTGCCCTCTCCACCAATGCCAACCCGGTGAACGTGAACGTCGCGTCGGAAATCACGCTCGTCAGCGGCTCCGCGGGCGGCAGCATCGGTATCGATGCCGAAAGCAGCGGCACCGGCACGGTGACGGTCAATTCCAATGCCGCCACGGTGAGCGGCGCAGCAGACGGCATCTTCGCTCTTAGCGGCGGGACGGTTTCGGTCAGCGATTCGGGAAATGTCACGGGCGGGGTCGGCATCCATGCCGAAAGCACCAGCGTGGGTGCAGGCGATGTCACGGTTCTGGTCACTGGCGGGGCCGGGATCACCGGCACGAGCGGCGACGGCATCCAGGCGCTGACCAGCGGTACCGGCACAGTCAAGGTCGGAATCAACGGTACGCCGATCTCGTCGGCCGTGACGGGTGCGACCAACGGCATCGAGGCTACCGGCGTTGGCGCGATCTCCGTCTACACCGGGAACAACGTCACCGGTAACAGCGGTTCGGGCGTGGTTGCGATCAGCAGCGGCGCCGGCGCGGTTAACGTCAATGTCGGCGGCATCCTCGGCACTATTATCAGCGGTACCGCTGATGGCATCGAAGCACAGAGCTCGACGGGGAATGTCACCGTCAACTCGGCTGCGGCCACGATCAATGCCGGCACCATTGGCATCGACGCCGAAACCGGCGGCAGCGGCAATGTCGATATCGGCGGCGCCGGGGGCATCACCAGCGCCATCACCGGTGCGACCAGCCTCGGCATCGCTGCCCAAACCGTCGACGGCACTATCAATATACGGACCACCGGCACCGCCAGCATGGCGAGTCTTGGCGGCGCCAATTTCGGTATTTCCGCGTTCGACACCACCGGTGGCATCACCATCAATTCGGCGAGCCAGATCGGGAACGCGGCCCTGTTCGGCGGCGTCAACAGCACGGCTATCTCAGCACGTTCGACCGGCGGCAACACCGCCGGGATAATCATCAACAACACCGGGAATATCTGGGTCGACGGCCCGGGTTGGGGCATTCGTGCCGACAATGGCGGTACCGGTGCGGTTGCAATTACCAATACTGGCAATGTCACTGCCGGAGTCGGGACCGCAGCGCTTTCCGCCTCTGGCGAGGGCGTTGTGAGCGTCTCCGACAGCGGCACGGTCTCAAGCCATGTCGGTATCCACGCCAACAGCACGCTTGCGGGAAGCAATGCGGTGACGGTCCTGGTCACCGGCGGGAGCGGTGTCACGGGCACGGCCGGCAACGGCATCGAGGCTTCGACGGTTGGTACCGGCCCGGTCACGGTCGGTATCAACGGCACGCCGGTTTCCGCGCCGGTATCCGGCGGCACCAACGGCATCGTGGCGACGGGCCTCGGCAACGTCTCGATCTGGACGGCGAACAATGTCACCGGCCTTGCCGGCAGCGGCATCAGCGCCACCAGCACACCGGGCGGTTCCGGCGCAGGCGGTGCCGTCGTAGTCAACGCGACGGGCGGCACGGTTACGGGCACGGGCCTCAGCACGGCGGGCATCCTGGCGACCACTACGGGCACGGATGTGGGCGATACGGTCACCGTCACCTCGAGCGACACCGTCACCGATCTGGCCGGCATCGGCATTCAGGCCTCCAGCACCGGCGGCACGGTCAGCGTCACCTCCACGGGCGCCGTGACCGGCTCTGTTTTCGGCATCCAAGCAGCGGTTGCAGGCGGGGCCGGCAACGTGGTCGTCAGCACCGCAGGCGCCACCGCCAATGCGGGTTCGGGCATCAGCGCCACCATCACCGGCGGCACGGGAACGGTTGGGGTCACGCTTAACGGTGCGAACAATATTCTGGGCACGGGCGGCAGCGGCATCATCGCGACGACCAATGGCTCCGGCACGGTGACGGTGCTTGCGTCTGACCCAGGCTCCACGATCCGCGGTACGTCTGGCGCCGGCATCACCGCGACGGGTGCGGGCGGCGCGGTCAGCGTCACGGCAGCCGGCACTGTGCGCGGCTCGGTCGACGCGATCGATGCGTCCACGACGGGCTCGGGCACGGTCATCGTGCAGACCAGCAACACGATCACCGCCGACAGCGGGGATGGCATCAATGCGAGCGGCGTCGACGGTTTGGTGACCGTGGGTACGGGCGGCGGCATAAGCGGCATCATCGATGCAACCGGCGGAGCCGGAATCAGGGCCTCCTCGACCGGAACCGGCGGGGTCAGCGTGACCACCAGCTCTACGGGCACGATCACCGGCAATGCCGCTGACGGCATCGTCGCCAGTTCGTCGGGTACCGCGGGCAGCGTGATCGTCAATGCGGCGGGCCAGATCGGCTCGAGCGCAAACAAGGTCACCAACAACGGCATCAATGCGTCCATCTCCAACGGGGCGAGTTCCGGTGCGGTCAGCGTCACGGCCGCCGCCATCTACGCCGGGGGCGGGGACGGTATTCGCGCAACCAACGCCGGGACCGGCGGGATCACTGTGGTCGCCAACGGCGTCATCGATCCGGCAGGCTATGGCATCTTCGCGCAGGAGACGGGTACGGCCGGCAGCGTGAACGTCACGGCCAATGCTTCGATCGGTCTTGCGGCCGACCATACGGGCCTCGACGGCATCCATGCCCAGATTGCCAATAGCGCCAATACCGGCGTCGTCAGCGTCACGGCCAGCGGCGCGCCCATCTTCGCCGATGGCGCGGGTATCCTCGCCACCACGAGCGGCGTGGGCACGGGCTCCTCGGCCATTGCCGGCGTGAGCGTCAGCGTCGACTCCGGCAGCCCGATCGTGGCGACCGGGGGCAATGGCATCCAGGCGACCATCACGAACTCGTCCAACGTCAACAAGGTGAGCGTTGCGGCCGCGAGCAGCGTGACCAGCACGTCGGCGAGCGGCATTCTCGCCTCTACCGCCGGCACGGGAACCGTCAATGTGGGCACCAGCGGATCGGCGATCACGGGCGCCATCACCGGCGCCACGAACGGCATCTCCGCTTCGGGCAATGGCAGCGTGAGTGTCTGGACGGCGAACAATGTCACGGGCCAGGGCGGACTGGGCATCAACGCCACTGCCCTGACGGGCGGCAACGTCGTTGTCAACGCGGGCGGTTCGCCTGCGGTCGTGGTTACCGGCACGACCGGCGGTATCAATGCGACAGCGGCGGGCGCGGGCTCCGTCAACGTGAATGTTTCGAACATCGGTTCCGTCTCGGCGACGTCGTCGGGCCGCGCAATCGATGCGGAAAGCGGCACGGGCAACGTCTCGGTCACTTCAACCGCCACCACGATCAGCGGCGTCTCGGCCGGCATCTTCGCCACCACCGGCGGCAGCGTGTTGGTCGATGATTCCAGCACAGTCAGCGGCGGGGTCGGCATTCATGCCGGTTCGTCCGGCGGCGCGGGGACGATCAGCGTCCTCGTCAGGGCCGGCTTGGGAGTGACGGGCACAACCGGCAACGGCATCGAAGCCTTCGGTAATGCCAGCACCGGATTGGTCACCGTCGGCACCAGCACGACTCGGATTGCGCCCTCCGTGACGGGCGCGACCAACGGCATCCAGGCCGTCGGCGGGGGCGCGGTCAGCGTCTACACCGGCAATGACGTCACCGGAAATGGCGGCGTGGGCATCTCCGCCGTCAGCAACGGCACGGGTTCGATTGTGGTCGACTCGACCGGCGGAAACATCAGCGGCACGTCGGGCGGCATCTTCACGCGCACCAACGGCGCGGGCACGACCACCATCACCGCGACCGGCAACATCACGTCGAGCGGAACGGGCAATGCCATCGATGCGGTGAACACCGGCACGGGCACGATCAATCTCGGCACGTCTTCGAGCCGCCTCGTCAACGGCACCACGATCTCGGCCGCCAACGGTGACGGCATCTTCGCGAGAGGTCTGGGCAATATCAACGTCTACACGGGCGCGGGCACGATCGAGGGCGCGGGCGCCGGCAATTACGGCATCGACGTAGAAAGCACCGGGGCCGGCAATGTCACGTTGGACATGCTGGGCACGACCGTCATTGGTGTCGCGGGCGATGTGCGCGCCGTTGCCGATGGCGGCGGTTACGTCGATGTGGTCGCCCATAACGACATCAACGGCGTTGACGGCATTACCGCGACTGCGGTCGGCATCGGCTCGGTCATGGTCCAATCCGATGGCAACCTGACGGCCAGCAACAATGGCATCATCGCCACGGCGGTCGACGGCAATGTCACTGTCGGCGATCCCGCGGTCGGAGGCATAAGCGGCGCCATCAACGCCGGCAATATCGGCATCCTCGCGCTGACCACCGGCAATGGCAGCGTCAGCGTCCTGACGGCGGTGACGGGGACCATCAGCGGCAATGCCCAGACCGGCATCAGTGCCGTGGCGAGCGGCGCCCCGGGCGGGTCGGTCACGGTGACCCAGAATGGCGATATCGGATCGTCGACCAACGGCGTCGGCTCGATGGGCATCAACGCCCAGATCACCAATGCAGGCAACGGCAACAACGTCACCGTAACCTCCAATGCCAATCTCTATGGTGGCGACGGCTCGACCAATGGCATCAACGCGACGACGCTCGGCACCGGCACAGTTACCGTCACCGCGACCAACAATATGGTCATCGATCCGTTCGATAACGGCATCAATGCGTCCGGCTTCGGGACGGTGAACGTCACCACCAACGACACCATCACCGCCAATGTCGACGGTATCAGCGCGGTCCACAATGGTGCGGGCGCGGGAACGGTTACCGTGCTTCTTACGGGCGGCAACGGCATCAGCGCGGGTAATAATGGCATCTTCGCGACAGGCGGCCCCGACACGGTCAGCGTCGGCGTGGACGGCAACCCGATCGCGGCTGCGGTCACAGGCGGGTCTAGCGGTATCGTCGCGCTCGGCCTGGGCAACGTTAACGTCTCCACGGCCAGCAACATCACCGGAAACGGCGGCTTTGGCATCGATGCGGAAGGCGGCGGCAATGTCGTCGTGAATGCCGGCGGAACGCCTGTAACGGCCGTACAAGGCACGGCCGGCGGCATTGTTGCGGCCAGCTTTGGTGGCGGCAGCGTGAATGTCAGCGTGAACTCCATCGGCACCGTTGGTTCCTCGAACACCGGCAACGGCATCGACGCGGAAAGCAACGGGGGCAGCGTCACGGTGAATTCGACCGCGGCGACCATTCAGGGCGGCGGTTCGCCGTTCTCGTTCGTGAACGCAGGCATCTTTGCCGCGACTTCCGGCACTATCGATATCGGCGGCAACAGCGGAATCACCAGCCAATTCACGGCGGCGAACCTGCTGCATGCGGGCATCGACGTGGAAGGCGGTGATGGCGACATCAACGTCCGGACCGCAACCACGGCCAGCATGGCCGCGCTCGGTGGCGTTGCCGATTACGGCATTATCGTCAACGACTCGACCGGCGGTATTACGATTACTTCCGCGAGCCAGATCGGATCGGCAGCCAACGGCATCAATGTTGCAGGTATTTCCGCGACATCCTCGGGCTCCAACAGCACCGGGATCAGCGTCACCAACACCGGCAATATCTGGGTCAACGGGGGCGACTTCACGAGCTACGGCATTCAGGCCGTCAATGCCGGTACCGGCACTGTCACTGTCGTCAATAGCGGCAACATCGACCCGGCGAGCTTCGGCATCGACGCGGAGAGCGGCGGCGACGTTAACGTGATCGACACGGGCACGATTCTCGCGGAGACGGGCGTGCGCGCGGCGAGCACCGGGGCAAGCAGCAACGTGACGGTGTTTGCCAATGGCGGCCTTGGGATCACCGGCACCATCGGCAACGGCATTGAAGCCACGACCACGGGAAATGGCACCGTCACCGTTGGAACGCTCGGGACACCGATCAGTGTTGGCATCACGGGTGCCGCTAATGGCATTGCGGCCAGCGGCCACGGTGCGATCAACGTCTACACCATCAGCAACATCGCCGGTAATGGCGGCGTCGGCATCAGCGCGGTGAGTTCGGGTGAAGGCGGCAACGTCCTTGTCTATGCCGGCGGTACCGGGATCAACAGCGTGACCGGCCTTGACGGCGGCATCCTGGCGACGACCACGGGCGGCCACGATGTGACGGTGAATGCCTCGAACATGCCGCTCGTCAGCGCCACGTCCACCGGCCGGGGCATCGATGCGGAAAGCATCGGCGGCAACGTCACGGTGCTGTCGACGGTGACCACCATTCACGGCGGCACGACGACCGGCGCTCTCACCAATGTGGGCATCTACGCATCCACCACGGGCTCCGGAAACATCAATATCGGCGGCGGCGCGGGCATCACCAGCCAGTTCACCGGCATCACCGGCGCGAACAGCGCGGGTATCGATGCCCATGCGAATAACGGCTCGATCGCCATCCGCACCACGTCCAGCGCCACCATGGCGGCGCTGACAAACGCCGATTTCGGCATCAGGGCGGTAACCACGGGCGGTTCGATCACCGTCAATTCGGCCAGCCAAATCGGCAGCGCCGGTGTCGGCAACGGCGTCAACGTGGCCGGTATTTCCGCCAGCATCGCAGCCGAGGGCGGCGGGTCGATCCTGATCGACGACACCGGCACGAGTGCGATCTATGTCGACCACAATGCGGGCGGCAACGTCACGACCAATGCCGGCATCTATGCCAACTCGCTTGCCACCGGAAACGTGACGGTGGTGAACACCGCCATCATCGATCCGGCCGATTTCGGCATCTATGCCAATGGCCTCGGCAATGTGTCGGTGACCAACAGCAACAGCATCACCTCCGACACCGGCATCCATGCATCGACCACGGGTGCGAGCACCTCTGTGCTGGTGCGTGAGGAAGGTGCGGCCACCATCGTCGCGAACGGCAGCGCCGGAAGCACGGGCAACGGCATCGAGGCGGTCAGCATTGGCGGCAACATCACCGTCAGCGGCGTCGGCGGGGACAATTCCTTCCCGAGCTTCGATGACGGCGTTTCAGGCAGAATCAATGTGCTCGCCGGCAGCGTCGGCGCGGGCATCTCGGCCTTCTCGACGACCGGCAGCATCTCGATTGCAACGCTCAACTCGGCGGCCATGGACGGCGCCGGACTGAACTACGGCATCCTGGCGCAGACCGGCGGCGGCGGCAGCATCGCCATCACCTCTGCCAGCAACAATATCGGCCGCACCGACGACGGGCTGGGCGCGAACACGGCGGGCATCCACGCCAACATTACCAGCGGCTCGGGCACGATCTCCATCGTGAACGGCAGTCTCAGCATCCCGAATTCGGGCCAGATCTTTGTCGATCATCAGGGCGGCGGCCTTGGCAATCACGACAATGCCGGCATCTACGCCAATTCGGCGGGCACCGGTCTGGTGACGGTTACCAACCACGGCGTGATCGACAATGTGGGCGGAATCGGTGTCGCGGCCCCTGCGATTTACGGCATCTACGCCAATAGCGGCGGCGCCGTGATCGTCTCGACCGACAAGCAGATCAACGGCGATGTCGGCATTCACGCCTCATCGACCGGCGCGGCCGATGTAACGGTGTACGATGATGTCGGCGGCATCATCAAAGCCGGCACCGCGGGTTCGCTCGCGGGCGGCAGCGGCATCGAAGCCTTCAGCAAGGGCGGGAACGTACTCGTGACCGGGCGGAGCCCGGACGGCGCGGGCGGCCTGACCCCGCCGCTCGGTATCGACAATGCGATCATCACGGCGGGCGCCCCGGCGTCCAGTTTCGGCAACGGCACGTTCTTTGGCGGCGTCATTGCCCAGACCAATGGTGCGGGCAATGTCACCATCGCGGTCGCGGCGCTCCACACCGGCTTCCCGGCGGATACGTCGGGCGGAACGGTCACGGTCAACACCGCCGACCGCAATGCCGGCATTCTCGGCCAGGCCCAGAACGGCAATGTCACGATCACGGCAACCAGCAATCTGGCCGTCACGCCGCTCGTAACCGTGAACGTCGCCTCGGGAGCAGGCTCAACCGGCGCCAACAATTTGGGCATCGCGGGCCTCACGACCGGCAACGGCAATGTCGCGATCACGACCGGTGCGAATAACAAGGTCACCGTGTCGGGTGACAACAGCGCCGGCATCGTTGGTCTCAGCCAGGGTTCGGGCAACGTGACCGTTACGACGTCGCTGGGAAGCGACATCACTGTCACCGCCAACACCAGCGGGGCGAACGAAGATCCGTCGTCCCTGCAGGGGAGCGTCGGCCTTGGCGGCTTCAGCGGCACCGGCAACGTCACGGTGAATTCCAACAGCGAGATCAACGTCACCAACAACGCGCTCGGCCGGGTGCGGGGCATCGATGCCGAGATCAACCAGGAAGCTGCTACGGCGGGCGCCGGCAATATCGTGGTCGCCGAGACGGGCAACATCACGGTGACCGGAGGCGGCAATGCCAGCAGAGGCATCAACGCCGAAATCCTGAACACGCTCGATACTGGCAACATCACGATAACTGCGGCGCCCACCGGCAATCTCACCAATACGATTACGGTCCTGAGCGGCGGTGACTCCACCGACGGCATCAATGCCGTCACCTTGGGTTCGGGCAGCGTCACCATCGGGACGGCGGCGAGCTTCATTCAGGACAAGTTCGTCGGCATCTCCGGCACCAACAGCACCGGCATCAATGGCGGGACGACCTCGGGCCTGCTGACGATCAACAACGCGGCGACCGGTGACATGTCGGCGCTCGCCAATGCTCAGATCGGCATCGCCGGCAGTTCGACCACGGGCGGCATCGTGATCACCAACAACGCTCAGATCGGTTCGTCGGGCGTAGGCAATGGTGTCAATTTTGCCGGTATCTTTGCGAACTCTACCGGTGCGAATACGACCGGCATCACCATCAACAACACCGGGCTTATCTTCGTAGACGGCAGTGATGGCGCCCAATACGGCATTTATGCCAAGAACATCGGCACCGGCACGACCACGGTCAACAACAGTGGCGCTATCAGCATCACGAACGCTCAGTCGCCCCCGGATTTCGGCATCTTCGCTGAAAGCGGCGGCAACGTTGTCGTCAACGATTCGGCGGGCACGCTGGGCGGTACCGGTATCCACGCCGCAAGCACCGGTGGCGGATCGGTCGTCGTCACCTCGACCGGAAACGTGACGGGTACTGGCGGCTCCGGCGGCTCGGGCAACGGTATCGAGGGCAACGCCACAGGCAATGGTACGGTCACCATTGGAGTTTGCCCGGGTACGCCGGTTGCGAGCCCGGTCCATGGCGCCTTGAACGGCATCTATGCCACGGCCCAGAGCGACATCAGCATCTGCGTTGCCACCAATGTCACAGGCGACACCGGCTATGGCATCCTGGCGCAGAGCACCAGCCCCGGCGGCACCGTGACCATCAATGTGTCGAGTGGCACCATCAGCGGGGCCACGGGAGGCATCTCAGGCCAGACGGCCAATGCCAACACGGTCAACATCGCCTCGTCCGATGTCATCACCACCACCGGCGGCAATGGCCTTGAAGGGATCAGCGGCTCGGGCACGGTGAATATCGACTCGGTCGGCGCCTCGATCACGGCGCCGAACGACGGCATTCACGCTGTCACCACGGGTGCCATCAATATCGGCACATCGGCCCTTACACCGATCACCAGCACCTTCGTCGGCATGACCAATGCCGGCATCGAGGCAGTGGGTGGCACGGGCGCAATCACGATCCGCAACAGCGGCAGCATGGCCGGCCTCGCCAATGCGCTCTTCGGCATCCGGGCGACGAGCACGACGGGCAGCGTCACCATCACCAACACCGCCGCCATCGGCGCGACGGGAACCGGTAATGGCGTCAACTCGTCGGGCATCTCGGTCGATACGACAAGCGGCGCGGTTGCCGTCACGAATAGCGGCGCCATCTGGTCCGAAGGAACCGGCATCCATGCCGGGATGAGCGGGGCCTCCACGAACACCATGACGGTGCTCGACTCGGCCGATATCGTCGCAACCGGCGGCAGCGGCATCGAAGTGTTCGGAAACCTCACGACGGGCGCAGTCTCGGTCGGTACGGCTCTCAACCGCATCACCGGCAACATCACCGGCGGCTTGGCTACCGGTAACCTGACCTCTCAAGGCATCTGGGCGTCCGGCAGCGGCGATGTGAACGTCTACACCGGCAACATCACCGTCAGTGACACATCGACGGGCGGCGCCTCTTGGGCCATCCGTGCGCAGAGCGTGTCCGGCGGCAGCGGGACGGGCGGAGCGGTGGTTGTCGATACGCAGGGCGTCGATACGGCGCTGCGCGGAGGTATCCTTGCTTCGACCACCGGAACCGACTCGACCGATAGTGCGACCGTCACCACGGCGCGCGCGGTAACCGGCGCGGCAGGCACCGGCATCCAGGCGAGTTCGGTCAACGGCGCCACGACGGTCACGGCGAGCGGCAATGTCAGCGGCGCGGCGGGCGTGGGTACGGGTGGCGGCATCGCCGTCGGGATTACCGGTACCGGCGCGGCTACGGTCACGACGCTTGCGGGCGCCACGGTGACCGGCGTCGGCGTTACCAACGGCATCACCACGAGCACCACCAGTGGCGCGACGACCGTCAACACATCGGCGGGCGGCTTGGTCACGGGCGGCGCGAACGGCATCAATTCCACCAGCAGCGGCGGCAGCATCTCGATCACTTCGGGTGCCGTCACCGCGGCCGCGACCGGCATCTTCGCGAACACGACGACGAGCGGCACAGCCGGCGGCGTGACGGTGACCACCAACGGTGCGGTCAGCGCCACGACAGGTCAGGGCATCAACGTCACCTCCGGCTCGGGCGGCTTCACGGTCACCCAGAACGCGGCGGTCACTTCGACCGGCAGCAACGGCATCAAGACAACCAATGTCGGGGCCACCGGAACCAACGTGATCAATGTGAATGCCGCGCTGAAGGGCCTTGGCAACTCGACCTCGACCGCCGTTGTCGACATGACGACGGCCTCGGGCGGGCTGACCACGCTCAACATCTCGGCGGCTGGCGTCGTCACCTCGACTTCGGCCACGGCGGCGCTGCAGAACGCCGATCTCGCACTCAAGGGCACCGGCGGCAGCATCGTCATCAACAACGCCGGCCTGCTCCGCGGCAGGATGGACTTCTCCGGCATTACGGTTGCGACGAACAATGTCGTCTTCAACAACAGCTCGTCCTTGTCATGGCACACCACCGGCACCAGCACGTTCAGCGCCGGCAACGATGTCATCAACAACAACGGCTTGATCGCGACGAACGGCGTCACCACGCTGGCCTTCGCGGGCGGCACCGACGTCTTCAACAACAACGCGGCCGGCACCTTCAACGCGGCCGAGACGGCAGGCGTCACGACAACCACGATCACCGGCCTTGAGACCTTCAACAACGCCGGCCTGATCACGCTGCAGGACGGCGAGACCAACGACACGCTGATCGCGTCCGGTACCGCCTATGTCAGCTCCGGCAACGCCAGGCTCTCCATCGATGCGTTCCTGGGTACAGGGGCCGATATACAGACCGCCTGCCCGTCTCCGGGAACAGGCCAGGCCGATTGCATCGTCATCGGCGCCTCGAGTGGCTCCGGAACCGTGCTGATGGTCAACGACACCAATATCAGCGGACCGGGCTCGCTCAATCTGACCGGCACCGTGGTTGTCGATGCGACCTCGGCGAGCGCGACCGATTTCACCCTGGGCGGGGCGAACGTGGTCAGCACGCCGCAAGGCTTGGCCATCAAGAAGGGCTTCTTCCAGTATCAGCTGGTCTACGATGCGCCGCACGCGAACTTCGACCTCGTCGGCGTCCCGTCCACCAATGCCTACGAGCTGGGCGATCTGCTCGCCGGCATGCAGAACATCTGGCATGTCACGGCCGATGGCTGGAACGAGCGGACGGCGAACGTGCACCACGACTATGCCGCCAACTTCGACGGCAGCGCGCCGTCGCTGGCTGACGGCAGCACGATCAATGGCTGGTCGATCTGGGGTAAGGCCTATTATGGCGACTTCACGACCAATGGCACCAAGACCCTGAACGTGCTCGGCAACGTGCTTAGCTACGACACGGGCAACCATCAGGATATCGCCGGCACGCAGGTTGGTGCGGATTACATGTTCCGCGACAGCGACGGGGCGGCTTGGGTCGTGGGCGGCTTGCTCGGCTACAACAAGTCGCAGATGCGGTTCACCGCCGATGGAGCGCGGGCCGATTACGGGGTGTGGAACTTCGGCGGCTATGCCAGCTACATGAACGGCCAGTGGTTCGCCGATGTCCTCGTCAAGGACGACCTGACGCGCATCAATCTCGATATGCCGGCAGTTCCGAATATCGGGAGCCTGGACGGCAACACCATCGGCATCAAGGGCGAGGGCGGCGCCTATCTGCAAGACCGCGACTCCGGCATCAACTTCGAGCCGATGGTCTCCTTGGCCTATACCAGCTCGTCGCTCAAGACGCTGCCTGTTCCGGGGGCGAGCTTCGCCTTCAATGACGGCAACAGCTTCCGTGGCTCTTTGGGCCTCCGGATGAGCACCAACATCGACGAGATGACCAGTGTGGTGCAGCCGTTCCTGTATCTCGGCCTCGGGGACGAGTTCCAGGGCAACAATCAGCTCTCGATCTCCAGTGGCGGAAACCAGCTGTCCTTCAACGACCGCCCGATCAGGCAATTTGGCGAAGGCAGCGTCGGCTTGAACTTCTTCGCCAACAACGGACTCTCCGGCTTCTTGAGAGCGGATGGCTTGCTCTCCAATCATACGAAGGGCGGCGTGTTCCGGATCGGGCTCAGGTATGCGATGGGGCAGAACGCGGCGCCGCCGCCTCCGCCTCCGCCGGCCGCGGCTCCGCCTCCTCCGCCGCCGCCTCCGCCGCCACCGCCGCCGGCTGCAGCGCCGCCGCCGCCGCCGCCACCGCCTCCGCCGCCGCCCCCGCCGCCGGCTGTGAAGACCTTCATCGTCTTCTTCGACTTCGATAAGTCGAACCTGACGCCAGAGGCCCTCCAGGTGGTCCAGGAAGCGGTCCGCACCGCCAAGACTCAGGGCATGGTGCGGGTGGTCGTCACCGGTCACACCGATACGGTGGGTTCGCGGGCCTACAACCAGGCGCTGTCGGAACGCAGAGCCCAGTCCGTGAAGGACGAGATGGTCCGTGAAGGTCTTGGCAACGGCGACATCATGACCGTGGGCCGGAACTTCAGCGAGCCGCTGGTCAACACCGGTCCGGGTGTGCGGGAGCCGCAGAATCGCCGCGCAGTGATTGATCTGGGCCAGTAGGCTGGCCTTGGTAAAGGGCCTGGAAGTCTGTTACTGACGCGAGGGCCGGGGATATCCCGGCCCTCGCCGAAGGCCAAGCGTATGAGCAACGATTATTCCAATTTCGAGCGCAGGCGGTCGGATTTGCGACGCAGAGCAGGCAGCGACACCGGGCTTTATCTCATGCTCGGGGGTGCTGCCGTTTTGGCTGCCGTTGTGGGCGGCCTGGTGGTGTACGCGCTGACGCCTTCGGCGCCTGTGGCCAATACCGTGGCCCTCAACCCGCCCCCCGCGCCTTCTGTGCCGTCGTCGGCACCGGCTGCGTCTCCCTCAACTGCCCAGCCTCAGGGTGCCCCTGCCGCGGCAGCGCCGGTCTGGAAGACCGTTGGCACCTACGGGTCCTGGCAAGTGCGTTGTCAGGCCCAGAACGCCAAGGTTTGCACCGCCGTGCTCGAGGTCATCAACCAGCAGGATAAGGGCGTGCTGATGGCCTGGATCATCGGCACGGACAACAAGGGGGCGCTGCAGACGGTGTTTCAGACGCCGACCGGCGTCATGGTGGCCTCCGGGATCGACGTCAAGTTCGGGAAGGGTACGCGCCACATCAACTATCTGAGCTGCCTGCCCCAGCAATGCACCGCCACGTCGGCCATGGACGAGGTGTTCGTGAAAGAGGCGACCGGAACCGCGAAGGCCGATGTCGTGCTCTATGCCTCCAACGGCAAGAGCCTGGATTTCGGTATCCCGATGACCGGGCTCGACAAGGCGCTCGCCGCCCTCAAGAAATAGGTTCGGGCGCTCAGCCTGCGGGGATGCGCTTGTAGCGGTCTTCCAGGCGCACGATGTCGTCCTCGCCGAGATAGCTTCCCACCTGCACCTCGATGATCCGCAAGGGTTCGCCGGTGCGATTCTCGAGCCGGTGCTGCATGCCGATGGGGATATAGGTCGACTGGTTCTCCGTGAGCGTCAGGTCCTCGTCGCCCCGCACGATCGAGGCCTCGCCTTTGACCACGACCCAATGCTCGGCGCGCTTGTGATGGTATTGCAGGGACAGCGCGGCGCCGGGGTTGACCTCGATCAGCTTGACTTGGGTGCCGGGGGCAAGGTGCAACGTCTCGAAGAAGCCCCAGGGCCGGAAGACGCGGGCGTGCTGGGCGGTCTCGGGGCGGTTTGCCTTCACCAGCCTGTCGACGATGCGCTTGACGTCCTGGTCGCGGTCGCGGTTTGCCACCAGCACGACATCGTTGGTCGCGATGACGACGAGATTGTCCACGCCAAGCGTTGCCACCAGACGGCTGTCGCTGCGGATGAAATTGTTCCGCCCGTCCTCGATCAGAACGTCGCCGGCGGCCACATTGCCGTTCTCGTCCTTGGCGCTGCGTTCCCACAGCATGGACCAGGACCCGACGTCGCTCCACCCGATGTCGGCGGGAACCACGGCGGCCTTGTCCGTCCGCTCCATGACCGCGTAGTCGATGGAGATCGCAGGCGCGGCGGCGAAGCCCTCGCGGCCGAGCCGCAGGAAGTCGAGATCCCGGCTCCCCTGAAGAATCGCCCGGCGGGCCCCTTCGAGGATTTCCGGCGCGTGGCGCGAAAGCTCCTCGAGATAGAGCCCGGGATGAAACAGGAACATGCCGGAGTTCCAGAAATAGTTGCCGTCGGCGACGAACCCTTCTGCCTTTGCCCGGTCGGGTTTTTCGACGAAAGCGCCGACTTCGAAAACGCCCGGAGCGCCCCCGAGCGCCGCACCCTTGCGGATATAGCCGTAGCCCGTCTCGGGCCGCCGTGGAGCGATCCCAAAGGTCACGAGGCGCCCTTCCGAGGCTGCGCGGGCGCCCATTCGCACCGCTTCGAGGAAGCCCGGGACATCGTCGATGACGTGGTCGGAGGGGGCGAGCAGCATGAGGCTGTCCGGCGCCTGCTCCTTGAGCAGGAGTGCTGCGATGGCTGCGGCCGGCGCCGTATTGCGGCCCATGGGTTCCAGCACGATGGAGCGCGGCTGGATTCCCAATGCCTGAATCTGGGACGCGATGATGAAGCGATGCTCCTCGTTGCAGACGACGAGGGGAGGGGCAAAGCCCGGCGCTCCGGCAAATCGGCGCGCCGTCTCCTGGAACATCGAGAGATCCGACGTCATCGGCAGGAGCTGCTTGGGATAGAGCGATCGCGAAACCGGCCAAAGCCGGGTTCCCGATCCTCCGCTCAGCAGGACAGGCGTAATTGTCTGCATAGGCTACCCGCGCACTTCCAGAATTTGCCGACCCGCTCCGGCTCCCCTGAGCGATGCCCTGTTCTCCGAAAACCACCTGTAGGTTTGCGCAAGGCCGTCCGCAAGGGGGATGCGGGCACGCCATCCCAAACTGGTTAAGCGAGAAACATCGGTGAGCTTTCGGGGCGTGCCGTCGGGCCGCGAGGGGTCGAACACGAGGCACCCGGAAAACCCGACGATCCGGGCGATGGTCTCGGCGAGCTCGCGGATGGTCACGTCCTCGCCCGTCCCCACATTGATAGGACCCTCGCCTGAAAAGTTCGCCATCAGATGGACCAGGGCGTCGGCGCAATCCTCGACATGGAGGAATTCCCGGCGCGGCGTGCCCGTGCCCCACACGGTGACGTCGGGGCGGCCCTCGTCTTTGGCCCGGGCGATCTTGGCCATCAGCGCCGGCACCACATGAGAGGATTCCAGATCGAAATTGTCGTTCGGGCCGTAAAGGTTGGTGGGCATGGCCGAGATAAAATCGCACCCATATTGACGCCGGTAGGCATCGCACAGCTTGATGGCCGCGATCTTGGCGACGGCATACCACTGATTGGTGGGCTCGAGCGGGCCGGTCAACAGCGCCTCTTCGGGGATAGGCTGTGGCGCAAGCTTGGGATAGATGCAGGTGGACCCGAGATTGAGCACCTTCTCGACGCCGTTCCGGCGCGCGGCTTCGATGACGTTGGCCGCGATCATAAGATTGTCGTAGAGAAAATCCGCAGGCGCACTGTCGTTCGCGACGATTCCGCCGACCCGCGCGGCCGCCAGGAATATGGCCTGCGGCCGAGTGCGTGCAACAAAGGCTTCCACATCGTTCTGTCGGCGCAGATCGGCTTCGCCATGGCTGAGGGTCAGTATCGTGCAGTTCTCCCGCGCCAGCCTTTTCAACAGCGCCGAGCCGACCATGCCGGTATGCCCCGCGACCCAGACGCGCTTGCCGGAGAGCGAATAGGGCAGACGCGGCTCAGTCATGGCGGAAGCTGCGAGCGTCTTCGGTTCGCTGCAAATCGGTCGCCACCATTTCGCGCACCAGCTCCTCGAAACCGATCTCAGGCCGCCAGCCGAGCCGTTCGCGCGCTTTGCGGGCATCCCCGATCAGGGATTCGACTTCGGTCGGACGGAAATAGCGCGGGTCGATCTTGACCAGGATTTCTCCGCTTTTGGCGTCGACGCCCTCCTCGTCGATGCCTGCACCACGCCACACGATGCCGCGGCCGATTTCGGCAAAGGCGCATTCGACGAACTCGCGCACGGAATGGGATTCGCCCGTGGCCAGAACGAAATCGTCGGGCTCGGGTTGCTGCAGCATCAGCCACATGCCGAGCGCATAATCGCGCGCATGGCCCCAGTCGCGCGTCGCATCCAGATTGCCAAGATAGAGGCGCGTCTGGCGCCCCTGCGCGATGCCTGCCACCGCGCGGGTGATCTTGCGCGTGACGAAGGTCTCACCCCTTCTTGGCCCCTCATGGTTGAAGAGGATGCCGTTGGAGGCGTGGAACCCATAGGCTTCCCGATAATTGACCGTGATCCAGTAGGCGTAGAGCTTTGCCGCTCCATAGGGACTGCGCGGCCGGAAGGGGGTGGTCTCCCGCTGTGGAGTTTCCTGGACGAGGCCGTAAAGCTCGGACGTGGAGGCCTGGTAGAACCGCGTCCGCTTGCCTAATCCCAGGATGCGAATGGCCTCCAGCAGCCGCAACGTTCCGATTCCGTCCGCGTTGGCGGTGTATTCGGGTGTCTCGAAGCTCACCTGGACATGGCTTTGCGCCGCCAGATTGTAGATCTCGTCGGGCTGCGTCTCCTGCACGATGCGGATGAGATTGGTCGCATCGGTCAAATCGCCGTAATGCAGAAAGAAGGACGGTGCTGTCTCGTGCGGATCGACATAGAGATGATCGATGCGTTCGGTGTTGAAGGAAGAGGCCCGCCGTTTCACCCCATGAACCGTGTAGCCCTTCGCGATCAGGAGTTCCGCGAGATAGCTCCCATCCTGACCCGTGATACCGGTGATGAGCGCGGTCTTCCCGGCGGCGCTTCGCACCGGATCGCCAGCTGGCCGCATCCAAGAGACCTCAGGATTTGTTGTCGCGGCGCCCTTCTAGCCAAAATCGCAATGGCCTGCCAGCAGCATCGGCGGGCCCCAGGGGGCTCGGTCTGGGATGCGCTTGACGCTGGAAACCGCCCGAGGACAAATGCGCTGCAAAACGAGGCTTCGCAACAATGCCGGAAGAGGTCGCAAAATTGTTGCGGGATTTCCGGCGCACCAAAACCTACGATGTCGTTGCGGCGGTGCCGTTGATCGCGTGGTACTTGTTCGGACTTAGCCGGCAGGCGCCCCTGACGTGGTTGCGGCTCCAGCAGATGGTCCGGGGGGATATCGGCCTGCTCGATTTGTTGCAGGGATTTGCGTTGCTGGGATCCTTGTTTCTGGTTTTCCTACTTGTGATTCTGCTCCTCATTCGCAAGACGCCGGGCGTCAGATCGCGTGGGGCACTGCCGCGGGCAGTGGCGCTCATGGGCGCATTCCTAGGGAATGGTTTTCTCTATCTCAAGGCGGTCACTCTGACATTGCCGGTCCAGGTGCTGGCCGATCTCCTCATCGCGGCAGGAGCGCTCGGTTCCCTGATCGCCGTCTCGCGCCTCGGCGGGTCTTTCTCGATGTTGCCCGAAGCGCGCGGGCTGGTTACCACCGGTCCTTACGCGCTGGTCCGCCATCCGCTATATCTCGCCGAAATGATTGGGGTGCTCGGACTTGTGCTGCAGTTCCAGCAACCTTGGTCAATATTGCTCGGTGCGGGCGTATTCGTGCTTCAGTACTGGCGTTCGATTTTCGAAGAGCGCATCTTGACGGAAGCCTATCCGGACTATGCCATCTATCAGGCGCGGACATGGCGATTCGTACCGTATGTGTTTTAAGTCTCGATCGAATTTGACATGGCGTCATCGAAATATGCTGACGGATGTAGAATTCGATGGAAGGGAAACGGGCGTTGCATATATAACGCATGCTGACATTTATTTTCGGGCGCGGAAACAATGTTCATTCGACCGCGTATAGCTCTACTGGGCGGCGTTCTTTGTGCTGTTGTCTCGGGGTGCCGTTCTAGGTGCTGTTGTTTGACCGCTTTGACTGATATTGGTAAAATTGCGAAAACCGACCCAGCTAGATAGGGAGCTTAGGGTGAAAAAATCCGTCATCTCGATTCTCGTGAGTACCGCCTTGGTCGTATCACCGCTGCCGGCGTTGTCCGCCGATATTGGTCCCTTGGCTCCCGGTGGAGCGGCAGGAATTGAAAATGCACAAGGCAACAACGACAATCCACCGCCGGAATGGTGGGTGGGTTTGGGTGTCGTTATCGGTCTGGGGATTCTGATTCTTTCCAACAACAACAACAATGGCGGCGTGCCTGCCGTACCGACGCCGACGACGCCGACGACGACCACGACCACGACCACCACGAAACCAACGACTACGACCACCACGACGACGAGACCCACCACGACAACCACGACGACCACGACCACGACGTGAGATCGAGGGGTGCCGGCTGCTTCCTACGTTTGGCAGCCGGGGGCGTTAGGGGTGGATAGTCGGCAGCACCTTGTCTTCTGCCGGGTTGGTTCGCCATTCGTGGAACGCGTCATTCCGGGCAAGAAGAGATAGCCCGAAAATAGTAGTTTTCCGCGGGGGCGGTTTGTCGAGGCAGACCATGGCAACATATTTGTTATGGGGTCTTTCGCTTCTGTCGCTTGGGGCGGGTTTTTCGATTTGCTTCTACGCTGAAATGATCGGCCGGGGTTTGGGCGTGATGGATCACCCCGACAGCGGGCGCAAACTTCACGATAAGGCGACTCCGCTGGTTGGTGGAATTGCGATTCTCGTACCGCTCGCAATCTGGATTGCGGGCGCCCTGATCGCCGAAGCCGTCCCGCAAACCGCGATCCTCCTCATGGTGCTGATTTGCACAAGCGCTGTCGGCATCCTCGGATTTGCGGATGACCAGCACTCCGTCTCGCCGCTTAGCCGGATTTTGTTGCTGCTCGTCGTTCTGGGCGCGGCGTTCGCGATGGTTCCGGGATTGATCGCGTCGAAACTGAACTGGGGCAGTTTCGAGCCGACATCGATTCTGCCCTGGGGCTATTGCGCGCTTATCGGGTTGACCACGGTTGGCATCGTCAATGCCGTGAATATGGCGGACGGCCAGAATGGCCTCGTCTCGAGCATGTTCGTGATCTGGGCCGTGTGCATTGCGTTCGTGGGCGACGGTCTGATAGCCCAACTGGCCCAGCTCATCGCCGTATCCTGCCTCATCGTGCTGGCTTTCAATCTCAGGGGCAGGCTGTTTCTCGGCGATTGCGGAAGTTACGGCGTAACCTTCGCGCTCGGACTCCTCTTGATGCTGGCCTATGCCCAAGGCCGCCTGACCATCGAGACAGTAACGGTCTGGTTCTTCATTCCAGTTGCCGATTGCTTGCGGCTGATGCTCACGCGCCGGTTGAACGGACGTTCGGCGATGACGCCGGATCGCGATCATTTTCATCATCGGCTTCAGGCAAAATTGGGGAAGACCGAAGGTCTCCTCGCCTATATCGCCTCGGTTGCAACGACATCTTTGATTGCGACGCTCGCACCCCATTTTGCGCTCGTCTGCCTCATCGTGCTCACGGCAATTTATTTCAGTTTTGCGTGGCTGACCGATCCGACGGAAATGGGGGAGAGTGCCGGAGACCCGCTTTCAATACTCGGCCGGGAGGGCGATTTCGCGAACGTGGTCTCTATCGCCAGCGCGGAAAAGAAGCAAAGTCTGGGATAGTTCATGGGCCTCTCGCTGAACCTGCGAAATGTTCTGTTCGGCGAAGACCCAACCGGCGCTGCTGAAATCCGGCCCAAGCAGCGAAGCACGGTTTCGGAAGTCGTCCGATTCGCATACGGTTTTTTCTTCCGCCGGTTTTGGACGCTGCTGCGCCTGGTGTGGTTTCCATTCTTCCTGGCGGGGTTCCTGCTGTATCAGTGTTTTTCGGGCTATCTCGCGCAATTGCTGCTCTATCTTTCGGCGCCCAATCCGCACGCGGCAAGTCTTGGTCTCGGCTGGTTGGCCGCGGGCGTTCTGATGCCGCTTTTCTGTTATGCGGTGGCGATTGCCGCTATCAGCGGGCTGATGCTGGAAGGAACGGACAAGGGCACACTGGTTCATTTTCAGGCCCAAAGGCGGGAGTGGCGTCTCTATGCCGCCTATCTGCGGTTTCTCCTGATTGTCGCTGTTGCCATCGGCCTCATCGCCTTTTCGTCGATTTTCGCGCTCTCGCGGCTGGACATTCCGCGTCCCCTTGGCATCTGGGTGCCCGTGGTTCTTGGATTCGCCGCCGTCTATTGGCTGGTCGCGCGCGTGGCGTTCTTTATCGTGCCGCTGGCGGCCGAGAAACAAGGTCCTATCCTGCGCAGCGCGTGGAAGTCGAGCGGCAGCGATATCCTGCGCATCTCGGGGCTGATCTTTATTCTGCTCGTTCCCGGCGTGGTGGTTCAGATTCTCGGGGAATATGTACTCAGGAAGTTGATGGCGGCGCCCGCGGTAACGGGAAATCCGCCTCTCGTGGACTATGCCCATTTCGTCGGGCAGTTCCTGCTAGGCTTCCTGGTGGTGGCGGGTCTTTCGTCCTTCATCACGGTGACGCTTCTGACCGCGGGCGCGATCGCCTACTACCGCAGTCAGGAGCGCGCAGGCTCGCCGCTTCACGCGATGTGACGTTTCAATAAGTCCTACCCCGGGCCCCGCTGTTCCGGCCTGAGCACCTCCAGGGTGAGGGGCGGTGATTTTGGGTGGATATATTGCCGGCTCCGCCAGATGTAGCCGCTCATGCGGTCCTGCCAGAAGTCGTTGTCGAAATGCCACCGCAGCGCTGTGACTTCGCAGTGCTCCACGACATGACGGGTGGCGATTTGGGCGCCCAGGATTTCCACATTCTCGTCGCCGGCGTCCTTGCGCGTGCAGAGGGCCGGGGCGCTGAATATGCCGAGGTCGGGGTAATCCAAGGCAAAGGACGCTTGGCCTGCATTCCGACTCTCGTCGGCGCCGGCCGGAAGGCTCTGCAGGCCTCCAAGGTCGTAGGGCAGGCCGGCCGTACGAACGATTCGGCCGCGTCTCGTGCGGATGAACACCTGATCGCCGGCGTACCAGTCGAGGTCGTCGCTGACGGCAGAACCTAGAACCACCAACACTTCCGCAGAGTCGCCAAGCTCGACGCCCATGGTCGCATAGGGAACGGCGGCCGCTGCGTCCCGGGTGACTTTTGGCACGGTGCGATCGACGGACTGAATGATGAAATTCGCCGTCTGCACCACATCGGAATCGACCCCACACGCCGAAAGCACGAGAGCCGAAGTCACGGCAATCCAGCGGTATCCTCTCCGTCCTGGCCCGCATTTCCGCAACTGCGCTTGGGTATTCATTTGAAGACAGAGCTCCATTCCTTTGTCAGCGCCCCGTAGTCGGCCGGGTCCGTCAGACCGTACAGCACCATATCGCCGTCCAATTGCTGGCCACCGTCGCGCTGGATCGGGCGAAGCTTCAAATCGTAGCCGGATTGGGTCGCAAAAGGGGCCGCCCATTCCAGCGGAATGACAATGCGAATGCCCTTGTCGAAGCTGCCTTCGCCGAATTGCTGCGCGCTGACATTGGTGAAAGTCGCCCAGGCGCCGATCACAACCCCGGTCGAGAAGCGGCGCTCGAATTGGAATGTCAGGCCTTTGTCGCCTGCAAGATATTGTCCGGCGCTGACCGCCACCCGCACATCGTGCCAGGGCAGGTCGTAATACGCGGTCAAATGCCCTGTGATGGCCTCATGGGTCCGCAGATCGAGCAGCACGTCGTAGCCGCGTTGTTGAACCGCCCACAGGTCCGCGCCGATGGCCCAGCGCTGTCCAAAGGGACGGTAAAGCAATTCGCCGCCGAAGCCCGCGAACATGCGTTCGAGATAACCGCCGGTGACGCGGCCGTAAAGTTCGGGTGCCAGCTTGAAATAGTAGGAGGTTGAGAAATTCTCGATCCCGTATTTTCCCTTCTTGAGGTATTGCGCGATGTCGGAGCGCACATGGGGGAGCACACTGTTCGCGTCGCGATGTATTTTGTAGTAGTCGTCGTAGAGACTCGCGACGAAGGTGCCCTCGACGAACCAACCGCGACTCAGCCGCAATCCCCCCGTAGCGCCTGCGCCGAACTCGACGTAAACGGGATGGTCCGGATCGAACAGCATTTGGCGGAATACCGGGTACGCATAGGCACCGAAATTGGGAAACAGATTCATTTGCAGGTGATCGAGAGGCGCTGCTTGACCGGGCTGGAGTTCAGATTTCTGCAGCAATTCCTCTGGTGAGCTCTCGTGGCGCGCGAGGTTGTCGATTTCCGAGCGCGGCAGAGTGACGGTGGCAAGGGGCTGACCGGTGCGGGTCAGCGTGATTTCAAATGTGTTCACGAAGGGTGGCGCCTGGGCGGAGAGGATGCGTGCGGTGCGCGCGATCGCCTCGGAGTCTCGGCGATAACGGGGGTTCTCGATAGCGACGACGATCTTGTCACCTTCAATACCCGCGCCCAGCAGCGACAATCCCTGGCTGTCCAATTCGGGGACCAATGCGTTCACCACGTCCGCATCGGTGATGGGCGCAGCCGGAACCGTCACGGGAGTGACCGCTGCTGGAGCCGTGGCTGGCAGCGCCGCGGTTGCTGACATACGTGCGTCCTGAGATGCCGGAACTTGACTCGTGGTGCCAGCCGGTCCCGCTGCGGCGGCTCGTTCGGCCGTCAGGTCGACAAAACGCGTCTCGGGCCGTGATGCGGCGGATAGCGGCGAAAGCTCCGCGGCCGGCTCGAGTATCGTGGGTGCCGTTCCTTCCGGCCGCGCGCGGAAGCGTGGCGGCGGGTTGAGTCGCGCCTTCCATGTCTCCTCGGCCGTATCCATCAGCACCGAGATGCGCAAGCCCATGAAGTTTCGGTGCATCAGGGAAAGTCCAACGTCGAGCCATTGGTAAGGGCGGTAGTCGAGACCGACATTCACAGGGAAGGAGTAATCATTTCCCGACTCCCGTTTCTCCTGAACATAGGCGTCGCTGCTGTATTCGACTTTCAGTTTTAAATCCTGAATCGGCGTCTGATATTCGAATCCTCCGAATAAGCCCACGTCGGGTCCCCGGAACCAGGTCGCCAGAAGTGGGACGCCCCCGTTTCCGAAATTCGTATTTCGCACCAGCAGGCTCTTCTTGATCAGACCGAATGGATTCTCGAATGTTCCCCGCGACCCCAGGCGACCCCATCCGAGGCCGAGCGTGAAGTCGAAGGCGCCCCAGTGCTTAGAGCCCACAAAATATTCACCGGAATAAACTCCGGTCCCCAGGATGTCCTGCAGACCGAGCGCGATTTCAGGTGCGTATTGGGTTTCGTGAGACAATCGGAACTTCAAATCAAAGCTGCGATCGTGCAGCGCCTGCCCAGTATCGAAGAGGGCGTTGTTGATGGCATAGCGGAAAGTAAATTCTGCCCAAGGCAATGCCTGAAAGGTAATGGCGTATCGATCGTCCGGCTCCGTGGCAGACGTCGTCAGTGCCAGATAACCCTCCGGGTAAAAGCGGGCTGTACGCGTGTCGAGGAGGCCCGCCCCCCCATAGTTCGACGGGGATGGAACGTCGGGTTCGTCTGCCGCCCATGTGGCCACGGGATAGCACAACGCTGGAAATATCAGCGCGGCACGGAGCAACGAGCGAAGGGATGCCTGCTTTATGTTTTGAAACATGCCTCCCTCGCGCGCGTCTGCGCGGACAGTTTCGGTGATACACGGTTTCGGCAGAACGGGGAAGCGATAAGCCATTGCTCTTGAAGGTTGTTCACCGAACCATTAGAACCGAAAATCAGTTCTTCCGGCTGGGTTCGGGTATAAGGACAATCGCCGGTTCGACAAGCAGGGCAGCGCGGTTGCCAGCGATGCAATTGGCGCCCGGCCGAGCTTCCGGTGTTTAGGGGGACGAATGCATTTGCAGCGACGCGTCTTGGTCACCGGGGGGGCTGGCTTTATCGGCTCGTTCCTCTGTGAAACGCTGCTCGCGCGCGGCTGCGAGGTCCTCTGCGCAGACAATTTCTACACCGGCACGCGCCGCAATATCGAGCACCTGATCGGCAACAAGCGCTTCGAGCTGGTGCGCCACGACATTACGTTTCCGTATTATGTCGAAGTGGACGACATCTACAATCTGGCGTGCCCGGCGTCCCCGATCCACTACCAACGCGATCCCGTGCAAACCACCAAGACAGCCGTGCACGGCGCCATCAACATGCTGGGCCTCGCCAAGCGGGTGAAGGCGCGAATTCTTCAGGCCTCCACCAGCGAGGTTTATGGCGATCCCCACGTTCATCCGCAGCCGGAGGAATATTGGGGAAACGTGAACTCGATCGGTCCGCGCGCTTGCTACGACGAGGGCAAGCGCTGCGCCGAGACCCTGTTTTTCGACTACCACCGGCAGCACAGGCTCCGCATCAAGGTCGCGCGCATCTTCAACACCTATGGGCCGCGTATGCACCCGAACGACGGACGCGTCGTATCGAATTTCGTGCTTCAGGCGCTGAAGAACGAGCCGATCACCCTCTACGGCGACGGCAAGCAGACACGTTCCTTCTGTTATGTGGACGATCTGGTGGAAGGTCTCATCCGGCTGATGGAAACGCCCGATGAGGTCACCGGCCCCATCAACCTCGGCAATCCGGCCGAATTCACCATCCGCGAATTGGCGGAACTCGTCATCCGCTTGACCAGCTCGCGCTCGCAAATCGAATATCGTCCGCTGCCGGCCGATGATCCCCGTCAGCGCCAGCCCGACATCACGCGCGCACGGGCGACTCTCGATTGGCAGCCCTCGGTACCTTTGGAAGCCGGGCTGAGCAAAACGATCGCCTATTTCGCCGCACAGCTTTCCGAGGATGCGTGAGTATCTGCGGCTGAACGGAACCGAAAGACCGCACCGCGACTTGTAAGTCATTGCGCTTGCAGGTGCTTTGGCAACCGATTAGAACTTGAAAAGGCGCGGAATTTCATGCGCTTATCATCGCCTCGAACGAAGGGGGACCAAGCTGTCATTCCCTGCTAGAACGACACTGGTTCGCATCGCTCTTACGGGCCTCCTCTGCATCATGGGAGCGGGGGCGGCGTTGCCGCAGAACTTGGGTGCCGCAACCGATGCCCTGCGTGCGTTGCAATCTCAAGGCAACGGACTGCTGACCGGCCAAACGAATCAAGCCGACCAGAGCCCGCCATCCATTCAGATCTATCAGCCAATCTTCCCGCAATCCTCTCCGCTGCCTCCCCCCTCGCGTCTGGAGGCGCTCTATTCGTCGCGCGCGGCCCGGCCGTTACAGCAATTCGGATATGACGTGCTCGGTGTGCCACGGGCGGTTACCGCGGCCCAACTGGGCGGCGTCCAGGACAATTACGTGCTCGGCGAGGGCGACGAGATCATCGTGGACTTGCGCGGCCAGGAGAACGCCACCTACCGCCAGCGCGTCGATCGCAACGGGCAGATCGTTCTGCCCAAGCTCAATCCGATTCCCGCGGCCGGCCGGGCTTTCAGCGATTTCCGTGCCGACCTCGAGCGTCAGGTCGCGCAGGCCTATATTTCGTCGACGGCTTTCACCTCGGTTGGGCAGATCAGACAGATTGCCGTGCTCGTGACCGGCGAAGTGGGCTCTCCCGGTACGCGCATCTTGAGCGGCCTTGCGACGCCGCTCGATCCCATCCTGCTGTCGGGTGGCATCAACAAGACCGGCAGCCTGCGCAACGTGACCCTGGTTCGGGGCAACCAGACGATCGGAATCGATCTCTACAGCCTGTTGCTGCAGGGTACGATCCCGAATATCGGCGGCTTGCGCAATGGCGACCGCATCTATGTTCCGCCGCTGCACAACACGGTCGCGGTGACTGGCTATGTACGCCGTCCGGGCATCTACGAACTGCGCGACGGCCAAAGTGGGCTCGATGTCAACGATCTCATCCAACTCGCCGGCGGCATGGAAATCGGGGGCTCCTACCGGTTGTCCAAGCTGAGCCTCGAATCGGACGGCAGCACGCGGCTGATTTCGTACACACAAGGCCAAGTCGGCAACGGCGAAGTCCTGTTCGTCGATTCGGCGAGCGAGGTTGCGCTCGAGCGGGTGAATTTCGGCGGCGCGGTGAAGCTTCCCGGCACCTTCCCCCGCACCTCGAATCCGACGCTCGCGCGGCTGGTCCGAAGCCTCGACGATCTGACGCCTGACGCCTACACGGCCTTTGCCGTGGTGGCCCGCCGCGATCCGAAACTCAATGTTCGCACCCTGGTGCCGTTTTCGCTGGTGCAGGTATTTGCCGGGACCCTCGATGTACCGTTGCAGAACGATGACCTGGTCTACATCTTCAGTCGCGAGCAGATACGGCTCCTTGCCAATGTGGCGGTTACCGAGCAGGCGCTGAGGCTCCTTCCCGGCGCTCTGGGTATCCCTGCCGGCGAACAGGGAGGCACGGTCGGGACGCCCAACGGATTGCCGCCCAACGGTCAGAATGGTGTCCCGACCTCGGGCGCCTTTCCGCAGGGCAATCCTGGCGGACTGCCGCAGAACAACGTGGTCCCCGGGGGCCAGCCGAGCTATCAGGCCGCAAATCCCGCAATTGCGTTCCTGCCTGGGATTCCCAATCTCAGCATACCGGGTTACGGCTATGCTGGTGCTCCCTATGGAAGTCCTTATGTGTCGGCCTACCCGACTACAAACGGTTATCCTTATTCTCCCTATGCCCTAGGCACCTCCTATGCCTCTGGCGCGCCGTACGGTGCCGGCTGCACCTATGTGGGCGGCGCTTATCCTTATGGCGGGACAACGTCGCCCTACGGCCTTCCCTATTCGGCGCAGACCTATCCCGGGCAGCTGCCGCCCTACACAGGCGCGCCCTACGGGGCGCAGGGCTCGCCCTACAATCCTCAGAACCCTTCGATCGGCGTTCCGGGCAATCCATATGCCGCGCCAGGGGCGCAATTCATTGCCGGGTCGGCGGCTGCAGGCCAGCAATTCGCCAGCCCGCAGCAGCAATATGCTTCGGGCACGATCTTTCCAGGCACACAGGGAACGCAGGCCTCGCTGATTCCGGGACAGAATCCGAACCTGCCGCAATGTCCGAATTACGCGCAGCCGCAAGGGCCGGGCTTCAATCAGGTGCAGCCGATGGCCCCTGAGGGCGTCGCGCTGATTTTGGGCGTGCCGGTCGAGGCGCTCTTGCGCGTGGCGGCCGATCACATCGTCTGGGTGCTGGATGAGGTTCGCGATCCCGGCGCCTATGTGGCAAGCGACGGAGCGACGCTCGCGGAAATGATCCAGACGGCGGGCGGCGTCCTCCGCCAAGCTGATCTGTCTTCGGTGGAGGTCACGTCGACCGACATCAATACGCAGTCGGGCACCTCGCGTACGATCCGGACCGCCTACAAGGGAGAGATGCCCGATTTTCAGCGCGTCTCGCTGCGGCCGCTCGATGTCATCAGATTGCGTCCGGTGTTCTCCGATCGCGAAGAAGGCCGCGTCGCCGTTCAGGGGCAGGTCCGCTATCCGGGCACCTTCGACATCACACGGGGAGAACGGCTCTCCTCTGTGCTGGAGCGGGCAGGGGGCGTGACCGAGACGGCTTATCCCTACGGGGCAGTCTTCACGCGGCAGCGCGCGGCCGTGACCGAGCGCGAGGGCCATGAGCGCGAGGCGCGCGAGATCAACGCGCAAATCGCCTCGCTTGCGTCTTCGCCCAATGCGAACGATCGCGACAAGACGGCTTTTCTCACGTCGCTCGGTCAGCAGGTGCAGAACGAACCGGTGCTCGGCCGCATCACGGTGACGGCAGATCCTGCAATCTTGCGCGTTCGTCCCGAGCTCGACGTCCTCTTGGAGCCCGGCGACTCGGTGTTCATTCCGCCCCGGCCCTCAACCGTGACTGTGAGCGGCGAGGTTCTGAACTCGGGCTCGTTCCAGTACCAGACGGGATTGAACGTGGACGATTACATCATGCTGGCGGGAGGAATCACCTCGGGCGCCGACGACGACCGGATATTTGTCGTCCTTCCCGATGGCACCGCGCGGCCAATTCAGGAGAACTGGCTCACCTTCAGCAATTCCACCATGGTGCCGCCCGGATCGACTATCGTGGTGCCGCGCGATCTGAGACCGTTCGATCTCACGACCTTCCTGCGCGATGCCACACAAATCTCCAGCCAGCTCGCCGTCACGGCAGCATCCCTTGTGGTTATTGGGAGATAAACTGTTTGTTTCATCGAGTTGAGAGGGAAGCGCCAGGGGGCGGGCTGGAACGGCGGATGCATGGCGATTTGCGTAGGTCAATTATAAATTTGCACTGCGCCATTTTTTTGTGGAGGGGCGCTGTCTTAGGCGAGGAAATCCCAATATTGCCGCCAGAACCCCCAGCCCCGCACCCGACAACGCTCCTATAATCAGAACCAATGACGGCTTCGGGCGTGTGGGCAGCGAGGAACTCTCAGCCGGACCCAGCGGTTGAGCAGCAAACGGCACATCCGAGCTTCCCATCATTACTAGCGTCTGTTGGCTACCCAATGTCTGTGTCAGGACTTCGCGAAGTTCCGCCGATTGGACCGTGGCGAGCTTGTTTTCAAGGTAGGCGGAGTATTTAGTCGCCTGGTCGAGCGTCACACGCCGTAAAACTTGATCAGTCGCTTCCCTCAATGCTTGAAGAAAACTCGCGGCGAACGCAGGGTCGCGGTCGTTGAACCTGACCGTAAGCACCGACTTTTTGGGATCGGCGAGAACTTCCACTCTGTCATCGATCAACGTCTGAAGTTCTGCGGCACCCGGTGGGTGCCAAGGGTAAATTGGCACTCCAAGATATGCCTTTATCGCGTTTGCAGTAGTGTGAAGAGTGCTGGTCGGCTCTTGCCACTTTCCTGTTCCGGCATCCCATTCTCTCCAGAATAGCTTTTGCATGATGTCGGACGATTGGCTTAATTCGTCGGCTACGACGCGCGACTTAATAGCGTCTGGAAATAGAGCATATGGAGATATCGTCTGGTCCTTCGAAAGGTTGACTCCAGCAAGCGATGCGAGATCACCCAAGCGTCCCGATATATTCTGATTTTGCGTTTGTGTAGGGATTAGCGTGAGTGTGGCAGTGTAAGTGTATTCGGAAACATTCAGATATGCGACAGAGGCTGCTAAGCAAAGACAAGTAACCAGGGCAACAGTGAACTTCCTATCCCAAACAGCGCCAAGTATTCCCGCAATATCAAGGTGAGCATCGTCGTCGGCTGGGTAAGATTGTACTTCTGTCGTCATATGTCCCATTCCATCGTCCAATTGGGAAGAGGGTCGCAGGCAACAATTTAGCAGTTAAATTCCGCGATGTCTCCGGCCCGACGTCGGCAGCTCAATGGTACTGTCGTAAACTTATCAACGATGGCAAGGGGGCGCTGAAAGGTGGGCGCTAGATCCGGCGTTGGTGTCGGCAAACCGTGGCCGCCCATTGCGTGGCAGGGCTTAGCGTGCGAAAGCCTCCAGGTATCCGTGACCCCGCAATTTGGACTGCCGTCGGCCTTTTTTCTCACTCCGATAAGAGAAAGCGGCGTTCCCAAAACGTATGAATAGGGACAGTTCTTTAGGAAAGCCTCCCGCGGAAGTTGTCGAGCGATGCATGTAAACGTCTTATGGCTGAAATATCTACCCCGCCACCTTCGCATTAAACTCGAAGGAAGGCACCTCTTACAAAGACTCCTTAGTAACGTGGGTTGGCTCGTCGCAGACAAGATTATGCGGCTCGGAGTAGGGCTTTTTGTCGGTGCATGGATGGCGCGCTACCTTGGACCTCAGAGTTTCGGATTGTTGAGCTATGGGCAAGCGATCGTAGTCCTCTTTTCCGCAATCTCGACAGTAGGACTTCCTGAGATTCTGGTACGCGATCTCGTTCGGAGCCCGGAACGCGAATCGGAGTTAGTCGCCAGCGCCTTTATTATAAGGTTGTTTGGGGCGGCGATTGCCATTGCTCTTTCGGCTATCACGGTTTGGCTTTTGCGACCGGGTGAAGAAATGACGTGGCTAGTCGTCGCAATCCTTGCGCTTGCATTTTTCGCACAGGCAATGGATGTGATCGATAGTCGGTACCAAGCACTCGTTAATGTTCGTTCAATTGTGCTACTACGGAATCTGGCTTTTTTTGTATTTTCTTTTCTAAAGATTGGCGCAATAATTTTACATGCAACCTTATTGACATTTGCTTGGCTGTTAACGCTTGAGCTATTTGTGGTTGCGGCACTGATGTATTTATTTGCCCATCGGCAAGGCATGGCATTTCGCCTTGGGGATGCGACATGGAATGAATGTCTGAGGCTACTGCACGCCAGCTGGCCATTGCTCTTGAGGTTGCTCGCCACTGGCATCTATATGCGCATTGACCAAATCATGATTAGTCGGTTTCTTGGAGATCTGGACGTTGGTCAATATTCCGCTGCCGTCCGCGTTTCGGAGCTTTGGTATCTTGTTCTGATGGCGATCGCTACTGCGTTTAGTCCTACGCTGACCGAAAGCCACAAGCAATCTACCGAATTGTATGAAGGTCAGTTGCTCAAGATAATGCGCTCGGTCACATGGATGTCGATAATTGTCGCTATACTACTCACCTTGCTCGCACCTTTCGTGGTCAGTGTTCTGTACGGGCAGGAATATCAGGTCGCAAGCAATGTACTCATGGTACATGCATGGGCAGGAATCTTCGTGGCGCAGGGAGTATGTGCCTCGGCTTGGTTCATAAACATGGGATTGGTTCGCTATGCTCTATATCAGGCATTAGCAGGCGCGATCGTGAGCATACTGCTTAACTTAGTGCTTATACCGAGGTTCGGTATTCTGGGAGCGGCCTATTCCGTGGTAATTAGCCAATTCGTAGCGGCCATTGCAGTCAACGTGCTTTTCAAGCGGACAAGAAGGCTGGCATGGTTACAACTCCGTGCATTTTATCCGCCATGAACTCGAAATTTGTTGGGCAAATCGTCGAAGGACGTCATTGTATGCCAACCTGCTTAGTATGACGCCGGCGAGCTGAAAAGAACGTAAGGGAAGGACGCTTTATTTGTGCAACGAGAAATGGACCTGTGGGTCGGTCACCCGATGGGAAGTGCAACGAACAACGCTGTGGCGAACCGACTTTCATAATTGATTTCGTATGAATTGGTTTTGATATTCATAGAGAACCAGGAATGAAGAGCGCAGTTCTGTTGATTGCATTTAGTCGTCCCGATACGACTGCACCTGTTTTTGAGGCGATTAGACGTGCAAAGCCCTCTCGCTTGTATGTTGCGGCGGATGGGCCGAGACCTCAACGTCTCGACGAATGCCAAAAATGCGAGGATGTTCGTCAGATCGTTTCCAATGTCGATTGGCCTTGTGAAGCGAAATTTCTTTTTCAGGATCGAAATCTTGGTTGCAAAGTTGCTGTATCCGCCGCGATTTCTTGGTTTTTCCAACACGAGGAAGAAGGTATCATTTTAGAAGACGATTGTTTGCCCCTTCCCTCTTTCTTTCGCTATTGCGACGAATTGCTGGAGTTCTATCGCAATGACGAACGCATTGCCCAAATTTCCGGGAGCACATTCCTGCCCGGCTCATGCCACAGCGGGGCAAGTTATTATTTTACAAACTACGCAGACATATGGGGTTGGGCTACATGGCGACGTGCGTGGCGGCATTATGATATGATGATGAGCGACTGGCCCGTTTGGCGCGATAACAATCAAATGGCGCGTCTTTCGTATGGCAGCCGGCTGTTCGAGCGCTATTGGTCGGGTACGTTTGATGCCACGCATCGCGGTGAAATTGACACCTGGGATTTTCAATGGCTTTTCACATGTTGGCGTACCAATGGCCTGAGCGTGGCGCCGATTCACAATCAAATAAAGAACATTGGGTTCGGCGATGGCGCTACCCACACTACTTACCGAGCCGCGGCAAGTTTTATAGAGCCACAGCGGCCTCTGATATTCCCTTTGATTCATCCTCCCGATGTAAAAGCGATCGCTAAGCTGGACAAACTTATCAGCAGCAAGCGGTATCGCATTAACCGCGTGGATGCCTTGAGGCGCTCCGTGCGAAGTCTGCCCATTGTTGGACAGGCCTTAGCGCAAATCAGGGAGACGTTAATCCGGAAGCGGTTTGACCGATCTGCATTATGAATGTTTGTCTAGCGGCGAAGCGAAAAATGA
Source organism: uncultured Bordetella sp. (assembly GCA_964494505.1). Classification (GTDB taxonomy): domain Bacteria; phylum Pseudomonadota; class Alphaproteobacteria; order Micropepsales; family Micropepsaceae; genus CAIYRG01. The sequence continues at coordinate 249,819 of CAZBRO010000001.1, forward strand.
CCGTGAACTCACACCGGGGATTGGTCGCCAGTCTTGTCGCGAGCTTGAATGTTCAAGTGGCAACGATTGTTCGAAGCCCGGCAGGATGTATGGGGTGGGAAGGATTTGGAGGCTCAACGTTCGGATTTTCGAATACGTTGAAGACGGCACCATGAGCACACCTGTGCCTGTATACAGTGGTGTCCAGCCGATTCGCGTGAGTCTGACGAATGTTGCGGGATTGGGAGCTACGCAACTTGTGCGATCACTGCTGCCACATTTGGAGGAAGTTCCGGGGTTTCAGATCGAAGAGATCTACCTTCCTAACCGTGGCGAACTTTGTCAGTACCGACGTAAGGTCGCAGGAATTGCCCCCACGGTCTACCGACGTTTGATACCTAATTCGTTATCGCGGGTGCTCGAATGCACTTTGTTTGGATATTTATTCAGTGGAACGACACCAATTCTCGTTCTGGGTGACCTTCCGATACGTTGTAAAACCAGGCAAGTTGTATTTGTTCAGTCTCCGCACGTTATTCGAGGCACGATGCGCATCGGCGGAGCCAGCGCATTCAAATATCTTTTTGCGCGCGCGATCTTCCGGTTGAATTTGCGATATGTCGCTGCGTTTATTGTGCAAACGCAAAGCATAAAAGCCGCTTTGGCGGCTGGCTATCCTGGCATCGATGAGAAGATACATGTAATATCGCAACCTCCGCCGTCGTGGCTGCTCAAGTCCGGGATGCGCAGAGTGGGTAGGGACCCGAAAGGTGATGCTTGTCTTCATCTATTTTATCCCGCTGCTTGCTATCCCCACAAGAATCACCGTTTGCTCGGAACTATTGACGCCGCTGGCGTAGATAATTGGGGTAACGTGCAGTTGGCTCTTACGATTCCGGAAGATAGAAATCCAAACGTGAATATTTCCTGGATCAAATGCGTCGGACGGCTTTCACCACGCGAAATGCTGAGTTTCTACGAGAAAGCTGATGCTCTTCTATTTCTGTCACTTGCCGAGAGCTACGGGCTCCCCTTGGTAGAGGCAATGTGGGTTGGGTTGCCTATCATTTGCCCCGATTTGCCTTATGCAAGAGCGCTTTGTGGTGACCGGGCGATATATTTCAACCCCAAATCCGTGGAGTCGCTACGCCTCGCAGTTTCGGATCTGAGGGAGCGTCTGGCGTTAGGCTGGTGGCCTGATTGGACAGATCGTCTTCGTGCGATCCCAAAAGGTTGGGACGAAGTGGCTGGCATGATGTTGCAGATAACTGGCCTCCACGATCGGCATCCCGCTTGCCAGCGGCAGTCATTATGAAAATCTCCGTGATCACGGTGTCGTATAATGCGGGTGACACAATTGCCGACACGATGAAATCAGTTCTTGCCCAGGATTACTCCAATTATGAGCACATTATCGTGGACGGAGGATCAACGGATAGGACTACAGAAATTGTCAGGGACTTTCGCCACGCAAAAGTGAAAGTCATTTGCGAACCGGACCAAGGTTTATATGATGCAATGAACAAAGGGATTGGGGTCGCGACAGGAGATTTGATCGGGTTCCTGAACGCGGACGATTTCTTTTGCCGGACGGACGCTCTTCGGTCTCTGGCATTAGCTGCAATGAGCTATTCGAACGCGGCCGCCATTGCAGCAGGCGTGGTAATCGTTGACCATGATCGCCCCAGTAGGGTTCGGCGCGTTTACAGCGCTACGGCGTTTCGCCGGTGGATGCTGCGGTTTGGACATATGCCTCCACATCCGGGCTTTTACACCCGGTTTTCGGCATTTGATGTGGTCGGTCTGTTTGATACGAGTTTGAAGATTGGAAGCGATTTTGAATGGATGGTGAGGTTTTTTTATAGGCACGGACTCGTGGCCGAGCCCATGGCTCAATACATGGTGTCGATGCGAGCGGGAGGACTGAGCACGCGGGGCTTACACAGTATGCGTATTATCAATGCTGAGGCCTACCGGTCGTTGGCCAAGAATAATGTGTGGACAGCGGGTCCACTGATTTGGTCAAAATATTTCCTGAAGAGCTTTCAGATATTAGTCCCACCTAGCTCATACTTGTCTGAAAGATCTGCAAGGTGGATGCCGGATTGATGACAGACCCGATCGCGATCTCAATGGAGGCCGCCCGTTCCCGACACGCCGCCTTCGGCACCCGGACCGGCTCCTCCGAGACCACCGGCACGAAAGACGGCGTCTCGTCCGCCGGCAGTGCAAATCGTCCGTCTTTCGCCGCCCTGATCCAGTTCGACAGATGCTGCGGCATCAGATCGTGCCGCCGCGCCACCTCGGCGATCACCGCTCCGCGCGCCACCGCCTCGGCGACGATCCGCCCCTTCTCCTCGTCCGTCCACCGGCACCGCCGAACAACTCCGGTCACCTCGGCGCGCCGCCGCACCCGCTTCGTGTCGTCATTAATGTCGACCATATCCGATACACGATCCCAAACGACTCAGCGGGCATCGTGCGCAGCACGCCACACGTTCAACAACGTGGGTTCAGAGCATCGCTTACGATCGAGAACTACTTCTGCCGCATCAAGGATTGGAGGCGCATCGCAACCCGCTACGACAAACTCGCCAGAAATTACCTCGCCGCCGCAGCCATCGTCGGCGCGCTCGTCTGGATCAAATTGTGAGTCCAGACCCTAAGAAATCGGGAGGAGCCCACAAACCCTCTTAATACCATGCTCTTTGGCCGAGACTAAAAAGTGGCTGCGATCTCAATCGTCTCCCCGCCCAAATAAGAAAGGTCGATATGACTTCAGCCAATTTCCCAACCTTATAACTCGCGGCGGGGTCGATTCTGCTAGCGTGAATATCCTTCCACCCCAGCCCCACGGCACAGAGGTACCGAAAAAACAAAGGTGCCGGCATCCACCGACCATCAATATCGTTGCCAAAAGGACCGGCGGAGTGATGCGGAAAACTATATCTCCTAACTCCATCGCTTGTTCTGATCTGACGATCGCAATACTGTTTCGAAACGGTGTTGCCATCCACTAATTTGAACGTCTTATAATTTCCCGAAGATACAAGTAAGCAAAAGACATCCAGCGAATGGGACTCTGCCGAGATATATGGCGGAAAGATGTTATTACTAAATAGGCTTTTGATTATGCAATGATCATAGCCCTCCAAGTCAATTTTGATGAAGTAAGGTTCGCCGTGTTGTTTTATCAACTCCACTACATTTTTCGACGGCAAATAGATTTCTTCAAAATGTGATTCTTCAGAACGTTCAGGCTTGGGAAATTGGCTCAAGACGTGATTATCTTTATGAAGATAAAATGCCACTTGTCTGGACGCTTCCTCCACTGTCAATACGCAATTCTCAACAATCAAACGTCCTGATCCTATCTCATCTTTAAATCTGGTCCTGATTCCTTCGCAAAGGGCGGGGTTTGCTTCTACGGCCGTGACCACGTCGCACTTTAGAAGATAGTAAGGAATATCATCACCATTGTTGGCACCTAAGTCGTAAATTATCTTCCGCTCCAAAGGGGCAGTGGTCGTGGATTGTGCCATTGTTGATCTGTCTCCCAGACGAGATAAATTTATCCGACCATGTCCGCAATTCAACCTACGGAAAACAGGCCCAGAGGATGAAAAACTCCATTCGGCAGTTGGTCATTTGTGCCAGCGGCCGCGAGAAAGTCTACGCCGGAACCCGGTCAAAAACCGCGCTTGAAACCATCCACCATCAGAAGCGCACTCGAGTCGCACACTCACTTAGTGTTGCCCTTGCAGACAACGGCAAAACAAAGCGCTACCTAAACAGTTGCACTTTCCACTTCGCCGCTCCGAAACAGACCCAGCAAATCAAGGGCCTTCACTCACCACCGTTACACCAATAATTCTCAGCATAAGATCGGGGAAGCGTTGAACTTAGTCGTTGTCGCGGCAATTATACGGGCGGGCCGCCATAATCCGAAACTGCTCAGTGCAACCTCTACGTCAAAGATAACGGTCATGCTCGCACCGGTAGCATTCTTTCTGATACTAACCCTGTATGTCGGCAGACGGATTAAGGGCCCGCTTTGGGCTATGGCCATATCGTGGCTATTTTGCCTCATGCCAATTACCATCGGCGCCGTTAGATATGAATTTCTTTCGGACAATGATTATTGGTATTCGGCGTGCCTGATAGGCTTCCTGACCTGTTTCATTACTGGCGTGGTCGCCTATAATCTTCGAAATCCGCCAAGACTTAACGCTGTACATCCGCTCACGCAGGATTCCCGCAACAGGGACATGACGTGGCAACTTCCACTCGCGCGGATCTGTTGGTGGATTGGTGCAGTTGGAACGCTCCTCCTATCATATGATTTCTATGTTCAAGGAGGCGCGGGTCTTTCAGATTTGGCAGCGTTGCGCGAGGCGTATAATGAACGAACTGGAGCCTCAATTTATGTGGAAATTTCATCCATCCTGAGCTGGGCGTCTCTATATTGCTATATTTTTGCCCTAGTGTTTAGGGCCCAACTTCGTCGGGCACAGCTGATCAGGTTTTTGATTCCCATCGGCGGATTCTTTCTCGTTTCCGTATTTTCCGCTGGCCGGCAAGCGGCCTTCCAAATTTTTCTCGTTACCGCGATCGTTCATTTTTGCTTTGGCTCTCGGAGCGTGCGGCGAATTCGTTCACGCGGCCGCGTATTCATGCTTGCGCTCCCAGCGCTTATGATCGTCTACATGGGATATGTCGCGATAAATCGCAATTTCACCGATGTTTCCGTCGACCATTCAGAAGCACTATCAGCTTTGTTCGATTTCCATACTTCTTCGTCGCTCGATTGGATCGGGAGCATCGTCGGTAACGATATAAAGGGAGCTGTAGTTGAGGGGATTGTGTATTTTTCAAGTTCGCTTGCATATTTTTCGACGTTTCTGACCGTCCCATTCCCGCACCATTTTTATGGCGTCATGAGTTTCCCCTTTTTTTATCGCCAAATCGAACCGATGACTGGTCTATCGGTTATTGGAGCCCTTACCGAAAAAATTCAATATATGTCCGCAGCGGGCGCCTTCGGCTTTGCTTGGACAACGGCGATATCATCCTATATTCTTGATTTCGGGACTGTGGGCGCGGGCATATTTCTTTTTCTACAAGGCTACTATAGCCAATATGCTTGGCGAGTGGCGACTTGTGGCGGGAATTTTCAACAGATAGTTATTAGCACTATGGTTATATTGTCGGCGATATATTTGCCAATATTTCCTGCGTCTTCAGACAGCAATCTGTTTTTTCTCTGGTTTTTTTGCATCATGGTTCTTCTCTGGCGAAAACGTCAGCGAGAAGCTATCGCTTGGAAACGCCAGATTAGCGCGACACGCCAACAAGCCTTGCAAAAACCGTGACCCGTCACTTCTTCAACTTGCTTCTTTGGTTTTTGCCGCCGTCCCGGTTCTTTCTGTTGCGCCGATGGTGTCTAATGTTGTCCGGCGTCCAGATTGGCACAGGCGCAAAAGTGTGCGGTCATGGATGGATCTACGGACGGGGCCGCATACATATTGGAGCGGATACTTGGCTCAGTCCTGGCGTCATTATCTACACGCATCTGCTCGCACCAGTGTCGATAGGAAACCGCTGCGACATAGGTCCCGGCGTTCAGTTTATACCCGGGAGTCACGCGATTGGCCCCGCATCGCGACGCGCAGGTAAAGGAACAGCGCGGCCAATTGCGATAGGCGATGGTTGCTGGATTGGCGCCGGCGCGAGAATTATGGGTGGAGTCACCATTGGCGACGGGTCCATTATAGCTTCCGGGGCGGTCGTAACCCACGATGTTCAGGAAAACACCTTGGCCGCAGGAGTGCCAGCAAGAGCGAAGAAGCAATTGCCACTCGACATATGACTCGAACGCTCATCTTTCTTTGCAATGCTATCGATGACGTAACTCGCATTGAGCGAGCGATCGTTACCGATAGCCCCGCGGCATCCCGCAAAGTATTTTTGAGTTCTAGAGCGGTTCGATTAACAGGCGTACGGACGTTCGTACTGAGCTTGGGTCGCGGCAGACAAGACGGATCCGGTCGGCGGTTTTCATGGGCTGTGCGACGAGTCGCGGGTGTCCCTGTCGTCTACCTCCCGTTCGTTCACCGCCGTTTTTTATCCGAACTCGTCTCTCTGCTTGCTCCCGTATTGGCACTATGGAGATTCAGGCGCTTTGATCGTAATAGTACTGTGGTGTTTTACAATCGATTGGCTGCCTATGTTCCCGCACTCTTCGCTGCCCGATTCTTTCGTTTTCATACTGTGTTGGCTTTGGAAGATGGCGAGATCGTTCCGGACCGACTTTTTGCCGGGTTAGGACGATATCTGTTGCGCGCATTATTTGACTCGATGTGCTCTGGCGGTGCATTGCTCGCGTGTAGTAAGCTAGAACAAATGACCACACTACGTCCAACTCTCAACTTTTATGGTACATGTGAGCCGCATCTAGACAAGACCCTCGATTGGAGGGCGCAGGCCCTAACCGTTCTCATGTGCGGAACTATTTCGTACGAAACTGGCGCTTCAATATTAGCCGAGGCCATACGGATTTTACGCGCAGAAAAACCCGCGTGGTGCGAACGCATCGAATTTGAGATCACAGGAAAAGGCAGTCACATTCTAGACTTTGAACACCTGGCCCAGGACACGTCCGTGCCGAAGGTTACCGCCCACGGACGTCTCACAGATGTTGAATATAAAGCGCTCCTAAAGCGCTCACATGTTGGTCTGGCGTTAAAGCTGAATGCGGGAGATTTGGCCGATACTACCTTCCCTTCGAAGGTCACCGAGTTTGCCAGCGCCGGCATTCTTGTCCTGACAACCGATATTAGCGACGTTCGTAAGCTAATGGGAAGGAATGCAATCTATCTGGAAGAGGACGAACCAAGACTGCTTTTGGAACGCTTGCGCTGGGTTGTAGAAAATCGAGTTTGCAGCGAACAACTAGCGCGCGAAGGAGCTAAGGCAATATGGGCCCGATGCGCGCCGAATATCGCTGGAAATCTATTGGTAGATTTCCTATTCGGTCCAAACAAATGAGCGAGCCTCTAGTATTTGCCGTTTGGCAGCCAATTCTGACCGACCATATGGTTCACACACTCCTGGAATTGCGCCATGTGTCGAATGCTCAGATGAGCATTTATGTGTGTAAGTATGAGGATCATATCCGCAAAGGGCAAGGTTGGACAGTCGTTGATACCCCATCCATCAAGCAGGAAATGCTGCCTACATCACGCGGCATACGCTACATACTTGAGATCCTACGCAAACACAGGTCCTCAATTCACTTATTTGGTAGCCCATTTGAACAGCCGATAATGATGCTCGCGCTGCTTCTGGCCTCATTGAGAGGTTTTCAAGTATATCTGATTTCCGAACCATATTCACCCATTTCCGACGGCTATTTCGACGATCGAAAAGAGACCCTAGATTGGATTAAGGGGAAGCTTCGCCCCATAATATATCATGTCTATGGTCTGATTTTACGCAAACGGATAGCGGGCGTGTTTGCGATTTCGCCTCGCGCAGTTTCGCAATACCAACGCATCGGAATTCCGACGGGCAAAGTGTTTCCTTTTGGATATTTTGTTCCCGTGGAATTCGGAAAACGTATCAAGCCCACGATAGTTGAGCCAGCAAATGCCTCACTTAGAATGATATTTGTCGGAAGCCTCATTAGACGCAAGGGACTTATGAAGCTGATCGATTCTGTCCGCAGTCTTCGCGATCAAGGCATTTCCATCAGCCTCGACGCTTACGGCCCAGGGAATCCCGATGTCTTTCCCTTCGACGACTCATTCATACGCTACGCGGGTGTAATTCCTTTTGGCGGCGCACAGGAGGTCATCGCCCGGTATGATTTGCTCGTCTTACCAAGTAATTATGATGGCTGGGGAGTTGTCGTTAACGAGGCGATCATGTCCGGAACGCCAGTTGTTTGCAGCGACAAAGTCGGCGCCGGAGCCATCATAAAACAGCATGGATGCGGAATAGTATTCGACGATTCCAATAATAAAACACTCACCGAAGCGCTTAAGGAACTTGCATTGGATCGCGCGCAATTGGCTGCGATGAAGCAATCAGCCCTTGAAACACGGGCCGTGCTTTCTCCCATCGTGGCAGGGCAGTATATACTCGATTCTATTAACAGTAGCCGAGACCAATGCGACCGCCCTCCATGCCCTTGGTATTCCGTATAGCAACCGTCTATGAGACGCCTACACCTTGCATTCGGTATATCTGCCGGTTAGAATGCGCGAAATAATCGTCCCTTTGTTATTTCCTACAGTAAAATAGATATTTGTCGCTTTCTGTATGGGGCGACTGCACCGAACGATCCACGTAATTTCCGGGAACATCATCAATCGAAACTATCTCCACGTGAAAGCCGACCCTTTCCAGCTTGCACGCAAAATCCAAGCCATTTAGTCGGAGATGGTCTCCCGCGCCATATTGCATTTCACGGCCCCTGTGATCGAGGCTTCTGTCTTCATATGTAGTTTCACCGTACGTTGGAACAGCTAGCAAAGCGTGACCGCCACGATCTAAAACGCGATAGATTTCACTGATAGCAAGGTAATCATCCCGAATATGCTCAAGGACATGGATGCAGATAACATGATCGAAAAAACACGCAGGGAACGGTATATTTGTGATGTCGGCGAAAGTAGCACCTGCAAACCGTATTGGATTTAGGTCTGCAGCAACATACTCAAGATTTGCATATTTTAGCATTTTATAGATACCCAACTCGGGAGCGAAGTGTAACACCTTCTGCCTATTGCTAAATATATCGGTCCTGACTTTTATGAATTCCGCAATAAAGCGCTGACGTATATCACTGTGGCAGCGGGGGCAGATCGCGTTTTCGGTATAGTGATCAGTTTCAACTCCACGGAGAAAACAACTACCCACGAACGGTTTCATAGCATCAAAGTGGCCTCGGCAAATGGGGCAGTCGAACCTCGTTCCGGCGTAGCGAAACGATTCCAATTTCCAAAGTTGGTATCTAGCCAAGAGTGCCCAAGAACGAAGAGCCTTTCTCATAATGCCTCCCCGTTCATCCCTTACCATTTTCCATTCCCAAATGCTTCGTCAATACTATTGTTGGATAAAGGCCAACCCTCGAAAAGAACCAGGGAAAGCAATCCTCAAGGGCAAATAACCTCTTGAGCATCCAGCGGCCCACCGCGTTACCAGGTATGATGCTTTTCATTTCACGGGTGCTAAAAGTGCGCCAGGGATAAATTTTGACGTCGGCAACATCGTTAAATTGGGTCCACCAGTCGAGTGGAAAACGAAAAAAATAAATTTGGTCAGGTTCTTGCGGATTGAAAGCTTTCCTTGATTTCAAGAACCTTTTTAAGGGAGCAAGACTTGCGGTGACGAAATAATTTGGATTCGCGTAGACAATGACGATAGTCCCCCCAGGTTTTGTGACATTGATAAGTTTGCGCACGGTTGGGGCTTGTCGGAGAGCATCAATATGGTAAATTGTGTGGAGGCTGACGACGGCGTCAACGCTGTCCTCGGCGAGATCTATCTCGAGAAAATCGCCAAGTAGATATTCACCAGCCTCGCCTAATTTCTCTCGCGCCATGTCGAGAGCCCGAATTGATAGGTCAACGCAGACTCGCTTTTTGTATCCGTTAGAATATTCGAGATATTCTGGATACTGAATTGGACCGGAAGCCATATCCAGTAGACGCTTACCGCTATCTGGTAGGTGTCTAAGGATACGCCGTCTGCACGCCGTAACGTATTCGGCAGATGTTGGTCGTAAATCTTCGCAACTCTGTGCGTCGAACGTGATCCCTTCGTCTTGCATCCAGCCGATATTGTCGTAGAGCCAACGAACTTGATCGGAGACTGCACCTGACCGAACATCCTTTGACACGACCAATTCAGTCTCCATTTGAGGCCTTTTCGCTTACCAGTTTAACGTCAAATACGTTTGACGCAAATCTGGTGGGTAGTGTCTCAGTTTGAATTTGCCCGCTTGGCATAGGGCCCGCGCTTTTTCGCGCGAGCTTCGCGAGCGTCGATCAGCTTTACCATGTCCGCCATATCCCAAAGCCGGGCTTCGATGCCCGCCGCCATTGCTGGGGACATGGGAAGGGTCTTGTGCATCCGAACGAAATTGTACCAGACGGTATAGAGCGCGACCATGTGGGCGTGGTTCTCGACCTTCTTGGAGAAGCCATTCGTGAGCCGGGTAAAGCGGCGCATGGCGGCCAACGACATCTGGGCCATGGACTTCGTGCATGACCAGCTCTTCGACGGAAAGAAGCTTCGGGTGCTCACGATCGTGGACACGCTGAGCCGTGTGTCGCCGGCAGTCGATGTCCGGCACAGCTATCGCGGAAGCGATGTCGTCGAGACGCTCGAACGCGGAGCCGTAGAGTTCGGCTACCCCAAGACGATCCGTGTCGACAACGGCCCGGAATTCATCAGCAAGGAGCTCGACCTGTGGGCCTACATGAAAGACGTGACGCTCGACTTCAGTCGACCAGGCAAACCGACCGACAACGCCTTCATCGAATCGTTCAACGGCAAGTTCAGGGCCGAGTGCCTGAACGCGAACTGGTTCCTGAGCCTCGACGAGGCGCGAGCAAAATGCGAGGCTTGGCGTAGAGACTACAATGAGGTGCGTCCTCAAAGCGCGATCGGAAACAAAACGCCGATACAGCTTCATCGGATGGCGGCATCACCGGCCAGCCGCTCATCTGAAGAAGCGAGAATTTTGTAACCCGGGTGGTCCAACGTTGGGGGCAAGTTCAAACATCGTTCGGGCTCTGCTCTCAGCTGGATGAAAGAAGGGGCTCACGTCACACCCGCTTGTTCCTGAACTGCGGTTTATGCAGCGAACACACGTCAAGAAATCTGAGCCCGGCCTTATCTTTCCGCCGCTTGAATGTGGCCTACCCACCAAGCGGCGGAAAGAAGGATCAGCTCGGACGGCGCACGTATCTTGTGTCGACTCACGAACCCTTCTTAGTGCGGTTCGGGAGCGATGCCTCAATAACCGGGAGGGAGATCGTCTTCCGCTCGGCTTGCGCGTCCTCAAGGGCCGCGATGAGGTTCATAATCTCGCGCTGCTTTCCCCGGCGTTTCATATCGAAGCGTTCGAAAGTCTTCCAGGATGCTTCGGACGTAAACTCTTCGCCGATCCTGCCCACGCTACTGAGAGTATCGGCAATCCTCTTCTGTGAAATATCGGCTGTTGCCTGAACGCGCGCATCGCCGACCGTGCCTGAGGTGTAAGGCGTTACCGCATCTTCGACACTGCGGGGACAAAAAGCAAAGAACATCATCACATCATCGGGATGCGAATTGTTAAGGCAGCTGCGCAGCTTGCGAGCTTTTTCGCCTGTCAAATGATCACTTTCAGCCTTTTCGATCCGCTTCAGGCGCCACATCGCTCCTACGATTTGTTCGGCGAGAAATTCCTCCTTCAATCCAAGCGGGTGCCAATGCTCATACACGCGTGCGCGCACTTCAGCATACTCCCGCGGCTTTTCGAAAAACAGGCACGCGCTAATCGCATAGGCTCCGTGCTTGTAGGCATTCATGCTGGATTTCTGCTTTCCGGCTGGCGCCTTGGGTCCGGTGCTCTTCTTTGCGTTCTCGCGGTTCGCTTTCGTCTTGGCCTCACTCGTTTTGACCGTTGTTTTGGAACTTTGTTGTTCCGGAAGCGGGTGGCTGCCGCAGTCATTTCCTGGCGCATTGCACGTTGCTTTCCCCGTCGGGTCGCTTTCTGCGGATGTGTCCCGTGAACCCATAAGAGAAAGAAGATCGTCACTTTCGCCGGTTGTCGGGCGAGAGTCGGGGGGGCCGTCCGCCTTGGTTCCTTTTGTCATGCTTTTCTCTTGATCCTCGTGTTTTCCTTCGACTGGCGCTTTCCGGGATTGGAGGTATGCGACCAACCGAATCGGTCCGGTTAGTGGGCCGTCACGACTTGCGTCGCGCTCCTGGATATGAAGCGCATGAACCGGGACACCGCCGGCATTGAGGGGGGATCGTGGGAGATGCCCATCACCGTCGAACGGTGCGGTCCGATTTGGCCCATTGCCGCTGATCACGAGTGCCAGCTCGGCAAGAGAAATCGCGAAACTGTGGTCTAAGACGTGGTTGGCTCGGTGAAGCGGTAAACTGGCGATCAGCCTCGCTAGCGATCGAGGCCACCTCGGAGCCTGAAAGCCCACCGTGGAGGAGCAGCGAGGAGCGACAGCCGCCACCGCTTTCCATATTCAAGAAGGTTGGGGGTGGTTCTGAGCTCCGCCCACAAAAGTGGAATTAGCCGGAGCCGCGACCCGGACTTGGCCCGCGACGTGCCAGAGGGTAGCGTGTCAACGAGTTTGTTTGTTCGCTACCAACGTCAAGGTCGGCAAGTACCCCGCCGAAGTTATTTGAATTTGGCTGATTGCCAACAAAGAACGTCCCGATGAGCGAATGCCACGGGCGCGGATGTCGAACGGCGCCGTCCGAATCGGCCAATTTGCTGTTGATCACGAGTGCAAGCCGCGCAAGGGAAAATGCGAACTGAGGTCAAAAAAGGAGCTTCTGAATCGGGCCTTCGCTCTGTAACCAACCGGGCAAGAATGTCGGCATAGTGTTCGCCCTTGGCAGTTTTAAGAGTTGGACGAGCGATGCGTAGCCCGCTCCACCTCCGCTGAGTTGTGAGACCAGAGTGCTTCGATTTCCGAAGGCTCGTCCATCTTTTCGAGCATTTGCCGCAAAGCGCCGCAGAAGCTTTCCGGCGATAATCCTCCGGCAAGGACTGCCCCCTTCAAATCACGAACGCCGAATTGTGCGGGCGATGTTGGTTTCTGTCCGGTGACACCATTTTGGTCTTTGTCGTAAAGGCTCAATCCAAAACGATTAGGATCACAATACAATGGCGCGCCCGTGAGAGTTTCGATCTGAGACGGCAGCTGAACGGATGGAATAGCGGAGGAAATTCAAGGGCCAAAGCAGCAGGCCCCCTCAAGGAAGCTTGTCTCAGTTGTCGAGCTGGGGACGCCGTTGGTATTCTGTAAGGGGTTTTCTTTAGGGAGTACTCGGAACACGTAGCCTGACCGCGGCGGACGATTCGGGATTTTGATTAACCTCCCTGCAACCGGGAACTTTCCCAAGTTCAATCGCTCTTCGGTTCCTCGAAAGAGGGCGGCTTGTGCCGGGATTTTTCCTAACGTATGTAACCCGGTAATCCGGGAGCAACGAGATTTCAACGAGTTGGGTCTTATTAGGAGGTTGGGGTGCGGCGTGACCGCAGGCGTACGATTTAAGGGGTTTCATGCGGGCACTTGATACGACGACGATCCCGGCCCACCGGCTGTCTCATTTGGAGCGCCTGGAGGCCGAAAGCATTCATATCATGCGCGAGGTGGCGGCCGAGTTCCGCAACCCGGTCATGATGTATTCGATCGGCAAAGACTCCTCGGTCATGCTGCATCTGGCGATGAAGGCCTTTTATCCCGCCAAACCGCCCTTTCCGCTGCTCCACGTCGATACCACGTGGAAATTCCGTGAAATGATCGCGTTCCGGGACTCCACTGCCCAAAGGCTGGGGCTCGACCTTCTGGTCCACATCAACGAGGACGGGGTCCGCCGCGGGATCAACCCTTTCGATTCGGGTTCCAATCTCCACACCCAGGTGATGAAGACCGACGGGCTGAAGCAGGCCCTCGACAAATATGGCTTTGATGCCGCCTTCGGCGGCGCTCGCCGCGACGAAGAGAAAAGCCGCGCCAAGGAGCGCATCTTCTCGTTCCGCTCGGAAAACCACACCTGGGACCCCAAGAACCAGCGTCCCGAGTTATGGAAGCTCTACAATGCCCGCATCCGCAAGGGCGAATCCATCCGCGTGTTCCCGCTCTCCAATTGGACAGAGCTCGACGTGTGGCAATACATCATGGCGGAGAACATCCCCATCGTGCCGCTCTATTTCGCGAAACCCCGGCCGGTGGTGAAGCGCGACGGCGCGCTCATCATGGTCGACGACAATCGCATGAAGCTTCAGCCCGGCGAGGAGCCGGAGATGCGGCTTGTCCGCTTCCGTACGCTCGGCTGCTATCCGCTGACGGGGGCGATCGATTCCTCGGCCACGACGCTCGAAGATATCGTGAGCGAAATGCTGACCGCCACCACTTCGGAACGCCAGGGCCGCGTCATCGATCATGACGAAGGCGCCTCGATGGAGAAGAAGAAGCGCGAGGGCTATTTCTGATGAAGCCCGTACAATTCGACGATCTCAAAGCCTATCTTGCGCAGCAGGAAAACAAGACGCTGCTCCGCTTTCTCACCTGCGGCAGCGTCGATGACGGGAAATCGACGCTGATCGGACGGCTGCTGTTCGATTCCAAGCTGATCTTCGAAGATCATCTTTCCGCGCTCGCCAAGGATTCGAAGAAGCACGGCACGACGGGAGAGGACATCGATCTGGCGCTGCTGGTCGACGGCCTCGAAGCCGAGCGCCAGCAGGGCATCACCATCGATGTCGCCTATCGCTTCTTCGCCAGCGACAAGCGCAAATTCATCGTGGCCGATACGCCGGGTCATGAGCAGTACACCCGCAACATGGCGACGGGCGCCTCCAATTCGGAGTTGGCCGTCATCCTGATCGATGCGCGCAAGGGTGTTCTGACCCAGACGCGGCGGCATGCCTACATCGTCTCGCTGCTCGGCATCCGGCACGTCGTGCTCGCGGTCAACAAGATCGACCTGATGGATTTCTCGCAAACCGTGTTCGACCAGATCACGGCGGAATTCACCGCTTTCGCGGAGAAGCTTGGGTTCGAGACGCTGGTTCCGATCCCGCTGTCCGCGCGCTACGGCGACAATGTGATTGCCTTGAGCGAGCGCACGCCCTGGTACGCCGGCCCATCCTTGATGGCGCATCTCGAAACCATCGACGTCGAGACCGAGCTTGCCGCCAAGCCGTTCCGCATGCCGGTGCAATGGGTGAACCGGCCCAATCTCGATTTCCGCGGCTTTGCCGGCACCATCGTCGCAGGTCATATCGCGGTCGGCGAAGACGTGGTGGTCGCCAAATCGGGCCGCCTGTCCAAAGTCGCCCGCGTTGTCACCGGCGACGGCGACATCAAGGAGGCGGTGGCGGGCCAGGCGGTCACGCTGGTCTTGGCCGATGAGATCGACATTTCGCGGGGCGACATGCTGGTTGCCCCCGAGGCGCGCCCCGAAGTCGCCGACCAATTCGCCGCTCACATCCTCTGGATGAGCGAAGAGGAGATGCTTCCCCACCGCCAATATCTCATCAAGGTGGGCACGCAGACGGTGCCGGGCCAGATCACCCAGCTCAAGCACAAGGTGGACGTGAACACGCTGGAGCACATGGCGACGCGCACGCTCCACTTGAACGAGATCGGCTATTGCAACCTCTCGACCTCGGGCGCGGTCGCCTTCGACGCCTATCGCGACAACCGCGACACCGGCGGCTTCGTGATCATCGACCGCTTCACCAATGGCACGGTCGGCGCGGGCATGATCGAATTCGGTCTGCGCCGCGCCACCAATGTGCATTGGCAGGCGCTCGACGTGAATGCCGACGCGCGTGCGGGGCTGAAGGGACAGAAGGCCTGCGTGCTGTGGTTCACCGGGCTCTCCGGATCGGGCAAGTCGACCGTCGCCAATCTGGTGGAGAAGCGGCTCTTCGGCGAGGGGCGGCACACCTATCTGCTCGATGGCGATAATGTCCGCCACGGCCTCAATCAGGATTTGGGCTTCACCGACGCCGACCGGGTGGAGAACATCCGCCGCGTGGGCGAGGCGGCCAAGCTGTTTGTCGATGCCGGCATCATCACGCTGGTCTCGTTCATTTCGCCGTTCCGTTCCGAGCGGCGCATGGCGCGCGATCTCTTGAAACCCGGCCAGTTCATGGAAGTGTTCGTCGACACCCCCATCGAAATCTGCATGGCGCGCGACCCCAAGGGTCTCTACAAGCGTGCCGCGGCGGGCCAGATTCGCAATTTCACCGGCATCGACAGCCCATACGAGGCGCCCGAAAACCCGGAGCTCACGCTCGACACGGAATCGGAGAGTGCTGAGGAATTGGCCGAGCGGATCGTCGCCTATCTCAAGGCCACCGGTCACGTGCCCTAAGCGGGGCCATTCTCTCGGCCCGATGCAATCGAAGAATTGGGAACGCCCATGTCCATCCTGATCACCGGCGGAGCAGGCTATATCGGCAGCCACATGGTGCTTGCCGCGCTCAGCCGGGGCGACGATGTCGTGGTGTTGGACAATCTCTCCACCGGTATCCGGGCGCTCGTCGCGGAAGAGGCCCATTTCCATCAGGGCGAGGTCGGCGACAAGGCGCTGCTCAAGGACCTCTTCAAGGCCTATCCGATCGATGCGGTGATCCATTTCGCGGGCTCCATCGTGGTCCCGGAATCGGTCGCCAAGCCCCTTGCCTATTACAACAACAACACCATGGCCTCGCGTGAGCTGATCGAGGCTTGCGTGGACGCGGGGGTGAAGAATTTCATCTTCTCCTCCACTGCGGCCGTCTACGGGATGCCGGAGCACAATCCCGTCACAGAAGCGACGGACCTCCTTCCGATCAATCCTTACGGGCGCTCCAAGCTGATGACGGAGTGGATGCTGGAAGATGCGTCTCGCGCCTATGATTTCCGCTACGTGGCGTTGCGCTATTTCAATGTCGCGGGCGCCGACCCGTCGGGGCGCACCGGCCAATCCACGCCGCGCGCGACCCATCTCATCAAGCGCGCCTGCCAGGTCGCGTTGTCGCGCGTTCCGGTGCTGGATATTTTCGGCACCGATTTCCCCACCCGCGACGGTACCGGCGTGCGCGACTACATCCATGTGAGCGATCTGGTCGCGGCCCACGCGCTCGCCCTCGATCATCTGCGCGACGGCGGCCGCTCGACGGTGCTCAATTGCGGCTATGGGCACGGGTTTTCCGTGCGTCAGGTGGTGGACGCGGTGTCCAAGGTTGCGGGCCACCGGATCGCGACGCGCGAAAGCCCCCGCCGCCCGGGGGACGCGCCCGAGATCGTGGCCGATTCTTCGAAGCTTCAGGGCGAACTCGGCTGGCGCCCCGAGCATGACAGCCTCGACGAGATCGTCTCGACGGCCTACGCCTGGGAACGCCGCCTCAATTCCGTCTGAGGGTTCAGAGCTTGATGCCGGCCAATATGCGCCGCAGCGCCGGCGCGATATCGGGCCGTTCCAGCGCCACCGCGATGTTGGCCTGGAGGAATCCAACCTTGTCGCCGCAATCGTAGCGCGCGCAATTCGTGGTGACGGCGTGGAATTGCTCGCGCCCCAGGAGCCTGGCCAATGCGTCGGTCAGCTGGATCTCGTTGCCGGCGCCGACTTCCCGCCTTTCCAGTTCTTCGAAGATCGTGGCGGGCAGGATATAGCGCCCGATAATGCAGAGCGTGGATGGCGCATCTTCGGGCTTGGGCTTCTCCACCACGCCCTTGACCTCGGTGATGTTGCCCTTGGTCCGCCCCGGGTCGATGACGCCGTAGCGTTCAGTCTCTTCGCGCGGTTTCTGTTCGGCCGCAACGATCATGCCGCCGCCGATCTCGTGATAGGCATCGACCATCTGCTTCAAGGCGCCGGGCCTGCCCACCATGAGATCGTCCGGCAGGACCACCGCGAAAGGCTCGTTTCCGACCAGATACCGGGCGCAGAGCACCGCATGTCCAAGGCCCAAGGGCTCCTGCTGGCGCGTGAACGACACCGACCCGGTATCGGGAAGGCTCTCCAGGAGGCTGTCGAGTTCCTTGGTCTTCTCCCGGTCCTTGAGCAGGGATTCCAGTTCATAGGCGTGGTCGAAATGGTCTTCGATGACGTGCTTGCCGCGGCCGGTGACGAAAATGAACTGCTCGATGCCGGCTTCGCGCGC
This sequence comes from uncultured Bordetella sp., assembly GCA_964494505.1. Classification (GTDB taxonomy): domain Bacteria; phylum Pseudomonadota; class Alphaproteobacteria; order Micropepsales; family Micropepsaceae; genus CAIYRG01. The sequence continues at coordinate 267,700 of CAZBRO010000001.1, forward strand.
TTCCTCGACGCCATATTGGATCACCGGCTTGTCGACGACAGGCAGCATTTCCTTCGGGATCGCCTTGGTCGCGGGCAGAAAACGCGTACCCATGCCGGCGACAGGAAAGACGGCCTTACGAATACGGGGTGTGGACATGAAGAGACCGATGAGTCATGAGCCCAGCGTCAAAAGGTTTCGGGTGTTGCAGAACGGGACTTCTTTCAAAGGTTTACACAGGGGGAGTGGCGCGGTCCACTTTCGGTTAACGGGATTCTGAGGATGCAAGTATTTGTGACCGGCGTTGCGGGTTTTATCGGCAGTCATGTCGCAGCCGCGCTGCTCAAGCGCGGGCACGGTGTCACCGGCATCGATTCCCTCAACGCCTATTACGATCCTGCGTTGAAGCAGGCCCGGCTTGGCAGGCTTAAGGGGCATGACGGGTTCCGTTTCGTACAGGCCGACATTGCCGATGCGGCAGCCCTCGCGCGCGCCGCGGGAGACGGTTCTTATGACGTTATTGTGCATCTGGCCGCGCAAGCCGGCGTGCGCTACGCGCTGACGGACCCTTATGCCTACACGCAGGCCAATCTCGTCGGCCATCACAACATTCTGGAGCTGGCCCGCCACATGAAGGGCCTCGCGCATACGATCTACGCCTCGTCGAGTTCGGTCTACGGCAATGACAGCGTGGCGCCGTTCTCCGAAGAGGCCCGCGCCGACAAGCCCGTCTCCTATTACGGCGCGACCAAGCGGTCCGGCGAACTGATGGCGCATTCCTATGCCGAACTGTTCGGACTGAAGCTGACCGGGCTTCGCTTTTTCACGGTCTATGGCGAATGGGGCCGCCCTGATATGGCCTATTGGCTGTTCACCGACGCGATCCTGAAAGGAATTCCGCTGAAGGTGTTCGGGCAGGGGTTGCTCCGGCGCGATTTCACCTGGGTCGACGACATCGTGAACGCGATCCTGCGCATGGTGGAGACGCCCTTCGCGATGGAAGGACAGGGGGCACCCCATCGCATTTACAATCTCGGGAACAGCCGGCCCGAAGAGGTGCTGACCCTGATCCGCATCATCGAACAGGCGACCGGCAAGAGTGCCATCATCGAATATGCAACCGGCCCCGCCGGCGACGTCAAGGAAACCTATGCCGATGTCACGCGCGCCGCGCGCGATTTCGGTTTTGCGCCGTCCACCACGCTGGAAGAAGGCATCCCCCGTTTCGTCCGCTGGTTCCGCGACTACCACCGCCTTTGAGTGCCGATTCACGCTCTCCCGTGATACCTTTCCGGCCGGAATGTCCGAGGGGAGGGTGAAATGACCGATGTCTCGCGCCGCGCCGTGCTTTCCAACGCGGCGGCGGTTGCTGCCGGTGCAAGTCTTTCACCGGCCCTCGCGCAGCCGGCCTCGGATGTGAAAGCGCTGGTGTTCGACGTATTCGGCACCTGTGTCGATTGGCGCAACGGGGTCGCGCACGACTCCGAACGCATCCTCAAGCCGCTCGGCTACAACATCGATTGGATCGGGTTTGCCGACGCCTGGCGCGCGCTCTATCAGCCGACCCTTGAGGTGGTGCGTTCGGGGAAGGAGCCCTTCGTCAAGCTCGACGTGCTCCACCGGCGGATGCTGGATCAAATCCGTCCGAAATTCGGGCTGCAGAAGCTGGACGAAAAGACCTTGGCCGATCTCAATCTCGCCTGGCACCGGCTGGATGCCTGGCCCGATGTGCCGGCAGGTTTCGCGCGCCTGCACAAGAAATTCATTTTAGCGCCTTGCTCGAACGGCAACATCGCGCTGATGGCCGACATCGGTCGGCGCAACGCTCTGCCCTGGGACGCGATCCTGGGTTCCGAAATCGCGCGCGACTTCAAGCCCAAGCCGCGCGTCTATCTCGCGAGCATCGAGGCGCTCAATCTCACGCCGCCCCAGGTGATGATGGTGGCCGCCCACAGCGACGATCTGAAATCGGCCGCCTCGAACGGCATGCGCACGGCCCATGTGGCCCGGCCGCAGGAGAATCCGGGCATCAGCGAAACGGCCCCGCGAACCAAGGTCGATTTCGCCGCAACCAGCATGATCGATCTGGCCGACAAGCTCGGCGCGTGACGCCTATCCGGGGCCTACGGCGGGCCGGCCGATGCTGACATAGGTGAAGCCCGCCCGCGCCATCTCGTCGGGGCGATAGATGTTGCGCAAATCCACCATCAGGGGCTGCTTCAACAGCCGCTTTGCGGTCTTGAGGTCGAGGGCGCGGAATTCGTTCCACTCGGTGATTATTGCCACACCGTCGGCGCCCTCCAGCGCCGCATTGGCGTTCGGGCACATCTCGATGCCGTCGAGAAATTTCTTCGCCTCGCCCATGGCCTCGGGATCGTAGGCGCGGATGCGCGCGCCCTGTTTGACCAATTCGGGCACGATCACCAGGCTTGGCGCGTCTCGCATGTCGTCGGTGTTGGGCTTGAAGGCGAGGCCAAGGACCGCGATGGTCTTGCCAGCGACGCCGCCGAAGGCGTCCACGATCTTTTTGGCCATGCGGGCCTTGCGCGCCTCGTTCACGGCGGCGACCGCCTCCACGATGCGCGTGGGCGCGCCGACTTCCTGGGCGGTGCGTGTGAGTGCCAGGGTGTCCTTGGGAAAGCACGAGCCGCCATAGCCGGGCCCGGCGTGGAGGAATTTCGAGCCGATGCGGCCGTCGAGCCCGATGCCGCGCGCGACATCCTGCACATTGGCGCCGACCGCCTCGCAGATGTCGGCCATCTCGTTGATGAAGGTGATCTTGGTCGCGAGGAACGCGTTGGCCGCGTATTTGATCAGTTCCGAGGTTTCGCGGCTGGTGAACAGCATCGGCGTTTCGTTGAGGAAGAGCGGCCGGTAGAGTTCGCGCAGCACGCCGCGCGCCCGGTCGCTGACGGTGCCGCAGACCACGCGGTCGGGCCGGCGGAAATCCTCGATCGCCGAGCCTTCGCGCAGGAATTCCGGGTTGGAGGCAACGTCGAAATCCGCATCGGGACGCAGGCCCCGGATGGTCTCTTCGACGCGCTTGCCCGTCCCCACCGGCACCGTCGATTTGGTGATGATGACCGTGTAGCCGTCGAGGGCTGCGGCGATTTCCTTGGCGGCTTCGAAGACATAGGTGAGATCGGCATGGCCATCGCCGCGCCGCGACGGCGTGCCGACCGCGATGAACACCGCATCGGCCTCCTTGACGCTCGCGGGAAGGTCCCCGGTGAAGGAGAGCCGTCCCGCCTTCACATTGTCGGCCACCACCTCTTCGAGCCCTGGCTCATAGATCGGCATGCGGCCGGCCTTCAGCGAGCCGATCTTGGCCATGTCCTTGTCGACGCACACCACATGGTGGCCGAATTCGGAGAAACACGCCCCCGATACCAGGCCGACATAGCCCGTTCCGATCATCGCAATACGCATCAGCACCTACGCGCTTCTAAGAACAGGCGTTCTTCGCCTTTAGGGCGAAGCCTTGCAAGGGGAAGTTTGCCATTCTGGTGAACGCGCGACTTCAGCCGGTGCGCAAGTAACGGACGGCCTCGTCCCGCTCGAACAGATAGAGGAGCGTCCTCAGCGCCTCGCCCCGCGGGGATTTCAGGCCGCCATCCCGTTCCAGGATCAGGCGGGCATCGTCGCGCGCCGCGGCCAGAAGTTCCCCGTGCACGGCAAGATCGGCGAAATGGAACTCCGGCAGCCCGCTCTGCTTGGTGCCGAGCAATTCGCCCGCCCCGCGCAGGCGCAAATCCTCCTCGGCGATGACAAATCCATCGTCGGTCGCCCGGAGCGCCTTCAGCCGCTCCCTGGCGGTTACGCCCAGCGGCGGGTGGTACACCAGGAGGCAAGTGGAGCGGGCCGCACCCCGTCCGACCCGGCCGCGCAGCTGATGAAGCTGGGCGAGGCCAAACCGCTCGGCGTGCTCCACCACCATGATCGAGGCTTCCGGCACGTCCACGCCCACCTCGATCACCGTCGTTGCCACCAGCACACGGGTTTGGCCGCTCTTGAACGCCGCCATGGCAGCGTCGCGTTCCGCACCCTTCATCCGGCCGTGGACAAGGCCGACAATGTCCCCGAACACCTGCCTCAGCATGGTGGCGCGCTCTTCGGCCGCGGCCATATCGGATTTCTCCGATTCCTCGACCAGAGGGCACACCCAATAGGCGCGCGCGCCCTTGGCAAGCGCCCGCTTCAAGGCGCCGATTACCTCGTCCAGCCGGGACGCCGGCAGCACGCGGGTTTCCACCGGACGCCGGCCGGGCGGCTTGCCGGTCAGCCGCGACACATCCATGTCGCCATAGGCGGTGAGCTGGAGCGTGCGCGGGATGGGGGTCGCGGTCATCACCAGCACGTCGGCCGGTTTTTCGCCCTTGCCCTGCAACTGCATCCGCTGATGCACCCCGAAACGGTGCTGCTCGTCGACGACCGCCAGCGCCAGATCGCGGAAATGGACGTCCTCGGAGAAGATGGCATGGGTGCCGACCAGAATATCGATCTCGCCTGCCTCCAGCGCCGACAGGATGGCTGCCCGCGCGAGGCCTTTTTCGCGTCCCGTCAGCAGCGCGACGCGCACGCCGGCCGCCTTGGCCATGGCGTCGAGGGAAGCCATGTGCTGGCGGGCGAGGATTTCGGTCGGGGCCATGAAGGCGCCCTGCGAACCGGCTTCCACCGCGTTCAGAAGGGCGGCCATGGCAACCACCGTCTTCCCGGCGCCGACATCGCCTTGGAGCAGGCGGATCATGCGCGAGGGCGATTCCATGTCCCCGGTGATTTCGGCGATCGCCTTCTCCTGGGCCTCGGTAAGCGTGAAGGGGAGTGCGGCGATGGCCTTGGCGCGCAGCGCCCCGGCGCTCTTCAACACGCGGCCGGGCTGGCGGCGGACGGACTCGCGGATGAGGGCAAGCGCCAATTGGTTGGCCAGGAGCTCGTCATAGGCGAGCCGCCGGCGAGCGGGTGCGGTTCCTTCGAGATCGGCGTCCGTCCGAGGCGCGTGGGCCTCCCTCAGCGCGGTGGCGAAATCGGGCCAGCCCTGGCGCGCCCGATAGGCCTCGTCCTGCCATTCGGGGAGGGCGGGCAGGCGCTCGAATGCGAGCCGGACCGCTTTGGCCAGGGTCCGCTGGGGTAAAGCCTCGGTGGTGCGGTAAACGGGCTCGAATTCGGGCACAGCGCCCGGTTCGTCCACGGGCGCGATGTAATCGGGATGGGCCATCTGCAGCCGGCCGCCGAATTCGTCGAGCCGCCCCGAAACGATCCGCCGGGAGCCGGGAGGCAGTACCTTCCTGATGTGGTCCTCGTGCGGGGTGAAGAACACGATCTCCATCGCGGCCGTCTCGTCCGTGACGAGCACGCGATAGGGCGCTCTTCGCCCCCGCGGGGCGGGTTTATGGTCAAGCACGTTGACCGTGAGGGTGGCGATCCGGCCGGGTTCGGCCGCGATCAGCGGCGGCCGGTAGCCCCGGTCGATGAGGCCAAACGGCATATGGAACAGCAGATCCAGCACCCGGGGGGCACGCATGCCCGCCGAGAGCGCCTTGCCGATCAGCTTCTCGACCTTGGGGCCAATGCCCGGAATCACCCGGGCATCGGCGAACATGGGGTTGAGAATCATCGGCCGCATGACCGCCATCATAGGCCGAAGGCGGGGAAAGGGGCTGAGAGGAGCCGCGGGGGGAGGGCGAAGGGGAATCCCTGACTTCCCCGGCCGATCACGCGGATAAACCTTGAATCCGGGTTCTTTGGAGCCCACCTTAGCTGCCGAGCGGTGACCCAAAAAGGTGCCGCAAGAGTGTCCGTGAGCCCATACCGGGGCACGGAAACCCGCCCGCACATGATGCCACAGGCAAAGGTTTAAGCCTCGCGTGCTACTGTGCCCGGGCAAGGAGCACACAATGACCGAGTCGAGTTTGCCGCCCTCATCCCCCGAACACCCTCCCGCGGAAGGCCATTTGTCGGCCGTTCTGCCGCTGCGGGACATCGTCGTATTCCCCCATATGATCGTGCCTCTCTTCGTCGGCCGCGAAAAATCCGTGCGCGCGCTCGAAGAGGTCATGACCGAGGAGAAGCAGATTCTCCTTCTGACGCAGAAGAATGCCGGCGAGGACGATCCCTCCCCGGATGGCCTCTATCGCATCGGCACGCTTGCAACCGTGCTGCAGCTTCTGAAGCTTCCCGATCAGACCGTCCGGGTCCTTGTCGAGGGCAAGTCGCGCGCCCGCGTGAAGAGCTTTTCGCCTCGCACCGATTTCTTCCAGGCGATGATCGAAACCATCCCCGAGCAGGCCGGCGAGCCTCAGGAGATTGAGGCGCTGGTGCGCTCGGTGAAGACCAATTTCGAAAGCTACATCAAGCTCAACAAGAAAGTGCCGGCCGAGACGCTGGCCTCCGTCGCCCAGATCGACGACGCGGCCAAGCTTGCCGATACGGTTGCCTCGCATCTGACCGTGAAGATTCCCGATCGCCAGCAATTGCTGGAGACGCTGAATACGGTGGAACGCCTTGAGCGCGTGCTCGGCCTCATCGAGGGCGAGATCGGCGTCTTGCAGGTCGAGCGGAAAATCCGCAGCCGCGTGAAGCGCCAGATGGAGAAGACGCAGCGCGAATATTATTTGAACGAGCAGTTGAAGGCGATCCAGAAGGAGCTTGGCGAAGGCGAGGAAGGCCGCGACGAGCTGGCCGAACTCGAAGAGCGCATCAAGAAGACCAAGCTCTCCAAGGAAGCGCGCGACAAGGCGCAGGCCGAGGTCAAGAAGCTCCGCTCCATGAGCCCGATGTCGGCGGAAGCCACCGTCGTGCGCAATTACCTGGACTGGATGCTGTCGCTCCCCTGGGGCAAGCGCTCGAAGATCAAGAAGGACATCGCGCTGGCCGAAAAGGTGCTGCACGAGGACCATTTCGGTCTCGACAAGGTCAAGGAGCGCATCCTGGAATATCTCGCGGTGCAGAGCCGTGCGGGCAAGATGAAAGGCCCGATCCTCTGCCTCGTGGGACCCCCGGGCGTGGGCAAGACCTCGCTCGGCAAGTCGATTGCGCGCGCCACGGGCCGCGAATTCGTCCGCATGTCCTTGGGCGGCGTGCGGGACGAAGCCGAAATCCGCGGTCACCGGCGCACCTATATCGGCTCCATGCCGGGCAAGATCATCCAGTCCATGAAGAAGGCGAAGACGGCGAACCCGCTCTTCCTTCTGGACGAGATCGACAAGCTGGGCGCGGACTGGCGCGGCGATCCTTCGGCGGCACTTCTCGAAGTGCTCGACCCGGAGCAGAACCACGCCTTCAACGACCATTACCTGGAAGTCGATTTCGACCTCTCCGACGTGATGTTCATCACCACGGCCAATACGCTGCGCATGCCGCAGCCGCTGATGGACCGCATGGAGATCATCCGCATCCCCGGCTACACCGAGGATGAGAAGGTCGAGATCGCCAAACGCCATCTTCTGCCCAAGCAGATCAAATCGCACGGGCTGAAGGACCATGAATGGTCGATCACCGACGCAGCACTCCGCGATCTCATCCGCTATTACACGCGGGAGGCGGGCGTTCGTAATCTCGAACGCGAACTTGCCAATCTTGCGCGCAAGGCGGTGAAGGAGATCGTCTCGGGCAAGGCAAAGACCATCGAGGTCACGGCCGAAAATCTCGGCGAATATGCGGGCGTGCGTAAGTTCCGCTACGGCGAGATGGAGGGCGAGGACCAAGTGGGCGTCGTCACGGGCCTTGCCTGGACCGAAGTGGGCGGCGAAACGCTGACCATCGAATCGGTCATGGTGCCCGGCAAGGGACGCTTCCAGGCGACCGGCAAGCTCGGTGAGGTGATGAAGGAATCGATCGACGCGGCGCGTTCCTACGCGAAGTCCCGGGCGATCACCTTCGGCATCAAGCCGCCGCTGTTCGACAAGCGCGACATCCACGTCCATGTGCCCGAAGGCGCCACTCCCAAGGATGGTCCGTCCGCGGGCGTGGCGATGGCCACCTCCATCATCTCGGTGCTGACCGGAATCCCGGTCCGCCGCGATGTGGCAATGACGGGCGAGATCACGCTTCGGGGCCGCGTGCTGCCGATCGGCGGCTTGAAGGAGAAGCTGCTGGCGGCCTTGCGCACCGGCATCAAGACCGTGGTCATCCCGTCCGAGAACGAGAAGGACCTCGCGGAAATCCCCGACAATGTGAAGAAGGGGATGGAGATCGTTCCGGTCTCGACCATGGAGGATGTGCTGAAGATCGCGCTCATCCGCCAGCCGATCCCGGTGGTCTGGGAGGAGCCGGAAGAGCCGGCGCCCCCCACCCGCATCGTCGAAGATGGGGCGGAGGACGCGGTGGTAACCCACTAGTCCCGGCCCGAAATCGGCCCTAAACGGCTAACGCCCCCGCAGGTTTCTCCTCGCGGGGGCGTTTTTTTGTCGGATCAAGCTTTGACGCCACGGGAAAACCCGCCGTAAGCTTGCGAGTCGGGGGAGGCACCCGGCGGATCAGGAGAACGCCCGTGAACAAGAACGATCTGGTTCAGAAGCTGACCGAGCGGACAGGGCTGTCCAAGATGGACGCTCAGAAGGCCGTTGACGGCGTGTTCGATACGATCACGGACGTGCTGAAGACGGGCGAAGAGGTCCGGGTCAGCGGTTTCGGGGTTTTCGCGGTGTCGTCGCGGGCAGGCGGTAAAGGCCGCAATCCCCAGACGGGCGCGGAGATCGAGATCAAGGCGTCCAAGGCTGCGCGGTTTCGCGCCGGCAAGCCGCTCAAGGACGCGTTGAACGCTTGAGATAGTTGCGCCCTTTAGGTTTGGGCGGTTAGCTCAGCTGGTAGAGCACATCGTTTACACCGATGTGGCCGGCGGTTCGAATCCGTCACCGCCCACCAGCCTTCACGCAGGAAGCGAGAGAAGGCGGGCCGCATCATCGGCGAGCCAAGGCCCGGCCAGCTTTAGCGGCCGTCGGAAGGTGAAGGCGAATCCGGCCGGCCTTGTGTATAATCTCGAAGTTCGAAGAGTGGTGCCCTTTCGATGAATCGCATGGACAGACCGGACATTCCGATCGACCTCGCGTCCTCGCCGGATTTCGAGCTCGGCCAGGTGCAGGTGCGCCCCTCGACGCGCGAGATCGAAGGCCAGGGCTGGAAGGACGTCCTGGAGCCCCGCGTCATGCAGGTATTCGTTGCCCTCGCCCAGGCCGGGGGCGCCGTCGTCTCGCGCGACAATCTCGTCCAACGCTGCTGGGACGGCAGAATCGTAGGCGAAGATGCGCTGACCCGGTGCATCGCGAAAATCCGCAGCCTCTCGGACACCGACCGCCGCCGCAGCTTCATCGTGGAGACCGTTCCGCGCGTCGGCTACCGCCTGAGCACGGCGGTGCCGGCCGAGGAGCAGAAGCAGTGCATTTCCATCTGCGTGCTCCCCTTCGCCAATATGAGCGGCGATCCGGAACAGGAATATTTCAGCGACGGCGTCACGGCCGACATCATCACCGATCTTTCCAAAGTGTCCGCGCTGTCGGTCGTCTCGCGCAACACCGCCTTCACCTTCAAGGGCAAGCCGATCGACGTCGCTCAAGTGGCGCGCCAATTGAAGGTCAGCCACATCGTCGAAGGCAGCATCCGCAAATTCGGCAACAGCGTGCGCATCACCGCTCAGCTCATCGACGGCGCGAGCGACACCCATGTCTGGGCTGAGCGCTACGACCGCGACCTGAAGGATATTTTCGCGCTGCAGGACGAAATCTCCCAGGCCATCGTCTCGGCGCTGAAGCTGAAGCTGCTGGCGTCGGAGAAAGAGACCATCGGAGCCCGCTCCACGACACAGCCCGAAGCCTACAAGCTTTATCTGATGGCGCGGCACTACAGTCTTCTCGGCAATCCCCGCCACCGGGAGATCATCGTTCGCCTGTGCCGGCGTGCGCTCGAGATCGATCCCAATTATGCCCGCGCCTGGGCGCTTCTCGCGGTGAGCGAGGCCAACATGCTGTTGAACGGCGACAAGCCCGAAGGCAATGCCTGGGACGCCGCCCAGCGCGCGCTTTCGCTCGATCCCAATCTTGCCGAGGCACACGCTGCCAGGGGCCGCGTATTGGCCGACACGGAGGCCTATGGCGAGGCGCTGGCCGAGCACGAGATCGCGCTCAGCCTCGATCCGGATTCCTACGAGGTCAATGTCGCGGCCGGCCGTTGCTTTATCCATATGCGCCGCTTCGAGGACGCGATCCGTTGCCTGGAAAAGGCTGCGACGGTTGCGCCGACCGAGTTCTCGGCCTCGGGCATGATCATTCAATGCTACCGGACGATCGGCGACAGCAAAGCCGAGCAGCAGGCCGCGCGGCGCTCTCTCGCCCGCGTCGAAAAGGTCATAGAGCTGCAGCCTGAGCATGGCACTGCGATGAGTTTCGGCGTGCTCGCGCTGACCAGCCTCGGCGAAACCGAGCGGGCCAAGGAGTGGGCGGAGCGCGCGGTGCTGCTCGATCCGGACAACACCAATCTGCTCTACAATCTCGCGTGCAGCCGGGTCTATGCGGGCGCCTGCGACGACGCGCTCGATCTCCTGGAGGAATACATAAGACGGGCGCCGTTGCAGTGCCTGGGCTGCATGAAGGCGGACAGCGACCTCGATCCGCTGCGCGATTTGCCGCGTTTCCACGCCATCGTTAATGCGGCCGCGGATCGCCTCTCGAAAGTCACGCGCGCAGAGACGGCGCAGTCGTAAAGGATAGGGTGACGGCAGCTCGACGGGCGGACGCGGGAATCAGGAGCGAAGCGATGAGCACGAAAACCGGATTATCGAGGGCGGCGGCGGTTCTCATGTTGGGCACGGCGGCTGCGGCTCTTTGCGCCTGCCAGAAGACGGAAGCCGGGGCGGCTGCCGGTAACGCGGCAGGGGCGCCTCAGGATGCAAAGAGCTTCATCGCCAAAGCCGAAACCGATCTTGCCACCGAAGGCGAGTACGACAACCGCGCCAATTGGGTGCAGAACAACTTCATCACCGACGACACCAACTTCCTCGTCGCCAAAGCCGACGCCGAACAGAACTCCATGGCGACCCGCTATGCCAAGGACGCCGCGCGGTTCGACAAGGCCGACACCGATCCGGTGACCAAGCGCAAGCTCGAACTTCTGAAGCGCGCGCTCACGCTGCCCGCGCCGGACCGTCCCGGTGCGGCCGAGGAATTGGCCAAGCTCAGCTCCAAGCTGACGAGCGAATATTCCACCGGCAAGATCAGCTTCAAGGGCAAGACCATTACGCTCGACGATGCCGAGGACCTGATGCGCACCTCGCGCAATCCCGCCGATCTGAAGATTCTGTGGGAAGGCTGGCACGCGATTTCGCCGCCGATGAAGAACGATTACGCGCAGCTTGTTTCGCTCGCCAATGAAGGTTCGAAAGAGCTCGGCTACAAGGATACGGGCGTGCTCTGGCGCTCCTGGTACGACATGGATCCCGACGCCTTCGCGGCCAAGATGGACCAGCTCTGGACCCAGGTGAAGCCGTTCTACGACAATCTGCATTGCTATGTGCGCGGGCGTCTGAACGAGACATATGGCGATGCCGTACAGCCCAAGACGGGTCCCATCCGCGCCGATCTCACCGGCAATATGTGGGCGCAAAGCTGGTCGAATATTTACGACGTGGTCGCGCCCAAGGGCATGAAGTCGAGCTACAGCCTCGACAATTTGCTGACCTCGCACAAATACGACGCGGTCAAGCTGACGCAGACCGCAGAGGGCTTCTACACCTCGCTCGGGTTTCCGCCGCTGCCCGACACGTTCTGGCAGCGTTCGCTGCTGGAGCGGCCGCGCGACCGCGAGGTGGTGTGCCACGCCTCGGCCTGGGACATCGACGACAAGAACGATATCCGCGTGAAGGCGTGCCTCAGGATGAACGCGGACGATTTCTACACCATCCATCACGAGCTCGGTCACAACTTCTATCAGCGCGCTTATGCCGGGCAGCCTTATCTCTTCAAGAACGGCGCCAATGACGGCTTCCACGAAGCGATCGGCGATTTCGCCGGCCTGAACGCGGTGACGCCCACCTATCTGAAACAGATCGGCCTGCTTGACACCGTGCCGGGCGCGAACGAGGACATCCCGTTCCTGCTGAACATGGCGCTCGACAAGATTGCCTTCCTGCCGTTCGGGCTCCTGATCGACAAATGGCGCTGGGGCGTGTTCTCCGGCGAGATCACGCCTGAGCATTACAACGATGCGTGGTGGGATTTGCGCACCAAATACCAGGGTGTTGCGCCGCCTGCGCCGCGCCCGGCCGATGCCTTCGACCCGGGCGCCAAGTTCCACATCCCCAACAGCACGCCCTATGCGCGCTATTTCCTGGCCTTCGTCTATGAATTCCAATTCTATCGCGCGGCCTGCCATCAGGCCGGCTGGCAGGGTCCGCTCAACCGCTGCTCGGTGTTCGGCAACAAGGAGGTCGGCGCGAAGTTCGCCGCCATGCTGGAAAAAGGCGAATCCCAGCCCTGGACCAAGACGCTCGCCGAATTCACCGGCGAGAACGACATCGACGCGAGCGCGATTGCGGATTATTTCGCGCCGCTGAACGCCTGGCTGGCGGAGCAGAGCAAGGGGCAGGCCTGCGGCTGGTGAGCAGTTGGCCGTTCCAGCGTTAAGGTACTGGCAGATATCCGATTCCCGGATAAAACTAAGATAGTCCGATCACGCGCCGGGCACGGGGCTGCCGTCATGCGAATCCTGCTTATCCGCCGGGGATTGTTTCCACCGGATTTGTTCGCCGGTTCGGAAATGAACCTCTACTGGCTGTGCCGGATGCTGGCCGCAAACGGCCATGAGATCGTTGCGGCCACCTGCGCGTTCGGGCCAGCCGATGCCCCGGCTGTGCTCGACCCGCAATGCGGCTTTCCGGTCTATCGCGCTCCGGATCTGTTCAATTCGGTCCCCGCCGCGCTGGCGCAATTCGAGCCCGACGTTTTCGTCGTGACGGAATGCGGTCCCTGGGTGAACGGTCTGCCCGAGCGCGTGTTGAAAGGTCCGCTCGTCATCTATGAGCAGGACGTTTCGAGTTCGGGCAACGACATGGCCGCCGAGATCAGGGCGCACGCCCAATTCGTCGCCAATTCTCCGGCCTGCCAGCGCAATCTGAAAGATGTGCTGGGCGTCGAGAGCGTCGTCGTCCGTCCGTTGTTCGGGGTGGACCGTTATGCCGGAATCGAGCGGACCGGCGAGAATGTGCTGTTCGTCTCCCTGCAGCTCCGCAAAGGGGCGGACGTCGCCATTCGCATCGCGCAGGCGCGGCCCAATGTGCCGTTCATCTTCGTGGAAAGCTGGACACGGGATGCGACCCAGACCCAGGCTTTGCGCGACTATGTAAGCGGCATTCCGAACATCACGCGGCTTGCCAATCAGCCCGGGCTCGCCGATGTGATGCCGATGATCAAGCTTCTCCTGATGCCGAGCCGCTCGCAGGAATCCTGGGGCCGCACGGCAACGGAAGCGCAAATCTGCGGCATTCCGGTTCTCGGCACGGCGCGCGGCAACCTGCCTGCAACGATCGGCGAAGGCGGGGTGACGCTCGACCCCGACGAACCCATCGAGCGGTGGCTCGCCGCTTTCGACCGGATCATGGACGATCCTTCGGTTTATGAGGATTTGTCGCGAAAGGCCCGCGAGCACGGCCGCGAGATGACGCAAGAGATCGAGCGCGCCTATCGCACGTTCGAACAGGTGCTTCACGATACGGCTGTCAGGGGCCGGGCGTGATCGCGGACGGTCCGTCGAACGTCAAATTCGTGCGCCTGCCCGCCAAAGCGGCAAAGACTCGCAAGGCGGTGTCGAAAGGTGACGCCGCGATTGTCTTCCGCCTTTTCGTGTCGCTGGGGATCGCCTGGGTTCTGCCGCGCAAATGGTGGCCGTCCCTTGCGCGCCATACCTCGCGGCTGGGCGCGTTTCTTGCGGGCAAGACCACAGCCGCGGTCGCCTCCCGCATGGCGCGCGCGCTGGGAGACAATTCCGGCGAGACGAGCGCGCGCTTGGCTTCAGACCTGCACGCCGCGCGCTATGAAGTCGCGTTCCAGTGCCTGCGGGGATACCGGCCGGGCGGCTGGCATCCCAAGATAACCGTGCATGGGGGCGAGCGGATCGGCGAGGCGCTCAAGCTCGGGAAAGGATGCGTTCTCTGGGTGGCGCATTTTGTCTTCGCGCCCAATGTCGCGAAGGTCGGATTGAGCCGATTGGGTTATCGCGTCAGCCATCTGAGCCGGCCGGACCACGGCTTTTCATCGACCCGGTTCGGCATTCGCACTCTCAATCGGGTGCGCTCCGGGTTCGAAGATCGCTATCTCGCGGAGCGGATCACCTTCGACAGAGCCCATCCGGCCTCCGCACTGATGCGGGCGCGAAAGACGGTGGCGAAGAACGGCATCGTGTCCTTCACCGCGGGAGCCTGGGAGGGAAGCTCGGTGGTCGAGGCCGATTTCCTCGGGAGCCGCATCGCTCTTGCGCTGGGTCCGGTCTGGCTGGCGCGCACGAGCGGCGCCGTGCTGCTCCCGGTCTTCGCCATGCGGACCGGCGGGGCCGACGAATTCGTGGTGGAAGTGGGCGAACCGATCGATGTGCCGGCGGCACTTCCCGAATCCGAATGCATGGAGCAGGCGGCCCGGACATTTCTTCAACGGCACGTGCCGCATATGCGAAAATATCCGGGGCAATGGCGTGCCTGGTCGTCGCTTCACGATCCGGGGACGAAGCCGCAATCCTGACCGAGACAAGGCTATGGGCGCGAAGATTTACATCGGCATCGGCGGCTGGACCTATGAGCCCTGGCGCGGCGTCTTCTACCCTGGCGACCTGCCGCAGAAGCGCGAACTGGAATTCGCCAGCCGCAAGCTCACCTCCATCGAGGTCAACGGCACCTATTATTCGGGCTTCAAGCCGCAGACCTTCGCCAAATGGCGCGAGGAGACCCCCGACGGGTTCGTCTTCGCGCTGAAGGCTTCCCGTTTCTGCACCAACCGCAAGGTCCTTGCGAGCGCGGAGGAATCCGTCGCCCGCTTCGTAGGCCAGGGCATCGCCGAACTCGGCGACCGGTTGGGACCGATCAACTGGCAATTCATGGGCACCAAGAAATTCGATGCGGAAGATTTCGAAGCCTTCCTGAAGCTGCTGCCGCGCGAGGTTCAGGGCCTCCCGCTGCGGCACGCGCTGGAGGTTCGGCACGCGAGCTTCAAGGACGAGCGCTTCTACGATCTCGCCCGCCGCTACGGCGCGGCCATCATTCTCGCCGATGGCGAAGACTTCCCCCTGATCGAGGAGCCAACCGCCGATTTCACCTATGCGCGGCTGATGCGGACCAAGGACGATGTCGCCACCGGTTACACCAAGCCCGAGCTCGATGCGTTTGCCAAACGGGCCAAAGCCTGGGCGAAGCGGGGCGATGCCTTCGTCTATTTCATCTCGGGGGCCAAGGTCCGCGCCCCGGCCGCCGCCGAGGCTCTGATCGCGCGGGTGAACGGATCGCGTTAGATTCCGCACCCCCGTCCGTGCTAGCAAACCCCATCCGACAACGCTTTTCGCCGAATTCATGCGCCATTCAGCCGCGGCGCGGTACAAAGAGGGGCCTTTCGACGTGATGTGCCGCCGATGATGCCCGCTGCAAGGATGCTTGTGCTCGGCGCCGCCGTCGTGGCCGTGG
Organism: uncultured Bordetella sp.; assembly: GCA_964494505.1. Lineage (GTDB taxonomy): Bacteria > Pseudomonadota > Alphaproteobacteria > Micropepsales > Micropepsaceae > CAIYRG01. Next base: position 283,328 of record CAZBRO010000001.1, read on the forward strand.
CAGCCTGCGCAGGCCCTCGCGGGCGTATCCGCGGGCCCGCCCCGATGGAAGGCCCGCGCCCGATCACCGAACAGGAGCAGGACATCCGCCTGATGCTTTCTTTCGACGGCAACAGCGACGGAACGGTGACGCGCGACGAAATGGAAGCCGCGCTCCGGCGGCAATTCGCCGAATGCGACACCAATCATGACGGGCGGATCGATATGCGCGAGATGCAGGCCGAGAACGACCGCCGCTTCCGGGCCTTCGGGACCGGAGCATCGCCCCTGATCGATTGGAATCAGAACGGCTTCATCGAATTCGACGAATTCGCCACCACAGCCCGTTCGGTGTTCGCCGAATTGGACAAGAACATGGATAACCGGCTGGATTCCAACGAACTCAGACTGCCGCAGCAGCTTCGCCGGGGGGGCCTTGCGGCTCCGCCGATGGAGCGGCGGCGGCAATAATGTGTTGGCCTCGCCGCTTTTCGCGGCCGGTCCTGGTGATGTAAATTGGTTTCTTCTGGAGGGTACCCTCATGGTGCGCATGTCCGCTCTATCTGCCGCCGGTCTTGCGGCTCTGATCGTCGCCGCCGCGGGATTGGCCAACGCCGCCCAGAGGGTGCCCGCAGGCCTGCCGGCGAGTGCGGCGCTTCTGCTGCGCTATGACGCCAATCATGACGGCGTCATCACCCGCGAAGAGATGGATGCCGGCCTGAAGGCCGATTTTGCCGCCGCCGACACCAATGGCGACGGTTGCCTGGACCCGGAGGAAGTGCGGCTCGAGAACCAGCGGCGCCTGACGCGCGACGGGGCAGAGGCCTCGCCCCTGGTCGATTGGAATCTGGACGGCTGCGTCGATCCGCGCGAATTCGGCAACACGGTCCATTCCTATTTCGAACTCGCGGACAAGACCCATGACGGGAAGGTCTCCCAGCTCGAGCTGCGCGGACCCTCGATGCCGATCGCGCCGCCCAGCGGGGCGCCGACCCGCACGGGCATGGCCAAGGACGGCTCGACCACCCAGACGCCCAGCAACCCCTACACCGGCCTGCCTTATTAGCCCTGCTTCGTTGGGATAGTCGCGGCTTACAATGGGGCGATCCGCCATTTTCGGCCGTCCTGATACCGGCTAAGACGGAACCCGTGATCATTGGGACCCCATCGGCCTGGCGATGAGCAATTCCGTCTTGCAGAACGCAGCCGATCTCTCCCGCGCGGGCCGCTTCGCCGAGGCCGCCCAGCTTTATGGCGACATCCTCAAATCCAATCCCCGCCATTTCGAGGCGCTGCACGCATTGGGGCTGCTGCATTACCGCTCCGGGCGGCTTGAGGAAGCCGAGCGCCTGATCGGCCAGGCCGTCCAGGTCAATCCCGGCGCCGCCGACGCCCTCTACAATCGCGCTTCCCTGCTGATGCGGATGAACCGGCTCCCCGAGGCGGTCGAATGCTTCGGCCGGGCGATTGCCGTGAAGCCCGATTACGCGGAAGCCATCGGCAACCGTGGCGCGGTGATGCTTCGGATGGGCCGGGCCGCGGAGGGTCTTGCCGATTTCACCCGCCTGACGGCGCTTCGTCCCACCCTGCCGCATGGCTGGGGCAATCAGGGGGGGGCGTTGCTGATGCTCGGGCGCGCAGGCGACGCGCTTCAGAGCTTCGACAAGGCGCTGTCGCTCAAAGCCGATGTGGCCGAATTCTGGAAAGGCCGTGCCGGGGCCTTGGCGGGGCTGAAGCGCGAAAGCGAAGCCCTCATTGCGATGGATCGCGCCCTCTCGCTCGAGCCGAAGAATCCGGAGCTGCTTTATCGCCGCGCCGATCTGCTTTTTGCCATGAACCGCAATCTCGATGCCGCGCGCGCCTATGAGGCGTTTCTGGCGGTCATGCCCGATCACGCGCAAGGCTGGAACATGCGCGGCGTCGCGCTGGCGGGCCTGAAACGGCAGGCCGATGCGCTCGGCTCGTTCGAGAAAGCAACCGCGCTCGATCCCGGCCACGCCGACGCCTGGAACAACCGCGCCAACATCCTGTTCGAGCTGAAGCGCTTCGAAGAGGCTGCGCGCGCCTACGAGCAGGTGCTGAAGCTCGAACCCGATCTTCCTTATGCGGAAGGGTTTCTGATCCAGTGCCGCACCCGGATTTGCGATTGGAGCCATCTCGACGAGGATCGCCGCCGGCTCTCGGCGGGTCTGGCCCAGGGCAAGCGCATCATCGATCCGCAGGGCAACCTTGCGATCTCGCGCTCGCCGGAGGATCAACTCCAATGCGCGCGCATCTTCATGGCCGACGAGCAAGCCGGCCCGGCCCTCTGGCGCGGCGAGCGCTATCGGCACGAGCGCATCCGGGTCGCGTATCTGACGGCCGATTTCCGGCCCCATCCGGTCGCGTTCCTCGCCGCCGGCGTCTTCGAGCATCACGACAGGAGCCGGTTCGAGACCTTCGGCGTCTCCTTCGGCGCGTGGGGCGAAAGTGAAATCCGTACACGGATCATGGCCGCATTCGAGCGTTTCCACGATGCGCGGGCCATGACCGATGCTGCTGTGGCTGCCATGCTGAAAGAGATGGAGATCGATGTCGCCGTCGATCTGATGGGCTTCACCGAAGGCTGCCGCCCGGCGATCCTGGCCCAGCGCGCAGCCCCTGTGCAGGTGAATTTCCTGGGCTTTCCCGGCACCGTTGGCGCCAAGGACATGGATTACATCCTCGCCGACCGCATCGTCATCCCCGACGATCAGCGCCGCTTCTACAGCGAAGAGGTGGTTTATCTGCCCGATCAGTATCAGGCCAACGATTCCAAGCGCCGCGTGGCGGAGGCCACTCCCACGCGCGCCGAGGCAGGTCTGCCGGAAACCGGCTTCGTGTTCTGCTGCTTCAACAACAACCACAAGATCACGCCGGAGATGTTCGGCATCTGGATGCGCCTGCTCGCAGGCGTGGAGGGAAGCGTCTTCTGGCTGCTCGAAGACAGTCCCGCGGTTGCGGCCAATCTCCGTCGCGAGGCACGCGCGCGCGGCGTGGACCCGGGCCGCCTCATCTTCGCGCCGCGCACCACGCCGCCCGAGCATCTGGCCCGGCAGAAGTTCGCCGATCTCTTCCTCGACACCTCGCCCTATACCGCGCACACGACCTGCAGCGATGCGCTCTGGGTCGGCTTGCCGGTGGTGACGTTCCTCGGGCCCACTTTCGCCGCGCGAGTCGCGGGAAGCCTGTTGCACGCCGCGGGAATGCCGGAACTGGTGACGCGATCGCCCGAGGAATACGAATCGCTTGCGCTGCATCTCGCGCGAGACCCTAAGGCGCTTGCCGCCGTCAAAGCGAAGCTCCGCGCCAATCGTGACGTTTGCGCCCTGTTCGACACCGCACGCTTCACGCGCCATCTGGAGCGCGCCTTCACCGCGATGGTGGAGCGCCGGCAAATGGGCCTGGCACCGGCGAGCTTCGGGGTGGAGTCCTCGGCATGAACGAGGCCATCCTGCAGGACGCGATGCGATTGCGCCGGGCGGGACGGCTCGCGGAAGCCGCCGCCCTCTACAGCGCAATCCTGCGCGAGCAGCCCAGGCACTTCGAGGCGCTGCATGCGCTGGGGATTCTCCGCTATCAGGCGGGCGCGCTGGATGAGGCCGAGCGGTTGATCGGAGAAGCCGTTCTGGTCAATCCGGAGGCGGCGGACGCGCTCTACAATCGCGGCTCGCTGCTGATGCGCATGAGCCGGCCCTCGGATGCGCTCGCCTGTTTCGGCCGCGCGATTGCGCTGAAGCCCGATTACGCCGAAGCCTTCGGCAATCGCGGCGCGCTGCTGATGCAGTTCGGCCGGCCGGCCGAGGCGCTCGCCGATTTCGAAACCCTCGTCCGGCTCCGCCCCTCCTTGCCGCAGGCATGGTTCAATCTCGGCGGTTCGCAGATGAAGCTCGATCGTCTGGACGACGCCTATGAGAGCTACGGCCGCGCGTTGGCGCTGAAGCCCGATTATGCCGACGCGCGCCGGGGGCGCGGCTCGGTCGCCTTTACGCTCGGCCGCCATGACGAGGCGCTGGCGGACGCGGACGCGGTGCTCAAGTCGAACCCGCGCGATGCGGCGGCGTGGGAGTTGCGCGGCAATGTGCTCTCCGAACTCGGCCGCCATGAAGAGGCGCTGGCGAGCTATGACAATTCGCTCGCGCTCGTGCCCGCCAATGCCGATGCGCTCTACCATCGGGGGCACAATCTGATGGCGCTGCGCCGCGTCGACGAAGCCGCCCGCGCTTACGAAAAGGCCCTCGGAATCGCGCCCGACCGCCCCTATGCGCGCGGCTATCTCGCCTTTGCCAAGCTCTGTTCCTGCGATTGGGCGCATATCGAGACCGAAGCCGCCGCTGTCACGACGGAATTGCGGGCGGAGAAGCTCGTGTCCCCCTTCCACGCGCTCGTGCTCTGCTCGGGGGCGGAGGGTACGCTCGCCGCAACACGCGCCTTCGCCGCGCAGAATTATCCGCCGCAAAAGCCGCTCTGGACCGGCGAGCGCTACGCAAACGGCCGCATCCGCGTCGCTTATCTTTCGGCGAATTTCCACGATCATGCCGTGGCCCGTCAGATCGCCGGCGTCTTGGAGCATCACGACCATGCGCGCTTCGAGGTCATCGGATTTTCGTATGGGCCCGAGGATGGCGGCGTCATGCGGCCCCGGCTGAAGCAGGCGCTCGACCGTTTCATCGACGTTCGAGGCGAAAGCGCGAGCGCCATCGCCCGACGCTTGCGCGAAAACGAAATCGGTATCGCGGTTGATCTGATGGGTTTCACGGAATTGTCGCGGCCGGAGATTCTTTCTTATCGGCCGTCGCCGGTGCAGGTGAATTTCCTCGGCTATCCCGGCACGATGGGACTGGACTATGTCGATTATCTGATCGCCGACGCCACTGTCATTCCGGAAAGCGATAGCGCGCGCTACGCCGAAAAACTGGTAAGGCTGCCCCACGCCTATCTCTGCACCGACAATGCCCGCGCGATTTCCCCGCGCGTGCCCTCGCGCACCGAAGCGGGTTTGCCGGAAACGGGTTTCGTCTTCTGCTGCTTCAACCACAGCTACAAGATCGTGCCCGCCGTTTTCGAGGTCTGGATGCGGCTTCTTCGCGCGCTGCCGGAGAGCGTGCTGTGGCTGTCTCCGGCAAACGCGGCTGCGGCCGCCAATCTCAAACGCGAAGCCGCCGCGCGCGGCGTCGACCCGAAACGCATCGTGTTCGCCGATTATGTCGCCGGCGATGCCGATCATCTGGCGCGGCTGACATGCGCCGATCTGTTTCTCGATACGCTTCCCTACAATGCGCACGCGACCGCCTCGGACGCCCTCTGGTCGGGAGTGCCGGTGCTCACGGTCAAGGGCGAAGCCTTTCCGGGCCGCGTCGCGGCGAGTCTGTTGTCCGCGCTCGGCATGGAGGAAATGGTTGCCTCCTCGCTCGAAGCCTATGAGACGATGGCGCTGAAACTCGCGCGCGATGCCGGCAGCCTGGCGGCGCTGAAGGCGAAGCTCGCGCGCCAGCGCGAAATCGCGCCATTGTTCGACACCGCCCGATTCACGCGCAATCTGGAGCGCGCCTTCACCGCCATGTGGGAGCTGAGCCAGAGGGGGCTTGCGCCCGAGGCGTTCCGCGTTACGGATATCCCATGACCGAAATGCTGCTTCAGGATGCGAACCGTCTCCGCCGTTCCGGCAAGCTTGCCGAAGCGGCCGAGCTTTACGGCCGCGTGCTCACGGCAAACCCGGCCCATTTCGAGGCGCTTCACGCGCTCGGGCTCATATCCTACCAGGGCGGGCGGCTGGAAGAGGCCGAGCGGCTGATCGCGCGGGCGGTTTCCGTCAATCCGCAAAGCCCCGACGCCGCCTATAACCACGCCTGCCTGTTGCAGCGGCTGAACCGCCCGGAGGAGGCGCTTCAATCCTTCGACCGCGCGCTCGCTGCGCGTCCTGCCTATCTCGAAGCGCTGGTCAATCGCGGCGGCGTCCTGATGGGGCTGAAGCGTTACGAGGAGGCGCTCGCGAATTCGGAGCAGGTGGTCGCGCTGAAGCCCGATTTGGCCGAAGTCTGGAACAATCATGCGGGCGTGCTGCTGATACTACAGCGTCTGGATGAGGCGCTTTCGGCCGCCGACCATGCCCTCGTGCTGAAGCCGGAATATGTGCAGGCGTGGAAGAACAAGGCCGCGATACTGACGGGGCTCCGCCGCTATGAAGAGGGGATCTCAGCCGTCGACAAGGCGCTCAAATTTGCGCCGAACGATTTGGAATCGCTTGCCCGGCGCGCGGATCTGCTCGCATTCGCCGGGCGGCCCGAGGAATCGGCTGCGGCCCATGAGCGCTATCTCCAGCTGAAGCCGGGCGATGCAAATGCCTGGCACGCGCGCGGCTATCAATTCAAGCTGCTGAACCGGCGCGCCGAGGCGCTCGACTGTTTCGAGAAGGCGGCGGCGCTTTCCCCCGGCGATCTCGCGATCCTCGAAAGCCGCGCCAACATGGCCTTCGAGCTGGAGCACTGGGAAGATGCGGCGCGCGATTACGAGGTGCTGGCGGCGGGGGATGCTCCGCCCTCCTGGCTGCCGGGCTATCTCGCGATGTGCCATCTTCACACCTGCGATTGGCGGGCGCTGGATGACGAACGGGCCGCGATTTCGGCATCGCTCGAAGCGGGAAAGTTCGTCATCGATCCGACCGGCTGCGCCGTCATCACGCGTTCGCCGGCCGAACAATTGCAATGCGCGCGCATCTGGGCCGCAGACAAATATCCGCCGCAGCCTCTCCGCCTCTGGAACGGAGAGCGCTACGGCCACGAGAAGATTCGCGTAGCCTATCTCTCGGCCGATTTCCGCGCCCACGCCACCGCCTTTCTGATGGCCGGCGTGTTCGAGCACCATGACAGGAGCCGATTCGAGACGGCTGCGATCACCTATTCGTCGGACGACAGAAGCCCGATGCGGTCCCGGCTCCAAGCCGCCTTCGGCCGCTTCATCGATGTGCGCGACAAGACCGACGAACAGGTGGCGCGCCTGATGCGCGAGATGGAAATCGACATCGCCGTCGATCTGAAGGGCTACACCGCGGAAAGCCGCCCCGGCATCCTGAGCTTCCGGCCTGCGCCGGTGCAGGCCCATCATCTGGGTTTCCCCGGCACCATGGGCGTGGACTTCGTCGATTACCTCATCGCGGACCCGGTTGTCGTGCCGCCCGAGCATCGCGCCTTCTATACCGAAGAGATCGCCTATCTGCCCGACACCTATCAATGCAACGATCGCCTGCGCCGCGCCGGGCGCACGCCGACGCGCATCGAGGCGGGGCTCCCGGCCGGGTTCGTGTTCTGCTGCTTCAACAACAACCATAAGATCGGGCCCGAAATGTTTGGCGCCTGGATGCGCATCCTCGCCGCCGTGCCGGGAAGCGTGCTCTGGCTGTTCAAGGACAATGAATCGGTGTCCGCCAATCTGAAGCGCGAGGCGAGCACGCGCGGTGTGGACCCCAACCGGCTGATCTTCGCGACCCGCACGGATCAGGCCGCCCATCTCGCGCGCCACGGGCTTGCCGATCTGTTCCTGGATACGCTCCCCTACAACGCGCACACCACAGCGAGCGACGCGCTGTGGGTGGGTCTGCCGGTTCTGACGTCTATCGGTTCCACCTTTGCCGGCCGCGTGGCGGCGAGCCTCGACTGTGCGGCCGGTATCCCCGAACTCGTCACCCATTCGCTCGCCGAGTACGAGGCGCTGGCCGTGAAGCTCGCGCGCGAACCGGCGATGCTGGCCGCCATCAAGGCGAAGCTCGCGCAGAACCGCGACACCTGCGCGCTGTTCGATACGGCGCGCTTCACGCGCAATCTCGAAGCGGTCTACATCCGGATGCGGGAGCGTTCCGAGAGCGGCTTCCCGCCCCAGACATTCTCGGTGGAGGACGCGCCCGCGCCATGAACGCGGGGCTGATCTTCGATGCCCAACGCGCGCACCGTCAGGGCGATGTGTCGGAAGCGGCCCGGCTCTATACGCTCGCGCTCCGGGCGGACGCGCGGAATTTCGATGCGCTCTATGCCCTCGGCACCTTGCGCTACGACGCGGGCCTGGTCGAAGACGCGGAGCGTCTGCTGGCCGAGGCCGTTCGTCTCGCTCCGCATTCGGCCGATGCGCAATACGCCCATGCCCGCGCCATGCTGGCGCTGAACCGCCACGCGCAGGCGCTGGCTTTGTTCGACAAGGTGCTGGCGCTCGATCCCCTGCATGCGCGCGCGCCGCTCGACCGCGCGAACGCGCTGCTTGCGCTCCGCCGCTATGGCGAGGCGGTCGAGGCCTACGCGCTTTGGCTCGCTCGTCACCCCGATTCCGCCGAAGCCTGGCACAATCGCGGCGTGGCGCTGTCCGAACTGAAGCGGTTCGAGGATGCGGTCGCCGCATTCTCCGAAGCGCTTCGGCTGCGGCCGGACAGCGCGCAAACCTGGCACAATCGCGGGCTGGCACAGGGCGAGCTGAAATCGTTCGAGCCGGCGGCCTCCGATCATGCACGCGCGCTCGCCCTCGATCCGGAACTCCCTTTTGCGCGCGGCCATCTGGTGATCGCGAAACTCACTGCATGCGACTGGCAGGGGCTCGCCGAGGAACGGGCGAAACTTACGGCCGCGCTGCGGGCGGGAAGCCGGGCCATCGTGCCGTTCGGCAGCATCATGATCTGCGATTCGCCCGCCGATCAGCGGCTCGCGGCAGCGGCCTGGATGACCCGCCACGCGAACGTGCCGCGGCCGCTCTGGCGCGGCGAGCGCTACGGGCATGAGCGCATCCGGGTTGCCTATGTGTCGGGCGATTTCCGCACCCATCCGGTGGCGATCCTGATGGCCGGCGTCTTCGAACATCATGACCGCGCCCGCTTCGAAACGATCGGCATTTCGTTCGGGCCCGATGATGGCAGCTTCATTCGCGCCCGCGTGGCCGGCGCCTTCGACCGCTTCATCGATTGCCGCGTCAGAAGCGATCTCGATATCGCCATGCTGCTGCGCCAGATGGAAGCCGACATCGCGGTCGACTTGATGGGCCCTACGGCCGATTGCCGGAGCGGCATTTTCGCCTGCCGTCCGGCGCCCGTGCAGGTGAATTATCTCGGCTACCCCGGCACCATGGCCTCAGTGTTCATGGATTACATCGTGGCCGACCGCATCGTCCTTCCGCCGGACGAGCAGCGCCATTACAGCGAGAAGATCGCCTATCTGCCGGACACCTATTTCGCCAATGACGACAAGCGGGCCATCGCGCGCCCTAAGCCCACCCGCGCCGAAGCCGGCCTGCCGCAGCAGGGCATGGTGTTCTGTTCCTTCAACAACACGCTGAAATTCACACCTGAAATTTTCGCGGCCTGGATGCGCATCCTCGCCGCCGTGCCGGGAAGCGTGCTCTGGCTTTCGGACACCAACGACGCGGCGCGTAAGAATCTGGCGCGCGAAGCCGAAGGGCAGGGCGTGGCAAGCGAGCGCATCGTCTTCGCGCCGCATCTTGCATCGCTCGACGATCATCTGGCGCGGCTTTCGCTCGCCGATTTGTTCCTCGACACGCTCCCCTGCAACGCGCACACCACGGCCGCCGATGCCTTGTGGGCGGGCGTTCCGCTTCTGACGTGCAAGGGCACGACCTTCGCGGGCCGCGTCGCGGCGAGCCTGCTCCATGCGGTGGGCCTCTCCGAACTGGTGACGGATTCGCTTCGAGACTACGAAGATCTGGCGGTCGGGCTGGCCTGCGATCCCGCGCGCCGCATCGCACTCAGGAAAACACTCGCGCGCAACCGCACAGCCGCGCCCCTTTTCGATACCGCCCGCTTCACGCGCAATCTCGAAGCCGCGTTCACGGCCATGCACGCCCGCAGCATAAGGGGTGAACCGCCGCAGAGCTTCGCCGTGGAGGCGCCGTGAGCGAGGCTCTTCTGGCCCAAGCGCTCCGGTCGCACCAATCGGGTCAGCTCGCGGAGGCTGCCCGTCTCTACGCGGCCGTGCTACGCGCCGAGCCGCGCCATTTCCAGGCGCTCTATCTGCTCGGTTTCATCAACTTCCAGCAGGGCCAATTCGAGCAAGCCGCGCGCTTGATCGGAGACGCCGTCAAGATCAACCCTGCCGCGCCGGACGCGTTCTACAATCTTGGCTGCGCGCTGCAGAATCTGCAGCGGCACGTGGAGGCAGTTGCCGCCTTTGACCGCGCGCTCGCCCTGCATCCCAATTATGCGGAGGCCTTTGTCAATCGCGGGGTCGCTCTGCTTGCGCTCGCGCGCCGCGAGGATGCGCTGGCAAGCTTCGATCGTGCGCTGAAGCTCGCGCCCGCGGACGCCGAAGCGTTGAGCAATCGCGCCGCTGCTCTGTTCGGGCTGAAGCGCTACGCCGAGGCCGCCGATAGCTACGCCAAACTGAGCGCGTCTGCGCCGGGATTTCCCAACGCGCTCGGCGATCTCGCGTTGTCGCGCGCCTATGCCTGCGATTGGCGGGATCATGCGGCGCTCCGCACACGGATCGGAGCCGATATCGCCGCCGGCAAACCCACCATCTCGCCCCATGGCAGCACGCTGATCCTCGCCGACCCGCAAGCGCAGCTTCTGGCCGCCAAACGCTGGGTTCAGGACCGCTGCCCGCCATCGCAAAATCCACTCTGGCGTGGCGAAATCTATCCCCATGACACGTTGCGCATCGCGTATCTTTCGGCGGATTTCTACGCCCACGCGACCGCGTTCCTGATCGCGGGCGTGTTCGAACATCACGATCGCACCCGGTTCGAGACCACGCTCGTCTCTTTCGGGACCGACGACAAAAGCGACATGCGCGAGCGGTTGAAGCGCGGCGCGGATCGCTTCGTCGACGTCGCCGGCAGAAGCGACGCGGACATCGCCAGAATGCTGCGGCAGATGGAGATCGACATCGCCGTCGATCTGAAAGGCTTTACCGACGGCTCCCGCCCGGCGATCTTCGCCCAGCGCGCAGCACCCGTGCAGGTGAATTATCTCGCGCATCCCGGAACCATGGGTGCCGGCTACATGGACTATATCCTGGCCGACGCGGTGGTGATTCCGCCGGAGCATCGGGGATTCTACGCCGAAAGGATCGTCACGCTTCCGGACAGCTATCAGGCGAACGATGCCAAGCGCGCCATTGCCGCACATGCGCCTACCCGCGCCGAGGCCGGTCTGCCGGAGGACGGCTTCGTCTTCTGTTGCTTCAACAACAGCTACAAGATCACGCCTGCGATGTTCGACGTCTGGATGCGGCTGTTGCAGGCGGTCGAAAGAAGCGTGCTCTGGCTGTTGGACGACAATCCCGGGGCCACCGCCAATCTCAAGCGCGAAGCGGAGGCGCGTGGCCTAAGCGCAAGCCGGATCGTGTTCGCGCCCCGCATGGCGTTCGCGGACCATATGGCGCGGCACCGGCTCGCCGATCTTTTCCTCGACACGCTCCCTTGCACCGCGCACACGACCGCGAGCGATGCGCTGTGGGTGGGCTTGCTGGTGCTGACCGTGCTTGGAACCAGTTTCGCCGGACGGGTGGCCGCGAGCCTGCTGCAGGCGGTCGGATTGCCGGAGCTGATAACGGCATCGCTTGCCGAATACGAGGCGCTCGCGCTTGATCTGGCGCGCAATCCGGACGCGCTCGCGGCGATGAAGGCAAAGCTCGCCCGCAACATCCCCACCGCGCCCTTGTTCGATACTCAGCGCTTCACCCGGGACCTCGAAGCCGCATTCACCATCATGGGCGAACGCTATCGTGCCGGGCAGAAGCCGGCGGACTTCGCCGTTCCGGCGGAGTAGGTGCCGTGCCGCATCCTTTGCTGGAGGAAGCTTGGCGCCTGCATCGGGCGGGCGATCATGCGGGCGCGGTCGGTCTCTACGAATCGGTGCTGAGGAGCGAGCCGGACAATTTCGACGCGCTGCATCTGCTCGGGCTGCTGCACGGCCAGAATGGCCGCTTCGAGCAGGCGCAATTCTTCACCGGCCAAGCCGCGAAGCTGCGGCCCTTTTCGGCCGAGGTGCTGTTCCTGCGGAGCTTCGCGCTGACCAAGCTCGACCGCATCGAGGAGGCGCTTTCGTGCCTCGATGCTGTCCTGGCGATAAATCCGGCCTTGATGGAAGCGCTCCAGAACCGCGCCTCGCTGCTGTTCCGGTTGCGGCGCTACGAGGAGGCGGCGCAATGCTTCGGCCAAATCCTGTCGCGCGACCCCGCCTTTGCGTTCGCGCGGGGCAATCGGCTGTTTGCGCGCCTGCAGAACTGCGATTGGCGCGAATTCGACACCGAGCGCGACGCGATCCTCGCAGGCATCGCCTCGGGCGCGCGAATCATCGCGCCGTTCCAGGCAAAGGCGCTGGGGCTGACGCCGGAACAGGAACTGCGCTGCACCCGCATCTGGACGGCCAGCGAATATCGGCCCCGCCCGCCGCTCTGCCACGGCGAAGTCCGCGCCCATGAACGCATCCGCGTCGCCTATGTGTCGGCGGATTTTCGCGAGCACGCGGTGGCGAGGCTGATGGCGGGCGTCTTCGAGCACCACGACAGGAGCCGGTTCGAGACCATCGCCGTCTCCTTCGGTCCGGATGATGGGAGCGAGATGCGTGCGCGGCTGATGCGCAGCTTCGACCGTTTCTTCGATGTGCGCAGCCAAAGCGAGGGCGATATCGCAAGGCTGATCCACGGACTGGAAGTCGACATCGCCGTCGATCTGATGGGCTACACCGAAGGCTGCCGCCCCGGCGTGTTCGCCCTTCGGCCCGCGCCGCTCCAGGTGAACTTCCTCGGCTTTCCAGGCACCATGGCGGCTGACTTCATGGACTATCTGATCGCCGACGCCATCGTGGTCCCGGCGGGTGAAGAACGCCATTACGCCGAAAAGATCGTCACCCTGCCGGACACGTTCTTGCCGGCCGATTGCCGACGTGCGGTGGCGCCCCAAATCCCCAGCCGGGCCGGGCAGGGGGTGCCTGAGAGCGGTTTCGTCTTCTGCTGCTTCAATGCGGGTTACAAGATCGCCCCGGTGCTGTTCGATATCTGGATGCGCCTGCTCGCTTGCCTGCCGGAAAGCGTCCTCTGGCTCGGCCAGGCGAACGGGTCGGCCCAGCAGAACCTCCGCCGGGAGGCGCAAAGCCGCTCCGTTTCGCCCGAGCGGCTGATCTTCGCCCCTTTCGTCGATTCCGCCGCCGCCCATCTCGCCCGGCTGAAGCTTGCCGATCTTTTCCTCGACACGCCGCCCTATCATGCGCATGCGACCGCCATCGATGCGCTTTCCGTGGGACTCCCAATCCTTACTTGTCGAGGGCCGGCCTTTGCCGGACGGGTGGGGGTGAGCCTGCTTCATGCGGCCGGCGTGCCGGAATTGGTGGCCGAGACACTCGCGGACTATGAGAATCTGGCCCTCAGCCTCGCGCGAGAACCCGCGCGGCTCGCGATGGTCAGGACAAAGCTCGCGGCCAGCCCCGGCTTGCCGCCCTTCGACATCGCCCGGTTCACCCGTCATCTGGAAGCGGCCTATGCGGCCATGTGGAACCGCCATCGAAACGGCCGGCCGCCCGCCGGCTTTGCCGTCCCTTAGGCCCGGTTCGGCCCCCCGCCTCGCGCTTGACACCTCACCCCCCCTTGCTTACACCCGCGCTCTCTTCGCGTTACATGTTCGCGCCCGCGGGGGCGTAGCTCAGTTGGTTAGAGTGACGGCCTGTCACGCCGTAGGTCGCGGGTTCGAGCCCCGTCGCTCCCGCCATTCTTCGCGGAAAAGCGAAGGATGTCCTCCATAGCCTTGGCGAGGAGAGGATCGCCGGCGTTTCGCTCCCGGATGTCCAATCCGTAATGTGCTTGGAAAAGCGGGCGGGGCTGCAAAAATTCTTTCTTTTCCGGTCGAATCTTGCTCTAAGGCGCGCGCGTTGCAACCGGGCCCTCCGTCACTATACTGCACCCGCGAAAAGCGGACCGGTTCAGCCCCTCCCCAAGCGCGTATAGCGGTGCTGTCGCGCGGCCGGTCCTCTCGGAATGCGAGTAGGCTATGAATGCATTTCTGCTGGAATATCTGCCCATTCTGCTGTTCATCGCGATTGCGGCCATCATCGGTACGGCGCTGGCGTTGGCGCCGCTGATCCTGGCCCCGTCCAAGCCCGACGCGGAGAAGCTTTCGGCCTATGAATGCGGCTTTCCGGCCTTCGACGACGCCCGCATGAAGTTCGACGTGCGGTTCTATCTGGTATCGATCCTGTTCATCATCTTCGACCTCGAGGTGGCGTTCCTGTTCCCCTGGGCGATATCGCTCCGGGCCATCGGGGCGTTCGGTTTCTGGTCCATGGTGCTGTTCTTGGCCGTGCTGACGGTCGGCTTCATCTACGAATGGAAGAAGGGAGCGCTCGAATGGGAGTGATCCCCCCTGCCGAAGCCGGGGCCAAAGTCCCGCCTAACGATCCCTATTTCGCCGCCCTTGGCGAGGAACTGAAGGACAAAGGCTTCCTCGTCGCCAATGCGGATGCGTTGATCAATTGGGCGCGCACCGGCTCGCTGATGTGGATGACGTTCGGGCTTGCCTGCTGTGCGGTCGAGATGATTCAGGCGTCCATGCCGCGCTACGATCTCGAACGCTTCGGGTTCGCGCCGCGCGCCTCTCCCCGCCAGTCCGATGTGATGATCGTGGCCGGTACGCTGACCAACAAGATGGCGCCCGCCCTGCGCAAGGTCTACGACCAGATGCCGGAGCCGCGCTACGTCATCTCCATGGGCAGTTGCGCCAATGGCGGCGGCTACTACCACTATTCCTATGCGGTGGTGCGCGGTTGCGACCGCATCGTGCCGGTGGATGTCTATGTCCCCGGCTGCCCGCCGACGGCCGAAGCCTTGATGTACGGCATCATGCTGCTGCAGCGGAAGATCCGCCGCACCGGAACGATAGAGCGCTGAGATGGCCGAGACGCTCGAACAATTGGCCGAAACCATCAAGGCCGCACACCCCGGCGCGAGCCCGGCGCTGGCTTTCGGCGAACTGACCGTCACGGTGGATTCGGGCGCAATCGTGCGGTTCGTCACCTGGCTGCGCGACGATCCGGAATGCGAGTTCAAGATATTGATCGACGTTTGCGGCGTCGACTATCCGAGCCGCTCGCCCCGCTTCGACGTGGTCTACCATTTCCTCTCCATCTCCAAGAACCGCCGAATCCGCGTGAAGGTGGAGACGGGCGACGCGACGCCCGTGCCCTCCATCGTCTCGGTTCATCCGTGTGCGAACTGGTTCGAGCGCGAAGCCTTCGACATGTTCGGCATCCTGTTCTCGGACCATCCGGATTTGCGGCGCATCCTTACCGATTACGGTTTTTCCGGTTATCCCTTGCGCAAGGATTTTCCGCTGACCGGCTACGTCGAGGTGCGCTGGGACGACGAGCAGAAGCGCGTGGTCTATGAGCCGGTGCGGCTGGTGCAGGAATTCCGCGAATTTGACTTCCTGTCGCCCTGGGAAGGTGCCAAAGCGATCATGCTGCCCGGCGACGAGAAGGCGAAGAAATAGCGAAGAAATAGGCGAGTAGCGAATGGCGAATAGGATGACGTTTGAGCGAGCAGCCGATCAACTCGTATCAGGACTTGCGCCTATGGCAGGAAGCCATGTCGCTTGCCGAGTCGTGCTATCGCCTGACGCGGGCGTTTCCGAAGGAAGAGACGTTCGGCCGCGGTCTTACGCCAATGCTTGAAACTGCCGAGGACAACCGCACCTTCACGATCAATTTCGGGCCGCAGCATCCGGCCGCCCATGGCGTGCTGCGCATGGTGCTGGAACTCGACGGCGAGATCGTCAAGCGTGTCGATCCCCATATCGGCCTCCTGCACCGCGGCACCGAAAAGCTCATCGAACACAAGACCTATATGCAGGCGATCCCCTATTTCGACCGTCTGGATTACGTCGCCCCCATCAATCAGGAGCACGGCTTCTGCATGGCGGCCGAAAAGCTTCTCGGCCTCGTCATCCCGCCGCGCGCGCAATATATCCGCGTGCTCTATGATGAGATCGGGCGGCTTCTCAACCATCTTCTCAACGTCACCACGCAGGCCATGGATGTGGGCGCGCTGACCCCGCCGCTCTGGGGCTTCGAGGAACGCGAGAAGCTGATGATCTTCTATGAGCGCGCCTCGGGCTCGCGCATGCACGCCAATTATTGCCGGGTCGGCGGCGTGCATCAGGACCTGACGCCGCAATTGCTCGAAGACATCTACGCCTTCTGCGAGCAGTTTCCGCGCGTGCTCGACGACATCGAGGGCCTGCTGACGCAGAACCGCATCTTCAAGCAGAGGAACGTCGATATCGGCGTGGTGACGCGCGAGGAGGCGCTCGCCTGGGGCATGACCGGCGTGATGCTGCGTTCGACCGGAGTGGCCTGGGACCTCCGCCGCGCCCAGCCTTACGAATGCTATTCCGATCTCGATTTCCAGATTGCGGTGGGCAAGAACGGCGACAATTACGACCGCTACCTGATGCGCATGGAAGAGATGCGCCAGGCCAACAAGATCATGAAGCAGTGCATCGAGAAGATGCCCAAAGGCCCGATCAACGTGGCCGACGGCAAGGTCGTGCCGCCCAAGCGCGCCGAGATGAAGCGCTCCATGGAAGCGCTCATTCATCATTTCAAGCTGTATACGGAAGGTTTCCACGTCCCGGCGGGCGAGGTCTATGCCGCCCTCGAAGCGCCCAAAGGCGAATTCGGCGTCTATCTGGTGTCGGATGGCTCCAACCGCGCCTATCGCTGCAAGATACGGGCGCCTTCTTTCGCACATCTGCAGGCGATGGATTTCATGTGCAAAGGCCACATGCTGGCCGATGTTTCCGCCGTGCTCGGTTCCATCGACATCGTGTTCGGGGAGATCGACCGGTGAACGTGAACGCGCCGCCCAAGACCCGCATGAAGGTGTCGGAGTTCCTCGCTTGGGGCGAAACGCAGCCGCAAGGGCGATACGAATTGGCAGGCGGGGAGATTATCGCGATGTCACCGGAACGCGTGCGGCACAATCTGGTGAAGTTTGCGGTAGCGCGGGCGCTTGAAGATGCGGTCAAGGCGGCGCACGTGTCCTGCACGGTGTTCACGGACGGCGTGGCAATTGTCATCGACGAGGAGACGGCGCGCGAGCCCGATGCTTCGGTCCAATGGGGTTTTCCAGCCGATCTCGACTCGATGATCAACGAGGCGCCGGTGATCGTTGTCGAGGTTAGCTCTCCTTCGAGCGGCCGCACAGATGCGGAGCGCAAACTGGTCGAGTATTTCTCTGTTCCGGGTATCCGGCATTATCTCATCGTCTTGCCGGAGCAGCGCACCATCATCCACCACCAAAAAAACGAGGCAGGCGAGATCGCGACGCGTATCATGCGCGAGGGCCAGATCGACATGACGCCTCCGGGCATTACGGTTGAGGTTGCGGCGTTGCTCGGTCCGCCACTTTCTGCCCCAGGGGCAACTCAATGAACGCGGCCGAAATCGTGCAGCGCCAATTGGACGCCTACAACGCGCATGACCTTGACGTGATGCTCGGCTGTTACGCACACGATTGCGTCATCGCCGGTCTGAACGGTCCGGTCACGGAAACGAGCCGCGAAGCGTTGCGCGGCCGCTACGCCAAGACCTTCGCCGATTTCCCGGAAGACCGGGCGCGCCTGGTGAATCGCATCGCAGTGGGAAACACCGTCATCGACCATGAAGATGTCAGCCGCGGACCGGGGAAGGACCGCTTCGAAGTGATCGCGATCTATACCGTCAAGGACGGCCTCATCGCGCGCGTCGATTTCGCGAAATAGGAAATACCGAATGGCCCTTCGCCGCCTTGCCGAACATCAGCCCGAACGGTTCCAATTCACGCCGGAGAACGCGGCCTGGGTTGAAGGACAAATGAAGAAATATCCGCCGGGGCGGCAGGCGTCCGCGGTGATCCCTGTTCTCTGGCGGGGCCAGGAGCAGGAAGGCTGGGTCACCAAGCCCATGATCGAGGAAGTCGGGCGCATTCTCGGCATGCCCTATATCCGCGTGCTCGAAGTCGCCACCTTCTACACCATGTTCAACCTCCATCCGGTGGGCGAGCATCTGGTGCAGGTGTGCACCACGACGCCCTGCTGGCTGCGCGGCTCGGACGATGTGGTCGCTGCCTGCAAGAAAAGCATCCACCCGCATCAGGGCGCGATTTCGCGCGACGGCAAATTTTCCTGGGTCGAGATGGAGTGCCTTGGGGCGTGTGTAAATGCGCCCATGGTCATCATCGACAAGGACCCGTATGAGGATCTCGACGGGCCGAAGATGGAAGGGCTTCTTGCCGCCATCCGCGCGGGCGAATGGCCCAAGCCCGGACCGCAAAACGGCAGACGCTCTTCCGAACCCGAAGGCGGCGCGACGACACTGACCGATCCCGAACTCTATGCCCCGAAAGGAGCGGCGACATGAGCCTCTCCGATAAAGACCGCATCTTCACCAACCTCTACGGCTTCGAGGATTGGGGCCTCGATGCCGCGCGCCGGCGCGGCTGGTGGGACGGCACCAAGGCCATCCTCGAAAAGGGCCCCGAGGCCATCGTCGACATCATGAAGAAATCGGGCCTGCGCGGCCGCGGCGGCGCCGGATTCCCGACCGGTCTCAAATGGTCCTTCATGCCCAAGGAGGTGAAGGAGCGCCCGCATTATCTGGTGGTAAACGCCGATGAGTCCGAGCCCGGCACCTGCAAGGACCGGGACATCATGCGCCACGATCCGCAGAGCCTCGTCGAGGGCTGCCTGATCGCCTCCTTCGCGATGCGCGCACACGCCTGCTACATCTACATCCGCGGCGAATTCCTGCGCGAGCGCGAGGTTCTGCAAGCCGCCATCGATCAGGCCTACGAGGCGAACCTGATCGGCAAGGACAACATCCACGGCTGGCCGTTCGACCTCTATCTGCACCATGGCGCCGGGGCCTATATCTGCGGCGAGGAAACCGCCCTTCTGGAATCCCTCGAAGGCAAGAAGGGCATGCCGCGGCTGAAGCCGCCATTCCCGGCCAATGTCGGGCTCTATGGTTGTCCCACCACCGTCAACAATGTCGAATCCATTGCGGTCGCGCCCGCCATCCTGCGGCGGGGCGCCGAATGGTTCGCCGGCATCGGCCGTCCCAACAACACCGGCACCAAGGTGTTCTGCATTTCGGGCCATGTGAACAAGCCCTGCAACGTCGAAGAAGCCATGGGCATTTCGATGCGCGAATTGATCGACGGGCATGCGGGCGGCGTGCGCGGCGGCTGGGACAATCTGCTGGCGGTGATTCCGGGCGGCGCGTCAGTGCCGCTGATCCCGAAATCGATCTGCGACAACGTGCTGATGGATTTCGATTCCTTGCGTGAAGTGCAGTCGGGCCTCGGCACGGCGGCCGTCATCGTGATGGACAAGTCCGCCGACGTCGTGAAGGCCATCGCGCGATTGGCTGCGTTCTATCAGCACGAATCCTGCGGCCAGTGCACGCCTTGCCGCGAGGGCTGCGGCTGGATGCGCCGCGTCATGGACCGGCTCGTCACAGGCGACGCGGTGACGCCCGAAATCGATCTGCTCCAGGAAGTCAGCAAGGAGATCGAAGGCCACACGATCTGCGCGTTGGGGGATGCGGCCGCGTGGCCGATCCAGGGCCTGATCCGGCATTTCCGGCCCGAGCTGGAACGGCGCATCGCCGCGCGCAAAGCGCCGCCGCTGGAAAAGGTGGCCGCCGAATGATCGCCGCGTTGAAGCGCGAGAATGTTCTGGCAGGCGCGCTTGGGGGCGCGATGATCCTGGCCGTGCTCGCGTTGTTCTTCGCGACCCACTATCAGGCGCTGCTGCATGCGGGCGCGTCGAGCCAGACGGCCGTCGCCCCGAGCGCCAATCTGGACGGTCTCAACATCCCGACCATCGACCAGATGTGCAAGACGGCGGGCGCCACGGCCGACAACATGGCCTCCTGCAAGGATCAGGAAAATCAGGCCGCGGAATTCGTCATCGCCTGGATGGGGCTGAACGGCTTTCTCACCAACGGCGCCATCGACATGAGCCAGATCGAACTCGCCTCCGAACTTGGCGCCGATGCGGCCTCGCCCCTGACCAATCCCCATCCCGGACTCGATTCCCCCGATGGCCTCGACCCCGGCGCCGCCGGCGATCCGAGTGCCGGCCTGGATGGAGGCGGGGGCCTCGACGCCGGCTTGGGCGATCCCGGCGCCGATCCCGCCACGGGCGAGCCGGATCAGATGTTCGACACGCCGGCCGCGCTCGCGATGTACTGCCTCACCAATTCCATGGATTGGATGCAGATGCATGACTGCATCTCGCACTACGATCCTTCCACACAATTCAACGGCGGCATCTGACGATGGCCAAGCTCATCATCGACGGCAAGGAAATCGACGCCGATCCCTCGCTGACCCTGCTTCAGGCCTGCGAGATGGCGGGCGCCGAAATTCCGCGCTTCTGCTACCACGAGCGGCTTTCCATCGCCGGCAATTGCCGCATGTGCCTGGTGGAGTGGGTGGGCTCACCCAAACCCCAGGCCTCCTGCGCGCTGCAGGTCCGTGACATTCCCCCCAATCGCGACGGCACGCCCGCCAAGATCAACACCAATTCGCCGGTCGCCAGGAAAGCGCGCGAAGGGGTGATGGAATTCCTGCTCATCAACCATCCGCTCGATTGCCCGATCTGCGACCAGGGCGGCGAATGCGATCTGCAGGATCAGGCGATGGGCTATGGCCGCGCCGCGTTCAACCGCTATCGCGAGATGAAGCGCGCGGTCGAAGACAAATATATGGGCCCCCTGGTCAAGACGAGCATGAACCGCTGCATCCATTGCACGCGCTGCATCCGTTTTGCGACCGAAGTGGCGGGCGTCCCCGATCTTGGCGCGACGGGGCGCGGCGAGGACATGGAAATCACCACCTATCTGGAAAAGGCGATCGAGTCGGAGCTTTCCGGCAATGTGATCGACCTTTGCCCGGTGGGCGCGCTGCTCTCCAAACCCTATTCGTTCACGGCGCGGCCCTGGGAGTTGCACAAGACCGAATCCATCGACGTCATGGATGCGATGGGCTGCAATACCCGCATCGATTCCCGCGGCCGCGAGGTGATGCGCTTCCTCCCCCGCATCAATGAGGGCGTGAACGAGGAATGGCTGGGCGACAAATCGCGCTTTGTCTGGGACGGATTGCGCCGCCAGCGTCTCGACCAGCCCTATATCCGCAGGAACGGGAAACTTGAGCCCGCAAGCTGGGGCGAGGCGCTCGCGCTCGTGGCTTCCAGGCTGAAATCGACCGCGCCGGAAAAGATGGCGGCGGTCGCGGGCGACCTCGCCGCGGCCGAAGAGGTAAAGGCGCTGAAGGATCTGATGGGCGCGTTCGGGGTCGCCAATCTCGATTGCCGCCAGGACGGCGCCAAGATCGGAGCCGTTCCCCGCCAGGGTTATCTCTTCAACACCACCTTCCAGGGTATCGAGGCGGCGGACGCGTTGCTCCTCATCGGCACCAATCCGCGCTGGGAAGCTCCGGTGCTGAATGCGCGCATCCGCAAGACTTGGGTCAACGGCAACATCCGAATCGCCAATGTGGGCACGCCCTACGACCTGACCTATCCGGTTCAGCAATTGGGCGTCTCGCCAAGCGTGCTCGAAGAGATCGCCGCGGGCACCCACCCCTTCACGCAAGTTCTGACGGATGCCAAGCGCCCGATGCTGATCCTCGGCATGGGCGCATTGGCGCGTCCCGATGGCGCGGCGATCCTCAATCTCGCGGTGCGCATCGCGTCGGCTACCGGCATGATCGGCCCGGCCGGCACGCCCGCCGAAGGTGGCTGGAACGGCTTTAATGTGCTGCACACGGCCGCGGCTCGTGTGGGCGCGCTCGACCTTGGCTTCGTGCCGGGTGAGGGAGGCCGCGATGTCTCGGGCATTCTCGACGGCGCTTCCAAAGGCGAGATCGAATTCGTCTATCTGCTCGGGGCGGACGAAATCGACATGGCCCGTTTGGGCCGGGCCTTCGTCGTCTATCAGGGCACGCATGGGGACGCCGGCGCCCACCGGGCCGATGTCATTCTTCCCGGCGCCGCCTACACCGAAAAATCCGGACTTTATGTGAACGCGGAAGGGCGCGTGCAGCTTGCCAACCGCGCCACCTTCCCGCCGGGCGACGCAAAAGAGGATTGGGCCATCCTGCGCGCCCTCTCCGATGTGGCGGGCAAGCGGCTCCCCTATGACGATGTCGAGGCGCTCCGCCGCGCGATTCTGGCCGACGCGCCGCACTTCGCCGAGCGCGACGCGACGCCGCAACCCGCTGGCGCCGATCCCGCCATCTGGACCGCCATCGGTATGGCCGGCGCCATCGACCCGGGCCTGCCGCTTGCGTCTCCCGTCGCCGACTATTACCTCACCAACCCAATCGCGCGCGCGAGCGAGATCATGGCGGAATGCTCGCGTCTCTTCGTCCAGCGCATCCAAATGGCGGCGGAGTGAAGATGGCGCGCTTGGCCTACGCTCCCCCCACCCCTAACCCCTCCCCGCGCTGGGGGAGGGGGACACTGAGTTTCACCTCCCCCAACGTGGGGAGGCCGGCGAGCGCGGCAAAGCAAGCGCGAGCCGGGTGGGGGGATGGCTTGAAAACAATGCCGGAGGGCATCCAGTGATCTTTACCCAGCTCTTTCAAAGCTTGGGGATGCCCTATGGGCCCGCATGGGCGCTGTCCCAGGCGATCACCATCGCGATCCTGCTGGTGCTGCTGCTGGTGATGGTTGCCTTCATCCTGTTGTTCGACCGCAAGGTCTGGGCGGCGGTACAGCTCCGGCGCGGACCCAACGTGGTCGGCATTTTCGGTCTCCTGCAAAGCTTCGCCGATCTCCTGAAATTCGTGCTCAAGGAAATCGTCATCCCGGCTGGCGCCAACAAGGGCGTGTTCTTCCTCGCCCCCATCATATCGGCCACGCTTGCCCTTTCTGCCTGGGCCGTGGTGCCGCTCGACAATGGCTGGGTGGTGGCCGACATCAATGTCGGCATCCTCTATCTCTTCGCGATTTCCTCGCTCGGTGTTTACGGCATCATCATGGGCGGGTGGGCGTCGAATTCGAAATACGCCTTCCTCGGTTCGCTCAGGTCGGCAGCCCAGATGGTCTCCTATGAAGTCTCCATCGGCTTCATTCTGATCACCGTGCTCCTGTTCGCGGGCACGCTGAACCTCTCGGGCATCGTACGCGCGCAAGGTCCCGACATGCGCGGCTGGTTCGTGTTCTCGCCGCTCGCCCCGATGTTCGTGCTCTTCTTCATTTCGGCGCTGGCCGAGACCAACCGGCCGCCTTTCGACCTGCCGGAAGCCGAATCCGAGCTGGTGGCGGGTTTCGCGGTGGAATATTCCTCCACCCCGTTCCTGCTCTTCTTCCTCGCCGAATACGTCAACATCGTGCTCATGTGCGCGATGATGTCGATCCTCTTCTTCGGCGGCTGGCTCCCGCCCATCGACGTCTGGCCGCTCAACGCCATACCGGGCGTCATCTGGCTGGTGCTGAAGATCTGGTTCTTCTTCTTCCTGTTCGCGATGGTGAAGGCGATCGTGCCGCGCTATCGCTACGACCAGCTGATGCGACTCGGCTGGAAAGTGTTCCTGCCGATTTCTCTGGCCTGGGTCGTGCTGATGGCAGGCTGGGTGCTGGTGGTGAAAGGGTGAGATGATGGGTTGGCTCAATCGAACCGCGCGCACCGTTTTCCTGTGGGAATTCGTCACCGGGATGATCTTAGGCTTGCGCTATTTCTTCTCGCCCAAAAAGACCCTGAATTATCCCTTCGAGCGGTCGCCCTTGTCCCCGCGTTTCCGCGGCGAGCATGCGCTCCGCCGCTACCCTTCCGGCGAGGAACGCTGCATCGCGTGCAAATTGTGCGAGGCGGTATGCCCGGCCAATTGCATCACCATCGAGGCCGAACCCCGCGAGGACGGCAGCCGCCGCACCACCCGCTACGACATCGACATGACGAAATGCATCTATTGCGGGCTGTGTCAGGAAGCCTGCCCGGTCGATGCCATCGTCGAAGGACCGAACCTGGATTTTTCGGTCGAAACGCGTGAAGAACTTTATTACGACAAGGCGCGATTGCTCGCCAACGGCGACCGCTGGGAACGTGAGATCGCGAAGAATCTGGAACTGGACGCCCCCTACCGCTAAGCACTGCCCTCGTCAAAAATCCTCATGCTGAGCCCGTCGAAGCATGAGGCCCCTCGAGTGAACCAAGATTGATGCTGCAAGCGATCGCCTTCTACGTCTTTTCCGCGGTGATGATCGGCTCCGCGCTGACCGTGATTGCCGCGCGCAATCCGGTGCACTCGGTGCTGTTCCTGATTCTCGCCTTCTTCAACGCGGCCGCCTTGTTCGTTCTCTTGGGCGCGGAATTCCTCGCCATGATCCTGGTCATCGTCTATGTCGGCGCGGTCGCGGTGCTGTTCCTGTTTGTCGTGATGATGCTCGACATCGATTTCGCCGAGCTTCGCCGCGGCTTCATGCAATATCTGCCGCTCGGCGCTCTCGTCGGCCTCGTGCTGATGAGCGAATTGATGATCGTGGCCGGCGCCTGGGCGTTCGGCTCCTCGGTACCGGCCGCTCGCGGCCAATTGCTTCCGGCGAACCTCACCAACACCGAGGCGCTGGGACGGATTCTCTACACGGACTACATCTTCTATTTCCAGACCGCGGGCGTGATCCTGCTGGTCGCCATGATCGGGGCCATCGTGCTGACGCTTCGGCACCGCCCCGGCGTCAGGCGGCAATCCATCAGCCATCAGGTCGCGCGTCAGCCCAAGGACGCGGTTGGGCTGGTCGACGTCAAGCCGGGGCAGGGGAGCTGAAGGATGCGAACCGATTTGCCCCCCACCCCTATCCCCTCCCCGCGCTGGGGGAGGGGGATATCGAGTCCAATTCTTCACCTCCCCCTGCGTGGGAAGGTCGGCGAGCGCGCATGCGCGAACCGGGTGGGGGGAATGCGCTGGGGGGGATCACAATGACCGTCGGACTGCCGCATTACCTCATCGTCGCCGCGCTGCTCTTCACCATCGGCGTGTTCGGCATCTTCCTGAACCGCAAGAACGTCATCATCATCCTGATGTCCATCGAGCTGATCCTGCTGTCGGTGAACATCAATTTTGTCGCGTTCTCGGTCTTCCTCGGCGATCTGGTCGGACAGGTGTTCGCGCTCTTCGTGCTGACGGTCGCCGCCGCCGAAGCGGCCATCGGCCTTGCCATCCTGGTCGTCTATTTCCGCAACCGCGGCTCCATCGCGGTCGAAGACATCAATCTGATGAAGGGCTGAGCGCAAAAGCATGTATGCGGCGATCGTCTTTCTTCCTCTTCTCGGCTGCGCCATTGCGGGCTTGTTCGGCCGAATCATCGGCGCGCGCGCGTCCGAAATCGTGACCACGGGCCTGTTGTTCGCCTCCGCTGCGCTCTCCTGTTACGCCTTCTACGACGTCAATTTCCTCGGCCATTCGGCAATCGTGCAGGTTGCGCCCTGGATCGATTCCGGCAATTTCCAGGTCGATTGGACCTTGCGCATCGACGCGCTGACCGCGGTGATGCTGGTGGTGGTGACGGGCGTTTCCTCGCTCGTGCATCTCTATTCCATCGGCTACATGCACGACGATCCCTACCGGCCGCGCTTCTTTGCCTATTTGTCGCTCTTCACCTTCGCCATGCTGATGCTGGTGACGGCCAACAATTTCCTGCAGATGTTTTTCGGCTGGGAAGGGGTGGGGCTCGCCTCCTACCTTCTCATCGGCTTCTGGTATACGCGGCCCTCCGCCAATGCCGCCGCGATCAAGGCTTTCATCGTCAATCGCGTCGGCGATTTCGGCTTCGCGCTCGGCGTCTTCGGCATCTATTACGTCTTCGGCACGCTCGATTTCGACAAGGTGTTCATGGCCGCTCCCTCCATGGTGGGCAGGCCGCTTATTTTCGCAGGTTATTCCACCGATCTGCTGACCACGCTGTGCATCCTCCTCTTCATCGGCGCGATGGGAAAATCGGCGCAATTGGGCCTGCACACCTGGCTCCCCGACGCGATGGAAGGCCCGACCCCCGTTTCCGCCCTCATCCATGCCGCGACCATGGTGACGGCCGGCGTGTTCCTGGTCTGCCGCTGCTCGCCTTTGTTCGAGCTCGCCCCGACGGCGCTCGCCTTCGTCACCTTCATCGGCGCCACCACCGCGTTCTTTGCCGCGACGGTCGGCCTCTTCCAGAACGACATCAAGCGCGTCATCGCCTATTCGACCTGTTCGCAGCTTGGCTACATGTTCGCGGCCGCGGGCGTCTCTGCCTATGGCGCGGCCATGTTCCACCTCTTCACGCACGCCTTCTTCAAGGCCCTTCTGTTCCTGGGCGCAGGTTCCGTCATCCACGCCATGCATCACGAGCAGGACATGCGGAAGATGGGCGGGCTCGCGGGACGCATTCCCATCACCTGGGCGATGATGCTGATCGGAAATCTCGCGCTGACCGGCGTCGGCTTGCCGATCATTGGCATCGGCACGGCGGGCTTCTATTCCAAGGACGGCATCATCAACGCAACCTTCGCGTCCGGCAGCGGAATCGGCACCTATGCCTTCGTGCTGACTCTCGTCGGCGTGATGATGACCTCGTTCTATTCCTGGCGGCAATTCCTGATGACCTTCCACGGGCCCTATCGCGGCGCGCGGAAGGACCATTTGAGCCACGCCGATGCGCATGCGCACGCCCATGACGAGCCGGGCGATGACCATCATGGCGAACCGATCAAACTGGAAGACGTGCACGAATCCCCGCCCGTGATTCTGGTGCCGCTGCTGGTGCTGTCGGCGGGCGCGCTGTTCGCAGGCATCCTGTTCGATGGCTATTTCATCGGCGGCGCCTCGACTGGCTTCTGGCACAACGCGATTGCGGCGATCTACGGCCATCCGAAGGGCGAAGGGGAGCTTCCCCTCTGGGTCGAGTTCGCGCCGTTGACGTTCACGGCCATCGGCTTCGCCATCGCCTATTATTACTACGTGCTGCACCCCGAGATTCCGCCGATCCTGGCCGCGCGCAAGGGGCTGCTCTACACCTTCTTCTACAACAAATGGTATTTCGACGAGGTCTATGACTTCCTGTTCGTCCGGCCCGCCAAGCGCATCGGGCGCTTCCTTTGGAAGGTGGGCGACGGGCGGATCATCGACGGCCTCGGGCCCGATGGAATCACCGCCCGCGTGTTGGATGCCACCCGCGGCGCCGTTCGCCTGCAATCGGGCTATGTCTACCATTACGCGTTTGCGATGCTGCTCGGAGTTGCGGCCTTCGTCACCTGGTTCCTCTTCTCGGGGAGCAGGATCTGATGGCGGGCCTGCCGATCCTTTCCATCATCACCTTTCTTCCCGCCTTGGGGGCGCTGCTGATCCTGTTCGCGCCCGGCGATGCCGAAACCGCCGGGCACCGCGCGCGCCAGATCGCGCTTATCGTCACGCTGATCGATTTCGTCCTCTCGCTGCTTCTGTGGGCCAATTTCAACACCGGCACGGCGGACTTCCAGTTCCTGGAAAACGCGAGCTGGCTCGGCGGCGGCATCAATTACAAAATGGGCGTGGACGGCATCTCCGTGCTGTTCGTGGTGCTGACCGCGCTCCTGATGCCGATCTGCATCGCCGGGAGTGCGGCGATCCACGAGCGCATCCGCGAATACATGATCGCGTTCCTGCTGCTCGAGACACTGATGATCGGCGTCTTCTGCGCGCTCGATCTGGTGGTGTTCTACGTCTTCTTCGAGGGCGGCCTGATTCCGATGTTCCTGATCATCGGGGTATGGGGCGGTCCGCGCCGGGTCTACGCGACGTTCAAGTTCTTTCTCTACACGCTGTTGGGTTCGGTGCTGATGCTGCTCGCCATCATGGCGATCTATTGGCAGACGAACACCACCGATATCGTGGCCCTTCTGGACGGCATGCACCGCATTCCGGCCAGCATGCAGCCCTGGCTGTGGTTCGCCTTCCTTGCATCCTTCGCGGTAAAGCTTCCGATGTGGCCGGTGCACACCTGGCTGCCGGATGCGCATGTGGAAGCGCCGACCGCGGGATCGGTCATCCTCGCCGGCATTCTCCTCAAGATGGGCGGCTACGGTTTCCTGCGCTTCTCGCTCCCCATGTTTCCGGTGGCGAGCGAGCAATTCGCGCCCCTCATTTTCGTCCTGTCGCTGATCGCCATCGTCTACACCTCGCTGGTGGCGCTTGCGCAGGAGGACATGAAGAAGCTGATCGCCTATTCGTCGGTTGCCCATATGGGGCTGGTCACGCTCGGCACCTTCACCTTCAGCCATGAAGGCATCGACGGCGGCATTTTCCAGATGCTGTCCCACGGCATCGTCTCGGGCGCGCTGTTCCTTTGCGTCGGCGTCATCTACGACCGCATGCACACGCGCCTGATTTCGGCCTATGGCGGGCTGGTCAACCGCATGCCGATCTATGCCGCCTGCTTCATGGTGTTCACGCTCGCCAATGTCGGGCTTCCCGGCACCAGCGGTTTCGTCGGCGAGTTCCTCACCCTCCTCGCGGCCTTCCGCTACAACACTTGGCTCGCCATCGTCGGCACCACGGGCGTGGTTCTCTCGGCGGCTTACGCCCTTTGGCTCTATCGCCGCATCATCTACGGCTCGCTCGACAAATCGAGCCTGAAGGCGATTCTGGACCTGAGCCCGCGCGAGATTGCCTTCATGGCGCCGCTGGTCGTCATCACCATCGGCCTCGGCGTCTATCCCAAACCCATCTTCGACGTGACGCGCGCTTCGGTCGCGCATCTGGTCGAGCTGCACCATCAGGGCGTCGCGGCGGCCGAAGCCGATGCCAAACTCGCGCAAGGTGTGCGGCCATGAATGTGGGCATTCTGCTTCCCGAATTGATCACGGTGCTGGGCGGCATGGCGCTGATGATGCTGGGCGTGTTCCTGGGCGACCGCTCGCAGCGGCTCATCTCCTATCTCGCCATCGCGATCTTCGTCGCCGCCGCGGGCGCAACCCTGATGGGAACCGGCCGCCAGACCGCTTTCAACGGCGCCTTCGTCGCCGATGATTTTGGGCGTTTCGTGAAACTGATCGTGCTCGCGGGGGCGGCGCTGGTTCTGGTGATGGGGCAGGGTTATATCCAGCGCCACCGCATGAACCGCTTCGAATTTCCGGTGCTGGTGACGTTCTCCGTCACCGGCATGATGCTGATGGCTTCGGCCGGCGATTTCCTCACCCTCTATCTCAGCATGGAACTCCAGAGTCTGGCGCTCTATGTGCTCGCCGCCTTCGACCGCGACAATGCGCGCTCGACCGAAGCCGGCCTCAAATATTTTGTCCTCGGCGCGCTCTCCTCCGGCATGATGCTGTATGGAATCTCGCTGATCTACGGGTTTGCCGGCACCACCTCCTTCGCCAAGGTCGCGATGGTCGTTCAGTCGGGCGGGGTTTCGCTCGGGCTCCTGTTCGGGCTCGTGTTCCTGATTTCCGGGCTTGCGTTCAAGGTCTCCGCCGTCCCGTTCCATATGTGGACGCCCGACGTTTACGAGGGGGCGCCCACGCCCATCACCGCCTTCTTCTCCGCCTCGCCCAAGATCGCGGCAATGGGTCTTTTCGTGCGCGCGATGGTGGAATCCTTTCCCTCCGCCACCGACCAATGGCGGCAGATCGTCATCTTCATCTCCATTCTTTCGATGGTGCTCGGCGCGGTGGCGGCCATCGGCCAGACCAACATCAAGCGGCTGATGGCCTATTCCTCCATCGCCAATATGGGATTCATCCTCATCGGCCTGGCGACGGGAACCGCGCAAGGGGTCGAGGGCGTCCTGATTTATCTGGCTATTTATCTCGTCACCAATATCGGCATCTTCGCCTGCATCCTCGGCATGCGCCGCGGCGACCACATGGTGGAGAATATTTCCGATCTTTCCGGCCTTGCCCAGACGCGGCCCGGTTATGCCTTTGTCTTCGCCATGCTGATGTTCAGCCTTGCCGGCATTCCTCCGCTCGCGGGCTTCTTCGCGAAATTCTACGTGTTCCTCGCCGCCATCCGGGCCGGGCTGTATCCGCTTGCCGTCATCGGCGTCGTCGCCAGCGTGGTAGGGGCGGTGTATTATTTGAAAATCGTCAAGGTGATCTATTTCGACGAACCGGCGCCCGCACTGGAGCGGGACATCGGCCCGAGCCTCAACACCATCATTGCGGTCGCCGGCGCGTTCACCGTGTTCTTCCTGTTGGGCGCGGCCCCGCTGGTGTCGGCCGCTACGGCCGCGGCGGCTTCGCTCTTCCCGTGACGCAAATCCCGGCCTGGCCGCAAGGGCTCGGCCTTGCCATCCACGACACGCTCGATTCCACCAACGACGAAGCCGGCCGTTTGGCGGCCGGCGGCGAACGGGGGCCGCTCTGGATCGTAGCCCGCGAACAGAGGGCAGGGCGCGGCCGGCGCGGTCGGGCCTGGGTTTCCGAACGCGGCAATTTGTTCGCTACTTTGCTGACCCGCGCGGCCCCGCCCTCCGCGCCTCAGCTTGCGTTCGCGGCGGGGCTCGCCGTTGCCGAAACGCTAGCGGCCTTCGCGCCCGTTGTCGCCGTCACGCTGAAATGGCCCAACGACGTGCTGCTCGATGGCAGGAAAGCCGCCGGCATCCTGCTCGAAGCCTTGAGAGGGGACACGCTTGCCATCGGCATCGGGATCAATCTCGCGGACCATCCTCTGGACACCGAAACACCTGCGGTTTCCGTTTCGGCGCTGACCGGGTCCGCGCCGGACGCGGATCGGGTGCTCGTCCGCCTCGCGGGGGCCATGGCCGCATGGTATGAGGTCTGGTCAAGCCGCGGCTTTGCACCCGTGCGTGAGGCGTGGCTCGCGCACGCGGCAGGGCTCGGCCAGCCCATCCGGGCGCGCCTCGAAGGACGCGAGATGATGGGCGTATTCGAAGCACTCGACGAAGACGGCGCGCTGCTGCTCCGCGATGCATCCGGCGCGCTCACCCGCATCGCCGCCGGCGACGTGTTTTTGGGAACATGACAACGATGCTGCTCGCCATCGACGCCGGCAATACCAACATCGTTTTCGCGGTCTGCGACGGCGAGAAAATCCTCGCCCAATGGCGCGCGGCGACACGAACCACACGGACCTCGGACGAATATGCGGTCTGGCTGGCCCAGCTCCTCAGCCTGCGCGGGATGAGTTTTGCCGATCTCGGCCAGGCGATCATCGCAACCGTCGTGCCTGCGCTGCTGTTCGATTTGCGGGATCTGTGCCGGCAATATTTGCGCTGCGAGCCGCTGCTGATCGGGGATACCGCGTTGGAGCTTGGGATCGAGGTCCACGCCGACCGGCCGGCGGCCGTCGGCGCCGACCGTCTGGCCAACGCGGTCGCGGCCCATGAGCGCTATCCGGGCGCCGTCATCGTGGTCGATTTCGGCACCGCCACCAATTTCGATATCGTCAGCGCCGACGGCAATTACGAAGGCGGCGTCATCGCGCCGGGCGTGAACCTCTCCGCCGAGGCGCTTCATCAGGCAGCGGCCCTGCTTCCTCGGGTTGCCATCCATCGGGCGCAGGCCGTGATCGGAAAGGATACCGTTCCCGCCATGCAGTCGGGCCTCTATTGGGGCTATGTCGGCCTGATCGAAGGGCTGGTTGCGCGGATCAAGGCGGAATATGGGAAGCCGATGACGGTGGTGGCCACGGGGGGACTTGCGCATCTCTTCCAGCGCGACATTGGCGCAATCGATCACGTCGATCCCGATCTGACCATTCTCGGCCTCATTCTCATCCACGCACGCAATGCCGGACGCCGGGCGCCTGTTTGATGCGTTATCAGACCCGGTTCACGGCAGCTCGCACATGACGACAGACACCGACGGCGCCGAACTTGTGTTCCTGCCCCTGGGCGGTGCGGGCGAGATCGGCATGAATCTGAACTGCTACGGCTACGGCCCGCCCGGCGAGCGCAAATGGATCGTGGTCGATTGCGGCGTGCTGTTCGGGCGGGAGACCTCGACCCCGGGCGTCGATCTGATCATGCCCGACATCCGCTTCCTCGAAGAGGTGCGCGACGATTTGCTGGGGCTGGTGCTGACCCACGGGCATGAGGACCATATCGGCGCGGTGGCCCATCTGTGGCCGCTTCTGCGCTGCCCGGTCTATGCGACGCCCTTCACGGCGCGGCTGCTGCACGACAAGCTGGAGGAGGCCAGGCTCGCCGATCGCGTGCGGGTTAGAATCGTGCCCTTGAGCGGCCAGGTAAAGCTCGGACCGTTTGCGCTCGAATTCATCAGCATCACCCATTCCATCCCCGAACCCAACGCCATCGCCATCCGTACGGGGCTTGGCACCGTCGTGCATACCGGCGATTGGAAGATCGATCCCGATCCGCTGCTGGGCGAAGTGACGAACGATGCCGCGCTTCGCCGCCTGGGCGAAGAAGGCGTCCTCGCCATGGTGTGCGATTCCACCAACGCGCTGGTCAACGGCGAATCCGGTTCGGAAGGCGAAGTGCGGCGCTCTTTGATCCGCCTGGTCGGCTCGCTGAAGGGCCGCGTCGCGGTGACGGCGTTTGCCTCCAACGTGGCGCGGCTGCAATCGGTGGGCGAGGCGGCGGAGGCCGCCGGGCGTTCGCTCGTGCTGGTCGGGCGCGCCATGCACCACATGGTCAATTGCGCGCGCGACACCGGTTATCTGACGAAATTCCCGCGCACCGTTTCGGACGAGGACGCCGCCGACATTCCGGCCGACAACGTGCTTTACCTCTGCACCGGCAGCCAGGGCGAGCCGCGGGCGGCGCTCTCGCGCATCGCATCGGGCGATCATCCGACCGTCGAACTCGGCGAAGGCGATACGGTGATCTTCTCCTCGCGCATCATTCCGGGGAATGAACTTTCGATTTTCGAAATGCAGAACCGTCTTGCGGAGCGGGGCGTGGCGGTGCTGACCGAGCGCGATCATTTCGTGCATGTGTCGGGGCATCCCGCGCGCGATGAGCTGGCGCAGATGTATTCCTGGGTGAAGCCCAAAATCGCGGTGCCGGTGCATGGCGAGCTTCGCCACATCACCGAGCATGCGCGGCTTGCTGCCTCGCTGCAGGTGCCCCAAAGCGTGGTGGCGCTGAACGGGCAGATGGTGCGGCTGGCGCCGGGACGCGCGGAGATCGTCGATGAGGCGCCCTCGGGCCGCCTGCATCTCGATGGCCGCATGCTGGTGCACGAGGATGACGGCTATGCGCGATTGCGGCGCTCGCTCGGATATGCCGGCTTCATCGGGGTGACGCTGGTGCTCGACCGCAAAGGGCGGCTTGCGGCCGAACCCGTGCTGCACATGGAGGGGATTCCCGACGACGTGCTCGCGCCGGTGCGCGAAGCGGTGGCCAAAGCCGCCAACGGCAAGCGCAAGCGCGACGACGATCTGGCGGAAACGGTGCGCATCGCCGCCCGCCGCGCCGCCAACGAAATCTGGGGCAAGAAGCCTGTCGTCCGTGTACAGACGGTCGAGGTGTGATTCGTTATGATCCTCCCCCGTTTACGGGGGAGGTGTCGCACCGCGACGGAGGGGGCGTTATTCCTTCGCTCCCACCACCACACCGGCGCGGGATTCGAGACAGCGGACGATCTCCGTGTAATCGGATTCCGCCCCCAGTTCGGCCTCCGCCAGCCGCCAGGCGGCCGTCACGGCCCTGCCCAAATCGAGCGGCACGCCCAAGGCTTCCGCCTCTTCCAGATAGAGCCGCACGTCCTTGTGCATCAGCCCGGTCGCGAACCCGTATCCGAATTTCCGCGTCAGGATCGAGATCGGAAACTTCGTCTCGGTCGCCGTGTTGCGGCCCGTGCCGGAATTGATCACGTCGATCATCAGCTTCGGATCGAGCCCTTCCTTCACGCCCATGACCATGACTTCGGAGGTAATCGCGAGGGCTGCCGCCGACAGCAGATTGTTCGCAAGCTTCATCGCCTGGCCCATGCCGGGCTTGCCGCCGACCGCGAACACCTTCCCGAAAAGGCGCAGCAGCGGTTCGACGCGCGCGAGCGGCTCTGCCGCCCCCGACGCCATCACCGCGAGTGTGCCTTTCCTTGCTCCGCCAACGCCGCCCGATACCGGCGCATCGACAAACGTGATTCCGACGCGAGCCAACGCGTCGGCCACGGGAACCGTGGTGCGCGGTCCCGTCGTGGACAGATCGACCAGGACTTTCGCGCGCACTCCCGCGATCACTCCGTTCTCGCCCGTGGCTTCGCTCTTGACGTCCTTTGGCTCGGGCAGGCTGAAAAAAACGATATCGGCGGCGTCGGCCACCGCGCGCGAAGACTGCGCAACCTCCGCCCCTCGTGCCGCCAGAGCCTCCATCGCTTCGGTGCGGATGTCGTAAACCGTGAGCGCGTAGCCGGCGTCCATCAGGCGTCCCGCCATGGGATTGCCCATCCTGCCCACGCCCACGAACCCGATCCTGTCGGCCATCGCTCAATTCCCGTTTTGCAACCATCAGCGTAGCACGGCTATGATCGCCCATGACCTGGACGCTCGGCCTTGCGCTTTATTTCGTCATCTGGTGGGTGGTGCTGTTCGCGGTGCTGCCCTTCGGCGTGCACAGCCAACAGGAGATGAACGACATCGTGCCCGGCAGCGAACCCGGCGCCCCGGCGCGGCCGAGGCTCGGGCTGAAGCTGCTGGCCAATACGGTGGTCGCGGGCGTCGTCTGGGCCATCGCGGATTATGTCTACATCCACTACTACCTGCCGCCAGGATAGGAAAAAATTAAGCCTCGGCGCGCATGCTGGCCGGCGAAACAGGGATGTTCCGCCGATGCGGCCCATAGCGATCCTTGCGGTGTTCTTCGTGGGCAGCGGTCTTGCCGATGCGGCCGTGCCCGCCGTGATTCCGCTCCCGCCGCCCCCGGCCGCGCAGGCTCAGCCGCCCCAGCCCGCCTGCAGCGAGCGCAATTCCGCCGATTACGTTCCTGGGGTGGATGCCTATGGCCGCGCGGTTGCCCCCGCCGATCTGCCGGGTAGCAGCACCGACGTTCAGGTCAGCACACAGGTCTTCGCGCAAGTTCGCACCGCCAATCCGCAGCTCAAAGGCGTGGGTGTGGCGGTCAATCTGCCCGGCCTCCAGGCGCCGCCCCCCTGTCCCGCGAAGGCAGCGGCGAGCTCAATCACCATCCACTGAATCCCCTCATCCATCGCACTTGACCCGGCCGCTTGCGCCATGGCCCCGTGCTGCCATGAGCGACCGGCTGACATCGCGCGCGGCAAGCGTTTTTCTCGCCAGCGAGAATTTGCGCGGAATCATGCTGATGGTCTTCGCCCGGCTGGTGTTCGCGGGCAGCGACACTTTCACCAAGCTTGCAAGCGAAGGGCTGCCTGCAACCGAAGTCGTGGTGCTGCGCAATCTCGTCTCGCTTCCCATCGTGCTTGTCATGGCGTGGCAGTTGGGCGGCCTTTCCCATCTCGCCGCCATCCGCGACAAGGTCGTCGTCTCGCGCAGCGTGCTCGAAGGCACCGGCACCATGGCGTTCGTGGGTGCGCTTCCCTTCATCACGCTTGGCCAGAGCGCCGTGATCCTTTTGACCGTGCCCATCATCCTGGTGGCGCTGTCGGCGTTCATCTATCGCGAGGATGTCGGCTGGCGCCGCTGGACGGCCATCGTCGTCGGCTTCATGGGCGTGGTGCTGGTCGCCAATCCGTTCACCGGCAAATTCAATGTCTTCCTGCTGCTGGCGCAATTCACCGCCATCACCTGGGCGTTCCGCGATTTGATGACCTCGCGCATTGTCGGCCGCATTCCGACCATCACGGTGGCGCTGATCAACACCGTCATCGTGGGGCTGATCGCGGTGCCGGGTGCTGCGTTGCAGACCTGGCGCGGCTTCGGCCAGCAGGAGGCGCTTTATTTGTTGGGATCGGGCGTGTTCGTGGCGTTTGCGAATTATCTCTACATCGACGCGCTTCGCACTGGCGCGATCGCGGTGGTGGCGCCGTTCCGCTATACGGCGGCGGTGTGGGCCTCCATCGCGGGCTTCCTGGTGTGGGGCGATATTCCCGACATGTTCGGGGTGGCCGGCACGCTCTTCATCATCGGCTCGGGGCTATACACGTTCTACCGCGAATTCGAACTCGCGAAAGCGCGGCGGCTGCGAACATCGCCCCCTCCGGTCCTTCGGACCACCTCCCCCGTAACGACGGGGGAGGAAAGCTGAAATTCAATACGCGCGCGCGATCAGGATTTCCTGCGTCGCCGGAGCCCCGGTAAAGATGCATTTTCCGAGCGATGCCTCGCTCTGACCCATCGGCGCATTGCGGATGGAGAGCTTCAACGCCTTCAGCCGCTGCTCCACCGCATCGAGCGCCGCGCCTGACGGCTGCGACCATCCCACCCGCGCCCAGCCTTTGAATTCGGACGCCTCGTCCTCATCGCCCGCGGCGCCGAAATAATCGGCCAGCGCATCGAATGACGCAATGTCGCTCACGATGTTCGAATCGAGCCGCGTCTTGGCCTCCATGAACAGCCGCGTCTGAATCGCGGTCAGCAATTGGGCGGCTTCGCTTACGAACTGTTCGCGCGCCATGCCGTGCGACTTCACCTTGTCGCCGTCGCGCAACTGATCGCGCCGCATGAAGGTGACTTGTCCGTTCGCGACGTCGCGCGGGCCCACCTCGACGATGACCGGCGCGCCGCGGCGCACCCAGTTCCAACGCTTGTCGGCGGATTTGATGTCCTTCATGTCGAGCGTCGCCCGGATGGGCTCGTTGAACGCGATCTCACGCGACAACTGGCTCGCCAGCGCCTGGCAGAACCCGAGCACGTCGGCGTCTTCCGGCTTGTTGCGCAACATGGGCACGATCACGATCTGCTTGGGCGCAATCGCGGGCGGCAGCCGCAAGCCGTCATCATCGCCATGGGTCATGATGACCCCGCCGATCAGCCGCGTGGAGACGCCCCAGCTCGTGGTGTGGCACCAGACATGCTCGCCTGCCTCGTTCTGGAAGCGGATGTTCTGCGCTTCGGCGAAATGGGTGCCCAGATAATGCGAGGTGCCGGCCTGCAGCGCCTTGCCGTCCTGCATCATCGCTTCGATGGAATAGGTGTTGACCGCGCCGGGGAAGCGTTCGTTCTCGCTCTTCTCGCCCGCGATCACCGGCATGGCGAGTGTCGATTCGGAGAACTCGCGATAGAGGTCGAGGATGCGCATGGTTTCCGCCATCGCATCGCTCGCATCGGCATGGGCCGTGTGTCCCTCCTGCCAGAGGAACTCCGACGTCCTTAAGAACAGCCGCGTGCGCATTTCCCAGCGCACCACATTGGCCCATTGGTTGATCAGCAGCGGGAGATCGCGGTGGCTCTTGATCCAGCGCGAGAACGCATCCCCGATGATCGTCTCGGAGGTCGGCCGCACGATCAGCGGCTCCTCCAGTCTGGACTCGGGGTCGGGCTGCAATTTTCCGTCGATCATCTTCAGCCGGTGATGGGTGACGACCGCCATTTCCTTGGCGAAGCCTTCGACATGGCTTGCTTCCTTGGCGATGAAGGAGAGCGGGATGAACAGCGGGAAATAGCAATTGTCGTGTCCGGTTTCCTTGATGCGGCGGTCGAGTTCCTTCTGGATCTGCTCCCACACCCCATAGCCCCAGGGCTTGATGATCATGGAGCCGCGCACGGGCGAGTTTTCCGCCATGTCGGCCTCGCGCACCACAGCCTGATACCAGTTGGGGAAATTCGAGCGGCCGGACACGCTGCGGTGCTCGCTCAGGGCTCTCTGCATGGGAAGGCTCCAAATCGCCACATTGGTGTTATGAATATGTTGCTAGACCTACCCCAAGCGATTCGCCACCAAAAGAGCCATCATGGCCAGTCTCTCCCGACCCTTTTCCGGTTTCGAATGGATGGTGGCCGCGCGCTATCTGCGCGCCAAACGGCAGGAAAGCTTCATCTCGGTCATTTCCGGCTTTTCGCTGATCGGCATCGCGTTGGGGGTCGCCACCCTCATCATCGTCATGAGCGTGATGAACGGGTTCCGCGCGGAACTTCTGGGCCGCATCCTGGGCCTGAACGGGCACCTGATCGTCCAGAGCATGACCGGCAGCATTCCGGACTACGACGCGCTGGCGAACCGGATCCGCATGATCCCGGGCGTCACCAATGCGATGCCCATCATCGAAGGCCAGGTGCTGGTGAATTCGGAAGGCGCGTCCTTCGGCGCGCTGGTCAGGGCGCTCGAAACCAACGACCTGAAGAAACTGACCACCGTATCCTCGACCCTTTCCGCCGGCGCGCTCGATGCCTTCGACGAAGGGGATTCCGTCATCATCGGGGCGCGATTGGCCGACCGGCTGAACCTCGTGCTGGGCGCCATGATCACGCTGGTTGCGCCCAAAGGTGCGGTCACGCCCTTCGGGACGACGCCCCGGGTCAAGGCCTATCGCGTGGCCGGAACCTTCCGAGTCGGCATGTCGGAATACGACCAGACCTATATCTTCATGCCGCTGGCCGAGGCGCAGGCCTTTTTCAATCTTCCCGATGCGGTTCAAGGCATCGACATCATGGTCGCCCAACCCGACCAGGTGGCGCAATGGCGCGTGCCGGTGGGGCGCGTCGCCGGGCCCTATGCGCGGCTGACCGATTGGCAGCAGTTGAATTCGAGCCTCTTCGGCGCGCTTGCCGTCGAGCGCAGCGTGATGTTCCTGATCCTCACCCTCATCATCGTGGTGGCGGCGCTGAACATCGTTTCGGGCCTCATCATGCTGGTGAAGGACAAGGGCGGCGACATCGCGATCCTGCGCACCATGGGCGCGACGCAAGGGGCGGTGATGCGCGTCTTCTTCATCGCGGGCGCGTCCATCGGGGTCATCGGCACGCTTTCGGGGGTGCTCATCGGCGTGGTGTTCTGCGCCTATATCGAAAACATAAGGCAGTTCCTCTCCAGCATCACGGGCACGACCCTGTTCGACCCGACGATCTATTTCCTCTCCCAGATGCCGGCGAAGATCGACCCCTATGACATCGTCTCCGTGATCGCGATGGCGCTCGGCCTCTCGTTCCTGGCCACACTCTATCCGTCGTGGAGGGCAGCACGGCTCGATCCGGTGGAAGCGCTCCGTTATGAATGATGTGGGGTTTCGCGCAGCACCCTTGAGGCTCGAGCGCGTCACGCGCATCTACCGCCAGGCGGGGCGCGAGCTGGTGGTCTTCCGCGACGTGTCGCTCACCCTCTCGCAGGGCGAGATTGTCGCCCTCGTCGGACAGTCGGGCGCGGGCAAATCCTCGCTGCTGCACATCGCGGGGCTTTTGGAAGCGCCGACCTCGGGCGAGGTCTATATCGCCGGCGAAGCGGCGAGCGGGTTGCCCGAACGCCGGCGCACGGAGATCCGGCGCAAGGACATCGGCTTCGTCTATCAGTTCCATCATCTGCTGCCCGAATTCACAGCGGAGGAAAACGTCGCCATGCCGCGGCGGATTGCGGGTGTGGGCCGAGAAGCCGCCATGGCCGAGGCGCGGCGGTTGCTTGCGGCTGTGGGATTGGCCGAGCGCATGACCCATCGCCCGGCGCAGCTTTCGGGCGGCGAGCAGCAGCGCGTCGCCATGGCGCGCGCGCTCGCCAACAACCCCCGCGTGCTGCTGGCCGACGAGCCGACAGGGAACCTCGACCCGCGCACGGCCGACGGCGTGTTCGAGATGCTGATCGCGCTGGTGAAGTCCGAGGGGCTTTCGGCCCTGATCGCCACGCACAATCACGATCTGTCGAAGAAAATGGACCGGACGCTTCTGCTCGACAAAGGCAGCCTGGTCGAACGCGTCCCCGCCTGATGGTCCTCCCGTTCACGCGGAGGGGGACCGCGAAGCGGTGGTGGGGGCGTAATCCTCCCCCGTTTGCGGGGGA
>CAZBRO010000001.1:323236-355285 GCA_964494505.1 uncultured Bordetella sp.
ATCCTCCCCCGTTTGCGGGGGAGGGGGACCGCGAAGCGGTGGTGGGGGCGTAATCGCCACCGCCCATGTTCCACTTTCGTTCTTGACGCCCAAATTAGAACATAATAAGAACATCGTCTCAACGAGCGGGAGACGGAAGATGGCATTGTGGCTTCAGGAAGCGTTGGCGGCGGTCAGCATGCTGGTGTTCGTGGCGTCGGTTCTCATTCTGGCGGTGGCGGGCCAGGCCCTGCTCGTCTGAAGGCGGGAATGGGGACTTTATTGCACCCTTATCGCACCCTTATTGCACCATATCGGACGGGGTCTTTTCAGATGGAATCCCAAGGAAATCCTGGAAAAACCGCGGCCAGACGGCTCCGGAACCGGGAGGAGGGGGGATGCTCTCCTGTGGAGCATTTGAGGCTTCCGGATGCACCCGCTGACCGCTTGGCCGATACTGCCTCCCGAGTCGGCAAGGTAAGGTGAGGCATGGGGGCGGAGCCCGTAAACGGCAAGAATGGCCACGCCAATTTCGTGCATCTGCGCGTGCGGAGCTGCTATTCGCTGCTGGAAGGTGCGGTCCGCCCCAAGGAACTCGCCAAGCTTGCCCGCGAGATGCACATGCCGGCGGCTGCGGTCACCGACACCAACAATCTTTTCGGCGTCTACGAAATCGCCGACACGCTGACCAAGAACGGTGTCCAGCCGATCGTTGGCGTCACGCTGTCCGTCGACATGGCCGAAGCCGCGCCGCCCCATCAGGGCCAACCGACAACCCGGTCCTATCCGTCCGTC
This sequence comes from uncultured Bordetella sp., assembly GCA_964494505.1. GTDB lineage: Bacteria > Pseudomonadota > Alphaproteobacteria > Micropepsales > Micropepsaceae > CAIYRG01. The sequence continues at coordinate 324,011 of CAZBRO010000001.1, forward strand.
GCGCTTCTGGTGAAGGATGCGGCCGGTTACGTGCAGCTCTCCAAATTGCTCTCCAGCGCCTATCTCGACACCGAAGCAGGCGACCTGCCGCACGCGACCGCCGAACGGCTGCTCTCCCACGCGGAAGGGCTCATCCTGCTGACCGGCGGACCCAACGGTCCGATCGACCGCCTTCTCGGCGAAGGCCAGCCGCAAGCCGCCGAAGCCGCGCTCGACAAATTGGCCGCCGCCTTTGGCGACCGCCTCTATGTCGAGTTGCAGCGCCACGGGCTCGCCGCCGAGGCCGCCGTCGAGGAAAAGCTGATCGAACTCGCCTACGCCAAGAACCTGCCGCTGGTGGCGACCAACGACGTGCATTTCGGGCGCGAAGACATGTACGAGGCGCACGATGCGCTCCTCTGCATCGCCGATGGCACCTTCCTCGACGTGGAGGAACGGCGCCGCCTGACGCCGGAGCACCGCTTCAAGAGTGCCGAGGAAATGACGGCGCTCTTCGCCGATCTGCCTGAAGCCATCGACAACACGCTCGAGATCGCCCGCCGCTGCGCCTTCCGGCCCAAGAAGCGGTCGCCCATCCTGCCGCAATTTGTCCCGGAATCGGGTCTTCCGCCTGCGGACGAATTGCGCGCCCAAGCCCAGGCCGGGCTGAAGCGGCGTCTCGCCGAGCACGGGCTTTTCGCGGAGGAGAAGACCTACTGGGACCGGCTGGAATTCGAACTCGGCGTCATCGTCGGAATGGGCTTTCCAGGCTATTTCCTGATCGTCTCGGATTTCATGAAATGGACGCGCGCGAACGGCATTCCGGTGGGCGTGCGCGGCTCGGGTGCCACCTCGCTGGTCGCCTGGGCGCTCGACATCACCAATCTCGATCCCATCCGCTTCGGCCTCGTGTTCGAGCGCTTCCTCAATCCGGAACGCATTTCGATGCCGGATTTCGACATCGATTTCTGTCAGGAGCGGCGCGACGAGGTGGTGCGCTACGTGCAGGCGAAATACGGCCGCGACAAGGTCGGTCACATCATTGCGCTGGGCAGCCTGCAGGCGCGCGCCGCCGTGCGCGATGTCGGGCGCGTCATGCAATTGCCCTTCAGCCTTGTCGATCGCATCGCCAAGCTCATCCCCAATCCGCCGGGGAAGCCGGTGTCCCTTTCCGATGCCGTGGCGAACGAACCGCGGCTTCAGCAAATCGCCGAGCAGGAAGAAAAGGTCCGCCCGCTCTTTACCATTGTGGAGAAGATCGAGGGCTTCTACCGCCACGCCTCCACGCATCCCGCCGGTGTGGTGATCGGCGACCGGCCGCTGGACGAGATCGTGCCGCTCTATCGCGATCCGCGCTCCGAAATGCCGGTGACGCAATTCGATTATGAGGACGCGGAAAAGGCCGGTCTGGTCAAATTCGACTTCCTCGGTCTGAAAACACTGACGGTCATCGCCAAGAGCGAGGAATTGCTCAAGGCGCGCGGCATTCAGCTCGATACCCAGCGCATCGATTTCGACGACAAGCCCACATTCGAAATGCTGGCCAGAGGCGAATGCGTCGGCGTGTTCCAGCTGGAAAGCCAGGGCATGCGCGACCTCATCAAAAAGCTCAAGCCCGACCACATCAACGATTTGGTCGCCTTGGTGGCGCTGTATCGGCCGGGCCCGATGGATTCCATTCCGAAATACATCGCCTGCAAGCATCGCCGCGAGAAGCCCGATTACCTCACCCCGATGCTCGAACCGATCCTGTCGGAGACGTTCGGCGTGATGACGTATCAGGAAGACGTCATGCGCATCGCGCGTGAGCTCGCCGGTTACACCATGGGTGAGGCCGATCTTCTGCGCCGCGCCATGGGAAAAAAGATTCCCGCCGAAATGGCGCAGCACCGCGAGAAATTCATCGAGGGCGGCAAGCGGCACGCGATTGCGCCGCATATCTCCGAACAGATTTTCGAGCAGGCCGCGAAATTCGCCGGCTACGGCTTCAACAAGGGTCACGCCGCGGCCTATGCCCAGGTCGCCTATCAGACGGCGTTTTTGAAGGCGAACTACCCGGTCGAATTCCTCGCCGCTTCCATGACGCTCGATGCCGGCAACACCGACCGGCTGAATATTTTCCGCCAGGAAGCCGCGCGCCTCGACATCGAAGTGCGCGCTCCCGACATCAACAAGAGCCAGGCGTTCTTCGCGTGCGATGCGGGCCTGGGCGGCGGCGTGATCTATTATGCGCTTGCCGCGGTGAAGAATGTCGGCCGTCAGGCGATGGATCATGTGGTGGCGACCCGCGAGGAGGGAGGCCCGTTCCGCTCCATCGCCGATTTCGCGCGCCGGATCGATCCCAGGCTCGTCAACAAGCGCGCCTTCGAAAGTCTCGTGAGGGCCGGCGCCTTCGATGCCCTGCACAAGAACCGGCGCCAATTGGTGCAATCGGCGGACATCATTCTGGGCGATGCCGCGCGTAATATGCGCGATCGCGACGTCGGTCAGTCGAGCCTGTTCGGTGCGGCGGAGACACAACGCGAGGCGTTGCCGCTTCCGCACGTCGACGATTGGCCCGTGCATGAAAAGTTGGCGGAGGAGTTCGCGGCCATCGGATTTTATCTGTCCGGCCACCCGCTCGATTCCTATGCCCAGCCGCTGAAGCGGCTGGGGATCACGCCCTATGCCGACCTTCTTGCCGATGCGCGCCGCTCATCGGTGAAGGCGACGCTTGCCGGCACCGTGATCCGGAAGCAGGAACGCCGGGGCAAGAGCGGCGATCCGTTCGCGTTCATCGCGCTCTCCGATCCCTCTGCGATGTTCGAGGTGATGGTGTTTTCCGAGGCGCTCGCCAATGCGCGCCCGTTTCTGGAGGTCGGCCGGGGCATCGTGGTGCGCGTGGTCGGCGACTGGATCGACGACGAGCTGAAGCTGCGCACCATCGGCGTCGAGGACCTCGATACGGCAGCGGCCCAGGCGGGTGAGGGGCTGAAGATCAGGCTCGGGGACACCGGACCGATACCGGCCATCGCGCGCGAATTGAAGCAGCCGGGGAAGGGGCTTATCACGCTCATCGTGCCGGGCGCCGCGGGCACTCAGGACGTCGAGATCGCCTTGCCGAAGCGGGTCCAGGTGAATCCACAGCTCAAGTCCACGCTCGCATCGCTCTCCGGCGTCCTCGAAATCGAGACGGTGTGATGGCTGGCCGCATGTGGCTCTATGCGGCCACCGCGCTCGATCTTTTCCTGCTTGTTCCCGGTTTCTACATGGCGATTTCGGCTGTCGATGTCGTCAGCCGAAGCGAGCGGTCGCCTTATGAGGTCGGCATTGGGGTGCTGTTTTTCGCGCTTCCGGTATTTGCCATCGCGTGTCCCTTGGCCGGATGGCGGGCGCGGCGGCTCCGCCGTCCGACGCGCAATGTCGTGGGTCTCTTCGCGGCTCCCTGGGTCTATGCCGCGTTCCTGGTTGCGTTCCTGAACTATGGCTAGAAGCGAAAGGTGTGCCCGAGCCGGATGGAGAGCAGGGAGCGCTGGGGATCGAAGCGCTGGCGCGAAAAGAACGTCTCGCCGGTGACGATCGCCCCTTGCGCGAAGGAGACGAAGATCTCGTTCCCCGGCTCATATTCCCAGCGATAGCGGGCGAGAAACGCGAAATTCGCGCTGATGTTGTCGTATTGCCCCTGCAGGTCGAGCGACATGTCCGGCATGAAATTGACGATCGCTTCGAGCGCCAGCAGATGGATGTCGACGCGCCCGGCCGGAAGCTCGATTGTGGTGAGTTCGTAGCTCGGCAGGAATTCGAAATAGGCGTTCGGCCGATACGAGAGGCTCGATTTCAGGTGCACCGAGCGTCCGTCATAAAAGCCGCAGCAGGTGATTTCGGTGTCGATGGCGAGCGGGCGTCCATCGAAGGTCTTGAACCGCACATCCAGGTTCGCCCAATCGTAGCTTGCCGCGGGCACCGCGATGTTGCCCGGCAGGAAGAATTTCGCCGGCACGTTCTCGGCCGTGTCGATCAGTTTGAACCATACCTCGTCGCCGGCTCGACTCGCGGCATGAACGACGATGTCGTTGGCGCGGGATTCCAGCCTGTCGTGCAAGTCGGTGACGAACTCGTAATCGGTGTCGAAATCGAGTTCGTTCAAATAGCTTCCGCGATAGCGGTCCAGCCGCGTCAGCACCCCGTCATATTGGCGGATGCCGGTGCGGTTGATGAAGCCGAGCGCCGGCTTGAAGTTCTCGCCGATCTCCTTGAACACGAAATCCCCGCCCCATGGCTCGTTGGGGAAGCCTATGGCAAGGGCCATCGAGTGGTCGTCGCCCACGGCGCTGGAGAAGCTGCGGTCGTAATAGAGGTCGGTGGTGAAGACGTTGCGCCCGAGAAAGTTGGAATCGAGATATTGGAAATCGGCGCCCGCGACCGTGTTCTTGCTCTTTCCGGTGGGATCGCCGTCGGTGAACACCATGCCGAACTTCGACTGCGAAAAGATCGGGTGGGTGATGCGCACGGCCGACAGCGTCTGACCGGGCGTCGCCGGTGTCGGGTTCGTCCGTACGCTGAGCGCGCCGATTCCGAAGTCCCCGAATTCGCCGGACAGTTTGCCGCCCGCCAGGATGCTCACCGGCACGCCTTGCACGAGGCCGATATTGCGCGAGAAGAAGGGCCGCCCATTGTTCGAGTTCTTGTCGTTGTAATTGCGCATGAAATTGTGGCCGCCGAATTCGAAGGCGGCAGCGTCCTGCAGGAAGAAATCGCGCGTCTCGGGCGTGAACAGGGAAAACCGGGTGGTATTGACCTGCCTGACGTCGAGGGGCGCGTCGGAAAAGTCGGGATTGACGGTCAATGTGCCGGTGAGCGCCGGGGTGATCCGGTAAAAGGCGTCGCCGCCTTCGGCGATGCTGAAGCTCGTTCCGTCATTCGGATTCTGCCAATCGCGCTTTGTCCTCGCTGCGCCGTAGACGTGAACGTCCAGGCCGAGCCCGCGATTGATGCCCTCGATTCCGGTCAGATTCCCGTTCTGGCTGATATCGGTGAAAGCGAGCGTCGGATTGAAGCCCGACCAATATTCGCGCTCGTTCTTGTGGCGGATGCGGCGGGAGAAATCGAAGCCCCATTCGGACTGCCCGGGATCGTAGGAAAGATCGCGGAACGGAATCGCCACTTCCGCCGTCCAGCCGTCTTTCACCTGGCGTACGCGCGCCGCCCAGATCGTGTTCCACTGGGTCAGTTCCTGCGTGTTGTTGAGTTCGAGTTCGTCGGTGCGTCCGCCCGAAGCGCCCACTTCGAAGCTGTAGGCGTTGTGCCGCGTTTGGCCCGGGTCGAGCTGAATGACAAAGGAGTCGGAGGTATAGAGCGGTCCGTCGCGCTGCATCGAACGGACGACGATGTCGCCGGGCATGCTGTCGTAATTGTAGACGCTGAAATAGAGATTGTTCTCGTCATAGAGAATGCGCAGCACCGTGCGTTCGGTCGGTTTGGTGCCGGGATTGGGCTGCTTCTGGGTGAACTCTTCTATGATTGTCGCCTTCGCCCACACGGGATCGGAAACGTCGCCGTCGATGGTGGGCGCTTCGTTGGTTTGGATGCGTGTAGCCTTGGCGGTCGGCCGTACAAATCCCGCGCTCGCCGGAGCAGCGGGCTGTGCGGCTCCGTTGCTGCTTGCAAGAAAAAGAAACACAAGCACCGGCGCCGCTATCGCGCCGAGCGCAGAACCCCTCGATGGCACGTTTCCCCCGGCGCGGTTTTCCGCCCGATTTGTGGCTTTTGTTGGCGGATTATGACGCGTTTGTCATCTCCGGGATATTGCGGGAATGAGCATAAATGTGCGGCGCGAAGCCGCCTTTGGCGGGCTGTAAGCACCGGCCGGGCGCTTGCGTCGCCGGGCGGACCTCCCTATAAGCGCCGCCATCCCGCACGCGGGGCCGGGCGTTCAGCCGAGTTGGCTGGGGCCCTTCCGGTGTTTGTAGGTTTCCACCCTACAAATCACCCCCGCGCCAGGCTGAACCGGAAAACAGGAGTGAACATGGCACTGCCAGATTTCAATTTGCGCCAGCTTCTCGAATCGGGCGCGCATTTCGGTCATCGCACCCAGCGCTGGAACCCCAAAATGGGGTCCTACATTTTCGGGGTGCGGAACGACATCCACATCATCGACCTGACCCAAACCGTGCCGCTGATGCATCAGGCACTCGTTGCCATGCGCGATGTGGTGGCGGGCGGCGGCCGCGTGCTGTTCGTCGGCACCAAGCGCCAGGCGTCAGAGCCGGTTGCCGCCGCAGCCAAGCGCTGCGCGCAGTATTTCGTCAATCACCGCTGGCTCGGCGGCACGCTGACCAATTGGCAGACGATTTCGCACTCGATCAAGCGGCTGAGGAACGTCGAAGAGACGCTGACCTCCGCCCACACGTCGGGCCTGACCAAGAAAGAGCTGCTCCAGATCATGCGCGAGCGCGACAAGCTCGAACGCTCGCTCGGCGGCATCAAGGACATGGGCGGTCTGCCCAACATGCTGTTCGTGATCGACACCAACAAGGAATCGATCGCAATAGCCGAAGCCCGCAAGCTCGATATTCCGGTGGCCGCAATCCTCGATTCCAATTCGGACCCGGATGGCATTGCCTTCCCGATCCCAGGCAATGACGACGCGTCCCGCGCGATTGCGCTTTATTGCGATCTGGCGGCGCGCGCGGTGATCGATGGTCTTTCGGAGAGCCAGGTCGCGGCAGGCGCCGATATCGGCGAAGCCGAGCACGTGATCGAAGATCTCACCCCGCCGTCTCATTCGGCGGAAGTCGAAGCGAGCCCTCTGGGCTGATTTCGCACCTACCAATCTGAAACCGGGGGCGAAAGGAAGATTCCAATGGCGAATATTACGGCCGGTATGGTGAAAGACCTGCGCGACAAGACGGGCGCGGGCATGATGGATTGCAAGGCCGCGCTGGGTGAAACCAGCGGCAACGTCGAAGCCGCGATCGATTGGCTGCGCAAGAAGGGGCTCGCGAAGGCCGCCAAGAAGGCCGGCCGCATCGCCGCCGACGGCTTGATCGGTGTCGCGATTCGCGGCGGGCGCGGCGCCATCGTGGAGGTGAATTCCGAAACCGATTTCGTGGCGCGCGGCGGCGAGTTCCAGACTTTCGTGAGCAAGGCCGCGCAGCAGGCGCTCGAAGCCGAAGGCGATCTCGAGCGCATGCTCGCCGGATCGCTCGATGGCGGCGCGTCGGTTGCGGACGTGCTTTCCGCGCTGATCGGGAAAGTCGGCGAGAATATGTCGGTCCGCCGTTCGGCCGCCCTGTCGGTGCAGCCGGGCGTGGTGGCGTCCTATATCCACAATGCGGTGGCCCCTGACCTCGGCAAGATCGGCGTGCTGGTGGCGCTCGAATCGGCCGGAGATTCCGGAAAGCTGATGACGCTTGGCAAGCAGCTCGCCATGCATGTCGCAGCCGCCAATCCGCTGGCCCTGAGTGTCGACTCGCTTCCCTCCGATGTGGCGGCGCGCGAACGGGCGATCTATGCCGATCAGGCGCGCCAATCGGGCAAGCCCGAGAATGTCATCGAAAAGATGATCGAAGGCCGGATGCGCAAATTCTACGAGGAATCGGTGCTGCTCTCACAGGTCTTTGTGATCGACGGCGAAACTCAGGTCGCCAAGGTCCTGGAGAACGCCGGGAAGGATATCGGCGCGGCTGTAGCGATCACGGGCTTCGTGCGGTTTGCCGTGGGCGAGGGCATCGACAAGCCCACCACCGACTTTGCGGCCGAAGTCAAAGCGACGGCGGGATTGTAATCGAGACTCATTCTCATGCCGGGCGCGTGAGGCCAGCGGAGGATTGCGCGGCCTCATGGCTTCCGATTGCCGCAGGATGAGGTAAGTTCGCCTCAAATTCCGCCTATTCAGGAGTTCTCATGGCCGCCCTCCGATATCGCCGGGTTCTGCTCAAAGTGTCCGGCGAAGCGCTGATGGGCGATCAGTCTTATGGGATCGACGTTTCGACGGTCGAACGCATTGCCTCCGACGTCAAGGAAGCCGCCGAGGCTGGAGCCGAGATCTGCATGGTCATCGGCGGCGGCAACATCTTCCGTGGGCTTTCGGGGGCGGCCGCCGGCATCGACCGCTCGACGGCGGACTATATGGGGATGCTGGCAACCGTGATGAACGCGCTCGCCATGCAGGCCGCGCTCGAACGGGCGGGGCTCCCCACCCGGGTCCAATCGGCCATCCCGATGATGTCCATCTGTGAGCCCTATATCCGCCGGCGGGCCATCCGGCACATGGAGAAGGGCCGGGTGGTGATCTTTGCCGCCGGCACGGGCAACCCTTTCTTCACCACCGACACGGCGGCGGCCTTGCGAGCGGCCGAGATGGCCTGCGACGCCATGTTCAAGGCGACCCAGGTGGACGGGGTCTACAGCGACGACCCCAAACGGGTGAAAAACGCCGAACGCTATGATTTTCTTTCCTATCATGAGGTATTATCCCGCGATCTGAAGGTGATGGACGCCTCCGCCATTTCACTGTCGCGCGAGAACGGCATCCCGATCGTGGTCTTCTCGATTCACGAAAAGGGAAACTTCTCCGCGATATTGAAAGGGGAGGGACGTTCGACGGTGATCGCGGATCGGCTTTAGAGCGAACGTGACGGAGACAAGGGATGGCTCAACTGCCCCCATTCGACAAGGAAGACATGAAACGGCGCATGAAAGGCGCCGTCGCGACCGTGAAGCACGAATTCGCGGGCTTGCGGACGGGCCGCGCCAATACCGCCATTCTCGAGCCTGTCACGGTCGAAGCCTATGGCAGCACCATGCCGCTCGCCCAGGTCGGCACCGTCAACGCGCCCGAGCCCCGTCTTCTGACCGTGCAGGTCTGGGATAAGAGCCTTGCCAAAGCGGTGGACAAGGCAATTCGCGACGCCGGTCTGGGTCTCAATCCGCAGCTGGACGGCCAGCTCGTGCGCATCCCTATTCCGGAGTTGAACGAGGAGCGCCGCCGGGAATTGGCCAAGCTTGCACACAAATATGCCGAGGCCGCCCGTGTCGCGATCCGCAATGTGCGGCGCGACGGCATGGATCATTTGAAGCGGCTCGAGAAGGACCACGCCATCAGCGAAGACCAGCAAAGAAAACTCGCCGACGAATTACAAAAGATGACCGATGAGAACGTGCACGAGGTCGACGCCGCTTTGGCCTCCAAGGAGCAGGAGATCATGCACGTTTAGGCGGCATGGGAGTTGCGTTGCGTCTTGAGACGACAAAGAAGGAAAGCAGTTTGACCAAACCGATGTTGGAGTCCACGCCCCCAGAAGCGGCCTCGCCGGGCGGCATGCCCAAGCACGTTGCCCTCATCATGGATGGCAACGGCCGCTGGGCGAAGAACCGGCTGTTGCCGCGCGAAGCCGGTCACGTTAAAGGCATCGCCGCTGTTCGCGACGTGGTGCGTGCGGCGCGTGAACTTGGACTTCAATATCTGACGCTCTACACCTTCTCCACCGAGAACTGGCGCCGGCCGGCATCCGAGGTCCGCCATCTGATGGGCCTCTTCCGCCGCTATTGCCGCGCCGATATCGAGAAGCTCCACCGCCACAATGTGCGCGTCCGCTTCATCGGTGCGCGCGCCGGCCTCGATGCCGACATTGCGGAACTGATCGAGAGCGCCGAATCGCTCACCGCCAACAACACCGCGCTGAACCTTGCCTTCGCTTTCAATTACGGCTCGCGCGAGGAAATCGCGGAATCTGCGCGCGCGCTTGCGCGGGATGTGGCGGCGGGTCGGCTCGATCCGGAGAAGATCACGCCGGGCATGATCGGCAGCGCCATGCAGAGCGCAGGAATCCCCGATGCCGACCTGGTTATCCGCAGCGGCGGCGAGAGGCGGCTTTCCAATTTTCTGCTCTGGCAGGCGGCCTATGCCGAACTCGTTTTCACGGACAAATTGTGGCCCGATTTCGGGGCCGCCGATTTGAAGGCGGCACTTGATGAGTTCGCCCGCCGCGAACGGCGCTTCGGCGGAGTTCCGGCCGCCTCGCGCGGAGAATGTTCGTTGGGTGAGGCTGCGGTCCGCGCTCTCGTGGCCGAAGTGTTCGAAGCCGACTGAAGGCTTGAGGGTTTTCTCCATCGTGACAGATACACAGCCCTCGATGCCCGCCCGGTTCGACTTTCCGGTGCGCGCGGCTTCGGGGCTGGTGCTGGCTGTGGTCGCCATTGCGGCCGTGATGGTGGGCGGAACGGTGTTTGCCGCCTTTGTCGCGGTCGCTGCGGTTGCCGCTTTGCGCGAGTGGCACCGGCTGGTGAACGGGGGACGCTTCGCGCGTGAAATGATCCCCACGGCGATAGCGGCTGCAGTTGCGGTATGGCTCGCGGGACCTGTCGGCAATCTCGACGGAGCGCTGCTGGTGATTCTACTGGGCGCGGGTGCCTCGGCGCTTGTTTTCGCCTTGCGCGGCCGGGCGGAGCGCTGGCCGATGCCCTGGCACGCGCTGGGTGCGCTCTATGTCGGTCTACCGGTAATTGCATTAGCGGTTCTCAGAAGCGCGCCAAGGGGAGCGGCCATTGTCGGCGCGCTGTTCGTGGCGGTGTGGGCCGCCGACACGGGTGCCCTGCTTTTCGGCCGTCTCTTCGGTGGACCGAAGCTGGTGCCCGTACTGTCTCCCAATAAGACCTGGGCCGGGTTTCTCGGCGGCACGCTTGCGGCAATGCTCGCCGAAGCGGTTTATGTGCTTCTTCTCAATGGCAGCGTGCCGAAGGCGCTGATCTTCGGCGGGCTGCTCGCGCTTTCCGCGCATTGCGGCGATCTGTTCGAATCCTGGGTGAAGCGGCAATTCCACGCCAAGGACATGGGACACCTGATCCCCGGCCATGGCGGTATCCTCGACCGCATCGACAGCGTGTTGTTTGCGGCACCCGTGTGCGTGGCGTTGTTATTCCTTGCCGGTCTCGATCCGCTCGGCGGCGCACGCCCATGACCCAGACCATGCCGCCCGAAATGGCTGGGCTCGACCTTGCCCCCGTGCTCAGCCGCCGCATCGCCATCCTTGGAAGCACCGGGTCGGTGGGCCAGGCCACGCTCGATGTGGTGCGATTTGCGCGCGGACATTATGGCGCGGACGCATTTCCGCTACAGGCCCTTACCGCGCAGCGCAATGTGGCGCTGCTCGCAATCCAGGCCCGCGAATTCCGTCCTGCCATGGCGATCATCGGCGATGCCACGCTCAAGACTGCGCTCGCCGAGGCGCTCGCCGGCACGAGCGTGCAGGTGCTTGCAGGCAAGGAGGCGATCCTGGACGCGGCGCGCGCGCCGTCCGACATGGTGATGAGCGCCATCGTTGGGGCCGCAGGGCTCGCGCCGACGCTCGAAGCCGTCAAGCGCGGAGCTATTGTCGCGCTCGCGAATAAGGAATGCGTCGTTGCGGCCGGCGAAGTCTTCCGCCGCGCGGCCGAGGATTCCAGGGGCGTCCTGATTCCAGTCGATTCCGAGCACAATGCCGCGTTTCAGCTCCTCGACTTTGCCCAAACCCACGCCCTTGAGAAGGTCATCCTCACGGCTTCCGGCGGGCCATTTCGAACCTGGTCGCTGGATCGCATGGCCGGTGCGACACCAGAGCAGGCGGTGAGCCACCCCAACTGGTCCATGGGCGCGAAAATCTCGGTCGACAGTGCAACCCTGATGAACAAGGGGCTGGAGTTGATCGAAGCGCATATCCTCTTCGGGCTGCCGCCGGAGAAGCTGGACGTCGTCATCCACGCCCAATCGCTGGTGCATTGCCTCGTGGCCTATTCGGACGGATCTGTTCTTTCCCACATGTCGGCGCCCGACATGCGGACGCCCATCGCTCATGCTCTAGGTTGGCCGCGGCGCATCGCTTCCCCTTCGCGGCGGCTTCATTTCGCCGAATTTACCCAGATGACCTTTGAAAGGCCTGATTTGGCGCGCTTCCCTTGTCTTCAACTCGCGAGAGTGTGCTTGCAGACGGGGGGCGCGGCCCCTACCATCTTGAATGCCGCCAATGAGGTGGCAGTCGAGCAGTTTCTGGGACGCCGGATCGGCTTTCTCGGCATCGCCCGGACCGTGGAGCGGACGCTGAATGCGCTCGCGCCGGAAATGAACGGCCCGGCCCCCGAAACTCTGGACGATGTGTTGGCGCTGGATGACGCCGCGCGGGCAAGGGCTCGGGAGGTATCTGGAGTGGCGGCGGCCTGAGGGGGGCCGCATTGAATCGAGGAGTATCGGTCAGTATGCCTGCTGTAATCGCCAGTTTCTTCTCCTGGGTAGGGGTCGGTCTTCCGGCCTTCCTGTTCGTCATCACGCTCGTCGTGTTCTTTCACGAGCTCGGCCATTTCCTGGTCGCGCGCTGGTGCGGCGTGACGGTGGAGACATTCTCCATCGGCTTCGGCCGGGAGATCGTCGGCTTCACCGACAAAAAGGGCACGCGCTGGAAGCTCTCCTGGATACCGCTCGGCGGCTACGTGAAGTTCTTCGGCGACGCCGATGCTTCGAGCCGTCCCGACCGGGAGGCGCTCGAGGAGTTGAGGGCGCGTGCGGCCCGAGCCGAGAAAGCGCGTCTGCAATCGGTCAATCAGAGCGTCGCGGCCGTCGCCGCCGGTAATGGAAGTTTTCCGGGGACACGCAGCGCACTGGCTTCCAGAGGGACGTGGGGCGAACGTGCGCTCGATGCGGATTTGGGCGGCGTGCTTCACACCAAACCGCTCTATCAGCGCGCCGCAGTCGCCGCGGCGGGACCTTTCGCAAATTTCATCCTCGCCATCGTCATCTTCACGGCCGTCATCATGACCGTGGGCAAGGTGGCCGAGCCTCCGGTCGTCGATCAGGTGACAACCGGCTCGGCGGCGGAGACGGCCGGGATGATAGCCGGCGATGCAATTCGCTCCGTGGACGGAGTAAACATCCAGACGATGGCCGACCTTCAGCGCATCGTGGGCGGGAGCGCCGGCAAGACTCTGCACATGGTGGTGAACCGGGGCGGGCGCGACCTGACCCTCGCCATCGTCCCGGCGCTTACCGAAGTGACCGATGCGACGGGCGCAAAGCAGAAATTCGGCCGCCTTGGAATCCGCGATGCCACCGTTCCGGTCGGCCTTGGCGAAGCCTTTGTGGGCGGGCTCGATCAGACGTGGTTCATTGTCGCGCAGACCGGGTCCTACATCGGCAAGATCGTCACCGGCCGCGAAAGCCCGGATCAGCTTCACGGGATACTCGGAATCGGCGCGGTCTCGGACCAGGCGGCGCGAATCGGGTTCAGTGCGCTTCTGGGCCTCGCGGGCCTGATGTCGGTGAGCATTGGGCTGGTCAATCTCTTGCCCGTTCCCGTGCTCGACGGCGGGCACCTTCTGTACTATGCATGCGAAGCGGTCTTAGGAAGGCCGCTGGGGGAACGTGCACAGGAGGTCGGTTTCAGGCTGGGCTTGGCATTTGTGCTTTGCCTGATGTTGCTTGCGACATTCAACGACCTTGTCCGCCTAAACCTCTTTTGATCGCATTCGCGCCCCGCGCTAAAAGCCGGAGCATGACATCAAAGGCGATTCGATGACCTTGAAAGGCCACCCCGTCGCGCGGCGCTTCCGCTTTGTTGCCTGGGCGCTGATGACGTCGTGTTCGGTAACCGCGCTCGCGCCGCAGGCGGCCATTGCACAGGGCCCCGCGCCCGCGCCGGCCGCTCCGACGGTGCCGACGCAGGGACCAGTCCCCCCGGGACCGACGATGACGCTCGACCAGGCGGCGCCGGTGACGATGCCTATGCCGGCACCACCCGGGCAGGGCGTTATTCAACGGATCAATGTCGAAGGCACCCAGCGCATCGAGCCCGACAGCGTCATCTCCTATCTCCTGTTCCGCCAAGGGCAGGCCTACGACCCAGCAGTGGCCGACCGCTCCCTGAAGGTGCTCTTCGACACCGGCCTTTTCTCCGACGTGCGCATGGATTTCGACGGCATGACGCTGACCGTGCGTGTGGTCGAAAACCCCATCCTCAATCAGGTCGTCTATGAGGGAAATTCCAATCTCTCCGACGCCGATCTGAATAAGGAAGTGCAGGTTCGGCCGCGCATGGTGTTCACACGTGCGCGCGTGCAGGCCGACGTTCAGCGCATCATCGAGCTCTACCGCCGCTCGGGACGTTTCGCCGCGACCGTTGAGCCCAAGATCATCCAGCGTCCGCAGAACCGCGTCGATCTCGTCTTTGAAATCGCGGAAGGGCCGACCACCGGCGTCGCGGCCATCAACTTCATCGGCAACCATGTTTTCCCCGACGCGGATTTGCGTCAGCAGATCGCGACCACCACGAGCGCCTGGTACAAATTCCTCACCACCAACGACAATTACGATCCGGACCGGCTGACCTTCGACCGCGAACAGCTCCGCCGCTATTATCTTTCGCATGGCTATGCGGATTTCCGCGTGGTTTCGGCCATCGCGGAGCTCGCGCCTGACCGCGCCAATTTCTATGTCACGTTCACGGTGGATGAAGGCGAACTCTACCATTTCGGCAAGGTCACCATCGACTCGCGTATCCGCGACTTGAACCCGACCGAGCTGGAGCCGCTGCTGCTCAGCCATGAGGGCGATGTCTACGACGCCGATCTGATCGATCGTTCCATCGAGGCGCTGACGTTCGCCGCCGGCACCCGCGGCTTCGTGTTCATCGACATTCGCCCGCGCGTACAACGCAACCCGATGACCAAGACGATCGATCTCTTCTTTGAGATCGACGAGGCGCCTCGTGTTTATATCGATCGCATCAATATTGTCGGCAATACGCGTACGCGCGATGAAGTGATCCGGCGCGAGTTTCGCCTTACCGAAGGCGATGCCTTCAACCGGGTGCTGGCCGACCGCTCGCGCACACGCATCCGCGCGCTGGGCTTTTTCAAGGACGTCACGATCATGGAAGATCCGGGCTCTGCGCCGGATCGCACTGTGCTGACCGTTAACGTTACGGAACAGCCAACGGGCGAGCTTGCGCTGGGCGCGGGCTATTCCTCCCAGCAGGGCCTGCTGCTCGATTTCAGTTACACCGAGCGCAATCTCTTCGGCCGCGGCCAGTTCCTGCGCACCAGCGTCTCGATCGGGACATTCCAGAAGGACTATGACTTCCGCTTCACCGAGCCCTATTTCCTTGGCCGGCCGCTGGCGGCGGGTTTCCTTGTCTATAAAGTCATCACCGACTTCAGCAACTTCACCGGATACATCTCGGATGTGACCGCGGGCGGCCTCCAGTTCGGTTTCCCCGTTTCGGAATTCGGCCGCATCTCGCCGCACTACAATTATGCCGTTACCCGCATCGAAGCGGTGACGGGCGTATCCAGCGCCATCCTGAACAGCTCCGGCGAATATTCGGCCTCATCGGTCGGTTATACCTATTCCTACGACACCCGTGACGATCCGATCATTCCGACCAAAGGCGTCAATTTCGCGGTAAGCCAGGACGTCGCCGGACTTGGCGGCGATCTGAAATATTTGCGCTCTGTGATGGGTGTCGAATATTACCACCCGTTCTTCTTCGGTCTGGTCGGCGAATTCGCGGTCAACGCGGGTTATATCAGCGGCTTCGGCGGCGTCGCCATTCCCATCAATGAGCGCTTCTTCAAGGGTGGGCCGTCCTTCCGCGGATTCCAGATTGCCGGCGTAGGCCCGCGCGACATCGCAGCCAACGCGGCATTGGGCGGTCAGCTATACGCCATCGGCACCTATCAGGTGCGCTTGCCCGCCATCTTTCCGCCCGATTACGGCATTGCGCTCTCGGCGTTTTCCGATTTTGGAACGCTCGGTTTGGACCGCAGCAAGAAACTCGAATGCGGCGCCAATCAGTGTGAGGATAGTCTCGCGTTGCGCGCTTCGGCGGGGATCGCGGTCAATTGGAAATCTCCATTCGGTCCGGTGGAGGTGGATATTGGCTATCCGTTCCTCCAGGAAAAATATGACAAACCTCAGGCCATTCGCCTGAGTGCTGGCACCACCTTCTGACGTGAAAGGACGCGCTGACATGAAGCCGACACATCATCTTCGCGCCGCCGCTGCGCTCGCGGCGCTCACTCTCATTGTTTTCACCGGCGAATCCGATTATCGCCCAGCCGCCGCGCAGGTACCTCCTTCGGCGTCCGGAATCGTCGTGGCGAAGCCGCCGACCTTGCCGGCTGCGACCGCGCCCGCGCCGCCTCCCGCAGCGGCACCTGCGCCTGCAGCCGCGGCTGCGGCAGGTTCTGCCGCACCGCGCATCATTGTGATCGACCGCAATTTCATCCTGCAGCGGTCGTCAGCGGGGCAGGACATGATGGTACAGGCTCAAAACCTCTCCAAGTCCGCCGAGACCGAGTTCAAGAACCAGGAAACCGCGCTTACGACCGAAGCCACCCAGCTTCAGCAGCAGCTCGCGATTCTGGCGCCCGATGTCCGCGATCAGAAGGAAAAGGAATTCACCACCAAGCAGCAGGCGTTCCAGGGTCGCGTCGCCCAGCGTCAGGCCGAAATTCAGGCGGGCTTCAACAAGGCGGCCCGTCAGGTCGAATTGGCGCTTGAACCGATCCTCAGGACCATCATGAACGAGCGCGGCGCGAACATGGTGATCGACCGGTCGGCGGTGATCCTGTCGTCCGTCGATGTCGATGTCACGCCGATCGCGGTTCAGCGGCTCGATAAGGCGCTGCCTCATGTGAAGGTGGAATTGACGGCAGCCCCTGCTCCGGCGGTGGCTGCAGCGCCAGGGGGAGCGGCGCCGGCAGCCCTTCCGCGGCCCGCGGCGGCACCGGCGGCACCTGTGGCTGCCGCCAAAAAATAGCACTGCGGTGCTGAGCGCCAGGGGAGGATAGGCGGCATGGCGGACCCGCGGTTCTACGACAATCGCGGTCCGTTCCGTTTGGACGATCTTTGCGCGCGGGCCGGGCTTGCCTGCCCGCCGGAGGCAGACGGCACCGCGCCGATCGAGGACGTCGCGGGATTGGCAGAAGCAGGCCCGCCTCATCTTTCCTTTTACGATGGCCTGAAACGCGGCCGAGAGGCGTTCCTTGCTACCAAGGCAGGCTGGTGTCTCGCCGGTGCAAACCGCAACGGCGCCGTTCCGCAAAACACAATTGTAATTCCGGTGCAATCCACCGGCCATGCCTTCGCGGCAATTGCGCGTTGTTTTTATCCGCAGCACGAATTGGACAGCCGCGCGCAAAGCTCAGCCGTTCATCCTTCCGCCCGGCTTGGTGAAAAGGTCGTGCTCGCGCCTGGCGTTGTGATCGGTCCGGGTGCCGAAATCGGAGACGGTGTGCGCATCGGGGCGAACAGCGTGATCGGCCGCGGCGTCACGGTCGGACGCCGGACAGAGATCGGTGCGAATGTGGCGATTGCGTTCGCCCATATCGGCGACGACGTACTGATCCAGTCGGGCGTCGTTATCGGTTCGTCGGGCTTCGGTTTTGCTTCGGGCTCCGGCGGCCACGCCAAGATTCCGCAGCTCGGTCGCGTGATCGTGCAGGACCGCGTCGAGATCGGCGCGAATTCCACGCTGGATCGCGGCGCGCTCGGCGACACGGTGCTCGGCGAGGGGAGCAAAATTGATAATCTCGTGCAGATCGGGCACAACACGATGATGGGGCGTCACTGCGTTATGGCGGGCCAGTCGGGCATATCGGGTAGCGCCGTGTTGGGCGATTTTGTCATCGTTGGAGGCGCGTCGGGCATCTCCGATCATGTGCGGATCGGAGACGGTGCGCGGCTGGCCGGGTTGACGGGCGCCGCGTTCGATCTGGAAGGCGGCCGCGACTATGGCGGCATTCCGGCGCGCCCGATCCGCGAATGGCACAGAGAAATGGCCAAACTCGCGAAGCTCGCGCGCAAAGCCGGGCGGTCGGATGGATAAGCAAATGGACGAAAGGGTTATACGGACAGAACTCGACGTGGAGGAGCTCAAGCGGCTTCTTCCCCATCGGCCGCCTTTTCTGATGATCGACCGGCTTACGGACATCAAGCCCGGCGAATCCGCTGTCGGCTGGAAGGCGGTGAGTATCAACGAGCCGCATTTCGGAGGCCATTTTCCCGAATATGCGGTGATGCCGGGCGTTCTGATCGTCGAGTCGATGGCGCAAGCCGCGGCTGCATTCGTCGTGCACACGCTGGGTCTGCGCGATCAGCGCCGGATGGTTTATTTCATGACCATAGATAAAGCGCGGTTCCGCCGTCCCGTGCACCCCGGCGTCCTGCTCCGTATTCCGGTGCAGGTGCAGCGCCATCGTGGACCCGTCTGGAAATTCGTGGGTAAGGCCTATGTCGGCGAGGAGCTGTGCGCCGAGGCCGAATACAGTGCCATGCTCACCGAAAACGCGCTTGCCGCCGGCCCGCCCGTGATCCCGGGCAGCGCCGATTGATGGCGAAGGTTCATTCGACTGCCATCGTTGAGGATGGTGCCCAGTTGGGCGCCGACGTGGAAATCGGAGCTTTCTCGCTCGTGGGCGCGCGCGTGCGGCTGGGCGACGGCGTGCGCATTCTTTCGCATGTGGTGATTTCGGGCGTGACCGAGATGGGCCCGCGCTGCGTGGTTCATCCCCACGCGGTGCTGGGCGGCGGTCCGCAATTTCGCGGCGATCCGGGCACCGGCGCGCGGCTTCAGATCGGCGCGGACTGCGTCATACGCGAGCACGTCACCATGAACGGCGGCTCGGTCAAGGGCGGCGGTCTCACCCAGGTGGGCGAGCGCGGTTACTTCATGGCCTATAGCCATGTCGCGCACGATTGCCACGTCGGAGATGGTGTGACCTTCGCCAACAGCGTGGCGCTCGGCGGGCACGTGACTATCGAAGACGGCGTCAATATCGGCGGCGTTTCCGCGGTTCAGCAATTCAGCCGCATCGGGCGCAACGCGTTCATCGGCGGTCTCACGGGCGTGCCGGACGATGTGATTCCCTACGGCATGGCCTGGGGCGATCACGCGCGGCTTGAAGGATTGAACCTCATCGGGCTGAAGCGCCGAGGCATTCCCCGCGAACGCATCCACGCCTTGCGGGCCGCCTATCGTGCGATCTTCTTCGGGCCCGGACGCCTCCTCGATCGCGTTTCGGAAGCCGCCGAACACTGGAGCGATTACCCCGAAGTGCAAGAGGTCGTGCGCTTCATCCAGGCAGGGAGCAAGCGACCTATCTGCACGCCGTCGCGCGCGGCGGTTCCCGCCACCTCCGATCATGAGTGAGGGGCGTTCGAGCGCGAACAGCGCCACGCTCGGGATCATCGCCGGCGGCGGCGAGTTACCCCTTGCGATTGCGCGCGCAAGCGTTGCGGTTGGCCGGCGGGTGTTCGTGCTGGCGCTCGAAGGGATGGCGAAGCCGGCCGAGGTCGCTCCGTTTCCGCACGCGTTCGTATCGATCGGAGAGCTTGGGAAGGCCATTCGTCTGCTGAAAGATGCCGGCTGTTCCGAAGTCACCATGGCGGGAAAGGTGGCGCGGCCGGAGTTTTCCAAGCTCAAGCTGGATACGCGCGGCGCGCTCGCTCTGCCCAAGATCATTGCAGCGGCGGCGCGCGGCGACGATGCGCTGTTGCGCTCCCTGCTCGCGATCTTCGAAAAGGAAGGTATGCGCGTCATCGGTTCGGCCGATGCGGCAGACGCGCTGCTCGTGCCGTCCGGACCGCTCGGAAAGATCGCGCCGGGGCCGGACGATGAGGCCGACATCGCATATGCCATCCAGGTTGTCGCCGCCATGGGCGCGCTCGACATCGGGCAGGCGGCGGTCGTCTGCAAAGGGCTCGTGCTCGCGGTCGAAGCCGCGGAAGGCACCGACGCCATGTTGGCGCGCGTCGCAACGCTTCCCGAAGCGTTGCGCGGCACCCAGGGGAGCCGAAAGGGCGTGCTGGTCAAGGCCGCCAAGCCGCACCAGGAGCGCCGTGTCGATCTGCCGGTGATCGGTGTACGGACGATTGAGTTTGCCGCGGCCGCGGGGCTCGCGGGGCTGGCGGTGGAGGCAGGAGCCGCCCTGATCATGGATCGCGCGCAAGTTGTCAAGACCGCCGACCGCTTAGGCCTCTTCGCCTATGGCTTCGCGCCGGAGGATGGGAAAGTTGGGTGAGCCTGCCGCCGCGCGCCCGCTCACCATCATGCTGGTGGTGGGCGAGCCGTCGGGCGACCAACTGGGCGCGCAGCTGATGGCGGGGCTGAAGCAGCTCGCAGGCGACCGCGTCCGCATCGTGGGCGTCGGCGGCCCGGCGATGACGGCGGAGGGCCTCGACAGCCTGTTCCCGCTCGATGCGACTTCCGTGATGGGCTTGCGCGAAGTCGTGCCCCGCATTCCGGCGATTCTCGCCCGCGTCCGTGAAGCGTCCGATTTTGCGCTGAAGACGCGGCCCGACCTGGTCGTCGTCATCGACAGCCCGGATTTCACCCATCGCATCGCACAGCGGCTGAAACGCATCGACCCCACCATCCGCACCGCCAATTATGCGCCGCCGCAGGTGTGGGCCTCGCGTTCCTATCGCGCCCGCAAGATGGCGCGCTACATGGACGCGGTGCTGACGCTTTTTCCCTTCGAGGCGACATTCTTCGAGCGCTACGGCATTCGCGCCTATTCGGTAGGGTATCCGGTGATCGAGCGGGCAAAATTGATTGCAGGAGGCGGCGAGTTCCGGACACGTCGCGGGATCGCGCCCGATGCGCCCTTGCTTGCGGTGCTCCCCGGAAGCCGCCGCAACGAAATCCGCTTCATCCTGCCGCCGTTCAAGGGCGCGGTGGACATCCTCGCGCGCGAGATTCCCGGACTGGTTTCGGTTCTTCCGACGGTCGGCCACGTTGCGCAACTGGTGCGCGACGCCGCGCGCGATTGGCCGACGCCGGTACATGTGGTCGAGACCAATGAGGAGAAATTCGCCGCCTTCGATGCCGCCGATGCCGCACTTGCCGCATCCGGCACGGTGACATCGGAACTCGCGCTAAGCCGGACGCCGATGGTGGTAGGCTACAAACTCGGCTGGCTCACGGTGGCCCTGGCGCGGCCGTTCATCAATGTCCGCTATGCCACGCTGATCAATATCGTACTCGGACGCGAGGCGGTGCCCGAGTTCATTCAGGAAGCCTGCACGCCCGAAGCGATCGCCCGCGCGCTGAAGCCGCTGCTGACGGACGAAGCGACGCGCGCCAAGCAATTGCGAGATCTCGACGAAGCCGTGCGGATCTTCGGCGTGGGCCAGGAGGCGCCATCGTTGCGCGCGGCGCGCGCTGTGCTCGAATTGGCGAATGGCGGGTAGCGCCGGTTCAATCCAGCAAATCGATGGAGAGCTGCTTGCGGTCGTGACGCACAGCGAGCTTGAGTATTTGCCCCTGCCTGACCGGAACCAGCCGCGGAAAGCGATATAGAATCTGTTCCCAATGGCTGCCGATCTCGGTATCCCGCGACGGGCGGTTTTCGTAGCGGGTCGTGGTATCGAGTTCGAGCCTGATCCATTGCGCGACGCCCGCGCAGAGCCCCTCGCGCGTCGCCATGATGCTGATCGGACGGCTTCCCATCGGAAAAAGATTGGCCTTCAATTCGAAACGCAAAAGCTCGACATCATGCGACAGAATTGTGTGTGGAATGCTGTCGAGCGCCACGGGCAGATTCGCCGGCGCGAAATCGTTGAACAGAGAAAGGTCGAAGCCGTTTGCCGGGCCTGCGAACAGCATGCGTTCGATCGCGGGTCCGCCGACCAGGAAACCCATGGCGGATGCCGCGGCCGGAATGACCGTGGCGTCCTGCGTCAAAAGATGCTGGTGCGCGTGCTCGACGGTCGGCAGGATACCTTCATGGAGCAGTCCGCTGGAGAACACTTCCGTCACCAGCACCTGCGCGCGTTCGGCAAGCCCCAAACCAACGCCAAGACCGGTCGAGTGCCTGTTGATCACCGTGATCCGATCGCCGAACCCGTTCGCCGCGACGATATCGCGGGCGCGCTGTGCGATCAGATCGACGGCTTCGCAGGTGACGACACTCGATGCCCCGGCGCGCGCGGCCATCATCGCGAGGAGGCCGGCGCCGGTGCCGATGTCGAGCACGCGGCGGCCCTTGACCGCGCGATTGATAGCGGCCTCATAGGCGTCGTTGCGCGGCTTGTCGCCCATCATGGCGAAATGCCAGCCTGGCACCACGTCGCGATAGAAGGTCCTCAAGTTTGTCCTTGCTTCCGCGAGATCGGGATTGAGCGCGACCGCCCGGCGCAGCGTGTCGATCGCCTCCCTGGTTTCGCCGCGCGCGCGTTGAATGACCGCGATGTTGTTGTAGGCGGCCGCATGTCCGGATTGGCCGTCCACGGCTCGCTTGAATGCGGCCAGTGCGCCTTCGTGGTCGCCGAGCGCGTTCAGTACCGCGCCGTAATTGTTCTGGATCTCCGGCGTTGCGTCGGGGCAGGAACTGGCAAAGGCGAGAAGCTCGCGCGCGGCCGACGTCTTTCCCTGCTTGAAGTAGATCACGCCGAGGAGATGGTTCGCTCCGGTATCGTCGGGCAATTGTCCCAGCACGACGCGGCACAATTCGGCGGCCGGCTCAAGCCGCCCGGCCCTGTAGTGCTCGACTGCCTGAAGAATAGGGTTGAGGTCCATCGCGTCCCCTTAGGTTCGCGAGGCTCGTAGCACAGACCTGCGTATGCGAGGAACCTACTTTACCTGCAATTCCTTCTTGAGGAAGACGACGGCACGGTTAAGCGCATCGGTTGCGTTCTCGTCGTCCCAGCGTGCGCCGAAGCCGTGGCTTTCGCCCGGATAGATCACGAGATCGACGCGCGCGCCCAATTCCTTGGCTTCGGCGGCGAGTTCCCTGCCGGCATCGACCGGAATGACCTGGTCGGCATCGCCATGGAGCACCAGCAGCGGCGGATAGCGCTTGGCCTTCACGCCCAACGGCCAGGGATCGGTGCCGTAATAGATCACGGCCGCATTGATCTTGGGATCGAGTGTGGAGGCCCCGGTCGCCAGAATACCGCCATTGGAAAACCCGACAATGCCGACCTTGCCGTTGGAGTCCTTCTGCGCCACCAGATAATCGGCCAGATCGTCGACCAGCTTCGCCCATGCGGCATAGCGCTGCTCGAAGACATCGACGCCGTTCGACATCATCTTGTCGTCGGTATCGCTGTAGTAATAGACGAGATAGGCGTCGATGCCCTGAGCCGCCAGCGACGCCGCGTAGCGGTTGTTGTTGGCGATCTGCCGGTCGAAACCTCCCGCACCATGGAGCAACAGCGCCGACGGCCTCGGAGCGTCGCCCGGCGCTCGGAAATAGGTGACATGCACCTGCCGCTCCTTGGCGGGAAGCAGGATCTTCTGGCCCTGGATGTCCGTGGCGGGTGCCGCGGACACGCCTCCGGAAAGGATCAGGAGCGCCAGCGGCGCCAGCAGATTTCGAACAATCCGGTTCATGACCTCACTCCCCCTTGAGCGTCTTGTTCAAAAACACAAGCGTGCGCTGGAACGCATCGTCGGCCGCCGGCGTGCCGAGGTCCTGGCCGAAACCGTGATTGATTCCGGGATAGGAATGGAATTCGACATCGGCATGCACCGCCTTGGCGGCTTCAAACAATTTGCGGCCGCGCTCGATGGGCTCGCGGGTGTCCGCTTCGCCATGGAAGATCATCATCGGCGGGAAGCGCTTTGCCTCGAAGCCCGGTACGCGCGAGACGCCGCCATAATAAACCACTGCCGCGTCGATGTTGGGATCGAGCGGCGTTGCATGCGCCGACAGATTGCCGCCGTTCGAGAAGCCGACAAGCGCGACCTTGCCATTCGAGCCCGGCATCTTCTTCACGTCCGCCGTCAGCTCGCTCACTTCTTTCGCCCAGGCGGGGAACCGGCGGATGCTGACGCCCTGCGGCTTCTCCTTGCGGTCGATGATGTCCTGGTCGCTGTAGTACGAGACCATGTAGGCGTCGAAGCCGTGGTTCGCCAGTTCGCTCGCATAATGTTGGAAATTCTCCGTGCGGCCCTCGGCCCCGCCCCAGCCCTGGCCGCCATGCAGCATCAGCACGGTCGGATGCTTGCCGTTGCCCGGTGCCTTGTAGAACTCCACCTTCACCGGGTGTTCGCTCGCTGGCAGCGTCATCTCTTTGCCCGCGATATCGGCCGCACTTGCCGCCGGCGCTACCCAAGTCGATGCCACGAGCGCCAGCGGCGCCAACAGACTGAATTTCAGATGCTTCATGGCGAAGTCCACTTTCAGTTGGGGTTGAAGGGCAGGGGAGGACGCAAGCCGTATGCGGGATGGTGCGCGTAGCGGCTGAAACCCAAGGTCACCAGCATCAAGGTGAAAGCGCCCATGACGGCAGACGCCACCACACGCCGCCACGCCGGGCGGCGGCGGCGTATGTCGGCATCGGCATCCGCCGGGGAGAAGCGAAAGCGTTCTGTCTCTCCCGGGTGCATGGCGTTCGTCCGCTACTTGCGCTTCTCGGCCGGAATATAATCCCTGCGATGGGGGCCCGTATAGATTTGCCGTGGCCGCCCGATCTTCTGCTGCGGGTCCTCGATCATCTCCTGCCATTGCGCGACCCAGCCGACGGTACGGGCAAGGGCGAACAGAGCCGTGAACATGTCGGTCGGGAATCCCAACGCCTTCAAGGTGATGCCCGAGTAGAAGTCGATGTTGGGATAGAGCTTCTTCTCGATGAAATAATCGTCCTGAAGGGCGATCCGTTCGAGTTCCAGCGCCGTCTTCAGAAGCGGATCGTCGTGCTTGCCGAGTTCGTCCAGCACCGCATAGGTCTGGTCGCGCATGACTTTCGCCCGCGGATCGTAATTCTTGTAGACCCGATGCCCAAAGCCCATGAGGCGGAAGGGATCGTTCTTGTCCTTCGCCTTCTTCACGTATTCGGGCACGCGGCTGACGTCACCGATCTCCTGAAGCATCTTCAGCGCCGCCTCGTTGGCGCCGCCATGGGCCGGGCCCCAGAGACAGGCGATGCCCGCCGCGATGCAGGCGAAGGGGTTGGCCCCCGACGAACCGGCAAGCCGCACCGTGGAGGTCGACGCGTTCTGTTCGTGATCGGCATGCAGGATGAAGATGGTGTCCAGCGCTTTGGACAGCACGGGATTGACCTTGTACTCCTCGCACGGCACCGCGAAGCACATGCGCATGAAGTTCTCCGTGTAACCCAGATGGTTGAGCGGGTACACGAAAGGCTGGCCCAGCGAATATTTGTAGGCCATCGAGGCGATGGTCGGCATTTTCGCGATCAGGCGGTGACTCGCGATTTCGCGCTGCTGTTTGTCGGTGATGTCCGTGGAGTCGTGATAAAAGGCCGACAGCGCGCCCACCACGCCCACCATGACCGCCATCGGATGTGCGTCGCGGCGGAATCCCCGGAACAGGAAGCTGATCTGCTCGTGCACCATCGTGTGATAGGTGATGGTGCGCTCGAAAGTCTTCATCTGCTCCGGTGTCGGCAGCTCGCCGTAGAGCAGCAGATAACAGACTTCGAGAAAGTGCGATTGCTTTGCCAGCTGATCGATGGGATAGCCGCGGTAAAGCAGAATGCCCTTGTCGCCGTCGATGTAAGTGATGTCGCTTTCGCAGGACGCGGTCGAGGTGAAGCCGGGGTCGTAGGTAAATACGTCCGCGTCGCCATAAAGTTTGCGGATATCGACGACATCGGGGCCCTCTGTCGCCTTGAGGACCGGAAGTTCGACCCGCTTATTCCCGTAGGTGAGCGTTGCCGTTCCGTTTGGGATGGCTCCGCTCGCTTTGTTGTTCATCTCAGAACTCCGTGGGTTATGGGGCGGCCCTCCCAAAGGTCCGTTCTGGTTATGGCTTTAGCCTGTTAACGGTGCGTGCGGGGAACGAGCCCCGAACCTCAAAGTCTTAATCGCCTTGGGCGCGAATGCGAGTCAAGGCTTCTTCGCGGCCTAAGACCGCCATCACGTCGAAGATCGGGGGCGAGGCCGTCCGCCCGGTCATGGCCGCGCGCAGGGGCTGGGCAATGTCGCTGAGCTTCATGCCCTCGCTTTCGGCGAATTCGCGGGTGCGGGCTTCGAGCGATGCGGTGTCCCAGGGCGTCCCGTCGAGGGCCGACGCCAGCTTCAGGAGCAGCGCGCGTGCGGCCGGATTCATGGAGGCGGCGGCCGCTTTATCCAAGGCGGGAGCGCCCTTGACGAAAAGGAATTCCGCCTTCTCCAGCAACTCGACGAACGTCTTGGCGCGGGGCTTCAGCATCGGCATCGCCTGGGTGAGACGCGCGCGGGTCGCGAAATCGGGATTGTGACCGGGTTTCAGGCGCGCCGCGAAAGCGAGCGCTTCGTCGGCGAGTGCACCATCATACATGTCACGCATGTAATGTGCGTTGAGGCTGTCGAGCTTTTTGAGGTCGAAGCGGGCGGCAGACCGTCCGATGCCTTCGAGAGTGAACCACTCGATCGCCTGTTCGGTCGGGATGATCTCGTCATCGCCGTGGCTCCAGCCCAGTCGCAGCAGATAATTGCGCATCGCCTCGGGCAGATAACCCATGTCACGATAGGCCTCGACCGCGAGCGCGCCATGGCGCTTTGAGAGCTTGGCGCCATCGGCCCCGTGGATCAGCGGTACATGGCCGTAAACCGGCACCGGCCAGCCCATGGCTTCGATGATCTGCAATTGGCGCGCGGCATTGTTGAGATGGTCGGCGCCGCGGATCACGTGCGTGACCCCCATGTCGAAATCGTCCACCACGACCGCGAGCATGTAAGTGGGCGTGCCGTCGCTGCGTAACAGCACCATGTCGTCGAGCTGATCGTTCGACCAGCGGACCGTGCCCTGCACAACGTCGTGGACAATGGTCTCGCCCGTATCGCGCGCCTTCAGCCGCACGACATAGGGCATGTTGTGCTGTCCCGGTCCGGGCTCGCGGTCGCGCCAGCGCCCGTCATAGCGGACCGATTGGCCGCTGGCCTTCTGCTCGGCCCGCATCTGATCGAGCTCCTGGGACGTCGCATAACAGCGATAGGCGCGGCCCATCGCCAGCAATTGTCCAGCAACTTCGCGGTGGCGCGCGGCGCGGGCGAACTGAAAGGTCGGCTCGCCGTCCCAGCCCAGTCCCATCCAGGTCAGTCCGTTGAAGATGGCAGCCACCGCTTCCGGCGTTGAGCGTTCGCGGTCGGTGTCTTCGATGCGCAGGAGGAATGTGCCGCCGGTGTGGCGCGCATAGAGCCAATTGAACAGGGCCGTGCGCGCGCCGCCGATATGCAGATAGCCGGTTGGCGAGGGTGCAAAGCGCAGGACGGGCGCGGGATTTTGGGACATTATGGAGCGGGTCTTTCGAGGTGCCTGCTTCTAGCAAAGGGGAAGGGTGTGCGGATAGGGCTGGGGAGCCGGTTCCGCGCTATTGCTGCGCAGATGTGGCCGCAAGGCTCTGCTGCGACTGTGCCGGGCATGGCCGGTGCGGCGGCGCTGCCGGTGCAGGCTCCCGCACGCGCGCTTGAGCGGATTGCGCAAGGCGCCGCGCGCTGCCTCGCTGCCGAAGGAGAGCGCTGGTTTCCCTGGTGTGTGGTCGCCTTCGGAGCCGGTATTGCGATCTATTTCACACTTAAGACAGAGCCGTCGGAGGCAGCCGCCGCCGCAGCCGGCTTGGCCGCTCTCTTGTGCGGCGCCGCTGGTTCCAGCCGGGGCACGCTGACGCGCTTCCTGTGCTTGCTCATCGCCTGCGGCGGGCTTGGATTTGCGGCCGCAAAGCTCCGCACCTGGCGCGTCGATGCACCCGCGATCGTCCGCGACATGGGGCCGGTACCGGTCACCGGCCGTATCGAAAGCGTCGACATCCGCGCGCCGAACCGTGCCCGCATCGTGCTCGACGTTTTCAAGCTCGGCGATGGGAAGACGAAACCGCCGGCATCCGTGCGCCTGACGATGATCGGGGCCAAGGCGGTGGCAGCGGCTCAGCCCGGTGCAGTCGTGTCGGCTTTCGCGGTTCTACGTCCGCCGCCCGAACCGGCGGTGCCGAACGGCTACGATTTCGCCCGCTGGGCCTATTTCCACGGTCTCGGCGGGGTGGGCTTCACCTATGGCGCGCCCAAGCCCCTGGAAGCGCCGCCCGCTCCGGGTCTGCTCGCCGGATTGAGCGCACGCGTCGAAAATTTGCGCCTTCTCATGACCGCGCGCATCACCAAGGCGATCCCCGGGCCGGACGGCAACATCGCGGCCGCGCTCATCACCGGCGAGCGCGGCGAGATCGACGAAGACGACAACCAAGCCTATCGCGATTCCGGTTTGGCGCATGTGCTCTCTATTTCCGGGGTCCATCTGGCGCTTGCCGGGCTCGGCATCTTCTGGGCTTTGCGGGCGCTGCTGGCGCTGTGGCCGCGTATCGCCCTGACGCAGCCGATCAAGAAATGGGCGGCGCTGGCGGCATTCCTGAGCGCGAGTTTCTATCTGGCGATCAGCGGCGGCGGTTCGCCGGCGGTGCGCTCCTATCTGATGCTGTCGATGATGCTGCTGGGCGTGCTTGCCGACCGCCCCGCATTGTCGATGCGCGCGGTGGCGCTGGCCGCACTCGCGCTTCTCGCCTGGGAGCCGGAGGACATCGTCGATCCGAGCTTCCAGATGTCGTTCGGCGCCGTGGTTGGACTGATCGCGCTGGCCGAATGGGCTTCGGAGCGACGGCGCGAGGACGTGGCCGGGCTCTCGCGGCTTTCGCAAGGTTGGCGCAAGGGGCGCCGTTACGTCTTCGGGATGCTGCTCGCAAGCGTCGTCGCCACACTCGCGACCACGCCGTTCGCGATCTACCATTTCGATCGCGCCGCGGCTTATTCGCTGCTTGCCAATCTCCTGGCCGAACCTGTGGTCGCGTTCGTGATCATGCCGGCGGCCGCGATTGCGGTGATCCTGATGCCTCTCGGACTGGAGATGGCACCCTTGCAGATCATGGGCTGGGGCGTGCACACGATGACGGCCATCGCCCATTGGGTCGCCGGTCTTCCGGGCGCTGCGACGCTGGTGCGCGCCTGGCCGGTGGAGGCGCTGTCGGCCATCGTCATCGGGGGCTTGTGGATCGCGCTCTGGCGGCAGCGCTGGCGCTGGCTGGGCTTGGCGCCCATCGCGGCTGCGTTCGCAGCGGTCTTCGCAAGCGCGCCGCCCGATCTATTCATTGCGCGCGACGGCCAGTCGGCGGCCGTGCGCGGGCCCGACGGCGCCTTGACGATCCTGGGGGCGAAGCCTGACGCGTATACCGCCTCGCAATGGCTGCTGCGCGACGGCGACCGGCGCGACATCGATGCGGCGCGTGCGGGCGCCCATTGCGACGAACTCGGCTGCGTGACCACGGGGAAGGCCGGGCGGGTTATCTCGCTCTCCTTGCGCGCAGGTGCATTGTTCGAGGATTGCGCCCGTGCCAGCGTGGAGATCAGCGCCGTACCCATCAGGCGCCCCTGCAAGGGGCCCGATCTGGTGCTCGACCGTTTCGACGTGATGCGGCAAGGCGCAACGGCGGTCACCTTCGGCGCTAACGGCTTGAGCGTGGACACGGTCGCCGCCGAGCGGGGCAAGCGCCCCTGGTCGTCACACGCTCAATAGCGGCGCATCAGGCCGACAAGCGTTCCCTGGATGCGCACGCGGTCCGCGCCATAGAGCCGTGTCTCATAGGCCGGATTGGCGGCCTCCAGCGCGATGGAATCGCCCCGGCGCCGCAAGCGTTTCAGCGTTGCCTCGTTCTCATCCACCAGCGCAACCACGATGTCGCCGGTATTGGCGGAATCCACCCGGCGGATGATCACCGTATCGCCATCGAGGATTCCGGCGTTGATCATGGAATCCCCGGTCACTTCGAGCGCGTAATGTTCGCCGCTCCCGAGCAACATGCCGGGCACCGGTACTTCGTTGCCGCGGTTCTGCAGCGCTTCGATGGGCGTGCCGGCGGCGATACGTCCGAGCACAGGCACGCTGGTTATGTCGTTGTCATGGCGGCGGGGAAAGGCGGTCGCCACCCGCGTATCGGCCGGGATGCGGTTGTCCTGCCGATGGTCGCGCACATCGCCGCGGGCTCCCCTGGAACCGGGTTCGAGCCGCATCAGCCTCTGAGCCTGGTTGCGGGTGGCGGCCGGCCGCACACCTTCGGCCGTGTTCTCTGGCAGCCGCACGATTTCGAGCGCGCGCGCCCGCTTCTCAAGCCGGCGGATATAGCCCCGCTCCTCCAGCGCCGTAATCAGCCGGTGGATGCCCGATTTGGACCTGAGATCCAGCGCATCCTTCATCTCGTCGAAAGAGGGCGGCACGCCCGTCTCGCGGACACGCTGGTGGATGAACATCAGGAGTTCGTATTGCTTCTTGGTCAGCATGGCACCCCCTGAAACCGGGCCCTTTTTGACGCCCAGCGAACAAATCCGCAACGCGAATCGTTCTACTTTAGTTCTTGGCGAGGGTCAACGCGGGCGAACAGAAGCGCGTGAGCGGCTGGCATGGCAGGGTGCGGAACGGATACACTCCGGCTACGCAATTGATGGGTCTCGCGATTCAATCGCCGGGCCTTAGGGAGAAAAGCAATGTCGAAGCTTCATTCTTGGCTGCTGGCGGGCGGCGCTGCCGCAATCGTCTGCGCCTCTGCGGCGGCGCTCGCTCAGACGGCCGGGACCCCGTCCAGCATCCCCGATTTCTCGTCCGGCGACCGGGCGTGGAACCGCGTTGGAATTCCGTTCCTCGATCCGCAGACGAACAAGATAATTTTTGAGGACCCGGCCAATCCCTACAAAACGCGCGGACTCAACGCGCAAGGGAAGGACGACAATGGCCGGCCCAACCCTCCCGATTGGGAGAACCCGAACTTCAAGCCCTGGGTCGCCGAAAAGATGAAGGCCTATGCCGACGAGGCATTGAAGGGGAAGATTCGCGTCACGCCGGAAGCGAGCTGCTGGCCGGGCGGCACGCCGGGTCAGATGATCTTCAATGAGCCCTTGTTCATCCTCCAGACGCCCGTCGAGGTGACGCTGCTCTATCAGCGCGATCACGCGGTGCGGCATGTGTATATGAACGTACCGCACTCGAAGAATCCGAAACCCTCCTGGTACGGAGAATCGGTCGGTCATTACGAAGGCGACGAATTGGTGGTCGATACGATCGGCCTCAACGACAAGGCCGATCTCGACAATTGGGGCACGCCCCATTCCGATGCGCTGCACGTGGTCGAACGCTACAAGATGACGGCGGACGGCAAGGGATTGCGCGTGACCTTCACCATCGACGACCCCAAAGCATTCAATGCGCCCTGGTCGGGCGTGGCGGTCTTCCGGCAGGCGAAGGGGCCGCTGATCGAGGCGGTGTGCGCGGAGAACAATTTCGACTTCTTCACCGGTGAATCCTATCGGATACCGGAGGCGGCCAGAATCGATTTTTGATGGCGATGGGGTGCCCTCAGCACCCCTC
>CAZBRO010000001.1:355385-468727 GCA_964494505.1 uncultured Bordetella sp.
CCGGAGGCGGCCAGAATCGATTTTTGATGGCGATGGGGTGCCCTCAGCACCCCTCCAGCAACAGCACGTCAACGTCGTCGCCGGCTTGTGCAGCCGGAGCATCGATGGCGCGCACGATCAGCCCATCGGCTTGCGAGAACACGCGCTGCATCGATGAATCCTGCAGCGCAAACGGTCCGGCCGTCAGAATGCCATCGCTCCGGACAAGTCGCGCGCGGATGTAATCCTGGCGCTTGCCGTTCGCGCGCAAGGGGGCGGCGAGCCGCGCTTTCGTTATCGGTGCGCGATAGTCCATCCCCAGCATCGCTGCAATCGCGGGGCCGATGAACAGGATCGAGCACACCATAGCGGAAACCGGATTTCCGGGGAGCCCGACGAAGGGTGTCTCCCACAAGCGGCCGAAGATCAGGGGCTTTCCGGGCCGCATCGCGATCTTCCAGAAATCCAGCTGGAACCCATGCGGCTTCAGCGCGCTCTGAACGAGGTCGTGATCCCCGACCGAGGCGCCCCCCGTGGTCACGATAAGGTCCGCGCCCTTGGTTGCTTCGGGCAGAAACGCGAACGCCTCCGGCCGGTCCGGGAGAATGCCGATGTCGAGAGGCTCGCCGCCCCATTGGCGCACCATCGCCTGCAGCGCATAGCTCGACGATGCGACGATGCCGCCCTCTTTGCGCGGCTCGCCGGGGCGCGAAAGTTCGTCGCCCGTCGCAACCAGAGCGACGCGGGGCTTGCGCGTGACCGCGATGTTCGGCAGATCGCCCGCCGCAAGCAGCGCGATGTCTCGCGCTGAAATGCGTTTGCCCCGCCGGAGCAGGATTTCGCCGGATCGGAAATCGAGCCCGCGTGCGCGGACATTCTCGCCTGCGTGCGGAGCTTCGTTGATGCAGACTGCGGCGGCGCCCTTGGAGGACGGAGAGGTGTCCTCCTGTATGACCACCGCGTCGGCGCCTTCGGGCACAACGCCGCCGGTAAAGATGCGCACGGCCTGGCCCTTGCCCACCCGTCCCGAAAATGGCCGCCCCGCCGGCGCTTCGCCGATGACCGAGAGTTCCACGCCAACGGCCGCATCGCTCGCGCGCACGGCATAACCGTCCATCGCCGACATCGGTGCGGGCGGCTGATCCGTTTTCGCCGACGCATCTTCCGCGAGCACTCGCCCGGCGGCCTCCGCTATAGGGACGGACTCCGCCGCCAAGGGCGTAAAGCTGCGGATCACGCGCGCAACGGCCTCATCGACCGTGATCATCGCGCGCCTTTGCGGCCGAACATCTGATCGAGGCTGGTGCGCGCGGCCTTGGCAAGCTTCTCCGCCGATTCCGATGAAAGCACGCGCGAGCGTCCCGACAGATATCCGTAAAGTTCGTTCACCGGGACAGCCGCCGATTTTGCCCATTCGCTCGCGCGCAGATGGCGGGCGACCATGAAGCCGCGGAAGGCTTCGCGTTCGGCCGTCGGGTTTGCCGCACGTGGGCTGCCGGTTTCGCTCATCAATATGCGGGGCGCGGCTTTCGCCGGTCTCGCCGGCGTTTCTTCCGGTTCGGAAGGGGCTTCCGCATCGTAGCTGCCGCTCTTGCCGCCCGACTTCGTCAGTAGACGGATGGATTCGATGACGGCGCTCTTATCGACCGCCTTCACCATGTCATAGACAGTGAGTGCGGCCACGGATGCCGCCGTCAGCGCCTCCATCTCCACGCCGGTCTGGCCGGTGGTCTTGGCGCTCGCGACGATGCGGAAGGCGTGCCGCCCGGGAATGGCAACGAACTCCACGCCCGCATGCGTCAGGGCCAGCGGGTGACAGAGCGGGATCAGATCCGACGTTTTCTTTGCTGCCATGATACCGGCAATGCGCGCGGTCGCCAGCACATCGCCCTTTTTGATCTCACCGGCGACGACCAGATCGAACGCCTCCTGCGATATGACGATGATCGCCTCGGCGCTGGCGATGCGCTCAGTCGCGGATTTCTCCGAAACATCCACCATCGAGGCGCGGCCATGTTCGTCGAGATGCGAGAGCTTGCTCATAGCTTCACGCCGTAAAGCAGCGCGTGGGTGGCGGCTTCGACATCCTCGGCACGCATCAGGCTTTCGCCGATCAGATAGGACGTAATGCCGACCGCCGCCAGGCGCTGTAAATCTTCCGGTGTCGAAAGACCGCTCTCCGCCACCACATGCTTATCGGCCGGAATGAATCTCTTCAGACGTATCGCCGTACCGATATCGGTCGCGAACGTCTTGAGGTCGCGGTTGTTGACTCCGATAAGGTCCGTATCCAGCGACAGCGCGCGATCGAGTTCGATCTCGTTGTGCACCTCGACAAGGGCGTCCATTCCCCAGTCCCTCGCCGCTTCGATCAATTGTGCGGCAGCCGAATCCTTGACCATCGCCATGATCACCAGGATGCAATCGGCGCCGAGCGCGCGGGACTGCACGATCTGGTAGGGGTCGAGCATGAAATCCTTGCGCAGGATCGGAAGTCTCGTCGCCTGATGCGCCGTCATCAGGTCCTCGGGCGCGCCCTGGAAGGATGGCGTATCGGTGAGCACGGAGAGGCACGTCGCGCCGCCGCGCTCGTAATCGCGTGCCAGTTCCTCAGGCTCGAAATGGGCGCGGATCACGCCTTTGCTCGGGCTCGCCTTCTTGATCTCCGCGATAAGGCCGGGGCGCTTCTCCGCCTTGGCCGTTTCCAGCGCGGCGCGAAAACCACGCGGCGGAGACGCGTCGGAGGCATGAGCCATCAGCAGCTTCAGCGGCTGCTGCTTTTTCGCTGCGGCGACTTCTTCGCGCTTATAGGCCGCGATCTTGTCGAGAACGCTCATCTTGCGATGCTCATGCTTTGGCGCGTTCGCTCAAGCGGGCCTGTTCGAGCACGGCCTGGGCGCGGCCCTGGTCGATGGATTCGGCCGCCAGCGCCACCCCTTCGGCGATGGATTTCGCGCGGTCGGCCACCACCAGCGCGGCGCCTGCGTTCAGCAGTACGATATCGCGGAACGGGTTCTTTGCGCCCTTGAACAGATCGCGGATGGCGCGGGCATTGTCTTCCGCCGTGCCGCCTTTGAGGGCGGCAAGCGTGGATCGCTTCAGCCCCGCATCTTCGGGGGTGATGTCCTGCAAACTTACGTGACCGGCTTCGAGCACCGCCACGCGCGTGACGCCGGTTGTCGTCATCTCGTCGAGCCCGTCGCTGCCATGAACGACCCAGGCTTTTTCGGTGCCGAGGTCGGCCAGCACATGGGCCACCGGCTCAAGCCACTCTTCGGCGAAGATTCCCATCAATTGCCGCCGCACTCCGGCCGGATTGCAGATGGGGCCCAGGAGATTGAACACGGTACGGAAAGCAAGATCCTTCCGCACGGGAGCCACATGCTTCATCGCCGGGTGATAAGCCGGCGCGAACAGGAAGGCGAAGCCCGGCTTCAGCAGATTCTTCCTGGCCGACGCCGCATCGTGGGCGATCGGGACGCCCAAGGCTTCCAGCACATCGGCCGCACCGGTGCGCGAAGACATCGCCCGGTTTCCGTGCTTGGCCACCGGCACACCGAGCCCCGCGACCACGAAGGCGGCCGCCGTGGAGACATTCAGGGTACCCGCATTGTCGCCGCCGGTGCCGCAGACATCGATGGCGCCCTCGGGAGCTTCCACGACCGTCATGGCTTCCCGCATCGCGCGCGCCGCGCCGGTGATCTCGGCGATGCTCGGGCCGCGCACGGCCAGAGCGGTTAGAAACGCGGCCATGCGCATTTCACTGACCTGACCGCTCATCATCGCGCCAAACGCCGCGGCGCTGTCACCAGCGCTAAGGTGATCTCCTGCCGCCAGCCGTCTCAACAGCTGGGCGAATTCCCCCTCGGGTTTGCTCACGCCAGGGCAGCGCGTGGCGCTGTTCGCGCCAGCCTCAAGAAATTCTGCAGCAGCGCGTGGCCGTGGGCCGACGCGATGCTTTCGGGGTGGAACTGGACGCCGTGGACCGGATGGGTTTTGTGCATCACACCCATGATGACTCCGTCATCGGTCTCGGCCGTGATTTCGAGGCAGGCCGGCAGGGTCGGACGGTCGATCACCAGCGAATGATAGCGGGTTGCGGGAAAGCCGTCTTCCAATCCGCGGAAGACGCTCTTGCCGGTGTGGTGGATGCGCGAAAGCTTCCCATGCATGGGTTCGGGCGCCCGCACGATTTTGCCGCCATAGGCCTGCCCGATCGCCTGATGGCCGAGACAGACGCCGAGGATCGGAATGCGTCCGGCGGCTGCATTGATGAGCGCCAGGCAAATGCCGGCCCGATCTGGATCGCAAGGCCCCGGCGACAGCACGATGGATTGCGGCGCCAAGGCAAGCGCGTCCTGCACCGTGATCTGGTCGTTGCGCTTGACCACGGCTTCTTCGCCCAACTCGCCCAGATAATGGAAAAGGTTGTAGGTGAAACTATCGTAATTATCGATCAGCAGCAGCATTTCGCCTACGTGTTCTCCTCCGTCCCGCCGGGCTTCAGGCCCCGGGCGCTTCGATGGCCATTCTCGCTGAAACCAACCCGGAACGTAAGCCCTTCATTTTCCTAATTTCCCCAATAGCTTGATCAATATTCAGGCGTCGGTGCCCCGACGGCGCCGCGGTTTTCCCGGTAAATGCCCGCGAGAAAGAACCTCCGGTGGTTGGGCGCATCCATCCTGTGATAAGCATCGCCCTGAGCGCGGGAGCAGGCGCAAAGGGAGGACGTCCATGAAGAGATTCGTCACCGGAGCATCGGTCGCAGCAGTGCTGGCGCTGGCATTGGGCACGGGCCCCGGGCAGGTCGCGGCCCAGAACGCGCCCGCAGCCACGCTGGTCATTCAGGGCGGTACCCTGATCGACGGCAATGGCGGAGCGCCGGTTCCGAACGCGGTTGTGGTCATCCAAGGCAACCGCATCACCGCAGTCGGACGCGCCGGTCAGGTGCAAGTGCCCGCAGGCGCGCAGGTGATCAACGCGAACGGCAAATACGTGCTCCCCGGCCTTTGGGACGCGCAGACCAACATCGCCTGGTATTGGGGCGAGGTGTTCCTCAACAACGGCGTGACCTCGACCGTGGACATCGGCGACGGCGAAGAAGTTTCCATCGCCCAGCGCGACGCGGTCAATCATGGCAAGGCGATCGGGCCCCGGCAGATGGTGGGGATAGGCCATCTCGGCGGCATCCGCGGCGGCGCCATGCCGACGGGAATGGAATCCGCGCTCGCCACCCGCAAGGACCCGAAATCGCCCGACGATGCGCGCATGTATGCGCGGCGCTACCTGGGCGCCGGCGCCGACATGGTGATGCTGCATGACGGCTCGTACCCGGCCGAAATCTATCAGGCCGCTTTCGACGAAGCGCACAAGGTGGGCAAGCCCGCGTTCTGCCGCTGCGGCGGCCCCCGCACCGATCCCAAGGCCGGCGCGCTCGCGGGCGCGGACGTGTTCCCGCATTCGACCGGCATCGGGGCCGCGATTGCCAAGGACGGCACGCGCGCGAACAACGAACTCGACCGCTATGCGGAAATGGACGACGCCAAGGCCAACGACCTGATCAAGGTGCTGGCGGAACACCATGTGAATCTGGTGCCGACTTTGGTCCACGATTCACCGTCTTACCCGAAGCGCTGGGCGCAGTTCCGGGCGGAGGTGCAGCGCACGTTCCAGGACCCCAATCTTCGCGCCTATTACGACGACGACAACATCCGCGCCTTCTTCGCGACCTATAACCATGTCGATCCGCCTGCCGTCCATGAGCGGCGCGCGCGCGGCTTTGCCAACATGTTGCGGTTCAACAAGATGTACGACGCGGCGGGGGGACATGTGCTGGCCGGCGGCGACACCAACAACGAAAAGGCGCCGGGCTTCATCCTGCATGACGAGATGGAGACCATGGCCGAAGCGGGCATCCCCGCGATGCACGTGATCCAGGGCGCGACCAAATGGACGGCCGAGGCCATGCATGTCGCTGATAAAATAGGCACCGTCGAGACCGGCAAAATCGCCGATGTGATCGTGGTCGATGCCGACCCGATCGCCGACATTGCGAATTTGCGCAAAGTCAGCATGGTGGTGTTCGACGGCAAGCCAGTCGAACTCGGCTATCACGCCTGGTACGGCACGCCCTTTGGCGGCGGCGCGGAGGATCGCGCGGTCGTGGACAATTTGGCCTGGACGCAGTCGCTGAAGCAGGCGACCTTCCGCGCCCCCCAGGGCGAGGCGGCACTGGCGCCCGATCCGGTGGAAAGCCCGCAGCCGGCCATCGAATCCATTACGCCCACCATGATTGCCGAAGGAAGCCCGGCTGCGACCGTCACGCTGAAGGGGTTCAATTTCGTGCGCAAGACGCGCGTCCTCTTCGCGGGCGAGTCGGTGCCCTACAAGCGCATCAGCGCGACTGAGCTGCAGCTGACGCTGGACGACAACATGCTCAAGCGGGCCGGCCGCTTCGACATCGTGGTCAAGAATCCAGAGCCGATCGCCAACAAGCAATGGGGCGATGGCACATCGAATGCGGCACATCTGCTGGTAACGTTCGCGTTCACCACCATCCGCACGGCGGCGAATTGACGAACGCTCCCTCTCTCTTTGCTGGGAGAGGGAGTTTTCCTTCAAATCCGAAGTCTGCATTTAAGACTTCGCAGAGAACTCCGCGCTTTGTCGCTTGAAAAATACAATCGTTCGGAAATCGCGAAAATTTTTACGAGCCGCGCTTAGCATTCGGCTACGTTCACGTTCGCTTTGCGTTGACCGCGGACGGCGCATTTCATTTGATGGTGCCATGACAAAGCTCCTTCTTATGAGCCCACCCGAACGAGAGGACACCACCCGCCAGCGGCCGGTCCTGTCCTGGACAGTCTTCGGTTTTCTGGTCTTGTTTGCCGGCGTGCTCGGCTTCGGCGGCGACACGGTGCAACAGGCGATCGCGCGTTTCGCCGCGAATCTCGCTTTCCGCTGGGAACAGCACGCGAATGTGCCGGCATCTCTGACGCCAGGAGATTGGGTGTCTTTGCGCGGCGGTAATTCCCGGGAAGCGGCAACCGACCCGGCAACCACGGTAAATTACACCGCACAGCCGCTCCGAAAGAGCCTCCGTCACTAAGGTCGTGGCGCGTCCCGGAGGGCGACCCTTCCATCAGGTCGGGACAATTCGCGGACAGATCGGCGTGACCGCGAGTTGCGGCGAGCGCTTTCTTGTTACTGTCCCCGCTTCGGGGTGGACGCGTAGCGCACGGCTTCGTCGGCGGCCGCCATCAGCGCCTTTGCCTTGTTGACCGTCTCCTGGAATTCGGCCTCCGGATCGGAATCGGCCACCACGCCGCCGCCGGCCTGCACATACATCATGCCGTCCTTCACCACCGCCGTGCGCAGCACGATGCAGGTGTCCATCGTGCCGTTGGCCGCGAAATAGCCGACGGCGCCCGCATAGACGCCGCGCTTTTCCTTTTCGAGTTCGTCGATGATTTCCATCGCGCGCACCTTGGGCGCGCCCGAAAGAGTCCCCGCTGGAAAGCCCGCCACCAGCGCATCGACCGCATCGAAGCCCTCGCGGATCACACCCTCCACATTCGAGACCAGATGCATCACATGGGAATAGCGCTCGATGAAGAATTGATCGGTTACCCTCACGGTGCCGATTTGGGCGACGCGACCTACATCGTTGCGCCCCAGATCGAGCAGCATCAGATGTTCGGCGCGTTCCTTCGGATCGGCCATCAATTCCGCGGCCAATTGCTTGTCTTCCTCCGGTGTCGTCCCGCGCGGCCGCGTGCCCGCAATCGGGCGAATGGTCACTTTGGAATCCCGTAGCCGGACGAGAATCTCCGGGCTCGAACCGACGATGGCGAATCCCGGAAAATTCAGAAAATACAGAAACGGCGAGGGGTTCAGCCGCCGCAGCGCCCGATAGAGCGCAAACGGGGGCAGCGAAAATGTGCGCCTGAAACGCTGGCTCGGCACCACCTGGAAAATGTCGCCGGCGCGAATGTATTCCTTCGCCTTCTCGACAATCGCCAGATATTCCGCGTGGCTGGTGTTCGACTCGGCCGGCCCCAGCACCGCGTTCACATCCGGCGCAGACGATGGAACGCCGGCGCGCTCCAGATCGGACACCGTGTCCTGCAGGCGCTCGGCCGCGCGTGCATAGGCCGCCCGTGCCGACACGCCTGATTCCGGCCAGACCGGAGTCACCACCGTGATCTCGTCGCGGATGTTGTCGAAGATGGCCGTGACGGTGGGCCGCAGCATGATCGCTTCGGGAAGCTGCAGCACATCCGGAGGCGCGGCGGGCAGCCGTTCCATCTGGCGCACGAGGTCGTAGCCGAGAAAGCCGAACACGCCCACCGCCATCGGCGGCAGTTCTGGCGGCAGCGTCATCTCGGCTTCTTTCACCAGCCGCTTCAGCGCGGCGAGCGGCGTGCCGCCGTCTTCGTCGGGCACGAAGCGGCTGGCATCGGCACGTGCACTGCGGTTGATCTCGGCCTTTCCATCGCGGCAGCGCCAGATTACGTCCGGCTTCAACCCGATGATGGAATAGCGTCCGCGGGTTTCCCCGCCCTGAACGCTCTCCAACAGGAATGCGTTTTCGCTGCCCTCGGCAAGCTTCAGGAATGCCGAAACCGGTGTTTCGAGGTCGGCGATCAGCCGAACGTAAAGAGCGCTCGGGCGACCCTCCTCATAAGCGGACGCAAAAGCGGAGTAACCGGGCGCGATATCCATACAGGTCCGAACTTATTGCTGCGTGTCGCCAAGGACGCGCTGCACGGTCTCCGGATGAACGGTGACCCCGGCCACCTTCTTCGCGGCGGCCGCAAGCGAATCAATCGCGGTCAGACTCAATTGCTGCGAGGCCGATCTGCGGAAGGCCAAATAATCCGCGCTCGAAAGATCGGGCTCCGGATGGACCACCTTCACCACGCGGGCTATCACCATGCCGTTGCCCTTGCCGGCCGCGCCCGTGACGAAAGTCCCGGCTGGCGCCCCGAACAATTGCTGCAAAAGCTGCGGCGAGAACACGTCGCTCATTTCGCCGCGCTTCATGGCGGCGCCGGTTACCGGCGCATGCCCAAGGGCTTTGCCGGCTTCGGCCAGACTTCCCGATTTCATCGCCTGATCGGCCAATGCCCTGATCTTGTCCTGCAGCAATTTTGTCCTGGCTTCGGCGATGAAGCCTTCCTTGACCTCCTCGCGCACCGAATCGAGCGGCCGCACGGCGGGGGGCGTAACTCCATTCACCTTGACCGCGAAATATTGGCCGTCTTCGCTCTGGAACAGATCGCTGTCCTCGCCGCTCTCGGTTTGGAAGACCTGGTCCAGTAATTGCGGCACTTTGGGCATGTCGGCGTCGGTCTTCTCCGGCGTCTTGCCCTGGCGGTCGACGGCGGCAACCTTGTGCACCGTCAGGCCCTGCTTCATCGCCGCGTCCTCCAACGAGGTACCGCTGCCGCGCACGTCTTCGAATTTGTTGGCGATCTCGGTCAGCTTGGCGCCGGTGCGCGCCTTGACGAGAGTGGCTTTGATCTCATCCTTCACCTGGTCGAAGCTTTTCATCTCGCCGGGAACCACCTTGGCGGCATGCAAGATCACCCAGCCGAAGGGGCCTTGGACCGGCCCCGTCACGCCATCCTGGGGCACCGCAAACACGGCGGCCGAAAGCTTGGGATCGAGTCCGTTGGCCGCAAACGTGCCGAGCTTCAAATCCGGATCCTTCAATCCACGTTCCTTAGCGAGGGCCGCGAAATCCGCCGCCGTCTTGATTCGCATCGCGGCCGTCTCGGCGTCCTGCTGGCTGGGAAAGACGATCTGCTCAACGTCGCGCTGCTCGGGCTTGTCGTAATCGGCCTTGTGCGCGTCATATTCGGCCTTCAGATCGGCGTCGGAGACCTGGATTTCTCCGCTCACCTGGTCGGGTGAAATCTGCACGAAATCGAAGGAGCGGTATTCGGGCGAGCTGAACTGGGCGGCATGGGCCTTGTGGTAGGCTTCGAGCTGGGCCTGCGTGGGCTCGGGCACCTGGCCCGCTTCATCGGGTGTCACCACCAGATATTCCGGCACCCGCTGCTCGTTGACGAAATCGTAGAGCAGCCGCGTCAGACCGGGGGGAGCGGCAACGCCGTCGCTGACTGCATCCAGCAATTGCTCGCGCGCGAGGTCCTTGGCGGTTTCGGCGACGAAAGCTTCTTCGGAAAGGCCGTTGTCCTGCAGCGTGCGCTGGAACAGGCCGGGATCGAAGGCGCCGCCTGCGCCGCGGAACGCCTGATTGGTTCGGATTTGCGCGGCGATCGTATCGCGCGAAGCGGTGAGGCCGAGCTTGCTGACCTCTTCGTCCAGGGCGGCGCGGCTGATCACGGTGTCGAGCACATTCTTGTCGAGCCCGATGGCTTTTGCCTGCTCCATGGTCATCTGGTTCTGCGTTTGCTGCGAAAGCTGGCGCATCTGATTCTTCATCTGCAGGTCGTAATCGGCCGCGGAAATTTCCTGGTGGCCGACTTCGGCGACCACGTTGTCGCTGCCGCCGCGGAAGATGTCGGCGACACCCCAAAGTGCAAAGGCCAGCACCAGCACGCCGATGATGACGGAGGCGACCCAGGATTTGGAGGCGACGCGAAGCTGTTGGAGCATGGCAAAACCAAATGGTTTCAAAGGGCCGCGGATGATAGGGAGAGGGCGGTTACGCGGCAAGACTTTCCGCCAAGGAGATGGGCTGGCCGTCTTGAGGGGTCAAACGGGCGAATATGGGTCAAGACATGCGCATGCTGTTGGCGGGCAATTGGAAAATGAACGGGCTCAAGGCGGCTTTGAGCGAGATCCGCGCGCTCAAACGCGCCCTTGCCGATAAACCGGCGCCAGGCGATGTGCTCGTTTGCCCGCCTGCCACCCTCATTGCCGATGCGGTGAAGGCCGCCGAAGGCTCAGCCATCG
Source organism: uncultured Bordetella sp. (assembly GCA_964494505.1). Classification (GTDB taxonomy): domain Bacteria; phylum Pseudomonadota; class Alphaproteobacteria; order Micropepsales; family Micropepsaceae; genus CAIYRG01. The sequence continues at coordinate 366,291 of CAZBRO010000001.1, forward strand.
CCATAGGCGGCCAGGATTGCCATGCCCTGGCCTCGGGCGCCTATACGGGCGACATTTCGGCCGAGATGCTGCGCGATGCGGGGGCCACCGCCGTCATTCTCGGCCATTCCGAGCGCCGCCAATATCACGGCGAAACCAACCTCATTGTCGCCGGCAAGCTCAAGGCCGCCCGCCGCGCCGGTCTGACCGCGATCCTCTGCGTGGGTGAAAGCGATAAAGAGCGCGATTCCGGCCGTGCCGTTTCGATCGTCACCCAGCAGCTGCAGGCCAGCATCCCGCCCGACATCGAAGCCTCCGACCTCGTCGTCGCCTATGAGCCCATCTGGGCGATCGGCACCGGGCGTAACGCCAAGTCCGCCGAAATCGCAGACATGCACGATGCGATCCGTGCCGTGCTTGCCGAGCGATTCGCCGGAGCGGGGGTTCGCATTCTTTATGGCGGCTCGGTCAAGCCCGATAACGCGGCCGAGATTCTCTCGGTGAAGAATGTTGACGGCGCCCTCATTGGGGGAGCGAGCCTGAAAGCCGCCGATTTCCTCGCCATCATCCTGGCCGCCCCCAAAAGATGAATCGGCCGTAGCGAAACATCCTTTCCGACATTCAAACAGGTTCGGACAATTGCGCTCAGTTCGCCGCACGCCCTCTTAAAGCGGGTCATGCTAGTGGCTTTTCTTCATCGAAGGGCCCTGAGCGCATGATTACAAGACGGCTTTGCGAAACGGCGGAAATGCTTGTTTACGATCCTGTCGCGTCCAACCGCAACGCGACGCGGGCGTCGCTCCATTCGCTGGGCTTCCGCAGGGTGGAAACCTGCCCCTCGCTCGATGTCCTCTCCAACCGCTTGCGTAGCCGCTGCCCTGATTTGCTCCTCGTCGAGGTGGCGGGCGCGGAAGCCGAAGCCTGTGCTCTGATCCAGGCGCTCAGGCAGGGTCATCTCGGCGATAATCCGTTTGCGGTGGTGATCGTCACGACCTGGCGGCGCGATGGCTCCATCGTCACGCAGGTGCTCAATTCCGGCGCCGACGATCTGGTGGCCCGCCCGATATCCACCACCATGCTGGGCGAACGCATCCGGCTCATTACCGACCGCCGCAAGGGTTTCGTGGTGACCTCCGACTATATCGGCCCTGACCGCCGGCGGAACGCCCGCAGCGGAGGCGCTTCAGCGGAGTGCATCGAAATCCCCAACCCGCTGAGGATCAGGAGCATGGACTCCGTTTCGGAGGAGGAAGCCGAGCGCCAGATCGTGGAAAGCGTCGAGCTTGGCAAGCTGAAGGTCAACATCGAAAAGGTTCGCCGCGACGCGGTGCAGCTCTGCCTGCAATGGCGGATGCTGGAACAGCGGACGCCGGGCGCCCGCGATTTCTGCGAAATCCTGCCGCGCATAGAGCGGATCGCCGGGGAGATGAAGCGGCGCGCGGGGGCTGCCGACCAGACAGGGGCCGAGGAGTGGTGCACCGCCGTCATCGAATCCGTTCAGGCCTTGGCCCAAATCGCGGCCAAGGGCGGAGAATCCGGCGATGGGGCCGATTACCGGCCGCGGCTCAGCCTGCTCGCGCACTCGGCGCTGACGCTCGGCCAGATGTACGCGGCCGAAGAGGTGGCGCCCGCCCGTCTGGTCGAGCTCGATCAGCTGGTGGCGCGCCGGAGCGCTCGCTCTGCCGCCTAGGCCGGCGCCAGCGGATGGCGGAAATTACGGGTCGGGAATCGCAAAAAATCGTTGCAATTTCAGTCGCTTCCGATTTCCGGCTTGCGATTTCCGATTTCTGTTGACGGATTTCAGTTGACGCGGGGCTTCGGCGCATCGATATCCCCTCCCTCCAGGAACCGGTCCGGCAGCCCATGCAAGCAGTCCTCATCATCATTCACCTTATCGTCGCGATGGCGCTGATCTGCGTGATCCTTCTGCAGCGCTCCGAAGGCGGCGCGCTGGGCATGGGGGGCGGGGGCTCGGGATTGGGCGGATTGTTCTCGCCCCGGGGCGCTGCCAGCACACTGACGCGGACCACAGCGATCTTAGGCCTCGTGTTCTTCGCCACCAGCATGACGCTGACGCTGCTGTCGCTTGGGTCGCGTTCGGCGCCCAACTCGATTCTCAATCAGGTAGCGCCCGGCCAGACCGCGCCAAACGGAACGGCGCCGCCGACTCTTCCGTCGCGGGGGACGGCCCCGCCGGCCCTACCGAGCGCCAATCCCGCGACACCGGCCGCGCCCGCGGCGCCCGCAGCACCGGCTTTGCCCGCGGTTCCGCCAACCCGCTGAGTCGCGCGAAAAAGCAAGCGATCTTCTTCTCATGATTCTATCAGGCCGCGCGCGAAAGCGCTTGAGCGGGGCTCCTCCTTGAGACATGTTGCAATTCCATGGCGCGGTTGATCTTCATAACCGGCGGCGTGGTCTCTTCCCTGGGAAAAGGCTTGGCTTCCGCGGCACTTGGCGCGCTTTTGCAAGCGCGCGGGTTTACCGTCCGCCTGCGGAAGCTCGACCCTTACCTCAATGTCGATCCGGGGACGATGAGCCCCTATCAGCATGGGGAGGTCTACGTCACCGACGACGGCGCGGAGACCGATCTCGATCTCGGCCATTATGAGCGTTTCACCGGCGTCGCCTCGTCGAAATCCGACAACGTCACCGCCGGTCGCATCTATCAGGGCATCATCGCGAAAGAACGCCAGGGCGATTATCTCGGCCGCACGGTGCAGGTGATCCCGCACGTCACCGACGCCATCAAGGAATTCGTCATGGCGGGGCTGGAGGGCGTCGACTTCCTGCTCTGCGAAATCGGCGGAACGGTCGGCGACATTGAGGGGCTGCCCTTCTTCGAAGCCATTCGCCAACTCGGCAACGACCTTGGGCCGGAGCGTGCCTGCTTCGTGCATCTGACGCTGGTGCCCTACATCACCTCGGCCGGCGAGCTGAAGACCAAGCCCACCCAGCATTCGGTGAAGGAATTGCGGGGCATCGGCATCCAGCCCGATATCCTGCTCTGCCGCTCCGACATGGAAATTCCGCTGGAGGACCGCAGGAAGATCGCACTGTTCTGCAATGTGCGCCCGGAGCGCGTGATTCCGGCGATGAATCTGAACACCATCTACAATGCGCCGGCCGCTTATCACGCGGGGGGCTTCGATGCTCAGGTGCTCGACGTCTTCGGCATCAAGGATGCGCCGCCCCCCGATCTGTCGCGCTGGCGCTCGGTTGTGGACCGGGTGCTGAAGCCCGAAGGCGAGGTCAACATCGCCGTCGTCGGCAAATACATGCAGGTCAAGGATTCCTACAAATCGCTGATCGAGGCGCTCATCCATGGCGGGCTCGCCAACAATGTGCGGGTCAATGTCGAGTGGATCGAATCGGAGATTTTCGAGAAGGACGATGCGGCGGTTTATCTCGAAGACCGCAACGGCATTCTGGTGCCCGGCGGTTTCGGGGAGCGTGGCACCGAGGGCAAGATCGAGGCGGTGAAATTCGCCAGGGAACGAAAGGTGCCGTTCTTCGGCATCTGCTTTGGCATGCAGATGGCGGTGATCGAGGCGGCGCGCAATCTCGCAGGCCTCGATGGCGCAGGCTCGACCGAGTTCGGCCAGCCCCGCCACCCGGTGATCGCCCTGATGACCGAATGGACCAGGGGCAACGAAGTCGAACGGCGCAATTCCGAAACCGAACTCGGCGGTACCATGCGTCTGGGCGCCTATGACGCGGTGTTGAAGCCGGGGAGCCGGGTGGCCGAGATCTACGGCTCGATCAACATCAGCGAACGCCACCGGCATCGCTACGAAGTCAACATCGGCTACCGCCGCCAATTGGAAGAACACGGGCTGGTGTTCTCAGGCCTCTCGCCGGACGGCATATTGCCGGAGATTGTCGAGATTCCGGAGCATCCCTGGTTCGTCGGCGTGCAATTCCATCCCGAGCTGAAATCCAAGCCCCTCGATCCGCACCCGCTGTTCGCGTCCTTCATCGGCGCCGCAGTACAGCAGAGCCGGTTGGTTTGATACGTTAAGCCGCCCTGAGCGCCTTCGTTACTGCTTTGGGTGCGCGGTCGATGACCAAAAGATAAGCCCGCGTCGGTCCTTCGGGGACGCGCTTGCCCTGTTCCCAGTGACGCATCGTGTTCACGCTGAAGCCAAATTGGCCGGCGAATTGCTCTTGCGTCATCTTGAGCTTGGTTCGGATCGCTTTCACATCGATGTCGTGCGGCACGTGGACGCGATATTTGTTTGCGTCCAGTTCACCCCGCGCGAAGGCGACGGCTTCTTCCAACCCCCGCCTGATGCTGTCAGCAACTCTTTTACTCATCGTCTTACCTTTCCGTAGTTTTCGGCCAAGTGCTTCGTGAGCCGCTTGCGTAAGCTGTCAACACGAAGAGCGGCATATCGGCGCTGTGATGGAAATAGACCACCCGCGCGCCACCACGCTTGCCGCGGCCATCAAGTGCCCAGCGCAATTTCCTAACGCCTCCCTTGTCCCCGGGATCACATCGCCGCCAGTGGGCGATGTGCGAGATATCCGACCAGAGCCGCACGTTCTTCGTCATCAAGAAATCGGCGCGATGCGCTCAGTAATTCTGGAGTCTCAACAATCGTGACGGGAACTTTATTCATTACGAAATGTAATCCATTGGATTAGTCTGGTCAATTCGTTCGGACTTGAAATGCTGAATTCAACCGCGCCCATGACTGCGAGGCCACGGCTACGTTCGACCGCCGGGCCGCCAAGCTGGACGGATTTACCTGGGTCCGCTAAGTCCTGTCCCTCAAAATGAGGCCTGAGACCCGGCGATGGTGCCCAACGAAACGCTCCTGTTCAACAATCTGCGCAAAATTTCGACCGATTCCATTGCAGGCGTCCTGCTGAAGAAGGGCCTTGGCAACCAATGGGTGCGCGGGCCCATGCCGCTCAGGATGGATTTCCCGCGCACCGTGGGCCGCGCCTTCACCATGCGGTTCATACCGGCGCGCGACGACGTCGACGGCGCCTTCGCCAAGAAGCTCCCCGTCAACCGCGACGCGGTTGAGATGATGCCGCCCGGCTGCGTGGCGGTGGCCGATGCGCGCGGCACGCGCGATGCCGCGACGTTCGGCGATATCGTGGTTGCCCGCATGGCCCAGCGCGGCGTTGCAGGCATCGTGACCGATGGCGCGGTGCGCGACCGCGTCGGGCTGATCAGCATCAAGCTCCCGATCTGGATGAGCGGCATCACCGCGCCGCCGCCGGCCGCGAGCCTGATGCTCGCCGACTGGCAGCAACCGATCGGCTGCGGCGGCGTGGCGGTGTTCCCGGACGACATCATCGTCTGCGATGCCGATGGCGTGGTGGTGATCCCGCCGCTGCTGCTGGAGGAGGTCGTCGCAAAGGGAATGGAACAGGAGCATCTCGACCAATGGCAGATGGACCAGATCAAGCGCGGCGTGGCGCTGCCCGATCTGGCGCCTATGCCGCGCAACGACGGCAGGTCGTCGAAGAATTGATGGCCACGGCTCCAAATCCTGTCGTCCGCATCGGCTCGGTCGAGATCGGCAACACGAAGCCGCTTTCGATCATCGCCGGGCCTTGCGCCATGGAATCGCGCGATCACGCGCTGGAAATGGCATCCGCACTCAAGGAGATCGCCGCCAAAGCGGGTGTCGGCCTCATCTACAAGACGAGCTTCGACAAAGCCAACCGCACCAGCGCCAATTCCGCGCGCGGGCTCGGGATGGAACTGGCGTTGCCCATCTTCGCCGAAATCCGCGACAGTCTGGGTGTGCCCGTCCTCACCGACGTGCACGAACGCGAGCAATGTGGTCCCCTCGCCGAAGTCGTGGACGTGCTGCAGATTCCGGCGTTCCTCTGCCGGCAGACCGATTTGCTCGTTGCCGCTGCGGAGACCGGCCGCGTCGTCAACGTGAAGAAGGGCCAGTTCCTGGCACCCTGGGACATGAAGAACGTCATCGCAAAGATCACCGACGCCGGAAATCCCAACGTGCTGGTGACCGAACGCGGCAGTTCCTTCGGCTACAACACGCTGGTGGTCGACATGTGCGCGCTGCCCGAAATGGCGAAGTTCGGCGCGCCGATCGTGATGGATGCAACGCACGCGGTTCAGAAACCGGGCGGGCAGGGGACAAGCTCGGGCGGGAACCGCGAAATGGCGCCTTATATCGCGCGCGCCGCCGTTGCCATCGGCGTTGCCGCGGTCTTCATGGAGACACACGAGGATCCGGACCGCGCGCCGTCCGACGGCCCGAACATGCTCAAGCTGAAAGACGTGCCCGCGCTTCTGTCCGAATTGGTGGAGCTCGACGCCATCGCGAAACGGCGCATAAGCGGCTAATCTCCCTCGCCTGCAGGTCAGCGGGATGCTTGGGGAGAGGCGTGAAATCCACGGCTGTTGCTCGTCTGCCGCTCGGCGCAGTTCTGGTGTTCTTCCTCACGCTTATGGCGGCGCGCGCGGAAGAGGCCGCCCCGGCTGCGATGCAATCGGCCGCGCAATGGGCCGCCTGGCAGGACAATTTGCGTGAGCTGATAGACGCGTGCGTTGCGGGCAGGGGAAGCTCTTGTCTCGAAAAGGCATACAGAGACCGCCCGCGTCCCCCCATCGACAATCCCCTGCACACGGTTTCCGGCGAACTTCTTTACGACCTGCGCACCGCCGAAGCGATGCTCTCCGTTCCCAATGCCGCCGATGCCCTCTACCGCGAATACGGCATCGACACGGTTGCCTATCTCGGCACGGGGTTCTCCGTACCGGTGTCGCAAGCCGGCGTTGCGCCCTACTGGCGGGGGACGCAGCGCGAGTTCTTCGTGCCCAATCTGCGTGCGCAGGCGATCGATCCCAGCGTATGCCCGTCCGCCGATCCCGATGTGTGGACATGGCGGCTGACCGCGACGCAGATGACGGCCTCTCTCGATCAGCCGATCGCCGCGATAATGACGGGCGATCTGAGCGCTTTGACGAGACACGTTGAGGGCGCGCCGCGCGCGGACGGCTTGCCCAATGCGCTGGTCCGTTTCGGGCTTATCAACCCAAACTTCTACAAAGGCACCTTTGGCCGGCCCGACGCCAAGCGCGTGTTCTTCGCCGATTTTGTGCAGTTGCGCGGCAAATCCCTGCGCGAAGCCTTGATTGCGACCGGCGCCTCCACGCTGATCGCCAATCCCGATCCCAATCAGGCATTCTTCGTGTGGATCTATGCGCCGGGAGACAGCACGAAAGCGGTGCCGGCAAGCTGGCACGCGGTTTTCGAAGCGCTTCAGGCAGATTGAGAGGTTCCGCAGTGACGACCGAGCTGTGGCTGCTCTTCGCGAGCGTCGTCTTGGGCTTCGTGCATATTTTCGCGCAAGCCTACAGCGTGAACCGCGAGCGCGGACTTCGCTGGAACGCGGGCCCGCGCGACGAGCCGATGCCGCCCCTGACCGGCGTTGCCGGACGGCTTCAGCGCGCGTTGCAGAATTTCCTCGAGACGTTTCCATTATATGCCGCCGCTGTATTCATTTCATACAGCGCGAACGTAACGGATTCACGCGCTGGGGCGGCATTCTCTATCTGGCCGGGCGCCTGATCTACCTGCCGCTCTATGCGTCCGGTGTGCGTTACATACGCTCGTGCGCATGGACTGTGGCGACTGTCGGGATTTTCCTTATCCTCGGGGGAATCCTGCTCGGCGTCAGCGCACGCTAGGCTTGACGTCCCCATACCTTTCGTTGCAAGGTATTAATACCTTGTGGCGCATTGTATGGACGCGGGTATGACCAATCCCAATTTCATGAACGGCGTGCCGGAGCTGGTGATCCTGAAGCTCCTGCAATCGCGCGAGATGTATGGCTACGAGCTGGTGCAGGCAATTCGCACCCAAACCGGCGACGCCATCAGTCTCGGCGAAGGCGTGGTCTATCCCGTTCTGCATGCGCTCGAACGCGAGGGCGCGCTCAAATCTCGGCGCAAGGCCGTGAATGGCCGCGTGCGCGTCTACTACACCGCCACGGTCAAGGGCACGAAACGCCTGGCGGGATTGTTTGCGCAATGGAACCGTATCGCAGGCGCGATCGGAGGCGTGACGACGGAGGGGCCCCATGTCCAGGCGGTTTGAGGCTTTGGCGGAACGGCTGCTGCGCGCTGGTGTCGCGCCCCGGCACGTCCGGCGCACGATTGGCGAATTGCGCGATCATTTCGACGATCTGGTGCATGAGGGGATCGCGGGCGGCTTGCCAGGACCGGCGGCCGAAGACGCCGCCCGCACCCGCATCGGCAGCGACGATACATTGGCTGCCGAAATTCTGGCGCGCCCCGAATTGCGCTCCATAGCCGCGCGCCATCCTTTGGCGGTGTTCGGCCTGGGGCCGGTCCTGATGCTCGTGGGTTTCATCGCTTTGGCAGTCGTGCTTGAAGCCGGAATTCTCGAACTGCACCTCGCTTTCGTCCGGGTCACGGGTACGCTTCGGCCTCCCCCGCCTGAGTGGCTTCGACTTTTGGTGGCGACTTTGAATGGGATCGCGACCTATGGGGCGCCCCTGCTCATTGCGGGGGGCATATTTCTCCTCGGCGTTCGGCAACGCACCGCGCCGGCGTGGATGCTCGCAGGCGCTGCCATTGTTTGCATCCTGGGAGGATTCCACGCAGTTACTATGACCTGGTCGACTCTGCCGGGCCATTCGGAGCTCGGAGTCGGTTTCGGGCTGGCACCTCCATTTCCCCACAACATGATTATTGCCGGGCTCTGGCGTGTGGGCGCTAACCTCGCGGTCGCAGGTCTCGTCTACCGGCTCTGGCTTCGCCGTTATTGGCTGCAATCCGAGATTTAGGCGGGCTTGTCTATGTCAGCCCTATTGCTGAAAGAACGATCAATCCAATCAACGCCAACGCGCTCAGCCCGAAGCCAGGCCCCCGCATCTGGGTATTTGTTTGCGCATATCCGATTGCATAAATGACGCGGCCCACGACCCACAGCAGTCCCAGATAAAACGGAATCTGTCCGCCGTAAAACACGCTCGCGATCCAAACCAGCGGAATGAACAGCACCAGATTCTCGACCGTGTTGAGATGCGTGCGGTACGCGCGCTCGAATGCGGGATGGCCGACGACCGCCGGGGCTTCGATCTTGTACTTACCTCTCATGTAGCCGACGCGGCCACCCATGGCCATGGCTACGAGAACGGCAAGAATGGTGTCGACTGCGGCGAGATAATTGGCGAGTGGCATGTTTCCCCCCAAGGGATGAACGATGCGCCAATGTATCGTCTTTTTCCGCCCCGGTCCTGTCCCGCCTTGATGCCTCCAGGGGCATCGCCTAGAAGGGCCGGTCTTTTCAGCGGAGCCTGCCATGACTGCCATCGTCGATATTGTCGGCCGTGAAATCCTCGACAGCCGGGGCAATCCGACTGTGGAAGTCGATGTCCGGCTTGAGGACGGTTCAGAGGGGCGAGCCGCCGTGCCGTCGGGCGCATCGACGGGCGCCCATGAGGCGGTCGAGCTTCGGGACGGAGGTGCACGCTATGGCGGGAAGGGGGTTCGCAAGGCGGTCGACGCGGTGAACGGCGAAATCTTCGAAGCCGTCTGCGGCATGGACGCGGAGGACCAGACCCGCATCGATTCCATCATGTGCCGCCTGGATGGGACGCCCAACAAGGCGCGTCTCGGCGCCAATGCGATCCTTGGCGTCTCGCTTGCGGTTGCGAAGGCTGCCGCCGCCTCATCGGGCTTGGCCCTCTACCGCTATGTCGGCGGCGCCAAGGCACAGGTGCTGCCCGTTCCCATGATGAACATCGTCAATGGCGGCGTGCATGCGGACAATCCGATCGACTTCCAGGAATTCATGATCATGCCGGTGGGCGCGGACAGCTTTTCGGAAGGCTTGCGCGCCGGGGCGGAAATTTTCGCCGCATTGAAGAAACAGCTCAAGGACGCCGGCCATAACACCAATGTGGGCGATGAGGGCGGCTTCGCGCCCAACCTCAAAGGCGCCGACGACGCGCTCTCCTTCATCATGCGCGCCATTGAAAAGGCGGGTTACCGGCCGGGCGACGACATCATGCTGGCGCTCGATTCGGCCTCGACCGAATTCTTCAAGGGCGGCACGTACAATCTCGAAGGCGAGGGCAAGACGCTCGATGCCGGCGGCATGGTGAAGCTCTATGAGGACCTTTGCGCGCGGTATCCCATCGTCTCCATCGAAGACGGCATGGCCGAAGACGATTGGGAGGGTTGGGCCGCGCTCACCCGCGCGCTCGGCGCCAAGGTGCAGCTCGTCGGGGACGATCTCTTCGTCACCAACACCGCGCGCCTGAAGCAAGGCATAGCGCGCCACATCGCCAATGCCATCCTGGTGAAGGTCAACCAGATCGGCACGCTGACTGAGACGCTCGACGCGGTGGAGACGGCCCATCGCGCCGCCTATCGCGCCGTGATGTCGCATCGTTCGGGCGAGACCGAGGATTCCACCATCGCGGATTTGGCGGTTGCGACCAATTGCGGGCAGATCAAGACGGGGTCGCTCTCGCGCTCTGACCGGCTTGCCAAATACAACCAGCTTCTGCGCATCGAAGAGATGCTGGGGGACCAGGCGATCTACGCCGGCCGGAGCGTGCTGAGAGCGTAATCCGGCAATATGGACACTGCTTTGCCGTTGGATTGCGCAACTGAGAAGAAATCGGAAGCGTGATACCGTCCCATCGCATTACGATTCGGGTCTGATTTCCGGTCCAAATTTCTTGTGATAGAGTTCGGTTCTAGAAATTGACGAACATAAACGTCTCTCGACGGGAGTGAGATCCGATGAAACTTGCCGCTCGCATGGCGCTTTTTGCCGCCGCTCTTTCGCTCTCTGCCATGGCTGGGGCGCCATCCTTCGCGCAGATCAATGCCGCGCGGGCAAAAGTCGCCCCTGACGAGAAATCGGCGGTGGCGATCGCGGAAAAGGCAGCACTTCCGCTGATCGGCGGCGAAGACAAACTTGCCATCGCGCGGCCTTTCCGGGCGACCGGGCACGGCGATGTCTGGCTGGTGATCTCCCAGCCCGTCCCCGATCCCAAGGCTCCCAATGGTCCCAAGCGCTCTGTGGTCGTACAGCTGAGCGCCATGACCGGCGAAATCCTCGATCTCAGTACCGCGGATTGAGCAATCCTTTCGGAGATTGACGGCCGGGGATGTAGGCCAGGGGACGTTCGCGCCTCAGGCGTTGTTTGGAACACGCGCTGTTGGAATCGGACGACAACCGGCGGCCACGCGGGGAGGCTTAGGGTTACGGGCATGCAATTGTTTTCGCCCTACCCGGCCACTATGCTCGCGCGCAGCTGCGGCTGGGACGGCGCGCAACGAAGGCTTTAGGGAGGCTATAAAATGAAATACGGTCTAATCGGTTTGGCCATGCTCGCCGGCATGCCCGCGGCGATGGCTGCGGAAAATCCGCCGGAAATCCCGTTCGACGGCGACGTCAATTTCCTCAAAATGCCCAAGGACATGTACCTTGGCGAAGCGTCGGGCGTGGCCGTCAATGCGCAAGGCCATGTCTTCGTCTTCCATCGCGGCAACACCAACGGTCCCGCCTATGGCGGGCGCGCCGCGCAGCTTCTCGAATTCGATCAGAACGGCAATTACGTCCGCGAAATTGGCCACAATTTGTATGCCTGGTCGTTTGCCCACACGGTCCGGGTCGATCCGCAGCAAAATCTCTGGGTCGCGGACAAGGGCTCGGACATGGTCATCAAGTTCCAGATGCCTGAAGGCAAGCCCGTGATCGTGCTCGGACGCAAGCCTGAAGCCTCCGACGAAGGCGCCCATCCGCTCGAGCATCCCAATCCGCCGCTGCCGGCCATCAACGGCATGTTCCGTCAAGTGACGGACATGACCTGGGATGCCGCCGGCAACACCTATATCAGCGACGGCTACATCAATTCGCGCGTCGCCAAATACGACAAAGACGGCAACTGGATTATGCAGTGGGGCGACCGCGGCACTGAGCCCGGCAAGATGAACACGCCGCACTCCATCGCCTCCGATGCGCAGGGCAATATTTATGTGGCGGACCGCGGCAACCGCCGCATCCAGGTGTTCAACGGCACCGGACAGGTGCAGCGGGTCATCACCATCGACGTGCCGGTACCTGCGGGAGCGCAGCCGGTGATCGGCAATCCGACGCCGCTGGATTCTCCCGTCAAGACGCAGCTGCCGGGCGCGCCCTGGGCCGTCTGCATCACGCCGGGTCCCAACCAGGTGCTCTATGCAGCCGATGCGTTTCCCGGGCGCATCTATAAGATGACGCTGGACGGCAAGATCTTGGGGACTATCGGCAGCGGCGGCCGCACGGCCAAGCATTTCGCTTGGATCCACGAGATCGCCTGCCCGAGCGAGAACACGCTTTATGTGGGTGAACTCCTGAACTGGCGCGTGCAGAAACTGACGCTGCATCCGACCAATCAGCAGCGCGCCGAAAACAACCGGTAATGACGGCGAGTATCTCAGAAGGCCAGGGCGCGAGCCCTGGCCTTTTCGTTGAGAGGAGAGTTGATGTGACCAAACCTGTCGCGGTGAACGCCCACGATGTCGCACCCCGCAAGACTCGCAGCACTTACCCCGATGAGTTCGTTGCCCGGCTCGGCGCCCGCATCAAGCGTCCGCTCGGCGATCAATTCGGGCTGACCATATTCGGGGTGAACCTGACTATGCTGCCGCCGGGTGCCATGTCGGCGCTCCGCCACGCGCACACGAAACAGGATGAGTTGATCTACATCCTGGAAGGTACGCCCACTCTCATCACCGATGCCGGGGAGACGCAGCTTTCGCCCGGAATGTGCGCAGGCTTCAAGTGTGGAACCGGCGATGCCCATCATCTGGTCAATCGGGGCAAGACAGACGCCGTCTATCTTGAGGTCGGCGACCGCACGCTCGGCGACGAAGTAGCCTATCCCGACGATGACATTGTCGCGATCAAAACGCCGGACGGCTCGCGCAAATTCACCCACAAGGACGGCAGGCCGTACCGATTCCCTCTTTCCCGATCGGGGCGAGTTGGCGAACCATGAGGGCGTTTTCACATTATTGGTTAACGAAATTCCTTGCCCGCGGAATCGCAATGTGATTCCGTAACGATTATGCGAATGCGTCGTCGATTCGGCCAAAATGCGAGTCTTGTCCTGTTGCCGGCAATTTGCTGCGCGATCAGCCTCTATTTCGGCTATAGCTTCATCTTTGGCGAGCGCGGCCTTCTCGTTTGGCGCCAGACGCAGGACGAGCTGAAAATCGCCAACGCCGATCTGGCCCAGCTTCGTGCCAAGCGCGAGGCGCTTCAGCACCGTATATCGCTGCTCGACGGCAAGGCCATCGATCCCGACCTGCTCGAAGAGGTCGCCCGTGGCGTTCTCCTGGAGACGCGTCCGGGCGAGGTGGCGATCCCGCGCGAAAAGCGCTAGGAATTCCTGGATTTGACTTCCGCCTTGCCAAGGGCAATTCACCCTTGCCATAAGCGGCTGGCCGGCCGGCAGCCGGGGGACGAAAGCCACAGGGTGAGATATGGCGCGCGCGGAAAGTGCGGCGGCCGCGGAAAGTGAGGCCGAACACCAGCAGCCCGAAGGGCCTGCGCTGGATTCGGCTGCTATCGAGCGTCTGAAGAAATTCTATCGCGACATGCTTCTGATCCGCCGCTTCGAGGAAAAGGCGGGGCAGCTTTACGGCATGGGGCTGATCGGCGGCTTCTGCCACCTCTATATCGGCCAGGAGGCCGTGGTGGTCGGGATGCAGGCGACGCTGAAGCCAGAAGACCAGGTCATCACCACCTATCGCGATCATGGTCACATGCTCGCCTGCGGCATGGACCCGGCGGGCGTCATGGCCGAGTTGACGGGGCGCGCCAGCGGTTATTCCAGGGGCAAGGGCGGCTCCATGCACATGTTCAGCCGGGAGAAGAACTTCTTCGGCGGCCATGGCATCGTCGGGGCCAATGTCCCCATCGGCACCGGGCTCGCTTTTGCCAACCGCTACAAGAACAACGGCGCGGTGACGCTGACCTATTTCGGCGATGGCGCGGCCAATCAGGGCCAGGTTTTCGAATCCTTCAACATGGCCGAGCTTTGGAAGCTTCCCGTCGTCTATGTCATCGAGAACAACCAATATGCCATGGGCACGGCGGTCGGCCGCTCGACGGCCGAGGTCCATCTCTACAAGCGCGGGTTAGCCCACAACATCCCCGGCGAAGCGGTCGACGGCATGGATGTGGAGGCCGTCAATCACGCGGGCGCCAAGGCCGTGCAGTGGGTGCGGGAGGGCAACGGGCCTTACATCCTGGAAATGAAGACCTACCGCTATCGCGGCCACTCCATGTCCGACCCGGCGAAATACCGGACGCGCGAGGAAGTGCAGGAGATGCGGCAGAAGCACGATCCCATCGACACCTTCGGCGCACGGCTGATGCAGATGGGCCTGATTCGCGAAGACGACCTCAAGGCGGCCGACCGCGACGTGCGTCAGATCATCAACCGGGCCGCCGAATACGCCACCGAATCGCCTGAGCCCACGCCAGACGAGCTGTATACGGACATTCTGAACTAATGACTCAGATTCTCATGCCCGCGCTCTCCCCCACGATGGAGGAGGGCAAACTCGCCAAATGGCACGTCAAGGAAGGCGATGCCGTGAAGCCGGGCGATATTCTGGCCGAAATCGAAACCGACAAGGCGACGATGGAATTTGAAGCCGTCGATTCGGGGCGCATCGGCAAGCTGCTGGTGCCGGAAGGCACCGAAGGCGTGAAGGTGAACGAACCCATCGCCGAGTTGCAGCAGGAAGGCGAAGAAGCGGCCGCCCCTGCGGCCCGCGCGCCTGCCGCCGAAGCGAAGCCCGCCGCGGCTCCGCAATCGAAAGAAACTCCTCCTTCCCCCCCTGTGGGGGAAGGTCCGCCGAAGGGGGCGCCAGCCCGCGCTGCGGCGGGGAAGGGGGGAGAGGCACCATTCCCCAAAGGCAATGGCGCGGCCACGCCCGAAATCCCCGAAGACGCAGAACTCGTCACCATGACCGTGCGCGATGCGCTGCGCGATGCGATGGCCGAGGAGATGCGGCGTGACGACAATGTCTTCCTGATGGGTGAGGAGGTCGCGCAATATCAGGGCGCCTACAAGGTCAGTCAGGGGCTGCTCGAGGAATTCGGCGACCGGCGCGTCATCGACACGCCCATCACCGAACAGGGCTTTGCCGGCCTCGGCGTCGGCGCGGCGTTCGGCGGCCTTCGCCCGATCGTCGAATTCATGACCTTCAACTTCGCCATGCAGGCGATGGATCAGATCGTCAATTCGGCGGCGAAGACGCTCTATATGTCGGGCGGCCAGATGGGGTGCCCCATTGTGTTCCGCGGGCCGAACGGTCCGGCCGCGCGTGTCGCCGCCCAGCACAGCCAGGATTACGCGTCCTGGTACGCGCATATTCCGGGACTGAAAGTGATCTCGCCCTACTTCGCGGCCGATGCGAAGGGACTGTTGAAAGCCGCCATCCGCGATCCCAATCCGGTCATCTTTCTCGAAAACGAAATCGTCTACGGCCGTTCCTTCCCGGTGCCGAAGCTGGACGATTTTGTGCTCCCCATCGGCAAGGCGCGCGTGATCCGCGAAGGGACGCATGTGACTTTGGTGGCCCATTCCATTTCGGTCGGCCTCATCATGGAAGCGGCCGACGCGCTGGCGAAGGAGGGAATCGAGGCCGAACTGATCGATCTGCGCACGCTGCGCCCGCTCGACACGGCAACCGTCGTCGCATCGGTGAAGAAGACCAATCGCGTCGTCAGTGTCGAACAAGGCTGGCCCATCTGCTCCATCGGCTCGGAGATTTCGGCTTCCGTGGTGGACGAAGCCTTCGATTATCTCGACGCGCCGCCGATGCGCATTACCGGCAAGGATGTGCCCATGCCCTATGCCGCCAATCTCGAAAAGCTGGCGCTGCCGACGGTCGACGACATTGTCGCCGCCGCCAAGGCCGTCTGCTACAGGAATTGAGTGCTGACATGGCGTCGGCCGGTTCACTCTCCTGGAAGAAGGGCGGCTGCCATTGCGGCGCGGTCGCCTTTGAGGTGCTGGCGCCAGACGACATCGACGTCGCCGACTGCAATTGCTCGGTCTGCGCGAAGAGCGGGTTTCTTCACCTGATCGTGCCCAAGGACTGGTTCCGGCTCATCTCCGGCGACGATGCGCTAACCCTTTACCGCTTCAACACGGGCACCGCCCGGCACATGTTCTGCCGCGTCTGCGGGATCAAATCCTTCTATGTGCCGCGGTCGCATCCGGACGGCTATTCCGTGAATGCGCGCTGTCTCGAATCGGGGGCGATCCGCTCGATGCGCGTTGCGCCGTTCGACGGCCGGAATTGGGAGCAGGCCATGGCGGAACACGCGCTGGAGACCGTCTGATGTCGACGCAAATCCTCATGCCGGCGTTGTCGCCCACCATGGAGGAGGGCAAGCTCGCCAAATGGCACGTCAAGGAAGGCGATGCCGTCAAAGCCGGCGACGTGCTTGCCGAGATCGAAACCGACAAAGCGACGATGGAATTCGAAGCCATCGACGAGGGCTGGATCGGAAAAATCCTCGTCCCCGAAGGCGCGGAAGGCGTGAAGGTCAACCAGCCGATCGCGGTGCTACTGACTGAGGGCGACAGCAAACCGGCCCCGGCGCCAGCCGCAAAGGATATCCCGGCTTCGATGCAGGCCATCCGCGATGCGCTGGCTCCGGCAACGGGAGACGCGGGTGTGACTGCCAATCCCCTGAAAGGGGAGGGTCGAAGCAGCGAAGCTGCTTCGGGGAGGGGTCAACCCTCGGTGTCATCAGAAGCGACCCCCACCCGGCAGGCTATGCCTGCCGACCTCCCCGTTTCAGGGGGAGGAAAGAGCCCTCGGGGCAATGGCGCGGCTGCTCCGCATACGGATGACCGCGTCTTCGCCTCGCCACTGGCCCGGCGCGTGGCGCAACAGTCCGGCATCGATCTGTCCGCGCTCAAGGGCTCAGGCCCCCGCGGCCGTATCGTCAAGGCCGACGTCGATGCCGCTCAAAAACATCCTTCTCTGCTTGTGGGGGAAGGTGCCCCGCAGGGGCGGAAGGGGGGGGACGCACCGGCTCCTGCTGCCCTTGCGCCACGGCCGGCACATGCCGAATCCCCCAGCGCGCCAACGGGACTGACGCCGCTTCCCGATGCGCGCCTGTTCTTCAAGGAGGGCGAGTACGAGGCGGTGCCCAACGACTCCATGCGCAAGACCATCGCGCGCCGCCTGACTGCCGCAAAAGCGCTGATCCCGCATTATTACCTGACCATCGATTGCGACATCGGCGCGCTGATGCAGATACGCGCGCGGCTCAACGACAAATCGCCGAAGGGTGACGGCGCGTACAAACTTTCGGTCAACGATTTCGTCATCAAGGCGGCGGCCATGGCCCTGATGAAGCACACCGACGTGAACGCAAGCTGGACCGACGCCGCGATCCTGCATCACAAGCACGCCGACGTCGGCATCGCGGTCGATCTCAACCCCGGTCTGATCACGCCCATCGTGTTCAAGGCGGAGACCAGGGGGCTGGTGGAAATCTCGAACGAGGTGAAATCGCTGGCCGAGCGCGCCAAGAACAAAAAGCTGAAGCCCAACGAATTCGAGGGCGGTGGCTTCTCCATTTCCAATCTTGGCATGTTCGGCATCCGCCAGTTCACCGCGCTGATCAATCCGCCGCAGAGCGCCATCCTCGCCGTCGGCGCCGGCGAAGAGCGTGCGGTGGTGCGCGACGGCAAGATCGCGGTGGCGACGATGATGTCGCTCACCATGTCCTGCGATCACCGCGTGATCGACGGGGCGACGGGCGCGCGGTACCTGCAGACGCTGAAAACCTTCATCGAAGAACCGGCTTCGATGCTTCTCTGATCGAAAACCAACCCACCCCTTGAGGGAGGGTCGAATTGCCGCCGGCAATTCCGGGAGAGGATGTTTCTTCCATGGCTGAATCATTCGATGTCATCATCATCGGCGGCGGGCCCGGCGGTTATGTCTGCGCCATCCGCTGCGGACAATTGGGCCTGAAGACGGCCGTCGTGGAGCGCGAGAATCTCGGCGGCATTTGTCTCAACTGGGGCTGCATCCCGACCAAGGCGCTGCTGCGTTCCAGCGAAATCTGGCACCTGATGCATCGGCTGAACGAATTCGGTTTCTCGGCCGACAATCTGAAATTCGATCTGACCAAAATCGTCGCGCGCTCGCGAACAGTTTCCAAACAGTTGACCGATGGTGTCAAATTCTTGATGAAGAAGAACAAGGTCACCGTCATCGACGGCGAGGCCGTCCTGAAGGGGAAGGGCGCAATCGCCGTCACCAAGAACGGTCAGACCACGGATTATTCCGCAAAGACCATTGTGCTGGCGACTGGCGCGCGGGCGCGTGAATTTCCCGGCCTCGAAGCGGACGGCAATCTGGTCTGGACCTACCGCCACGCCATGGTCCCGAAGGAGTTTCCGAAATCGCTGCTGGTGGTCGGTTCGGGCGCCATCGGCATCGAATTCGCGAGTTTCTACCGCACGCTGGGCGCGGATGTAACCGTGGTCGAAGTGCTGGATCGCGTGCTGCCGGTCGAAGACGCGGAAATTTCCGCCTTCGCCGCGAAAGCGTTCCAGAAGCAGGGCATGGTCATCAAGACTTCGACCACGGTGGAGAAGCTGGACAAGACCGCTACCAACGTCACCGCGACGCTCAAATCCAAGGACGGCGAAACGGAAACTCTCACCGTGGACCGGGTCATCCTGGCGGTCGGCATTGTCGGCAATGTCGAGAATATCGGCCTGGAACAGGCCGGGATCAAAATCGAGAAGACCCACGTCGTCGTCAATGAATGGTGCGAAACGGGTGTCCCCGGCGTGTACGCCATTGGCGATCTCGTGGGCCCGCCATGGCTCGCGCACAAGGCGATGCATGAAGGCGTCATCGTCGCCGAACGCATCGCAGGCGTGAAAGGCGTCCACCCGCTCGACACGTCCAAAGTGCCGGGCTGCACCTATTGCTGGCCGCAAGTGGCGAGCGTCGGCCTGACCGAAGTCAAGGCGCGCGAAACCGGCCGCAAGATCAAGGCTGGTAAATTCCCCTTCATCGGCAACGGCAAGGCCATCGCGCTGGGCGAGACTGAAGGCTTCGTCAAGACCGTGTTCGACGCCGACACGGGCGAGCTCCTGGGCGCCCACATGATCGGCGCCGAAGTTACCGAACTGATCCAGGGCTACACGATAGGCCGCACGCTCGAAGGCACCGACGCGGAGTTGGAGGCAACCGTTTTCCCGCATCCGACACTTTCGGAAATGATGCACGAGGCCGTGCTCGCCGCCGACGGCCGCCCGCTCCATATTTAGCAACCCATGAGCGGGGCGGTCTTTGGCTCTGGCATTTTCGCGTTCGGGGTGGGCGCCGCGAAGACCGGCACCCATTCGCTTGCCGCACTGTTCGAGGATCGCCGTCGCGCTGCGCACGAGCCCGAAGCCGAAAGCCTGATGCGGCTCACGCTCGCCCGCGCCACCGGGCACTTGACGGAAGCCGAATTCGCGACCTGCGTCGATGCGCAATTCCGCCGCCTCGATCTCGAACTGAACGTATCGCAGATCAACGGTTTCATCGTGCAGACTTTGGCTGCGCTCTATCCCGATGCCGCTTATGTGCTTACCTTGCGCGATGGGGAATCCTGGGTCCGCTCCTTCGTGAATCATCAAAGGACGCGGGGTTTGCCCCAAGGCTCGGCATGGCAGGCGTTCCGGAACTTGCGGTTCCAGCCGCAGCATCATCCGTACACGGTGAACGATACGCCCCTTGCCAATAACGGCCTCTACAGCCTCGATGCCTACCTCTCTTATTGGCTGCGCCACAATGCGGACGTGATCCGGTCCGTGCGCGCGGACAGGCTCTTCGTGGCGCCGACGGACCAAATCGCGCGCGAGGCGGAAAGCATCGCACACTTCATCGGCGCTGATCCGGCGGACGTGAATGCAGAGAAGAGCCACGATTACGCGGGCGATTACGTGCACAATCCGCTGGACGACATGAACCCGGACTATCTGCGCGCGCGGATCACCGCGTATACGGACCATCTCCGCGGCGAGGTGCGTCCGCTTTTAAGCGGCCGCGCAGCCCGCCTGTTCGAGGAAGCGCTGACGCCGCGCGCGGCTGCTGCAGGCCCCGCGCAACCGGCCACCGACCTCGCGCGTTGGTCCAACCCGGAAAACCTCAGCGACCGCTGGCGTTACCGGAGCGAGCTCGCGGCGCGCTTCATTCCGGCCGGCGCGACGCTTCTGGACATAGGCTGCGGCAAGATGGCGATCGAAAGCCTGCTGCCGCCGGGCTGCCGTTACATACCAGCCGATGTGGTGGCGCGCGATTCCCGCACCATCGTTTGCGACCTGAACAAAGGCGAGTTTCCCCCCGTTTCCGGCGTCACCCACATCTCGATGCTGGGCGTGCTCGAATATGCGTTCGATCCACATTCCGTCTGGCGCCGGCTCGCAGAAAGCCGCGCGCGCATCGTCATGTCCTACATCGTGCTGCGGGCTGCATTTCCGGTTCCAAAACGGATCGCCATGGGCTGGGTGAATCACCTCACGCGCGCCGACCTTCTTACGTTCGCGGAAGCGAACTCCTATGCGCTGAACGCCGAACAGCCGATCTCGGCCGACAACACGCTGTTCGTCTTCGATCCGGTTTGATGCATAGTGATGCGCTCCGTAGGGGAGGGCATCGCATTGGGCAATAGCAACGGACTCACGCGGCGCGCGCTGCTCGCGAATGCGGCGTTCGGTTCAGCCGCGCTGGCGAGCAGCATCGGAAAAGCCCACGGGCAATCGCCCGCCAAGCCGCCCAACATCGTCTTCATCATGGCCGACGATCTCGGCTACGCGGATGTTTCCTGTTATGGCCGTCCCGATTTCGAAACTCCGAACATCGACCGCATTGCCGCGCGCGGCACGCGATTTCTGCAGGGCTATGCCAATTCGGCAGTGTGTTCGGCCACGCGCACCGCGCTGATCACCGGCCGGTATCAATATCGCCTGCGCATCGGGCTCGAAGAACCGCTGCAGGTAGGGAAGCCCGACATTGGCCTGCCGCCGGAGCATCCGACCTTGCCGTCGCTGCTGAAGAAAGCGGGCTACGACACCGCCCTGATCGGCAAATGGCACCTCGGCATCCTGCCGAAATTCGGGCCGCTCAAGAGCGGCTACGATCATTTCTACGGCTTTCACGGCGGGGGCATCGATTATTTCAATCATCAGGGTACGGACCATAAGGAGGATTTCTGGAACGACGATGCGGCCCTCCATGAGACGGGTTACACGACTGAACTGTTCGGCGCCCGCGCGGTGGAGACGATTAACGCTTATGCGCGCGGCAGCCGTCCGTTCCTCCTGAGCCTCCATTTCAATGCGCCGCATTGGCCGTGGGAAGGAATCACCGACGAGGCGGAATCGGAACGGTTGCGCACCAAGACGATTCAGGATTTCGATGGCGGCAGCCAACGCACCTATCAGCACATGATCCAGACGATGGATTTGCAGATCGGCCGCGTGCTCCAGGCGCTGGAGGCGAACGGCCTCACCGAAAACACCATCGTCGTCTTCACCAGCGACAATGGCGGCGAGCGCTTCGCCGACACCTGGCCGTTCACCGGCCGCAAGGAGGAATTGCTCGAGGGCGGCTTGCGGATTCCGGCGATCGTCTCGTGGCCCGCACATATTCCCGAAGGTCGCACATCGGATCAGGTGATGATCAGCATGGATTGGCTGCCCACATTCCTCGCCGCGGCGGGCGCAGCACCCGATCCGGCCTTTCCGCCGGATGGGATGAGCCTCCTGCCCGTCTTGACCCAGGGTGCGGCGATAACCCCACGCAAGCTCTATTGGCGCTACAAGAACATGACGCAACAGGCGTTGCGCGATGGCGATTTCAAATATCTGAAGATCAAGGACAACACTTTTCTCTTCGACGTCGCCGGCGATCCGATGGAACGCGCCAATCTGAAGGAACGCCGCAAGGACATTTACGACCGGCTGGTGGCCGATTGGAACGCATGGAACGCGAGGATGCTGCCGCTGGCGCCGGAGAGTTCGACCGGCGGATTCACCGGCGCTCAACTCGCCGACCATTTCGGGGTCGAAGCGCGCTGATCCGAACAGATTCATGCTTCGACAGGCTCAGCATGAGGTTTTGTTTTTTCCTCACCCTGAGCCCGCCGAAGGGTGAGGGCGGCTGATCAATCCCCCGGCGGGTCAAGCGCGTTGGCCGCGTTCGGATGCGTCTGAATCTGGATGTAATCGGTGAGGCCGATGGTCGCGATCAGCCGTTGCTGCGTCTGCAGATAATCGATGTGCTCTTCCTCGCTTTTGAGGATGCCCTCATAAAGCGTGCGCGTGCCGTAGTCCTGGATCGATTCCGCGTAACCGATGGCTTCGCGCAAATCGGCAAGCGCCTTGTATTCGAAGCTCAGATCGCAGGCGATGACCTCTTCCACCGTCTCTCCGATCAGCAGCTTGTCGAGATATTGCAGGTTCGGCAAGCCGCCGAGAAACAGGATCCGCTGCGTCAGCGAATCGGCGTGTTTCATCTCGTCGATGGATTCTTCGTATTCCTTCTTGGAAAGCTCGGACACGCCCCAATTCGCAAGCATGCGCGAATGCAGGAAATACTGGTTGATGGCGGTGAGTTCGTTCTTGAGGATGAGGTTCAGGAATTCGATCGTCTTGGGATGGTTGCGGAGCGCGGCCGGTCCGGGGCCGCCCTTCACTCCGCCGCCTGGAGCATTTCCTGCGGCTCGCTGTCCTGGAGCATTGCTGCGATTGTTACTTGGCATGTTCCGCAGACCTTCCTGACCCCGTTATGCGCGTAGACCTGATCGGCCGTTTCCGCGCCGCAGGCGATGGCGCCGCGAACTTTCGCTTCACTCAACCTATTGCACACGCAAACGATCATCAAAGCCAGCAAGGGAAGGAGCTTCGGCCACTTTTATGGGTCAGATGCGAATGAGTGTCAATAGCGTCTCTCGGGCCAAGCGCGATTTCTTGCCCGCGAAAGTTGCCTAGGGAACTCTAACTAGGCAAAGTTCTGTCCATAAATATTCATGGCGCACCGGATGAACCGGCGTGCCGGGGTGGGGAAGGGCTTTCATGTCTCGCGCAATCCTTGGGGCGCAGGCGTTTTTGCGCGTGCCTTCATGGTGTTGGCTTTTCGGAGGGGATGGCGTGTCCGGCTGACCGGCCGTGGCGCGGACCCTTCTGAAGCCGGACGATGCCCTCCCAGTTGAGGGCGGGATCCATGTTGCCCCGGCGCCGCGCCTGGGCGAGAGGCTGGCCGCCCGTGGGATTTTGGCCTTGGACGCCATCCCGGCCGTGCTGCAGAAACAGCAGCTTTGGGGATGCCGCTTCGGGGAAGCGCTCCTCGCTGAGGGGCATATCCGTGCGCCCGAGTTGGCCGAAAGCCTCGCCGAGTCGATGGGGTTGGTCTTTCTCGATTTGGTGGACCACCCCCCTGATGAATCCCTGCTCGAGGACGGCCACCTCGATCTCTACCTCAATCGTTTGTTCGTGCCCTGGCGGCGTGTCGGCGAGGCGCCGGTGATCGCCTGTGCCGATCCCTCCCCGGAGATGCGGGCGTTTATCGGCAAGCTCTATGGCCGAAGTGCGCGCATGGCCGTCACCGCCAAATTCGACGTGATCTGGACGGTCCAGCGCCGGTTTCGGGAGCGCCTGACCCATGAGGCGGTCCTGGCTTTGGACGAAAGCCGGCCCGAATATTCGGCACGACGCGTCATCACGGCCCCGCAGACGATCGCAGCGGCCATCGCCGCGATCGCGTTCGCTGCCTGGTTCTGGGTATCGCCCCCGCTTGCGCTCGCAGCTCTCATCATTGCGATTCAAGTTTGCTACGCGGCGAACATCGGCTTGCGTCTTTTTCTGTTCGGCGCCGCAGGGCTTTCGGACGGCCCGGGCTTGCGCGTTTCGCCCGAAGAGATCGCGCGCCTGGACGATGCGGACTTGCCGGTCTATTCGATTCTGGTTCCGCTCTATCGCGAAGCAAACATGGTCCGGCGCATCACCGATGCGCTGAAGGGGCTCGATTATCCCGGTCTTATGGCGCAGACGCCACAGGAACATAGTGGCACCAGGGCCTAAATTCCGTTCTCCTTCATGTGTCGTAGGATGGAGAACGTCTCGTGGCCGAAATACGAACCGTTACCACCCTGCGCCGGAAGCGCGAAGAAATCCGCGCCGTCATTGCCGCCTATGAGGAACGGCTATCTCAGGCCAAGGCGGACCTGGCTCACATCTCAGCGGCGATCACCGTCTTTGAAGGCACGGGCGAAGGAGCGGCACATAGGCCCTACGTGGATATCCATCGTGTGTTCAAATACGGCGAGCTGATCGCCATCGCGAAGCAGGGCCTAGCCGAGCACGGCCCGATGAACACTCGCGAAATCGCCCTCTACATCCTCAAGAGCAAGGGCCTGGACGCCAATGACAAGGTTCTCGCCAAAGCCGTCAGCTACAAGATCATTCACGCCCTGCGCCAGCGCCAGCGGCGGGGACTCCTGGTCGATGCGGGCAAGTGGAAGAACGTCCGAGTATGGGCGCTCCCTGGCGAACCGTCATTGCTGCCACTATGCGCGTCACATTCGTAACGTTTGTGGCGGCATCTTTTCTCGCGGGAGTCTGATTCTATCTACACCATGGTTCACCGGGGCCGTGGAGATGAACAAGCTATATTTCGGGGACAATCTCGACATTCTGCGCGGTGACTTAATTCCAGATCGAAGCGTCGATCTGATTTATCTCGACCCGCCCTTCAATAGCCAAGCGCAATATAACGTTCTTTTTCAAAGCCCCATCGACGCAGCCGCATCCGCACAGGCGGGGGCGTTCCGAGACACGTGGGCTTGGGGAGAAGAGGCAGAGTGGTGCTTCAAAGAGGCCATGAAAATCGGCGGCGGCACCGCGCGATTTATCGACGCGTTACGCGCTGCGCTGCACGAAAGCGACATGATGGCCTACCTCGTCATGATGGCGGTTCGGTTGCATGCGCTGCATACGAAGCTCAAGCCGGCGGGCTCAATGTACCTGCACTGCGATCCCACAGCGGCACACTACCTCAAAATACTGCTGGACGGGATATTCGGCAGCGACCATTTCACGAACGAAGTCATCTGGCAGCGGTCCACCGGCAAATCGCTGATGACCACGCGGTTGCCGACAAACCATGACACTATCCTCTCATATGCTGGCGCGGATAGGGTTTGGAACAATAACGCCGCATTCCTTCCGTACGACCATGAAAACTTGTCTGAGAAGACGCGCGCCAAGTATTCGCACGTGGACGCGAATGGGCGGCGTTACCAGCTCGACAACCTCATTAATCCGAACCGCGACCGACCGAACCTCACGTATGAGTTCCTTGGTGTGACGCGCGTCTGGCGGTGGACTCGCGACCGTATGGAAAAGGCGTATCGAGATGGTTTAGTAGTGCAGCCCAGCCCGGGACGCGTGCCGAGATTTAAGCGTTATCTGGATGAACAACGGGGCATCCCGCTAAGCGATGTCTGGAGCGATATCCCGCCACTGAACTCGCAGGCCCAGGAGCGGATCGGATACCCCACACAGAAGCCGCTCGCGCTTCTGGATAGGATAATCCGCCTATCTTCGGCTGAGGGGCAAACGGTCTTAGACCCCTTCTGCGGATGTGGCACGACTATTGAGGCAGCGCAGAAGGCGAAGCGTAATTGGATCGGTATAGACGTTGCGATTCATGCCGTTCGCGTGATTGAGACTAGGCTCACTCGCCTCGGCGGTGTTAAATACAACGTCGAGGGCATACCGAAGGATTTTGAATCCGCTGTCCGCCTCGCGCAACGCGACAAGTATCAATTTCAGTGGTGGGCAAACTACCTCTTCAACCCCCACACACTGCGCGAACAAAAACGCGGGCCGGATCGCGGCGTTGACGGTGAGATGTTCTTCCCGAACGGCCCCGGGAGGCCTTGGGGCCGGATGCTGACCTCTGTCAAAGGAGGCGAATCTGTTGGGCCAGCGATGGTGAGTGAGTTCGCAGGCGTATTGGATTCGGAGCGAGCCGACCTTGGCCTATTCATCTGTCTTTATAGCCCCACAAAAGAAATGACACGCCGCGCTATCGCTCCCGGCATTGTAGATACGGTTCACGGTGAAATACCTCGGCTGCAAATTGTCGCCATTGAGGACTGGTTTAAAGGCAATTTCCCTAAACTCCCGCCGCTTGAGCATCTTCCGTCCGCCGCATTTTCAACCATCCGTCGTCGTAACGTTCCGGCTGCGCCGCGGCCCGATCCCGAACAACCAGAATTGCCGCTCAGCTTTGTCGGCGGAAAGGCAGCGGCGAAGGTCCATTTCAATCCAAAGATGGTTGGCCCTACGCAGCCGGTGTCGGCTGGACGTGCCGCTGCCAATAGCCGCTGAAATCCACTGACGGCTTCCGGCTCAGTGCCAGCCCGGCCACGCGCCGGACCTGATCGCCATTCGTGACGCGGCGGTTATCTTCCCGCCATGCCGCCTCTTGGGCATAGCGGAGAAGGTAGGGACCGGCGATGTGGTGGTGGTGCCCGGCTTCCGCACGACGAAGGCGGGCGAAATACGACTCGGCCCAGTTGGTGCAAGCGCCCTCGAATGAATAAGCCTCTTGGTGGTTAATCCGCTTCATGGCGAAGCGGGTTTGCAGCCCGTCCCATGAACCGGCTTCGTCAGCGTGCAGGGTGGTGCCCTTCGCGACCTTCGCCTTGATCCAGGCCATCGCCGAACCTTCGGTCTTGAACACGCCCGGCAACGTCTCGCCGCCATGCTCGCGGATCACGACCACAACCTTGCGTTTGCCGGATTGGTTCTTCCAAAGGCGGCGGTCGCGGCGGTTCTCTTTCAGATTGGCCGGGCGGACGTGCCCGCCGAAATATGCGCCGTCAACGCTCGCTTCCGGGTGGTCATCGCCGATGGTCCGGCCCTTCATCTCTTCGGCCATCGCTTCGCGCATCTTGTGGCAGAGCACGAAGGCGGTCTTGTAGGACAGCCCCAGGTCGCGGCTGATCGCCAGCATCGACTTACCCTTCACCTCATTGCAAAAGATCGCAACCGCCGCGAG
Organism: uncultured Bordetella sp.; assembly: GCA_964494505.1. Classification (GTDB taxonomy): domain Bacteria; phylum Pseudomonadota; class Alphaproteobacteria; order Micropepsales; family Micropepsaceae; genus CAIYRG01. The sequence continues at coordinate 393,397 of CAZBRO010000001.1, forward strand.
ATAGGAGCGGAGCGGCATCTTGTGGTTGGCGAATAGCGTGCCGGACGTGATGGAGAAATCACCCTGGCAAGCCTTGCAGCGGAACCGGAGGTTGCCCTTGGGGCGGCGGCATTCGTAGGCGTCCAGGCCACCACACTCGGGGCAAACTGGCGCTCCGTTCGTATCGGCCCAGCGGACTTGCCGGAGCATCGTCTCCGCTTCCGCGTCCGTCAGCCGGAAGACCTGAGCCAGCGTGAGGCTCTTGGCTTTGGCTGAGAGAAGGAAATGTTGCGACACTTGCCATCGACTTCGTTACATTCGCCATCGTATGTAGTGGCATTATGTAACGTTGTCAACGGCAAATGCATTGTATATGGTTACATTCGCATTAAATCGGATGGCACCATGACGGCGGAAATCGACTGGACAGAAAAGGTTAAGGGGATGCTCAAAGCGGAGCTAAAGCGCCGAAACGTCGGCTATACCCAATTAGTTGAAAAGCTTGGCGAAATCGGCGTGAAAGAAACCGAGCCAAACATCCGTAACAAGATCGCCAGGGGCGGCTTTACGGCGGTGTTTTTCGTCCAGTGCCTTGAGGCGATTGGGGTGAAAGAATTGCGGATTTAATCGTCTGGCAGGTCGATCACGTCATGTAGATTCGTGACGCGATAGGCGACGGGACGGCCTTGGCTCAATTCCACATTCACGTCCACCACAAAGCCCTTCTTGTAAACATTGTCCGGGGCATCTCGGATTTCGTGCTTGATCCGTTGTTCCGCCAACTCAGAAGCGTAAATGACAGGGCGTTCCTTGCCGCTAATTGCCTCGATTATCACCCGTTCGCCAGACTTCTTTCCAAGGGCCGCGTTCTTCACGTTGGATTGACTGAAAACCATCAATACCCGCACATGGTCGGCGGCCGACTTAGCATCCAGCAGTTTGCGGTGGTTCGCGATATGATCCACAGCTTGCCGCGCTTCCGACGTGCTGAACTTGAAAGCAGCTTTGATTTTCCGGGTCCCATCCTCAAAATAGGACGCCTCTAGGCGTGCTGATCCATCGGGGTCATTCGCAATGGCCGTGGTCGCACCCAGGAAGTCGGCCAGATCGCCTTTTGAGGCGCTCTCAATTCGGCCACCTGGGCGAAAATAGGCCGCTATGCGAGCGCCATAAATTTGGACGAACTGCTCAACGATCATTATTTGGTCCACGGTCGAAAGTGCCGGGACCAAAAGGTTTGTGATCCATGGAAGCAAATCAGCCTGAATCGAGCCGGGCCGCACTTCTGTGACGAAAACCTCCGCGCCAGCGGCAGCCTCCAAATCAGGGTGCCGCGAGCGCATGAACGATTCGTATTGGCTCGCCAAAGACGTGAAGACGGACACGAAATCGCCAATCTCTATTGGCCGCTTCGTGTCCAAGGTCAGCGTTAAATGGGGAACCCCCTCGCCCATGAGTTGAGCATAGGATTTCCACCTCAACGAGTCATTGGCGGTAAAGAGCATTTTCGATCTTTCCTGGCCTTTGTGGCGTCTGCGCCATAAGACCGGATTATCCCGCGGCCAAGCTCGATGTGAAAATCGTGCTCGAAGAGGACGATGCGGAAACCATTGCCGCGGCAAAGGCGCTCAATCTGGACGCGCGTTTCGAGATTATCGCCGTGGCCCCCGCGCACCCGAGAACCAAGCCGCGCGCGTGCAATTACGCCATGCGCTTCGTCCGGGGGGACCATGTGGTTATCTACGACGCGGAAGATCGGCCCGAGCCCGATCAGTTGAAAAAGGCGATCGCCGCCTTTCGCGCGGCGCCTTCGGGGGTTGCCTGCCTTCAGGCGCGCCTGAATGTCTATAATGCGGAGCGCAACTGGCTGACGCGGATGTTCGAGCTCGAATATGCCGGCTGGTTCGATTTTCTACTGCCTGGGCTGGCGCGGCTCGGCATTCCCATTCCGCTCGGCGGCACCTCCAACCATTTTCGCGTCGGGGTGCTACGCTCCGTATACGGATGGGATGCCTTCAACGTGACGGAAGATGCCGATCTCGGCGTCAGGCTGGCGCGGGCGGGCTACCGCGTGCTTCCCATCGATTCATCGACCTTTGAGGAGGCGTCGCCCACGCTCAAGGGTTGGGTTCGCCAGCGTTCGCGTTGGCTCAAGGGCTATATGCAGACTTCGCTGGTGCATTTGCGCGATCCTGCCGACTTTATTCGCACGGTCGGTTTCCTGCCCTTCGCGGGCTTTGTCGTGTTCGTGCTCGGCGCGGTGATGACCAGCCTCCTCGCTCCGTTCTTCTGGATGCTCGCCTTGGCGCTTGCTCTTTGGGCTCCCGACAACGTGCTTGGCGCATACGGACCGGCGGTGTCCGTTGTGTCCTATGTCAATCTCATTGCCGGCAATCTCCTGCTCACACTCCTTGCCGTGCTGGCGCCCGTCAGACGGCGATGGCTCCATCTGGCGCTCTATGGGCTCGGCGTTTGCCTGTACTGGCTTCTTATTTCGGCGGCCGCCTATAAGGCGCTCGTGCAGCTCTGCTGCGATCCCTTCCGTTGGGAGAAGACCGAGCATGGGATAGCAGAAAACCTGCGGCCGGTTCATCAGTGGCGGCCCCTCTTGGCGCGGTTTGCTCCGATCATCATCGTGCTCGCCTGTTTCGCGAGCGAGGTGGCAAAGGCCAATCCCTGGCCCAAGGCCGAAGGGGCGTCCGAGATTATCCAGAGCCTTACCATGACCCGGCAGGAAGCGGGGCTCGCCGGAGGGGCCGAACAGGAGGACGTGACGCTCCACGGGGAGTTCGGCGCCGAGACGGGGCTGACCGCCATTCTGCACTCCGATTTTCAGCGCCAGACCACGGCGGAAGGCAACCGGAACAACTTCGACAATGCGGTGGCGGGGTTGCGCAAGCTGCTGTTCCAGGAGGGCGATTCCGTCGTTTCCGCCGAAATCGATGCCGGACTCGCGGGCGTCAGGCGCTCGGCTTTGACTCCCGACATGGGCCTGAACGGCAGGGCCGAAGCGCGGGCGATGTTCGGGGAGGGATTCGATCTTTTCGGCCGGCATGGCTTTGCAGGAGTCGAGGCCGGATGGCGGTGGCGGGGCGGGGCGCCCGCTGACGAGTTGGTGCTCGACACGGGCGCCGGAATCGAGCCCTGGGAAGGTGGGCTCCTGATGCTCCAATCCTTCTCCATCCGGACCACCGGGACGGCTAAGGGCGCCTATACCGGCTACAGCCTGTCCAAGCTCCAATTGTCCCTGGCCCAAAGCGTGGGGCCGCACGTCTGGTTGCAGTTTGGCATACTCTCAGTGGTAGCTGGGTCAGACCGCGGGGAAACCGGCTTGGTGCTCTCGTTCTGGGAGCGGTTCTGATGCTCGCCGGAGCGAAATTAAGGCTGTTGCAGCAAGGTTACGCCCCGCCACGGAATTGCGTTGCGAACCCCCTGCTTGGGCGCAGCAGGCTACAGCCACTAGGGGAATTGTGATAATAGCGCGCTTGGGGGAGTCGCTTCGACGCCGCCAACGCGGCCGTTTTTCCAAAACAAGAAACAACGGTTTCGCATGGAAACGAAGGAGATTGCGATGTCTACACGTACAACGATTTTGGGGACGGCTTGTGTACTCGGGATGGCGCTTGTGGCCGGGCAGGCGGCGGCGGCCACGCTGACCGGGTTCGCAGGGACGTTGACTACCAGCTTCACCAGCGCGGATAACAGCTCGTCCGGATCGGACACGGTGAAGTCCTGGCTTTTGGGCGGTGCTGTTGCCGGCCCGCTGAGCGATGTGCCCAACTTAAATTTTCAGGTTGGCGCCAGCTACACGCACAACTGGGCGCATGAGTTCAGCCAGGAAGACTGGAACTTCAATGGCAATGCGTTCTGGGCGGGCATGGACAGCCGCATCGGCGCGAATGTGGCCTATTTGAACGCGACCCATTTCGGCAGCGCCTATAATGGCGGCGCGTTCGGCGAATGGTACTTCGACAATCTCACCGGCATGGCGAAGGGCGGCTGGCTGTGGACCACGGGATCGGATATCGGCGGACGCGGCAATTACCTCGGTGCGGGACTTGAGTTCTACGCCATGCCTGACCTCGGCATCACCGGCGGCGTCGAATGGGCCGATATCGTGACCGGCCGTGGCTGTCAGACCTGCGGTCGTGAGGATCTGAACATCACCGCTTGGGAAATTGCGGCCGAGTTCCTGTTCTCGGAGGATTACGGGATTTCCGGCTATGCGGGTTTCACCTATGACCAGGACAAGTCATTCGGCTCCAGCACGCATGACACGATCTGGCATGTCGGTCTTCGCTGGTACACCGGTGGCGGCTCGCTCCAGTCGCATCAGCGCAACGGCAATTTGAACCCGTGGCTTCCGAACGTCGGTCCGTTTAACAGCACCGCTTTCTGAGTGTGACGCGTCCGCACATCGGCGATGTGCGGACGCCCGTCTCCTGAGTATCTAAGCGAAGCGAATTGGACGCCTGAGCCACAGGCGGGGAAGCCCGCCTGTGGATTTTTCGTTTCTCGCGCCGGCCTGAGCTTCGCTCGTCCCGGTCAGAAATCGGCCTTCTGCGCCACGGGGATGGGATTCATTTCGCCGGTCACCGGATCGAGCGGCGATTCGGCGCAAGCCGTTTCCTCCGGCATCGCGCGTCCCTTGCGATAGCGAATCAGCGCCTTCCATTGCGCCGTATAGGCCTTGGGGTCGTCATAGGTGACTTCCGCCTGCATGGCCATGCCGTCGGGGGCCATGCGGTAGCGCTCGATCAAATGCAATTGCTCGCTATAGGGCACACCGTAACGGTCGATGGTGGTCTTCCCGTTGAACCCGACGGTATCGACGACCAGGGTGTCGCCCTCATAATGGCCGACCGATTCTCCGTACCAGGATGGTTTTACGGTCTTGGAATGGGGCACGTTCAGATAGACGTGCCGCACCTGGTGGTCGCGCTGATAGAAGAGAGTGATCTTGTCCTTCTCCTGCAGGAAGGCGACCGGCTCAGGCTGCAGCAACATCGTCGGCCCGAACGGAAAGCAGAACGTGGCCGGCCAGAACGGATCCTTGTCCTTGATCGCGTCCTCGGCTTCCTTCTTCAGGATGGCCTGCGCCCAGGGGGTGAGCAGCGAATTCTTGTAGTCGCCGATATAGGCGTTGGTGCTGTAGTCCTTGCCGTTCGCATCCACGCCGCGCTCGTGATGCACATAGCCCGCGAGGTCGTCCACGGGCTTCGGGCTCCCCGGTACCGGAATGAGCTTGAAGGCGTTGCCGTTGTTCCAGGGCCCGGTGAAATCGGGAATCCCGCCAGCCTCTCCGCCTTCGGCGGACGCTGCCGAGGCGGCCGGCGCCAAGCCCAGACCCAACGCAAGGACGGCGACTGCGCCCACCGAATTCCGCCAGATCATGCTTGCTCTCCTCATTCAGAAGTCCGACCGGCTCGCCGCCGGAATCGGGAATAGTTTCCCCGTGAATTGATCGGTGTTGTTTTCGGCGCAGATCGATTCTTCGAGCTGGGCCTGGTTGGTCTTCCGGTACCTGCCGGATTCGGAAAAGGGCGCTTTGAACGCCTTGGGATCCTCGATCCGGACATCGACGCGCATCGTCTTGCCGCCCTCGTCCACGCGGTAACGCTCGACCACATGCAGCGCGTCCGTGTGCGGCGTCATGAAGCTGTCGAGCACGGTCTTGTCGTTGAAGCCGATGGTGTCGATGACCAGGGTATCGCCTTCGTAATGGCCGACCGATTCTCCGTACCAGGAGGGTTTCACCGTCTTTGAATGCTCGCGGTTGAGATAGACGTGCCGCACATTCGGCCCGCGCTGATACAGGATCGCGATCTCGTCGCCCTGCTTCAGGAAGAACGCGGGCTCGAAGAAATTCAGGATGTTCGGCACGCCCGCGGGCCAGCAGCTCGATTCCGCTGTGGGGTGGCCCTTGCCCGCCATGTCGTCGTCGCCCGCCTTTTTCACTGCAACCGCAACCCAGGGCTGAAGATTGGGATTGCGCCAGTCGCCCACCCAGGGCGTGGTGCCGGTGTCGCGGCCGTTGGCGTCCACCCCGCGGCCGCGATGGGGATAGGCGGGATCGTCGACCACGGGGCCAGGACCGCTCTCGGGCGCGATGAATTTACGCTGGTGCGCGCTCTGCCAGGCCCCGGAGAAATCGGGGGTACCCTCGGCCCCGGCGGCAAGCGCGGGCAGGAGGGCCGCGCCAATCAAAGCCGCGCCGGCCATAAGGATGCGGGTTCCCATTCGGGTGCGAAATCTCAAATCTGTTTCGGGCGGGAATTTAGCCCAGCCTCCCCCCGCAAGTCGATGCGACCGGGAAGATGTCAATCACGCCGAATTCATGAAATCGCGGTTAGTCAACGGGCTTTTGGCCTGCACCCGAGCCGCCGCGACGCTGAAACTCTCCGGCGTCACCGCGCCCCCGGAAACGATCATCGTCATCGCCTGGTCCATCGTCATGGAGGTCGGCACCAGAGCCTTGACGGCCACGATTTCGAGATAGCCTGACGTCGGATTGGGCGTTGTCGGCACATACACCGCCGCCAGTTCCTCGCCGGTCGCCGCATCGTTGAAAACGCGCATCACCAGTCCGATAGCCTTCATACCCGGATGGGGAAATTCGATCAGCACGACGCGCGCGGCGCCCTCGGGTTTCTGCTCCAGGATGCCGATCAGCTTTTTCGACGCCGAATAGACCGTCTCAACCACGGGGATTCGCGCGATCAGCCCTTCGAAGGCGGCGATCAGCCGCTTTCCTATCATGCGAGAGGCGATGGCCCCGATGGTGTAGAGCAGGAGAACCGCGATGATGATCGCGACGAACCATTGGAACAGTGTGTTGTCGAGCAGGGGCGCGGCGCGGGGGAGCCTGTCCATGATGAACATGGTGAGCCCCTCCTCCACCGGGGAGCCCACCGCGAACAGCAGCGAAAAAATGAAATCGAGCACCAGCCAGACCACCAGAAGCGGAATGACCGTCAGCACGCCCGCAATCAGATTCGACCGGATGGTTCGCGTGTTGATCTTGAGGTCGCTCACTCGCGCGCTCCGTGGCCTCGTTTAAGGATGCAAGTGGCGGGGCCGTTGGTCTAATGTCCGGATTCCTTGTCCATCCTGCAAGCCACGGTTGCCCGAATGCCCAGAGGTTCCACTGATTTCCGCGTGCTGATCACCAGCGCGCTGCCCTATATCAACGGCGTCAAGCACCTGGGCACGCTGGCGGGTTCGCAATTGCCGGCGGACGTTTTCGGCCGCTTCCAGCGCGCCCGCGGCCGCGAGACGCTCCTCATCTGCGCCACGGACGAGCATGGCTCGACGACGGAACTCGCTGCGTCCGAAGCGGGCATGGACGTGCGGACCTTCTGCGACGAGCAGTTCCGCCTCCAGAAGCAGGCGGGCGACGGATTCGAGCTTTCCTGGGACCATTTCGGCCGCTCGTCCAATCCGCAGAATCACGAACTGACGCAGCATCTCGCCCGCGCGCTTTGGCGGCGCGGCTTCCTCGATGTGCGTACCACGAAACAGGTCTATTCCAACGCGGATAGACGCTTCCTGCCGGACCGCTACGTCATCGGCGTCTGTCCTCATTGCGGCTATGGGGCTGCGCGCGGCGATCAATGCGAGAATTGCACGCGGGTGCTCGATCCGGTTGATCTGATCGAGCCCCGCTCGGCGCTATCGGATTCCACCGACATCGAAATCCGCGACAGCGCGCATCTGTTTCTGAAACAGTCCGAATTCGTGCCGCAGCTGCGCGAATGGATCGGCAGCCACGAAGATCAATGGCCCGCGCTCGTCACCTCCATCGCCTACAAATGGCTCGATGAAGGCTTACAGGACCGCGGCATCACGCGCGACGTCGAATGGGGCGTGCCGGTGCCCGACGACATCGCGGACAAGCAGTTGAAGGGCAAGGTCTTCTACGTCTGGTTCGACGCGCCCATCGAATATATCGGCGCCACCAAGGAATGGGCCGACGCGAACAACAAAGGCGATGCCTGGCGCGACTGGTGGTATGGCGATAAGGCGAGCGACGTCCGCTATTACGAATTCATGGGCAAGGACAATGTGCCTTTCCACACGGTCGGCTTCCCCGTGACGGTCATGGGCTCGGGCGAGCCGTGGAAGCTCGTCGACCGGTTGAAGGGCTTCAACTGGCTCAATTATTACGGCGGCAAATTCTCCACTTCCCAGAAGCGGGGCGTCTTCATGGATACCGCGTTGGAGATCCTGCCGGCCGATTATTGGCGCTATTATCTGATGGCGAACGCGCCGGAGGGCTCGGATACGAATTTCACCTGGCAGCATTTCGCGGGCCAGGTGAACAAGGATCTGGCCGACGTGGTCGGCAATTTCGTCAACCGCGTGACGCGGTTCTGCGCTGCACGCTTCGAGGGCGCGGTCCCCGAAGGCGGCTCATACGGGCCGGACGAAGCGGCTCTCGCAGCCGAGCTGGACAGCCGTATCGCTCAGTATACGGACTTCATGGAAGGCATGGAGTTCCGCAAATCCGCGGCCGAGTTGCGCGCGATCTGGGTCCTGGGCAACGAATATCTCACCAAGGCGGCGCCCTGGACGTGGGTCAAGACAGACCGCGACCGGGCGGCCGCAAGCGTGCGCATGGGGCTCAACCTCGTGCATCTATTCGGGCATCTCTCGTGGCCGTTCATCCCCTCCTCGGCGAAGAAGATTCACGAAGCGGTGCAGGAAGCCCCCGACATTATTCCGTGGCCGGACGAACCAATGGCTGAGTTCCTCGACGGCCTGGCGCCGGGGCAGGCGATTCATCCGCCCGATGTGCTGTTCGCGAAAATCACCGACGAGCAAATCGCCCAATGGGAAGCCCGCTTCGGCGGTCCGGACTGACCATTCTGTAATATGGTTGGATCAGACGAACGGCTGGCGTGAATAGAGCTTGTTATGGCTCGTGCACGGCCGCAACTTCGTAATTCGTCACGATAGGGTCGTGCTCGAGCAAGTGCTTCGCGTCGGCCCATCGTCTTTGATTCGTTCCCGCGGCGGCGTCGCGGTCCTTCCGGGTGTCGAAGACCGACAGGACGACGACCTCGCCTGCCTCATTGATGAGCGTGAACCAATATTTCAGTCCCGTGAATTCCGCATTTTGGCTCCCCAGCTGCTGGCAAAGCAGCCGGATTTCGGCCGAGGCGCCGGGCTTTATTCTCGCCCTGCTCATACGCGCATACATGTTCGCCCCTCATCGAACCTGCCCCACGCCGAATGTGAGCGGCTGGCCCATGGGAGGCAACCGACGATTTTCGACGAGAGCGCGGGAACGGCCCTATGCTGGGGTAATCGCGGCAAGGGTACCGGGCTGGTAGCCGGTCACGCCGGCCAAGAGGCCCCCCCGTTTCACTCCGGCGGCATGATCTCGTTTGCAAGCGTGATCCAGGCGCGAGCAATTGCCTCCCAAGTTTGCTGATGCTCCTGGCCGTATACTCTGAAGCTTTCGGCCACAGCTTCTGCTGCAAGCCGCAGGAAGCGTTCGCGGCGCTGTTGCGGCGTTTCCGTTCTAATGTCCACGAACGTTCGCCCACTGGGGGTTGAGTTAGAACGTTTCGCGCAGAGGCTTGGTTCTGGAATAAAGTTGTGACCGCGGTGAAAGTGCGCCCTTGTAACGTTCCCCGCACCCGGTCGAGCGCGCCGGCCTCTCAGCATGGGAAACGCCGGCCGGTTGGCCGCTTGAGTCCGGTCGCGGAAGAGAGAGGGAAGCCTTATTCGGCCGGTGGCAGCCGCCGCCAGCCTGAAGGGCCAAGCGCTTCGAGCGGCTGGAAGCGCGCCTTGTAATCCATCTTGCGGCTGCCGCGCACCCAATAGCCCAAATACACATAGGGCAGCGACTTCGCGCGGGCCGAATTCACGTGATCCAGGATCATGTATGTCCCCAGACTCCGGAACGCGAGCGACGGGTCGAAGAAGCTGTACACCATCGACAGCCCATCCTTCAGCACGTCGGTCAGCGCGCAGGCCACCAGCGCACCGGCACCGCCGTCGGGATAGCGCACGCGATATTCCACCAGCATCGTTTCGACCGGCGTCTCCTCGACCATGGCGACGTAATCGAACAATCCCATGTCAGACATGCCGCCGCCCGCGTGGCGGCTCGCGAGATAGGTTTGCAGCAGCGCGAATTGCTCGCGCGTGGCTTCCGGGGGCACCATTGTGCAGACCAAATCGCCGTTGAGCTTTTCCATGCGCCGCATGGTGCGGCCGGGCGAGAACTCCTCCGTCACCACCCGCACCGATACGCAGGCGGCGCACCCATCGCAGGCCGGCCGGTAGGCGATCATCTGGCTGCGCCGGAATCCGGAATGGGTGAGGGCGTCATTCAAAGGGGCGGCATGCGGGCCCATCAGGCGGGCAAAGACTTTCCGCTCCACCTTGCCGGGCAGGTAGGGGCACGCCCCCCCGGGCGTCAGGAAAAATTGCGGCAGACGTGAGAGGTAGTGCTCGGTCAATGTCCCCGCCTCGGGCGGATGCGCAGGCCAAATTACGCGAACAAGCTCAGATTATGAACAGGAACAACGCTCAGTGCCAACGTATTTTGCGTCGAAAGGTTAGTTCCGCCGCGCGCTCCACAAAAGCGGCGGGAATCAGAGCTTGTGTCCGGGCGGGACCACCGGGGCCTCGCTCATCAAGAGAATGCCGATCCGCCGGTTGGACGAGGCATAAGGGTCATCCGGGTAAAGAGGATCGGAGCCGGCTTTGCCCGAAACTTGGTAGATGCGGTCGGAATCCACCCCCTCCGTCGCCAGCACGGCGCGGGCGGCATTGGCGCGGGCGGCCGAAAGCTCCCAGTTGGTCGTCCCGCCCGTGCCGACGAATTTCGCGGCATCGGTGTGACCGGTTATGGCAATACGGTTGGGCAGGCGGTCCACGATCTTGGCCACCTGCTGCAGCAGGAGGCGGGTCCGGGGGGTGAGATTGGCGGTACCGGGCTCGAACATCGGCTGGCCTGTCTGGTCCACGAGCTGAATGTTCAAGCCCTCTGGCGTCTCGGTCATGACGATATTGCGGGAGAGTTCGGCAATGTCGGGCATCTGTTGCATCGCCTGACGGAGCGATATCTGCGCCTGCTCGAACAACCGGTGCTGGTCGGAGGGGAGCTGGCGCTCGCGATTGTCGTCGCTTTTTTCCTGGCTCTGGGCCGCGTCGCCCTGGGCTTCGGTGGAACCGCCCTTCGCCTCCCCGGCCGACTTGGAGCGGGTCTCCTGCTGCGGCTTGGGCGGGGTCATCTTGGCGATAGCGGACATGGCGCCGCCAGCGCGCGCGCCTTCGTCCCCGAACACCTTTCCGGCCAGCACGCCGCCCGCGCCGGAGGACGTCTTCGAGACGTTCTGGGCCGCGAAATAATCCGCGATGCCGCGCTTCTGCTCCGGTGTCGTGGTGTTGATCAGCCACATCAGCAGAAAGAACGCCATCATGGCGGTCACGAAGTCGGCATACGCAACCTTCCACGCACCGCCGTGATGGCCGCCGTGACCGCCCTTCTTGATGCGTTTGATGATGACGGCGTCGCCTGCCATCCTGTACCACCCATTGCCCGTGCGGCGCGCCTTGTGAGGATCGCGCGCTCGCTTGATCGTCAGGGTCATACAATGACCGCCAGCCCTTAAGGATGTGTGTGGCCCCTTTGTCCGAAATCGACACACGCGAGTTGCGCAATGCCTTCGGTTGCTTTGCCACCGGAATCACGGTGGTGACGGCGCTTGCCCGCCACGGGAAGGCGGTAGGGGTGACGGCCAATTCCTTCACCTCCCTTTCGCTCGATCCGCCCTTGGTGCTGTGGAGCCTTGGCCGCCGGTCGGCGACCTATGACGTGCTCAGCACCGTGGAGGGCTTCGTGGTCAGCGTATTGGCGGCGAGCGGAGCGCCCATCGCCATCCGCTTTGCCATGAAGGGCGCCCATTATGTTGACGAGGTGGAAACCCTGCCGACGGAACTCGGGCCGCCCACTTTTGGGGAGGCGCTGGCAGTCTTCGAGTGCGAGACCCATGCCCGCTATGAGGGCGGGGACCATCTGATCCTAGTGGGAAAGGTCAAGCGCTTCACTTATGTGCCGGACCCGGAACGCAAGGGTGAAAAGCCCCTGCTTTATTACCGCGGCCGCTACGGGGCGGCGGCCGACTTCACCGGCTGAAGGTTCAGGCGGCTGACGGCGGCCGCTTCGACCGCCCGCCTTTCGGTCGGGATGGTGATGTACCCGCCCTTGGCCCAGATGGGGATCAGATCGTCATAATGGGGCGAGAAGAGGTTCCCCGATTCGCCGGTCGAGATGACAAAGAGGGAGCGGTCGGGGTCGGCGAGATCGTAGATACCGCGGAAGCCGGCCCCGTGGATCGCCGCATAGGGGCGGGGGCTCCGCATGGAATGGTCGGCCCGGAGCAATGTGAACGGCCCCCCGTCCATCTCGACCTCGCGGTTGAAGTATCCGCCGATCAACGGGAACGAGCCAAAGGGTGCGGCCTCATGGACGGCGTGGTGCGCATCGCCCCACCGCCACCGCGCGGGATCGGAGCCGTATTGGGCGGAGAGCTCGGTCACGGCGTCGTGCAGCGCGAGCCGGATGCGCGAGGGGCAGTCCTCGACCTCCGGCGTGGCCTTGTCGTCGCACCAGCGCTCTTCGCCCTCCTTGGCATCGAGCACCCGCAGCGTGAACTCGGTCCGGTAGCCCCAGAAATTGGGGAAGCGCCGGCCCAGTTCGTCGCCATAGATGCGGCGAGCGAGCGCGCGCGCCCAGGCGGCGAAGATGAGGGGCTCGGGACGCGCCGCCAGCATGGCGCCGTTCCATTGTTCCACCAACCGGGCGGCTTGCGCGTCCGCCCCCTCGAACGGACCTGCCGCCAGCAGCCGCCGCTTCAGGTCAAGCGCGTAAGTATCTATCGTATCCGTTTGAATCGCCTTGAAACTTTCAAGCGAATGCTTGGATGTTGCCGCCAGCAACTGATCGATGCGGTTGAACCGGTAAGGCGTCTCCCATTCGCGCGTCAGGGTGTAGGGATAGCCCTTGGGCTCCGTGTCGTTGTTGGCCGTGGCGATCCTGCCGGACGGCGGATCCTCCACCGAGACCATGTCCTCCGGCGGGATGAATCCCTGCCAATCGTAGCGCCCATCCCAGCCTTCAGCGGGCACCAGGCCAAAGCTGTCGTTCTTGTCCGACCGTATGGGCACGCGCCCCGGCAGCATCAATCCAATATGGCCGCCATCGTCGGCATAGACGATGTTCTGCATCGGCGTGACGATAAAGCGCCCGGCTGTCTTTATGTCTACCGCCGTTTTGGCCCGGTCAATTCCCATCAGCGCGTCGAATGTCGTGTCGTCCGAAGCGAGCGCCGTCCAGTCGAGCGCCGACACATATCCGGGCGGGGAGGCCGCGCCCAGTGAGGACGTCTCCGGCATCACCGGCCCGTGTCGGGTCGAGCGCACCAGCACCCGGCGGTCGGCGCCGAAACGAACCTTGATCAGCTCCACCCGGTTCTCGAACTCGGCCCAGCCGCCCGGCACCTGATATTCGCGCCGGTTGTCGGGGTTCAGCTTTTCGAAATAGAGGTCCTGCGTATCTGGGCCGGTATTGGTCTCACCCCAGGCCACGTGACGGTTCCGCCCGGCAACGATCGCAGGCACGCCCGCCAGGGTGCCGCCGACGATGTCTTCATCTCCGAACGACAGATGCGCCAGGTACCACACCGAGGGAATCGAGAACCCGAGATGCGGGTCGTTGGCGAGCATCGGCTTGCCGGTCACGGAATGAGCGCCATCCACCGCCCAATTGTCCGAGGCCGTGGTGTCGGGCACCGGCCCGGCTTCGCCCGTCTGAACCGAGCCATAGAGCGTGTCGAGATAGGATGGCAGCGGCGCTTCGCCAAACGGCAGAAAGAAGTCCTGCACGCCGGCGCGACCGAGCACGGGGACAAGCTGAGCGCGGGCCGCCTCCTCGAACGCGTTGCCGGAGAGTTGAAAGGCCATTCCCTTGAGCACCGCGATACTGTCGGCCGGTGTCCAGGTCTCGGGCGGGGTATCTCCGGCCAGCACAAACTCGATCGGCCACGGCCCTTTATGGCCCTTCAGATAGGCGTTCACTCCGTCGGCATAGCTCTGGAGCACCCGCCGGCCTTCCGGAGAAAGGTGCTTCACGGCTTCTTCGGAAGCACCGTAGAGGTCTATCGTGCGCATCAGCGTATCGCTGTTGACGGCGGTGGCCCCGAACAGCTCCGCGAGGCGCCCTTGGATGAAGCGGCGCGCCAGCTCCATCTGCCAAAGGCGGTCCTGGGCGTGGGCGTAGCCGAGCCCGAAGGCAGCATCGCGAAACGAAGCCGCCTCGACATGAGGGATGGCGTAGCGGTCGCGCAGAATCTGCAACGGTCCACTCGCGCCGGCGACGCTCACGCTGCCGTCATAAATGGGCACGGAACGCTGGAAGGAGCGGGCGAAATCGACCAGCAGCAGAGTGGCCGCCACCGCCGCTGCCGCCAGGCCCAAGCCGATCCATCTCAACCAGCGTCTTATCCGTCGCATGGTCTATGGACGCGTGGTCGCAGCGGCCGGGTCAAGTCCGGCCATGCCAAACATGGTTAAATTCCTCATATGAGGCCGCATTTGGGGCTTGCGGAATTCATAACGCTGCTTATATTCACCTGCGTTATGAAGATGCAATGCCCCGACCGTGACCCCCTGGTGGTCCTCTCCGACGTAGCCCGGCTGATGCGTACACTCGCCGACGCGCGGGCCCGCGCCCACGGCATGACACGCGCCCAGTGGATGATCCTCGTGCGCCTCGAACGCCAGCCCGGCATGTCGCAGAACGAACTTGCCACCCTGATCGAGGTCGAGCCCATCACGGTGGGCCGATTGGTGGACCGCCTGGAAGCGCGTGGCTTCGTCGAGCGCCGCCCGGACGCCACCGACCGCCGCATCTGGCGGCTCCATCTCCGGCCCGCCGCGGAGCCCATGCTCGAGGAAATCGTGAAGGCCCGCGCCGAGTTGAACGCCATCCTGACGGCAGAAATCCCACAGAAAGATCTGGACGCGGCCATCGATTGCCTTCTGCAGATGAAGGTGAACCTCGCCCCCGAACGTCCCAATATGAAGAGTGCTTGATCATGGATGCCATTGTCGAAAATCGCCGCGAAGCCGTGAAGGCCAAAGGCTCTGGGCGCCGCTCGCGGCGCCTCCCCATCATACGCGCCGTGCTGATGCTTGGCGGCGTCATCGCGGTGGTGGTCGGCGGGCTTTATTTTTGGCTCTCCGGCGGGCGCTACATCAGCACCGACGACTCCTTCGTGGACGCCAATAAGCTGATGGTGTCGACCGACGTCTCCGGTCTCGTCCTCGACGTCGATGTGAAGGAAGGCCAGACCGTCCACAAGGGCGATGTCCTGTTCCGGCTCGATCCTCTACCGTTCAAGATCGCGCTCGATCAGGCGCAATCGAAAATGGCCGAGACCGCCCTCACCATCAAGTCGATGGAACAGGATTATCGCCGCATGCTGAGCGATATCGAGGCGCAGCAAGCCCAGGTTCAGCTCGCCGACACAACGCTCAAGCGGCAGGATGCGCTTCTGCGCATCGGGGGCACCGCGCAGCAGAACGTCGATCAGGCACAGGCGACGTTGCACACGACGCAATCGCAGACCGCCTCGCTCCAGGGGCAGGCCGAGGTCCAATTGGCCAAGCTTGGGGGGCGCGTCGGCATACCGGTTGAAAACCATCCGGAGTATCTCCAGGCCAAAGCCGCGCGCGACGAAGCCCAGCGCCAACTCGATCATACGGTGGTGAAAGCGCCCTTCGACGGTACGGTGACGCAAGTCTCCTCGCTGCAGCCCGGCGCAATGGTGGTATCGACCCTGGCCTCTTTCGTGCCGACGAGCGCGGTTGCGCTCGTCGCCGACGGCAGCAAATGGATCACCGCCAATCTGAAGGAAACCGATCTCACCTATATCCATCCCGGCGAGGAGGTGAAGATCACCATCGATTCGTATCCGGGCCGGGTTTGGCACGGCAAGGTGTTGGCGATTGCCCCGGCCACGGGCGCGCAGTTCTCCGTGCTGCCGTCGGAAAATTCCAGCGGCAATTGGGTCAAGATCGTGCAGCGGCTGCCGGTGCGGATCACCTTCGATGACGGCGAAGACGTCTCCATGATCCGCGCGGGAATGAGCACCAACGTCGAGATCGACACCCATCACAAGCGCACGCTGAACGATCTCTTCTGATGGCTGCCTCCGGACCGATCAATCGCGATTGGACCCGCCACCGCTATCTGGTGACGGGTTGCACCATGATCGCAACGCTGATGCAGGCGCTGGACAACACCATCGCCAATGTCGCGTTGCCGCATATGCAGGGAAGCCTCGGCGCCAGCCGCGACCAGATCACCTGGGTGTTGACCTCTTATGTCATTGCTGCGGCGATCCTGACAGCGCCGGTGGGCTGGCTCGCGGCCCGTTTCGGACGCAAGCAGTTCTTCATCTTCACGCTGGTCGGGTTCACCGTCACCTCCATGATGTGCGGGCTTGCGCAAAGCCTGCCCCAGGAGGTCGTGTTCCGTTTCCTGCAAGGCTGTTTCGGTGCGGCACTGGTCCCGCTTTCGCAATCCATCATGCTCGACCTCTATCCGGCCGAGCAGCGCGGCATGGCGATGTCCATCTGGGCGACCGGGGTAATGATCGGGCCAATTCTGGGTCCGACGCTCGGCGGCTATCTCACTGATCTCTACAATTGGCGGTGGGTATTTTTCATCAATGTGCCGTTCGGCATCGTGGCGGTTGCGGGCCTCGCTCTGTTCCTGAAGGAAAAGCATCGCGACACGCATTTGCGGTTCGATTGGATGGGCTTCGGCGCGCTTTCCTTGGGACTCGGTGCGCTGCAATTGATGCTCGACCGCGGTCCCTCGCAGGACTGGTTCAATTCGGGCGAGATCATCATCGATACGGTGCTCGCCGGGCTCGGCCTGTACATCTTCCTTGTGCACATGTTCACGGCCGAGAAGCCCTTCATTCCGCCGAAATTGTTCACCGATATCGGTTTCATTTCCGGGTTTCTCACGATGTTCGCGGTTGGCGTCGTGTTGCTCGGGAGCTCGGCGCTGTTGCCGCCCTATTTGCAGAATCTCGGAGGCTATTCGGTTACCGAGACCGGCCTCTTGATGACGCCGCGCGGCATCGGAGCCATGGTCGTGATGGTCATTGCCGGACGCCTTACGCGCATTGTCGATCCGCGCCTGCTGATGGGCATCGGTGTGCTCTGCATGGCGTGGGCGATGTGGGATATGACCGGCTGGACACCCGCTGTCAGTATATGGCGGCTTTCCGTCGTCACGATGATTCAGGGGGTTGGCATCTCCTTTATTTTCATTCCATTGCAGGTGGTGGGATTTGCCACACTCGATCCCAAGCTCAGGACCGACGCGGCGGCGCTGTTCTCGCTCTCCCGCAATATCGGCAGCGCCATCGGCGTCTCGGTGACGTCAGCACTGCTCGCTACGAGCGTGCAGACATTGCACGCCCAATACGCCGAGCAATTCACGCCGTTCAATCGCGCCGTGCAGTCCGGCAGCGCGGGTTTGTTCCTCAATCCGATGACGCCCTTTGGAGTCCAAGGCGCGAATGCACTCGTGCAGAACCACGCGCTGATATCGGCCTATGCCAACGATTTCCTCCTGATGTTCTGGGTCTGCCTGCCCCTTCTGCCGCTGCTCTTCTTCATGAAGAAGCCGCGCGCTGCCCGTGTCAGCTCGGCTGAACTGGCGATGGAGTAGGGGACTGTTGGCTTTGTGCCGCGTTGGCCTGCGCAGCGAATTGCGCTAAGCCATTGCACGAACCATCGGGCCCTCGCCGTGAAATTCGCGCGTCTATTCGGTAAAGACCTCGCCAAAGCGCTTGCGCTCTGGCTTGGGCTTGCCGCGCTGATAGTGCAGGCGCTGGCGCCGCTGTGTGCTGCCGGACTGATGGGCGGAACTGCTGGCGGAACCGCCATCGTGCTCTGCACCGCGCATGGTTTCCAGACCGTGACGGTCGATGCGGATGGCAAGCCGGTTCCCAATACACCGTCGCAGGATCAGACCTGCCCGCTTTGCGTCGCGATGCATGCCGCGGGCGCCTTCATCCCGGCGGCGCTCCTTTTCCTGTTTGTGCCGCTCTTCGTGCCGCAACGCGCATCCGCCGCCATTCGCGTGCGCGTCCGCAACCGCCATCATGTCTCCTATGTCACGCGCGGTCCGCCGGGCTTCCCGTTGAAAGCTCTAGCGTAAGCGCTGCTCCCGAGGGGAGCGGCGCGCGAGCCGTTCCCTTTCAGGTAGGAGCATTCCCGTGTTTTCCATTTTACGCGTCCGCCTTGTGGCGGGCACTGGTTTTGCGTTTCTTGCAAACGCTGCCGCCGCGCAAACGAGCGCGCCGGAGCAGGTGGTGATTCAGGCGCAGCGTTCGGTCGCCCAGCGCGATGTCCTGCCGTCGACGGTCGAAAGCGTCACCGTCGATGACCTGGCGAAATCGGTAAACGTCACCAATACGGAAGATGCGCTGAAATATCTTCCCGACATCCTCGTGCGCAAACGCCATATTGGCGACACCCAGGCGCCGGTAACCACACGTACCTCCGGAGTGGGTTCGAGCGCGCGCAGCCTGATCTATGCGGACGGCGTGCTGCTGTCGGCGCTTATCGGCAACAACAATTCCTTCGCCAGTCCACGCTGGGGCATGGTCGCGCCTGAGGAAATTCAGCGCATCGACGTGCTCTACGGGCCTTTCGCCGCGGAATATCCCGGCAATTCCATCGGCGCCGTGATCGAGATTCAGACGCGGATGCCGGACCAATTTGTTTCGATGGCGCGCACCCAGGCCGTGGTGCAGGATTTCAATCAATATTCGACCAGTTCGGGCTATCCGGCCTATGAGTTGTCCGGCCTGATGGGCGACCGGCTCGGCAATTTCGCCTGGCGCGCCAGCGTGAACCACCTTTACAGCGTCGGCCAGCCGCTCACTTACATCGCGGCTACGCGTCCATCGCTGCCGAGTGCAGCGGGGACCGTGGTGGCGGGCGCATTCGACGATCTCAATCGAACAGGAACGGCGATTGCGGTGCTGGGCGCAGGGAGCCTCGAGCGCCAGAGGCAGGACAATCTTACGCTCAAACTCTCCTACGATTTGGCGCCCGGCGTCAGTCTCGCCTACACCGCCGGGCTGTTCCTCAACGACGATGCCGCGGGTGTGCAGACCTATCTGAAGAACGCCTCCGGCGTCCCCGCCTATTCCGGCACTCTGAACATCGGCGGTTTCTCTTATTCCATCCCCGCGACTTCTTTCTCAAACAATGTCTACCGGCTGGAGGAAACTCATTGGATGCACAGTCTCGCGCTCACCTCCGATACGGGTGGGATGTGGGATTGGAGCCTCATCGCCAGCCTTTACGATTTCGACAAGGATCAACAGCGAATCCCGAGCGTGGCATTGCCGGCCGCGCTTGGCGGTGGCGCCGGCACCATCACCGACATGGGCGGCACCGGCTGGATGACGCTTGACGCCAAGGCCTATTTCCGGCCGCAAGGCATGGAAGGCGCGCACCAGATCAGCTTCGGTGCCCATGCTGACCGCTACACGCTTGCCAACAACAAATACAACACTGCGAATTGGATCTTGGGCAATCCGGGCGCGCTCGCCACAGTGGCCGGCGGAAAGACCGAGACCTACGGCCTCTGGGTACAGGACGCGTGGCGGTTTGCGGAGGATTTCCGGCTGACGCTGGGCGCGCGCTACGAATCGTGGCGCGCCTATAATGGGTTCAACTACTCGCTCAGCCCGCCGCTTTCCGTGGAGCAGCCGAAGCTGAGTTCCTCCGGCGTGTCCCCCAAAGCGGCGCTTTCCTGGCAGATTGCGAGCAACTGGCTGGCAACAATGTCTTTCGGCGGAGCCTACCGCTATCCGACCGTTACGGAACTCTATCAGGCGATCACCACGGGTGCGGTGCTGAGCGTTCCCAATCCCAATCTGAAACCCGAACACGCGCTGTCGGCCGAACTTGCCGTCGAACGGAAGGTTCTGGACGGAAAGTTACGGTTTTCTGTCTTCAAGGAGGATATTTCGGACGCGCTGATTTCTCAAAGCGCGCCGCTGGTGACGGGCTCCACCACACTGTTCAATTACGTGCAGAATGTCGACCATGTCCGCACTTATGGCGCGGAAGCGTCGTTCGAGCAGGACGACGTGCTGGTAAGCGGCCTCTCCCTGCAGGGAAGCCTCACCTATGTCGATCCGCGCATCGTGTCGGACCCTGCCTTCACCCCCGCCGTGGGCAAGCGCATCCCGCAAGTACCGGCTTGGCGTGGAGCCCTGGTTGCGACCTATCGCCCCAACGAAACATGGAGCTACACGCTGGCAGCGCGAGCCAGTACCAGGGTTTTCGCGACAATCGACAATTCGGACGTGTATACCCACACTTTCCAGGGATTCGACGGCTATCTGGTAGTGGATGCGCGAGTGAATTATCAGATCAATGCACATTGGAGCGCGGCTCTTGGCATCGACAATCTGAACAACCGGAAATACTTCCTGTTCCATCCGTTTCCACAGCGTTCCGCGATTGTGGAATTGGCGTACAATTTCTGAGCGGTGGGGGAAAGGGAGCAAGCCATGAGTTTCCGTTATGCGTTCCCGTTGGCGGCTTTGTTAGCCGGTCTTGCCGCGCCCGCTTCGGCTCACGTCGTCCTGTCGCAGCCGATCTTTGAAGCCGGACAAAATTACGCGGCCTTCTTCAAGATCGAGCATGGCTGCAATGGTTCGCCGACCATTGCCTTGCGCGTGCAGATTCCCGACGGCGTGACCGTGCTCGATACGCCTGCCAAACCGGGCTGGACGCTGACCGGCGAACGCACGCAGGGCCGGGTCTCCGCCGTGACCTGGCGCGGACAACTGGACGCGAAGACCGCCGATCAGTTCGGCCTCCTCCTCAAGCTGCCGGCCGGCGAGGGGCCGCTCTATTTTCCCGCGGTACAGCAATGCGAGAAAGGGGAGATGTCGTGGACCGAAACGCCCGCGGCCGGGCGGCCTTGGGGCGATCTCAAACGTCCTGCCGTTAAGCTGCAACTAACCGCCGCCAAGACGCCGCCGAGTTACATGGCTGGCTCCATCATGATCGAGCAACCCTGGAGCGCGGCGACTCCGGGAGGCGCGACGACGGCGGGCGTCTATGCGACGATCATGAATCACGGCGATACCGCCGATACGCTGCTCGGCGGCACAAGTCCGGTTGCCGGGAAATTCGAAATCCATCAAATGACGAAAACAGATGGCGTCATTAGCATGCGCACGGTTTCGGGCGGCATCGCGATTCCTCCGGGCGCCATGGTGAATCTGGGCCCATTGGCGGCTTACCACGTGATGCTGAGCGGGCTGAAAGGGCCGCTCAAGACCGGCACGCATATACCGGCCACTCTCAATTTCGCGAAGGCCGGCAACGTGCAGGTGCAGATCGAGATCGAGCCGATAGGCTCACGCGGGCCCGCAGGCGCCGGCGCAATGCCGGGCATGGCCCATCCTTAGCGACATGGATTCCAAACCGACCGAACGCCCTTATCACCATGGCGATCTCGCGGCTGCACTCCGCGACGCCGCCCGCGCCATCCTCGCAGAGGAGGGGCTGGCCGCTTTGTCGCTGCGCTCGGTGGCACGCCGCGCCGGGGTCTCTCACGCAGCGCCCTATCGCCATTACGCGAGTCGCGAGGCGCTGCTCGCCGATGTGGCTGCCGAAGGCCTCACGCAATTGCGTGCCGAACTGGCGCAGGCGGCCGGCGCGCCGTGCGATCCCGCCGACCGCATCGTCCGGATCGGAGGCGCTTATCTGCGCTTTGCGGCGCGGCACGAGGGCCTGTTCCGGTTGATGTTGGGTTCCGAACTTCCCAACCGGGGCGATTTTCCAGGTCTTGCCGAAGCCACCCACGCAATCGGCGAAGATATCGGCAATGCACTCGGCGACACGGCCGGCGGATTGGCGGTGTGGGCCGCCGTCCATGGGCTTGCGCTGCTGATCCTCGAGAACGTCATCGACCTCGGACAGAAGCAGGCGGGCTTGGCGGTTGCACCGTCGCGGGCAGAGATTCTGCTGCGCAGCCTGGTCGAGACGATTAAGGCCTGAACCTCACGTCACGCCGGCGTTCGCGTTTGTGATACAGTTCCAATCCGCGAGCCTCTGGGAGCTGGACATGGCGCGTATCAAGACCGTCCTTGTGTGCGGAAGTTTCGCACTGACTTTCGCCGCTGGAATTGCAGTTGCCCAGACGATGATGCCGTCCCGCGGCCCGGACCCCGAACTTGCCGCCGCTCAGGAAGCGGTGGATGAGGCCGTCGTGCATCTGGAGCACGTGCGCAATTCCAACAATCCGGCGAACATGCGCGCGCTCGCATTCCTGGCGCTCGTGCAGGCGCAAATCGAACAGCAGCGCAAAGGGATCGGCGAACTCTGACTATCGTGCCTTGAGCTTCCGGGCCATGTCGCGCGCGAAATAGGTGATGATCGCGTCCGCGCCGGCCCGCTTGAAAGCGGTCAGCGCCTCCGGGATGGCGCGCTCCGCGTCCAGCCAGCCGCGTTCGATGGCGGCCATCAGCATCGAATATTCCCCGGACACCTGATAGACGATTGTCGGCATCCCAAACGCATCCTTCACGCGGCGCAGAACGTCGAGATAGGGAAGCCCCGGCTTCACCATCACCATGTCCGCGCCTTCAGCGATGTCGAGTGCGACCTCGCGCAAGGCTTCGTCGGTGTTCGCCGGGTCCATCTGGTAGGTGCGCTTATCGCCGGTCAGCGCCTTGGCGGAGCCCACCGCGTCGCGGAACGGTCCATAAAACGCCGACGCATATTTCGCCGCATAGGCAAGCAGGATCACGTCCTCGTGTCCCTTTGCCTCCAGCACTTGCCGGATGGCGCCGATGCGCCCGTCCATCATGTCGGACGGCGCAAGGATGTCGCAGCCGGCTTCGGCCTGGACCAGCGATTGCTGGATCAGGATCTCGACCGTTGCATCGTTGGCGACATAGCCGTCAATCAGGACGCCGTCATGCCCGTGACTGGTATAGGGGTCGAGCGCCACGTCGCACATCACGCCGATATCGGGCACCGCCTGCTTGATCGCGCGCACCGCACGGCAGACGAGATTGTCCGGATTTTCCGCCTCGCGCCCGTCGGCGGTCTTCTTGGAATCGTCCGTGTTGGGAAAAAGCGCCACCACCGGAATACCGAGCAAGGCCGCTTCTTCGGCCGCCGCGACCGTGTTGTCGACCGACAGCCGCTCCACGCCCGGCATGGAGGAAATCGGCACGCGCTTGTTCTCGCCGTCGACCACGAACAGCGGCCAGATCAGATCGGACGCGTTGAGCCTGTTCTCGGCGACCAGCCGGCGGGCCCAATCGTGCCGCCGCAACCGCCGCATGCGCATATTGGGGTAAGCAGGGGGGGTAAGCGGCATGGGGCTTCGACCTGATACGATTTGCGAGACAGCGCACTATAGTCGCTCGCCGTGAGCCTTCAACGTCCTCGCATTTTGCTTACATTGGCCGCATGGAAAACGACGATATTGTGTTCCGCCGGGAAGGCAGGCTCGGCCATATCACGCTGAACCGCCCCAAGGCGCTCAACGCGCTGACCTATGAGATGTGTGCGTCGATGCGCGCGCAATTGGGCGGCTGGGCGGCCGATCCGGACATTCACGCTGTTCTGATCGATGCCGTTCCAGGCCGCGCGTTCTGTGCTGGCGGCGACATCCGCGCCATCTATGACATGGGCCTGCGCCGCGACGGCAGCGCACAAGCTTTTTTCACCACCGAATACCGGCTCAACGCGGCCGTGAAGACCTTCCCCAAGCCTTACGTCGCGCTGATCGACGGCATCGTCATGGGCGGCGGCGTGGGCGTGTCCATTCACGGCGCCTATCGCGTGGCGGGAGAACATGCCGTGTTCGCCATGCCGGAGACGGCTATCGGACTTTATCCCGATGTCGGAGGCACCTATGCCTTGCCCCGGCTGCCGGGCGAGCTAGGGATGTATCTCGCGCTCACAGGCAGGCGGATCGGCCTTGCCGACATGTACGACGCCGGCATCGCGACCCATTTCATTCCGGCGGAGAATTTCGCCGGTATCGCCACGCATCTTTCGGCAGGTGAGCCGGCGGGGGCCATCCTTGCGAGCCTTGCGACTGAGCCCGGACCCGCGCCGCTGGCCGCCCATCGGGCCGCCATAGACCGCGCCTTTGCCGCACCGTCCGTGGAAGCGGTGATGGAGGCTCTCAATGGGGAAGGCGATTGGGGCAGTGAAACGGCGGCGCTGCTTGCGACCCGCTCGCCCACGAGTCTGAAGCTCACATTCCGAGCCATGCGCGAAGGGCGGCACTTGGATTTCGAATCCTGCATGAAAATCGAATACCGGCTCACGATGCGCGCGCTGGAAGGCCACGATCTCTATGAAGGGGTGCGCGCCGCTTTGATCGACAAGGACCAGAAGCCGCTGTGGAAACCCTCCGTGCTTGCCGAGGTCTCGGATGCCGACGTCGATGGCTATTTCGCGCCGCTGGGCGCGGACGAATTATCGCTCTGATCGGGTCGATTTGGTGCAAAAGCTTAGCCCTCCGCTAAGCCGCCGTTAACGCCCCACTGCTACCTTGGCGTCTGGGTAATGGCCCCAAAAAATCAAGGGGAAGTGCAATGACGATCGTCACGAAAATGGAATCGGCGGGCAAGCTCGGCCAGGCGGAAAAACTCAAGCCGAGTTATCTCGAAAGCCTCAACCTCGTGGAACGGCTGCATCGTCAGCTTCTCGACGTGATCAAGGACGAACTGGACCGGCGCGGTGAACGCGTGGTCAACAGCGTACAGGCGCTGCTGCTGTTCAATATCGGCGATCAGGAATTGACGGCGGGCGAGCTGCGTACGCGCGGCCATTATCTCGGTTCGAACGTCTCCTATAACCTCAAGAAGCTGGTGGAATCGGGCTATATCCACCACGAGCGCTCCGATGTGGACCGCCGTTCGGTGCATGTCAGCCTGACCGACAAGGGTCTGGAGATCCGCCATATGGTGGCCAAGCTGTTCGACCGCCATCTCGACTCTATTGAGGCCGTGGGCAACGTGACGAGCGAGGATTTCGAATCGCTGAACACGTCCTTGCGCCGGCTTGAGCGGTTCTGGCTCGACCAGGTCCGCTACCGCCTCTGATCGCGGTTTCGCTCCGGCTTAACCTCGTTCAGTCGCGACTCATTCTCAACTACAAGATTTTTCGCGCAGACTCACGCGATCCTGTGACAATTCACATGCGCGCGGGAACCGAGTTGGGCTATCCTCATCGCTTGCCGTCGTATAGAAGAACGGTCGAGCCGGGGAGAGTAGGGACCAATGCCGTTCGCGTACGGCCACATTTTCAAGGATAATCTGGCGAAGCTGAAGCGCGAAGGCCGCTATCGGATTTTTGCCGATATCCTGCGCCAACAGGGCGACTTCCCCTCCGCCGTCCACCACACCTCCAATGGTACCCGCCCTATTACGGTGTGGTGCAGCAACGATTACCTCTGCATGGGCCAGAACACCAAGGTGATGGCCGCCATGAAGGAGGCGATCGACAAGGCTGGCGCCGGCTCGGGCGGCACCCGGAACATCTCGGGCACGCATCATTTCCATGTCGAGCTGGAGCGGGAACTCGCCGATCTGCACGGCAAGGAATCCGCGCTTCTGTTCACATCGGGCTTTGTCTCGAACGAGGCGACGCTGTCGACCCTGGCGCGCCTGCTGCCGGGCTGCATCTTCTTCTCCGACGAGCTGAACCACGCCTCGATGATCGAAGGGATGCGCCATTCGGGTGCGGAGAAGCGCATCTATCGCCACAACGACATGGCGCATCTGGACGAGCTCTTGAAGGCCGCGCCTGGGCATGCGCCCAAGATCATCTGCTTTGAATCCGTCTACTCCATGGAAGGCGATTTCGGGCAGATCGGAAAGATTTGCGATCTCGCCGAAAAATATGGCGCCATGACCTATCTCGATGAGGTGCATGGCGTGGGCCTTTACGGTCCGCGCGGCGGCGGCGTTGCCGAGCGCGACGGCGTGATGGACCGCGTCGACATCATCGAAGGCACGCTGGCCAAAGCGTTCGGCGTCATGGGCGGCTACATCACTGGGACGACCGCGATCACCGATTGTGTCCGCTCGTTTGCTTCAGGCTTCATCTTCACGACTTCGATCCCGCCCGCCATTGCGGCAGGCGCGCTCGCCGCGATCCGGCATCTGAAAGCGAGCAATGTCGAGCGCGAGGGTTTGCGGGAACGCGCCGCGCGGCTGAAGGGTCTGCTCGGCAAACGCAACGTGCCGCTGATCGATTCGCCGAGCCATATCGTCCCGGTGCTGGTGGGCGATGCGGCCCTTTGCAAGGTCGTGTCCGACGAGCTGCTCTTTACGCATGGCGTCTATGTGCAGCCGATCAATTTCCCGACCGTGCCGCGCGGCACGGAGCGGTTGCGCATCACGCCCTCGCCCCTGCATACCGACGCCCAGATGGACCATCTGGTCGAAGCCATCGACACGGTGTGGACGGCGCTGAGGCTTCGCCGCGCCGCCTGATGGGCCCCCTCTAATGGGCAAGCTCCGCAGCGCCCGCGGACGCGAGGTCCTGATCGAGATCGTGACGTTGGGCGCCTACGCCAAGGCGAGCGCGATCGATTCGGCGACCGGCACGGAAGTATCGGTTGCCGGTCCGGCCTCCGCCCCGCGCGCGAGTCTCGAAGCCGCTGTCCTCCAGAAGCTGGAATTCGTGCTGAAGAAGCGGGGTTAACCTTTGCGCCGGCGGCTCGATGACGAAGCCGTCCGTCCGAGCCCGATCTTCTTGGCAAACTCGGAGCGCTGGGCGGCGTAATTGGGCGCCACCATCGGATAATCGGCCGGCAGGCCCCATTTGGCGCGGTATTCTTCCGGGGTCATATTGTAGTTGGAGCGGAGATAGCGCTTCAGCATCTTCAGCCTTTTGCCGTCCTCCAGGCACACGATGTAGTCGGCGTTGACCGACCGCTTCACCGGCACCGCAGGCTTCTGGCCCGTCTGAATCTCGCTCTGGAAGGTGCCGCTGAGCCCGCCCAAAGTGCTGTGAACGCTCTTGATCATGGCCGGAACTTCGGAGACCGGAATAGGATTGTTGCTGACATAGGCCGCAACGATCTCGGTGGCCAATTTGAGGACCTCATCCGACTTCAGGGACTGATGGTCTGAATTCTGGGCCATATCTGAAAACTCCGGCGGCAGACATCGAATACTTGAGCCAGTGGTTTATGCACTCGATTCGCGGGAAATCAAGATTAACGGGCGGTATTCTCCTGCCTTGCGTCAAATATCCGTGAAACTAACACTGTTCGGAGCCAAGGAAACGAGTGCCTTTTTTTCAGGCAATTCGTTATTCGTCTTCATCTGCTGATGCCCCGATTTCCGAAGTATCGGTGGATGCGATCCATTCTTGACGGGCCTCCTCCCCGAACAGCGCCCGCAACAGAAAGATTTTTCTGCAAGCCAAGCCGCGATTGTTCGTGCGCGGGCGCAAGATTTGGTAAAGGGTCTCCCCTACGGCACAACACGAGTGTTTAAGGAGAGTTCCATGGGATCGAGCGAGGGTTTCTTCACCAGGGGCGTGGCGGACGCCGACCCAGAGCTCGCCTCGGCCATTGCCAAGGAACTCAAGCGCCAGCAGGAAAAGATCGAGCTTATCGCCTCTGAGAACATCGTCTCCCGCGCCGTGCTCGACGCGCAAGGCTCGGTGCTCACC
This sequence comes from uncultured Bordetella sp., assembly GCA_964494505.1. GTDB lineage: Bacteria > Pseudomonadota > Alphaproteobacteria > Micropepsales > Micropepsaceae > CAIYRG01. The sequence continues at coordinate 421,165 of CAZBRO010000001.1, forward strand.
AACAAATACGCCGAAGGCTATCCCGGCAGGCGCTACTACGGTGGCTGCGAATATGTGGACATCGCTGAGAATATCGCCATCGAGCGCGTATGCCGGCTGTTCGAATGCAGCTTCGCCAATGTCCAGCCTCATTCCGGCGCTCAGGCCAACCAGGCTGTGTTCTTTGCGCTGCTGCAGCCGGGCGATACCTTCATGGGGCTTAACCTCGCCTCGGGCGGACACCTGACGCACGGCTCGCCGGTCAACATGTCGGGCAAATGGTTCAAGCCGGTCCCCTACAATGTGCGCCGCCAGGACCACCGCATCGACATGGACGAGGTCGAAGCGCTCGCCAAGGAGCACAAGCCGAAGCTCATCGTCACCGGCGGGTCGGCCTATCCCCGCATCATCGATTTCGCGCGGTTTCGCGCGATCGCTGATTCCGTCGGCGCCCTTCTCATGGTCGACATGGCCCATTTCGCCGGTTTGGTGGCGGGCGGTGCCCATCCCAATCCGCTCGACCACGCCCATGTGGCGACCACCACCACGCACAAGACTCTGCGCGGCCCCCGCGGCGGCGTGATTCTCGCGCGCGATCCCGATCTCGGGAAGAAGATCAATTCCGCGGTCTTTCCGGGGCTGCAGGGCGGGCCGTTGATGCATGTGATCGCGGCCAAGGCAGTTGCCTTCGGCGAGGCGCTGAAGGCTGAATTCAAGACCTACGCCAGGAACGTCGTCGAGAATGCACAGGCGCTGGCCGAAACGCTCAAGGCGCGCGGCCTCGACATCGTCTCGGGCGGCACCGATACCCACCTGATGCTGGTCGATCTGCGGCCCAAAAAGGTAACCGGCCGCGCCGCCGAACGCGCGCTCGACCGCGCCAACATGACCTGCAACAAGAACGCGATTCCCTTCGACACCGAAAAGCCTGCCATCACGTCGGGCATCCGCCTGGGTTCCCCTGCCGGCACCACGCGCGGCTTCGGACCGGCCGAATTCCGCGACATCGGCGCCATGATCGTCGAAGTCCTCGACGGGATTGCCGCCAAAGGTGAAGAGGGCGATCCGGCGATTGAAGAGAGCGTGAAAAACCGCGTCCTCGAACTTTGCCGCCGCTTTCCGATTTATCCTTAGGGGGAAAAGAATGCGCTGCCCGTTCTGCGGACATGACGATACACAGGTGAAAGACAGCCGGCCCTCGGACGACAATGCCGCCATCCGGCGCCGCCGGCTGTGCCCGGCCTGCGGCGGGCGCTTTACGACATTCGAGCGCGTGCAATTGCGCGAGCTGACGGTGGTGAAAAAGGCCGGCCGGCGTGAGCCGTTCGACCGCGAGAAGCTGGAGCGCGCGATCCACCATGCGCTGCGGAAACGGCCCGTGGAACCCGAGCGGGTCGAGCGCATGATCACGGGCATCGTGCGGCGGCTGGAAAGCCTCGGCGAGAACGAGATTCCGTCCAACATGATCGGCGAACTGGTGATGCAGGCGCTCTCCTCCTTGGACAAGGTCGCCTATATCCGCTTTGCATCGGTGTATAAGAATTTCCGCGAGGCCAAGGATTTCGAGGCGTTCGTGGGCGAGCTCTCCGGCGGCGAGCGGGATTGATTCAGCTTTTGGGTCCTCCCCTGCGAAGCGGGGGAGGTGGCGCGCAGCGCCGGAGGGGGCGAGTTTAGGCGGAATTGAAACGAGCATTGCTGTGGCCGCCCCCTCCACCGCCTCTGGCGGTCCCCTTCCCCCGTGAACGGGGGAGGATCAATGAGTACAGCAGGCCGCGTGATAGGGCGGGCCATTCCCCCGTCCCGATGCGTTTTGCTATGCTCAACGCATCGATTTCCCTGTGTGGGGGCGGCCTGCCCCCCTATTCGGAAGCACAAGTGACGGAAAAAGCTGACCCAAAGTTATCTATTCAACTACTGGACGAACTGGTACGTCGCGGGCTGGACAATCACTTGTATCGCCAACTTCACCATTCGAACTACGACACCATCAAGGCGCATATACGATATTGTAACAAAACCAAAGAGTTTCGAGATGGCGAAACAAACGCCACCCTCCAATGTCGGCTTCGGTTCCTACGCGATCAAATTAAGGAGAAATTCGAGGTGGGAACACGTGTTGATTCAGCCACTTTTCAGCGCCTCGTAAATGCCGCGTTGGAGATTTATCCTCTTTCTTGAGTGCTATGGACGAAAGTTGATGTATGCGCTTGGGTCACCCGAATGACATTGCTCACATGCATCACGCCGTTCGGCTGGCAGAGCGCGGGCTTGGGAATGTCGCGCCCAATCCCGCCGTCGGCTGCGTCATCGTCAAACAGGCCAGAATTGTCGGCCGTGGCTGGACGGGAACCGGCGGCCGCCCGCATGCGGAAACCGTGGCGCTGGCGCAGGCGGGCGATCACGCCCGTGGCGCAACGGCCTATGTGACGCTGGAGCCCTGCGCCCATCATGGACAAACACCGCCCTGCGCGGACGCGCTGGTGAGAGCAGGGGTTGCGCGCGTCGTGGGGGCGGTCGTCGATCCCGATCCGCGGGTCGCTGGAGCGGGTTTCGCGCGCCTCGAAAGCGCCGGTATCTTCGTCACGCGCGGTATGCTCGAAGTCGAAGCCCGCGCGCTCAATCTCGGTTTTTTCAAGCGCGTCACCGAAAGCCGCCCGCTCGTCGCCCTGAAGATCGCGCAGAGCGCAGACGGTTATGTCGCCGACGCCAAAGGCAACAGCAAATGGATTACGGGCGAACGCGCACGCGCCCACGGTCACCTGCTGCGCGCGCGCCACGACGCCATCCTGATCGGCATCGGCACCGCGCTCGCGGACGATCCCCTTCTGACCTGCCGGCTGCCTGGTCTCGGACGGGTTTCACCCCTGCGCGTCGTGCTGGATTCGAATTTACGGCTGCCCGGGACCTCGCAACTCGCGCAAACGGCGAGCGCGCATCCGGTCATCGTCTTCACGACGTCGCAAACCGGCGGCGACGGGCTTCGTGCGGCCGGTGTCGAGATCGAGCGCGTTGCGGCCGATGAAAGCGGCCGCCCGGACATCGCGTCGGTGCTGCAGAGACTCGCCGCGCGCGGATTGACGCGCCTCCTCGTCGAAGGCGGCCCGCGAATCCAGGCCGCATTCCTCCAGCGCAACCTCGCCGATGCGATCCATCTCTATCGCGCGCCGCTCCTCATGGGCGCCGGCGGAATTCCCGCCATTGCGCCCTTCGGACACGCCGATATCGGCACCGCGCCGCGTCTCACTCTTGTCGAGCGGACGTTGCTTGGGCCCGATGTCCTGGAAAGCTTCACGTCCACGGTCTAAAACGGGTCCATGTTCACAGGCATCATCACCGATGTCGGCCAGGTCCGGCATGTCGAGAAGCGCGGCGACACCCATATCGTGATCGGCACCCATTATGACGTGGGCGCTATCGATATCGGCGCGTCCATCGCCTGTTCGGGCGTGTGCCTGACGGTGGTGGACAAGGGGAATAGCGGCGACCGCTGGTTCGTTGTGACCGCGTCGGGCGAGACGCTGTCGAAAACCACGATTTCCGATTGGAAACCCGGCGATGCGCTTAATCTTGAGAGGCCGCTCAAGCTTGGCGACGAATTGGGCGGCCACATCGTTGCGGGCCACGTCGATGGTGTCGCCGAAATCGTGTGCGCCCTTCCCGAGGGTGAATCCAGGCGCGTTATTTTCGAGGCTCCCCTTGCGCTGGCGCCGTTCATCGCGTCCAAAGGCTCCGTTGCGCTCGACGGTGTCTCTCTGACCGTGAACGAAGTTGATGGCGTGCGGTTCGGCGTCAATCTTATCCCGCACACGCTTCAGGTCACCACGTTCGGCCGCGTCAAAGCCGGAGGCCGCGTCAACCTTGAAGTCGATCTGCTTGCCCGCTACGTCGCGCGCCTTGCCCAAGTCACGAAGGCCACATGAATATTTTCCACGATTATATCTCCGAGCTTCCCGACATCATCGAGGACGCGCGCAACGGGCGCATGTTCATCCTGACCGATGCCGAGGACCGCGAGAACGAGGGCGATCTCGTGATTCCCGCACAGATGTGCACGCCGCAGGCGATCAATTTCATGGCCCGTTTCGGCCGCGGCCTGATTTGCCTTGCGCTGACGCAGGAACGCGCCGACCAGCTCAAGCTTCCCATGATGGCGGTGGAGAACCGCACGCGGAACCAGACCGCCTTCACCGTCTCCATCGAAGCGAAAGAAGGAATCTCCACCGGCATTTCGGCGCATGACCGGGCGCATACGGTTTCGGTCGCCATCGATCCGACCAAGGGCCCGGACGACATCGTGATGCCCGGCCATGTTTTCCCTCTGGTGGCGCGCCACGGCGGGACACTGGTTCGCGCCGGTCACACCGAGGCCGCTGTCGATATCGCGCGGCTCGCCGGGCTCAATCCGGCCGGCGTCATCTGCGAGATCATGAACGATGACGGCACCATGGCCCGGCTTCCCGACCTGGTGAAATTCGCGCAATTGCACGGGGTGAAAGTCGGCACCATCGCCGACCTCATTGCCTATCGCCGCAAACACGATCATTTCGTGAAGCGCATCAAGGAAGTGGATTTCGAGAGCCGGAACGGTGGCCATTTCAAGCTGTTCATTTATGTCAACACGATCGAGAATCAGGAGCATGTCGCGCTGGTAAAAGGCGACATCACCGGACCCGAACCGCCGCTGGTGCGGATGCATGCCTACAATCTGTTCGACGATACGCTCGCCGCCAAATGGGGGCCGGGCGACATTCTGGGCGAGAGCATGCGGATGATCGGTGAAGCGGGGAGGGGCGTCGTGGTGTTGATCCGCCGCCACCGCATCGCGCCGGTATCCGAGGTGCTGGCGCAATCGACCAAGACGCATCCCGACATGGAGCAGGCCCGGCTCAAGGAATATGGCGTCGGAGCGCAAATCCTGCTCGACCTCGGCGTCGAGACCATGGTCCTGCTGTCCAATTCGCAGCGACGCATCGTGGCCCTCGAAGGGTATGGGCTGAAGATCGCGGAGACGCGTCCCGTGGTGCCGGGGACCGTGAAATGAGCCGCGTGCTGATCGTGGAGGCGCGCTTCTATCCGGAGATTTCGGATGCGCTCCTCGAAGGAGCGATGCGCGCGCTCGCCGCGGCTGGGGCCGAAAGCGACTGCGTCACCGTGCCCGGTGCGCTGGAAATCCCGGGTGCCATCAAGTCGGCGGCTGCCCATTATGACGGCTTCGTCGCGCTCGGCTGCGTGATCCGGGGCGAGACCTATCATTTCGAGATCGTCGCCAACGAATCTGCGCGCGGGCTGATGGATCTGACCGTGCGGGAAGGCCTCGCCATCGGCAACGGGATTCTGACGGTGGAAGACGAAGACCAGGCGTTCGTGCGGGCCGCGCCCCCCGATGGCGACAAGGGCGGCGACGCGGCGCGCGCGTGCCTTGCGCTGATGGCGCTCAAAGCGCGATACGCAAAATCATGAGCGGTGCCGCTCTCCCGCATGAAGAACGCAGCGCCGCGCGGCTCGCAGCCCTCCAGGCGCTCTATCAGCTCGAAATGACCGGCAACACGCCGGGCGAGGTGGTGGAGGAATTCATCCAGCACCGGTTCGGGCGCGATCCCGAAACCGGCGAGCTCATTCCTCATGACGAGGAATTCTTCTCCGACATTGTCCATGGCGTCCTGAAGCATCAGGTCGAGATCGACCGTTCCATCGCGCGTTCACTGGCCACCGGATGGACGCTCACGCGCATCGATTCGATTTTGCGCGCGCTTCTGAGGGCCGCCTGTTACGAGCTTGTGGCGCGCCGCGAAGTGCCGGCCAAGGTCATTATCGACGAATATGTCGAGCTTGCGCGCGATTTCTTCGAAGGCGACGAACCCGGTTTCGTAAACGCGGTGCTTGACCGGCTCGCGCATCGCAAACGCGCCGTCGAATTCGGGGAAACCCCGCCCGATGACGAAATCCAGTTCTGAGCCGCCGCGTCGCCTGGGCGAATTCGCGATGATCGCGAAGTTCTTTGCGCCGCTCTCGGCGGATGCCGAAGGCGCGTTCGGTCTGGCCGACGACGTCGCGACGTTGCAAGTACCAGACGGCCAGGAACTCGTCGCCAAAGTCGACGCCATCATCGAGGGCGTGCATTTTTTGCGCACCGATCCCGCGGGTCTTATCGCGAAGAAAGCACTCCGGGTGAACCTGTCCGATTTGGCGGCGAAAGGCGCGGTCCCTGTCGGATATCTCCTCTCGCTTTCCATCGCGCCCTGGTGCGACGACGCTTGGCTCGCCAGTTTTGCCGCCGGATTGGGCGAGGATCAGGCGCGCTTTCGCCTTTCGCTGCTCGGCGGTGATACCACCGCGACGCCGGGCCCACTCACGCTCTCGGTCACGGCGCTCGGCAGTATTCCGAAGGGCCGAACCGTCCGCCGTGCGGGCGCCGTGCCGGGCGATTGCGTGTTCGTCACCGGCACGATTGGGGACGCCGGTGCAGGGCTCGCCGTCCTGAAGGGCGAGGGCGCATTACTTACTGCATACGAGCGCGATGACTTGATTGGCCGCTATCGTCTGCCCGAGCCGCGGCTCTCGCTGGGGCAGCTTCTCCCAGCTCTAGCCTCCGCAAGCCTCGACGTTTCGGACGGGCTTGTCGCCGATCTCGGCCACATTGCGGAGGTTTCCCATGTTCGCGTCGTGATCGAGGCCGCCCGTGTACCCCTGTCGCGACCTTGCGCCAAACTTTGGGGCGGCGATGCCATTCTCCGCGCCATCACGGCCGGCGATGATTACGAGGTCGCATTCACCGCGCCCGCATCGGCGCGCGCCCGCATTGCTGAAGCAGCCGAAAAATCCGGCGTTCCGGTCCACGAAATCGGCCGCGTGGAAGAAGGGGAGGGGATCGTGCTGTTGGACGTGAAAGGCCAGCCCATATCCGTCGCGCGACCCGGCTACACCCACTTCTGAGGGCCCCGGCGCGGTAACCAAGCCTTAGCCCCGTTCTGGCAGGCTCTCCCCATGCCTCCCGAGAAATCCCGGACAGCCCTTCTGCTCGCCGCCGCGTTGATGCTGCCGTCCGCCGCAAGCATGGCCGCCGAAGCCGCCAAGGACGAGGGCCCGACAGATATCGAATTGCCGGCGATTCTTGCCCCGATGGTGGTCGACAACCGGCTGGACTCCTATGCCTACATCGTCATCCAGCTGACGCCGGCCGCCCGCGACAAAGTGTTCACGATCCGCGAAAAGGTTCCGTTCCTGCAGGACGCCTTCCTGCGCGAGGTCAACAAGACCCCGATTGCCAAGGCAGACGATCCCAAAGCCGTCGACCAGCCCGAGTTGAAAAAGCGCCTTCTGGCCCGTCTCGGCCAGATACTGCAGTCCGGGACCGTCAGCGACCTTAAATTCGAGCAGATCGTCCTCACGCCTATCCAGCCGCAATAGGACCGGTACGCCGGCCTCGTGGCTCGACGCGTGTTCAAGAGCCTCATCCTGAGCCTGTCGAAGGACGAGGGCCGGGAGGTCTGATTCCCCATTCCTTCGTTGCCTCGGGGGTGCGGTTTTGGCATGTTCCCCCGCCTCCATCCGGGGGTGGGGCTTGCCGTATCTTTTGTCTTGTGACAGGCAACGGCCCGCGTTCCTCTCTCTTTCAACCGCCATCCCTTCATAAGGACTGCCAAATGAGCCTGCCCCTCATCCTTGTTCTCGCCTGTGGCGTGATCGCCCTCGCCTATGGAGGCTGGCTGGTTCAGTCGCTTCTCGCCAAGAGCCCCGGCACGCCGGAGATGCAGGCCATCGCCGCGGCAATCCAGGAAGGGGCGGCCGCCTATCTCAACCGCCAATACACCACCATTGCGATCGCGGGCGCGGTGATCTTCGTGGCTGCGTTCGTGGTGCTCGGCTGGCAGGTGGCGGTGGGCTACCTGATCGGCGCCACGCTCTCGGGTGCCGCGGGCTATATCGGCATGAACGTCTCGGTGCGCGCCAATGTCCGCACGGCGGAGGCATCGCGCACGAGCCTCGCCGAAGGGCTCTCGGTCGCCTTCAATTCGGGCGCTGTGACGGGGCTTCTGGTTGTGGGCTTGGGCCTTCTGGGCGTCGCCGGCTACTACGCCGTTCTCACGGGAGCGCTCGGGCTTTCGGTGACGGACCCCGTCCAAAGCCGCATCGTGGTGAATGCGCTTGTCGCGCTGGGCTTCGGCGCTTCGCTCATCTCCATCTTTGCCCGTCTCGGCGGCGGCATCTTCACCAAGGGTGCGGACGTCGGCGGCGACATGGTGGGGAAGGTCGAGGCCGGCATACCGGAAGACGATCCGCGCAATCCCGCCACCATTGCCGACAATGTCGGCGACAATGTCGGCGACTGCGCCGGCATGGCGGCAGACCTCTTCGAGACCTATGCGGTGACGACGGTCGCCACCATGGTGCTCGCCTCCATCTTCTTCTCGGGCGCCGAGAAGATAAACATGATGGTCTATCCGCTGACCATTGCCGGCGTCTGCATCCTGACCTCTATCGCCGGCACCTTTTTCGTCAGGCTCGGCCCGTCGGGCAACATCATGGGCGCGCTCTACAAAGGCGTGATCGCGACCGGCGTGCTGTCGCTGGCGGTGCTTCTGCCGCTCACCTACTGGATCGTTGGTCTGGATACGCAATACGCCATTCTCGGCGGGGCGCGCTTCACCGGTTGGGATCTTTATTTCTGCGGTATTGTCGGTCTTGTCATCACCGGGCTGATCGTCTGGATCACCGAATATTACACCGGGACCAATTTCCGCCCCGTCCAATCGGTCGCCAACGCATCGCGCACCGGCCATGGCACCAATGTCATCCAGGGCCTTGCCGTCTCGATGGAATCGACGGCGATGCCAGCGCTGGTGATTTGCGCGGGCATCATCGTCACCTATCTGCTGGCGGGCCTGTTCGGCATCGCCATTGCCGTCACCACCATGCTGGCGCTGGCCGGCATGATCGTGGCGCTCGATGCCTTCGGTCCGGTCACCGACAATGCCGGCGGCATCGCGGAAATGGCGGGGCTCGAAGGCGATGTGCGCAAGACGACGGACGCGCTCGACGCGGTCGGCAACACCACCAAGGCGGTGACCAAGGGTTACGCCATCGGCTCGGCGGGTTTGGGCGCACTGGTGCTGTTTGCGGCGTATACGGAGGATATCAACTACTTCGTCGCCAACGGCGATTCCTATCCCTATTTCAAGGGGCTCGAGCTTCCCACTTTCTCACTGACCGACCCCTGGGTGGTGGTGGGCCTCTTCATCGGCGGACTTCTGCCCTATTTGTTCGGTGGCATGGCCATGACCGCCGTCGGCCGCGCGGCGAGCGCTGTCGTGGAAGAGGTGCGCCGCCAATTCCGCGAAATGCCGGGCATTATGCTCAGGACACAGAAGCCCGATTACGGCCGCGCTGTGGACATGCTGACCAAGGCCGCCATCCGCGAGATGATCATCCCCTCCATGCTGCCGGTGCTGTCGCCGGTGGCGCTGTTCCTGATCGTGCGCGCGATTGCTGGGCCGACCTCGGCGCTGAACGCACTGGGCGCGATGCTCCTGGGCGTGATCGTGACGGGGCTGTTCGTTGCGATTTCCATGACGTCGGGCGGCGGCGCATGGGACAACGCCAAGAAGTACATCGAGGACGGCCATTACGGCGGCAAGGGCTCGGAGGCCCACAAGGCTGCGGTGACGGGCGATACGGTCGGCGATCCCTACAAGGACACCGCCGGGCCGGCCGTCAACCCGATGATCAAGATCACCAACATCGTGGCGCTGCTTCTGCTCGCCGTGCTGGCGCATCTCGGGGCGTAATAGAGATCGCCATGGCCGGGCTTTGCCCGGCCATCCAGGCGTGAAACGGCGCAAGCTAGCGCGGCGATGGGATTGGCGGGGGCATGCCGCCGCCCGGCGTCGCTTCCGTCGGCGCCGATTGGCCGATCTGTCCGGGCACCGCGTTGAATATCTGCTGGATCAGGGAAAGCTCGCGCCCGCGTGTCGGTGTCTCCCGCGTCACGAAATCCACCACGCGACCGTCGGTCAGCGTGTATTTGTGGACGTCCATGACCTTGCCGTCCTTGGTGAATTCGACCGAAACGATATTCCTGTCGGTGGCGCGCGGGGCGAAGAAGGCGTTCTGCTCGACATGGGCCGAGATGTAATACCAGACATCCCCGCCGAAAGTGGCGGCGGTGGAGGGATCGCCGAGCTTCTTGCTCACGGTGTCCTTGGTGTCCATGCCAACCTGGATGCTCGAAAGCGCCTGCTGGTCCGGCACATAGCCGCGCTGGTTTTCCACCGGCGCGCATGCCGAAAGCATCGCAATCCCGCCAAGCAACACCCAACTCGAACGGCGCATGACCGCCAACTCCTTCAAGATCGTTGCCCCGCTGTCCCCGGCCCAATGTGCTAATCATCTCGGGGCGGGCTGGCAAGGGCGAAAGGCCAAGACGTGATCTTCCGGTTCCGGGCGCCAGATTCAAGTGCGGCCACCGCGGAGCGGCTCTATGAGGCGCTCGTCGCACGGGCTCGCACGCCCATCTTCCACACGGGTTTTGCCGTGCCGGATACGATGGACGGCCGCTTCGATCTCCTGACCCTGCATGCCTTCCTGGTCATGGACGCGCTGAAGCACGAAGAGACCGCCGGCGCGGATCTCGGACCCAGGCTCGCGACCCTTATCTTCGCCGGCTTCGAGGATGCCCTGCGTGAGCTGGGCGTTGGCGATATCGGCCTTTCACGCCGAATCAAAGCCATGGCGGACGCCTTTTATGGCCGGCTGGCAGCCTATGGGGCCGCCCGGTCCGAGGCCGATCTCGTGGCGGCAATTGAGCGCAACCTCTACCGCGGCAATGCTGCGCATGCTCGTGAAGCCGCCCGGCTGGCGCACTATATGGAGTCATCACGCGCGGCTTTGCGGGCGGAGCCTCAAGCTCTGTTGCAAGGGCGCGCCATTTTCGGTCCACTTCCCTCGACATGAGCCTTCCGATGCACGAATCCACCGCAACATCTGCCCCCTTCACCCACGCCTACGACCTTGGGGCCCTGCCGAACCATGGCGCCGAAATGGTCCTGTCGCCATCGGCGGCCGAACGGGCCGCCATTTCGGATTGGCTTGGCCTTTTGAGCCTCGACAGCCTGAAAGCGACTATCCAGCTCACTTGCCATGGCGACGAATATACCTGCCTGGGCAGTTTCACTGCCGATGTGGTCCAGGCCTGCGTCATCACCCTGGAGCCTGTACCCGCCCACCTCGAGGGCACCTTTGAACGGCGGTACCAGTTGCTGCCCCGGGCGTCCTCGTCGCGCCGGCGGGCACCTGCGCCCGAGCCTGCCGCCGCCATCGAGATTTCCACCCTCGACGAGGAGGGGCCGGAGCTGTTGGAAAGCCCCGTCCTCGATCTTGCCGCGCCCTTGCTCGAAGAGGTGAGCCTCGCCCTGGACCCCTATCCCAAGGCGCCCGGTGCGGTGTTCGAGGCCCCTGCCGACGAAGCCGGTCCCGAGGACAGCCCGTTCGCCGTGCTTCAGAAGCTCAAGCCTCGCTGAGCGAACGTCCGGATAAACCGTCGCCCTTGCGTTGGGGACCGGTTTCGGTTTACCTCCGCCGCCTGTTTTCCGTTTGGGACTGAACGACGGTTCCTGAGCGGCTGAACCGCGTGAAATTGTTCACCGAAAGGGTTTCCGCCATGGCGGTTCCAAAAAGAAAAACCTCGCCCTCCCGGCGCAACATGCGCCGTTCGCACCATGCGCTTGCGCCCCAGGCCCATGTCGAATGTTCGAATTGCGGCGAGCTGACCCGGCCTCACCATGTGTGCGCCGCCTGCGGCCATTACGATGGCCGCGAAGTGGTTGCTGCGGCCAAAGAGTGAACCCAACCCGCTGGGCTTTGGCTCGCCACGCTCTTAAGCTTCGAGTCGTGGCTGGCACTCTCCGGGGGCGCTTTAGGACGTGAGCCAGGACTTGATTCTGTCGATCGACGCAATGGGCGGCGATGCAGGACCTGCGGTGATTCTCGCGGGTACGGCGATTGCGCGCCGGCGTCATCCCAAAGTGCGCTTCCTGCTTCATGGCGATGAGTCCGTGCTGACGCCGATTCTCGCGGCCCATCGTGCGCTCGCCGCGCGTGCCGAGATTCGCCACGCGCCGGCTGTCATCGGTATGGCCGAGAAGCCATCGCAGGCGGTGCGCCGAGGCCGCAATTCCAGCATGTGGCATGCGGTGGAGGCGGTCGCGCGCGGCGAGTCCAAGGTTGCGGTCTCGGCTGGCAACACCGGCGCGCTGATGGCGATATCCATGTTCCGCATGGGTCTGATCGAGGGGATTTCCCGTCCCGCAATCGCGGTGATCTGGCCGACCATGCGCGGGCAAAGCGTCGTGCTCGATGTCGGGGCAAATGCCGGCTGCGATGCGGAGCAGCTGGTCGATTTCGCGGTGATGGGGGAGGCCTTCGCGCGCGCCGCCTTCGGAATGCAGCGCCCGACCGTCGGCCTGCTCAATATCGGCGAAGAAGAGGTCAAGGGCATCGAATCGGTGAAGCGGGCCGCGCAAATTCTACGCGCCTCCAAGCTGCCGATCGAATTCTGCGGCTTCGTCGAAGGTGACGGCATCGGCGCAGGCACGGTGGACGTGGTGGTGACCGACGGCTTCACCGGCAATGTGGCGCTCAAAACCGCCGAAGGCACCGCCAAGCTGGTCATCCATTATTTCCGTAGCGCGCTGAAGCGTTCGCTGCTCGGCCGCATCGGTGCGCTGCTCGCGAGCGGCGCGCTGCGCACGCTCAAGCGCAAGCTCGATCCGCGCGGCCTCAATGGCGGCGTTTTCCTCGGGCTCAACGGTGTCGTTGTGAAGAGTCACGGCAGCACCGATGCGCTGGGCTTCGCAAGCGCCATCGATCTCGCCATCGACATGGGCAGCTCTGACATGATCCAACGCATCGTCGCGGACCGCGCCGGGGTCTCTTCCCTGCCGGACCAAGCCGCGGCATCCCCTGAACCATCCAAAGGCGCCGGCGCGGCCCAGGCGGCGGTTTCGTGAGCGTCATTCGTTCCGTGGTTCTGGGCTGCGGCGCCTATCTTCCGGCCAATGCCGTCACCAATCAGGATCTCGCCAAGCGCATCGATACCAGCGACGAATGGATTATCGAGCGGACCGGCATCAAGCGCCGTCACATGGCGGCTCAAGGCGAATTGACGTCCGATCTCGCGCTGGCGGCAGCCAAGCGCACCCTGCACGATGCCGATGTCGTCGCGAGCGATCTCGATCTCGTCATCGTCGCCACGACCACGCCCGACGAGACTTTTCCTTCGGTCGCGACCAAAATCCAGGCAAAACTCGGCATGGTTCGAGGCGCCGCGTTCGATATCCAGGCGGTGTGTTCGGGGTTCATCTATGCCCTCTCGGTCGCGGACAATTTCATCCGCTGCGGCCAGGCCAAGACCGTGCTCGTGATCGGAGCCGAGACCATGTCGCGCATCCTCGACTGGAACGACCGCACAACATGTGTGCTGTTCGGCGATGGCGCGGGTGCGGTGGTGTTGAGAGCAGGCGAGGGCAGGGGCACAAACGCCGACCGCGGCATCCTGAACACCAAGATATTTTCCGACGGGCGTCTGCACGATCTTCTGTATACGGATGGCGGCGTATCGGCGACCGGCACGGCCGGCCATCTGCGCATGCAGGGCCGCGAGGTGTTCAAGCATGCCGTGCACAACATCTCGGCCGCCATCGAGGCTTCGACAGCCGAAGCGGGGCTCACGCCTGCCGACATCGACTGGTTCGTTCCGCATCAGGCCAATCAGCGCATCCTGGACGGTACAGCCCGGAGACTGAATATCAGCCCGGGCCGGGTGGTTTCGACGATTGCCGAGCATGGCAACACGTCGGCCGCCTCGGTGCCTCTGGCGCTGGCGACGGCGGTCGCCGACGGCCGAATCAAGCGGGGCGATCTTGTCCTGATGGAAGCCATGGGTGGGGGCTTCACCTGGGGAGCGGCGCTGCTGCGCTGGTAGCGCCCGGAAGCCTTAACCATAGGCGCCGGCCCTCTGAGCCGGATTTCTCGGCCAAGCTCGTGAGCCAAGGCCCTAAACCAATGCCTTAAGCCAAGCCCCTGAGATTGACGAAAAAATTGCCTGCGCCTACGGTTTAGCCGGCTCAGGGGAGAGTCGTGGCTTGAACGGGGGCTACAGATGAGCACACGGACTTTGACACGCGCCGATCTGACCGAAGCGGTTTTCAATGCGGTAGGTTTGTCGCGCAACGAATCCTCGCAGATGGTCGAGGACATTCTCGAAGAGGTTTGCGGCGCGCTGTCGCGCGGGGAAACGGTGAAGCTGTCTTCCTTCGGCACGTTCCAGGTGCGCAAGAAATCCCAGCGCGTAGGGCGCAATCCCAAGACAGGCGATGAAGTGCCGATTGCGCCGCGGCGGGTTCTGGTGTTCCGGCCCTCCCACGTGCTCAAGGCGCAGATCAACGGCGAAGAAACCGGCGGCATGGCCGAAGCGGAGTAAAGGATGTCGTTGCAGAGCGCCGTCCAGAAGTCGCCAGAGGCTTTTCGTACGATCAGCGAAGTGGCGGTTGAGTTGGACGTGCCTCAGCACGTGTTGCGATTCTGGGAAGCGAAATTCGCCTGCATCCGGCCGCTGAAGCGCGGCGGTGGACGGCGCTATTACCGCCCGGACGATCTCGATCTGCTGCGCGGCATCCGTCTGTTGCTCTATCGTGACGGGCTGACCATTAAGGGCGTCCAGAAAATATTGCGCGTGTCCGGGCCGCGCTATGTGATGGATGTTGGCCGAGGCGGCACCGTTCTCATCGCCGTGCCGCCCAGCCCAGCCAAGGATGAGCCGCAGGAGCCAACCTCCAATGTCCATCCTTTCCCGCGTGAAACTGAGCGGGGCACCGGTTTGGCTCGGGATGAGCGCGCCCGGTTCGAGGCTCTGTTGAACGATCTCGTCGAGCTGAAAGCGCGCCTTCGCAAGGCTCGCGAGAACGTGGCCGGCTGAGGGCTGCCTCGTGTGCGACAATCGCGGTTCTGATTGGCATCGGGGGCCGGAGGGATTCGTTGCGGGGCCAGCCTCGCCCCTCTATAGTCCACCTCCCTTAAGCGGCCTGCGGCAAATACCGCCGGTCTGAGAGTCGGAGCGTGGCGCAGCCTGGTTAGCGCACCAGTCTGGGGGACTGGGGGTCGAGAGTTCAAATCTCTCCGCTCCGACCAAAAAAACAATGAACTCAGTACTTGCGTATTGATCGATAGATCCGTGCGTCGCCGTGCATAACGGTCAATCGCCAATATCGATCGGCCGGTGAAAATTCTTCTCGATCGTGGTGAACCCGGACACCAGCTTGCCGCTGTCGCCGCGATTGGCGTTTGCCATCACGACCTGACCCGGCTTCACGTCGGCCATGCTTTCGGTCTCGTTGCGGTAATGGACGATGTCATTTAAAAGTTCGACCTGCATTTTGCCGCCGTTCTTCTGCAGATCGACGGTGACCTTGATGCCCTTTGCGGTTGGCTCGGCTCCGGCCACAACGCCTAGATAGCGCGTTGCATTGGGGTTGGTGACCATCTTGCGCTGCGCAGGCGCATTGGCGCCATGCGCGAATGCCTGGGTGTGTGCCTGAATGGGTTTACCCATCTCTTCGTCGATCGCGATCACATCGCCCGCCCTGATGGTTCTCACGTCGAGAGGTTCGTTGGAGACGATGCGCCCCTGCGGCGCGAGATCGAACGAAATCGTATGGCCGTCGCGGTTCGTCACCGTCAGCGTCCGTCCGTCGACGCTAACGATCGGCCCGTAAATGCGAACCGGCGCGTTCTGGGCCATTGCCGGCGCCGCACAGCACAGAGCCAGCGCCGCGAACGCACAAACTCTCCTCAACATGAACTGCTCTCCATTCTCCCAACTCCCATGGAGATTAGGTTTTCACACCGGCGGCTTCAATCCAATTCAGCGCGGGTGTCTTGGGGCACTGCAAAACCTGGGAAGCGGTCCTCCTGCGGCGGTGATTGGAAGCCGTTTGACACCTATTCGAAATGCCAGTTTCAGGTTCACGATCGTTGCCGCACTGGCCTGCTTCGCTACGCTGGCCCTGGCTCAGACCGCCAACCAGCCGCTGACGGTCAAGAAGATCAAAGACAACATCTACGTCGCGGAGGGCGACGGCGGCAGTTCGGGCATCATCATCGGTCAAAACGGCGTCATGGTCGTCGACGCTAAGACAACGGCCGATGGGGGCAAGCAGATCGTGGACGACGTCCGCACACTGACGAATGAGCCGATCACGACGGTCATTCTGACGCACAGCGACGCCGACCACGTCAGCGGCCTCGTATCGTTCCAAGGGCGTGACGATCATCGCGCACCAAAACGCCAAGAAGGAGATGGAGCAGGTGCTGGCCGCCGGCGCACGCAACGCGCTGCCGAAAGACGATATGCCGCAGAAATAGCAGTCCGCGGCGCGTCATATCCAGCAAGCTGTTACGCTGGTCGCCGTTGCCTTCGATTGGCCGCACGAGCTGGACGTTGTGACTCAATTATTGATCGCCGCGTCTTCACCGCGTAATACTCGGCCGGGCACGACCACGCGGCAGCTGCGGCCAAACGGGATTTCCGAACCGGCAAACCACCTCGTTTTAGCGCACCCGCGGAAGCGACGGAGAGATTCAATGAAGCGGCAGGCGCTGTTCTTCAGCTTATTCACAGCGGCAATTTTTGCTCTGCCGGCATTTGCCGCCGATGACGGTATCGTAGGTCTCCAGTGGGGCAGAAATTCCAAAGATTTCGCCGACATGCCCTCCGGGCCGCAACCTCCGAAAAATTTGAGCCGTCGTCCCAACGGCATGCCCGGCGGACTGCTGGTGGGCGATTATAACAATCCGATCTTGACGCCGTACGCCGCCGCGATTGTGAAGCAAAAGGGCGAGTTGGCTCTCGCGGGGGGCTTTCCCAATTCGCAGGATCAGTGCCGCGCGATAGCGCCGCCCTTCACCTTCGCCATACAGTTCGACTTTCAGATTCTGCAGAAGAAGGATGGCGACCTGACCGTCCTTTATCACGACAACGATCAGTTTCGTCACATTCGCATGAACGGCACGCACCCCGCGAAAGTGGTGACGACAACGATGGGCGATTCGGTCGGTCATTGGGAAGGCGACGTGCTCGTCATCGACACGGTGGGCGTGAAGGTCGATGAATTCACCTCCGTCGATCGTTTCGGCACGCCGCAGACCGAGGCAATGCATATCGTGGAGCGCTATCGGCTGATCGATGGCGCCACGGCCAAGGCTGATCTTGACAAGTTTGAGAAGATCAACGGGATTGTCGGTGGCAGACCGCCCGGCGGCTACGTCAATCCCGACCCCAGTTTGAAGGGACTGCGCCTTGAAGTCACCATGGAGGACCCGAAGGTATTTACTGCACCTTTGACGGGTGTGGTCACCTACCGGCGCCTGATTTCCGGCTGGCGCGAAGACGTCTGCGCCGACAATCCGGTCGAACATTACAAAGACGAGTGGATCGGCCTGCCCAAGGCGAACCATCCGGATTTCTGAACCAGGACCAGCGGCCCCAGGGCGCCGCGGAAGCGAAGGAGACATTCAATGAAACGACAGGCGCTGTTCTTCGGCATCGTCGCTGCGGCAATTGTTGCTTTGCCCGCCCTTGCCGCGGATGACGGCATCACCGGTATCCAGTGGGGCCGGAATTCCAAAGATTTCGACGCCATGCCGTCCGGGCCGCAACCGCTGAAAAATATGTTCCGCGATGAGAAGGGCGTGGCCGACGACCATGCTCTGGTGGGCGATTATCGCAATCCGATTTTGACGCCGTATGCCGCCGCGACTGTGAAGGAAAAAGGCGAACGCGCGATGGCGGGGGGCTTCCCCAATTCGCGGGATCAGTGCCGCCCGATAGCACCGCCCTTCACCTTAGCCATACAGTTCGATTTCCATATTCTGCAGAAGAAAGATGGCGACCTCACCATTGTTTATCACGACAACAACGAGTTTCGCGCCATTCGCATGAACGGCGCGCACCCCGCGAAATTGGTGCCTTCGACCATGGGCGATTCGGTCGGCCATTGGGAAAGGGACACGCTGGTCATCGATACTGTGGGCGTGAAGGTTGATGAATTCACCTCGATCGATCGTTTCGGCACGCCGCAGACTGAGGCGATGCATATTGTGGAGCGCTATCGGCCGATCGATGTCGTACGGGCCAGGGCCGATGTCGCGAAGTATGAGCATAGCGAGGGAACTATCGGCGGTAGAGTTGACGGCTACGACCCTGCTGCCAAGAAAGGATTGCGGCTCGAGGTCACCATGGAGGACCCGAAGGTGTTTACGGCGCCTTTGACGGGCGTGGTCACCTACCTGCCACTGCGCACCGGTTGGCGGGAATACATCTGCGCCGACAATCCGGTCGAGCATTACAAGGGCGAGTGGATCGGTCTTCCTGTGGCGACCCACCCGGATTTCTGAACCGAAAAGTGGAGTTGGCTGCCTTGCTTTCCGCCTCGTTGTGACTGGAATGCCGCAGCGCCAAACAATCTTATGCGCGGATTTTATATGCCTCCTAGACGGGTTCGATATACCTCTTAAATTGTTTTGACCTCTTCTGATTATTGTGTGACCGCTATCGGCAATGCCGGGGGACAGGCGATCCTAGGGGGGAGCAGCCATAACGCTATGCTGCGCGCCGGGTACGTCTCTGGAGGGCGCCCGGTTCCATGGTAAGAATGCGATCAGCATTCGAATGAATTCTCCTGGGGGGGGGCTATGAATCCAAGGACATCTAGACTCGCATCCTTTTTGGGCTCGGCATCATTGCTGGCCATGGCCGGTTCGAGCGCAGCCGAAGCGCAGGCGCAGGCCCAGGCGCAAACGGCCCAGGCCTTGCCGGCGGAAGCACCCGAACAGGTCCTCATCACGGGTTCGCTAATTCGCGGTGCGGCTTCGGTTGGCGTTCCTGTTACCAATGTCGGGCCGCAGGATTTTGTTACCAGCGGCGCCCTGACGACGGCGGACCTTTTCAAGACTATTCCTGCATTTGTCGTCACGCCGGGGGGCGTCGGCACCAACAACGGTGGCAGTATCGGCAGGGAGAATACGGTAAATCTCCGCGGTCTCGATTCGGTTGGCGGATACCCTGTCCGCTCCCTGATGATGGTGGACGGTTATCGTGTTCCGCCGCAAGGCGAGCACTCCGGTCAGCGCGATCCGTCCATCATTCCCGCACTGGCAATCGATCGTGTCGACGTCCTCGCGAACGGTGCGTCGGCCACCTACGGTTCCGATGCCGTCAGCGGCGTGATGAACATCCTCCTTAAGCGAGGGTATGATGGCGCGGTCTCTCAGATGCGCTTCACCGCCGCGAACGGCAAAACGGAATACCAGGCCTCCCAGCTGTGGGGCCGGACCTGGGACGGCGGCGATATAACGCTGACCTACGAATGGTCCGATTTTTCGCCACTGAAGGGCAATACGCGTTCGAACTTCACGCCCGATTTCAGTCCGTGGGGCCTCGACAACCGGACGCCGATAGCCTCCTCGATGCCGGGGACAATCTCGGTTGGCGCACCGGCCCCGAGCTCCCTCAGGGGATTGGGACAGGCCTGTACCAATTGCTTTGCCATTCCTGCCGGCTCTGGCTCCAATTTCAATCCCTCTCTGAACAGCGGTCTTGGCCCGCTTAACCCCAGCAGCGCTTCCGGCGTTCTCAACTGGGCGACCGTCGGCGCTTCCTCCAATGGTGGAGCGACCAACCCACTGGCTGGTACGGCAAACGAATTCAATCCTTATACGATCGGTTGGTACGACGCAGCGCAGCAGCACAACTCTTTTGTGGCGACGGTCGATCAGCGCCTCACCAAAGATGTATCCTTCTATGGCGAAGGGTTTTACAGCAATCGACGGGCACAATTTCTCAATCTCGCCAATCAGTCTCCGGCCTCGACCCAGGATCTGCAGGTCCAGGTTCCGACCCGGAATCCCTATTACCCGATCGGCGCGCCCACCAATCTGGTGGTCAACTACAACATGGGACTGGAAGTCCCGCCATTCACGTCTATTGGCGAAGTTTCGGATCGTTACCTGGTCGGGCTGAATCTCGATCTGCCCGCCAGTTGGGAAGGACGCATTTATTATTCCAACACCTTCAACGGCACCCACACCAATACCCGTGCGGTCAGTCCGAATGCGGTATCGGCCGCGCTCGGCTGGACAATGCCTGCCGGCTTTCCGGCTGGAAGCGCGCCCGCGACCGGTACCTGGACCAAGCCGGGCGCCGTTCCTTACCTGGACCTGTTCTGCGATCCGCGCCAGTTTAAATGCAACGCGCAGTCAACCCTGGACTACGTCACGGGTACCAGACTTTCCACGGTGAATTTCGGGTTCAATGAAAAGGGCGTCAATTTTGACGGCCCGCTGTTTTCCTTGCCCGCCGGCGACGTCAAAGCCGCTGTCGGCGCCACGACTACCACCGAACGGTGGCTATACCAGCAGTTAGACAACACCAAATCCGCGTCCCTGTTGACACCCATCCTGCAGGAAGCCAAGGGCAACCAATTCTGGGCGGTATTTGCACAGCTCAATGTCCCGGTCGTCGGTGAGGCCAATGCGTTCCCGCTCGTCCAGCAGCTGGACTTCGAAGCCTCCTGGCGTCACGACCAGTACAGCGACGTTGGCGGCACCAGTAATCCCAAGATCGGCTTCAATTGGACGATTTCACGGGATACTGGCCTGTTCATCCGCGGGGATTGGGGCACCTCCTTCCGCGCGCCGAGTTTCGCGGAACAATCCGCAATCGTCGGGAATGTCATCTCCGGCATCAATATTCCCAACTTTGTGTCAAACCGCAGCGTCAGCATCGACTGCGGTGCGGGTGCGGGTTCGCTGTCCGACAGGTTGCAGAATCCCGGACCGGGTTACATCGGTTGGGCCGGTGTCGTCGGACAGAATGGCACAGCGGGCTCGACGTGCGGCAGCAAGGCCAATCCGAGTGGCCTGGGCACCTTTTCGACAGGCGGCGTTGCGATCAAGGACGGCTTCCGCCTCTATGTAAACAAGCCCCAGGCTGAGCTCCGCCCCGAGACCGCGACGAACTACACTCTCACCGCCGAATTTGCTCCCACGGCATTCCTCAAGGGGCTCGATATCCAGACGACCTGGTATCAGGTGAAGATCAGCAATGCGCTGACGCAGTTCGGCAATCCGAGCAATAGCACGGTGAACAATCCGGCACTCGGTTTCTCGTACATTGTGCCCACGGATATCGCCAAGGCCGGTGTCGACAAGGCCGGATGCAGCAACAACAACACGCCATCCACGTGTCCCGAATTCGAGGCGATGGTCACCGCCATCCTCAACGACCCGCAGAACGCGGTGCCTCCGGGTTCCCTCAGCTCCATACTTTGGATCAATGACGGCGCGATCGGAAATTTCGGCTGGATCAAGCAGGCGGGCCTCGACTTCAGCGCCAGCTATGACTACGACGCGGGCGATTTCGGCGCCTGGAACGTGGGCGTCACCGGCACATATTACCTGCATCAGTATTCGGCGAATAACGCGACGGCGGCGGTTCCCAATCCGGTGGTCACCGATGATTTCCACACAGACGCCGGCACCGTTGGCGGTATTTCGCAGGCCAACGTCACAACAACCCCCAGGATGCGATATCGCGGGCGGCTGGGCTGGTCCATGGGCTCCTGGTCAGTCACCGGATTTGTCAACTACATCGGCCACTACTACAACACGCAAAACGTGCCGCCCAATGTCAATTTACAGTGCCTCACGGCAGGTGGCACGGTCGGCGGCGGCACGCTTCCGTGCGCCATCAACAATTACACCGGCATTGAGCCGTCCTACTACACATTCGATGTCTCGATCGGATACACGACAGGCAATTTGCCGGCTAATGACTATCTCAAGAATATCGGCATCCAGCTCGTAGTTCAGAACGTCATGAACAAGCTGCCCGCCTTCGAATACGAAATCGCAGCGGGCTCCACACCCACGGCTTTCGACGTGGGAAAAAACGATCTGGGCCGCACGATCGGACTCGTGCTGACCAAGGCGTGGTAAGGCGCAGTTCAATGGTTTTGAAGCGGACCGAAATGCGGTATCGGGCCTGTTGAACGGCATTGGCCGGGTGTAGAATATTTGTGTGTTTGCGTGTGAGAGCCAGAGGGAGCAAAACCATGTCCAAATTCGCGTCGCTGTTGTTTGGCGTCGGCGCGGCCGTTCTTGGCGCCAGTCTCGTTGCGGGTGCGTCGGCGCAAACGCCCAGCGCAATCCCCAATTTTGCCGCGAATGACACGAGTTGGAGAACCCGCGGCGGCGAGGTCTTCATTCCGGTTCCCGGCGCGCCGCAACCCACTCAAAACGATAATTCGCACCCCTATATTCACAACGTCGACGCCCAGCGCCTCGGGACGCAGCCGACCTTCCGCATCTCGGACCTTACCAACCCCAATATCAAACAGTGGGCCAAGGACCTTATGAAGAAGGACAATGAAGAGGTGCTTGCCGGAAAGATCGCCTATACGCCGGGTTCATCCTGCAGGCCTTACGGCGTTCCGGCGATCTGGGGCTCGGGCGGCCCATTCTTCTACATTCAGTCGCCCAAGGAGGTGCTGATCGCCAATCAAGGCGAACAGTTTGCGCGGCACGTCTATTTGAACGTGCCCCATAGCGCCAATTTGAAACCCTCCTATTACGGAGAATCCGTCGGCCATTACGAAGGCGACACCCTTGTCATCGACACGATCGGCATGAATGCAAAGACCTTTGCCGACAATTTCCGCACCCCGCACACCGAGAAACTGCATGTCGTAGAGCGCATTCGGCTGGTTCAAGGCGGCAAGAAGCTGGAAATCCACGTGACGGCGGAAGACCCGGACACCTTTGTGCAGCCCTGGCAGGGCACCAGGCTTTACGACCCCTACCACGAGGACCGTGGAGAGGTGGAAGAGGGGCATGTGGGTATGGCCGAAGACATCTGCCAGGAAGGCAATTTCGTGGGAGCGAAGAATAATCTTGCATCCACCGACTACCACGTTCCCACGGCCGACAAGCCGGATTTCTGAGGGGGCACATGCGCCCGGCCCCGATGGGGCTGGGCGTCGGCACATTGCAAGCTGCATCGGCGCGGCGGACCGGGCAAGCGCACCGCATCGAAATCACAGCGTGCGGTTGCGCAACGTTAATTCGCCGTCATCGCCTTAGGCGCTGTCATGCGGGTGCAATGCGACGGCCGGCTATTCAGTGCTCAAACGTCGTCAATACCTGAATTTGCATATACTCTTTGACGCCCTCGATGCCCGCTCGCCGTCCGATACCGCTTTGCTTGACCCCGCCATAGGGCAGTTTGCGGTTGACGCTTTCGGTGCCGTGCGTGTTGACGAACACCGCGCCCGCCTGCAGCCGGCGCGCAAGATCGCAAGCGCGCCCGATATCCCGGCTCCAGATCGACCCGCCAAAACCATAGATGGTCGCATTCGCACGCGCGATGGCATCGTCCACCTCGCGATACGTCGCGACAGGCACCGCCGGACAAAATTGTTCTTCCGCCATCAATGGCGCATCTTCGGCAATGTCGCTGACGACGGTGGGCTGCATAAAATGCCCGCGGGCGAACGTTGCTTTATCCGGAACCTGGCCGAGCACTTGCACCTTCGCGCCTCGGCTCGCGGCGTCGGCAACGATGCCTCGCGCCCGATCCAGGGCGCGTGCGGTATGCATCGGCCCCATGGTCACGGTCGTGTCCAGACCGTCGCCGACGACGATCTTGTCGACAGCCCTGGTGAAGGCATCGAGGAATTTGCCCTTGATGGATTCCGGCACGTAGATGCGCTTGATCGCCATGCACACCTGACCCGTCATCCGGTATACCGAGTTCGCCATGCGACCCATGGCGGCGTCGCCAAGATCGGCATCTTCCAACAGGATCGCGGCGTCGTTGCCGCCGAGCTCCAGGGTAATGCCTTTGATCGTCTGTGCGGCATTGGCCATGATCTTACGCGCAGCCGGTACACTGCCTGTGAATGCAACCTTGCTCACATCCGGATGCGTGGTGAGCGTGTCGCCGATTTCGCCCGGCAATCCGGTCACCACATTGAGTATGCCCGCCGGCAGCAGAGGCGCGATCATCTCGATCGCGCGGATGAGCGACAGCGGACAGGTCTCCGGCGGCTTCAGCACGACGGTGTTTCCGGCAAGCAAGGCTGGGATGATCTGAAGAAACGCAAGACCTATGGGCGCATTCCAAGGCACGATGGATACGACAACCCCGAAGGGAAGATAGCCCACAAAGCTTCTGCCGTTGGGCGCTTCGACTTCATGCCGGTCATCCAATTCCGCCGCCAGGTCCAGTGTGAGGCGCTGGCGTGCAGGAACACCGGCAAGCTCGCCTCGCGCTTCCGGCGTGGTCTTGCCGTTCTCGCGCACGAAGAGAACGGTGCGCTCGTCGATGTCCTTGCTCAGCCGTTCGAGCAGCGGAGCAATGATCCGCGCCCGTTCGGTGAAACTTTTCGAAGCCCAGACGGGCTGCGCCGCCTTTGCGGCCGCGATTGCGCGCTCGGCGTCATCCGGCGCGCCACGCGGAATTGTGCCCACCATTTCATCGGGCCGGGCGGGGTTGAACACTTCAATCCGCCGATCGCTGTCAACCCATTCCCCGCCTATCAGCATCCTGGCTTCGATGGGTCTCCAATTGTTTGTCGTCTGACTCATGATCATGGCTCTTTATTGGACCGTTGCTGGGAAAAAGTCAGCCCTGCAACAAAAAAAGCGGCACCCCGTATCTGAGACAGGGCCCCCTGAGTTTCCTACGCATTGGTCGTGAATTTCGCCAGCGACATTTACGGATGGGTTCCCGCACGTCCAAAGCATTGTCGTTATAGTTGCTAGATGCTTCTGAGGCGGCTGGCGAAGAGGCTAAGATATACTTGACGGCGGACAGCTGCGCGGGAGGCCTGGTTGCCAAAAGAGCGTGAATTTGAAGGCTCCTGCAAGGCAGCGGAAGGCGTTGCCGTGAGATCATTGTGCCTGTCTAATCGGGAAGACTGAATCGCCAACTCGGCACTTAATCCATCCAGGTCTAATCGTTCTCTTCACCGACTCGAGATACAAACGGGAGTCCACCATGCGAAATCGAACGATCGGTTTTTTCACCGCGGCTGCGGCACTGGCCTTTTTTAGCACGCTCGCATTCGCTCAGGCCCCCTTCCCGGAGGTGACCGTAAAGAAGCTCAAGGACAACATCTACGTGGCCGATGGCGGCGGCGGCACGTCCACCATCATCATCGGGCAGAACGGCGTTATCGTCGTTGACGCGAAAAACAGGGCGCCGGACGGCAAGAAGCTCGTCGATGAAATCGGGAAGTTGACCAACAAGCCGATTACAACCGTCATCCTCACTCACAGCGATCCGGACCATACGCGCGGACTGGGAGGGTTTCCCAAGGGCTTGACCATCATCGCCCATGAAAACGACAAAAAGGAAATCGAGCAAGAATTGGCCAATGGCGGGGCCCAAGCGGCTCCGAAGGAGTACCTGCCCAACAAGATCGTCACCCAAGAGCGCGAATCCATGACCATCGAGGGCATCAAGATGACGCTGATACATATCGCGCCCGCCCACACGACCGGCGATCTCGCCGTCTATCTTCCCGATGAAAAGGTCGTCGCCAGCGGCGATCTCATCGGCGACGGCGATCCCGGTATCCACCTTTTTAAGAACGGCAGCTCAGAGGGGTGGATCAAATTCGTCACCGTCCTCGCGGACCTCGATGCCGATTCCTATGTGCGCGGTCATGCCGATGTCGCGAACAGGGAACAGGTGCGCCGCGTTCTCGCGAATGCCATAGCGAAGCGCGCCAGGATTGTGGACCTCGTGAAACAGGGCAAATCGCTCGACGATATCAAGCAGACGTTCGGAGAACCGGTAAAGGCAGGGCCGCCGTCGCGGTTCCCGAGTTTCGTGGAGACAACCTACGAAGAGCTGACCAAGAAGTAGCGCGCGAGCTGTTCTCACTTTGCGGGGCTTTCAGCGCAGTCGGCCAAGGTGTCTAACGACGCCATCGCCGCCTGCGCAAGAAAGCTCCTCAGCTATTCCAACACCGTCATTGCGGAGTTCGTTGGCTCCAGCGATCAACCCTTTGCTGGTCGTCCAAGCACAAACCGGTGACGTCACTCCGCCACGTCGATAAGGGCACCTTCGATGTCGGTCAGGTGGAAGCAACCGAGCGGACATTTCTGGAACAGCTTCAGGCGCGCCTCGCCTTCCGAGCCATAGCCCAGCGGCCGCCCATGCATAAGCGGGTTCTCGCCGATCAGGAATTCCATGTCCTTCTTCACCTGCTCGACCGATTCCACTTTGAACCCGATATGGTCCAGCCCCATGCGCGCGGGATCCTGCCCGTAATAATCGCTGATCTTCCACGGAATGATCATCAGCGTGAGGCGCCCATCGCTGAGATAGAAATTCTCGTCCTGCTGGTTCTGCGGCGTCAGCCCGAACACCTCGACATAGAACTGCGCGCATTTCTCCGCATGCCGCGTGCGGAGCGCGATGTGGCTGATGCGGCGCGGCCGTATCTCGCCGTCGAGCTCGGCAAAAACGTCCTTCTGGACGCCGATATTCCGCTGCGAGAGATCAAAAACGTTGCCGTCCGGGTCGTGCGTGGAATAGGCCGCGAATGGCCGGACCGGCGGGCGTTTCACCACCTCCAGCGTGGAATCGAATTTGCGGATGCGCGCGATGGTTTCGTCGATGTCATCGACCTCGACCCCGAAATGGTCCAGACCGGAACTGCGCCCCTCGCGCCTCGGGATGCAGTTCAACCCGACATAGCCGTCGCCGACCGGGACCGCGCGCGCCGGGCGCGGCTTGCTCGACGGCTTCATGCCGAACAGCGCCTCATAGAACTTTGCGTTCACCGCATATTGGTCGGACGCGATCGCAACGTGATTGATCTTGGCGGCCATTATCGTGCCTCCCCGTTGCTGGCATCGCAGGGGAACGCCTCTTGGCGGCGCGCATTCATGGCGTAATCATCGCCCGTTATGGCGACGCGATTAATCTGCACAGACATGATTTTTCTCCAGTAGTGAGTTCGATTGTCGCATGTGTCCATAGGGTAGGGCAGCGCAACGGGGCAATCAATGCGCGAAGTGGACGCGGATGTCAGGCTTACTCGGCCGTATCTGTCTTCGGAGGAGGCCGGCCAATTTGGGGAGCTGTGTTGAAACGTTCTATGAGCTATAAGAGATAACGTTCTATGAGCTATAAGAGATACAGTCATAGAGTGCCTTATTCCGGTGATAGTATTATTTGGAGGATGAGCGCGCGCCGGCCGCGGCCACACCGGATTTCACGGCTGGGCGACAGGCCCGCTTGAAGTAGCCCGGAAGCGAAGGGAGAGATACATGAAACGGGAGGCTCTGCTCTTCAACGTCTTCGCAGCGGCAATTTTTGCTTTGCCCGCTTTTGCCGCCGATGACGGGATCACAGGCGTCCAGTGGGGCAGGAATTCCTACAATGTTGCGGGCCTGCCGTCCGGGCCGCAACCTGTGCAGAATACCAGCCGCCTTCCCGACGGCGTGGTCGACGACAGTCAACTGGTAGGCGATTATCGCAATCCCATTTTGACGCCCTACGCCGCAGCGATTGTGAAGCAGAAGGGCGAACTCGCCCTTGCGGGGGGATTTCCGAGTGCCGAGGATCAGTGCCGCCCGATCGCGCCGCCCTACAGCGCGGCCGTTCACTTCGATTTCCAGATCCTGCCGAAGAAGGATGGCGATCTCACCATTGTGTACCACGTCGACAATCAGGTTCGTCACGTTCGCATGAACGGCAGGCATCCGGCGAAGCTTGTCCCTTCCGCGATGGGGGATTCGATCGGTCATTGGGAAGGCGGCGTGCTGGTCATCGATACGGTTGGCATCAAGACCGACGCTTTCATATCGGCGGACCGTTTTGGCACGCCGCAAAGCGATTTGATGCATGTCGTGGAGCGCTATCGGCTGATCGACGGCGCGCGGGCCGCGGCCGATGTCGATGCGTTTGAGAAGACCGAGGGAAGGATTGGCGGCAGAATTGGCGGCTACAACCCCGACACCAAATTGAAGGGGTTGCGGCTCGAAGTCACGATGGAGGACGCGAAGGTGTTTACCCAGCCCGTTACGGCCGTGGTCACCTATCGGCAACTGACATTCGGCTGGCGGGAAGACGTCTGCGCCGACAATCCGTTCGAGCATTACAAAGACGAGTGGGTCGGCCTGCCCACGGAGAACCATCCGGGATTCTGAACCGGGGAATGGCCGGCTTAGGCTATTTGCGGAAGCGAGGGAGACATTCCATGAAACGTCAGGTTCTGCTCTTCAACATATTCACAGCGGCAATGTTCACTTTGCCCGCATTTGCCTCCGAGGATGGGATTACGGGCGTCCAGTGGGGCCGGAATACCTACAATTTCGAGAGCATGCCATCCGGGCCCCAACCCATTAAGAATTTGAACAGTCGCGTCCTGGTGGGCGATTTTAACAATCCGAATCTGACGCCGGAGGCCGCCGCCGCTTTGAAGAAAAGGGGTGAACTCGCGTTGGCGGGGGGCTTTCCCAGTGCCGAGGATCAGTGCCGCCCGATAGCGCCGCCGTTCTTCTCGGCCGTTCAGTTCGACATGCAGATCCTGCAGAGCAAGAACGGCGACCTGACCATTCTTGGGCACCAAGACGACCAAGTCCGCCACGTTCGCATGAACGGCACGCACCCAGCGAAGGTCGTGCCTACGGCGATGGGCGATTCGATCGGCCATTGGGAAGGCGACACGCTGGTGGTCGATACCGTCGGGGTCAGGACCGACGAGTTCATAGCATCGGACCGTATTGGCACGCCGCAGAGCGAGTTGATGCATGTCGTGGAGCGCTATCGGCTGATTGACGGCACCCGGGCCAAGGCGGACATGGACGCGTATGAGAAAGCCGCGGGAGTGATAGGCGGTAGACCGCCTGGCGGCTACCTAAACCGCGATCTCAATCTGAAGGGAATGCGGCTCGAAGTCACCATGGAGGACCCGAAGGTATTCAAGCAACCCTTGACGGGCGTCCTCACGTTCCGGCCCATGACCGTCGGTTGGCGCGAAGCCGTCTGCGCCGAAAATCCGGTCCAACATTACGAAGGCGAGTGGGTCGGGCTGCCCAAGGCGGAACGTCCGGATTTCTGAACCGAAGAAGCAGAGACGGACTTCCTTCAGCAGCGCCTTATGCCACAGGGAAATCGCTTGTTCTTACTGGGTCAAACGTTACTCGCAACAAGATGCCGCTGTCGTGCAGCGGGAGGCGCCATGAATCAAAAGACATCGAAACTCGCATTTCTTTTTGGCTCAGTCGCGCTGTCGGCTGTGAGTGCAGCGGCAGCGCAAAGCGCATCCCCTGGTTATCCCGATCTTTCGGGAAGTTGGGTTAGCACAAATTCGACTGGACTTCTGAATCCTGCAACGGGTCCCGGTCCAGTAGGCGACCTGGAAGGCTATTCGCATTTTGGTTTTGGAGTGGATGAAGCCCATCGCAGGAACACCTCAAGGCCTTGGATCGGCAATTACCGCAGCCCCATTCTTACGCCCTGGGCAGCAGACATCCTGAAAAAAGAAGCAGACACCGCTATCGCAGGCGAAGACCCCTTTTGGGCTCAGAGCAATTGCTGGCCGGGAGGGCCCGCGGCGGTGTTGTGGGCTGATGAACACTACTTCGTTCAGACGCCACGGGTCGTATATATAGTATATGCACGCGATCACGAGGTTCGACGTGTGTATTTGAATCAATCGCACACAAGAAATCCGGCGCCTTCTTGGTATGGCGAATCAATCGGCCACTATGAAGGCGATACGCTCGTTGTCGACACAATCGGCTTCAACGACAAATCGCTCGTCGACCGGTACGGAACGCCGCACAGCGCGGACCTCCATCTCATAGAGCGGTATAAAGTTCTTTCGGATGGCAAGACGCTCGAGGGGATATTGACGTACTCCGATCCGAAAGCGTTCTCGACCACATGGTCCGCAGTTGTGAGATACAACCGAGGTTCCGAGCCGATGCCGGAGGCTGCATGTGCTGAAGCGGCGGGCAATCCCGTTACGGGTAAGTTCTTTCGCTTGCCTACGGCATCAAAGGCTGATTTTTGAAGCGCGCCGACTTGACCATTGCCGCTCTGCCGGAGCGGGGCGCGGCTCCGCCCAATTTCAAGTCAAACGCTGCCGGACGCAGCCGGCTTTCCGGATTGCCGGTGTGACCAATCCGGGCCGGGCAAGGGCACTGCACTGAAATCACAGCGTGGGGTTGCGCAACGTTAATTCGCTGTCATTGCCTTAGGCGCTGTCATGCGGGTGCAATGCGACGGCCGGCTGTTCAGTGCTCAAACGTCGTCAATACCTGAATTTGCATATACTCTTTGACGCCCTCGATGCCCGCTCGCCGTCCGATACCGCTTTGCTTGACCCCGCCATAGGGCAGTTTGCGGTTGACGCTTTCGGTGCCGTGCGTGTTGACGAACACCGCGCCCGCCTGCAGCCGGCGCGCAAGATCGCAAGCGCGCCCGATATCCCGGCTCCAGATCGACCCGCCAAAACCATAGATGGTCGCATTCGCACGCGCGATGGCATCGTCCACCTCGCGATACGTCGCGACAGGCACCGCCGGACAAAATTGTTCTTCCGCCATCAATGGCGCATCTTCGGCAATGTCGCTGACGACGGTGGGCTGCATAAAATGCCCGCGGGCGAACGTTGCTTTATCCGGAACCTGGCCGAGCACTTGCACCTTCGCGCCTCGGCTCGCGGCGTCGGCAACGATGCCTCGCGCCCGATCCAGGGCGCGTGCGGTATGCATCGGCCCCATGGTCACGGTCGTGTCCAGACCGTCGCCGACGACGATCTTGTCGACAGCCCTGGTGAAGGCATCGAGGAATTTGCCCTTGATGGATTCCGGCACGTAGATGCGCTTGATCGCCATGCACACCTGACCCGTCATCCGGTATACCGAGTTCGCCATGCGACCCATGGCGGCGTCGCCAAGATCGGCATCTTCCAACAGGATCGCGGCGTCGTTGCCGCCGAGCTCCAGGGTAATGCCTTTGATCGTCTGTGCGGCATTGGCCATGATCTTACGCGCAGCCGGTACACTGCCTGTGAATGCAACCTTGCTCACATCCGGATGCGTGGTGAGCGTGTCGCCGATTTCGCCCGGCAATCCGGTCACCACATTGAGTATGCCCGCCGGCAGCAGAGGCGCGATCATCTCGATCGCGCGGATGAGCGACAGCGGACAGGTCTCCGGCGGCTTCAGCACGACGGTGTTTCCGGCAAGCAAGGCTGGGATGATCTGAAGAAACGCAAGACCTATGGGCGCATTCCAAGGCACGATGGATACGACAACCCCGAAGGGAAGATAGCCCACAAAGCTTCTGCCGTTGGGCGCTTCGACTTCATGCCGGTCATCCAATTCCGCCGCCAGGTCCAGTGTGAGGCGCTGGCGTGCAGGAACACCGGCAAGCTCGCCTCGCGCTTCCGGCGTGGTCTTGCCGTTCTCGCGCACGAAGAGAACGGTGCGCTCGTCGATGTCCTTGCTCAGCCGTTCGAGCAGCGGAGCAATGATCCGCGCCCGTTCGGTGAAACTTTTCGAAGCCCAGACGGGCTGCGCCGCCTTTGCGGCCGCGATTGCGCGCTCGGCGTCATCCGGCGCGCCACGCGGAATTGTGCCCACCATTTCATCGGGCCGGGCGGGGTTGAACACTTCAATCCGCCGATCGTTGTCAACCCATTCCCCGCCTATCAGCATCCTGGCATGGACCGGCTTCCACTCATTTCTCAAAACCGTTGCTGGCATTGAGCCCTCCCAATAAGGTTACTTTCCCGCACACAGGCGTCGATGGAATTTATCTCGGTGGTCTCGAAGTAGCGCACCTGCCGCACGCGGACAAACCCGATTTCGGAGCGCTGCACGAATGGCGTTCGCGCTAGGCCTTTCGTCCACCAAAAGCTGGCCCCCCGGAGCTCGTTAGGGATGTACGCGGCCGCGTCACGTCATTTCGCCGATGATTCGTTTGCGCGTCCAGATTTTTGACGGCTCGTCCGGACGGCATGCTCTGAATGTTGGAATTGACGCCTTTTTGCTTTAGCGCCAGTTCGCGGATAAATGCCAATACAGCGTCCTTTGCTTTGGACCGCGGCCTGCGCAGGGAATAAGCAAGATAGGCGATCCGCTTTATCGTCGGATTGACGATTTCGGTTGCGACGAGCCGGCCTTTTTCACATTCACGTGCAACCGCACCATAGGAGAGGATCGTGGCGCAAATACCCTGTTCCACGAGTTCTTTCATTACCGATATTGATTGCACCTCGAAGCGGATTTTCAGATGAATTCCGAGCCGGGCCGCACCTGCTTCCATGAGTTCGCGCAGCCCATGCGGACTTGCGGGCATCAAAAGGTCGATATTGGCAAGCTCTGCAAAGTTGATCTTCCTCCGCCGCGGCTTTGCCTTGGGCGACTGAACGAGGAAGAAATCCTGGACGAACAAGGGATCGCCTGAAACCTTCGCCGAATGCAGCAGTTCGTAACCGATCGCAATATCGATGCGGCCATTCTCCAACCATTCGAGAAGCACGGAGCTTAATTCGTTGACGAGAACTATGGTGACATTGGGAAACTTCTGCGCGCCGGATTGGATTAAAGGATACGCCAGCATCGCTGAAATGCTCGGTGCCATGCCGATAATGATACGCTCGCCCTGCGCGGGAGCTGAATCACACACCGCAGCGCGCGCCAGTTCGATCCGTTCGAGAATATCGCGCGCATGTTCTAGTAGAATAGCACCTGCGTCCGTCAGTTCCACGCCGCGCGAATGACGCACGAGAAGCTGAACCTTCAGCCGTTGTTCCAACTGGCGAATCTGGAGCCCGAGAGCAGGCTGCGCGATCCGCAGAATCTCTGCCGCTTTTGTGAAGCTCTTCTGTTCGCTCACGGCAACGAAATACATCAGCTTCCGGATATCCACGCGATCCTCATGGCCTCACAGATTGTTTGTACCAACATAGGCTATTGCATCGGGCCGGTTATATCCAGTTGGAGCGATTTCTTCGAGAGGCTGATATTGAGCGTTCGGACACGAGTTTTGCGGGCTTTTGCGGAATTCTTGGGTATGCTGTCGTCGAAGTTTACCGCAAGACCCGTCTGCTATGGGAGCTATACTTGAACGGTACTGCTGAGACAGTGCGGTTTTTTCCGTGTAGGATTACAAATAGACCAAGGGCTATCGGGGGGACTATGACCGAGACGGTCGACGTCGCGGACGTCATCGATTCTCATAAAGTCAGCGGCTATCAGTGCCTCATCGCCTTCATGGCATGGCTCACTTTGTTTCTTGACGGCCTTGACAACCAGTCCATCGCCTATATCGCGCCCGCGCTCACCCATGATTGGGATTTGGCTCGCGGCGCGCTCGGCACGGTCTTCTCCTCGGGCGTTCTTGGGGTGGCTATCGGTGCTCTCGTGATCGGGCCGCTGGCCGACCGCTATGGGCGTAAACGGGTCACCGTGCTGACGGTGTTCTATGTCGCGCTGTTCTCGCTCATCGTCACGCAAGTACCCGAGATT
Source organism: uncultured Bordetella sp. (assembly GCA_964494505.1). GTDB lineage: Bacteria > Pseudomonadota > Alphaproteobacteria > Micropepsales > Micropepsaceae > CAIYRG01. The sequence goes on from CAZBRO010000001.1 coordinate 454,756, forward strand.
TCGACGCTGCTGTTGCCCGCACTTCCGGACGCGTCCAATCTGAACGTGCTGATGGTCTTGCGCTTCCTCACCGGGCTTGGGCTTGGCGCGGCGGTGCCCCTGGCGGTGGTGATCGTCAATGAGTTTGCCCCCAAAGGCAGGCGTGCCGCCATGGTTACGCTGATGGGGTGCGGCTATGCGATGGGCTCGGCCTCGGGCGGTTTGCTGGCGTCCCATCTGGTTCCGGCTTTCGGCTGGCAGGCGCAATTCTATACCGCGGCCGCGATGACGCTCGTCATGGCGATGGTGCTACGGACTTGGTTGCCGGAATCGATCCGGCTTTTGACGGTGCAGGGCCGTAGTGACGGCGTTATTGCCATTTTGCGCAAGATAAACCCAGCGCTGTCCTTCGCGCCGGGCACCCATTTCGTATTGCGCCAGGAGCTGCGCGAACAAAGCGCCAATCAGCTGAGGCTGGTGCGTCTCTTCATGGAAGGGCGCACCGGCATTACGATTCTGATCTGGCTGTGCCTGTTCATGAACACGCTGGCGCTGAATTATCTGAACAATTGGTTGCCGACCCTGACCACGGAAACCGGTCTGCCCGAAGCGGCGGCCTTGCGCGCGGCGGCCTCGCTGCAATTCGGCGGCATTCTGGGCGTGATCACGCTCGGCTTTCTTGCCGACCGGTTCGGCTTTTTCAAGGCGCTGGCAGGTTCCTTCGCCGCAGGGGGCCTGTTCATTGCGGCTATCGGCTGGGCCGGCGGGGCGTTCTATCCGCTGGCCGCGACGATCTTCGCCACGGGGTTCTTCAACATCGGCACTCAGATCACCCTTGCCGCGCTGGCTGCTACGCTCTATCCCACTGACATTCGCTCGACCGGCGTCAGTTGGGCACATGGCATTGCGCGCATCGGCTCGATAATCAGCGTCATGTTCGCCGGCACCATGCTGGCGCTGCATTGGCCGCTGCAGACGATGTATTACCTCGTGGCGATACCGATGTTCTTCGGTTGCGTGTGGATACTGATCCTTGCCAATGTGCGCGCTAAGACATCGCGAAGTGCGGCGGAGCCGGAAGGCCGCCGCGCCATGGCATGAGCGGCACCTTGAAAGATTCGCATGCAAATGGAGAAATGATTGTCCGATCAGATCAACAGCGGTGCTATCGTCAACGATCGATACAATTCTTTTGTGATGACGCCGCCCTAACCATCGCGACGCCGGATACTGTTGGAAAAAGGAGCGAAGCATGAGCAGCGATCTCATGGCTCGCGTGAACGACAAATTTGTCACGGTCGACGGGCTGAAGCTCCGTTACATCGAGAAGGGCGAAGGCCCGCCCGTGCTGTTGCTGCATGGCGCCTCGCTAGGCTCGTCGGCCGATGTGTTCATCCGCAATCTTGAGCCGCTCGCCCGCGCCGGATTTCGCGCCATTGCCTTCGACCAACCGGGGTTTGGCCTGTCGGATGTGCCCGCCGATCATTCCGCGGCCTATCGCCGCGACATCGTCCCGCAATTCATGGACGCCCTCGGTCTGAAACAGGCCGCGCTGGTCGGCCATTCGCAGGCCGGCAATCCGGCTGTGCAGCTCGCGCTGAAAGAGCCCGGCCGGTACACGCATATTGTCGTGCTCGGCACGGGCAGTCTCTTGCCCCCGCTGGACGGCGCGGGCGAGGACCGCAGCGCAGCGGTACAGCAGCGGCTGGAGCGGCGCATGGCCGAAGCCGAACCCACCATCGCGGACACCCGCAAGCTGCTCGAAGCGAATCTTTTCCACCACGATCTGATCACCCCGGAAGAATTGGCGCTGCGTCATGCGCGCAGCATCGGCAGGAATTTCGAGGCTTTTGTCGCGCGCAATGCGGCGGCTGAAGCCGCGCCGCCCAAGGAGCCGAAGCTTCCGATATGGCAGCGCCTGATCGAACTGAAAGTGCCGCTGCTGCTGATTTTCGGGCGCAACGACCGCGCCAACGCCGCCGAGCGCGCAACCCTGCTGAAGCAGAAATATCCGCAGCTCGATGTGCATATTGTCGATGATTGCAAGCATTTGGTGCCGTGGGACGCGGCGGACCAATTCATCCAGCTTGCCGTTCCGTTCCTGAAATCGTAATCGGAGTTTTTCGTGGCGATCAAAACCATTGCGTCCGGCACCGTTGCCGATGCCTATCTCGAACTGCTCGCCGACCGCGGCATCGATTATTTGTTCGCCAATGCCGGCACCGATTTCGCGCCGCTCATCGAGGCCTATGCCAAGGCGCAGGCACATGGCACGAAAGTGCCGAAGCCCATCACCGTGCCGCATGAGAACGTCGCCATTGCCATGGCGCAGGGCTACTACTTGAAGACCGGCCGTCCGCAGGCCGTGATGGTGCATGTCAATGTCGGCACCGCGAATGCGATCTGCGGCCTGATCAATGGCTGGCGCGGCAATATTCCCGTGCTGTTCACCGCCGGCCGCACGCCCTATTCGGAAGAGGGCGTCCTGATGGGGATGCGCAGCGGCGAAATCCATTGGGCGCAGGAGATGCGGGATCAGCGCGCGATGGTGCGCGAATTCGTCAAATGGGATTATGAACTGCCCAATAGCGAGGTGCTGGAGTCGGCCGTCGACCGCGCGCTCAACATGACCATGACTGAGCCCATGGGACCGGTTTACATGACGCTACCGCGCGAAGTGCTGGCGGCGCCTATAGAGAATTTCCGCTATGCGTCGCCGGCGCGTCATGCGACGCCGTCGCCGGTCTATCCGGATCCCAATGCCATCGATTCCGCAGCCCACTTGCTGGCGGCGGCGGAATTCCCGCTGATCATCACGCGTTCCGCTGGCCGGGTGGAATCCGATGTGGCGAAGCTTGTGGCGTTGGCCGAGCGGTTTGCCATTCCGGTGTTCGAGCGCAAGCATCATTTCATGTGCATGCCGGCCAACAGCCCCATGAATCTGGGCGGCAATCCGGAGGCCTATTTCGACGTGGCTGATGTGATCGTCGTGCTGGAAGCCGATGTGCCCTGGGTGCCAAAGCGCAAGGCGCCGCGGCCCGACGCCAAGATCATCCATATCGGCATGGATCCGATCTTCGCGAATTATCCGTTGCGGGGATTTCCGTGCGATCTGGCGATCACCGGAATCATCGGGGCGACCCTGCCATTGCTGACCCAGGCGCTCGAGGCGCGTGAGCGGGCCGCCGCGTCCCGCATCGATGCGCGCCGCAAACGAATTACCGAGGCGCGCGATAAGCTCGACGCGCACGCATCGGCCAGTCTGGCGAAGGTGAAGAACGGTTTGCCCATCCACCCCGGCTGGATCAATCATTGTATCGACACCGTGAAGGGCGATGACGGCATCGTCATCAAGGAGGCGCTGACGCCGGCGGAGCATCTGAATTTCACCAAGCCCGGCACTTATTTTTCGCTCGGACAGGGCGGCGCGCTCGGTTGGGGGCTCGGGACCGCGCTCGGGATGAAGGCGGCGATGCCGGACAAACTCGTGATCTGCGCGGTCGGCGACGGCTCTTATATGTTCGGCAATCCGATTGCCGCCCATTATGTCGGCAAGGCCGAAAAGCTTCCGACCCTGACCGTGATCTATAACAACGAAATGTGGAACGCGGTCCGGCGCAACACCCGCGATGTCTATCCCGACGGCTATGCCGCCAAGAGCAATCGCGAACCGCTGACCTATTTCGAGCCTGGCACGAGTTATGAGAAGGCCATCGAGACGGTCGGCGGCTACGGGGAACAGGTGACGGACGCAGCCGCGCTGCCCAAGGCCCTGGATCGCGCGCTGGATAGGGTTGCGTCGGGTCAGCAGGCGCTCCTCAACGTTATCTGCGGCACAGGGTAAACTGCTATATCCGGCCCGTGGGCCGGCGGGAAAAAGGCAGGAGCAAACCATGAACGCGCGGTGGCGGAATCTCCTTCTGCTCGTGACCCTCGCAACGGCCGGTGCAACGTCCGGCGTTGCGGCAACCGCGCCTATTCCGGATCTCTCCGGCGTATATAGCCACGGGGGAATTCCCGGTTTCGAGCCGCTGGCTTCGGGGCCTACGTCGCTGGTCAATCTGTCGCGGCGCGAAGGGAATGTCGGCAACAACAGGCAGCTCGTCGGCGATTACCGGAATCCGATTCTGACGCGCGAGACGTCGGCGATCGTGAAGAAGTTCGGCGACATGTCGCTGAACCATTACACCTTCGATCAGCCGCGCAACCAATGTTGGCCGGGAGGCGTGCCCTTCGAACTCGGCAACACCGGAATGCAGATGCTTCAGACGCCGGGCGAGGTCGTCATTCTTTACAGCCACGATCATCAGGCTCGTCACATCCGCATGAATCAATCACATCCGGCGCGCGTGACGCCATCCTGGTATGGCGATTCCGTCGGCCATTACGACGGCGATACGCTGGTCATTGACACGGTCGGCGTGAAGATCGGTCCGTATGCCATGGTAGACTGGTACGGCACGCCGCACAGCCCGGCCCTGCATGTCGTCGAACGATACAAGCTGCTGGATTATGCGGCCGCGAAAGAGGGATTGGAGCGCAGCGCAAAGGAAAATTTCATTCCCGGCTTTAACCGCAAACCCAGCGAGACCAGCAAGTACCTGCAGCTGTTTTTCACGGTCGAAGACCCGGCGGTCTTCACCACGCCCTGGTCGGCGACGATGACTTACGAACGTGTGAGCCCGCGGCCGGACGGTGTCGTTCCGAAGAGCGAGTGGGAGGAGCAGGTTTGCGCCGAGAACCTGAACAAATTCGGCACCGAAAAAGACGTCACAGTTCCAATGGCCGACAAGCCGGATTTTTGAATCGGGGCTGTCGGAAGGCGCGCAGAATCACCGAATCGACACACAAGCTGGCTCGCCAAATCCTGACGGATATCAGGCGGAGGCTTCGGCGTGGACAGGAGGCAGGAGCCCTTCCGCCACGAAGTCGATGTCGGGATATCCGTGAGCGAGCCGGTGCAGATGTTCGATATGATGGGCCTTCAGCAAAGTCAGCCCACGCCCTGTCACACCTTTGTTGAAGCGAAGCGCGTGCTTGTTGGTCTGCGCCTGTGCAACGGCTTGGGGTACGCCCGCTGTTTTGTCCGAAAGCCCGTAGAACGCGAGGATACCGGCAATCGTTCGAACCGCATCGGTTCGAAACGCATCATATGTCGTCCAATGGACGGGAAGGAACCCATTACGATCGGCGCGCAGCCATGAGGCATAGAATTGTATATACCATTCCGCCTGGTGATAAACGAGAAAGTCGACGCGCGCCTCGGCATCGAAGTCGAGGAAGCTCGGATCGGTGTGAACGCCGCACAATATGCTCCAATTGTATTTGCCGTTGGCGTCTCTGCCTTCCGTTTCGAGCATATCGGCATATGAGCACAGCATGTCGGGGATGCTTCGCTTCATCACCACCGGCTTGATCCTGAAGAGGTTCAGCAACTGAATGTTCGAATAGTGCGCAATCATGTGTGCATGGGTCATGATCGCCTTGGGTCCCGTGGGACTGAACATCTGCGCGACAAGCATGGGCAGATAGGGCGTCACGTCGCGGCCGCCCAACGCGTGGCCGGGACGTGACGCGATCGGCCCCGCGCCTGACAAGCGTCCTACAACGTCGCGTATGAAGGTGCCGCCACATTTGGGCGGGAAGGCGAGAAAAATGTAGGGCCGATTCTGACACTGACGCTGAATCTGCTGAACCAGTTCGGGCGGATATTCGCCATGGATGCTGGGTTGGACAAAAAGGAGCTGCAAACTGGCGTTGGTTATTTCGAGACCTTCGGTCGGCGACGGCTCATCGGTTTGCGCGGGGGGCGTCGGCGCGGCCTCTTCCTGCGACAGGGCCTCCTTCAGACGGTTGAGGCGGGCCAATCCGTCGAAGCGGTCGAAAACGAATCGTACCTTCTTCGCTTCGCGGCGGTGCTCGACAAACCAGCGTCGCGCAGCTTCGCGATGGGCCGGGGAATGCGAAAAATCGTGGAACGTTGCGTGAGCGACCGTCTGAATGGTCCCCTCGCCCAAAGTCTCAAGCGCATGCGCAATCAGCTGGCCATGCGCGTCGAGCAGCGTTGAAGCGGCTTGAGGCGTGACCGCATCGGGCAAGGAGGCGCAAATCTGCCGGTCGAGTTCCTTCAATGCCGTCGAGATGAAATCTGCGGTTGCCACTCTTGCGGAATGTTCCTGCCGGCTCATGATTACCCGTTCCTCGTATCGGCAGCGAGACTAGGTCAGGGCGGGTTTCCACGGCGTTAACTATCCTCCCAACATTAATTCCAGCTTGATCGTTCGTTGAGGTTTGGCGTGCGATCTTCATGACAACGGAACGAGCCTCTGATGGCGAACAGAGACAGGCGGCCGTTGAACGGTGGATGCAATGAAAGACAGCGGGGCAGAAGCCCTCAAGCGTGTTATCGAATCCCAGCATGGCGGCAGCGCCACTTTTACCAGATCGGTGCGGGTTCTTCCGGCGAAGAACAAGCAGGGCGACTGGGACGGCGTCGTTCATTTGTTCGATTTGAAAGGTCATCCCAAAGCCAAACGCGCCTATGCCTGGTCATCGCCTATTTTGGGAAGTACCAAGCCGCGATATTTCGCTGTGCTGCACATGGGTCAGGTCGCCGGGCCGGTGGATGCGGTAAGGGCGGCCGCCGCAGCAATCAGAAAATGGGCTGAACAGCGTACACGCAAATAACTCGCCGTAAGAGACGCACAGCGCCAGGAGCCGCCGCCACCGCGCCGGCTCGCATCATTTCTCTGAATTGATGAATGTTCCCGGCCTCAGCCGTTCGCCGCGCGTGGCGCGCGGGCCTTTTTCCGAGCAACCGCGCGCTTTGCCGGGCGCCCACCGGAGGTGCGCTTCGCCGTCCCTTCCGCCGCTTTCGTATTGTCCTTGAGGGTGGACGTGTCGAAGCCGTGATACAGAGAGAGGAATCGGAACGGGTTCTCCTGATACGATTTGTACATCACATTGTTGATGTCCGTGTTCGTATCGAAGTAGTCGATGCGGGGATTATCCGCGCGCAGAGAAAGATGGTGCCGGGCCGCCATGAGCGCAAACTGGTCGATCCAGCGGGTGACCTCGCTCCTGCCTAATGCGTTTTCCAGATAAGCCCGCATGAAACGCAGGAACATGCTCGCATTGTTCGTCGGGTTCACCAGGAGCAGATTCGCCGTCAGACGCGAGCCGGCATTCATGCTCATGGCATTCTCGTTGAACACGACATCGGCATCAGCGCAGCGTTCGAGCAGGTCCTTGACGCCGCGCTGCAACAGCAGGTCGATATCCGAAACGAAGACAGGAAGCTTGAGTTTCTGCAGGAATGCACCAAGTCTGAGAAAGCGAATGGATTGGAAGTGCGCAACCGGCTTTGGGATTTCGCCCTTGGGCGGGGTGTCGTAGCACTTGGTTGTTACCGCATCGGCGTCAAAGCGATCGCCGCTGAAGATCAGCCGCTTGTCCCGGATGCCCATGGATTTCGCGATTTCCGCCAATTCGCCTGTCCCGCCGATCACATGCAGGATGACAAGGCAAGGGACGTCGCAATGTTCGAGAATCGATTTGATATACCAGCGCCCATAAAGATCGACATAGGCCCGATCCGCGGCGGCGAAAAACACGGTTTCGGCCCGGACACGGCTTGCCGCGCCGGCCAGTTCCGGCCAAGTGAGCGATTTGCCGGACGACGTCATCAGCGCAATTGCCGGTTGGCGCGCACTCTCCGGCGTAGCACCCAGCACGGCCGGAAGATCGATCGCGTCCAGCGCCAAGCGATAGTGCTTCACCCATCCGTCCCACTCGGACCCGGCGGGCACGTCCACGTCGAGCGCCTTAGCCGCGTGCAAGAGCTGCTCGACCTGCCCCACGCCGCGATCGGTGAGCGGACGGCAAAGGATGGCGCTGGCCGCATCATGCATGTCGCGCAGCCGTAGGAGCGGATGGACGTCGTTCCGGGGGGCGAGGGCGAGCGCCATCCGTTGCTCGATTTCGTCGCCTGAATCGTTGGCAGTATTGGAGAACTCGGCGATTGCGGAACGGGCGGCGGCGTGCGCGCCGTCGAGCGAGAGAATCGTCGCCGCATATTTTGCGGCTCTCTCTTTGCGGCCGAGCACGCGATTGCACGAGAGCGCCGCGTCCAACAGCGCGACATTGTTCGGAACGAGCGCTACGAGCGCCGCGGCATATCTTTCTGCCTGGTCGATTTCTCCCGCTGCCAGATGATCGTTGAAATGCTTGATCGCGGGATCCATCCGTTCGCGAATTTCCGCAAGCACGACTTCGGTATCGGTGGCCGCATGCTTGAGAGCCGACAATTTCTCGATGGCCTCCAGTGTTTGTCCCTCGGCCGCCAGAAGCCTCACAAGCTGCAGCAGCGTATCGGCATCGCCGGGGTGCGTCTCGTCGAGATGCTCCAACAGCAGGAAAGCGTCCCTGGCCCGTCCCTCCGCATGAAGGCAATGGGCAAGCCTCCTGAGGTTGGCCAGCTTTCCTGAATCTGCCGGGCCCCGCGGCGCTGTTTGCACCATGGCGGTTTCACTCATGACGGACTCCGTGGCTTGCGTTGGGAGACAGGAAAACAAGATCAGGGCCGGTCCATGAATTGGCCGTACATTCCGATCACATGGCTTCTTGTCGGTCCCAGATAGTCGCCGTTCATCGCCGCGAAGGAGATCGCCCCTCGCCACATCATCTGAAGCTCGAAGCGATTTGACGCGGCCGGCCAGTCCGCTTCCGATGCCAGCGCCAGGTGTTCCAGCAAGGGTATCTTCGGCGCCAGCACGAGGTTCTGCCGGCTATCGTCGGAATCGAGCACCCAGCGATGATGGATGAAGCCGCGATAGGGTCCCTCCGGCCGCAGCGACTCCAGATAACGCGAAGGAACCGCGATATAGCCGGCGTCGGCGACGCGTGGCAGCATTTCCAGTGTCATGGCCGGATAGGCAAGGTCCTCAAGCGTGTGCGAGCAGATCGCGTAGGAAAACCGGCCATGTTCGGCAACGTGCCGCAACAGCGGCTCCCAACTGCGGCTGTCGTTCAGATTGCCGGTGAAGTGGAGCGGCGCCGCCGCGCAGCTGTTCATGTCGAACGTCGCCGAGAGGACATCCTTCGACCAGGGGTTCGCCGCCGCGCCGATATCGATCACGGTGAAGTTCGGGCACCGCGCCTGTTGCTGGCGCAGGAATTCCATCAACGGACCGTGGTGATGCAGCGGCGCATAACAGAAATTCTGCGTCGGACGTTTGACGCGCCGCTCGAACAGGAAGTCCATCTGCAGCAGGTTGCCATTATGCACGCCGGCAAGCCGGTGGAAATCCGTGACTTCCGAACAGTGGAAACCCATGCCCGCCAATTGCGAAAATACCGCTTCGGCACGGGCGCCGCCGATATTGTATTCGACGAGCGATATTTCAACGAGGATATAATCCGCGTGGCGAAGCACCGATTGCCCGCCGCGAAGAACGTCAAGCTCCGCGCCTTGGGTGTCGATCTTCACGAAGTCGAACCGCCGTCCCTGAAACAAATCGTCGATCCGGACTTTGTCGATCTCCTGCTTCATCACGACTTCGTCGCGGAAGAAGGGCGTGTTCTCGCGATAAAGCGAACTGCCGGTGGATTGCAGCCACTCCTTGGTCAGGAACAGTTCCGCGCGGCCCGGCTCGTCTGACGCGGCGACGGCATGTTGCTCGAAAGCGAGCTTCGAGAGGTCGTCCTGGCAAAAGGGGTTTGGCTCGATCAGAGTCGGCACGCAATCGGGAAACACATCCAGGAACTGGCGGGTAAAGGTTCCAATATGCGCGCCCACATCGAGCATGGTCCGCGGCGCGTAGCCCTGAAACCGCAGTCCTTCCAAGATTTCTTTCTTCATCGTGTCCCTGTCTTGCGCCGGGCAGCCGGTGTCGGTAGCTCCCGCTTGCCAAAGTTTCTGGGTTTCTCAACCCCTTGTTTGAATGCGTCGTCCTCGATCAGCGCGATATCCTTCGATGTCCACAAGCGCTCGTCCGAGGGTATCGGCCGCGTCAGGTGAAGGCGCGCGAGATTTGTCTTGTAGAGCCCGTGATAATCCGGCGTCGCGAGAAGTTCGTGATTCTCATGGTCGTGATTGATTCCGGCTTCGAGATAGGTGTCGAGATTGGCGAGGTCCGGCCGCGGCGTGCGCCCTTTTTGATGGTCGCTGCACATCGTCCGGTAGAGATCCTCGAGGCGGTCGACCAACAGGTCGGTATCGAAGAGGCGGCACGTGAGACGTCCGGTTTCCAGCCGCTTCTTGCAGGCGTTGACCTCGGATGGATTGTTTGCGAGCGCGACGGCCCGCTCGACATAATCTTCGGGCCGTGTGCACACCAGATCGGCTAGCCCCGCCGCCCGAACCAGGCTTCCGCAGACGCGTGAAGCGAAACTCAGTCCCGAAAGCGTGAGCACCGGCACGCCCATCCACAGCGCGTCGGACGCCGTCGTGTGCGCCCCATAGGGCGCCGTATCGAGGAACAGGTCGGCGAGAGGATAACGCGCAAGGTGAAAGTGGTTGGGCTGTTTGGGCGCGAATATCAGCCGCGCGTGGGACACGCCCATGCGCTCGGCAAATTCGCCCAGGCGCTTCTTCGTCTCCGGGGATGCCTCCAGAAGCCAAAGGACGCTGTTGGGAACGCGCTTCATGATCTGCAGCCAACGCTCGAAGGTGAAGCGGCCGATCTTGTGCGTTCCGTTGAAGCAGCAGAATACGAAGGCGCCGTCTGGAAGTCCGACATCCCGCCGCTGGGGACGCTCCGCCGCAACCACTCTCTTCCGATCGTTGGGTTGGTAGCAGGGAAGGCGAACGACCTTCTCGGAGTAATAGATTTCCGACCCCTGCGGAATGATCCAGTCGTCTGCGATGATATAGTGGTGATAGGGCGTGGCCATTGTTCCCGGATAGCCGAGCCAGTTCACCTGTATCGGCGCCGCGCGGCGGGCGAATATTCCGGTCCGCGAATCGCGCGTATGCCCATTGACGTCGACGAGGATGTCGATGCCGTCGGCGGCGATTTTGCGCGCGGCATCATCGTCGCCGAGGTTGCGAATGTCGGTCCAGTGTTCGACGGCGGTCTTTATCCGCGTGGTCAGAGGGCTCGTTGAGGGCTGCCCGCAATAATAGGCGAACACTTCCACGTCGGTCTTGCGATGATGCTCGAAAAGCTCCGCCATCAAATAGCCGATCGCATGATCGCGCAGATCCGATGAGACATACCCGACGCGCAACCGGCGGGCGCCGAGGTCGATCACCGCATGACGGCGGTCGCTGTCCGAATTATGTGGGCCTTCGAAAGGCGACGATTTGACATAGCGGTTTGCTGACGCCATTTGCAGGACAGGATCGTCCGTATACACCGACATCGAAAGGGGATGGATGCCTCTGACCAGGGACTTGCGGTCGAGGCGCTCCGACGGGACGACAGTCGGCCATTTGCACTGCGCCAGGCGCAGGGCGACATATTGTTCTATCAGATCGGACTGCTGCGGATTGATATCCAGGCACTGCTGAACAATGGTTTCGGCGGGTTCGACCTGTTGATGGTCCGATAGAACGCGTGCCATTTGTTTCAGCGCCGTCGTGACATATCCAACCGCGCTGCCCGTGATGGGAACCGGCCGGTGAACTGCCGACATCCACACCTCGACCGCGCGATCCGCGGCGCCGGAGCGTTCCCATTGGCCCCCGAGGTTGATATAGGCCGGCATGAAATCCGGATTGCGTGCAATGGCGCTGTTGAGTGCCTCTATCGCGGCCGTCTGGTCTCCGGCCTCACTGTCCAACGCAGCGCAATTGAAGTGCGCCACGTAAAGCTGGGTATGCTCGCGATTGAAATTGATCCAGACCTTGTAGAGCTGCCGCGCAAGCGTTAGCTCGCCGAGTTCAGACAATCGGTTGGCGGCATCGATAAGATCGGTAATCGAAAGATTTCCCGATGTGGCCTTCTGCAACGCGGTTAAGAAAGTGTTTTCAGCCATCTGGTTCCATTCGCGGTTTCGGATGCGTCTCGCATCGAATGCGATGCCGATATGCGCTCCTTGGCTGGGTCAAATTTGAACGATTGTCGTTAATAAACCGCTAAGTACGTCCACAGATTGTGACGCAGCGGAGCAAAGCTGGACGTCGTCGTGCGACGCGAGCGGAGCCGCTGTGGCTATGCCACGGCCATCAATGGTGCGTTGCTGCGGCCGGATTCACGCCCGGGCACTTTGCGGGTGCTTAAGCCCGGGTCTTATCAATCCACCTGAAGGTAGGCTTGGATCTGCGCATTCGACATGCTCTGGATCTGCGTTGAGCTGAAACCGGCGACTTGCGTCGAGGTCATGTCGCCGATGCTGGTGGTGGTCAGCTGACCGATTTGAGCGGCCGTCAATCCGGAAAGTTGCGTCGACTGAAGCGCATGGATTTCCGTCGGTGTGAGTGCCGCGATCACCGTCGTGCTCAGCGCGCCGATCTGGGTCGAGGTGAGCTGACCGATATGGGTGGCGTCGAACTTGCCGACATCGGTGGTGGTGAGGCCTGCGAGCTGGGTGGTGGCGAGGCCATGGACCTGGGTGGCGTTGAGCGCCCCGATGGTGGTGGCATCGAGCGAGGAGAGATTGGTGGTCGAGATGGCGCCGAGCTGGGTGGCGTTGAAGCTGTTGAGCTGGGTGGTGGTGATCTCGGCGAAGTCGGTGGTGGAGAGGCCCTTGAGCTGATTAGCCGTCAGTCCGCCGATCTGGGTGGTGCTGAGCCCTCCGACCTGGGTCGAGGTCAAAGCGGAGAGATTGGTGGCGGACAAGGCGCCAAGCTGGGTCGAGGTGAGGCCCTTCAGCTGGGTGGTATCGAGAGCCGAGATGCTGGTGGTGGTGAGCGCCCCGAGCTGGGTGGTCGCGAGCTGACCGATCTGGGTCGAGTGCAGATCGGAAAGCGCGGTCGAGCTGATGCCGGCGAGCTGGGTGGTGGTGACGCCCTGGAGCTGGGTTGCGCTGAGCGCCCCGATGGCGGTGGCATCGAGCGTCGAGAAGTTGGTGGCGTTGAGCGCCCCGATCTGGGTCGAGGAGAGGGCGGCGATCTGGGTGTCGGCGAACTCGCCGATATCGGTGGTGGAAAGCCCGCGCAGCTCGGCCGTGCTCAAACCCTGCACCTGGGTGGAGTTGAGCGCCCCGATCTGGGTGGAGTTCAGCGCCGAGAAGCTGGTGGCGTTCAGCGCCCCGATCTGGGTGGAGGTGAGCTGACCGATATGGGTGGCGTCGAACTTGCCGACATCGGTGGTGGTGAGGCCTGCGAGCTGGGTGGTGGCGAGGCCATGGACCTGGGTGGCGTTGAGCGCCCCGATGGTGGTGGCATCGAGCGAGGAGAGATTGGTGGTCGAGATGGCGCCGAGCTGGGTGGCGTTGAAGCTGTTGAGCTGGGTGGTGGTGATCTCGGCGAAGTCGGTGGTGGAGAGGCCCTTGAGCTGATTAGCCGTCAGTCCGCCGATCTGGGTGGTGCTGAGCCCTCCGACCTGGGTCGAGGTCAAAGCGGAGAGATTGGTGGCGGACAAGGCGCCAAGCTGGGTCGAGGTGAGGCCCTTCAGCTGGGTGGTATCGAGAGCCGAGATGCTGGTGGTGGTGAGCGCCCCGAGCTGGGTGGTCGCGAGCTGACCGATCTGGGTCGAGTGCAGATCGGAAAGCGCGGTCGAGCTGATGCCGGCGAGCTGGGTGGTGGTGACGCCCTGGAGCTGGGTTGCGCTGAGCGCCCCGATGGCGGTGGCATCGAGCGTCGAGAAGTTGGTGGCGTTGAGCGCGCCGATCTGGGTCGCTGAGAGGGCGGCGATCTGGGTGTCGGCGAACTCGCCGATATCGGTGGTGGAAAGCCCGCGCAGCTCGGCCGTGCTCAAACCCTGCACCTGGGTGGAGTTGAGCGCCCCGATCTGGGTGGAGTTCAGCGCCGAGAAGCTGGTGGCGTTCAGCGCTCCGATCTGGGTCGAGGTGAGCTGACCGATATGGGTGGCGTCGAACTTGCCGACAT
>CAZBRO010000002.1:0-228968 GCA_964494505.1 uncultured Bordetella sp.
GCCCACCATGGTATCCACGCCTGCACCGCCGTCGAGGCAATCGTTGCCGTTGCCGCCGGTGATGACGTTGGGATCGTCATTGCCCGCGCCGCTGAAATCGCCGGTGCCGGTGAAGGTCAGTTCTTCGATATTGGCGGAGAGCGTGTAGGCGTTGGAGGTGGAATCGACAGTGTCCGCGCCTTCGCCCGGGTTCTCAATCGCCTGGTCGGAGGGATTGTCGACGACATAGATATCGTTGCCCGGCCCGCCGATCAAGGAATCGTTGCCTGCGCCGCCATCCAGCGTGTCGTTGCCATCATTGCCGATGAGCGTATCGTCTCCATCATATCCGCCGAGAGAGTCGTCGCCCGCGAGTCCGTCGAAGGTATCGTTGCCCAGCGTTCCCGACAGTGTATCGGGACCGGCGGTCGCGCTTTCCACGACGTCCGTCACCGTGATTGCCACGGCAAGCGTCGTGTCATGCACACCGTCGCTCGCGTGCACCACGACATCGTAAATGTTGTCGTGGCCGGCGTCGGCGGGAACTTCGAAATTGGGCGATGCAAGGAACCGCATCTCGCCGGTCGCGGAATCGATCGAGAACAGCGAGTTGTCGCCACCGCTCGATAGCGAATACGCGATGGTGTTGTTGGACGGGATGCCGTCATCGTCGTGCGCGTTCGCGTCGTAGACGACCGTCGAGGTCGGCGTGTCTTCGGCGACGCTCGCCGAATCGCCCGAATCGAACACAGGCGCGTTGTCGTTCAGATCATGGAGCGCGATGGTCAGCACCTTGTCGAAAATGGCGCCATGGGCGTCGGTCACACGCACGGTGATGTTTTGGGAATGCGCGGTCTCGTAATCGAGTAGGCTGCCATCCGCGACGACGATATTCTGGCCACTTAGGCCAAAACGGCCGCCCGCATTGTCGATCAAGGAATAGGACGCCGTATCTCCCAGAGGGGCATCCGCATCCGTATCGGAGAGCGACCCGATGACCGTCCCATTTGCCGCGTTTTCGTTCACCACCGAAATGGAGAGCGCGATGTCGGTGGGTGTGTCGTTCGGGATATCGGCCGACGAGAACGTGCCGTTGGCAAACTGGAAATTTTCGACGTTGCTGACCGTATCCGTGCCGTCGGGGGAGCCGGCGCGATTGTCCGCAATCGTGAATGTACCGTTTCCGTCAATGGTGTAATCGGCCCAATTGCCGCTGTAGACGGCCGTGTCGCCGCCGCCATTTCCGCCATCGACAGTGTCATTGCCGGCGCCGCCTTGAAGCGTATCGTTCCCATCGCCGCCGGCAATCGTGTCCGCCACCGAGCTGCCGGTAAGGACATTCGATGAATCGTCGCCGGTCAAATTGACCGCTACAAACGAGCCGCTCGCATCGACATTCTCGAATCCGGTGACAAAGGCTGTATCGCCCGAGGTCTGATCCGCCGCCGAGGCTAGATTGACCGCCGCACCGCCGTTGACGACCAGAGTGTCGACATCGGCCCCGCCCGTAACGGACCCATCGAAAGCGTCATAGACGATGCGGTCGTTGCCCGCGCCGCCGTCGATGGTGTCGGCGCCCGCGCCGCCGTCGATTGTGTCGGCACCCGCAAGGCCAGCGATGAAGTCGCCATAAAGGCCGCCGGTAAGGACATTCGATGAATCGTCGCCGGTCAAATTGACGAGTGCAAAGGATCCGCTCGCGTCGACATTCTCGAACCCGGTGACGATGGCCGCATCGCCCGAGGTCTGATCCGCCGCCGAGGCCAGATTGATTGTCGCGCTGCTCTTGACGATCAGTGTGTCGATATCCGCCCCGCCCGCGATCTGCACATCGGCAGCGTCATAGACGATGCGGTCGTTTCCCGCGCCGCCATCGATCAAGTCGTTGCCCGAGCCGCCGTCGATCGAGTCGTCGCCATTCCCGCCGTAGAGCGTGTCATTGTCGAAGCCAGAGTCGACTATCGTGTCGTCGCCTTCTCCGCCGTCTATCGTGTCGTTGTTACCGCCGCCATCGATCGAGTCGTTTCCAACGCCGCCATCTATCGTGTCGCTTCCAACGTATCCGTCGATCGAGTCGTTTCCCTCGCCGCCGTCGAGCGTATCGTTGTCAGAGCCGCCGTCGATCGAGTCGTCGCCATCCCCGCCATCGATCGTGTCACTGTTGCCACCGCCCTCGATCGTGTCGTTCCCTACGCCGCCATCGATTGTGTCGTTTCCATAATTGCCGTCGATCGTGTCGTTGCCTATGCCGCCAACTATCGTGTCGTTGCCGGAGTTGCCGTCGATAGAGTCGTCGCCTCCACTGCCGTCGATTGTGTCGTTGCCGCCACTGCCGGTAAGGCTGTTCGACGAGTCGTCGCCGGTGAGATTGACACCTGCAAACGACCCCGAGCCATCGACGTTCTCGAACCCGGTGACCACGGCCAGATCGCTCGAGGACTGATCCGCTGCAGAGGCCAGATTGACTGTCGCGCCGCTGTTCAAGGCCAGCGTGTTCGTTCCCGTCCCGCCGTCGATGAACGTCGCGGAAGAGTGGTAAAAAATGCGATCGTCGCCTTCGCCGCCGGCGATCGTATCGGCGCCAGAGCCGCCGTCGATTGTATCGGCGCCGTCGCCGCCAGAGATTGTGTCGGCCCCCGAACCGCCCGTGAGCGCGTTCGCCCCGGCGTCTCCTGTCAAATGGACCCCGAAAACCGAGCCGGCCGCGTAGATAATTTCGAAACCAGTTACAATCGCCGAATCGCCCGAAGTCTGATCGGGCGCGGCCAGATCGATTGTCGCCCCAACATTCACGTACAACGTGTCGATATCGGCTCCGCCCGCAATGGACGAATCCGAAGCGTCGTAGAAGATAAAGTCGTTCCCCGAACCGCCGTCGATCACGTCGGCGCCGGCGCCGCCGCCGATCGTATCGCCACCACCGCCGCCGGCGATCGTGTCCGCTCCCGACCCGCCGTTGAGAACATTCGCCCCCTCGTCGCCGGTCAAATTGACCGCCGCAATCGATGTGCTCGCATCGACCCACTCGAACCCGGTGACATTGGCGGTATCGCCCGAAGTCTGATCCGCCGCGGCCAGATTGATTGCCGCCCCGCTATTGACCGTCAGCGTGTCCGTTCCCGTCCCGCCCGCGATTGCCACATCGGAGGCGTCGTAGACGATGTGGTCGTTGCCCGCGCCGCCGTCAATCGAGTCCGCGCCGCTTCCCCCGTCGATGGTGTCGTCGCCGTTTCCGCCGATGAGGAGGTTCGCCCCGGGGGCTTCCTGTCAGATTGACCGCTCCACTCGATCCGCTCGCATCAATATTCTCAAAGCCCGTGACATCGGCGGTATCGTTCGAGGTCTGATCGGCCGAGGCCAGATTGATTGTCGCCCCGCTGTTGACGATCAGCCTGTCCGTTCCCGGCCCGCCCGCGATGGACACATCGGAGGCGTCATAGACGATGCGATCGTTTCCCGAGCCACCATCGATCGCATCGGCGCCGCTTGCCCCGTCGATGGTGTCGGCGCCGTCTCCGCCCGTGAGGAGGTTCGCCCCGGCGTCTCCTATCAGATTGACCCCGGAACTCGATCCGCTCGCATCGATGTTCTCGAAGCCGGTGACATTGGCTGCGTCACAGCGTTGCAGAACGCGCCGAAATACCGGCTGCGTCTCGAACAGTTCGCGCCCCATGCCGGGATATTGCGACCCCTGACCGGTGAACAGCATCGCGATGCGGGGGCGGTCCGCTTGGACGCGTTCGGGTTTAGCCTCGCGCAGACCCTGTCGCAATTCCTCGCGTGAAGAGGCGACGACGGCGATACGATGATCGAAATGGTTTCGCCCCGTATTCGCGGAGAAGCAGAGATCCGCGATGCCGATTTCTTCGGGAAGCGATTCATAACGCGCGAGCAGCTTTTCGAGCGACTCAGGCGTCTTCGCGGACGCCGTGAAGATATGAAGCGGGCGCTCTGCGGCTTCGAGCCGGGTGGGCGCTACGGCCGCCGGCGGCGCTTCAACGATCACATGTGCGTTCGTGCCGCCAAAGCCGAACGAACTCACGCCGGCAATTCTCGGTCCATCCGGCCACGGCGTCGGCGTCGTGACCACCTTGACCGGTAGCTTGTCCCAATCGAGATGCGGGTTGAGTTTCCGCACATGCAGGCTCGCGGGGATTTGGCCATGGCCCATCGCCAGGATAACCTTGATCAGGCCGCAAACGCCCGCCGCCCATTCGAGATGCCCGACATTCGATTTGACAGAGCCGATCAACAAGGGGTCGGAGCGGGCGGCATGGACATTACCCAACGCTCCGACCTCAATCGGATCGCCGACGGCGGTCCCCGTTCCATGAGCCTCTACATAGTGAAGGTCGGCTGGCTGAAGGCCGGCGTTCCTGAGCGCCTGTTTGAGAAGCTCCTCTTGCGCGGGGCCGCTTGGGACGGTCAATCCGCTGGAGCGTCCATTATGGTTGACCGCGCTGCCGCGAATGAGCGCATGGATCTGATCATGGTCGGAGATCGCGTCCGACAGACGCTTCAACACGAGAACGCCACAGCCTTCGCCCCGCACATAACCATTGGCCGAAGCGTCGAAGGTCTTGCACCGGCCATCCGGAGACAACATGCGCGCCTTGCTGAGCGTGATCAGGGAATCGGGGGACATCATCAGATTGACCCCGCCCGCCAAGCAGACGTCGCTTTCGCCCTCGCGCAGGCTTGTGACGGCGAGATGCACCGCTGCGAGCGAAGATGAACACGCCGTGTCGACCGCGAGCGACGGTCCCCTGACACCGAGAAAGTAAGAAAGCCGTCCCGCTGCGACCGAGTGCGAGGACCCGGTGCCATTGAAGGGATCGATCGACCCGACACCCTGCTTGACCGACAGCTCACTGTAGTCCGAGGCGCCGACGCCCACGAACACGCCGACCCGCCGGTTCGACAAGCGCTCCGGCGCGGCGCCAGCGTTTTCAAGGGCTTGCCAAGCGACTTCCAGCAGGAGCCTCTGTTGCGGGTCCATGTTTGAAGCTTCGCGCGGCGCAATGCCGAAGAAGGACGGACTGAACCTTTCGATGTCGCTGATGAATCCGCCCCAGCGCGAATACATCTTGCCAGGCGTTTCAGGATCCGGATCGAAATACGCGTCGACGTCCCACCTTTCCTTTGGCACTTCGGTGATGGCGTCGCGACCTTCGGCGAGCAGATTCCAGAACTCCGCTGTATTCTCCGCCCCCGGAAACCGGCACGCCATGCCTACGACCGCGATTGGCTCCGCCCGGTCGCGCTCGAGGCCGGCGACCTTGGCGCGCAGATGCCGGATCTCCCGCAAGGCGGAGCGTAGGAGCGCGGATTGGTCGACGGCTTCATTCATGGTCACGCCTTCTCTCGTCGCGAAGGTCCGGCAAGTTCGCGCGTCAGCATCGCCGCGACCTCCTCATCGCTTAAGGAGTCGATTTCGTCGGGCTCCGTCCGGGCCGGTTGCGGCTTTCGTCCCTCGATTGCTTCGGCCAGAAACGCCGCGTAGGCCTCAATCGAGGTGTAGTTCCAGAGCGTCGTAATCGAGAGCGCCACGCCCGACATTTTCGACAGGCGCTCCTGAAGCTCGACCGCGCGCAGCGAGTCGAAGCCAAGGCTCTGGAACGGCGCGTCGAGCGGCACGTCGGCGACGGGGCAGCGCAGGATCGTAGCCACCTGTTCCTGAATGCGTTGCGCCAGCCAATCGATCCGGCGCGGGCGCGGCATGTTCGGCAATTCCCGCACCGAAGGGACGTCGGCAAGCCACGCCGTCACATCTGTTAACTCACTGCGCAGCAGCTTGCCGATTGGGCTGCGCGGCAGCATCTCACGAAACTCCACAAAGCGGGGCACCTTGAAGGCGGCAAGATGGCTGCGGCAGTGCTCGAGAACATCACGCTCGCGGCAGCCGTCACGCGCAGCGACCACAGCCTTGATGACGCCACCGAGATTGGGGACTTCGAGCCCGATTGCGGCGGCTTCACGCACCATCGGATGGTTGTTGAGCACTTCCTCCACCTCGGCGAGATCAACCTTGTATCCGCCGACATCGACGAAAGATTGTTTGCGTCCCGACAGGATCAAATGGCCGCGCGCGTCGAACCGGCCGAGATCGCCCGTGTTGTAGAACCCGTCGCGAAAAACCGCCGCGTTGAGCTCCGGCCGGTTCTCATATCCGCCCGGCGGGATTGTAGGGCTCTTGACCCAGATTTCCCCACCTTCACCACGCAATTCGACGGTGACGTACTGGAGCGACGTTCCGAGAGACCCGAAGCGCACGTCTTCCGCGGCGCCGCAATCCATGGCGATCGACCCCGCCTCTGTGGACCCGTAGAGCGAACGGATCGGATGACCGCTACGCCGCAGGAAACGGTCAAAGGTGCGTTGCCGCAACACGTCCCCGGAAGACAGGCACCACCTGACATCACGAAATGCGCCCGCGACGTCGGCATGGGACGACGCCAGTACGTCATATTGGAAAGGCACGCCCGGGTAGACATGCACCTGCTCCATTCGCAGCAGTTCAAGGGTCGCCTCATGACGCGCCGCGAAGGGCGAATTGACATCAGATTCGAACACCAGCGTCGCGCCGAGATAGGCCGCGTCGAGCAGACAATTGCCCAGGCCGTAGGAATGATGCAGCGGTATCGAACATAAAATCCCGTCCTCGGCGCTCATGCCCGTCGCGCCGACGAAGTTCCGCGCCTCATAGAACAAATTTCTTTGCGTGCAGCACAGACGCTTGAAGGAGTCGGTCGAGCCGGACGTATAAAGACAAAACGCCGGCCCTTCGAACTCTTCATCGCACGTCGATGCCGCGCCGGCTTCAATACCCTCTTGCGCGATCAGTATATGCGGGTCCGGCACGATGTCACGGCAAAGCGGGGCGCGCGCAAGGTCGGTCAGGAACAATCGCGCCGGCCTGTCGGAGAGAATGCGCCGCGATTCTTCCGCGGTCGACGCTGGATCGACAGGCAACATGATCGCGCGCACTTGTGCCAAAGCGAACAGGGCTATCACGAATTCGGGTCCGTTCGGGAGCCAGACGGCTACGGTGTCCCCCTGTCTCACGCCGCAATCCTTCACGGCGCCTGCGAGACGCGCCGCCCGGATCTCCAAATCTCGGTAGTCGATACGGCGGTCACCCTGAACAAGGGCCGTTTTTGCCGGATTTCGGGCAACGGACTGGCGCAGCATTCCGGTCAGCATCGCGCGTCTCGTGCCGCCGCTGGGTTCCGCCGATTCCGCGATTGGAATGCGAGCGCATCGAAATGCTTTTGCGCCAGCGCCGACGCTGCACTAACGTGAAATCGTGATTTCTCTTTGTAGGCTGGCCACGGCGCGGCCCAATCTTGAGTGAGGTTTGCTTGGCAAAGACGATTCTCATCACGGGTTGCAGCACCGGCCTTGGCTTCGCAGCCGCACAGACTTTTGCCGAGCGCGGTTACCGTGTCATCGCGACGGTGCGCAAGGATGACGACGCCAAACGGTTGGAGGCATTGGGCAACAACCGGATTCACACGGCGATCTGCGACGTCACGATCAAGGAGCATGTGGCCGCGCTGCCCGATCTTGTCAGGAAGATAAGCGAAGACGGAAATCTCGACGGCCTTATCAACAATGCCGGCCACATGTTGGAGCCGGGTCCCGTCGAATTTCAGAAGCTCGAAAACATCCGCGCCCAGTTCGACGTCAATGTGTTCGGCATGATGGCGGTCACCATCGCCCTGCTGCCTCTGCTCGGGACGGCGGACCCGGCCCGCCTGCATCCCGGGCGCATCATCAACATGAGCTCTATCGAGGGGAAGGTCGCAAGTCCGTTCATCTCCGCCTATGCGGCCACCAAACACGCAATCGAGGGATTCTCCGCCAGCCTGCGACGGGAACTCCGTCTGTTCGGCATCAAGGTGATCATTGTGGGACCTGGCGGCATAAAGACGGAGATGTGGCGCAAGAACACTTTTCCGGTTGGCCCTCTCGTCGGAACGGCCTACGAGGAATCGTTCCGCAAGCTGAACCGGATATTGAAGCAAATGGAGACGGACTCCGCCACTGCCGAGGAAGTCGCCCGGTTTCTTGTGCGCGTCTTTGAGGCGCCGAAGCCGCGGGCCCGATATGCGCATTCGCGCGCGTTGATGGATGGGCCCTGGACGATGCTGATACCGGCCCTGTGGTACGACGCGATGCTCGGCATGATGTTCGGGCTCAAGCCGCGACAAGCACGCCAAGTCTAAGCCCGCTTTTTCAGATTCAACGGCCCACATCCGACTGGCTATTCTTGTATCAAAGAGAATGGAAGACGTCGGCATGGGTTCACGGCGCCCCTTCTGACGCCGCCCGTGCAGCGTGCAACAAATCGCCTGTGCGCAGCAGACGTAAGGCTGTGCGGATATCGGGAAAGAGCACGCGGTCTTGGAGGAGCGGCAGGATTCCGTTCTTGCGCAAGAGTTCGTAAGCCGCCCCGGTTCCGGCGCCCAGGCGTAATCGGGAGCAGCCCGGCTTTGACTGCTGCAAATGGATCGCCTGCGAGGCACACAGAATCTCCAGTGCAATGACGGTTTCTATGTTTTTGACGATCTCGCGGGCATGACGCGCCGCGTTCAGGCTCATGCTGACATGGTCTTCCTGATTTCCAGAGCTCGGAATGGAGTCGACGCTGTCGGGATGGGCCAACGCCTTGCAGTCTGAGACGAGCGAAGCCGCCGTCGCCTGCAGCATCATCAGCCCGCTATTCAGGCCCTTCATGCTTTGCGGTTCCTGAACCAGAAAGCTGCTCAGGCCGTGCGTCCTGTCGGGATGATATTCCATCATGGCGAACATGCGCCGATCGGACATGCTGCCCATCTCGGTCAGCGCAATGGAGAGAAAATCCATGCCCATGGCGATAGGCTCGCCATGGAAATTGCCGCCGGACAGCGTTTTATAGCTGCGCTTCAGCGCTAAAAAGATCAGAGGATTGTCGGAAACCGCATTGATCTCCATCTCTATCCAGCTTTCCGCCAATTCCAGCGTATCGGCGATCGTGCCGTGAACCTGCGGCGCGCAGCGAATCGAATAGGGATCCTGGGGTGGAATACGAGCCGGGTTTACATCGAGATCGCCGGGATCGAGAAGTTCACTGCCTCTGACATAATCGAGCACGCGTTGCCCAAAGGCTTCGGCGCTCTTGTGCCCACGGGCTTTGTGAGGATGGGCAAAAAATGGATCGCGAAACCCACGCACCCCTTCGAGCGTCATCGCGACCGCCAATTCGGCGTGCGCGAGAGCATTGCGCGCGTCGTTGAGAACCAACACGGCAATAGCGGTAGAGAACGTCGAGCCGTTGGTAAGCGCTAGCGCTTCCTTCGCTTCCAGTTCGATCTTTCCCCCAGCCTTGGACATGGCTTCAGCGCCCGGAACACGCCGCCAGAGGGTCTGGTGGCCCGTCTCGGCGTCCTCGGTAAGATGCAAGACAGCGGTACCGGCGCCCTCCAGCTCGGGAACGAAAGCCTCGCCATCGGTGGAATCCGTATGCAGGTCCGGCGCGCCGGGCTGCGGCTTCGGCGCCGAGCACATCACGAGAACCAGATGGGCCAGGGGCGCCAGATCGCCGCTTGCACCCAACGACCCCTGTTCGGGTATGGCGGGATAGACGTTTTCATTGAGCATCTGGCGGAGCGTCTCGACGACAAGCGGCCGTACCCCAGAATAGCCTTGCGCCAAGGACTGAGCGCGGATCAGGAGAGCTGCGCGCACCACCGGAAGATCGAAATATGGACCAACGCCGACTGAGTGGCTTGCAATCAAATTTCGGCCGAGAACCTTGATCGCATAGCTGCTGTCGAGCGCAGCCTTGCCGGCAAGCGCGCCGAAGCCGGTGTTGATTCCGTAATAGGCTTCCGGTTCGCGGCCTTGCGTGCGCGCGGAAACAATGCCGTCGACGGTGCGAGCGACCCAGGACGCGGTTTCTTCCATACGCGCGCGCGCTTCCGGCGCCAGTGGCGCAACGGGATGAGCATGACGTGCGATTGCCACCACGTCCTCGACGCTTAGGCGGTCGAGGCCAAGGCGCACAATGCCGGCCTCGCGGCCTGCTCTAGTGTCAGCCAAAGTCACCGAGAATGGCCTCATAATAGCGCTTTTGGAGATCGACGAAGGCGTTGAAACCCTCCTTGATCCTGGAGATCATTGCGGGCTTCCCGCCGCGATCCGCGTAATGGGCTACGGCTGCCTTCAGCGCTTCGAGCCCCGCGCGGTAGTGCCCGATCTCCACCACCGTATGGAGTGCGAGCCAGACGTAACTCGGCGTGTCCCTATCGTCGCTCTCGAGCCGCACGACGAGGTCGGAAAAGTTCTTCTTCAGATAGGAGTCAACCAGATTGAATTCCTGGTGGGCGAAAAACTCGAGACCGACATGGAAACCCAATCCGCAAAAAATCTGATCGGGCCCCTTCCGGTCGAAGAATCTGCCGCGCGCTTCCTCCAGAAGTCCGCTCAGGACCGGCGGCAAAGGATTGCGCTGGTCGAAGCTTGGCTCATCCTCTCCGAAATAGGCGAGCGCGCCGCGGAGGAAGCGCTGCGACAGATATTGATGGACCATGTTGCGGTCTTCAGACATGCGGTACTCATCGCTAGCGGCTTCCGCGACGAAGGCGGCGATGCGCCCGTTCGCCTGGCGGCAGAAATCGACGCCGGAAGAGGATTCGAGAAACAAGTTCGGTGTCAGATGGATCAATC
The DNA here is from genome assembly GCA_964494505.1 of uncultured Bordetella sp. Taxonomy (GTDB): domain Bacteria; phylum Pseudomonadota; class Alphaproteobacteria; order Micropepsales; family Micropepsaceae; genus CAIYRG01. The sequence continues at coordinate 10,690 of CAZBRO010000002.1, forward strand.
CGGCCAAATACGGCACGCGTGCCGCAAGAGCATCGTTGAAGAGGACAAACCGGTGGAGGAAACAAAGCAGCGCCTTTTTGCTGGAAATCGAGTCAAGCTGCTGTTGTAGTCTTTGGCGATTGGGCGCGGAGGCAATGGCGCCTTCCACCCACGCGCCGATGGAGTAATCGTCTGTCTCGGAGCGTCCAAGTTGCGATGGAAGGAGCACTTCGAGGCTGGATGTTTTCACGACTGGGTACGTCCTCTTTCCTACTCTATGCGTCCAATGCAAAAAGCCCCGCCGGGCCGGTCAGCGAGGTGGCGTAATGACCCTGAAACTCGAATTCGTGCTTCTCGATGGGAGTTATGCGCTTGCGCGTCTGCCCCGTGGCCGAACCAATATCGATTGGAAGCAGGGCGAATTTGCGGTTGCGATCGCCTCCCCCGAGGGAACGACGCTTGTCTGCGAAGCCGGTGCCGTGCCGCAAGGCGCAGAGTCCCAATCCGGCTTTCGCTGTCTCAGAGTGGGTGGCTCGTTTGCGCTCGACTCCGTTGGCGTCGTCGCGGCCACCGTACAACCGCTTGCCTCGGCTGGGATCGGCCTTTTCGCCTACTCGACCTGGGAGACGGATTACATACTCATCCAACAAACAGATCTCCAACTCGCTCTGTCGAGCCTGACGCAAGCCGGTCATAAGGTGCGCGAAAGCTTAGTTCTCAGCCCAGATGATTGAAGCAGATTACAGCGCCACAAGCACGGCAAATTCACTCCCATGGAGCCGCATCGGCAACACAATATTTGACCTCCGGAAACGCGGCCAAGGGGGCATTTTGCATATGATTATCAGGTTCAATCCTTGAGCCGATCGCATCGTCGAGTTCAGGAGCCGCCCTGCGCCGAGCTGGTTCACGAGCGCCGGACCGGAGCGATAGTCGGTCAAAGCTTGCGACGTGACCTCCTCGAAGCTTTGTGGGTTCGCTGGGTCAACAGAACTGGCGAAGCCCCATCGAACCTGAGCAGGCTTGCACATCGAGCCGCAGCTTTTCGTGCACGCGGTCACAGTGGGCCTGCAGTTCGCTCGGGCTCACTTCGATAGCTGTCGCTCAGCCGGGGGGATTGCCAGTCCTGGCTCGCCTGTGGCTCTCTGAGACGTCTTCGGCTTTTCCCACGCATCACCCCTCCGGCGGAGCTCGAACGGATTTCACCGACTGGTCAGCGCCGCCGCGGCGCGTTCTCGCCTGCGTCATACGTGGGCGTCGCGTTTGTGATCTTAAGGCACCTTTGGCACTGCCTCCTGGGTGAATACGGGTAGTCCGCTCCTCGATGAGAGCGCCGACGATCGTCATCGCCTCGGCGCGCTTAGCTTCGGCGTTGCGGATCGGGCTGCGGTGTACTCGCGCGATTGCTCACGTCCCATAACCGCGACTACGCATCCGCCGGTCGGCGTAGAAACGCAACATCGCTCCGTCGCGTTTGCGGCAAGCCTCTAAGATCGCCGCCTCGACCAAGTCGAACGCATCGTCTTCTACCTCGGTGACAAATGCTCGAAGCTCGGGATGTCGCCGAACGCGCGCCCAAACCGCTTGTCTAGACAAATGCAGGTCCGACGCCGCTTGGCTGATGCTGCCAGCACTGCGTTTGAGAGCCGCTTTGAGCATCCCCTCTGGGACGTGCTGTCCCTTGCGTCGCGGCGTACTGGCGTCAACTCTCGTCAATTTTCAATCACCGTGACGGGCGCTCGATCGATTCGCATGATAACTACGACCAGTGATAGGCCACGCCTGGATTCACGCCACTGAACCGAAGCACAGGGTAGGCTTCCTTTCTGAAGCTCCCATCTTAGCTCACGACCTTCCGCAATGGCTTGCCGCGGCTTGCGCTCCGTCTTTTTTGGACCACTTGGGTTTTGGCGGCAAGCCATCGATGAAAAAAGGAGTTCCCAAAGTATCACGCATGCGCCCTCGGAGTATTCGTCGCGTTGTTGCGAATTTCGACGAGTGCAACCGTGCGAATTGGGGTCCTGATTTTTTTCCGTTGCTACACGAGCTTGTTGTGTACTGAGCTTTAACGACACCTCATCCACACCTTCAATCCTTCAGTTTCTCGCCAAGTATCGGCACGTTCATCGTGTTTCCTGCGTGATGGCGAACCTTGAAATGCCTGCGGTGCAGGCACACTTCGCCCGTCACCGGACGAAGTGTGATTTGCGAACCTCGAAGCGAGCCTCGTTTCGCCACACACCTGCATTGCGCGTTGCCGCCCATCAGCGGCAGGGTCCGGTCACGCTGTAACCCGTCGGCGCAGCTTCTTCATGACGGCACGCTCACCAAGGCCATGCAGACAACCTTGGGGTCGCTGGGGATACGGATTGCGTCCCCATCGGCACTTCTGCAGAGGCATAGCGCTCGCCACGGACGGTTTTTCACCCGTGGTGCGATGGGCACGGAAGGTCCCGGCGCGCAGGGTTCTTAGCCCTGGCACCGTCAATCCGGCAGCGTGCGCTGCGATAGAGCCCGGCCTTGCAGTTAGGGGCGACGGCTTGAAGAGAAAGGCCGGGAGGGCTACACGGATTGTGCGGTTACATCGTGTAGAGTTCCCGGCGGTGGGCTTCAGTGTCCGTCGCCTTTTCCTTTGGCTAATCGAATCGTTGCTCGCGCGATTTGCTGAGCCAAACATCAGACGCCCCCACAGCCTGAAGCGTCCCGCAGAGAGGCCACAGTTCGGCCGGCGGCATCGGGCCTGACCACCCGTCCGGCGGCCGGGGCTGTCGTGCTCGCGTGCGTCAGCGAATGCCTCCTCCAGATCATCGACCGGCAGCGTGCCGCTGCGTTGGGCAAATATTGCTATGTGTTTGTGGAGGTTGATTTGCTTCAGGTAGCCAAGGAAAGAAGGATGATCGTCATCCTTCTTTTTCCCCCTACCTGGCCCAGCACTACGTTCTATTTCCGCGAGCAGTTGGCCAAGGCGCCACCGGGCGCGCATCCTCGCTTCGTTCACCGGCCTGATTTCGTCGGTCTTGTAGAGTCCGGCCTTCCGCATGTAGTGCTCGACGGACTCCAGTTTGGCCTCGATTTCCAGCACGCCGGCCGGTTCCTTCGCGGCGGCGAGCGCTGTTGATGGCGACAACATCGGGAAGTTGTTTGCCGTCGCTGGTCGCGAATTCATTTCTGACCATGGTTCGCTTGGCGATCGGCGCTGAGTGGACCATCACGCGCTCTCACCGCCGGACGCGCCCCGCCCAGCGGCCGTAGTTGCTTGGTTGGCATCACCTGTCCCCGCCATTGGTCCAATGGCGCTCACCGACGCTGGCGTTTGCGTGCATGAAATCTTCCCTTGTTCGCTTCAACTGAACGCAGGTCAGAGATCGAAATGTCGCCATCGACGAACCGGCGAAATCCCCACATCCGCAGCGCGCCCCAAAACCCTCGCTGATGTGCCGTCGAGCAGAAGACTTGCGGAGGGCCTCGCCGGCTTCGGGGCACAAATACCGTCCCGCACCACAGGCATGCCCGAGGCTCGTCACGTTGCATGACGCCCCCCCGTGTCTTCTGTTGAGAGTGGCCACCCCGCCAACGGGATTGGCCAATTGGTCAGTTCATCGGCGGGACTGTGGAGTAAGGAAATCGGCTTGCGCCTACGCGTGAACGCCACGTGAACAAAGTCCACGGATTTTCCACGCTTGAGCGTGCCGAGTTCTGCTTTTGTATGCCATTCTGTACCGAATGGAACAAAACGAGGCGGGGCTAAGGGCTTGAATTTGCTGGGCTCACTGGTGGGCGCGGCATGGATTGAACATGCGACCCCTCCCGTGTGAAGGGAGTGCTCTCCCGCTGAGCTACGCGCCCCCCGAACGAGGGACCCCGCCTATAGAATTGGAGGGGTGAGGAAGTCAAGGCGGGAACGCCCGAAACGCGTGCTCCACACCCGCTATGCGCTTGCCAGCACGACACATTTCTCCGGGTCGATGCCGATGTGGACGGGATCGCCCACCGGCGTGCGCAAGGCGGGATGGGCGCGCGCGAGCAGGATCGCGCCCGAGGCACGGACCTGAAAGTCGGTGAAATCACCCTGGAAGACTTTGCTGTCCACGATGCCGCCGAGTGTGTTGACCGGGTTCACGGGCGCCGTTTCCGAAAGCGCGACATTCTCCGGTCTGATGGAAACGGTGACGCTCTCGCCCGGCTGCAAGGGACGCTCGCTCAAGGCGGTCAAATCGCCGATTGTTGTGCGCACGCGGAAAAACCCCGGACGCCCGTCCGCGCCCAGCACGACGCAATCGAGAAAATTGCTGCTGCCGATGAACTCCGCCACGAAGCGGTCGCGCGGGCGCTCGTATATCGTCCGTGGACTGCCGATCTGCACGATGCGGCCCTCGTTCATCACCGCGATTTCATGGGAAAGCGCCAGCGCCTCGGCCTGATCGTGGGTAACATAGACGGTGGTCAGACCGAGCTCGCGCTGAATGCGCTTGAGCTCGAAGCGCATGCGCTCGCGCAACTTGGCGTCGAGATTGGAGAGAGGCTCGTCCAGCAGCAGCAATTCCGGCTCCATCACAATGGCGCGCGCAAGCGCCAGCCGCTGCTGCTGGCCGCCGGAGAGCTTGGTCGCCTCGCGCATTGCGAGCGGGGCGAGCCCCATCACGTCGAGCACGCCCATCACCTTGTCGCGGGTCGCCGTCTTCGAGACGCCGCCGCGCACTTGCAACGGAAAGGCTGCGTTCTCGAACACGTTCATATGGGGCCAGATGGCATAGGACTGAAACACCATGCCGAAATTGCGCTTGCTGAGCGCCACGAAAATATTGCGCGAGGACGAAAACACCACGCGTCCGTTGACGGCGATCTCGCCCGAGAGCGGCCGCTCCAGCCCGGCGATGGAACGCAGCGTCGTCGTCTTGCCGCAGCCCGACGGTCCGAGGAGCGTGAAGAGCTTCCCCTTCTCGACTTCGAAGGTGATGTCCTGCGCCGCCCGCACGCGTTCCCCGCGCCCGGTCCCGTATTCGGTGTTCAGCGCCTCGACCCTCAGCACGGGCTAGACCTCACGCACGCCGAAGCGCCGCCCCAATCCTTGCGCCACCAGCACGAACACGAACAGCACCGCAATCAGCATCACGCCGAGCGCCGACAATTGCACATATTGCCCGTTCTGCCACATCTCCCACAGCACCACTGAAACCACGATGCTGTCCGGGCTGTAGAGGAGAACCGAACTCGACAATTCGCGGACCGAGACGATGACGATGTAGAGCCATCCCGCCAACAGGCCGGGCTTCAACAGCGGCAGCACCACGCGGCGGAAGCTGGTGAACCAGTCCGCGCCGGAGAGCTGTGCGGATTCTTCCAGCTCCTTGTGAAGTTGCAGCAGCGAGGCCGAATTGAAGCGCATCCCATAAGGAAGAAAGCGCGTCATGTAGGCGATGAGCAGAATCCAGATGGTGCCGTAGATGCCCCCGCCCAGCGCGAGATACGCGACCATGATGGCGAGTCCGACCACCAGTCCTGGCATCACCATGGGGAGCGATGCGATGTTGTCGAGCAGCCAGCGCCCCGGAAAACGCGTGCGCAACACCAGCCAGCCGATGATTGCGGAGAGCGTCATCACGGCGGTTGCGGAGGCGAGCGCCAGCACGATGCTGTTCCAGACCGCCGTGCCGATGTTCGGATAATCGAATACGGCCTGATAATTGGCCAGAGACGCTGTTTTCAGCGCGGCCCATGAGGGGACGGCATAGAAGCGCTGCAGCGACGACCAGACAAGCACCAGGAACGGCAATCCGATCACCAGTGCCGCATAGAGAAGGAAGAACGCGCCCGCCGCATGGCGTCCGCGGCCGAGATCCATCAGGCGCGGGCGGAAGCCCTTGCCGCCGACTGTCGCGTAGCGCGAACCGTGGCGCGCAAACCGCGATTGCCAATAGATGCCGCCCGAGGTGATGGCGAGGAGCGTAATCGCATAGGTGGACGCGAGGCCCACATCGCTGGGGTAGGCATGCAGCGCTTCGTAGATGGAGGAGGTGAAGACCTCGATCCCGACCGGAAGTCCGAGCAATGCCGGGTTCTCGAAGGATTCGATCGAGCGCACGAAAAGGATCAGAAAAGATGCAGCGAGGGCGGGTGCTGCCAGGCGCAGCGTCACCCGGCGGGCGACCTGAAAAATCGACGCGCCGCTCATCAGCGCGGATTCTTCGAGCGAGGGGTCCATGGAGCGGAACGCCGCGCTCATCAGAAGGAACGCGATCGGCGCATGCTGAATGCCGTCCACCCACATCATGCCGGGAAGCGTGTACACGTCGAAGAACACGTGGTCCGTCCCGAACGCGCGCTGAAGCAGGAGATTGAGAACGCCGATCTTGGGGCTCGCCAGCATGATCCAGGCGGCGACGAACAGGATGCCGGGAATCACCAGCGGCACGACGGAAAGCGCATAGAACAGCGATTTGAACGGGGTGTTGGTGCGCTCGTTCATCCAGGCAAGCGCGGTGCCGAGCACGAGCGAGAGGGTCGCCGCGCCGCCCGCGAAAATCACCGAATTGCCGAGCAGCCGGAAGGTGTCGGAGCTCGTATAGACATTGATGTAATTGGCGAGCGTGAACACGGCCGGCATGTCGGGCGAAAGCGGCGTCATGAAGCTCTGCCAGACCAGGAAGACCAGCGGCAGCAGCGCGAGCCAGGCGACGATCAGAACGGCGCTGCCGATGATCAGCCATTTCACGTCGAAGCGGGAGCGTTCCAAGGATCGCTCGAAGGTTGCGCCAGCCGGATTTGTCGCGTCCATCACCCCCTCACCCGCTCGGGCTATCGCCCTCGCGACCTCTCCCCCGATGGGGGAGAGGGTCGGGGTGAGGGGGCGGTGCTGAAATCGCGCTAATCATGGTGGTAATGATGACCGTGGCCGTGGTGGTCATGCTCATGCGTATGACCATGAACATGTTCGTGCTCGTGGTGATGGATGCGCTCGCGCGTACGGCTGGGATCGTCGCTGAAGACGAGCGATTTGATGGTCACCGGCACGGTATAGGAGGGCACGCGCACGCGGCCGAGGTCGATGTAATCGAAATCCATCAGCATCACCCCGTCGATGCAGAGGATCTCGCTCATCACCTTGCAATCTTCGCGCAGGATGGCGCCGAGCGTTTGCGCGATATCGCCGTCGAGCATGATGTAGATCGGCTTTCTCGCCTCCACCTTGTCCGCAAGTCCGCCGGCTATCCCGAGCGCAAAGGCATGGATGCGCTCATAGGCCGGCATGCCCCGCCAATGAAAGGCGAGCGCGATCTCCGCATCCACCGCGTCGGCCTCGAACACCTTGCGGTGCGATCGGATCGCGTGGGCGAGTGCGTCGGAATCGACGGTGTCGCCGAAAACAAACGGTGGCTGCAGCACCTGAAGATTGCGTTTGGGGAGCAGGGCGCCCGGATTGGAGATGTAGCTGGTATTGCCGGAAAGCTGCACGCTGTATTCGGATGCTCCGAGCGCGGTGGCGCGGATGCATTCGCCGGCCGGCAGCAGCGGCCAGGGGAGGGCGCCCTGATCCAGCTTGCGCCGGATCGCGCGGCCGAGACGCCGGCCCATGTCTCCGAAATCGCGCGCCTCGCGGCCATAGATGTATTCCGCGACCCCGCCGGACGCCATGACGCCATCGATGTTGCCGAGGCTCGGCAGCGGATCGGTCAGATAGAGATGCGCGACGTCGTGCGGCATGTCCGGCGACAGCGCCGCCATCAGCGTGTCCGCCATCGCGTCCGCCACGCGGTCGAGATCGGCTTCTTCTGCGATATCGCCGAGCGTCCAATCGAATCCCGCGCGCCGCGCATGTGCGCGTCCCGCCGGATCGAGCCGCACGATACGGCCCTCTGCATCCACCACCTGCAAACGTCCGCCGATATGCACCGCCGCCGTCGCCATCACGCGACCGCCTTCGACGAGCGCGAGCTTGGTGGTGCCGCCGCCGATGTCGATGTTCAGAATGCGCGTGGCCGTATCGCTCGAAACCCGCGACGCGCCGGAACCATAGGCCGCCAGCATGGATTCCATATGGTGACCGGCGGTGGCGCAGACGAAATCGCCGCCCGCTGCCGCCAGCATACCGGAAATGGCTTGCGCGTTTTCGCGCCGCAACGCTTCGCCCGTGAGAATGACCGCGCCCGTGTCGATGTCTTTTGGGTCCACTCCAGCCGCGCTATAGGCGTCCGCGATGATGCGCTGGAGCGCCAGGTCGTCGATCCGTGTCTCGCTCTGATAGGGCGTCAGCGACACGGGCGACAAGAACAGCGTCTCGCGCGAGACGACGTAATATCGGCTGGTCAATTCCTCGGACAGACGGCGCAAATTGATCCTGGAAAAGATCACCTGCGTCCCGGAGGAGCCGATGTCGATGCCGACGCTGGTCAGCGTTACGTGATCCTGGATCCAGAGCGGGTTCTCTTCGAGCGGCCCGCCCCCATCGAACTCGTCGTGGTCGTGGTCGGATTGCTCGTCGTGCTCATGCGTCAGCGCTTCGCCATATTGATGATCGGCCAGTGCGTGGTTTTTCTGTTCGGGTTTGACCGGCCGCATGCAATCGAAATCCTTCACTCGGAAGCGCGCGCGAAATACAGCGTTTCTTTTGGATCAATCGCATTTTGCGCTTTCCCCGGCAAGACGAGCGGAAAGCGCGAAAACGCTCGCCATGGCAGCCCGTTCAAGTTTGGTTTTCCTCGCGCTGCGCCTCCCATGGAGCCTCGATCATGCGGGGTTTCGACGATGGGAATTCATCGTACGGCCATGTTGGCGACGGCAATCCTTTGCGCGGCAGGTGCATCGTTGGAACCCAAATCGGTTATGACCGCGAACTTGGCGGCCGGGATGGGATGTGGATCATCGGCTTCGAAGGCGACGCCGATTACGGGGATCGCTCGATGGGCGCGGTCTTCGTCCTGCCAGTGACGGCCATCTGCCGGTTTCCCGCCGGAGCGCCGATCCCGCCTCCGCCCGGTTTCGGTTGCGCGCCGGCGCCGCAGACGACAAACGCCCGCGCCGTCGAGACGCGCGGCGATGTATCGGTGCGGTTTCGCGGCGGTGCCATTTGGGGCGGGGCGCTGATCTACGCCACCGCCGGATTGTCGATCGCCAATACCAGCCTGAGAGCGGAGGATCGCTTCGTGACGTTGTCCTCGCTCGACGCCGCTCTCCACTGCAGCGCCACGGACCCGCCCTGCATCGCGACAGGACGCAAACATGAAAATCGCATCGGCTGGACGGCCGGGTTCGGCGGCGAGCTTCCCTTGGACGACAAGTTCAGCATTGCCGCCGAATACCGGCATTCCGATTATGGGAGTCACGCCTACGGCTTCAAGACGTCCTTTGCCGGCAATGGCGCGCAGGTGCTTTCCACACTCGCCTCGACCTCCATTTCGCTGAACGACGATCGGGTGACTCTGCGCCTGAATTATCGCTTTGGCGGAGCTTGAGCGAACCCGTTCCCGGCGGTTGCCGCGTAGCGCTTTTGCCTGTTCCCGCGTAGGATCGCGCCCGCAACAGGGAGGGTCCCGGCATGGAACGTTTCATCGCTGATCTCGTCAAAAGTTTTGAGAGCGGGAAGATAGACCGCCGCCAATTCTGTGAAACGGTTGCGCTGGCCGCGACCGTGTTCGCAGCAGGCAGCGAAGCGCAGGCGGCGCCCGCGCGCGGGCTGAAGATGATCGGAGTCAATCATATCTCTTATGCCTGCTCCGATTACAAAGTCGCGCGCGACTGGTACGGCAAGGTGTTCAACACCAAGATCTACAACGACAAGGGCATGGGCCGCGCCAATCTCGCCTTCGGCGGCCCGGAACCGGGCAAGGGCGGCGCCTTCATCATCACGCGCAATTTCGGCAACAACGAGAAACCGGCCGGCGCGGTTGTTGACCACATCTGCTACACGGTCGCCAATTGGGACGACACGCGCGTCAACGATGCGCTGAAGGCCGCGGGCACCAATCCTACGGGCCGCAAAGGCAGCGTGAACGTCTACGATCCCAACGGTTTCCAAGTGCAGATCGCCTCGATCGACGGCGAAAACCCGTTCATTTGAGGAGGGGAGAACAACCATGTTTGGTTTCGCAGCAACGAAGCTCAACGCGTTCGAGCAAGGCAGGATCAGCCGCCGTCAATTGATCGAGACGCTGACGCTGGCCGCCACGACAATGGCCGTGGCCTCCAATGCGCAAGCGGCCGGTCAGGTCGGCGTCACGGCCGCAGGCATCAACCACGTGTCCTACACCTGCCCCGACTTCAAGAAGGCGGCGGATTGGTACTCCAAGGTTTTCAACCTCGATCAGGTGGGGCTGAAGGCCAACGAAGTCACGCTGCCCTTCGGCAAGAAGGGCGAGAAGCCTTATGGCGTCACCGCCAACGACGTGCCGCTGACCTTCATCATCGCGCGCACCCGCGACCTGAACGCGCCTGCGGCGAACGGTCAGGCAAGGCCCAAGGCCACCAATGTGGTCAATCACATGGCCTATACGGTCGCCGATTTCGACAGCGCACGCGTGCAGGCGGAGCTGAAAGCGCTCGGCGTCGAGAACATCCGCGCGGCCGGCCCCAACGCCATCCATATGAACGATGCGTTCGGTTATGACGTGGAAATCTGCGGTCTTGGCAACAGCGCACTGACCGACGGCGCCTGAAGGCTCAATTCATCGCGCCGGCTCCCCTCCCTGGCGCGGGGAAGGGCGTTCGGCCGATGGCTTCACGGACGCTTGAGCCGGTAGCGCGGGCTGTCTCTTTTGTGCCAATGTTAGCCCGACGACATACGGGAGAGATTCAATGCGGCTTCTTAAGTTCATTCCGGCGGCGGTTGCGCTGGCCGTTGCGGTTCCAGCCCACGCGGAATGGGCGGAATATACCGACCGCGCACAGCATTTTACGGTCAATTTCCCCAACGACCCGGTGGTCGAATCCATCATGTACAAGACCGCGAAGGGCACCATGCTGCCGGCCAAACTGTACTCGGCCAAAGATGCGCGCGGCGGCGCGTACTCGATTCGGGTCGTGGATTATTCGTCCGCGCCGGGCGAAATCGGCACCGCAGTTCTGGAGGCTGCTGCCGCAGAGCGCGCCCGGGGCGATCTGAAATACGACGCCAAAGAGCATCAGAACAATATGATCAGCCAACGCACCAGTGTAAGCCTGCCTGACGGGCGCTTCCTGCTGACCGAAACCTTGGCCGATCATGGCCGGCTCTTTACGTTGGAGGCGCAAACGCCCCCCAAAGTGCCGCCGCCGTCGCAATTTCAGGCGTCGCTTCAAGTGCTTGACGATACCGGGAAGGCTATCCGCTACAAGTCGCCGGGCAGCGAAGAACGCGTGCGGTAGAACCCGTTTCGCACGGAAAGAAGGGCGCGCAAGGGTTTTGTGCGCCCTTTTCCTTTGGCGGATCGGGCAACCCTGCGATTGCGCAGCAACCTCAATTCGATGATAATTTCCCCTAGGGAACACCAGGGGAGATGAAGCCATGCGTTTCGCAAAATTGATGCCGGCGGCTTTCGTTCTTGCGTTCGCCGGAGCTGCTTTCGCTCAGGCCGAATGGGCCGAGTTCGTCGACCGCGCCGACCATTTCACGGTGAACTTCCCGGGCGATCCCGCGAGAGCGGATTTGCAATATAAGACGGCCAAGGGAACGACGTTGCCGGCCCATGTCTATTCGGCAAAGGATCGCCGTGGCGAGTATTATATGACCGTGGTCGATTATCGGAATGCACCGGACGAAGAGCGCGCCACCGCCATCAAGGAAGCGTCCGACATGGTCCGCGCCAAGGGCAAGCCGACCTATGACGAACGCGGCAATCTCGATGGTCACACCTCTCAGCGCATTACGGTGGAGACGCCCGCCGGCCGCCGCCGTCTCGCCGAAATCCTGATGTCCAATGATAAGCGGCTCTACATCTCTGAATCCGAAACCGCGCTGAATGCGCCGCCGCCCGCGCAATACCAGGCCTCGATCCAGGTCCTGGACGACAATGGTGTGCGCATCCGTTACCAGGGCGGCCAGGAAAACGGCCGTCGCCAGGGTCAGTAAAGAGCGATTCGGAGAAGAGGCGCGTGACGGTATTTGCGCGCCATTTCGCTGCGGTTCCGACGGCCGAAACGACCGGGCCATTTGATTGGGGAGCGATTTCTGTTACCCAGGCTTCGAACATCGGCCACGATACGGGAGGAGAACGATGCGTTTTGCCAGTCTGATTTCGGCAGCCTTTGCCCTGGCTTTGTCGAGTGGGATCGCCTTTGCCCAGGCGGAATGGGCCGAATTTGTCGATCGCGCCGATCATTTCACGGTTAATTTCCCGGGCGATCCGGCGAAGACCGACACCACCTTCACCACCGCCAAGGGCACGAAGCTCCAGGGCCATGTCTATTCGGCGCAAGACCGCCGGGGCATCTACCACATGACGGTGATCGATTACCGAAACGCGAAGGACGAGGTCGGCACGGCAATCGAAGAGGCGGCCAAAATGGTTCGCGCCAAGGGCACCGTGAAATATGACGGCACGGGCATGCTCGACAACCACAAGAGCCAGCGCATCACTGTAGAGACGCCGGAAGGCCGCCGTCTGCTTTCGGAAATTCTGGTCTCGATGGACGGGCGGCTTTATATCTCGGAAGCGGATACGACGCTCAACGCTGCGCCCCCTGCGCAATTCCAGGCGTCGCTGCAGGTTCTCGACGACGATGGCGTGCGCATCCGCTATCGCGCCGTCGGCAGCACCGAACGCGTTCGCTAAGCAGCGCTGGCCGTATTCGGGAGCGGTTTCCGGCAACCCCGGAAGCCGCTCTTGCTTTTTCGGCGTGCGGTGCAATCGTTGGGGGTGCGGGAGATGAATCATGGAAGACTTCATCGCCGGACTTCACGATAGGCTCGATCGGGGCGTGCTGACGCGGCGGCGATTCTGCGAAACCATCACCCTTGCCGCCGGCTTTTATGCCGTGGGCGGCGCAGCCTCCGATGCCGAGCCTGCCCAAGGGTTCAGGATTATCGGCATCAATCACATCTCTTATGCCTGCGCGGATTACCGCAAGGCGCGCGACTTCTATGCGTCCGTGCTCGGGATGGAAGCCGCACCCCATTCCGACAATGGGAGGCAAGCCAGTCTGATGTTCGGTCCACCGGCGGGGCAGGGCGGCAGCTTCCTCATCCCGCGCAATGGGCGAATCACGACCAACGCCAAAGCCCGGATCGACCACATCTGCTACACGGTTTCGAATTCGGATGAGAGGGAGGTGCGCGCCGCCCTGACCGCAAAGGGGCTCGCGCCCGCGGCCCGCGATGGCAATCTGCATGTCTACGATCCGTTCGATTTCGAGGTCGCGCTTGCGGCGTCAGGCTCGGGGGAAGATCACGGCGCGCCCCTGAAAGCGGCGCTGGTGAACGCCATTTCGTACACCTGCACGGATGTTGGGCGCACCGCGGACTGGTATTCGAAGATATTCAACCTCCAACAAATAAAGGTGCGGGAAGGTGAGGTCGCCTTGCCCTTCGGCAAACCGGGCGAGCAACCAATGGGCGTTGTCGCGAAGGGCGTGCCGATGCCGCGTCTTATGATCCGCACGCAGGCCGATCGCGGAGAGACGGCGCACGCCGCCAAGGCGCTGGTCAACCACATCGCCTACATGATCGCCGGCTTCGAGAAAGAGCGTGTGCGCGCCGAACTGAAGCGGCTTGGCTATCCCAATCCTCTTCAGGACGGCGAGCACAGTTTTCACGTCGTGGATCCGAACGGGTTCGACGTTCAGATCAGCGGCCTCCAGATGACCGCTCTTGGCGGATAGCGCCTATCCTGCCTTGATGATGTCCGTGATCAGCCCGTCCTTGTCGTTCACCAGCAGATAATTCTGGCCGTACTTCACCCAATGCTCGCCGGAAGGCGGCTGCATCAGGTGGAACTGGCTCCAATCGGTGACCGGGTCGAACGCGCCGTAGCTGGGGGAAAGATGCTCGCCCTTTTTATAGATATGGGGCGCGGGGTCGCCGGGCTTGCCGCCGCTGGTTTGATCGACGGACGGACCGGGGAGATTGTTCTGGGCGACAGCGTCAGGCGCTGCCGTCGCTGTTCCCGTCCGTGGCGGGGTTTGGGCGAGCGCCGGCACTGACAACAAGAACATAGCCAAAGTCGCAAAGGTCAGAGGTTTCATCGAAGTCGTCCTTCTCTGCTTTTTTCTCCGGACCCCTCGGAATCTCTTCTGGCTCGGTGGCTGGCGTCATCGCGCTATCCTTCATGCGTGCAAGAAATCGCTGTCCAACAGCGTTATTCCAATGCGCGTTCCCCTTCGAAGGAAATGGCGGGACAGGGTAAAGGTTCCCGTCCCGTTCGCGCTTAACGCCGCGCCGGATTTCACACAGAAGCGCGGAATAGCTCAGCCGTAGCGGGCTTTGGCGCGGGCCCGCGCCTTCTCGGCTTCGGTCTCGCGGTTGCGCGGCGGACTTGCCGTTTCGAGCGAGGCGACGAGCCGCCGGGCGGCCGCGGAAACCTCCTCGACGGCATGGTTGAAAGCGGCTTCGTTTGCCTTGGACGGCGCCGTAAAGCCACTGAGCTTGCGCACGAACTGCAACGCCGAAGCGCGGATTTCCTCCTCGCTCGCAGGCGGTTCGAAATTGAACAGCGTGCGGATGTTGCGGCACATGGCTCTCTCCCGTCTGCTGGCTCCCGATGGAGGGTAAATCGTCGCCGACGCCGCCGGAATCAAGCGGTAAGATGGGATCATGCGATTATCGGAACCAAAACGCGTGAGCTTCGCGGTTGGCGCGGGCAGCGTCTCGGGACTGCTCCAGGCGTCCAAGGATGCGCGCGCCTGTTATGTGTTTGCCCATGGCGCCGGTGCTGGGATGGCCCATCCATTCCTGGGCGCTGTTGCGGCGGGACTTGCCGGGCGCGGGCTTGCGACGTTGCGCTATCAATTTCCCTATATGGAGGCGCGCAGGGCACGGCCCGACCCGCCCAAGGTGGCGCATGGAGCGGTGCGCGCCGCCGTCGCCGAAGCCGCCCGCCTGCTTCCCGGCATGCCGCTCCTTGCTGGGGGCAAATCCTTCGGCGGGCGCATGACCTCGCAGGCGCAAGCCGTGGCGCCGCTTCCCGGTGTGGCGGGCCTCGCCTTCCTGGGCTTCCCGCTGCACCCGGCAGGAAAGCCGTCACGCGACCGTGCCGATCACCTGTTCGACGTCCGGATTCCCATGCTGTTCCTGCAGGGTACGCGCGATGCGCTGGCCGAGCTTTCCGAGCTTCAACCGCTCACCGCCGCGCTGGGCGGGCGCGCGACCCTGAAGCTGTTCGAGGGTGCGGACCATTCCTTTCATGTCCCGGCGAAGAGCGGGCGCACCGACAAGGACGTGATGGGCGAATTGCTGGATAGCTTCGCCGTTTGGGCCGCCTCAATTATCCAGAGCTGAGGGCCCATCCATCCACAGGGCCGGTGGATGGATGAGGAAAAGGCCGGAAGCTACTGAACCAGCTCGATTGTAGACCGCCTTTTGCATCGCGCGTCTCTCGCGAACGGCTCCGCCTCTGGCGCCCGCTCGCCCCTTCGCTTATATCCACCGCCCTGAACAGAGGAGACCCAAGTGGCGGAGCCTTGGACCCCGATCTCATGGCGGGGCAAGCCGATCAAGCAGGTGCCGCAATATCCCGACGCGGCCGCATTGGCTGCCGTCGAGGCGCGGCTGAAGACCTATCCCCCGCTGGTATTTGCCGGGGAGGCCCGCAATCTGACCGCGGCCCTTCGCGATGTCGCGGACGGGAAGGCTTTCCTGCTCCAGGGCGGGGACTGCGCCGAAAGCTTCGCCGAGTTCCACCCCGACAACATCCGCGACACCTTCCGGGTGCTGCTACAGATGGCAGTGGTCCTGACCTATGCGGGGGCCATGCCGGTGGTGAAGGTTGGCCGCATTGCCGGCCAGTTCGCCAAGCCCCGGTCGGAAGATACCGAGACCCAGAACGGCGTCACGCTTCCCTCCTATCGCGGCGACAACATCAACAGCATCGAGTTCGACGCCGAGGGCCGCGTGCCGGACCCCGACCGGCTGCTGCAGGCCTATGGCCAATCGGCGGCGACGCTGAACCTGCTCAGGGCGTTTGCAACGGGCGGCTATGCCGACCTGCACAATGTCCACCGCTGGACGCTGGATTTCATCGCCGGTTCACCGGCCAGCGAACGCTATCGCGCGCTGTCCCAGCGGATCGGCGAGTCGCTCGCCTTCATGGAGGCCTGCGGCATCACGCCTGAGCTCGTGCCGCAATTGCGCTCGACCGATTTCTACACCAGCCACGAGGCGCTGTTCTTGGGTTACGAGCAGGCGCTGACGCGGGTCGATTCCACCTCCGGCGATTGGTACTGCACGTCGGCGCATCTGCTCTGGATTGGCGACCGCACCCGCCAGTTGGATGGCGCTCACGTCGAATTCTGCAAGGGGATCAAGAATCCCATCGGGCTGAAATGCGGCCCTAGCCTCGCCGAGGA
This sequence comes from uncultured Bordetella sp., assembly GCA_964494505.1. Lineage (GTDB taxonomy): Bacteria > Pseudomonadota > Alphaproteobacteria > Micropepsales > Micropepsaceae > CAIYRG01. Next base: position 27,139 of record CAZBRO010000002.1, read on the forward strand.
CGATCTGCTTCGTCTGATCGATGCGCTGAACCCGGAGAACAAGTCCGGGCGGCTGACCCTGATCTGCCGCTTCGGCTCCGACAAAGCTGCGGAAAAGTTCCCGAAGATGCTGCGCGCCGTGACGCGAGAGGGGAAAAAGGTCGTGTGGTCCTGCGATCCCATGCACGGGAACACCATCAAATCCTCGACCGGCTATAAGACGCGGCCCTTCGACCGCGTGCTGAAGGAGACGCGGACATTTTTCGAAGTGCATCGCGCCGAGGGTACGCATGCGGGCGGCATCCATCTGGAGCTCACCGGCAAGGACGTGACCGAGTGCCTGGGCGGGCCGCAGCAGATCTCGGAAGGCGATCTGGCGCGCCAATACGAAACCCATTGCGATCCGCGGCTGAATGCGAGCCAGGCGCTCGATCTGGCTTTCCTGGTGGCGGAGAATCTGCGCGAGGAGCGCAAGCACCAGTTTCGTCCGGCAAGAAGCGCTTTGGCCTGAACCTCCGCGGCGGCGGCGCGTGGGTAAGTTCGCTTAAGGGTGACTCGTTCTGTCTCCTGACCCTCTCACGCGCTCACGCGGGTTTGCCGGGCGTTGACTTCCCCCTACTTGGGGAAGTGATGAAAAGTCTATTTATTTCAGTTGCTTAACGCGCAACTCTTATCGCGTAACAATGCGAAACATCTTATGAGTGGCGCCTAACCCTCTTTCCGCGCTTTGAATTCTTGGTGAATTCGCAGGTGCGGTAGGGGACCCTCCAGTTTTGAACCTTCATCAGCTTTCATCCCAGCGCATGCTCAGGGCTGCCGTCATCGGGGCGGGCGTTTTCGGCCGCCACCACGCGGCCAAATATATGCGCGCGCCCGGCGTGAAGCTGACGGCCATCGCCGACCCGAGTCCCGACGCCCGCCACTTCGTCGAAACGCATCTGCATGTGCTGGCGGTTTCCGATTGGCGCGAGCTGCTGGGCGAAGTGGACATCGTCAGCATCTGCTCGCCGGCCAGCACCCATGCCCCGATCGTGCGCGCCTTTCTCAATGCCGGCGCCCATGTGCTGGTGGAAAAGCCCATCGCCACCGATCTGGACGAAGCCGAGGACCTGATTGCGCTGGCGGCCGCGAACGGTCTGGTTCTGACTGTTGGCCATCAGGAACGCTTCGTCTTTGCGAAGAGCGGGCTGCTCGATTACCCCGATGCGCCGCTTTATGTGGAATGCGTGCGCGAAGGTCCCTGGACCGGCCGCGGCACCGATGTCAGCGTCGTGCTCGACCTGATGATCCACGACCTTGATCTCGTGCACCAATTGGTGCCGGGCAGGATCGCCAGCGTCCAGGCCGACGGGCGCTCCGTGCATGGCACGCTCGCCGATTCGGTCACGGCAAAGCTCGCATTCGAGTCGGGTACCCTCGTCAGATTGGTTGCGAGCCGGGCGGCCGATGCGCGGCGTCGCTCCATGCGCGTGGTCTATCCCGACGGCAGCATCGAGATCGACTTCCTCACCCGTACGGTCACGAACACCACGGCGCGCGAACTTCATGATCTGGAATTGCGCGATCCCTTGTGGGAATCGGTCGCCGCCTTCGTGACCGCAGCACGCGCGGGCGCTACCACGCTGGTGCGCCCGGAAGAGGCACGGCAGGCGCTCGAAACCGCACTCCGAATTGAAGACGCGCTTGTGCCCGCCGGAGAAATCCTCGTGGTGCAGACGCTTCCGCTCCGCCGCCGGGCCTAGCCGCTTCTGCCTTTCCCCATTAGGCGCTAAAGAGCGCCCCAAATGACCGATTCTCTCACCATCGCGCTGGCCCAGCTCAATCCCGTCATGGGCGACATTCCGGGCAATCTTGCGCGCGCCCGCGCCGCACGCGCCGAAGCAAAGGCGGCGGGCGCGGACCTGATCCTGTTCAGCGAACTCTACATCACCGGCTATCCGCCCGAAGATCTGGTGCTGAAGCCCGCCTTCCAGGCCGATGCGATGGAGGCGGTCGAGAGGTTTGCCAAGGACACGTCCGATGGCGGGCCGGCCGTCCTGATCGGTTCGCCCTGGGTGAAGCAGGGCGCGCTGTATAACGCTGTGGTCCTGCTCGATGAAGGCGCGGTGCAGGCGACCACCTTCAAGGTCGATCTTCCCAATTATGGCGTGTTCGACGAGAAGCGCGTCTTCGCACCCGGCCCCATGCCCGGCCCGTTCGCCATGCGCGGCGTGCGCATCGGTGTGCCGATTTGCGAGGATATCTGGGGCCCCGATCCTGTCGAGTGCCTGTCCGAGACGGGCGCGGAGATTTTGCTGGTGCCGAACGGTTCGCCCTTCGATGGGGCGAAACGCGATCACCGGCTGAACGTGGCCGTCGCGCGCGTCGTCGAGGCGGGGCTGCCGCTGGTTTACCTGAACCAAGTGGGGGGGCAGGACGAACTCGTGTTCGACGGCGCCTCCTTTGTGCTGAACGCCGACCGGCGCTTGGCGGCGCAATTGCCGAGCTGGGAAGAGGCGGTCGCCATCACGCGCTGGCGCCGGGGCGCCGAAGGCTGGATTTGCGAAGAAGGCCCGCTCGCCGAGACCGAGGAGCTGAACGCGGCGCTCTATTCCGCGATGATGCTGGGGCTCAAGGATTACGTGAACAAGAACCGCTTTCCGGGCGTCGTGCTGGGGCTTTCGGGCGGGATCGATTCCGCGCTTTCCGCGGCGGTTGCCGTGGACGCGCTGGGGCCGGAGCGCGTGCGCTGTGTGATGATGCCCTCGCGCTTCACCTCGGAGGAAAGCCTCAAGGACGGCGCGGAAGTGGCGCGCCTGCTTGGGGTCACCTACGACACTGTGCCGATCGAAGGGCCGATGGGCGCCTTCGGCGAACTGTTGGCGCCGGTGTTCGCCGGACGCGCGCCCGATGCGGCCGAGGAGAACGTCCAGGCCCGCATCCGCGGCGTGATCCTGATGGCGATCTCCAACAAGTTCGGCCCCATGGTGCTGACCACCGGCAACAAATCGGAGATGAGCGTCGGCTACGCCACCCTTTATGGCGACATGGCCGGCGGCTATTCCGTGCTGAAGGATTTGTACAAGACGCAGGTGTTCGCGCTGTCGCGCTGGCGAAACGCGTTCCGTCCCAAAAATGCGCTGGGGCCGGCCGGCCTCGTGATGCCGGAGAACGTGATTGTGCGGCCGCCGACCGCCGAGCTGCGCGAGAACCAGAAGGACGAGGATTCGCTGCCGCCCTATGCGGTGCTCGACGGGATTCTCGAATGCCTGATCGAGGGCGAGATGGCGTTCGAGGAGGTGGTGGCCAAGGGCTACGACCCGACGGTCGTCAGGCGCGTGGAGCACCTCGTCTATGTCGCCGAATACAAGCGACGCCAGGCGCCGCCGGGGGTGAAGCTGTCGGTGCGGAATTTCGGCCGGGACCGGCGCTATCCTATTACCAATGCCTTTCGCGACGCGTGATGATCCTCCCCTGCGAAGCGGGGGAGGGGGACCACGAAGTGGTGGAGGGGGCAGAGATATTTCCGATAATTCCGCGCTCATAGACCGGCAACGGCAAAGCTGCTATAGGCGCGCCCAACAGGAGACGCGTGTGACGATCAGGGCCTCCATTTGCCGGATTACCGCGATTTGCGGCTGACGCCGCAGATACACGCTTGCTCACCCACACCGCTATCCCCCCGGCCCTTTGGGCCACCTCCCCCGTAAACGGGGGAGAAAATCGCCATTCGTTTTTCTCCCCCGCGAGCGGGGGAGGTCCGGCCAGCGGCCGGGGAGGGGGGTGACTCACCGGCCTTCAATGCTATGAGTTCGCGATGACACTTCGCCTGTACAACACGCTCTCCCGCGCCAAGGAGGATTTCGTCCCCTTGGACCCCAAAAACGTCCGCATGTATGTGTGCGGGCCTACGGTGTACGACTTCGCCCATATCGGCAATGCGCGGCCCGTGATCGTGTTCGACGTGCTGTTCCGGCTGCTGCGCCATCTCTATGGCGAGGAGCACGTCACCTATGTCCGCAACATCACGGACGTGGACGACAAGATCAACGCGCGCGCGGCGGAAGTTTCGGCGGAGCGTGGAATCTCCGTGGAAGAGGCGCGGGCCGAAATCACGGCGCGCACGGCGCAGCAATATCAGGACGATGTGACGGCGCTCGGTTGCCTGCCGCCAACGTTTCAGCCGCGCGCGACCGAGCACATCGCCGCCATGATCCAAATGAACGAGCGGTTGATCGCCGCCGGCCACGCCTATGTCGCCGAAGGCCATGTGCTCTACGACGTGTCGTCCAAGCCCGATTACGGCAAGCTGGCGCGGCGCACGCTTGACGAGATGATCGCGGGTTCGCGCGTCGAAATCGCCCCCTACAAGAAAAACGCGATGGATTTCGTGCTGTGGAAGCCATCCACGCCGGACCAGCCTGGCTGGGATTCGCCCTGGGGCCGTGGCCGGCCGGGCTGGCACATCGAATGCTCGGCAATGGGCGAAGCGCTCTTGGGCGAAACTTTCGACATTCACGGCGGCGGGATCGATCTCGTTTTTCCCCATCATGAAAACGAAATCGCACAGAGCGAAGGCGCCCATCACGGGCATGCGCTTGCGCGCTATTGGCTGCACAACGGCTTCCTTCAGGTCGAAGGCGAGAAGATGTCGAAGAGCCTCGGAAATTTCTTCACGATCCGCGATCTCTTGAAGGATTGGCCCGGCGAAGTGTTGCGCTTCAACATGCTGCGCACGCATTATCGCCAGCCGATCGACTGGACGCTGCATGGATTGGAAGAATCGCGGCAAATATTGCTGAAATTGTGCAGCGGACTTCAAAACGTTGATCGGTCTGATCCGTCGCACCAATTTCTAGAAGCGCTGAGGGATGATCTCAACACACCACTTGCCGTCACTCGACTATATGATCTGAGAAAAGAAGAGAGACTTGGGGAGCTTTTGGGTTCGCTAAATTTGATGGGGCTCTCTGGAAATGACACAAATGCTTTCCGGGTGGATTTTGCAAATGCCGTTTTCAACCACGAATTTCAAACTGAAACACGGAACTTAGTCGAAGCCCGCAACGCAGCGCGGAAGGCGCGAAATTTCAAGGAATCCGACCGCATCCGCGATGAGCTTCTGGCCAAAGGGATCGTGCTGAAAGATTCCCCTACCGGTACCACCTGGGAGGTGAAGCGATGACCTGTGCTATTTCACCCCCCTCCTGCCCCTTTGGGGCATCCTCCCCCACAAGGGGGGAGGACAAGTATCCCTCATTCGTTCCTTCCCCCCTGTGTGGGGGAAGGTGCCGCGAAGCGGCGGAAGGGGGGCGGTCATGACCCGCGAACGCGTCTACCTCTACGACACCACGCTGCGCGACGGAGCGCAGACGCAAGGCGTCGACTTCTCCGTCGAAGACAAGCGCACCATCGCGCTTGCGCTCGACGACCTCGGGCTTGATTACGTCGAAGGCGGCTGGCCCGGTGCGAACCCGACCGACACCGCGTTCTTCGACGACGCGCCGCATCTGAAACGCGCGCGCTTCACCGCCTTCGGCATGACCAAGCGTTCGGGGCGCTCCGCTGCGAACGATCCGGGTCTTGCCGCGTTGCTGTCGACCAAAGCGCCAACCCTGTGCCTCGTCGGAAAGAGCTGGGACTTCCAGGTCGACGTGGCGCTGGAAATCCCGCGCAGCGAGAATCTCGACAATATTTCCGAATCCATCGCGGCCGTTGTCGCGCGCGGGCGCGAAGCACTGTTCGACGCCGAACATTTCTTCGACGGCTACAAGGCCAATCCCGACTATGCGCTCGCCGCGTTGAAGGCCGCATCCGATGCCGGTGCCGGCTTTCTGGTCTTGTGCGACACCAATGGCGGCACGCTTCCCGAAGAGGCGTACCGCATCGTCTCCGAGGTGAAGGCGCGTATGCCGGCCGCGGCTCTCGGCGTGCATGCGCATAACGACACCGAACAGGCGGTGGCGGTCAGCCTCGCCGCACTTCGCGGCGGCGCGCGCCAGATTCAGGGCACGCTGAACGGCCTCGGCGAGCGCTGCGGCAATGCCAATCTGTGCTCCATTCTCGCGACCCTGATGCTCAAGGATGCTTACGCCTCGCAATTCGAGACGGGCGTCACGCCCAATGCGCTGAAGCGGCTGACGCCGACCTCGCGCCTGCTGGACGAAATCCTCAACCGCGCGCCACAGCGGCATGCGGCTTATGTCGGCCCCTCGGCGTTTGCGCACAAGGGCGGGCTACATGTCTCCGCCGTGCAGAAGAATCCGCGCACCTATGAGCATGTGCCGCCGGAAGCGGTCGGCAATCAGCGGCATATTCTGGTGTCCGATCAGGCCGGGCGTTCCAACATCATGGCGCGGCTCTCGCTTCTCGGCATCGATGTCGCGCCCGATGACAGGCGCATCTCGCGGCTGCTGGAGGACGTGAAGGCCCGCGAATTCCTGGGCTACGCCTATGACGGCGCGGAGGCCTCCTTCGAGCTGCTTGCGCGCCGGGCGCTTGGCCAGGTGCCGAATTATTTCGACGTGGAGGGCTTCCGCGTCATGGTCGAACGCCGCCACAACGCCAGGGGCGAGCTCGTCACGATTTCCGAAGCCACCGTGAAAGTGAATGTCGGCGGCGAGGCCTTCCACAATGTCGGCCTCGGCAACGGTCCGGTGAATGCGCTCGATTCGGCGCTGCGCAAGGATCTCGGGAAATATTCCTCGTACCTCGCCGATCTGCGGCTGGTCGATTACAAAGTCCGTATACTGACGGGAGGCACGGAGGCGGTCACCCGCGTGATGATTGAAAGCGCGGATGCCAAAGGCCACCGCTGGTCGACGGTCGGCGTCTCGGAGAATATCGTGGATGCCTCGTTCGAGGCCCTGTCCGATTCGATCTGCTACAAGCTCTACCGCGCCGGCGCGCCGGCGTGATCATTTCGCGGGTTGCTTGGTCTTCACCCGATGGGCGGCAAAAATGGCAATCGCCTCCTCCACCGTCGGCGCGACCTCGATCAGCTCCTTCACATGCGGGCCGGCAAAGCCGTGGGCCACGAAATGATCGATCAGCGCGAGCAGGGGCGCGAAGTAATTGTTCACGTTCACCAGGACGATGGGTTTGGCGTGCAGGTTCAATTGCGCGCCCGTGAACGCTTCGGCGAATTCATCCAGCGTGCCAAGTCCGCCCGGCAGGACCGCAAAACCGCCGGCCGCCGCGAACATGCGTGCCTTGCGCTCGTTCATGCTCTCGGTGATCACGATTTCGGACGAGATGTTCAGCGGCGGTTCCACATGGCGAAGGAAGGATGGAATAATGCCCAGGACTTTTCCCCCTGCCTTCGACACCGCAAGCGCCACTTCGCCCATCAGGCCGATCCCGCCGCCTCCGAACACAAGGTCGAATCCCTCCTCGACCATGCGCGTGCCGAAAGCTCGCGCGGCCTCCGTATAGATGGGATCGGCGCCGTGGGATGATCCGCAAAAGACGCAAATGGTGGGATGGTGAGGCGTGAAATGGGACGGGATTTTGCTCATAAATGGCTCTTAAAGGCTTGAAAAGCCAAAAATATGGCGGCCGCGACCCTTTGGGAATTGATGAAGCGGGCGCCGCCTACTAAACCTAAACCACAAGTCCGGTCCTGTGGTTCCATACCGGACAACGTGAGGAGAAACTAGGAACTCATGGCTGCATATGGTTACGGCGGGCGCTCGTTGAAGGAGGGCGGCGGCAACAATGCCGCTCCGAGTTGGCAGCCGCTGGTCGAGCTGATGCCCTATCTCTGGCCGCACGGACGCCCCGACTTGAGGATCCGCGTGGTCATCTCGATGATCTTCCTGGTGGCGACCCCGGTCGTAACCGTCGCCACCCCGATTTTCCTCGGCTACGCCATCGATAATTTGCAAGGCCGCCCCCAGGACATCGCGCTGTTCGTACCGATGGCTTTTCTCATCGCCTACGGGGTGGCGTGGATCATGAGTCAGGCGGTCGCGCAAATCCGCGACGGCATCTTCGCGAAGGTGCTTTATCACGCGCTGCGCCTCATCGCGGTGGAGACGTTCCATCATCTGCACGCGCTCTCCTTGCGCTTTCATTTACAGCGGCATACCGGCGGATTGTCGCGCATCGTGGATCGCGGCACCAAGGCTATCGACCGCCTTCTGACGCTCGCCATCTTCAACGTCTTTCCGACCGCGCTGCAGCTCATCCTCATCTGCTGGTATCTGTGGCAGAAATTCAGCGGCTGGTTCACGCTTATTACCGCCCTCATGATCGTGGCCTATGGCTATTTCACGTTTGCGGTGACGCGCCAGCGTATCCACATCCGCCGCGCCATGAACGATTCCGACAACGAGGCGAACAGCAAGGCTGTGGACTCGCTCCTGAATTACGAAACCGTCAAATACTTCAACGCCGAGCTGCATGAGGAACAGCGCTTCGATTCCGCCATGGCGAAATATGCCGACGCTTCGATCATCACCCAGATTTCGCTTTCGGTGCTCAACACCGGACAGCGGGTCATTGCGGCCGCGGGCGTGATCGCGCTGATGATGCTGGCGACCTACGGGGTCAAATACGGCACCATGTCCGTCGGCAATCTGGTGATGGTCAATTCGCTGATGGTTCAGCTGTTCATTCCGCTGAATCTGCTGGGCACGGTCTATCGCGACATCTCCCAGGGCCTGATCGACATGGAGATGATGTTCAACCTGCTGCGCCGGCCGCAGGAGGTGCAGGACAAAGAGGGCGCCCAGCCGCTCGCGGTCGGCAAGGGCGAGATCGAATTCAAGAACGTGGTCTTCGCCTACGATCCGGACCGCATCGTCCTGAAAGGGGTCTCTTTCCGCGTGCCCGCGGGAAAGACGGTCGCCGTGGTGGGTCCAACGGGCGCGGGCAAATCCACCATCTCGCGCATCCTCTATCGCTTCTACGACATCCAGTCGGGCAGCGTGACCATCGACGGCCAGGACATCCGGGATGTGACGCAGGCGTCCTTGCGCCGCGCCATCGGCATCGTCCCGCAGGATACCGTCCTCTTCAACGACACCATCCGCTACAACATCGCCTATGGCCGCATCGGCGCGGGCGAGGCCGAGATTCTCGAAGCCGCGCGTCTTGCCCAGATCGATCCCATCATCCGCGAGCTGCCGTCCGGTTATGAGAGCATGGTGGGCGAGCGCGGCCTGAAGCTCTCGGGCGGCGAGAAGCAGCGCGTCGCCATCGCCCGCACGCTGCTCAAGAACCCGCCGATCCTCCTGTTGGACGAGGCGACGTCCGCGCTCGACACGCACACCGAACGCGAAATCCAGTCCGCGCTGAAGCTGGTATCGGCGAACCGCACCACGCTCGTGATCGCGCACCGGCTCTCGACCATCATCGATGCCGACGAAATTCTGGTGCTCGACCGGGGACAGATCGTGGAGCGCGGGCGGCACGGCGAATTGGTGGCGCTGAATGGCGCGTATGCCGCGATGTGGAACCGGCAGAAGGAAGCCGCCGAAGTGCGCGAGCGTCTTCAGGCGGTGGAAGGCGATCCCGAGGATTTGCGAGGGCTCGCGACCGATCCGAAACTTCGCGTCGCCGGGGCAGCGGAGTAGACTTTGTATATCTTTAGGATATACTTTAGATGTCCATAGGATATACGAAAGATGCGCCATGCAAGTTCAAATCTCCAAATGGGGCAATAGCTTAGGTGTTCGAGTCCCAAAAGACGTCGCTGCGAAACTGGGTTTGACCGAAGGATCGCGGGTAGACGTGTCCATTGAGGGGAACCGGCTGGTGATCTCGACCCAGCGCCCGGTCTATGCGCTCGAGGAATTGCTCATCGGTATGACTCCGGAAGCGATGCACGAAGCTTTCGACTGGGGACCGGATGTCGGGCGCGAAATCGTCGACTGATTACGAACCCGAAGCCGGCGATCTCATCTGGACGGATTTCGATCCGCGCATGGGGCGCGAACAGGGCGGACGGCGTCCCGCCCTCGTCGTGTCGCCGTTGGCGTTTTTTCGCGCGAGCGGATTCGTCATCGTTTGTCCTGTCACGTCACGTATCCGGCCCTTCGCAAGCAGCGTCATCTTGCCTGCAGATTTGCCGATATCCGGTGAAATTCTCACGAGCCACGTCCGCAGTATCGACACGATAGCGCGTGCAATTACGTTTACGGATTCAACGGTACCCCCTGCAATTCTCGCGGAAGTTCGCGGCAAGCTCGCCGCGTTGGTTGGCCTCTAATCGTCCCCTTTTTGTCGCCCGGTCGGAGCGATGCTAGTTTGACCGGGATCAGCTCTCTGGGAGGCTTGATGTTTCGGTTTGGCCCGTTTGTCCTTGCGGTCCTGCTCGTTGTCTCGGCGAGTGCGGAAGCGGCCACAAAGGCGGTTCGGTTCGGCAAATTGTGGGACGGCCACCGCACGATTACGAATGCGGTCGTGATCGTGGACGGCGACAAGATCCAAAGTGTCACCGCGAATGGTCCCGTTCCGGCGGGCGCGGAGATCGTCGATCTTTCCCGCTACACCGGCATCCCGGGCCTGATCGATTCGCATACGCACATGACGTTCTACTGGGATCGCTCGGCTGGAACCACGCCGCTGCACCAGCCTCCGCGCCACGTCGCATTGACCGTCTTTTTCTCGCAGGAGAACGCGAAGAAAACGCTGGAGGCCGGCGTCACCACGGTGCGCGATCTCACGGGCTTCGACGGCGCCGATCTGGCGCTGCGCGATCTTATCAACCGCGGCGCGGTTGAGGGCCCGCGCATGTTCGTGTCCGGCCCCGGCATCCGCCAGGCCGCCATTCACCGCCCCGGCGTTACCGATTACGTCGCCGAAGCCGAAAAACTGACCAAAGCGATCATCGATTCCGGCGCGGATTGGGTGAAGGTTTATGGCTCGACGGGCGGCGCCGACGATGTCACGGGCGATGAGACCATCACCTATGACGAGATGAAGGCGATCATCGATACGGCCCACGCGGCCGGCAAGAAGGTCGCGGTTCATTCCTACGGTCCGGTGGGCGCGCGCGATGCCATCCGGGCCGGCGCCGATACGCTCGAACATGCCACCGACATGGACGATACGACGATTGCCGAGCTGGTGCGGAGGAAGATCTGGTACCTCCCGACGATCAACCACAATCAGCATTATCTCGACCGGGCCGACGATGTGTACAAATTCACGCCCGAGGCGAAAGCGAATCTGGCCAATTTCATCCAGCGCAATTTCGTCACCGCCGGGAAGGCCTACCGCGCGGGCGCGCGCATGCTGATCGGTTCGGACGCGGTTTACACCGCGTTCGGCTTGAATATGCACGAGCTGCGCTGGTTCGTGAAATTCGGGATGAGCAACGAACAGGCGCTGCAATCGGCGACCGTGCTGCCGGCCGAAATGCTCGGGCTTCAGAACAGCCTGGGCTCGGTCGCGCCGGGTTATATTGCCGACATCGTCGCGGTCGAAGGCGATCCGCTCGCCGACATCGAGGTCGTGCTCAACAATGTGCGCTGGGTGATGAAAAGCGGCACAGTCATGGTCGATAAGACGCGCGCACGCTGAGCGCACCCTGAGCGCGGAAGCGCGATTTGCTTAACTCAGTTCGATGCGATCGACTTCGACGCCCTTCATGCCCTGGCGCGTCGAAAAACGCACCCGCTGCTCGGGCATCAGGGTCGAGACCCCCGACCGCCGAAGCGCGCTCGCATGAACATAGACGTCCGCGCCGCCCGATTCCGGCACCACGAATCCAAAGCCCTTCTGCTCGTTGAAGAACTTCACATGGCCGTCGCCCATTGGACCGCCGGCTCCGGAATCCCGCGGCGGACGATGTGGACGCGGCCCCCCGAATCCGCCTCCGCCGCCGCCACCGCCGGGGCCGCGCGACGGCTGCGAATCCGCGGTCGTCAAATCCACGCTGTGGACATTGGTGACCTGCATGCCGCGCTGACCTTGCGCCACGTCGCAGAATACGGTTGCCCCTTGCGGCAAATCCGGCGTCGAAAGACTGGCCAGCGCCGACGCGTGACAAAATGCGTCCGACCCGTCCTCCAATGTTACAAAGCCGAAACCCTTAGTGGCATTAAACCATTTTACTGTTGCGCGCTGCGGCCCGTAGCCGGAGCGGGAACTCGAATGATCGAAGTTTGCCATGACGTGATTGCTGCGCCCTCAACCCGGAAAAACGTGCCCTGCCGGAATCTCCCCAAGCACGCGGCATTTTGCCTCTGATCAACCCCTGCGGCAAGATGGCTCCGCTCGCGTCTCGCGTTTCTGTCCAGCGCGATGGCGCACAGGCCGCCATGCTGCGCCGCTGCAGTCGAGACCACTAATAGCTTGAAAATATGAAAGAATTCATTGAAATGCGGGCTGCTCACGGGCTTCTGCCGCCCCTTTCTGCGGGGTGGACAGGATGCTATACGCAGGCGGCAAGAGCGCAGGAGATGCGCCGGGTCTACGGAGGAGAATAAGCCTTTGGCTCGAAGGTTTCGCATTCCCATGATGGGCGTTGCGGCTGCGCTCGGCGTTTTCTCCGCCGCCCACGCCGCCGGAGCCGCGGCCGGCCAGGAGATTGCGGGGGTGTGGTGGGCGACCGCCTATAGCCCGAAGATCGAGCTCGTCGGCGGAGGTGAGCTGCCCTACACAGCAGCCGGCAAAGCGGCCTACGACAAGAATCTTGCGGCGCTGAAAAGCGGCGAGTTGACCGATGCGCCGCGCCGCTTCTGCGTGCCGGACGGTATCCCGCGCATTCTCGCGACGCCCTATCCCTTCGAGGTCGTGCAGACGCCGGGGCAGACGACGCTCATTTACGAACTCAATCACGCCATCCGGGTGGTCGCGATGGATAAGCCGCTGCCCAAGGACGAGGAGCTGATCCCCTATCCCTATTACGACGGTCATTCGGCCGGCCATTGGGACGGCGATACGCTGGTGATCGAGACGGCGGGCTTCAACGACAAGACCTTCCTCGATGCCACCGGTGCGCCGCACAGCGATGCGATGAAGACGGTGGAGCGCATTCGCAAGGTCGGCAACAACCAGCTCGAGGATGTCGTGACCGTACACGATCCCGACATGTTCATGCGGGATTGGAGCGCGCGCTTCGTCTACACCAAGCGCGACGACATCAGGCTCCAGGATTATGTCTGCGGCGAGAAGCACCGCGACATTTCCTCCGTCCGCGGTGTACGGCCTCCGCGCTGACAGGCGTTTTCGCTCCCTCGCGAGCGTGGAGGGAGATCGGCCTTTTCAATTGTCGCCAAGGCTTCCGCGCTCCATGATGGCTGCAAACACGAAAGCTTCCGGCGATCATGCGCGCGCTTGACGGCATCACCGTTCTGGAATTCGCCAATTACGTCAGCGGGCCCTATGCCGGCATGATGCTGGCCGACCTCGGCGCGGACGTCATAAAGATCGAATCGCCCGATGGCGGCGATCCCTTTCGCGGCTGGGGCGCGGCCGATTACAGCGCCACTTTCGGTTCGGTCAACCGCAACAAGAAGAGCGTGGTGCTCGACCTCAAATCGGCCGACGGACTCGCGGCCGCCCGCGCGCTCGCCGCCGATGCCGACGTCCTGATCGAGAATTACCGCACCGGCGCGATGGACCGGCTTGGACTTGGCTACGAGGAATTGAGCAAGGCCAATCCGAGGCTGGTCTATGCGTCCATCACCGGTTTCGGACGCGACGGTCCGTATGCGGAGCGTGCCGGCTACGACACGGTAGGCCAGGCGATGAGCGGGCTGTTGAGCGTCCTGACCGATCTATCCAAGCCGCAGCCGATGGGGATTTCGCTCTCCGATCATCTCACCGGCATGATGGCGGCATATGGGATATTGGGCGCATTGATGGCGCGCAACACGAGCGGCCGCGGCCAGCGCGTAGAGACCTCGCTGCTGGCCGCCACAATTGCGTTCCTGGGCGAGAATGCGGCGCGCTTTTTCGAAACCGGCAAGACCCCATCGCGCGAGACGCGGGCGCGTTCGGCTCAGGTCTACGCGTTCACCGATGCCAACGGGCAGGGCGTCGTGGTGCATCTGTCCTCGCCCACCAAATTCTGGCGCGGGCTGACGGAGGTGGCCGGTCACCCGGAATGGCAGGACGATGCGCGCTTCAAGACCAAGCGCGACCGCCAGGAGAATTATCGCGTGCTGCACGGGCTGCTGGCGGAAATTTTCGCCACCGAGAGCCGCGACCATTGGCTCGCCCTGTTGCAGCAGCACGATGTGCCGAGTGCGCCCATCTATACGCTCGATCAGGTGTTCGCCGACCCGCAAGTCGAGCATCTGGGTCTGATCCGGAAGATCCCGCATCCGAAGGTGGGGCATGTATCGCTGGTTTCGGGCGGCGTGACTTTGAGCGAAACGCCTGCGGAAATCCTCACGACGGCGCCTGATCTCGGTCAGCACACGGATGAAATCCTCGCCCGCATCGGTTCCTCACCCGTTTACGGGGGAGGGGGACCGCGAAGCGGTGGAGGGGGCGGGTCATGATCGCATCCTCTCAACCCAACAGCGCCTTACGCAACCGCTGCGCCGTCGTGGGGGCGGGCAACAGCCGGCTCGGACAGGTGCCGGGTGTCTCCAGCCTCGACCTGCTGATCGAAGCGTCCGCCAATGCCCTTTTCGACGCCGGCCTGAAACCATCCGATATCGACGGCGTGATCGTGCGAGGGCCGGACGATTCCTATTGCCATCATCAGCTCGTGGGCGAGCGCTTGGGCATCAACGCGCGCTTCTCGACCACGCTCGATAATGGCGGTGCGAGCCAGATTCTTTCCGTCGCCATTGCGGCGATGGCGATTCAAGCCGGTCTTGCGACCACGGTCCTCTGCGGCTACGGGCGGGACGCCTGGTCGCGCACCCACAAATCCGAAGAAGCGCGCGTCAAGAACCAGACGCGCCCCGACGATCAGCACGCCCGCGAATTCGGCCCCGAATACGGCTATTTCGGCGCTGTGGCGGCGCACGCCTTCGGCGCGCAGCGGCACATGCACGAATTCGGCACCACGCGGGAGCAGTTCGCCGAAATCGCGGTCGCCTTCCGCGAGCACGCCATGCGCAATCCGGCGGCGCAGATTCGGAAACCCCTGACGGTCGAGGATTACTTCAAGGCGCGGCTTATCGTATCGCCGTTCGGCTTGTTCGATTGTTCGCTGCGCAGCGACGGGGCAGGCGCGGTGATCGTGACGAGCGCCGAGCGCGCGCGCGATCTGAAAGCGCCACCGGTGCTGATCCGCGGTTTCGGCAGCCACAACAATCTCACCGGATGGTTCGCCGGCGACAACATGATCCACACCGCCGCGAAACAGAGCGGCGAGACCGCCTATCGCATGGCGGGCATCGGCCCTGAGGATGTCGACACGGCGCAGCTCTATGATTGCTTCACCTATATGGTGCTGGTTCAGCTTGAGGATTACGGCTTCTGCGCCAAGGGCGAGGGCGGCGCCTATGTACAATCCGGTGCGTTGCGGATGGGCGGGGCGCTTCCGACCAACACTTCGGGCGGGCAGCTTTCCGAAGCCCATGTCGAGGGCATGCTGCAGATCGTCGAAGGCGTGCGTCAGTTGCAGCACATCTATCCGGCGGGCCGGCAAGTGAAGGACGCCAACATCGCGCTGATCTCCGGTCATGGCGGCAATCAGGTGTGCCATTCGACGCTGATCCTGGAGCGCGGCTGATGGAAACTCTGCGCAAGCCTATTCCGCGTCCGTCGCCGGAATCGCTTCCCTTTTGGGAAGCGGCAAAGGCGCACCGGCTTCTGCTGCCGCGCTGCAATGCCTGCGGCAGGTTCTGGTTTCCGCCGTCTAAACGCTGCCGCCATTGCCTGTCGCCCGATTTCGCCTGGACGGAAAGCAAGGGCCGGGGCCGCATCTACAGTTTCGTCGTTTATCACCGCCCCTATCACCCCGCGTTCGAAGGCGATGTCCCTTATGTCGTCGCCGTCGTCGAATTGGACGAGGGCCCGCGCCTCCTTACCAATATCGTGGGCACGCCGCCGGAGGCCGTGCGCTGCGATGCCCATGTGCGCGTCGTCTTCGAAGAACGCGACGGCGCGATCATTCCGATGTTTTCGGCGATTGACCCGCCGGAGCAATGAGAACGCGCGCTCAGACCAGCCCCAGAGTATCCGCGCTCGTGCTTGCGCTCGGCGCGGTGCTTCTCGTTCTGATCGTGCCGCCGGTGATTTATCTCATCCGCTCGAGCCTTCAGGAGGTGAACTTCGACGGCTCCTTCGGCGCGTTCACGCTCTCCAATTATGGGGCTCTGCTCGAAACCGGCGGGCTGATCACGGTGATCTTCACGTCGGCGGTTTATGCCGGCGGCTCCGCGGTGGTGGCGTTGATCCTCGGGGGTGTGCAGGCTTGGATCGTGGAGCGCACCGACACGCCGTTGCGCTCACTCGTGATGATCGTCTCCATTGTCTCGCTCGGCATTCCGAGCGTGCTGTACACGATCTCTTTCCTGCTGCTGCTGGGCAAGACGGGGCCCTTCAATCAGCTGCTGATGGCCGCGACGGGGGCGACCGACCCGCCGTTCAACGTCTATTCGCTGCACGGTATGATCCTGATCCAGGGGATCGAATACACGCCCTTGTGTTTTCTTTTGCTCTCTTCGGTATTCCGCTCGACCGATGCGGCGTTCGAGGAAGCCTCCATGATGTCGGGGGCGGGCATCGCCACGACCTTACGCCGTATCACGCTGAAGCTAGTGACCCCGGGAATCGCCGCACTTTTGATTCTGATCTTCATCCGCGCTTTCGAGGCGTTCGAGACGCCCGCGCTCGTGGGTCTTCCGGGCCGCGTGCATGTGATGACCAACGACATCTACCAGACCATGCTCGGCATCCCGCCCAATTATGGCGTGGCATCGGCCTTTTCGGTCGTGATGCTGGTCATCATGGTGTTCCTGCTTCGGCTGTACGGGAATTTCTCCAAGCACGCGGAGAAATATCAGACCATCAGCGGCAAGGGCTTCCGCCCGAGGCCCATGCGCATCGGCCGCTGGCGTTGGCTGACGATGGCCGTGCTGCTGCTGCTGTTCCTCCTGCTGATCGTGTTTCCAGTGAGCATCACGCTCTGGGTGTCGTTCGTCCCCTATTATGACGGCATCCATTCCGAAGCACTCGCCCGCTTCAGCTTCGCGAACTACAACACGGTGGCGTTCGAGACGTCATTCGTATCAGCGTTGAGCAACACCTTCATCCTCGGCATCGCGACGGCGAGCCTGGTAACCGCCTACACGACACTGGCGTCATGGCTGGCCGTGCGGCGGCAGCCGGGCGCGTGGGCACTCGATCAGCTGGCGAGCGCGCCGCTGGTCTTTCCCGCCATCGTGCTTGCGGTCGCTTTCCTTCAATTCGTGCTGAACGTGCCGCTTGCGCTTTACGGAACGTTGCTCTCGATCATCATGGCCTCGATGGTGCAGTTCATGCCGTTCGGGATGCGCTATTCCTATGCCGGCGTGCTGCAGATCCATCGCGAGCTGGAGGAAGCATCGGCTCTCTCCGGCGCGGGCGCGGTGACGACATTCCTGCGCGTGGTGGTGCCGCTGATGGCGCCTGCGGTCGTGACGTGCTGGCTGTTCGTATTCCTGATGGTGTCGAAGGCGGTTTCGATTCCGCTGCTGCTGTCGGGTCCGAGTTCGCAGGTGGTCGCCGTGACCATGTTCGAGATGTGGCAGAACGGGGTCGCCCCGGAACTTGCCGCGTTGGGCATCATCTGGACGATCATCATGACCGCGGTCAGCACGCTGTTCTTTGCGGTTTCGCGCCGCTACGGCCTCTCGGCGCGTTAGGCGAAGTGCTTCTTCAGAAGGGCTGCGACCTTGGCGTGCGTCGCGTAGAGCGTCTCGTCGTCGATGAAGGTTTCCTTCAGGCCCGCGAGACGCGGGCTCACCGGCTGGAGCACCTTCAAGGGCTGCACATCTTCGTTGACCGGGAAATATTGCGCATCGCGCAACACCGTCTGGCCCTCGGCCGACAGTACATAATCCACGAACAGCATGGCGGCGTGGGGATGCTTCGTTCCCTTGGGGATCATGATGCTCGCGACCGTCGACGGCATGGGCTGAAGCACCTGTGCTGCAATCGGCGCGCCTTTGGTGGCTGCGATGATCGGAAGATGCTGCGCGGTGGTTAGCGTAATCCAATATTCTCCGGCGATGACGCGGTCGATCAGCGCCTGCGCGCTGCCGGTGAAGCCGACCACGTTTTGCCCGGCCAGCGCCTTCAGATAGGCGTCGGCTTTGGCGTCCCCCATGGTCAGCATCAGATTGGCCACGAACATGTGCGCGCCCGAATCCGACCTGACACGCCAGGCGAGCCGGTTCTTCCATTTCCCTGCGAGCAGATCCTCGAAGCTCTTGGGCTGCGTGCCGGGCGGCACCAGCTTGGTATTGTACGCCGTACCGTAATAGGAAAATCGTGTCGCCGCGGTCAGTCCGGTCTTGTCGCGATACGCTGCCGGGGTTTTGTCGGCCTCGGGTGAATAGAACCGCTGCAACAGCCCGCTCTTGATGAAGATCGGTGCGAGTTCGCTGCCCTCCATCAGGTCGCCCACCAGCCTGCCTGCCCGCAATTCCGAGAGCGTCTTCTGCGCGATGTCCACTTCCGTCCCGCGCCAGGACTCGATGCCGACGAACGGATGCTTCTTTTTGAAGCCGTCGACGATCGCCTTCAGGCCCAGATTGGGGATGAGCGAGGAATACAACATCAGCTTGGGGGTTGCCTGCGCTCCGGCCTCCAGGAATTCTTGCCGGCCGGCGGCGCGATAATCGAACGGATCGGCAGCGGCCGCGGCAAACGCGCGGGGGCCCGCGAGCGCCACCGCCGCGCCTGCGGAAAACGCCCGTCTCGTCCAGCGCATCGCCATTCCAAATCCCGTCCCTTCCGCTATTGTGTGCCATCATACCGGGAATTAGAGCCCGGACGAGCGGGGAAGGAATGGCGAGGACGTTCGACGTCGCCGAAATCGTGGGCGCGCAGAAATTCGGCGCGTTCCATTGGCGTGTTGTGGCCCTGTGCGGGCTGGTCCAGTTTCTCGACGGCTTCGACACCCAGGCGCTCGCCTATGCCGCGCCGGCGCTGCGCGACGCCTGGCATCTGTCGACGGCGGCGCTTGGCCCGGTGTTTGGCTTCGGCGCGTTCGGCACGGGCATCGGTTCGGTGGTGCTTACGCCTCTCGCCGACATATATGGCCGCAAGAAGGTCATGGTCGCAGCGGTAACCTTGTTCGGCCTTCTGACGCTGGTGACGGTCCTGCTGACGTCGATAGACCAACTCCTGATCCTGCGTCCCCTGACGGGGTTCGGCTTGGGGGCCGCGCTGCCGCTGACGTTCGTCGTGGCCAACGAATTCGCGCCGTCGCGCATCCGTGCGCGCATGGTGGCAATCATGGCGACGGGATTTGCGGTGGGTGCGGCTTCGGGGGGATTGCTGCAGGCAGAAATGCTGCCGAGCTATGGCTGGCAGGGAATCTTCTTTATAGGTGGGACCATCCCGCTCGTGCTGGCGGCAGCACTTCTGTTGTTTCTGCCCGAGTCGGTGCGCTTCCTCGCAACGCGCGGCGGCGCCTCGGGCCGGATCGCGTACACGCTGAAACAGATGAATCCGCGGCTCGAATTTCCGGCGGACGCCCAATTCGTGCTGCCCGCCGAACCCAAGAAAGAAGGCTTCCGCCCGATACAGTTGTTCACCGATGGCCGGGCCGCGATGACCATTCTTCTGTGGTTCATCTATCTGGTGCTGCTCGCCTCGCTGAACACACTGAACAATTGGCTGCCGGTTGCGCTCAACATGGCGGGCCTGCCGGTGCAGGACGCGGTGCGCGTGACAACGCTGTTCCAGTTCGGCGGCATAGCCGGGGTGCTCGCGCTCGGTTTTTTTGCCGACCGGGTGGGTTATCCGCGCGTCCTGATCCTCGCGTTTCTCGGTTTGGCGCTATTCGTGGCTGCCACGGGATCGGTCGGCATGTCCGCCGGCCTGCTCGCCATCGCGGTGGCCGGCACCGGGTTCTGTCTTGTCGGCGCCAACAACAATCTGAACGCCTTTGCGACGACCCTTTATCCGACCGAGATCCGTTCGACGGCGGTCGGTTGGGGAGGGAGCTTCGGGCGTTTCGTCGGCGGAGTGGGACCGATCATGGGCGGCGTGCTGCTGCACGATCTGCCGCTCAACACGGTGTTCTTCATATTTGCGATTCCTGCCGTCTGCGGCGCGTTTGCCGTGCTCGGTCTGGCGCGCCTGCGTCAGCCCGCAAGCACCGCCGTTGTCGCTCCGGCCGACGCGCGCGCCTAGACGGCACCAAGCTCTCAGACGTTCCCGGGAATCGCGTCGTTCGCGTCACACGAGCGAAGCGACATCGATGTGATCTGGAGCCTCGCCCCTCTTATGGCGTTCCGACATGGCGAGATAGGCCGCTTCCAGATGGCGCGTGAAGAGCGCGATGTCGAAAAGCGGGTGCGTCAGCCGGTTGCGCGCGAGCCTTTCGCGTAACGCACGAAGAGCCTCGCCATTCCTGGCCAGACGGAGCGCAACGGATTCGTAGTCCTCCGGCGAGCCCGCGATCAGTTCCGGCAAGCCCACCGCCTTTACCAGGCTCGCAGCCACCCGGCTGGCAAAGGTTTGGCCCGGGCAGGTCAGCACCGGAACGCCCGCCCATAGCGCGTCGCTTGCCGTCGTGTGGGCGTTGCAATGAAAGGTGTCGAGAGACAGATCGGCGAGCCTGCAGCGCGCCAAGTGGTCGGCGAGCGCGAGCTTGGGCGCAAAGATCAAACGGTCGGACGAGACGCCGCGAGCTTGCGCTTCGCGGCGAAGATTCCGGCACGCGCTTGGATGGGTCGCGAGCAGCCACAGGACGCTGCCCTCGATCTGCCGCAGCAAGCCCATCCAGATGTCGAACAGATCCGGCGTGATTTTGAAGCTGTTGTTGAAGCAGCAAAACACAAATCCGTTTTCCGGAAGGCCGGCATCCCGTCGGGAAAGGGGCGCTTCCGCAATGCGCCGCCTGGTATCGTTGGGTTGATAGGTGTGAGGAAGGAAAACGATCTTCTCCGCATAGGCGCCGGTCTGATGCGGAGGGATGAGCGTGTGGTCTGCCACGATGTAATCGATATAGGGCGCGCCCATGGTGGCCGGAAAGCCGAGATAGTTGACCTGGATCGGCGCGGGTCTTAGCGCGAACAGGCGGGGGCGCGCATCGCGGGTGAAGCCTTTCAGGTCGATCGCGATGTCGATTTCGAGGTCTTTCGCCCGTTGCGCCGCGGACGGATCGCTGAGCCGGTAGATGTCAAGGAAGTGTTCGAAAGATTGAGACAATCTTGCGCGCATCTCGTCCTCGGCCGGCCGCCCGAAGGAGAATCCGAAGACTTCGAATTGGGAACGGTCGTGTCTCTCGAACAGCTCTGCCATGAGGTAGGCCGTCGCGTGATCGCAAAAATCGGAAGAGAAATATCCGACGCGGATGCGATCGTGCCGGTAGCGCTCGCCCCGCCAGAGCGGCTTTTCCGCAGGCGGGTATTTGTGCACCGCATAGGTTCGCGCGCATCGAAGCTGTGCCGCGGGGCTTCCCGGTATCTTCAGGAACGAGAAGGGTGTCGCCGCCTTCGCGCCCGTTTCCACCATGTTGCGCAGCCGCTCGCAGTCCCGGTGGAAACCGTCCCACAGACAGAGGTCCATCTTCTGCGCCAGATATTCCCCCGGCAGATAGGGCCGCCCGGGATCGAAGCGCATCAGTCTCTCGTAGTCTTGCAGCGCTTCGTCATGGCGATCGAGATTGCGTAACAGAATCAGCCGGTACTGATAGGCATCCGAAAAGTCCGGCCGGACCGCTATCGCCTTGCAATAGCTGTCAAGGGCTTCCAAGGGACGTTGCAGTTCTTCGAGCGCATGGCCGCGGCGGCAATAGGCCTCGGCATTGTCGGGCTTCAGGGCGATTGCCCGGTCGTAATTGGCGATCGCCTCTTGAAACCGCCCAAGGTCTTCAAGCGCGATGCCGCGGTTTCCGTAGGCTTCGCAGAAGCCCGGCTGAAGCGCGATCGCCTTGTCGTAACAGGCCAGCGCCTTCGCGGGCAGGTTCAGCAGTCTCAGCACATTGCCCTGGCTGTTGAGCGCAAAGGCCTGCCGCGGGTTCAGCTTCAGCGAGCGGGAAAGATGCTCGAGCGCCTCGTCATAAAGACCTTGCTGCCCCTTGAGCGTGCCGATGAGTGTAAGGACCTGGCTGTTGTTTTTGTCGAGTTGGAGCAGCATATGGTAAAGCCGCTCGGCTTCCGTGAAATTGCCCCCTTGATGAGCCGCAACGGCTTGTGCAAACGACGCCATGGAAAATCGTGCAACGCATGTTTCATCTCACGTGATTTTATTGGCGCGGCGGCGTCGGACGAATAGGCGCCATCGCAATCCTGCCGTAACGCGGCAGTTAATCATTCTGTCATGCGGGGATGGTCGTGCAGCCCGTCGAACAAATTGCGTTCAGACGGGCTCATGCCCGCCGTCATGCTTCGACGCGCTCAGCATCCTCTCCCAGAGCTTGTCGAAGGGCGAGGGTTGCCGATTCCGTCTGAAAGCAAATCGCACGAGCAGTGAAGTCTTGGCATTGGACTCCACCCGAACGCAGCGTCGCTCAGCTTATGCCGCGCCGGGAAAGGCGTTCGTGCAGGGACAGCGCCGTTTCGACCATGTGCGCGTCCATCCCGAGCTTTATCGGATCGTAGCGCACGGCGGGATGAAAGCGGTCTTGCATGGCGGCGGCGGAAAATTCCGGAATGTGCAGCACCCCGTTGAGCGCCTCCAGACTCGAAAGCGGCTCCGCGCAGAGCTTGTCGAAATCGAAGAAATGAAGGTTTGAGCGCTCCTCCTTCAGGAGGTGCGTATACACGCGTATCCAATAGGCCAGCCAGAAATTCCCCGACATGGGATCGGACGGCGCGTCCAGCCCCTCGACGGGCGGAAAATCGATGAGACGCATCGCGCCGCCGAATTCGTAATGGCCGATCGATTCCATGTAGTAGCGCGTAAAGGGGTCTTCCCGATGGATATCGATGAATCGCTGATGCTGCCGCAGCAGCGAGGCCGCCTGATTGACCGGATTCCGAAAGGGGATGACGATGGTGCTGTCGGGGAAGATGCGGCTCAAAAGTCCGATCCTCCCGATATTGGCATTGTTCTTGGAGACGTAGCGCGCGGTTTCTCCGCCCGGTTGCGCACCGAGCAGCATCAGCTTGCGGATGTGGCTCGTGAAAAATTGTTCAAATTCGGGATTTCTATCCTGTTCGCTCCAAAGCGCGATGCCGTCGGCGCGATATTTGGCCGGCCAGAAGGCTTTCCACATCACCTCTTCGAATGCCTCAGGGCTGTCGTAGCCGACCAGCATTCCGTCGCCATGCGCGCGCTCACGCGCCTCGCTCGGCCGCCGGAAGCCGCGCGAAACCGAATCCCACAGGATCGGACACAGCACGAACGGCATGCACCGATAGGTATGGGTGACGAAGCCGCGATGGGCTGCGACCAGATCGAGAAGCAGCGTAGTCCCTGCCCGCGGCAAGGACGTGATGAAAACCGGCTGCCGCACGTCGATGGGCGTCAGCCGCGCCGCGTGCATGCGGTCTTCGATGTCGGCAAGCGATTTCTGTATCTCGATCCCGACAAAGGCCGATTTGTGCAGCAGACGGTCCAGAAAGGAATATCGTGCGGTGCTTTCGGTCATTTGCGGAACGCATAATCCAATACGAAGCCGAGGATCGCAGCGGCGATCAGCCAGGGCGACTCCATGGCGGCAATGATCGCATCCTGATCCGCCAATTTGACCCAAATGGCCGCTATGATCACCAGCAGCGAGGGGACCAGCACCATAAAGGTCAGTCCCGTGATCGCGAAAAATCTCCCGAACAGCACCACCGCCGCCTGGCGCGAGGCGATTTCCTTCTGCTCTTCGGATGTGTTGCGGTCACGCAGCATCGCCACGGCCGCCTGTGTCCGCAGGATGGCGTCACGCGCGACGCCGATAATTCCTGCGAGCCGGAAGCCGATGACGAATAGAACGAGAGCCGCGAGTGCGACCGCGTAACTCATTCGCCGGGTTGGTTCTGCTTCGGCCGCATGTAGCGCAGGAGACGCTTGATGGGGTACCAGACGAACCCGACGATCGCGAGGCCGATTGCCGCCAGCAGCGACAGCAGCGAGCCGATGGCGGAAAGCCCGGCGCCGGGACCCGCATAGGCGAACGCGAACGAAGAATTGAGCACCGCGATGAGCGCGCCCAGCAGTGTGATTTTCACGAGATTTTTCATGGCGGTCCCTCAATGAACAAGATTGGGCGGAACGTAGTATACCCCGCCCTGCACGAAGTAGCGGACTTTTTTCGGGTCCTTGGTGAATTGCGGCATCGTATGCACGTCGTGAACATTGTCGAACTCGGTCAGCACGGTTCCGTCCGTTAAGCTCATCTCGTAGGCTTTGCCGTAGTTGTAGAACGCAACGAGAGCGCGCATGCCATCGGCCGAAATGTCGATTTTTCCGCCATTCCGATTATAGATTCCCAATTCCTTTGGCGTCATGGGGCCGGGGAAAATTTGCCGCTCCGCGCCGGTGGCGGGATCGTAGAGGAGAACCCGCGACGATCTGCCGCCCCCGCCCACATTGTCAAACAGGATGATGTCTCCGCCGGGGGCGACCTCTGCGCTGTGCTGGTACAGGAACGTACCCCTGAAGAAATGTTTGAGCTTGTGGTCGGCGCGTCCCACGATGGCGAGCGCGCTGATATTCCGGAACGACACCAGCAGATCCTCGGGCTGGACGTCCTTGAGTTTGGCAGCCATCTCCATGCCCACCAGATTCACGGAATTGGTGTGCAACAGATCGCAGCCGCTCTGACTCTGACCGATGATGTCGAACGTTTGAGCGAGATGCGACACGTATGGCGAGGACCGGACCGCGTCGAGCAGGGGAATTTCCTCCTTGACCGAGCCGTCGAGTCCCAGAACGCGGATAAGGTCGGCGAATTTATCGGCCGGACAGGCCAGACGCATGCTCGTGCCGTCGGGAAAGTGTTCGTCGGTTGGCGGATTTTCCAACTTGTGACTGATGCTGAGAATTTCGTTCCGATCGGTGAGTGAGGGCCAGTGGTCGCTGTAATCGCGGCGATACCAAAGAACGTGGCCGTCCTTGTCGAGCCTCGCGACGCCGCCGCCATAGGGCGAGGTGCCTTGAAGATCCAGGACCGCGATCAGGTCGCCATTCGGCAAAGCCTTCAGACCGATGATTCCCGTGTCCTTGGCGTCGTCATACATGAACTCCTGATAGGGGAGCTCGAGCGTGCGCTTCTTGGCGAACTCGTCGGGTCGAAACGGGTAGGCGTGCGCAAGACTGCCGTCGCGGCGGAGAATGACGGCCGCACAACCCGTGCCGGGACAGTAATCCAGATATTGGCCGGGGCCTCCCCCGAGAAGAAAATCGGACTTGTCGTCGACCGGCACTTTCACGATGACGCGATACTGCGCCAGCTGGCTCGGCGAAATGTCCGAGGCTTGCCGGGCGAAAATGCTTCGGTCCGCAAACTTGTCCGCAAGCGTGTGGTAGGCGTTGCCTGCGGCATGCACCATGTCGGCTGCGGACTGGCTATAGATTCCGGCCCAAAGGCCGCCGAGGAACGCCGTCATCGCGAATGCGGCGATCAGCAGGATGAAGGGAGCGGCTGCGGTAAGTTTTTTTGAAAACTGACTGAGGTAGCCGGCACGCCGAACGCGGTCATGATTCACGTTATTTACTGTCATCTTCCCCGACGCACGCCCCTCGGCAAGTATCAACTGTCAAACTATTCCGGTCAGCTTACCTTAAGCGTCGCTATATTGTTCCGTCGACGTAATATCCGGCCCTACGCGGGTTCTCAAAACTGTAGTCTGCTGGCAATCTGATAATCAAGCCACGATTGCATGTATTGGTAAACCGGAACGCCGGCTGCAGGCGGTTTCTTGCGGTCCTTCAATGAACGAGATCGGGCGGAACGTAGTAAACGCCACCTTGCACGAAGTAGCGGACCTTTTTCGGGTCTGTCGCGAATTGCGGCGTCGTATGAACGTCATGAACATTATCGAACTCGGTCAGTATGGCTCCGTCCGATAATCTGAGTTCGTAGGCCTTGCCGCGATTGTAGAAAGCCACGAGCGCCCGTGTACCGTCCGCGGAAAGATCGATATTGCCGCCATAGAGATTGTAAATTCCCATCTCTTTGGGCGTCAGAGGGCTGGGGAATATCTGCTGCTCCGCTCCGCCGGCGGGATCGAACATCAGAACGCGCGACGAGGCGCCGCCGCCGACATTGTCGAACAGGATGATGTTTCCGCCCGGGGCGATCTGCGCACTGTGTTGGTACAGGAACGTTCCCTTGTAGAAATGTTTGATCTCGTGATCGGTGCGTCCCACGATCGCGAGCGCGCTGATGTTACGGAACGAGACCAGAAGATCGTCGGGTTGGACGTCCTTGAGTTTGGCGGCCATCTCCGCGCCGATCAGGTTCACGGAATTGGTATGCAGAGGATCGCAGCCATCCAGAACCTTGAGATTGATATCGTACGACGCAGCCAAATGCGCGACGTAGGGCGAAGACCGAAGCGCGTCGAGCAGCGGGATTTCTTCCTTTACAGAGCCGTCGAACCCCAGAACGCGGATCAGGTCGGCGAATTTTCCGGAAGGGCAGGTCAGACGCATACTCGTGCCGTCGGCAAGACGTTCCTTGACCGGCGGGTCTTCCAGTTTGTGACTGATGCTGAGGATCTCGTCCCGATCGGTAACCGCGGGCCAGTGGTCGCTATAGTCGCGGCGATACCAAAGGACGTGGCCGTCCTTATCGAGGCGGGCAATGCCGCCGCCATAGGGAACGGAGCCCGGATTGTCCAGCACCGCTATCAGATCGCCATTGCGCAGATATGTTAATCCGAACACGCCGGTGTCCCTGGCGACGTTGTACATGACCTCCTGGTAGGGCAGGTCGAGCGTCCGATTCTTCGTGAGCTCGTCGGGACGGAACGGGTAGGCGTGCACGAGGCTGCCATCCCGGCGCAGGATGATGGCTGCGCAACCCATGCCGGGACAATAATCCAGATACTGGCCGGGGCCGCCGCCGAGGAGAAAGTTGGATTTGTCGTCGACCGGCACTTTCACCGTGACTCGACTTTGCGCCAGTTGGTTTGGCGAAATATCGGACGCCTGGCGGGCGAAAACGCTCCGGCCTGCAACCTTGTCCATGATCGTGTGATAGGCGCTGCCGGCGGAGTGCACCATGTTGACGGCGGATTCGTCATAAATTCCGGCCCACAATCCGCCCAGGAATGCCGTCATCGCAAATGCCGCGACCAGCAGGATGAACGGTGCGGCAGAGCTGAGTTTTCCTGAAAATTGACGGAAGGTGCCTGCGGGGTGAACGCGATCCTGCTTCACATTCTTTACGGTCATTTCCCCGACGCACGCCCCTCAGCGCGAACAACATTCAAGCAAGCAATTTCGGCCGGTTTAGCCTACGGGTTGCCATATTGTTCCGGCGGCGTAATATTCCACCCTATACCAGCTTTCAAAAGAGTAGTCTGCCGGCAATCTGATAATCAAGTCACGAATGCACGTAGTGGTAAACCGCAGACAGGGCGGCCACAGCCTGCGATGGGCTAATCGATTGACGAGCAGCCAGCGGTCAACGCGCTGCGGTCAGCAAATTGGGCCGGACGTAATATATCCCGCTTTGCACGAAGTACCGCACCTGCCTGGGTTGGTTGGCAAATTGCGGCATCGTGTGAAGGTCATGAACATTCTCGAATTGGGTCAGAACCGCTCCGTCTGACAGCCTGATCTCATACCCTCGGGAGCGATTGTAGAAAGCAACCAGCGCGCGTGTTCCATCGGGCGAAATGTCGATGTTTCCGCCAAAGAGATTGAAGAGCTGCATATCCTTTGGCGTATCGGCATTTGGAAAGATGACGCGCTCCGCACCCGTTGAGGGGTCGTGCAGCAGGATACGGGACGAGGTTCGCCCGCCCACATTGTCGAACAGCAGGATATTCCCCCCAGGGGCCGTCTCTGCGCTGTGCTGGAATAAGAAGCTGCCCCTGAAGAAATGTTTGAGCTTGCGGTCCAGGCGGCCGACAATGGCTACTGCGCTGAGATTCCGGAACGAAACCAGCAAATCGCCCGATTGCACATCCTTGAATTTGGCCGCCATTTCCGGGCTGACGGGATTCACGGAATTGGTGTGCAGAAGATTGCAGGGGTCGGTCTCCTGTTCGACAGGGTTGAAGGACGTCAGGATCTGGGACCGATAGGGTGAGGCACGGAGCGCCTCCAGCAGCGGAATCTCCTCCTTCACCGAACCATCGGTTCCCAACACGCGGATGATGTCGCTCAGTTTGCCCGCCGGGCAGGTAACGCGCATCCTCAGCCGGTCGCCGAAGGGTTCGCCTTGATCCTTAACTTCGATCTTGTGACTGATCGTGAGGATTTCGTTGTTTTCGGTCAGCGCAGGCCAGTGATCGCTGTAATCGCGGCGATACCAAAGAACATGCCCGTCCTTGTCGAGACGTCCGACACCGCCGCCATATGGCACGGAACCTTGCAGATCGAAGACCGCAATGAGATCGCCGTTCGGCAGGGGCGTGAGCCCGATTATTCCGGTGTCTCTCGCGTCATCGTACATGAACTCCTCATACGGAAGCTCGAGCGTACGCTTGTTTCGCAACTCGTTGGGACGAAACGGATAGGCATGAACGAGGCTGCCGTCGCGCCGAAGGATGACGGCGGCGCAGCCGGTCCCGGGACAATAATCGAGATATTGTCCGGGGCCTCCGCCAAAGAGAAAATTGGAATCGTCCTCGACGGGGATTTTCCGGCTGATCCGATGCTGGGCCAGTTGATTGGGCGGAAAGTCCGCCCACCGGCGGGCCAAAGGCATGTCGCCCGAAAACTTGTCCGAGAGTGTGTGATAGGCCATGGTGGCCGAGCGAAGCGCGCTCGAGGGATACTCATCGTGGACGCCGGTCCACAGTCCCGTCAGATATGCCGACGACGCGACGGCCCCGAGCAGCAGCAGAAACGGACAGGCCGCAACCAGACTTCGCGAAAGCCGGCGGAAATTGCCAGTCCAATGGACCCGGCGATCCCTAAGGTTATTCGCCGTCATATTTGCCCCAACACGTGCCGCACGCGCGGCCATCAATCGTTTCGGCTTTCGACCGTTACGGATGATGCAATACCGACCCCGATATTTGCTCTCTAAATAGTAATCATCCGGCAAGCTTTTAATCAAGCTGGATTAACGCGAGGTGGTAAACGGGAACGCGCGTGGCGGCTGGCGCCGGCCCTTTTAAGCGTGCAGCAGCGGACCTGGATTCTTCAGGTATTGCTTGGTGATAGCATTGGCCGACCAGAAGGCGAGGGCGGCAATCGTACCCGTCGGATTATAACCGGGATTCTGCGGGAACGCCGCCCCGCCCATGACGAACAGATTACTCACGTCCCAATTCTGCAAATAGCGGTTCAGGGCGCTTGTGCGCGGATTCGTACCCATGATGACGCCGCCCGTGTGATGCGACGACTGGCCGTTGATGTTGTCGAAATTGCCGGTGCGCGGATTGGGCGCACCCAGCACCTTGGCGTTTGCCGCGCGCGCGATCTCAACCGCCCGGTCCGTCAAGTATTGCGACATCTTCCGGTCGTTGGGCGAGTAATTGTAGGTCATGCGCACCAGAGGGCGGCCGATGGCATCTTTGTAATTGGGATCGAGGTCGAGATAGTTCGTGCGCCACGCATAGCTCGCGCCATGCGCGCTGATGGGGAACGTGTGATTATACCAGCGCTGAGTCTCTTCCTTCCATTTCGAGCCCCAGCGCGGCGTGCCGGGCGGCACCGCACGCACTTGGATCGGCCGCCCGCCGCTGATCGAAGGATAGAGATAGCCGCCGCCGAAGAAACCCAGACCGCTATGGTCGAAATTGTCGCCCTGAAAATCGTCGATCGCGGCGGGGTTCACGCCGGTGCCGATGAAAGGATTGATCTCGTCCTCGACAAACAATTGCACCGAAGACATCACCTGCAGGCAGAAGTTCTTGCCCACGACACCGCGCCCTGTGCGCGGGTCGTAAGGCTGCCCTATGCCGGACGACAGCATCAGCGAGACATTGTTGAACGGGTAGGCGCAAAGCACCACCAGATCGGCCGGCTGCTCCAACTCCTCGCCGGTCTCGCGGTTCACATAAACGACGCCGCGCACTTTCTTGGCGCGCTTGTCGTAGACGAGGCTTTTCACATAGGCGTGCGTGCGCAGCTCAAAGCGCGAATCCGCCATCAGCACCGGCATGATGCAGATATTGGGGCTTGCCTTGGAATTGGATTCGCAGCCGAAATATTCGCAATGGCCGCAATATTGGCAGGCGCCGAGCGTCTGGCCCTCATTGTTCACATAGGCCGCGCTGTTGTTCGAGGAAGGTGTGGGGAAGGGGTGCCACCCGAGCTTTTTTGAAGCTTCCGTGAAGATGAGGCCCGCCTGCGACATGATAAGGGGCTTGTTGGGATAATCGGCCTGACGCGGACCTTCGAACGGATTTCCACCGTCCTGAATGGCTCCGCGCAGATTGCCGGCCTTGCCGGACGTGCCGCACAATTTCTCGAACCGCTCGTAATAGGGTTCGAGTTCGTCATAGGTGACGCCCCAATCCTGCACCGTCAGATCGGCGGGAATCGCGCTCCTGCCGTAGCGCTGTTCCAGATGCGAGCGCAGCACGAATTCGCTCGGAAGATTGCGCCAGGTGACGCCGTTCCAATGGGTGCCGGCGCCGCCGAGCCCATCGCCCAGCGGAAAGGCGCCCCATCGCCGCATCGGCAGCGCATCCTCGTCGGGCGTGTGGCGCATGGTGATGGTTTCGGTGCCGTTATCCAGCATCAGCTGGAATCGTAAGCGGTATTTCAGCTCGTCGCGGATTTGGGGAAGCGCAAAATCCTCATGCGGCGAACGGTAGGCGCCGCGCTCGAGGCCGACCACATTGAGTCCGGCCTTCGTCAGCTCGCGCGCCATGATGCTGCCGGTCCAGCCCATGCCGACCATCACCGCGTCTACAGCTTTCAATTTTCTCGCCATGGCGGTCTCTCAGGAAAAATCGGCGATGGATTGGGGCTCGATCGTGACATTCTTGCCGCGCAGCGCTTCAGCGCGTGAGCCCCAGGTCGCGGGCAGGCCGGGATAGCCGACCATGCGCCAGGACACCTTGCCGCGATTTCCCCCATAGACGGGATCGGCGAAGAATCCCTCCATGGCCGATTGCAGCAGAGCTTCGAAGAACACCTGCGCATCGATGGTGTCGAATTTGGCCTGGCCGGTTTCCATGGCGGTCAGCGCCGTGGCGCGGTCGGCCGGCGTCAGGCGGTCGAAGGTCTTGCCATGGGTCTTCACCGCCCAGGCGTTCGCCGCCTTGATGCCGGCGGCGAAATATTCGCGCGGGGTGAGGGGAAGCTGATAGCCGTGCTCGGGTCTGGCCGGCAGGTAGGGGCCGTTGCGGTACATGCGCGCACCATTGCCCCATGCGCCTGCGAGCTGCCGGTCGATATAGGTGACGCAGCCGCAATCGGTGCCCGATGGCGACAATTTGTCGGCGGGAATTATTGTGTCGTAGACGGCCGACAAGAACGCCGCTTCGTCGGCCGAAAGCGTCAGCAATGGCTCGGCTGCCGGGTCAGCCGCCTGTACCTGCGCGGTCTGGGCTTCGGCTGCGCGCGGCAATCCGCCTGCAAGCGCGGTGGCGGCGAGGGTCCCGGCGGCGCCGGCACCCTTCAAAAAGCTTCGGCGCGGGACGTCCTTGTCCGCCATGTTTCCCTCTCCCTCAAGCGCGCACGTGGCCGTGCATTTCGGCCAATATAGCAGATGCTGCGGGTCTCTCTACGGTGCGGGGGCCGGCACGGGCGGGGCCGCGCCAATATTGGGGTTTACATAAACGACGCCCGGCTGAGACGAGGAGCTGGGGCCACCTTGTGCCACGTAATAGATGTAACCGACCACCGCGGCGATGCCGAGCAGCGCAACAATTCTCGGCCACGCTCTACTCATGGTGCGGACCGGAGCATTCGCGAACAGCCGCGTCAATAGTGCGAATATTGCTTTTCTTCGGTGATGGCGGACTTCAAAAGGGCGTTGATCTCCCGCTTCAGCCGGCCGCGTTCGTCATTGGTGCGATAGACCGCACGTGCGAGTGCGATGAATTCCGCGTCGAAGCTCTTAGCGGCCTCCTTTGCCCTGATGTCGTCCTCGATCCGCCATAGCGTCTCGTTGACCTCTTTCAGCGCGGCTTTCAGTCCGGCCACCTTGGGGTCAAGCGCTTCGGCGTTGCCGGAAATGGGCGCGAGCTCGGCTAGCTCATGCCGCACATTCTTGAGCGCGGATTCCGACGTCAGCCGCTCGGACTTGATTTCGAGGATCGTCACCTTGTCGATCAACTCGCCCCAGGACACCGGAACCGCCGGATTCATGGTGTGCCTCTTTGGCCAAGCAGTCGGAGCGCCTCGGCGATGTCCGCGAACACACTGTCCCAATCCTCGCGCCTCGCCTGCCGGAACACACGCATGGTCGGATACCAGGGGCTGTCGCTGCGGCCGAGCATCCAGCGCCAATCCGGCATCTGCTTGAGCGCCACCCAGACGGGGACGCCGAGCGCGCCCGCAAGATGGGCGGTTGCCGTATCGGAGGTGATGACGAGGTCGAGGCTCCGCATGATCGCTGCCGTGTCGACGAACGCATCCGGCCCTTCGTCGAACACACCCAGTGTCTCGACCGTCATGCCGCCGGGGAGGCGCGCGAGCTGTTCCAGCCCATGGGTCTTCTGCAGCGAGATCAGCCGCACGCCCGGCACTCCTGCCAGCGGGGCGAATTTCGCCAGCGGAATGGAGCGGCCCTTGTCGATCAGTCCCTTGGGATTGCCTTGCCAGCCGATGCCGATCTTGAAGCCGCTTTCGCCTAAGCGCGCGCGCCAGCTCTCGATGCGGCCGGCATCGGCGAAAATATAGGGAACCTGGCCCGGCAAATCTTCGAGCCCGATGCCGAAGCGTTGCGGCAGACTCATCAGCGCGCACTGGAAATCGAAACGGCGGTCGGGTTGGGAGAGGGCGATCACCTCCATCTCGCCCGCAAGGGTCCGGAACAGGTGCACAAGACCGGGGTGACAGAGAAAAGTCAGTCTTGCCCCCCTCTCCGTCAGCCGCGGCAGGAACCGCGCGAATTGAATGGCGTCGCCCAGGCCTTGCTCGGAATAGACGATCACGCTTTTGCCGGCCAAATTCTCGCCGCGCCATTCTGCCGCCCGCAGGAGAGGACGGTCGAATCCGCAATCGGTCACTTTCCAGCGCCATTCGAAATCGCGCCAGCCTTCGGCGAACCGGCCGTGCAGCAGCAGCGCGGAACCGCGATGATAATAGGCGTCCGCATAATCGGGCTTGACCGCGATCGTCTTGTCGTAGGCGGCGAAAGCTTCTGCTGTGCGTCCGAGATGCTGGAGCGCGTTGGCGCGCATCAAAAGCGCCGGCGCATAGTCGGTCTGCACCGCGATGGACTTCTCGGTTTCGGCCAGCGCGTCGTCGAGCCGCCCCAATTCCATCAGCATGTTGCCGGCGTTCAGATGCGCGTCGGGCGCATCGGCTTTGAGCGTGGTCACTCTGCGAAAAGCCGCGAGTGCTTCCTCATGCCGGCCGAGTTTCATCAGTGCGGTGCCCCGCGCATTGATGAGATCGGGATTGTTGGCATCGCCGGCGAGGGCGCGGTGAAGCACCGCTAGGGCCTCCTCGTGCTTGCCGTCCTCCAGCAGCAGCCGCGCCTGATTGGCAAGCGCCGGCACATAGGCCGGTGCGATCCTGAGCAGCGCCTCCACGTTCGGACGCGCCTCTTTGTGGCGCTTAAGCGCGATCAGCGACGTTGCGCGGTTGTGAAGCGCGAACACGGACCGCGGATCCAGGCGCAGCACGCGGTCGAAATCCTGGATCGCCTCGTCGTGCTTTCCGGTTTCGGCGTAGGCGAGTCCGCGATAGAGCAGCGCATGGGAGTTCTGCGGCTGGATCGCCAGCGCCCGGCTCAACACGCTGATGGCCTCGGCCTGCTGCTTCTTCTCGATCAGGACATTGCCATAGAGGGTGAGGGCCTCGGCGGAACGGGGCTCCAGCTTCACCGCCCGGGCCAGGTGCTTTTCCGCCTGTCCGAATTCACCGAACTGGCTTTCGAGCGTCCCCAGCATGAAGAGGGCGTAGAAATGCTTCGGTTCCCGCGCCACGACGCCGCGGCAAAGCTCCGCCGCGCCCTTCAAATCCCCGGCCCGGGCGAGGAGCTGAGCCCTCTCAATGGCCGCAGCGGCCGGCGTTCCAAGCGAATTCTGCATGTCGCGCTGTATGTTAGAGGAGGGGAGGGTGCGGCACCAGCAGCAGAAATTCGTTCCGCCTTCTTAAGGGCTTTGTGCTAGCAACCCTTGTCAGGCGCCTGGGGTCAGGGGTTGGTTGGCGGACCGGAATAGTTCATTAACCATATGCGCTGGTAATTTGCGAGCCGTGAGTCGCGTCGGTTGGGAAGTTTGATGCCACGAAATATTTGCCTTGTCGGCGCCGGATATATTTCAGATGTCCACGCGGGAGCCATCGGCTCCCTCTCCAATCTCCGTCTGACATCGGTGGTCGATCCCAATCCTTCGGCGGCGGCAGCGCTCGCCAAGGCCCATGGGATTGCAGCGGTTTACGGTTCGGTCGCTGAGGCGATTGCGGCGGGCGGCATCGGAGCTGCCCATGTGCTGACCCCGCCGGACCGTCACGCCGAAACCGCGCTCCCTTTCCTCAAGGCGGGGATTCCGGTGCTGCTGGAGAAGCCGCTCGCGGTGTCGTCGGCCGAATGCGACACTCTGATGGCGGCCGCGCGCGAAAGCCGGACGGTGCTCGGCGTTAACCAGAACTTCGTCCACCACCCGGCCTTTGCAAAGTTGCGGCGCGCCCTTGAAGACGGCAGCCTCGGTCGGCCGCGTTTTGCCGAATGCCTCTACAACGTGCCCCTGCGCCAGATGACGGCGCGTCAGTTCGGCCATTGGATGTTCAGCCGGCCGGGCAACATCCTTCTGGAACAGGCGGTCCATCCCCTATCGCAGCTTGCCGCGGTCGCCGGTGCGTTCGGCAAGGTCCAGACGATGGCGGCCGAGCCGGTGGAGATTTCGCCGGGCGTGCCGTTCTATGCCTCCGTCAATCTCATGCTGGAGGGTGCAAAGCTCCCTTGCAGCTTGCGCATGGCGGTGGGGCAGGAGTTCCCATTCTGGCAGGTGACGGTCGTCTGCGACGACGGCGTTGCGGTTGCCGACATACTGAACAACCGCTTCTTCACCTACGGCAGAACGCGCTGGCTGGAAGCCTCGGACCTCTCTCTCTCCGGTCTGAAGACCGCCGCCGGCGTTGCGCGGGACAGCATCGGAAATCTCGTCGATTACGCGCTCTCGACCCTGAAATTGCGCGGCCGCAGCGACAGCTTCTTCCTCAGCATGAAAGGGAGCATCGCCGCGTTCCATCAGGCGCTCGACGAGGGCAGGGAGCCCGAACTTGATGGCGCGTTCGGCGCAAGCCTGGTCAAGGTGTGCGAAACCGCAAGTGCGGAGGCCTTCGCCGCGCCGTTTTCGCCGCAGCGCCCGAAAGATGAAGGCCGCTACGACGTCGCTATCATCGGCGGGACGGGTTTCATCGGCGCGCACCTGGTCAAGAAACTCGCGGTCGATGAAGGCAGGCGCGTCGGCGTCATGGCGCGCAATGTGCGCAATCTCGCCCCGGTGTTTCTGCACGAGAATGTCGTGGTGGTGCGCGGCGACGTGCGGCGGAAGGAAGATGTCGAACGCTTCATCGCGGACGCCTCCGTCGTCGTCGGGCTGGCTCATGGCGGCGGCGGCAAGTCCTATGCGGAAATCCGCGACGGTATGGTGGGGGGTGCGGAAAAGATCGCCCGCGCTGTGCTTGCCAAAGGCGTCAAGCGGTTCATCCATGTCGGCTCCATCGCCGGCCTTTACCTTGGCCCGCAACCCGGCCGCGTCACCGGCGAGACGCCGCCGGACCCGCAATCGGCCACGCGTGCCGATTACGCGCGCGCCAAGGCCGAATGCGACCGCATGCTGATGGCCATGTATCGCGACGAGAAGCTTCCCGTCTGCATCCTGAGGCCGGGCCTCGTCGTGGGCGAAGGGACCTCGCCGTTTCACTCGGGCGTCGGCTTCTACAACAACGAGCAGCACTGCATGGGCTGGAACGCGGGCCGTAATCCGCTCCCCTTTGTGCTTGTGGAGGATGTGGCGGACGCCATCGCAGCCGCCTGCACCGCGCCGGGCATCGAGGGCAAGACCTTCAATCTGGTGGGCGATGTCAGGCCGAGCGCGCGCGATTACCTGTGCGAACTCGGCCGCGCCTTGGGGCGGCCCTTGCACTTCCATCCCCATTCGGCGACCCGGCTGTGGTTCGGGGAGCTCGGCAAATGGGTCCTGAAGCGAGCCGGCGGACGCAAGGCGCCGTTTCCCTCGCGCCGCGACTTCCTTTCGCGGGGTCTGATGGCCGAGTTCGATTGCTCGGACGCGAAGCAGGCGCTTGGCTGGCAGCCGGCCGCAAGCCGCGAAGAATTCCTGGCGCGCGCGATCCGCATCCATGTCCGGCCATGACCGAGCCGCGCACGCTTCTGCACGTCTTCTCCACCTTCAATGTCGGCGGACCGCAGATGCGCTTTGCGCAGCTCGCCAATCATTTTGGCCGGCGCTATCGCCATTTGATCGTCGCCATGGACGGCGCCACCCAGGCGATGGAGCGCCTCGATCCCGGGCTCGATGCGAAAACGATGCAGGTCGAGGTCCGCAAAGGGCGCTCGATCGCCAATGTCCGCCCCTTCCGCCGCTTGCTGAAGGAACTCCGCCCCGATCTGCTGGTCACCTCCAATTGGGGCTCGCTGGAGTGGGCGCTTGCCGCCTGGGGCTTGCGCATTCCGCATCTGCATATGGAAGACGGCTTCGGACCGGAGGAGGCCGACCGTCAGTTGCCGCGCCGGGTGTGGCTGAGGCGTTTGGCGCTGTCGCGCTCGACCGTCGTTTTGCCGTCGCTCAAGCTTCTGACGCTGGCGCGCGATGTGTGGAAGCTGCCCCAACGCAATCTTCTGTATCTGCCCAATGGTGTGGATTGCGCCCGCTTTGCGGCGGAACCCGATCATGCGCTCGCCGAGAGTCTTGGCATAAGGCGCGATGTTCCCCTCATCGGCGCGGTGGGTGGCCTGCGCGTCGAGAAGAACCTGTTCCGTCTGTTGGACGCTTTCGCGATTCTGCACAAAGTGCGGCCGGCGCAGCTTGTGCTGGTGGGCGGCGGACCGCAATTGCAGGAGCTTCGCGTTGCCGCCGAAGCGCGCGGGTTGGCGGACTCGGTGGTCTTCACCGGACCCTGCGCCGTTCCGGAGCGCCTGTTGCCACTGTTTTCCGTCTTCGCGCTTTCGTCCGATACGGAACAGATGCCGCTCGCCATTCTCGAGGCCATGGCCGCTTCGCGCGCCATCGCTTCCACCGATGTCGGCGATGTCCGCGCCATGGTGGCGGAAGAGAACCGGCCTTTCGTCGTTCCGCGCGATTCCGGCAAGCTGGCCGAGGCGCTGCTTGCGCTTCTCGCAGACCCGGAAAGAGCAGCCGCGATTGGACGCGCCAACCGGGCGCGCGCGGTTGCGGTTTACGATCAGGCCCATATGTTCGCCGCTTACAAACGCCTGTTCGATGGAACTCCGGCGGCTTCGTGAGGGAGTTGGCGCGGCCCGATAAGCACATTAAGGAAGTTATGCTGTTAAGGATGAAACCGGCGAAGCGGTCTGCTCATTGGCGGCGTTTCAAGCAACAGGAATGGCCCGCGTGAAAGTCTCGATTTTCGGAATGGGATATGTCGGTGTCGTGTCTGGCGCGTGCCTGGCGCGGCTCGGCCATGAGGTTGTCGGCGTCGATGTCAGCGACACCAAGGTGAATTTGATTCAGTCCGGCCGCTCGCCCATCGTGGAGAAAGGCATCTCCGAGCTTGTGGCGGAGATGGTCCAGAATGGGCAGCTTTCGGCCACAACGGACGGGGCCGATGCCGTCCGGCGCACCGATTTGTCCTTCATCTCCGTGGGGACGCCGAGCGCGCGTGACGGCTCGACCGGCATGGCCGCGCTCGATGCCGTCAGCGGCGAAATCGGCAGCGCCATCGCATCGAAAAGCAGCGGTCATGTCGTCGTTGTGCGGAGCACCGTGCCGCCCGGGACCATCGAAGGCCGCGTTGCGCCGATTCTCTCGCGCATGTCGGGCCGTACGCTCGGCGCCGGGCTTGAGCTTTGCAGCAATCCCGAATTCCTTCGCGAGGGCAGCGCGATCAGCGATTTCCAGCGCCCGCCCTTCACCCTGATCGGGGGCACGCCTGGAAAGGGCGTCGATGCGCTGGAGGCCCTCTATGGCGCGACCGATGCGCCGGTCATCAAGACCGACGTGCGAACCGCCGAATCCATCAAATATCTTTGCAACATGTTCCATGCGGTGAAGATCGGTTTCGCCAATGAAGTGGGTGCCGTGCTGAAGGCCTTGGGCGTCGATTCGCGCGAAGCCATGCGGATTTTCTGCGAGGACCGCACGCTCAACATTTCGCCGGCCTATCTGCGTCCCGGTTTCGCTTTCGGCGGTTCGTGCTTGCCCAAGGATCTGCGCGCCTTCCTCGCGGTTGCACGCGCGCAAGGAACCGATTTGCCTTTCATCGGCAATCTGCTGGAGAGCAATGAGCGGCATATCGAACGGGCCTATGATCTGATCGCGCGCAACGGCCGCCAGAAGGTGGCGATGTTCGGCCTTGCGTTCAAACCGGGTACGGACGATCTGCGCGAATCCCCGCTTGTGGTCCTGGCGGAAAAGCTGATCGGCAAGGGTTTCGAGCTTTCGATCTACGATCGCCATGTCGATGTCGCGCGCCTGATCGGCGCCAATCGCGAATTCATCGACCGCGAGATTCCCCATCTCGAAAGGCTGCTGAAATCGACGCCCGAAGAAACCTTGGGCGACGCCAAGGTGATCGTCGTCGGCCATGCTTCGGCGCCCGAAATCGAAGTCATCCGCAAGGCGCATCACGGCCGCAATATTGTGGACCTGCAGGGCGTCAAGGACCTCGAGCGGCTGGAAGGCGCCGATTACCAGGGCATTTGCTGGTGATCGGACGGCCAAAGCTTCTCTTCGTTTCCGCCCGTTATCTTTTGCCGCCCGATTCCGGCGGCAAGATTCGCACCGGGCATGTGCTTCGCGGCATGAAGGACGGCGCTTTCGACGTAACGCTGGCATCGCCCGCGCCGAAGGGCGCGCCAAAGCGCGATGCCGATACGCTCGCGCAATTATGCGACCGGTTCGTGTCCTGGCCCGAAGTCACGCGCGATAAAATGTTCAACTATCTGCGCGCGCGTCATCTGGTGTCGCGCTATCCGATTTCGGTTGCGACCGAGATTTCGGCGGCGGGGCGCGCCTTGATCGAATCGGAACTCAAGCGCAGGCCGGACATCGTGGTGGTGGATTTTCCGCATACGGCGGTTCTGATGCCGAAATCCGTGGCTGCTCCCACCGTGCTTTTCACGCACAATGTCGAAGCGGAAATCTTCGGGCGCCAGGTGAAGATAGCTGGAACGGCGGCTCTTCGCGCTTTGTGGCGGAACCAATTCCGCAAGATGCAGCAATTCGAAGCGGAGACCTTGAGAAGCTTCGACGCGGTCGTCGCGGTTTCCGAGCGCGACCAAGCGCAGTTCAAAGGCGCTTACGGAGTTGCTTCCGAAACCATCCCGACCGGTGTCGATCTCGACTATTTCGCCCATCGCGCGCCCGATGGCGCGAACAACGGCGCGCGCAACATCGTCTTCACCGCGTCGATGGATTATCACGCGAACATCGACGGCATCCAATGGTTCATGGACGAATGCTGGCCTTTGATCGCCCGCGCTGATCAAAGCGCGCGGGTCACGATTGTCGGCCGCAATCCGCATCCCAAGCTCGTGCAGAGTGCCGCGGAACGCAAGCTGCCCTGGACATTCACCGGCTTCGTCGATGACGTGCGGCCTTATGTGCACGATGCGGCCGTCTACATGATTCCGTTGCGCGTCGGGGGCGGCACGCGCATCAAAGCGTACGAAGCGATGGCGCTCGGTTGTCCGGTTGTATCGACCACCATCGGCGTCGAGGGGCTGCAGCTGGAACCGGGCCGGCATTACCTCGCCGGCGACACGCCGGAAGGCTTCGCGGCGGCGGTTCTGAAGCTTCTCGGCAACCCGGAATTGCGCGCGCTTCTATCGGCCGACGCCAGGGAACTGGTCGAGCGCCATTTCTCCGCCGAGACCGTCGGGCGGGTGTTCGAAGGCATTTGCCTCAGGGCGCTCGAGGCGCCGCACCGGGCAAGACTTATGGCGGCAAATTGATTTGCCAAGCCGTCGCCGGGCGTTTTTCCACGTTCCGTAACCAATTACATAAGTTGAGGCGCGGCCGGCATATTTTGCGCTTTGAGGCGTCCGGTGCCTGTGCGAATATGGATTTTTCCAAACAGCGTTGAGCCACAGCGTTAAGGACGAGTAATGAGCGCGACCGCCGATCGAGATCAGGGAGAGAGGCGCGAGCTCAAGGCGCTCACGTCCCTGCGCGGGCTGGCGGCGATGGCGGTCGTGGCCGCCCACTATACGGCCACCGCCCAGCTCATAACGAAAAGAGTGATTCCGTCGCTGGTGCCGCACGGCTACGTGGCCGTGGACTTCTTCTTCGTGCTCAGCGGCTTCATCATGTGTTACACATATCTCGATTCATTCGAGCGCGGCCGTCCGGGCGCCTATCGCGATTTTCTCGCCCGGCGCGTGGCGCGCATCCTGCCTCTTCACGTTGCGCTGGTGCTTCTGCTCAGCCTTGCCGCTCTGGTGAGCATCGCGCTGATCGGCCACAACATCTTCTTCACCGTTCGACATTTCTGGGCGCTCGATTTGGCGGCCAATCTGCTGTTGCTGCCCGGCATTGGGATTGGCGACAATTTCAACTTTCCGTCATGGTCGATTGGAACCGAGTTCCTGGCCTATTTCCTGTTTCCGGTTCTGGTTTGGATCGTGTTCAACAAGCGGCCTGTGATGAGGTTTGCCGGCATCGCCTTCGCGGCGGCCGTGCTGATCGCGTATGCCGCCCGGACTCACCGGCTGCTGCTGGGCGGGCCCAGCGGGGGGGAGCACATCGTTCGCTGCCTGAGCGAGTTCACACTCGGAATGGCTGCATTTCAAATGTATCGAATCCCGCGTCTGGCCAATGTGCTGGCGCGCGACGCTTCCGCCCTTATTCTTTCCGTCCTGTGCATGACGTCTTTGTCGCTGCGCTATGACCTTCCGGCCGCGCTGTTGTTTCCGTTTCTGGTTGTCGCGTTCGCCAAGAACAAAGGCTGGCCTGCCCGGTTCGTGGAACTGAGGCCGATTTATCTCCTGGGGGTATGGTCCTATTCGATCTACCTGATTCACAGCCCGTTCCGGGCGCTCGCGCTTGGCGCGGCGCGCAGCGTGTTCGGGCCGTTCGTCTCGCCGGAACTTGCCCTTCTGCTCGCCTTCCTCGGCTGCCTCGCGGTGATTCCGTTTGCCTGGGCCGGCTACACGTTTATCGAGCGGCCCGGACGCAATTTCTTCCGGAACAGGCTGGCGCAAAACGCAAAGAGCCATGCATCCCAGATGCCGGGCACGGCCGTCGGCAACAGCGCTACGCTTTGACGGGAAACGGCTTTGCTTCGATCAGGCGCGAACGGCGCGCCTTGCTATGCGGGCCGCCCGAGGATGCGATTGAAGAGCTGCACCTGGCCTTGGCTGGTCGCATCCCAGCTGAAGCCCTCCGCGTAAGCCCGCGTCGCCTTTCGGTCGGGGAGTTCGCGGAACAGCCGGTCCACCCCTTCGGCCACGCCCGCCGCCGTCCGTTCGGTCATCAGCACGCCTGCTTCGGGCCGCGATACCACCTCCGGATTGCCCCAGATGTTCGACGCGACGACCGGCGTCCCGCAAGCCATCGATTCCAGCAGCACGTTCGGCCAGCCCTCGCGGCTCGACGCGAGCACGAGCGCATCGGCGGCGGAGTAGATCCTGTACAGCTCGCGATGGGGCAGGCTGCCGAGAAATCGCACGCGCTCGGATACCTTGAGTTCGCGGGCGAGCTTTTCGAGGTGGGCGCGCTCGGGCCCTTCGCCTGCGATCAGAAGCGCATAATCGCGAAGGGAAGGGAGGGCCGCGATGATGAGATCGTGGGCCTTGCGCTCGATCAGGTGTCCGACCGAAACCAGCGTCCGCCCGGCAAGGTTGAGTTCGGCGCGCGCCTCTTCCCGCGCGGCGGGACGGAAGACCTCGAGATCGACCCCGTTGCGCAACACGGTGATCTTCCCGGGCGCGATGCCGAGATCTACCATAGCGTCCTTAAGCGCCTGACTGACTGCGATAATTCCGGCCGCCTGCGTTGCCGCCTCCAGGATCATGCGGCGCGGTCCGGGGAACTGGCGGGGGATGAGATTGACGTCGGTGCCGCGGGCGGTGATGACAACGGGCTTGTTGAGCCGCCGGCCGAGCCGCATTGCCGCCACCCCGTCGGGATAGAAATAATGGGCGTCGATGAGGTCGAAATCCTCTTCCTGCTGCAATCGTCTCAAAACGGGATAGGACGCGGCCGCGAGCCAGCCCGGCACCCGTTCCATCCCGATTTTAGGCAAAATAAGGTATTTGGGGTGTTCAATCGGCAGTCCGAAGCGGGTTTCCCGTGGCACGACCTTTGCGTTTATGGCGTAGCGTCCGAAAATTGGGGCTGATGACGGAAACCATGGAACCGGAGCCACGACACGAGCGTTCACGCGCCCGGTATGGACAAGCTGACGCAGCCGGTTCTCGACGAACA
Organism: uncultured Bordetella sp.; assembly: GCA_964494505.1. GTDB lineage: Bacteria > Pseudomonadota > Alphaproteobacteria > Micropepsales > Micropepsaceae > CAIYRG01. The sequence continues at coordinate 69,987 of CAZBRO010000002.1, forward strand.
CGCCATGATTGGGCTGTTCGCTGTTCGGAAACAGGGTGGTGAATGTGACAATTCTCAGACTTGCGGGGGACGCCGGGGTCATGAATTTAGACAAAGCTTAAGACAGATGACGGGGAATGCAATTGCTAACGGAGCTCGCATCTTGTAGCGTTTCTCAATAGTTACCCGATGTTGCTCATTGGCTCTACAAGGTCATTGTTGTAGAGCAGAGCCGCGGGCAATACATCAATCCTGCGGCACGAATAGTAGGGGGTTTAGACCTTGACGAGAAAACCTTTTCAAGCCCTGTGGCTCGCCTTCATGGTGTTGCTGGCGGGATGCGCGGGCCGAGGCACTCCGTTGCCGTCGAGCACCGCCTACACAACCCCTCCAACCACATCGGAATACGTGATCGGCCCTGGGGACGTGCTCGACGTCTTCGTTTGGCACAATGCCGATCTGACGCGGCAGATGCCGGTGAGGCCCGATGGCCGCATCGCCATGCCGCTGGTCGGCGACACGGTTGCCGTAGGCAAGACGCCCCAGGTGTTGAGCGCCGAGATTCAGGACAAGCTCAAACCCTATATCAGGGACCCGCTCGTCACCATTATTCCCACGCAGTTCGTCGGCCTCTTCACCCGGCAAATCCGGGTGATCGGAGAGGCTGCGCAACCACGGGCCCTGCCCTACCGCTCCAGCATGACCGCGCTTGACGTGATGATCGAGGTGGGCGGCTTGACCCGGTACGCCGATGGCGACAGGGCCGTGCTCGTCCGGCAGGTCAATGGCCAGCAGCAATCCTTTCGCGTGAGGCTCGATTCGCTCGTGCGCGATGGAGACATCACCCAGAACGTGGATATGCAGCCTGGCGACATCCTCATTATCCCCCAACGCTTTTTCTGACGCGGGGATAATGTTTACGGTGGCGTTCGAGTCCAGCAAAGCAAGGTGTAAGCAGCCATGAACCCTTCTTCCCTATCGGATGTGAAACTGATGCTCCTGGAGCAGTGGGTCTCGCTCCGCCGGCACAAATGGATTGCGCTCGCGACCTGCTGGGTCGTGTGTGTGCTGGGTTGGACCGGCGTGATGATGCTGCCGCGCCATTATGAGTCCGACGCCCGCGCCTATGTCGATGTGAACGGGCTTCTCACGCCTCTGCTGAAAGGCTTGGTGGTCGATCCGAACACCAATCAGACCACGGATTATCTTCGCCGCACGCTGCTGAGCCGCCCGAATCTGGAGCAGGCGATGCATTTGGCGCAGATGGATGTCGGCAAATCCGCGGCGGAGAGAGACGCGCTGGTCGAGAAGCTCACCGACGATGTGAACGTGCAATCGCAGAGCCGGAATCTTTTCACCATCTCCTATACGGCTGCGAACCCGCAAACAGCGAAGAATTTGGTCGATGCGCTGCTTACGATTTTCGCGGAAAAGGCGGCCAGCTCCAACCGCGTCGAAATGGACAAGGCGCGCAAATTCCTCGATGACCAGATCGCCTCTTATGAGGAGCAGCTGCGTGCGGCCGAGCAGCGCCGCGCGGACTTCCGCAAGCAATTTGCCGATTACCTCGCCGATCCGGCGTCCGGCACTCCCAAATTGCAAGTCTTGCAGCAGGAATTGCAGCAGGCGCGGCTTGGCTATCGTCAGGCCCAGGTGACCCGGGACACGCTGCAGGCCGAGTTGAAACAGGTCCCGCAGTTCCAGAAAGTCAGCGCCGCGCAGGCCCAGGGCGGCGGGGGCGGGGCTGCCGGACCTTCGGCGACCTCGCTGCCAGTGCGGTTGGCCGTGGCCAAAGTGACCCTCCAGAATTTGCGGCTGAAATACACCGACCAGCATCCCGATGTGATTGCGGCCAAGAATGAGGTCGCAGACCTCGAGGCGCAAACGGCCCAGGCGGCCCAGGCTGCTCAGGCGGCGGCAAATTCCGATACCGACACCTCCTCGACCGACACCCCCATGGTTCAGATCCAAAATCCGACCTATGAGCAGATAAGGCTGAGGCTCGTGGATTCCGAGACGCGACTCCCCGCCGCCAAACAGGTCCTGGATGCGTCGACGGCGGAATATGACCGCGTGAAGGCGCTCGTGGCCCAGGTTCCCGACATCGATGCAAAGGCGAAGGATGTCGATCGCGATTACGACGTCGTTAAGAAGAATCATGACGAACTGGTGGCGCGTCGCGAATCGGCCAGCCTCTCGCAGGCAGCCGACGATCAGGCCGACCGCACCCAGTTCCGCATCGTCGATCCGCCTCAGGTGCCGGTGAACCCAGTATCTCCGAACCTGCCGAGAATGTTCTCGCTCGTGTTCATCCTCAGCCTCGGTGTCGCGGTCGCGTTCCCCATCGGGCTGGAACTCGTGCGCGCGACGTTCTCGTCCTCCGGCCGCCTGCGCGGTCTCGGCCTGCCCGTGATCGGCTCGGTGACATTCGTGAAGCGGCCGGGAATGGCGCGGCGGTTCGTTACCGGAACGGTCGGTGCGGCCGTGGTAGGCGGTGCTCTTTTGGTTGTGTATGGCGCGCTGATGCTGATGGGCATCGGTGTCTATGGGGTGGTTCTATGAGTAGTGACAAGTCGCCTGACCTTATCCTGCGCGCGGCTGCGCGACTGAGCGGCGCAGCGGCCCGCCCCATGCCGCCGGCGGATGCTCCTCCCGTCCGCGAGACTCCTCCCGTCCGCGAGGCTGCGCCGCTGCGCGAGACCGCACCAGCGCGCGAGCGAGAACTGGAGGCGCCCGTGGGAGCCGGATTGGCGCAGGCGCTGCGGGCAAGCGAGCCCGCGGTCCAGGATGGCGAAACCCGCCTCCGGGATGCGCCGCCGCGCCGGGGCGAGCCCCTGACCGTCAATATCAGCCCGACCAGCCTTGCCGCCAACGGCATCTCGCTCCCCTCGGCGGGCTTTGTACGCACGGTCGAGGAATTCCGGGTCATCAAGCGCCAGGTGCTCGCCAATGCGTCGCGCACCAGTTCGGCGGTGATCGGTAACGACCTCAATCGCGTGATCATGATCACGAGTGCGAACCCCGGCGACGGCAAGACCTACACCGCCATCAATCTTGCGCTTTCGATCGCCTATGAGCGCGACCTCAAGGTCTTGCTGGTGGACGCCGATGTGTATCGGCAGTCGATGCTGAACTATCTCGGAATCAAGGCGGAAGCCGGCTGGATCGACCTCCTGGCCGACCGCAATTTGGGCTTCGCCGACGTTCTGCTGCATACCAATGTCCCCAATCTCAGCATTCTGCCGGCCGGCAAGGCCCATCCCGAAGTTCCCGAACTGATGTCGAGCCGCAGAATGGGGAGCCTGGTGGCGGAGATGGCGCGCCGTTATCCCGACCGCTTCATCATTTTCGACTCACTGCCCTGTCTGGTCAGCAGCGAGCCGGCCATCCTCGCCGGGCTTGTCGGTCAGACCATTTTCGTGGTGGCGGCCCATGATACCAGCCGCGATCAGGTCGAATCGTCGCTGCGTCTCATCAATGCCTGCCCGAGCGTCAGTCTGGTCCTGAACAAAGCCGAAGCCGTGCTGACCGACCAGTTCGGGAAGTATGGCTACGGATACAGCTACAATTACCGGAAGTAGGATTTCAGCAAACTGTACTCTTTGCGGTGAGAAATTCGGGGTGGGAATCGCTTGCGTTCACGTCGGTCAACCTGGCGCAATAGTTGCGCTGCATCAGCCGGTCTGCTGCTCGCCGGGTTGAGTTCGGCCGCGGTTGCGGAGGCCGTCGATGCGACGGCGAACGATTCGACGAGCACCGTAACCCTGCGGCTGACGCCTTTTCCCCCGCCATCCGCGGACGCCGTGCGAGTGCCCCTGGTGCTCGTTGCAGCGGCGACGGATGCCGGCGGGTCCCTGCCGGGCAGCGCTGTTCCTTCGACAACGTCGCCGCCGCCCGCGACGGCGCCTGCGGCAGCACCGGCGGGCTCCAGAGACGCCACCAATCTCTATGACGATTTGCTTGCGGTTGCGAGCGGCGCGGGCGATCCCAACGCCCCGGCATGGCTCTTTGTTCCGCATCTGACATGGGCGGAAATTGCCACCGACAATGCGAGGCATTCGGAGACCAACAAACAGTCCGATCTCATCTCGGTTTTGGGTGCGGGCCTGACGGCGAGCGCCAACGCGCCGCAGCTGACGGGCATCTTCACGTACCAGGCTCTGGTCAGGCGCGCGTTGAACGTCACGCGCCGGAGCATCATCTCCCAGTACGGCTTCGCCACGGCGCATGCGACGCTGGTTCCGGATTTCTTGTATCTCGATGTCCACGGCAAGGCCGACGAGATCGTCCGCGGCCAGGTGCAGACGACGAACCCTCTGCTCCTCGATAGCTCGAACACCAGTCAGATTTATCTCCTGACCGTTTCGCCCGATGCGAAGTCGCGGGTCGGCGATATCGGCATCCTCGATGTGCGTTACGCTTTCAACGAATTCTGGCGGGATAGAAACACCGGCGCCATCGTCATACCCGGAGCCGTCATCAATCCGCTTGGCGGAACGACGCAAAATGAGGCCCATGGCGATTTCAGGATGCAGGGAACGCTTGCGGCTCCCTTGATGAGCGATTTGACGGGATACGCATCCGACACTTCGACCACGCGCTTCGGCACCCTCAAAAAGGCCTTTAGCGAGTTTATCAACGAGTACCAGTTCACGCGCGGCATTTCGGGGATCGCCGGTGGCGGCTATGAGTGGCTCGCCGATGAACGATTTGCGACCCTGACCGGGCAGGGACCCACATTCGACGCGGGCTTTCGCCTCAAGCCCAATGTCGACTCCTCCATCCTGCTGCTTTACGGCCGCCACGATTTGAAGACGGGGGTCTCCGGCGAAATCCAATGGGTGCTGACCCCGAACACGACCTTTTACGGCGCTTACACGAATTCGATTTCCAGCACCCAGCAAGGCTTGATTTCCAGCAACGCCTCCTCGCGCGTGGGTCCGGGCGGGCCTTCGTCCGGCGTCGATTTCAGTCAGAATCCGGCGATCGGCACGCTGAACGATCCCAGCTATGCCCCCGATTACGGTGGCGACATCAACGCCAATTCGGGGTTGCCGCTCAGCGATATGAATTTCTTCGGCGCAGGCCAGAACGGCTTCTTCCGGACAAAGGTCGCGCGCGCCACTTTGTACAGCGACCTGGACATCTATACGGTCAGCATCCGGGCCTATCACATCGAGCTGACGTCTCTGACGGGCTCATTGCCTGCCTACCGTCAGCTGAACGGCGCCATCGCCTCGGTGAGCACCTTGGTGTCGGGCGATGTCTCCACGACGCTCGAAACCGGATATGTTTCGCCCGGCCTCGACCGCGCGAAACTTCTGACGGCGGCGGCCATCGCCAATTACCGGATCAACCAAACATTGAGGGCCACGCTCCGCTATGACTTCAATCGCCGCCTTGCGGGAACGGCCGGAAACGGCTTCACCGCCAACAGCGTGACGATTCGCCTGATGAAAACCTTCTGATCGGAATATCCATGTACGCCGAGTTCTATTCTCTCACCAGCATGCCGTTCCAGTTGACGCCGGACAGCCGTTTCTTCTTCGGCAGCGCCGAGCATACCAAGGCGATGGCGTTCCTGAATTACGGTATCTCGCAAGGCGAGGGATTCGTCGTCGTCACCGGTGAAGTCGGCGCCGGCAAGACGACGCTGGTGGACCATCTGCTTTCGACGCTCGACTCGTCGCGCTACATCGCCGGCCGCATCGTCACCACCCAGCTCAACAGCTACGACATGCTGCGCATGGTGGGCGCTGCCTTCCAGATCTACCGCGAAGGCATGGACAAGGCGTCGCTGATTACGCGTCTGAAGCAATTCCTTTCCGACCTCAGCGTACAGCACAAGCGTGCATTGCTGATCGTCGACGAGGCTCAGAGTCTGACGACCGAAGCGCTCGAAGAGCTCAGGATGCTCTCCAACCTGATGGTGAGCGGGGCCTCGCCTTTACAGTCGATTCTGCTGGGTCAGCCGGAGTTCCGTGCGGTGCTTTCGAGCCCGGACCTGGAGCAATTGCGCCAACGCGTCACCGCTTCGTGTCATCTCGGCGCGTTGACCGAAACCGATACCCGCCGCTACATCGAACACCGGCTGAAGCGGTCTGGATGGAACGGCGATCCGCGCTTCTCCGAAGATGCTTTCGCGGAGATTTATCGCTACACCGCCGGCATTCCCCGCCGCGTCAATACGCTCTGTTCGCGGCTTCTGCTCTTGGGTTTCCTGGAAGAGAAGCACGCCATAGACCGCGAGATGGTCGCAAGCGTCGGCAACGAACTTGCCAACGAACTCGGCCCCCTGCAGCAGAACGCGCCGATCCCCTCGCACCGGACGGTCCAGCTTGAGCCCGTCAAGCCGGTTCAGATGCTGGAGATGGCGGAAATAGACACGAACTTCCTGCGCGAAATTCGCGATTTGCGCGACGACGTCATGCCGCGGATTCTGCGCATCGAGCAAAAAATGTATCAGCACGACCGGGCCATCACGCGCGCACTCGATATCGCCGTGAAGCATCTGCCCGCCTTCAAGTCTTAAGTCGCGTAAAGGAAAGACGGATCGCCGTGCAGCCAGTGTCCGAAACTACAGCCTCGGTGAATTTTCGCGAGGCAGCTCCCTATGCGTCTCCTGCGCGCGTCGCGCCGCGCGATAGCGCGGGCGCGGCCGGCGCAGGCCGGCTTCTGAACGCGATGACGGTGGACGTGGAAGATTATTTCCACGTGCGCGCCTTCGCCAATGTGATCGACCGCGCAAATTGGGATTCGCTGCCCTGCCGGGTCGAGGCGAACACCAGCCGGATGCTCGACCTGTTCGCGGAGAAGGGCGCCAAGGCAACGTTCTTCGTGCTCGGCTGGGTAGCGGAGCGGTATCCCGAAATCGTGCGCCGCATACGGGCCGAAGGCCATGAAATCGCGAGCCACGGTTATGCGCATCGCAACATCGATACCCAAACCCCGGCCGAATTCCGCGAGGACATAAGGCGGGCCAAGGGACTGCTCGAAGATATCGCGGGCGGACCGGTCAGCGGCTACCGGGCGCCCACCTTCTCGATCGGACCCAAGACCTGGTGGGCTTACGATCTGCTGGCGGAAGAGGGCTTCGTCTACAGCTCCAGCGTCTATCCGGTCGCACACGATCTTTATGGCGTCCCGGATGCGCCGCGCACGCCGTTCACGCCCTCGCGCTCGCCGATACTCGAAATCCCGATGACGACGGTACGCTATGGGGGCCGCAATTTTCCCGCGTCGGGAGGAGGCTATTTCCGGCTCCTGCCCTATGGGCTGTCACGCGGCGCCTATGCCCGCGTTAACCGGAAGGAAGGCGTGCCCTGCATATTCTACTGTCATCCTTGGGAGATCGATCCCGGTCAGCCGCGGGTTCAGGGTGCGCCTGTGAAATCCCGGCTGCGCCATTACACCAATCTCGGCGCAATGGAGGGCCGGATCTCCAGGCTCCTCGACGATTTTGCTTGGGGCCGGATGGATGACATTTTCCTCGGACATGCGGGTTAGGCCGGACGAGAGTTTGGCGCGGGCCCCCGCGGTCTCGTTGTCTCCGCTCGAGGCGGGAGACGAACGGGCGTGGGACGATTTCGTGCGCGCGCGCCCCGAAGGCACCTTCTTCCATCTTTCGGGATGGAAACGGGTTGTCGAAAAGGCGTTCGGACACAAGACCCATTACCTGATGGCGCGGCGCGGTGGCGAAATTGCCGGCGTCCTGCCGTTGACCCATGTGAAAAGCCGGTTGTTCGGCAATTCGCTGATCTCGAACGCGTTCTGCGTTCAGGGCGGCATTCTGGCCCGCGACGAGGACGCCAAGCGCGCCCTCGAAGCGGAGGCTATCCGCATCGGAACCCGCGACAAGGTCGATTGTGTCGAGTTCCGCTCGACACAGCCTGCTCATCCCGATTGGCTGCAGAAGGCGGGGCTCTACGTCACGTTCCGACGGCCGATCCATCCCCAGGCCGAGGCCAATCTCAAGGCCATTCCGCGCAAGCAGCGCGCCATGGTGCGCAAGGGGATTTCCAACGGCCTCGTCTCCACTTGCGATTCCGACATAGGACGGGTGCACGACGTCTATGCACACAGCGTGCGCAATCTCGGAACGCCGGTTTTTCCGCGGCGCTATTTCGAACTGCTCAAGGAGGAGTTCGGCGAGGCTTGCGACGTGGTGACGGTGCTGCATGGCCGAAAGGCCGTTGCCTCGGTGCTCAACTTCTATTTCCGTGATGAAGTGCTGCCCTATTATGGCGGCGGGTTGACGGAAGCGCGCGACCTGGCGGCCAACGATTTCATGTATTGGGAGGTGATGCGGCGCGCCAGCGAGCGGGGATACAAGATTTTCGATTTCGGCCGCAGCAAAGTCGGAACGGGCGCCTATAAGTTCAAATCCTATTGGGGTTTCGAGCCGACACCGCTGACCTACGAATACCGTCTCATTCAGGCCGACACGATTCCCGACGTGAATCCGCTGAACCCCAAATTCCGGGCTTTCATCGCGCTCTGGCGGCGTCTGCCGGTGCCGCTGACCAAGCTGGTCGGCCCCTTCATCGTTCGCGGCATCGGGTGACGCATTTGAGCGATCTTCTTTATCTGGCGCACCGCGTTCCCTATCCCCCCGACAAGGGGGAAAAGATCCGCGCCTTTCATGTGCTCAAGCATCTGGCGAAGGATTTCCGCGTTCATCTCGGCTGCTTTGCCGACGACCCGGAGGACGAACAGCACGCCGAGGCGCTCAAGGTCTATTGCGCCAGCGTCGTCATCGTGCCGCTGCACCGCAAGCAGGCGCTCGCGCGGGGCTTGGCCGGACTCGCGATGGGGGGCTCGCTCTCCGAATTCTATTTTCGCGATGCGCGCATGACCCGTTTCGTCGCCGAGACCATGGCGCGCGTCCGGCCGGAAAACCTCTTTCTCTACTGCTCGGCGATGGCACCCTACGCACTGCCCTATGCGCGCTCACACCGCATCGTTCTGGATATGGTCGATGTCGATTCCGAGAAGTACCGCGCCTATGCCGAGAAATCCGCCTGGCCGCTGAACTGGCTTTTCCGGCGTGAATCGCGTGCGCTGCTCGGGTTGGAGCGGCGGGCGGCGATGGCCTTCGATCGCTCCCTTTTCGTCTCGGACGCCGAAGCCCAGGCGTTTCTCGCGCGCGCCCCCGAAGCGGAGGCGAAAACAGGACATTTCAGCAACGGCGTCGATCTCGGCTATTTCGACCCGGGCCACCCCTTTGTTTCGCCTTTCGCGCCGGAATCGACCGCAATCGTCTTTACCGGCACGATGGATTACCGGCCCAATATCGAAGCCGTGGAGTGGTTTACCAAAGAGGCCTTTCCGCTCATTGTGCGCGCCCATCTCGACGCGGAGTTCTGGATCGTCGGGTCGAACCCGGCCCCGTCGGTGAAGCGGCTGGCGCAGCAGAGGGGCGTGCGGGTAACCGGCAGGGTGCCCGATGTGCGTCCTTACCTTGCGCATGCGGGCTGCGTGGTTGCACCTTTGCATATCGCGCGCGGCGTGCAGAACAAGGTGCTCGAGGCGATGGCAATGGCTGCGCCCGTGGTCGCTACGCCCGCGGCCTGCGAAGGCATATCCGCGGTAGCCGGCGAGCATGTGCTTGTTGCGGGAACGCCGATTGAATTCGCCGATGCGGTATCCTCGGTGCTCTCGGGCGGGGCGGCCGGGCTTGGACAAAGGGCTCGGGCGCGCGTGGAAACCGAGTATGATTGGCCGCGCAATCTCACGGTGCTGGATGGGCTGTTCGGGAATACCGCTTCGTCCCGCATCCGCGAATCCCGGTTGCCGCAGGCCGCCGGCGAAGCCGTGTTTGGAGTAGCCTCATGAGTGCCTCGCTGGAAACCCAAGGCGGGTGGATGACGGATCTCGCCGGGGGCGTGTGGCGCAAGGCGATTCTCGTGGTCGCTGTCTGCCTGGCGGCGCTGGGCGCAATCTTCCATCAGGAAGTCGTTGGCGCCTTCCAGGTCTGGGTCGGGTCGGCGACCTACAATCATTGCTTCCTGATCATTCCGATTGCGCTGTTCATGATCTGGCAGCGCCGGGAATTGCTCGTGGGCGTTGCGCCGCGCCCGGAATATCGCGCGCTTCTCCTGATTCCACTGCTGTCGCTGGCCTGGTTCGCCGCCTCGGTCTTCGGGGTTCTGGAAATCCGTCAATTCGTGGTGATGACCATCGTCCAGGCGACGCTGCTGGGGATTCTCGGATGGCGCGTCTACCGGCTGCTGATGGCGCCGTTGCTTTACCTCTATTTCCTCGTCCCGAGCGGCGAATTCCTGGTGCCGAGTCTTCAGGATTTCACCGCAAATTTCGCGGTAAAAGGGCTTCAACTCGTCGGAATTCCCGTCTTTTCCGACGGCACCGTGATCGATATTCCGGCCGGAACATTTGCGGTCGCCGAAGCCTGTGCGGGCTTGCGGTTCCTGGTCGCGGCCGTCGCGTTCGGAGTTTTCTACGCCACCGAGATTTACCAAAGCCCGGTGCGCCGGGCGATCTATATGGCCCTTTCCGTCGTGGTCCCGATCATCGCCAACGGATTGCGCGCATTCGGCCTGATCGCCGCCGCGGAGGCTTTCGGAAGCGCCACTGCGATCGAGGCCGATCACATCACCTATGGCTGGATATTCTTTTCCATGGTGCTGGTCGCGCTGATTTTCATCGGGCGGATCTTTTCCGACCGGGACGGCAGCCCCCCGAAAAGGGATCCCGAACAGCGGCCGATGGCGCCTGCCCGCCGCTTCGCGATGGCTCTGACCGGGCTTCTCGCCGTGCTGCTGGCGGCCGTTGGGCCGGCCTTGGGCGATGCCATCGATAAGGCCCCGGCGCGCGTGGTGCTCAAATCCACCGCGCCAAATGTCGCGATGCCGTGGCAAAGGCTGGCGAATGGCGCCTCAAACTGGCATCCGCGTGTCATGCTCTCCGACCGTGAGTTCGCCGACACTTTTACGGACGGCTCCGTTCGGGTCGATCGCTACGTCGCGCTTTATCTGCCGCGTGGACGCGACAACAATCTTATCCGCTCGGACAATCGCATTGCCGATCTCGAGCATTGGAACATTACGGCGCGCGGCCGGGCGGTCGCCCAGATCGGATCGGAGCGCGTCCCGGTGAATACGGCCTCCATATCGGGCGGGGGCAAGCGCCGGCTGGTGTGGTGGTTCTACGTCGTCGACGGCACCACTGCGGCATCCGTCTATGACGTCAAGCGGCATCAGGTGCACGCCTACCTGACGAGAAGCGGATGTCCTTCCGCCTTCGTTGCGGTATCGACGGATCTGGTTGCTACCGCCGACGCGGAACGGACGCTGAACGACTACCTCAGGGTTAACGAACCGATGGAAGGCTATCTTTGCGGGAGTCGATAAGGCGGCTTGATCCACCCATGACGGGAATTTCCAACGTGGCCCATCGAAAGGGGCGGCTTAGCGCGCTTTCGAGCCTAGGTAAGCCTAGATCAGGCTGAGAATATGAGAAAACCCGGCTGCAACCAGGAAACCCAGGCCGTAACAGGCGAGCGACCCGAAAAACATCAGGGGCGCACACTGGCGCCAGGGCAGGGGCTGGACAGGAGCTTGACCGGCCAAGTCGTCGTCCATCAGGACGCTGGAGGCGATGCAGTCTTCCATCCCGATCTCCCGCTTTGTTTCTCGGGAGACATTCTGCGGCATAAGGGGTTGCGGAAGTTTTAACGCCGTCCTTTTACCCCTCGATGCTGGAATGAGGATCGTCGCCATTGTTGAATCCCCAATCGTTTCATAACCATAACGCGCGTCGGCGGACTGTGGTGCCAGACCGCGGCCAAAGCTTTAGCTTGGCTATAAACGTTCCTAACCGCTAGCAACCCCGTGGCGGCAATGCACGTGCTGCCAATTTTCGTTTCGTTGCAGGGAACTATGCGCAATAATGCTGGTTAATCTCGCGCACGGGGGAAGGTATGTTGGCGAGGGGCAATTATGCCCGGGAAGGCCTTCTCCGCTTAAAGCATAGTAACCACACTTGTCTTCAAAGCGTGAAAAGTCTCCGGCACCATGTCAATAGGTTCCTAAGTCCAGTTGCAAACGCTGAGAGTAACAGCGGGGGTCAGTCGTATGCTTCGGATATTTGGCCACTTCGTGCCGGCCGCAACGGTGGCACTAGGTTTGGCAGAAGCACTGCTCATTGCGGTGGTGTTGTATCTTGGAATTGCAGCCATCAGCCTGGATCCGGTGGTCCATGTTGCAGGCGGCGCAGTCGCATTCACGTTGCTGCTCGCGCTTGCGATCGTCGTGATGATGCATTCGAGCGGGCTCTACACCATCGATGCACTGGTCGACGCGCGGCAGGCTTTCCTGCGCGGCGCGCTGATCCTCACTCTGTTGCTGTTGGTGGCGACCGCGACGAGCGCGGAATTCGGCGCTTATCGCCTCGTCCATGTGCCCTATCGCTGGCGTTGGGTTCTGCTTGTGCCCTCGCTGTGGCTGGGATGCGTGCTGATTACGCGCACGATCTTCTCGCGCGTTTCCCGCACCGGCATGCTGCGCCGCCGCGTTCTCATTCTCGGTCAGGGGCCGCGCGCGGTTCAGCTTCGTGAGCTCGCCAAGGAGCGGTTTGGCGCCTATTTCCTGCCCGTCGCCCAGGTCGGCGTGCATGAGAAGGTGCAACTCACGACAGTGGGGTCCGTTCAACTCAAGGAACGGGTTGAATCCCTGGACCTGCTCGGGCTTGCTCGCGATGTGAATGCGTCCGAAATCGTGATCGCGACGGATGATCGCCGCGGCCTGCCGGTGCATCAGTTGCTGCAATGCAAGCTCTCGGGAATCAGGGTCACGGACTACATCGATTTCTACGAACGCGAGAGCGGACGCGTCGATCTCATCGCGCTGCGGCCCTCCTGGTTCATTTTCTCCGACGGGTTCCGCATGGGAGCCATGGTCGAGGGGATCAAGCGCAGCTTCGATGTTGCGGTTGCGTTGTTCACGCTCGTCCTCGTGCTTCCGATACTGATGATCACCGCCGTCGCGATCAAATGCGAGGGGCGGGGGCCCATTCTTTACCGTCAGGAGCGGGTGGGTTTGCGCGGGCGGGTGTTCACGCTGTTGAAGTTCCGCAGCATGAGCCAGGATGCCGAACGCGACGGCTCGCCGGTGTGGGCGGCTCAGAGCGATCCGCGTATCACCCGCGTCGGCTGGGCGATTCGCAAGACGCGCATCGACGAACTGCCCCAATTGTACAACGTGCTTCGCGGCGACATGAGCTTTGTGGGCCCGCGGCCGGAGCGGCCCTATTTCGTGAGCCGGCTTGCGCAGAACATTCCCTATTATCACGAACGCCATTCCGTGAAGCCCGGCATCACCGGGTGGGCGCAGGTGAATTATCCCTATGGGGCTTCGCTCGAAGACGCGCGCAACAAGCTCGCCTACGATCTCTATTACGTGAAGAATCGCGGCCTTTTCCTCGATGTCATCATCCTTATCCGCACGGTGAGAGTGGTTCTTTGGCCTGACGGCGTCAGATAGGGGGCGCCATGGTCCTCGAGGTTAGCTACGGGCTTGGCTGCGCCGCTTTCCTGATTCTCACGACGCTGACGCTTATCAACCGGCGCCCGGAGGGCATGGGGCTTTTCGCGGTTTGCGTCTTTGCGATGACCGCGATCTGGTCGCTCCTGGCCGCAGTCCAGACCGAATGGATGCCCGGCTTCGCCCACGTCGTCGAGATCATACGCAGCTGGATGTGGCTGCAGTTCATGGCCTCCGTACTCACGCTGGCGAACCGGCGCGCCGGGAACCCGGCGCATTTGTTCTATCGCGCGGTCATCCCGACGCTTGGCGTGCTCGCCCTCATCAACGACTTGCAATATCTGCATACGACCGTGAGCCCGGTGGATTTCACGATCCTGCAGATGTTCGAGCGGGTTCTGATCGCCATTGTGGGATTGCTTCTGGTCGAGAATCTTCTCCGCAACACGCGGGCCTCGCGCCGCTGGCACATTTTTCCGCTCTGCCTCGCGGCCGGGTCACTGTTCGCCTACGACCTTTTCGTATTTGCCGAAGCGCTGATCATGCGCGGTGCCGACCTCACGCTGCTTGCGGTGCGCGGGCTGGTGCTGGTGCTGATCGTGCCCCTCCTCGTTCTCACCATGGCGCGCAACACCGATTGGCGCATCGACATCCACGTGTCGCGCCGGGTTGTATTCCATACCGCGACCCTGACGGCCGGGGGCACGTTTCTGCTCGCGGCGGCGGGGGCGGCCAGTCTCCTGGGTGAGATTCCGGGGGAGTGGGGGGCGCTTCTCAAGGTCGTGTTCTTCTGTGGTAGCGTGCTGGTGCTTGGCGCGGTGGTCTCGACCGAAGGGCTGAAGTCGCGCGTCAGGCGCCTCATCTCCGAGAACTTCTTTTCGCGGCGCTACGATTATCGCGAGGAGTGGTTGCGTTTCGTCGACACGCTATCGACGTCGGACGATGTCGACTCGCTGCAGACCCGTGTGATCCGCGCCGTCGGCAACATCGTGGACAGCCCGGGCGGCGCGCTGTGGCTGGAACGCGATGGGGCCTATCACCAGGTGGAGAAATGGGGTCTCAACCTGATCGGGGCCGAAGCCGAGCCTTGCGACAGCGACTTCGTGGCCGCCTTCGAGGGTGGCAAGATGGTGCTCGATCTCTCCGTCCTGGCTCAGGCCGGCAAGCCCTTGCCCCAGTGGGCCCAATCCGGGCCGCCGGTCTGGCTTGCGGTCCCGCTGGTGCTGATGAACGAGATCGTCGGCTTCATTGTCCTGATGCCCCCGCGGGCCCCTCTCATGCTGAGCTGGGAGAGTTTTGAGCTGTTGCGGACGGTCGGGCGGCAGGCCGCGAGCTATCTCATGGAAGAGCAGGCGACGCGGGCCCTCGTTGACGCTCAGGCGATCATCGAATACAACAAAAAATTCGCTTTTATCGTACACGATGTGAAGAATCTTTCGAGCCAGCTTGGGATGATGGTCTCGAACATCCGGCGATACAGCGACCGCCCGGAATTCCGCGCCGATATGATTCGGACGCTGGAGAATTCGGTAGGGCGCTTGAATGGACTTTTGAACAAATTGCGGTCCGATGGGGGAACGGTCCGGCCGCGGGAGATCATCGATCCCGTCCCTGTTATAGAGGCGGTTATCCGCGATCTCGCTCGCGGGAATGTCGGCATCGAGGCCGATCTGCCGGAAGGCTGCGTCGTACGCGTAAGAATGGATGTGCAAGAGTTGAGTTCGGTCCTGACACATTTGCTTACCAACGCGGTCGAAGCTTCGCCCGCCGGCGAAACCGTAAGGGTCCGCCTTAAGCCGCAGGAAACGCGCTTTGTCCTCGATATCGAGGATAGCGGGCCAGGCATGGATCCGGCCTTCGTGCGCAATGAGCTGTTCACGCCGCTCAAATCGACCAAATCCCGCGGCCACGGAATCGGCGCATTCCAGGCGCGTGATGTCATCCGCGGGGCCGGCGGCGAACTTGAGGTCATCACCGCTCCCGGGCGAGGCACGATCATGCGGATTCTGCTTCCCAATGCGGCCCCGACGGCAGAGCGTCCGGTCGCCGCCCTCTCGCAAAGGGCATCCGGCGCATGACCGACACCCGTTCCACCATTCTGGTGCTCGACGACGACGAGGGCGTGCGCACGCAATATCGCTGGCTCCTGTCCGAGCACAAGGTTCTGACCGCGGGCACACGCCTGGAAGCCCTCGATGCGTTTGAGCGCGAGCGGCCGGCGATCGCCATTGTCGATCTGGGCCTGCCGCCCGATCCGGACGGGGCGACCGAAGGTCTGGCCACCGTCGAGCAATTGCTTCAGACGGCACCGGAGGCAAAAATCATCGTCGTGACCGGAAACGAAAACCGGGATTTCGCGGTGAAGGCCATCGCGCTCGGCGCCTATGATTTCTTCCGCAAGCCCGTCGATCCCGATCTTCTGGGATTGATCGTGGACCGCGCGCTTGGCGTCTATGCGCTGGAGCAGGAGAACCGGCGTCTGGTCGCCATGGCGCCGCAATCCCCGATCGCGGGGATCGTCGGCTCCAGCCCCGAAATCCTGAAGGTGCTGCGCGACGTGGAACGCATCGCCAAGACCGATATCGCGGTCCTGCTGCTGGGTGAGAGCGGCACCGGCAAGGAACTCATCGCGCAGGCGATTCACCGGCTGGGCGTGCGTGCCAACAAGCCCTTCGTGGCGCTCAATTGCGCGGCCATTCCCGAAACGCTTCTCGAAGCCGAACTGTTCGGCCATGAGAAGGGCGCCTTCACCGGCGCCATCAAGCAAACCATCGGCAAGATCGAAAGCGCCAATTTCGGCACGCTGTTCCTGGATGAAGTCGGCGATATTCCCCTCTCGATGCAAGTGAAGCTGCTCCGGTTCCTGGAGGATCAGGTGATCGAGCGCATCGGCGGCCGCAGCCAGATCAAGATCGATGTGCGTATCGTCTGCGCCACCAACCAGGACCTGAAGCGTCTGATCTCCGAAGGCCGGTTCCGCGAGGATCTCTATTATCGCATCAATGAAATCACGCTGGAGATTCCTCCCTTGCGGGAACGCCATGGCGATGCGGTGGTGCTCGCGAATTTCTTCCTGAAGCGATATGGCGCGCAGTTCAGCCGCGCCTTCAAGGGTTTTACGCCCGATGCGCTGGCTGCGATGCGCACCCATGAATGGCGCGGCAATGTGCGCGAGCTGGAGAACCGGGTGAAGCGCGCAGCGGTGATGTCGGAGGGGCCGCTGGTGGCTGCGCGCGACCTCGACCTGGCCCCTCCGGAAGCGGTGAATTCGCTGGATCTGCGCGAGGCCCGGCGTCGCGCGGAACGCGACGCCATCGAGATGGCGCTCGCTCATTCGGAAGGCAACATATCGAAGGCAGCCAAACTTTTGGGCGTCAGCCGGCCCACGCTCTACGATCTGGTTCAGGAGCATGGCATTGCGGTGAAGCTGCGCGATCTCCCTCGCGGCGAAGCCGAAGAAATGAGGACGTGACATGACTATGCGACGCAAACTCGGATATCTGGCGGCGGCGGCATTCGTCGCGCCGGTGCTTGCGGGCCTGTCTGCGGGAAGCATTCACGCAGCACCTGCGTCCCAGGAAGCCAGTTTCTACATCCGGAGCGGGCAGCGCCTGCTGGACAACAATGACCTCAAGGGCGCCGAAATCCAATTCCGCAATGCGGCGCAGCGGGCGCCGCAGGACGGCGAAATCCGTCTGGACTTGGCGGAGATTTACCTGCGTGAAGGCGACGTCAACGCTGCCGTCGCCGAACTGATCGCAGCCAAGCAGCGTAACATGCAAGGGGAGCGTTACGACTTCCTGCGCGCCGATGTGTTGTTCAGGACCGGTGATTACGGCACGTTGCTTCGGGAAATCCCGGCGGCGACGCGCACGCCTGCCGTGGAGAGCATGGTGCGCACCTATCGCGGCCTCGCCGAACTTTCCCTTGGCCAGACCACCGAGGCCAAGGCGATGCTGGATGACGCCGAACGCCTCAATCCGAAATCCGCTCTCACCAAGATCGCGGTGGCGCGGTTTCTGCTGGTGACAGCGGACGCCAATGCCGCCGAACGCAAGATCGATGAAGTGCTTGCGCTCTCCCCGAACGACACCCAGGCGCTCGACGTGAAGGGCGTGCTGCTGCTCCAGCGCGGCAACAGCGGGGCTGCTCTCATCTCGTTCAATAACGCATTGAAAGAGAGTCCCGAGAACGTGCAGGCGCTGCTCGACAGGGCCAATCTCTACGTCAATCGCGGCGATATCGACCTTGCCGTCAAGGATCTTCAGACGGTCAACAAGATCAATCCCAACAGCGGCATGGCTGTGTATCTGCAGGCATTGATCGATGCCCGCCGCGGCAAATTTCAGGACGCGGACGACGAACTCAACAAGTTCCGCGTTGCGATGGACCGGCTGCCCGATGCCTATCTGCTCGCGGGGATCGTCAAATACAATCTCGGCCAGGCCGAGCAGGCGGAGGCCTATCTCACGCGCTTCATCGCGCGGCGCAAGGACCGTCCGCAGGCCTATCAGCTGCTCGGCGCCATTGCACTTCGCCAGGGCAATACCGACCGCGCTATTGCCATGCTCAATCAAGCCGTGAAGCTCGAGCCGGACAATCCCGATACGATCGGACTGCTCGGGCAGGCCTACACGGCCCGTGGCGAT
Source organism: uncultured Bordetella sp. (assembly GCA_964494505.1). Lineage (GTDB taxonomy): Bacteria > Pseudomonadota > Alphaproteobacteria > Micropepsales > Micropepsaceae > CAIYRG01. The sequence continues at coordinate 88,114 of CAZBRO010000002.1, forward strand.
TCCGCACGCGCCGTCTCGCTGCTGGACGAGGCTGTCAAGAAACAGCCAAACGACGCGCGCCTGCAGACCGAGCTTGCCGTCAGCCGTTTCACCTCCGGAGAGACCGGAAGCGCGCTCAGCGAGCTCAAGAATGTCTTCAAGGAGGGAACCGGAAATCCGCTTGCCGGGCCGCCGCTGGTGCTTGCCGCCTTGCGTGAGGCCCGGTACGACCAGGCCATCAGCACCGCCGAAGCGCTGGTCAAGCAGAATCCCAACAATCTTTTTTACCAGCAGTTGCTCGCGGCCAGCAAAGTCGCTGCCCACGATAATGTGGGGGCCGAGAAGATCTACAAAGCCATTCTCGACAAGCAGCCCAATCTGCCGTCGGTGCGGCGCGCCATGGCGCAGAATTATGTGGTGATGGGCAAGCCCGCCGACGCGAAGAAGCTCTTCACCGACAAGCTGGCCAAGGATGCCAACGACGTCGAGAGCATGAAGGATCTTTCCGACCTTTATGCCGCCGAAAAGAATTACGACATGGCGGCCAGCCTGCTTGTGCGGGCCAGCGCCGCGGCACCCGCCGATCCGTCACCGCGCCTGCAATTGGTGAATCTGTACGCTGCGCTGAAGAAATGGCCCGACGCCGTGAGAGAGGCCCGCGCGCTTCTCGGCGCATTTTCCGGCAATGTCGCCGTGCGCGACATCCTCGCCCGCGTCTACATGGAATCGGGCGACGCGCAGAACGGCCTCGCCACCTATCGCGATGCCGTCCGGGCGTTCCCCAATTCGGCTCAGCTCTATGCCGGTTACGCGGCTGCTTCGGTGTCCCAAAAGGATTATCCGGCTGCGATCGGGGCGCTGACCAAAGCCGTCTCGCTCGATAGCCACAACGACCAATTCAAGATCGGCTTGGTCCAGCTTACCTATCAGGCAAAAGGCCCGGATGCCGCGCTCGTCACCGCCAAGGGGTTCAACATCGCCAATCCCGATAACCCGATCGGGGCCCTGATGGCGGCCGATGTGCTCGACAAGATGGGCAAGCGCAGCGACGCGATCGCATATCTGGAACGGACGCAGATGACGAACGCGTCCAGCAATGTGCTGCTCAAGCTCGCGGCTTTGAACGAGGCAAGCCAGGATACCAAGCGCGCTGTCAGCTTGCTGGAAGACTGGGTCAGGGGTAGGCCTGAAGACATTCGTGCGCGCATGGAATTGGCGGAGCTTTACGGCCGCATACGGAATTTTCCGGCTGCCCAGGCAGCGTTCGAGAAACTCGCCGCAGACCGCCCGGACGACGCCATCGTGCTGAACAACCTCGCCTGGCTTTATGGGCGGATCAAGGATCAGCGCGCCCAGCAAACCGCGGAAAAGGCTTATCAACTGTCGCCGGGTACCCCGCAGATCGCCGATACTCTGGGCTGGATCATGACCAGCCAGGGCAAGGCCGGGGACGCGATGAAATACCTCGATGTCGCGTTCAAGAGCATGCCGCAGGATCCCGACGTCCAGTATCATTACGCGCTGGCTTTGAGCCAAACCAACAAGGCTGCCGATGCCAGGGTCATGCTGCAGAAGCTGCTTGCCACGCCGGCCAATTTCGAAAGCAAGCCCGACGCGAAACAGCTTCTGGACCGGCTGCAACCTGGCGCTGCGCCGGCCAAATAACGGGCTTCACGATTGCTTCAGCAGGTACTTTTAGAATGGCTGGGCGAATGAGGTGAGACGGAAATGATCGACACTTTCGGAATCTTGTCGTGCACGTTTATTATCGTTTACGTCCTCTTGCGCGCGCGTGACATCGATTTGTCCGTTCCCTGGTTTGAGGAAGCCGATGCGCCGCCACCCGATGCGAAGGATCGGTCCGGCCGCACAGACCCGAAATCGCTAATGAAGAGGTAGGCGTTTGCGCAGCATCTTCATCTTCTGTGCGTTCCTCTCCTTTTTCGTGCTCGGCGTCAGCGCGCCGTTCCTGATGGCGCTCGGTTATGTCTGGACCGACATGGTCCGGCCCCAGAGCCTGGTCTATATGGCGGCCCTGAAAGTGGTGCCGTATTCGTTCATCATCGCCATCGCCTGCATGGTCGGCTATTTGGCCATTGACCGGCGTTCGCCTCCGCGCATCGGCATTGTGGCGGTGCTGACCGTGATGTTCGCGGTCTGGGTTACCCTGACGACCACATGGGCGGTGGTGCCCGATTGGGCTTGGTGGATGTGGGATTGGGCCATCAAGAGTCTGGTCTTTGCCGTTTTCATCCCCTTTGTGATTCGAACGCGCAATCAGATCGAAGCGTTTCTTCAGGTCTACATCTTCTCGCTTGGGACTACGATCATCCCGTTCGGAGCCAAGGTGTTCCTTTCGGGCGGCGGCTATGGACGCAAGCTCGGCTTGATCAGCGCCAACACCGCGCTTGGAGAACAGATAGCGCTATCTTCGGTGTCGCTGGCGATCATCCCCATCATCTATTACCTCAGCAAGAACGGCCGGATTTTCCCGAACACGCCTCTGTTCAAGTTCGGCTATCTCGGGTTCGGATTCGCGGCTCTTTTGACGGCGCTGGGCACCTATGAGCGAACCGCACTCGTGGGATTGGCCGTGCTCATGCTTGGCGCATGGCTTCAGACGCGGAAAAAAATGGCGGTGGGGGCGCTGTTCTTCGCGTTGCTTGCCGTGGGTGCCTATGCGAGCGCGGACAAGTGGGCCGAACGCATGTCCACCATCACTGATTTCAAGAACGAACCGTCGGCCAATGTGCGGCTGCTGGTTTGGGCATGGACCCTGGATTTCGCCCGCACGCATCCTTTCGGCGGCGGTTTCGAGTCCTACCGGGTCAACAGCATCGTCGTTCCCCTGGCGCCGGAGACGATTGCAAAAATCCAGCAAACGCTGTCTCCGAAGGCCATTCAGGAGCTGCAGGACAACGACGAAGACCCCTTCATCCGCAACGAGCACGGCAGGGCGTTTCACAGCGTCTATTTCGAGCTGCTTGGCGAGCATGGCTGGCCGGGGCTGTTTTTGTTCTGCGCGATCATGGGAGGCACGCTCATTTCGTTGCAGATATCGAAGCGACGAGCCAGGCGCATCCCGGAACTGGCCTGGCTCGTGGATTTGGCGTCGGCGCTCCAACTCGGATTATGGATCTTGCTGGCGTGCGGCGGCTTCGTGAACTACGCGTTCTATCCCTACATGTATTACATGGCCGGCCTTGGCATGAGCGTGCGCGAATATGTGTACAGGGTGCAAAGCCGCATGCCGGGAGCGCAGGCCGGGGCCTTGCCGAAATTTCAGGTTCGGCCCGTTGCCGCGGAAACCGGGATATGAGCGGCCGGTCAGGTTTGGACCGGGACTTATTTTGACGGCCGCATCAGCCTCCTGAGGCTGCGATATGCATCGGCAAGCAGACGCTCGGCCTGCAGGACCGGCGTTTGGCGTTGCAGCATGACGTAGCTCATAGAGGGACCAGGCTTACCCAGGTTGGCTTTGTACCGGTTCTCGCCGGCCATGAAGTCGTAGAGGACCGCCCCTTCCTCGAGGTGGCGCTGGATGCACAGGCAATGGCTGACGAGGCCGGGCTTCAGGCGGGCGTCTTCTTCATAGAGAAATCCGCTTTGGTAGGCGCGGACCTGACCATCCTGGATGAGGTTGTAAAGATAGCCGATGGGCTCGTCGCCGCGCGAAATGCGGACCAGCTCCATCAATCCACGCGGGTAGCATGTCTCGATCAGCCTCCGGTTGAACCCGACGAAAAAGGGATAGCTGAACGCTCCCGGTGCGCCTTTGGCGATCCAGTATTTCTGATGCAGAACTTCCAACCCATCGAGAAACCGGAACGCGGTCGCCACATCGGGCGCGCGCGTTATCGTAAGCGGCCCCGTCCCTTCATAAAGGCGCATGGAGCGGCGTATCTGCTGACGCGTGTTCGCGCTTAGCTGCTCAATATAGGATTTTCCCGATTGGCGGATGGCCGCGAGGTCGATGCGCCAGGACGGCTTTCGCCAGAGCACCGTGCGAAGTGCACCCGGAGGGCCGGGAATCGCTTCGTAACGCTCGTTCAGGTTCTTGAGGTGGATTTCGCAGGCGTGCCGGGGGGGCGCACCGAGCAGGAAGCCGAAGGCCTCTGCCTCCACCTTGCCCGCCCACCTCCGATCCACGAGAAAACCGTTATATTCCAGGGTGATGACGTCTTTTGCCGGATTGCCGACATTATGCAGATTGAGGCTGCTCACGCGGAACCCGATGCGGGTCCGGCGGCTCGCGGGGAAAAGGGCGCCGAGAAGGACGATCTGCCCGTCAACACGGCCGGCGATCACATCAGGGAGGCTACCCAGCTCCGCGAGCCACGTCCCGATCCAGTCCCAGCTCAGAAAGAAGTCCGTGTCGGATCGCGCCTGGAGCGGACGCCAAAGCGCCTCCAAATCCGCAACGCCCAGGCGCGGGAATATCTGAAAATCCAACTTAGGGGGCATGGCTTTTAGTATAAGTATAGGAGCGGTGGGATATCTTCACCGTGCGGGGAACCTGGATCGCCCGCCTAGCGGGTTGCACGGATTGTTTCCATTGTGCAGCGAGTTTGGCAAGGTGATCTTGGCTCGTCAGGATTAAGCCGATTTCACGGACACGATGGAAGCCTCGAGAACCTTTGCCAACCTCATTCCGGTCGACCTGCCGGCCGACATGACGCCGCGCTTGCTGGCTGTCGTGGACACCGAAGAAGAGTTCGAATGGGGGAAGGCGTTTTCCCGGGAGAGCGTCGGCACCGATACGCTTTCGTATCAGAACATCGGACAGGACATCCTGGACCGGTACGGGCTGAAGCCCACCTATGTTGTCGATTATCCGGTCGCCACCAGCCCTGCCGTGTGGTCGCTCCGGAAGATCAAGGATTCGGGCCGCTGTCAGATCGGCGCCCATTTGCACCCGTGGGTGTCGCCGCCTTTCGAGGAGGACGTGGGTCCGTTCAACTCGTTCCCCGGCAACCTTCCCCGCGAGCTCGAATTTCGCAAGCTCGAGTTCTTGACCGACGTCATCACCAAGGCGGCGGGCGAACCGCCCCGGGTGTACAAGGCCGGCCGCTACGGCATCGGGCCGAACACTGCCGAGGCGCTGGCCAAGCTCGGCTACAAAGTCGATGTCAGCCTGGTGCCGCACAGCGACTTTCGTGCCGATTGCGGTCCCGACTTCCGCGGCTTGCGCGACCGGCCGTTCTGGTTCGGGCCCCAAAGCTCGCTATTGGAAATTCCGGGATCGTGCGGCTTTGTTGGCAGTGTTCAACGTTACGGTCCGGAGTTCGATCGCCTATTGCGGTGGCCGTTCATGCGGCGTTTCCGGATGACCGGAGTCGCAGCACGCCTGCGTCTGCTCGAACGCGTCAGCCTCTCGCCGGAAGGTTTCACCCTCGATGAGCAATGCCGCCTGCTTCGCGCCATGGTGGAGGCGGGCCATCGCGTGTTCACGCTGACCTATCACAGCCCCTCGCTGGTGCCGGGGCATACGCCCTATGTGCGTTCCAGGAGCGATCTTGAGGTATTCCTCAGCAAGCTGGACGGCGTCATTCGCTTCTTCATGGAAGAATTGAACGGAATGCCCACCACGCATTACGAGATGCTCAGGCTCGTCGAAAACATCGGCGCCCCCGTCGAAAAGACGGCCGTCCTCCAGAATCGCTAAGCTAGGTGGTTCGGCTTGCGGCGCCCTTACAGTCCCCGCGAATCGCCGAGAGCGGCAGAGGAAAGATCGGCCGCAATCTCGGCCTTCAGCGATTCCAGGTCCTGCCGCAGTGCCAGGACCGATTCGCCGGGAATCGCCGCTTCGAGGGCGCCTGTCCCTTGCTCGGTCTTTACGTGCTGGCGGGACGCCGTTTCGATCGAAATCACCACCTCCATGACGTCGCCGAGCGAGCGGCGGATCTTCTCGATGGCCCGCGATTGCTCATCGAGGCTCTCGGAGATGGCATGGATATGCTCCAGCATTTCGCGTTGGCGCACGGAAGACGTGGCGATTCCAGCAAGCATGCAAATCAGCAAGAGGCCGGCGAGGCCGGCGAGCACAAGCTGGATTACAGGGGTCGTCGCGAAAAGGCTCGTCACGAACTGCATGATTGCTCAAAAACCTCATGCGGGCGGCCGCCCGGACCGCCCAATACAGCACTGCCCAATATGTACGCAGGGGGAAGGGCGGTCAATTGCCGCGCGCACTGTGGGTTAATTGCCAAACGCACTTCCGGCGCGGTCGGGCGCGGGGCAAGCTCCTCCGCACACAGATCGGTTGCAAACGGCGCCCGCGATCGTACGTAGCCTTGCCTTAACGATATCGGAAAATTGATGGCAGGCACGCAAAGGACTGCGTGCGGAAGATTAATTTTCCTTGTGTAGCAAAGGATAAGTCCCTCCACTAAGGGCATCTGGAACGAACCTGCGCGGACCGGGGTTTCATTGCGGCTGCGCTGGTTTTGAAGGGCCGCTTGCCAATTGGCCCGCCGCTCTTTTTCATGCGACGGACCGCGCGAAATGGGTCAGACTGGCGTTGTGAGGGATTAATGGCGGCACGGCGGAGTTTGTTGAACGGGAGTTCGCGAATGCGACGTTATTGGGCGCGCACGGGTTGGGGTTTCCTGATCGCGGCAATATCGGCAAGTGTGCTGTTCGTCGATATGCCTTCCGGCCACGCCCAGCGCCCGTTGCGGCCACCCCGCCCAGGGCGCGCACTGCAGAGGCCGCTGCCTCCGAGCGGCTCGCCCGATACTTGGATGGTGGGGCCAGACGAAGAGTTCAAGAAACCGAGTGAAGTCGCAAGGCGGGTCCGTTCGGGCGATACCGTCAAGATCGCTCCCGGCACATACGAGGATTGCACGACCTGGCCCCGCACGGTCGACGGTCTGGTCATCGAAGGCACGGACGTGATCATCGAAGGCCCTGTCTGTGCCGGCAAGGCGCTCTTCGTCATCGCGGCCGACAATGTCACCATCCGCGGGATCACCTTTAGGAACGCCAAGGACAGAGCCCATAATGGCGCCGGCATTCGGCAGGAAGGCCTCAATCTCACGATCGAGAACAGCCGGTTCATCGACAATGAGGATGGGATTCTTGGAATTCAGAGACCCCGCAGTACGATGATCATTCGCGACAGTCTGTTCCAGGGAAACGGCACCTGCACGGCGGCTTGCGCCCATGGCATCTATGTCAACAAGCTCGCGCTCCTGCATATCGAACACAGCCAATTCCTGGGTCAGCACGAAGGCCATCACGTGAAGTCGCGCGCTTTGCGGACGGAACTCGTCGACAACATCATCTCCGACGGGCCCGATGGCAATTCGAGCTATCTGATCGACATTCCCAATGGCGGCGATGTCGTGATCACCGGGAACAAGCTGGAAAAGGGCGCTCACGCCACCAATCGGACGGCTGCCATCATCATGGGCGAGGAAGCGGTCGGGCGCCCAGAGCGCCAAAATCCAGCAACGGAAGTCCGCATCGAGGACAACAGCTTCGTCAACCAGATGACCGCCCGGACGATTTTTGTCCGCAACAAAACGGAGACACCGGCGGTGCTGCGCGGCAACAAGATCGAAGGTCCGACCGATCCGTTGGACGGCCCGGGCTCCAACAATTGACGCGGCATCGCTTTCAATGGCATCGGCAGTAAGAGGCAAGCGTGGCGCATGATCTTGCCGGCCGCGCCGCGAACCTGCGGAGCGGGCGGAGAGGCACCTTCGTGGGAAGGCTCGGCGGCCGCGGCACGCTGCTCCGTCGCGCTGCGCTCACGTTGCTGATATTGTTTGTGGCCGGGACGCTGACCCTTAGCGCGCCTGCGGTTGCGGGCGCGCTGACGGACTATCTCCAAACCGCCGAGGCCCTGACACCGCAAGAGATTGCCGCGGTGGCAAGCGCGCCGCGGACGGCTATCGTCATCGTTGCCGCAGGCCGGCGTCAGTACGCGCCGGAGTTCGGCGGCGAAACGGTGGACGGCCTCGGTCTGGAGCGGCTGCGCTACGGGGCAACCCTCGCCCGGAGCACCGGCCTGCCGGTGCTTGTCAGCGGCGGGCTTGCGTCTGCCCGCGAAGCTTCGCTCGCAGACCTCATGACGGACGTGTTGTCGCGGGATTATGGGGTCGCCGTGAAGTGGAGGGAGGACCGCTCGACCAATACGGCGGAAAACGCCATTTATTCGGCGCAGATATTGAAGCGGGCCGGCATTAGCCGGGTGCTGCTCGTGACCCATGCCTGGCACATGAAGCGAGCTGAGGCCGCTTTCTCCGCCAATGGCTTGACGGTGATCCCTGCGCCTACGGCATACTACCGGCTGCGGTCGGGGGATTCTTGGTGGAGAGATGTGGCGCCGAACATGAGGGCTCTGGTTATATCGAGCTATGCGCTTCACGAAACATTGGGAACCCTTTGGTATGCGTTCCGCTATGGATATTGAATGTTTTCTTGTACTTGCGGCATCGGCAGCGGGGCTGCTAAGCGGTGAGTGGGGTCACGATTAAGGCTTAGGGGCAACCGTGTCCAAATTCTATGTGGTGGGGGGCCGGGCCAAACCGAACCTCGCCAAAGTTGGGGAATTTCACGGTTTTGCGCATGGGCTCATCGTCTTGGTCGATACCGAGACGGGGCAGGTGCAGGAGCTTGTGCGCTGGGAGACACCACCGGACGCGTGTTCCTCGGACAACCCATCCTTTGTCTTCAAGGCAGGAACCTTCACCTCTGAAGGTCTATGGGTCTGCAGCCAGACCGAATTGCTGTGCTATTCGGTTCCCGACTTCACAGTGAAGCACTACATTTCGATGCCGTTCTTCAACGACCTGCATCATGTTGCACCGACCGTGCGAGGAACGTTGCTCGTTGCGGTGACCGGCCTCGACATGGTTGCGGAGGTTTCGATGCAAAGCGAGCTTCTGCGCGCCTGGGATGTGCTGGGCCAGCCGCTTTGGACGCGTTTTTCTTCGACCGTGGATTATCGGAAAGTCGTCACGACGAAACCGCATTTGTCGCATCCCAATTATGTATTTGCCGCCGGCGGCGATATCTGGGTCACGCGCTTCGAACAGAAGGACGCTCTCTGCCTGACCGAGCAACGGACCAATGTGCCGGTGGAGGCGGGATTTCCCCATGATGGCCATGTCGTCGGCGATCAGGTTTATTTCACCACCGTCAACGGCTTCCTGGTGGTCTCCAACTGGCGGGAATCGCGCGTTGTTTCGACTCTCGATCTCAATCCGATTTTCAAAGCGCCTTACGGGCGGCCGCTCGGATGGTGCCGCGGCCTCAAGATCCTCTCGGAGGATCGCGTTGTGATAGGGTTTTCCCGGATCCGCCAGACGGCCATAAAAAACAGCGTGCAGTGGGTGAAGGAACGCGTTACCGCCTTGACCCCGCAAGGCCCGAAATCCTGGCGCGCTCTGCCCACGCGCCTTGCCTGCATCGATCTGAAGCGCCGCGCCATCGAATGGGAGATCGATCTGGAGAATTTCGGTATGAACGCGGTTTTCTCCATCCACGACATCCTCCGCCCGGAAGAGCCGTTGCGTGCCTGAAGGCCCGAGCCCCGTATTGGATGCCGAGGCGGCCGGGCAGCTCGAGGACGCTACGTCCACGACTCTCACGATGAGTCTGAACTCGCACATGGCGCGCGGGTCCGCCTGGATGGTGGGCATGCGCTGGACCGTGCGTCTGATGGGGCTGGTCAGCACGGTGATTCTCGCCCGGCTTCTGACGCCCGCTGATTACGGCATCGTAACCATTGCCATGATGATCGTCGGCCTGGTCGAGGTCTTCGGCAGGACGGGACAGAACTGGGCCCTTATCCGCCACCCCAATCCGACGCGCGAACATTACGATTCGGCCTGGACGGTGGCGCTGATGATCGGGGTGGGGTTGGGCGCGCTGATCTGGCTGGTGTCGCCATTGACCTCGATCTATTTCCACGAGCCGCGGGCGGAGCTGGTGGTCAAGGTGCTTGCCTTCCGCACCATGCTGATCGGCGCCCAGAATATCGCCGTGGTGAACTTTCAGCGCCGGCTTCAGTTCAACCGGCAGTTCTGGTTCAGCACCACCCCGTCGATGATTTCGTTTTTCGTCGGCATCGTGGGGGCCCTTATTTTGCGCAATTACTGGGCCCTGGTGATCGCGATGATCAGCGAGCAGTTCACGGGCTTCGTGCTGGGCTATGTCATGGAGCCGTTCCGGCCGCGCATCTCGTTCAAGAAGGTCCGGGAGATTTGGAACTTCTCTTCCTGGAGCCTGGTGACGAGTGTCGGCATTTATCTGAACACCCTGATCGACCGATTCGCAATCGGCGGATTTGCGGGGGCCGCCGCCATGGGGCGCTATTTCGCCGCCATGGATATCGCCACGGCGCCGACCCAGGAAATCGTCGAGCCCATGGTGGCGGCGATGTTTCCCGTCATGTCGAAGGTGCAGAACGACATCGCCAAGCGGCGGGAACTGTATCTGACGGTGCTCTATTGGTCCGCCCTCATCTGCTGCGCGGCCGCCGTGGGCATAGCGCTCATCGCCGACGACATGGTCGATCTGGTGCTCGGCTCCCAATGGGAAGACGTGAAGCCCCTGGTGCCGTGGCTTGCGCTCTCCTACGGCGTGCTGGGCCTTACCAGCAGCGTTTACATCTGCTTCAACACCATCGGCCAGCCGCGCTATTCCGCCCGGCTGCAATGGCTGCGTCTGGCGCTATTGGCGGCGGCCGTGTTCCCCGTGGCCTACGGTTTGCACGACCTGGAGAAGGTGGCGATGACGCGTTTCATTGTCACGGTTGTGATCACGCCGACGCTGTTCCTTGCGATTGCAAGGGCGTTCGATCTCAAATTGCGCGATTTCGCCATTGTCCTGTGGCGTCCGTTCGCGGCCGCGACGGTCATGACGCTGGCTATTCTCGGCGTCAATTCCGTGATCGCCTTTACCGGGAATCCCCGGCTCCTGATCGACATCCTGCTTGGCGGCTGCGCCTATATCGGCACCATCATGACGCTATGGACCGTGACGGGTCAGCCGGCGGGGCCGGAGCGCGCACTGTGGCGCACGATCACGGGGATCAAGCCCTGGCTGGCGCGCGCCTACTGATGAGGCTCTGAATGAGGAAACGCGGTGAAGGTTCGTCCTTCATTCCGATGCGGCGTGGCCCATCACGCAACGAAGCTCCGTGTCCGGTAAGGTTTGTCGGTAACCGTACGGAGAGTTTGCTTACGCAAACGGTTGACAACAATCTTGTGCAGATCAAGGCTACCCTAAACGGGGGGAGGGCGAGTTCTTGCTTATGGCATTGGGCCATAAGTTGGCGAAGGCGTAGCTCAACACCGAGGTGGCCACCATGCACGATCAGGCGAATGGATTAACCTTCGAAGATATCGAACGCGAGCGAAAGCGCATTATCGAAAGATACGGTGAGTGGACCGACCACAACATTCGCCTTCAGGACGACATTTACACAATCTCTCGAACCGGGACTACGTCCCGCAAACTGCAGCGTATCTTGCAAGTCGTTTCGGATCTGTCGCGCAAGCCGTTCAAAGACATGCGCGTGCTCGATCTTGCATGCCTGGAAGGTCTTTACGGAATCGAGTTCGCGCTTCAGGGCGCAAGCGTTCTGGCGATCGAAGGCCGCGAGCAGAACATCGAGAAGTCGAGGTTCACCAAGCGCGCCCTTAAGCTGGATAACATTGAGTTCGTCCAGGGCAATGTCGTGGAATTGAGCCCGGAAAAGCACGGCCGTTTCGATGTCGTGCTGTGTCTGGGCATTCTTTATCACCTCGACGATCCGGACGTGTTTTCGATGATCGAGCGGATCGGTGCGACCTGCGATGGCTTCGCCGTGTTCGACACCTATGTGTCGCTCGCACCAATCAATCGATACAGCTACAATGGCCAAACCTATCGTGGCCGCGACATCAAGGAGCACAATGCGGGAGAGGAGGAATCCGCAAAGCGGGCGAAATTGTGGGCGTCGCTCCACAACACCAAGTCCGTGTGGATAACCAAGGCGACGCTGTACAATATGCTGATGCGCAGCGGCTTTACGTCGATTTACGAATGCGACGTGCCGTTGGAACTCGACAAGCCGCTCGACCGCATAACAGTCGTTGCCGTCAAAGGGCGTCCGGCCACAGTACGCTCGTCCGATTTGCCTTCCGTTCAGGCAACGCAGTTTCCGGAAGTGTGGAACCGCCTTCCTTCCTTTCACCAGCGACAATTCGCGCGAGTCTCCAAAAGCATCAGTCACATGGTCCCGCGTCCGCTCAGGGACATGGTCAAACGTAGGTTGCGGGCCAAAGGGCTGATGAAGCGGAAGCTGCTGCCTTGGGAATGGGCCGATCCGTTCAAGTCGCGTGATCGGCGGTAGTTTGCCCGGCTCAGCTCGACGCGCTCCTTCACGAGCAACGTGAAGGGCTGAAGGAACGCGTTGCTGACTTAACTCCGCAACGCCTGAAATCCTGGCAGGCAGTGCCGGCGCGCTTTGCATCGTCCGCGCAATACGCCGCGAGCTCGGTTGGGATTACGCGTTCACCTGCTGCCGGCCGGGCGCAAAATGCACCTCGCGCAGGAAACCGTCGAACATCAGCAGCGCCCAGAGGCTGTGGCTGTGGTCGTAGCGGCCGGAATCGTGGGAATCCACAAGCCGCGCAATGTTGGCCATGTCGAAGAGGCCGCTGTCCGCCATCGCCTCCCCCAGCAGCGCCTCGCGCACGAAGCGCCCGCCGGGGCCGCGGAAATGGGGTGCCAGCGACGTCGCGAAACCCTGCTTCGGCCGATAGAGATTTTCCTTCGGCACATAAGGCTCGAGCGCCTTCTTCAGGATGTATTTGCCCTCGCTTCCATGGAGCTTCAGCCGGCTCGGCAGGCCTGCCGCCCATTCCACGAATTCGTGGTCGAGCATGGGCACGCGCACTTCGAGTGAAACCGCCATGCTGGTGCGGTCGACCTTGGTCAGGATGTCGCCGACAAGATAGGTCTTGATGTCGGCATATTGCGCGGCCGTGATGCGATCGGCGATATCGGCTTCGCGCATGGCGGCGGCAATCGCATCCGCGGGATGGTGGCCCGCTACGGCCCGCTGCATTCCGGGCGAATAGAGCCGTGCCCGTGCGTCGTCGTGGATCTTGTTGACCATGCGGTAATAGCCGCCGGCGCTGTCGAGCGCGAACTCCTGAAAGGTGTATTTCGCCCGCAGCCAGCGCGGGGCCCAATCGAGCTTGGGATAGATCTGCCCGAGCGTGCCGAACACCGGGCCCCGAACGGAGGCCGGCAGCATCCGCCGCATCCGCTCGCCATAATTGTAGAGACGATAGCGGCGGTAGCCCGCGAACATCTCATCGCCCGCGTCCCCCGAAAGGGCGACCGTCACATCGCGCCGCGCGAGCTTGGACACGTGATAGGTCGGTACCGAAGAGCTGTCCGCGAAGGGTTCATCGAAGATGGCCGCTTGCGCGCGGTAGGCCGAAAGCGGGCTTGCCGCCACTTGCTGCTCGTGATGGTGCGTCCGGTAAAGGCGTGAGACCCGCGCCGCATGGGCGAGTTCGTTCGTGCCCCCGTCGCCAAAACCGATGGCGAAAGTCTCCACCGGCGAATCGGTCTGCCGCGCCATCGACGCGACCACGCCGCTCGAATCCACGCCCCCCGACAGGAAGGCGCCTAGCGGCACTTCCGAGATCAGCCGGATGCGCACCGCTTCGTTCAGCCGATGGATCAGCTCGCGCGCGGCGGTTTCTTCGGAAATCGCCCCTTCGCTGAACTTCAGCCGCCAATATTCCACCGGCGTCGGCATCGGCTTACCCCGGACAAGCGTCAAATGATGCGCGGCGGCAAGCTTGTGGATGCCCTGATAGATGGTCGCGGGGTCCGGCACATAGCCGAAGGCGAAATAATCGTCGACCGCATCCGTATCGATCCGCTTTTCAACCAGCGGATGCACCAGCAGCGATTTCAGCTCGGAGGCGAAGATGAAATAGCGTCCGCCCACGATGGCGTAATAGAACGGCTTCTTGCCGAGGCGGTCGCGCGCGGTGAACAGCGTGCCCGTCTTGCGGTCATAGAGCGCGAACGCGAACATGCCGCGGAAGCGCTTGACGCAATCAGGTCCCCATTGCTCCCAGGCATGGATGACGACTTCGGTGTCGCTGTGGGTGCGGAAGCGGTGGCCATGGGCTTGAAGCTCCGGCACAAGCTCCTGAAAATTATACATTTCTCCGTTGTAGACGAGACAAACCGAGCCATCCTCGTTGAACATCGGCTGCTGGCCATGGGCCACGTCGATGATGGCGAGGCGGCGCTGGCCGAAACCCATGCCGCCCTCGGTGTGGTAGCCGGCGCCATCCGGCCCCCTATGCGCGATGGCATCGGTCATCCGGGCGAGCACGCCCTTGTCTATGACGGAAGGCTGAAGGAGATCGAAAATACCGGCTATGCCGCACATGACGCCGAAACTCGCTGAACGACCCAGTCCTATGTACCGGTTCTTTTGCTGCGGTGCGAGGTCGGACCGCGGATGCGGTTAAGTTCCCTTGACCGCGGGGCCCGGTCACGATCAACCCAAGCTGGCGGTTCGGCGCGCGCTGCCTGCTTCAGAAATCGGGCCTGCCTGCGGTCGGAATTTCCGCGGGCTTGTTGTCGTTGAAGTCGAAGGTCGTCTCGGCGCAAACCTGTTCCAGCCATGGCCCACGCCCGCGGCGATAGGTGGCACTGGCCGACCAGGTTCTGGTGAACATCGTGGGGTCTTCCACCGTGATTTGGACCTGCAGCCCTTTGAGATTGGTGTCGGGATCGATCGCCATGGCGCCGGGCACGCCGCCGACGCGCCCCTCCCGCTTTTCATAGGTGTCCTGCGCCGTTTTCGCGGCGGCGCCGTCGATCAGGCGGTAGCGCTCGACCACATGTAGCGCGTTCGTGACGGGCACGCCGAAGCGGTCGATCAGGGCGTATGGTGCAGGCTGGACGCCGATGGTGTCGACGACGAGCGTGTCGCCCTCCCAATGCCCGACGGAATCGCCCATCGGTGAAGGCTTCAGATTGCGCGGGTGGCTCGCATTCAGGCGCACGCGCCGGACCTGGTCGTCCTGGGCGTAGAGCATGGTGATGTGGTCCTTGGCGGGAACCACCCACATGCCCAGTTCCATCGCATAGGTGAATGGCGGGTTGTACGGCGCGCAGCTGTTGGAGGGGTCCGGATAAGGCTTGCCGGTCTTCGAAATCTCGCCCTTCTTGCGAACGATTTCGGCGGCTTCGGGCTTGAGAATGGGATTGTTGTAATCGCCGACGATCTGGCCGCCGTCGCCAGTGCCGTCCGCGATCCGCTTCAGATTGATGAGCGGCGCGGGCTCGCCGGGAATGGGTTCGAAATTGAACGCATTGCGCGCCCACATGCCGCTGAAATCGAGGGACGGATTATCGGCGGCTGCGGCCGGCCCCATGCAGATCGAACTCAGCAGCAGACCCGTCATCGACCGAACGAACGCCATCGACTATCCCCCTTAAAAATCCGGTTTGTTCGCCTGCGGGATCGGCTCCACATCATAGCCGAACCAGGCCGTGTTGTTCTCGGCGCAGGAGGACTCCGTCATTGGGTTGTTGCCCGCGCGCTCGTAATGCTGGCGCGCTGTCCACGCCATGGTGAAAGCGCCGGGGTCCTCGACGCGGACGCTCGCCTCTATCGCCTTGCCGCCATTTGCGAGCCGGTAGCGCTCGACGACATGAATCTGCGTCGTATGCGGCGTGCGGTAGGAATCGACGAAGGTCTTGTCGTTGAGCCCAATGGTGTCGATGACGAGCGTGTCGCCATTCTCGTAATGGCCGACGGATTCTCCGAACCAGGAGGGCTTCGGATTACGCGAATGCTGGGCGTTCAGATACACATGGCGCACCATGTGGTCTTCCTCCCAGATTATGGTGACTTCCTTGGGCGTCTGGAGGAACCACAGCGGCCGCACCGGATAGAGCAGCCATCCGGGCACGCCGATCGGCCAGCAGCGCTCCTTCGGCGTGAAGTCGGGTTTTCCGGATAAAGCGCGCTCGTTCTCCTTGCGCAGCGCTTCTTTGACCCAGGGCTGCAGGATCGGATTGGTCAGATCCGCGACCCGGTAGGTCGGCTGTCCCCCGTCTCTCCGCGCGGCGCCGTCGTCCACATGCGGATGAGTCTTGTCGCTCGTAACCGGACCGGGCCCGCTTTCCGGGGGAATGAAATCCTGGCCGATGGGGTTCTCGCCCTTGGGGTCGCCGGCGATCCAGCCGGTCACGCTGTCCGGCCCGAAATTCGGAATGGCGGCGTTGTCGGCGGCCGATGCCGGCCACAGGGCAAGGCTCGCGCACAGCGCGCCCGCGGCAAGACCGCCCGAAATCGGAAAGGGAATTCTCGTCATCGTTCAAAAATCCGGTGTTCTGGTCTCTGGAATGGGCAGGGCATCGTGCTTGAAATACCCTGCATTGTTCGCCGCGCAAACCATTTCTTCCCAGGAGCCGTTCTCGCTCTGGCGGTAACACCGGCCATAACCGTAAGCCCCGGTTTGAAGCGCATCCCGCACGCCTTCGCAGGTCAGAAATCGGGCCTGTCCGCGACCGGGATATGATAATCGAACAGATGCTGGTTGTTCTCCGCGCAGGCTTCCTCCTGAAGCGTGCCTTCCGTCCGCCGGTAGCTCCGCATCGCCTGCCAGGGCTGATTGTACGTATCGGGATCCTCGATCGTCAGGCGCACTTCAAGGGTCTTGCCTTGTTCCGTCAGTTTCAGGCGCTCGATAACGTGCAATTTATCGGTGTGGGGCGTGCGATAGGAATCGACGAAGGATTGGGTGCTCAGCCCGATGGTGTCGATCACCAGCGTATCGCCATTCTCGTAATGGCCGACCGATTCTCCGTACCAGGACGGCTTTGGCGCCTTCGAATGCGGCACGTCGAGATAGACATGGCGCACCTGATGGTCTTGCTCCAAAAGGATGGTCACTTCCTTGGGCGTCTGCACGAAATAGAACGGGCCGCCTTGCAGGTCGATGGCCGGAACGCCGGAGGGCTTGCAGGAGGAGGCGGGCGTATAGGCGATCTTTCCGGCCAGCACCTCGTCATTGTCTTTTTTCATGACGTCTTTGGCCCATTGCTTCAGATTGGGGTTGGCAAGGTCGCCGATGCGGTAGGTCGGCTGCTTTCCTTGGCCGTTGCCCACGAAGGGATGGGCCGGGTCCTGGCGCATCGGCGCGGGCGAGCCGGGCACCTGGCCGTAGTCGCCGCCGTTTCCGGTCTGCCAGGCAATGCCGCCCGAAGAAAGATCCGGAATGGAAGCGGCCGGCTGCGCCATTGCGGCCGTAATGGCCGCGGCCGCAAGACCGGTGATTCCCGCGCCCACAAGCATCGATTTCATCATACCGAATACAGACATTGCTCCCTCCATCTTCTCGCTTTGCGGGCTCAGAAATCCGGCTTGTCGGCCTTGGGGACGAGCTTCAGGTCCCCCTGGTGAAACATATCGACATTGTTCTCGGCACATGCGCCTTCATTGAAACCGCGGATGACGCGCCGGTAGCTGACATTGGCGCTCCACGGAGCGGTGAAAATGTTCGGGTCCTCGATCTTGAGTTCGACCCGCAAGCCCTTGTCGTAATTGGGATCTGCGGCCATGGGGCCTGTCGTGCCGGCGGTCTTCACGTGGCGGTCCAGCGCAGCTTGCGCGTCCTTGGCATCGATCAGCCGATAGCGCTCCACCACATGCATGGCCTCGCTCTGGGGCGTGCCGAATCTGTCAACCACGGTGTAGGGTTCAACCTTGATGCCTACCGTATCGACGACGAGCATGTCGCCTTCATAATGGCCGACGGAATCGCCCATGGGCGAGGGTTTCAGATTGCGGGGGTGGCTGGCGTTCAGCCGCACGCGCCGGATTTGTGCATTTTGCGTGTAGAGGATGACGATATCGTCCTTCCTCTGCACCATCTGCATGCCCTGCTGCATGGCGAAAAGAAAGGGCGGCGAAAAGACTCCGCACTGGTTGCTGGGGTCGGGAATGTCGTGTCCGCTTTCCGAATATTCGCCGTTTCTCTTTACCACCGCGGCAGCTTCGGGCTTCAGGATCGGATTGTTGTAATCGCCGACCAGCGGAATGGGATCGCCGTCGACGGCGGAGCGGCCGGCATCCGCGCCCAACCGCCGCAAATTCAGCAGCGGACCGGGGCCGGTTTCCGGGGGCTCGAGATTGAACATATTGCGGCCCCATGGGCCGGAAAAATCGGGAATGGTGTCCGCGCCCGCGGCATTTAGCGCCGGAGAAGCCAGCGCGGCGCAGAACACAAGACCCGCAATTGGACGACGAAACGCCAAACCATCCTCCCCCTCAAAAATCCGGCCTGTCCGCCTTCGGAATGGGCGGCGATGCCGCCACGGCATATTGATTGTCCGCGTTCTCGGCACAGATCTGCTCCTGCCAGGCGATCGAGGCCCGATGATAGGTCACGCGAACCGGTAGCGGCTGCTTGAAATAGACCGGGTTTTCGATGGTCAACTGAAGTTCGAGCCCCTTGGCGTAATTCTCGTCGATGGGCATGCCGCCGCCGAGCCGCCCTGCCTCTTTTTCGTGTTCGGCTTCCCTCTGTTTCGCGTCTTTCGCATCGATCAGCCGATAGCGCTCCACCACATGCGCGCCTTCGCCCAGCGGCGTGCCATAGCGGTCCACCACGGCCTGCGCATCGGACTTGATGCCGATGGTATCGATGACCAGCGTGTCGCCTTCGTAGTGCGCGATGGAATCGCCTTTCCAGGACGGCGTCACGCGACCGGGATGTTTTCCGCTCAGCCGGATATGGCGGACCTGGTCGTCCTGGTTATAGAGGATGGTGATTTCGTCCTTCTTCTGCAGGAACTGCAATCCCAATTGCATCGCGGCGACGAAGGGCGGGTTATAGGGGGCGCAGCGCGTGGACGGATCGGGGAATCCGTGGCCGGCCACCGCTCCTTCGGTCCGCTGCTTCACAATGGAAGCGGCTTCCGGTTTGAGGATGGGATTGTTGTAATCGCCGGCCGGCCGCGTCGGGTCGCTGCTGCCGGAGGGAAGGCGAACAAGGTTGGTGATCGGGCCCGGCCCGGAAGGAAGCGCTTCGAAATCGAACGTGTTGCGCCCCCATAGGCCGGAGAAATCCGGCGCGGTCTTCTCCGCGCTCCATGCCGGCAAGCCGAGGAGGGCGGCGGCAATCGAACCTGCAATCAAGCGGCGCATGAATCCTCCGGTCAGAAATCAGGCCTTTTGGCTTCGGGGATCGGCTCGACCTTGTAATTGAAGTAATTGAAATTGCCCTCGGCGCAGAACGATTCGCCGATTGGCCCATCGGCGCGGCGATAGCGCTGGATCGCGTTCCACGGCGTGGTGAAGGCGCCGGGATCCTCGACATGCAGGTCGACCTGCAGCGTCTTGCCGCCGTCGGCCATATGGAAGCGCTCCACCGTGTGCAGTCTGTCGGTATGGGGCGTGCGGTAATTGTCCACCCAGGTCCGGTCGTTTATGCCGACGGTATCGACGATCAGCGTATCGCCCTCGTAATGGCCGACCGATTCTCCGTACCAGGACGGTTTCACGCGGGCCGAATGCGGCACGTCGAGATGGATGTGCCGGACCTCATGGTCCTGCTGGGAAATCAAAAGCACCTCTTTCGGCCCTTGCACGAAATAGATCGGCTGCACCGGATAGAGCAGGAACGCCGGCGTCCCCATCGGCCAGCACGCGGCCTGGCGCGTGTAGCCGGGATTGCCGGCAAGAATGAAGGCGTCGCGCTTCCTGATTTCTTCCTTGGCCCAGGGCTGGAGAATGGGGCTGTTGACGTCGCCGATGTGGAAGGTCGGCTGTTTGCCGGTGGCCGCTGCCTCCGCGTTGCTGACGCGCGGATGCGCCGGATCGAACATGACCGGTCCCGGCCCGGAAGAGGGCGGCAGGAATTCGGTGCCGACAGCGATCCAGCCGACATTGGCGGCCGGCGCGAAATCCGGCGTCGCCGGGCCGTCCGCGCCCCATGCGGCTGCTACGACGCAAAGAAGCCCGGCCGCCACGCATATCGATCCCAATCGCAACATGACACCTTCCTTCGGGCAGAACATCAGAAGTCCGCCATCGCAATCCCGGCAGCCGCGGTGGCGGCTGCAACGTCTCCGACGAGCCGGAATTTCCGTAACGCGGGATTCGTCATGCGCGCTCTCCTTCAGAAATCGGGCCGTTCGGCGTGTGGCACCTGCGTATCCTTGCTCGCGTAATATTCGGTCTGGTTCTCGGCGCAGATCTGTTCCTGCCATTCGCTGCCGGCCTTGCGATAGGTGACTGTGGCCGACCACGGCTTGGTCAGCGTGTCCGGGTCTTCGACCGTGAACTGAAGCTGCAAGCCTTTTCCCCGATAATCGGGATCGTAGTACACGCCGTTCCCGACCGGCCCGTCGACCCGGCCGAATTCCTTTTCGTTCTGTGCGAACGCTTTCAACATCGTTTCGCCATCGACCATGCGATAGCGTTCGACCACATGCATGGCCCCGCTCTGGGGCGCGCCGAACAGGTCCGCCATGGTGAAGGGACCCACCTTCACGCCGACCGTATCGACCACCAGCGTGTCGCCTTCATAATGGCCGACGGAATCGCCCATCCAGGATGGCGCCATATGCGCAGGGTGGACGGAATTCAGCCGCACGTGCCGGACATGGTGGTCCAGCATGTAGATGATGGTGACCTCGCGCGGGCCTTGCAGAAGCTGGATTTCCTGCTGGTGCAGCACATAAGGGGGCTGCTGCGGCGCGCATTGATTGGAAGGGTCGGGGAAGGCGTTGCCGGTTTTCGAGATCTCGCCGAGCTGCCGCAGGCGCTCGGCCGCGTTGGGCTTCAGCACCGGATTCATGTAATCGCCGACCAGCTTGCCGCCGTCGCTCGCCCCATCGGCGCGGTGCATCAGGTTGGCAATCGGCCCCGCTCCGGAGGCAGGCGGCTCCAGCCCGAAGGTCATCCGCGCCCACAAACCGGAAAAATCCGGCTGCGCGGCCGCTTTTTCGGCGCCCCATCCCGGCCAGGCAGCCATCGCTGCCGCACCCAAAACCGCCAGGAAACGGCCGCTTCCGCGCGGCCAGCCGCACCCCATCGAATCCTCCCATCCCTGGGAAGCAATTATAGCGTGCAACCTTGCCGGGGCGAAGCTCTCAGCGGGCTGCCACGGCGGCGGGCGGCAGCGCGTTCTTGACCACCATCCCGCCCTTCATCACGAAGCGCACCCGCTCCATCTCGGTCACATCGTTGAGCGGGTTTCCGGCGACCGCGATGATGTCGGCGAATTTGCCCTTTTCGACGCTCGCGATCTCGGTGTCCCAATTGTAGTTCAGCACCTTGGCCGCCGGCAGATAGGCAGACTGCAGCGCCTGGGCGGGCTTCATTCCCCATTTCACGAAATAGGAGAATTGGTTGGCCTGCTTGCCGTGGGGGATGTCTATCGACGTGGCGCCGCTGCCGAACACGATGGTGACGCCCGCCGCCAGCGCGCGCCGGAACGCCTGCTCGGCGAGTTTGATGCGCGAATTGCGCCCGCCCGTGGCGGCGAGGTCGCCTTTCTCAAGCGCGATGAGGTCGTCGAGCGTGCAGACGAAGGGGAGCTTCTTCTGCAGCAGCACGCGGATTTGCGGCTGATCAAGTTCGAGCAGATGGTTGTTCGCATCCACCCCTGCATTGATGCAGGAGTTCATCCCCTCGCCGCCATAGGTATGGCAGGCGACCTTGAGCCCCAGGCGGTGCGCTTCGTCCACGATCGCCTGGACTTCCTCGAACGTCAGCGATGGGCTGTTCACGAGCGTCGCGTCGGGCTTCCACATGTGCATGGTGCCCGCGAAATCCTGCGTCGTGTAGATCTTGATGTAATCGACCCCGTGCAGCTTCGCCTCGCGCACGGCGGCGCGTGCAAGCCACGGCCCGTTGATGTCCTTGTCCTCGGTGCGGCTGTTGTAGAAGCGCCCCTCGGCCGGATCGACGTAGTAATTGGTGGCCCGCGGATTGAGCGATTGCCCGACCACCTGCATCCGTGGACCCTGGACAAGGCCCGCATTGATCTCGTCGCGCAAATCCACGGTGTTCCAGCCGCCGCGTGAATCCATGTCGAGAAGGGTAGTGAATCCCGCCTCCAGATCGACCTGGGCGTTGGCGAGCGCGATCAGCGCGCGCTGCGTCGGTGTGTTGCCGCCGGTGTTCACATGGACATGCGCATCGATCATGCCCGGCATGACGGTCGCGTTGGACAGGTCGATCACGCGCATGCCCGCCGGGATCTGCAGGTTCGGCCCCACATCGGCGATGCGGTCGCCCTTGATCAGGACAATCTGGTTGTTGAGGAGCGTGCCGGTGTGAGAATCGAACAGCCGCCCGGCCCGGATGGCGATCGTCTGATCGGGCGGCGCGAGGAATGTTCCGGTCCGCTGCGCCTCGGCTTGTGGGGCGGCAATCCCCAACAGCATGGCGGCGGTCAGGAAAACGAGCGTGCAATGCCGGCGCATGGGAACCCCCCGTTTGTTTGTTGGTCTTTGGGGGCATTCTACCGGATTTCCTTGCGCTCAGACACCATGCCCAGGGCGCAAAAATCATGCGCAGGCGAAACCGGCTCGCCTGCGCATGATGTTGGCCGCGGAGGACGCCCTCTATTGGGCCGAAGCAATCGCTCCTGATCCGAGGTCGATCATGGCGCGCCGGTTCTGCGGTTCCCGCACGCCCGGTCCCGTAGCGACCAACGGATCATCGAAGCTCTTGCCGATCGTCATGATGTTCGACGCATTCATGCCGAGCTGCATCATCTCGTTCTTCACCGCGGTCGCGCGGCGTTCGGAAAGCCGCTGGTTGTAGCTGTGCGAGCCCACCGTGTCGGTGTGTCCGGTCACCGTGATGCGGACGCTGCCATTGCGCTTGGCCGTGTCCACGGCGGCAGCGATGATCTGATGCGCTTCGGGTGTGATGTTCGACTTGTCGAAGTCGAAGAACACCATGAAATTGCGAACCACCGGCGCCGGAGGCGGGGCCGGTGGCGGCGCAGGCGTTTCGGCCACGGCTGGAGGAGGCGGGGCCGGCGGAGGCGGCGGCGCGGGCGGGGCTTCTGCGACGCGCTCGGTTACGGTCGTGGTGGTCTCGCCGACGACCAGCGGCGGGATGGGTCTTGGATTCGGGGCCGACCCGATGTTCAGATTGATGCCGAGGTTGGGGTTGCTGAAATAATTGGCCGATGCCGGCGAGGCGATTACCGCCGACAGCAGCAGCAGGGGCACGATTGTTTTTCTCATCGCTCTTCTCCTTTGCGCGAGGGCGACCGCTATCGAGTCCATTGGCCACCCGCGGACCACATGGAAAAAACGCGCAAATCCAAGGCGGGTGCCTTCTGGCGCCTGGCGCCGGCGAGGACGTGAACAAAATCGGGAATCACGAACGAGTGCGCACCGTCGAGCTTCGGCTCGAAGCGCCGAATTGCTTGCGTGCCAAAATGGCCCGCTCCTTGCCGGAGGCGTTGCCGTCGGGTTCGGGAAGCCGCCTTTGGCGAACGCCCGATGCGATGTCTAATTCGCAGTTCAGCTCGGCTCCGATCAGAACCACCATCACGCCCACCCAAATCCACATCAAAAACCCGACCACGGCGCCGAGCGAACCGTAGGTCCTGTCGTAATGAGCGAAATTTCCGATGTACCAGGAGAGCAAATAGGATTCACCGATCCAGGCGAGCGAAGCGAACAGGCTGCCGGGCGTGATCCAATGCCATTGCGGATTGGTGAGGTTCGGTCCGAACCGATAAATCAGCGCGAGCCCGAGGAGCGCGCCTCCCAGGAGAATGGGCCATCTCAACGCCGCAAGCAGCCCCATTTTGGCAAGGCCGAGATAGGCGATGAGGGCAGGCAATGCCACCACGGCGCCGAGCCCCATCAGCGCGAGCAGCAGCGCCGACAGAGTGAACGTCAGCGAAATCAGATTGAGCCGCACAAAACTGCGCCGCTCTTTTTCCTCATAGGAGATGTTCAGCGCCGCCATCATGGATTTCATGCCCGAATTGGCGCTCCAGATCGAAAACAAAAGCCCCCCGATCAGCGCAAAGCTCAGGCTCGCGGTGTGCCCATCTGCGATCCGGATCATTTCGTCGCCCACAAAGGTGAGCGTGGAGGACGGCAGCAACCCCCGCAGCGCGCTCAAATGTGCGCGCGCGGTTTGGACATTCGCGAACAAACCGTAGAGCGAAACAAAAACCGTCAGCGCCGGAAAGAATGCGAGCAATATGAAGAAGGTGACGCCGCCGGCGATGCCCGGGACATCGTCCTCGTTGAATTCCAGCGCTGTCTTCCACAGCACGGAAAGCCAATTCCGCAGGGAGAAATGAAGAAGAGGGGCCGTTCTCCGCTTGATGATGCTGCCGCTCATGGGGGGAGGGCCTTTGGGCTGTCCCAATTGAACTGACAAGATCGTGCTTCCGTTCCCTGTTGACCAGCCCGGAGCCCAGGGTTCCGCCTGCTGGGGCGGGCTGCTATGGTCACGCCGCTCCGATAGAAGAACAAGAGGGCGGAAACATCATGCCGACGATCACGCGACGCGCTTCCATGGCCGGGATGGCAGGAATGCTTGGCCTCGCGGCTGCTTCCGGGCTTTCGCGCAGAGCGGGCGCGCAGCCTGCGCCGCAACCGCCTATCCCCCCAGAGGGGTTAATGAGCAGCAAAATCAAGCACATCTCCTACAGCGATCTGGGGGGGCGTGCCGATTCCGTGCAGATCATGCTCAACCGGGGCCACGTCTATGTCGGCCACATGTTCAGCGATGGCGTCACCACGCTCGACGCGCGCGACCCGCGCAATCTCAAGCCGGTGAATTTCTTCCGCACCGCAGAGAACACCCGCACCCATCACCTGCAGGTCGCCGAGGACCTGATGCTGCTTGCCAACGGCGCCAACATCGTGCGGATGCAGTCCTACGATTCCTTGCGCGGCTATTTCGAGAATACGCTGGCCGACAGCCTGACCAACCGCCAGCCCTTCAAGTCCGGCCTTTCCATCCACGACATCAAGACCAATCCGGCCGAACCCAAACAGATCGCCTTCCTGGAAATGCCCGGCATCGGCATCAACCGGCTGTGGTGGCCGGGTGGGCGCTACGCCTATGTGTCGGCGCATTTCGACGGCTTCACGGACCATATCCTCTGCATCGTCGATTTGCAGAACATCACCAAGCCCGAGATCGTCTCGAAATGGTGGCTCCCCGGCATGAACCGCGCAGCCGGCGAGAAGGACAATACGCCCAAGGGCAAGCGCTATGCGCTGCACCACATGATCACCGCGGGAAATCGCGGCTATGCCGCATGGCGCGACGGCGGATTCACCGTCCACGACATCAGCGACGCGCACAATCCGAAGCTGCTGTCGCACATCAACTGGTCGCCGCCGTTTCCCGGCGGCACGCACACGCCGCTGCCGCTTCCCGGCCGCAAGCTCGCCGTCGTGGCCGACGAATCCAATGCGGATTATTGTGCGAAGGGGTTGTTCTACACCTGGATCCTGGACGTCCGGGACGACGAGCAGCCGGTGACGATTGCGACCATGCCGACGCCCAGCGACCGCAACGATTACTGCAAGCTCGGAAATTTCGGCCCGCATAATCTGCACGAGAACCGGCCCGGCTCGTTCCAGAGCGAGGAGCTGATCTTCGCCACCTACCACGATGCCGGCGTGCGCGTGTTCGACATCAAGAACCAGTTCGAGCCCAAGGAAATCGCCTATTGGGTGCCGCCGGTGCCGGCGAAGATGTTCGATCCGCGGCCCAACGTCGCCAAATGCGCCATGACGTGCGATTGCTACGTGACGCCGGCCGGGCTCATGTATGTGAGCGACTGGAACGGCGGCATGCACGTGCTCGAATATCAGGGTTAGGGCGCAATCGGCGAAATGGAAGCCGATGCTCACCCTTCGACAAGCTCAGGGTGAGGACTCAAACAGAAATCCTCATGCTGAGCTTGTCGAAGCATGAGGCCTTTAGCCTCGTTTGATTGCAATCCGCTCTAGGATTTCGGCGCGGTCATCCTGGCGAACACCAGCCGGTGCTTGTTGTCTTCCATCAGCATCGCAAATCCCGAAATGGTGTCGAGGCCAAGGCCGCGGGGAAACCCCGTTTCCGCGTCAGGCTCGATCTTGCTGTAGCTGACGCTCGCGATCTTCTCCCATTTCCCGATGGGCT
Organism: uncultured Bordetella sp.; assembly: GCA_964494505.1. Classification (GTDB taxonomy): domain Bacteria; phylum Pseudomonadota; class Alphaproteobacteria; order Micropepsales; family Micropepsaceae; genus CAIYRG01. The sequence continues at coordinate 114,269 of CAZBRO010000002.1, forward strand.
TGCGGATTTCCAGGATGACGACCGTGTTCTTCAGGATCAGCCGCACAATCGCGTCATGGGGAGGCTTGGGCTTGGTCAGGCTCAAATTACCGCCAATCGTCTGCCAGCCATTGGCCAGCGCCCACTGCGTCAATGCTTCCTTGTCCATGCTAGTGTCGTGGCTTCGAAGTTCGCTCTATTGTCGATATCAGATTCCGAGCGAGCTTCGAAGCCGAAACGACACTAGAAATCAATGGATGGCTAGTGTCCTCTCGATTCCGAAATTCGTGTGAGGCCGATATCGAGAGGTGACGAATTTCGGAATCGGGACACTAGGGCCTTTCTTCCCGATCCCGCTGTTCTGTTTCGGCCGGGTCCACCACCCGGAATTCGCCGTCGATGATCATCGTGCCGCGCGGCTTGCGCCTGCCCCAGAACAATGACGGAAACAGGTAATACAAGACCGCCAGGATCGCGATGATCGGTATCAGGAATACCAATACGCCGAGCGCCACCACCGCGACGGCGATGAGAATCGAAACCGTCAGCACCAGCGCAAGGATCAGCATCGCCCAGACGCGAAGAGGAAGGCGAGGCCGCATGAGGATGGTTCTCCGTTGCTGATTTCGACGTGCCCGCACACCATATCAGAGTGTGAAACGGAGCTGCGGAGCGCGTTGTTTGGATGTCCCTTATTGCACTCTTATCGCGCGGTTATGGCACCTTATTCGCCCGAAATGATCCTGCCTTATCCCCGCTCTTTTCCAGGGAAAGCCTGGGCTTTCGTGAAATCTTTCCCCGTTTTGGGTGGGGGAGGGGGGGATGCATATTTCGGGCTTCCTCGTTGCGGCAGATGCGAAAACATCCAATAGAAGGGGCGTCACCATAGAAGTCGGGACCGTGGATCGGGGTTTCACAATCGGCGGTGTGCGAATCGGAGGGCGGGTGCTGCTCGCGCCGATGACCGGAGTGTCGGACCTGCCGTTCCGGCGGGCCGCGGCGCGGCTGGGCGCGGCCTATGTCGCGACCGAAATGGTCGCCTGCGAGAGCTTCGCGCAAGGGCGGCCCGATGTCGTGCGGCGCGCGGCGGTGGGCGAGGGGCTTCCGCTGACGGTCATCCAGCTCGTCGGGCGCGAACCGCGCTGGCTGGCGAAGGGGGCGGCCCTTGCCGAAGCTGCGGGCGCGGACATCATCGATATCAACATGGGGTGCCCCGCCAAGGAGGTGACGGGCGCCCTTTCCGGCTCCGCGCTGATGCGCGATCTGGATTTGGCCGAGCGCCTGATCGCGGCGGCGGTGAACGCGACGGCACGTCCGGTGACTCTGAAAATGCGCCTCGGCTGGGACGGCGACTCGCTGAATGCGCCGGAGCTTGCGGCCCGCGCCGAGCGCGTGGGCGTGCGCGCGATCACCGTGCACGGCCGCACCCGGCAGCAATTCTATAAAGGCGCCGCCGATTGGCGTGCGGTCTCGGCGGTGAGGGCGGCTACGAAATTGCCGCTCATCGTCAATGGCGACATCACGGATGCGGCGACGGCTCGCGAAGCGCTGAAGCAATCAGGCGCGGATGCGATCATGATCGGCCGTGGCGCCTATGGCCGGCCCTGGATCGCGGCAGGAATCGACAATGCGCTTCAGAGCGGTCGCGATGTTGCCGAACCGGGTCCGCTCAAGCGGCTCGAGATCGTGCTCGAACATCTTGCCGAGACGTTGCGCTTTTATGGCGACGCGCTGGGTTTGAAGATTTTCCGCAAGCATCTGGGCTCGTATGTCGAGAAGGCGTCCTGGCCCTCTGACGTGGAAACCCGCCGCGCCGCCAAAGCAAGCGCATGCCGTCTCGAATCTGCGCGCGACATCGAAGCGGCGCTGACGGCGTTGTGGTGCGGCGCCCAACAGGCGGACGCGCTCGCCGCGTGACGGCTTCAGTTGTTGGAAATGACGACCTTCTGGATGATGACCGGCGTCATCGGCGCAGCGTCTCCGAACGGACCGATCCCGCCGCCGAGCGGCACCATGGCGATCTGGTCCACCACCTCCATGCCTTGCACCACATGGCCGAATGCGGCGTAGCCGGTCTTGTTGTCCATATCGCCCGGTTCGTGATCGAGCTGCGGCGTGTCGCGCAGATTGATGAAGAATTCGGCGCGCGCCGAATTGGGATCGACATCGTGGCCCATCGCGATGGTCCCGCGCAGATTGCTCTGCGCATTGGCGGTTTCCAGCGGAATCGGATCGTGCACGGAGCGCGGCTTGCCCATCGCGTCATAGCTGCCAGCCTGGATAACAAAGCCCGGCACCACGCGATAGAACACCGTACCGTCGAAATGCCCCTCCTTCGCATAGCGCACGAAATTGTCCACCGTGGCGGGCGTGTGCTCGCGGTCGAGTTCGATCACGATGTCGCCCATCGAAGTTTGCAGCGTTGCCGTGGGCGCCGCCCATGCAGCCGTCGCGGCAACCGCCGCCGCAGCGAACCCAAGCGCGAAAGTCGCAATCCGAAACTTCATCTGGCACCTAACGGATCAAGGTTTGTCGACCCAATCGGCGAGGAACACATTGGTGCTGCCGGGCGTGGGCGCATTGCGATCGGACTCCCAAATCAGCGTCTTGCCGTCATTGGTGATCATCGGGAAGCCGTCGAAATTCTGGTCGAAGGTGATCTGCTCCAAGCCCGTGCCGTCCCGATTGATCAGATAGAGATCGAAATTGCCGCCATGGGGGTCTTTCATGTTGGAGGCGAAGATGATGCGCTTGCCGTCCGGCATGAAATAGGGTGCGAAGCTGGCGCCGCCGTTGAAGGTGAGCTGCCGCTGCTCGGTGCCGTCGGCCTTCATGATCCACAATTCCATCGCAGCCGGCATCACCAGATTCTTCGCCAGCAAATCCTTGTAGCGTTTGATCTCCTCGGGCGTCTTCGGGCGATTGGCGCGCCACACGATGTATTTGCCGTCCTGCGAATGCCAGCCGCCGCCATCGTAACCCAGCGCATGCGTCAGCCGGCGCGGATTGGTGCCGTCGATATTCATGTCATACAGCTCGAGATCGCCGTCGCGCATGGACGTGAAAAGTATCTTCTTTCCGTCCGGCGAGATCGTGCCTTCGGCGTCATAGCCGTCCGTCGTGGTCAGGCGCTTCAACCCCGTGCCGTCGCGGTTGGCGTAGAAGATGTCGAAGTCCTTGTAGATGGCCCAGACATAGCCCTCCCTCATGTCGGCCGGTGGCGGGCAGTCAGGCGCACCGAGATGAGTCGAGGCATAGATCATGTGCTTGCCGTCGGGCGTGAGATAGCCGCACGTGGTCCGGCCGAGCCCTGTGCTCACGAGCTTCAGATTCTGCCCGTTGAGATCCATAGTGAATTCCTGATCGCATTTGAACGGCGGACGCGTGGACTGGAAGGAAATCTCCTTCCCGTCGAAGGAGAAATAGGCTTCCGCGTTTTCGCCGCCACGCGTGATCATGCGGATGTTCTTGAGATGGCGCTCCCGTGGGTCGCCCGTGATCGGGATCGGCTTGGGCGGGTTCTGCACGAGCGGACCGGGCAGCGGCTGCGGTCCCTGCACCGATTGGCCCGTCTGCGCGGAGTGGACGGGCGCGAGCGCAAACGCTCCAAGCGCGAGCGCTGAAAATGCGATGGTTGCAAGAACGGGCCCCGGCTTCATCGTCATTTCCTTGCCTCCAGCGTCACGTTGGTTTTGAAATCCTGACCGCCCCGCTTGACGAGCACGGCCACCACATCGCCCGGCTTCTTCTGCCGGAGCGCATAAGCATAATCATTGAGGTTCTGGATGTCCTTGCCGTCGAATTGCACCATCAGATCGCCGGCCTTCAGGCCGGCCTTTGCGGCGGGACTGTTGTTCTGCACATCGGCGAAAAGCACGCCCTTGAGGTCGTCGCGGAAATCGGGCACCGAACCGAAATAGGGGCCATAGCCGCGCCCGCCGCCACGGCTGGCCGGGATCGGCTGCTGCACCTCGGTGTAGGCAAGCTTCGGTTCCTGATCGGCGATGCGCCCGGTCAGGCCGTACACCAGCGTCAGCACCTTCACCGCGCCCTCGGCATTGATCTTGTCCGCGGTGTCCGATGGCTTGTGATAATCGGTGTGCAAGCCCGAGAAGAAGAACAGCACCGGAATCTTCTTCGCGTTGAAGGACGTATGGTCGCTCGACCCATAGCCCGATTCCGAGAATTCCAGATTGATGCCGCTGTCCTTGTCGAGCTGCTCCAATATGGGCTTCAGCTCGGGAGAGGTGCCCACGCCGCCCACGAACAGGCGGTCCTTCGTCATCCGGCCGATCATGTCCATGTTGATCATGGCGTCGATCTTCTCGAGCGGCATCGTCGGATGGTTGACGAAATAGGACGAGCCGAGCAGCCCGATCTCCTCGCCGGCAAAGGTCATGAACAGAACCGACCGCTTCCATTGCGGCTTGTTCGCCATGGCGAGCCGTGCCAATTCGATCACCCCGGCCGTGCCCGACGCGTTGTCGTCGGCTCCGTGATGAACTTGTCCGATGAGGGATGGCGCCAGCGAATTGCGGTTGCCGAGCCCCAGATGATCGTAATGCGCGCCAATCACCACCCACTGATCTTTCAGCGCCGCGTCCGTTGCCGGAAGCGCACCCAGCACGTTCTTCACGGTCTTCTTGACCCTGCCGACATCGGTGGCGATGTGAGCCGTGACGCCGGGAAGCTCGAAGGATTGCGGGGTGAGGTCCTTGTCGATCTCCTTCTGCAGTGCGGCCAAATCCTTTCCCCGCGCCTGAAACGCTTTCATCACGAAATCGCGCTTCACATGGACGGCAGGAATGCCCATGTCGCCCTCTTCGACCTGGCGTTCGGTGGGCCCGAGATCGTCCATGTCATGACTCGGCTCGGTGATGAAGACGACGCCTTTCGCGCCATGCATCCGCGCGTTGATCGCCTTGTTGGTGAAGGAGGAATGGGCCGTGTAATCCTTTCCCAAAAATATGCTCTTCGGGTCGTCCTCCTGCGGTTCGTGGTCGAGCACGACCACGATTTTGTCCTTCGCATCGATGCCGGAATAATCGTCATATTTGTATTCCGGCGCGGTGATGCCGTAGCCGGCAAAGATCAGGGGCCCGTCGAACTCGGCGGTGTTGGAGAACAGGATCGGGATGAAGTCCTGGTCGATCTTAAGCGTCTGACCTGCGATCCGAAGCTCGTTTCTGGCGCCCAGCTGGGCGCCCGTGGTGATCTCGAAATTCTGGAAATAGGTCCCGTTGTCGCCGGCTGGCTTGAGGCCGATTTCGCGGAATTGCGCGGCGATGTAGTCGGCCGCCTGGTCAAGCTCCGGCGACCCGTCTCCACGGCCCTTGAGGGCGTCGGACGCAAGGTAGGTCACATGCTTCAGATACCGGGCCGGGGAAAGTTCGGCAGCCGCCGAAACGGGGGGGGAGGGCTCCTGCGCGGCATGCCGGTTAAGGTAAACCGCCGACGCCGCTGCAAAGGCCGCAAATGCAATTACCGGCGCGAGTTGGAACTGCTTCATAAGGAATTTATAGCCGCAGACGGATTCCCTGTCAGCGGCAGACCTCCAACCCTCGAGAATACCGTTCCGAGGGACCCAGGCAAACAAAAGCAGGGGGTTAGCGGCAATTCAAGCCGGGATGCGACCAAGCCAAAATCCGGATTCGAGTCGTTCCGGGCTCGCTTATCCCGCCGTCAACGGGCCATCAATGCGGCCCAAATGAATTCCGGGGCGGCGACAGCTCGTCTGCGTGCGGCCATACAGCCGCCATCGCGTCGAGAGCGGCCGAGTATTCCACCAGATCGGAGATGGAAGCGGGATCGTCAAACTCGGCTGCCAACCTCAGCGCCTCGCTCGCTTCCGCCCGCAATTGCGCCATTTCGTTCGTACGGAACTTGAAGCCCCGGTCCATGACGCTGTGCCCCGCTAATTCATTAAAGGGAATGTCTAGTGGAAAGGCAGGATGGGTCTTTGACTCAGGTCAATATATCGCAACGGCTTCGCCAAAGCTGTCCGGCGCGGCCTTACACAAGATTTTAGCGGTTCTGGCCCGGTTTCCACAAGATGTCCGCAGCGCCGCCTTCATTGAGATACCGGCCGAGTACGAACAAGAGGTCGGACAGCCGGTTGACGTATTTAAGGGCCTCCGGGTTGACCCCGTCATGCGCGGCGAGTTCGGCGATGTCGCGTTCCGCGCGCCGAACGACGGTCCTGGCGAGATGAAGATAGGCCGACGCCGGACCGCCGCCGGGCAGGACAAAACTGGTGAGGGGAGAAAGCGCCTCATTGAAGCGGTCGATATCATGTTCCAGCCGCAAGGTCTGCCGGTCGGTGACTCGCAAGGGGACGGCCCTTTCGGTCGTATGCTGGGGGCGGCAGAGGTCGGCGCCGACATCGAAGAGATCGTTCTGTGCCTGGGTCAGGATGGTGCGGACGTCTTCGTCTGCGATGTGCAGCAGGGCCACCCCAAGGGCCGCGTTGGCTTCGTCCAAGCCACCGCAGGCTTTCACTCGGAGATTGAACTTAGGTACGCGCGCCCCGTCGCCGAGCGACGTCAGTCCCTTGTCCCCGCCACGGGTATAGATTCGATCGAGCCTCATCGTTGCTGCTCCCTTCCCCCTGCCACGGGCGCGAGAAAATCGACAAAGGCGCCCCCGCCTGCCGTTGAAATACGCGCGTCGACCGCAAATACCGCACGTATCAGCTCGGACGTGAGAACTTGCCCGGGCGTCCCGTCCGCCGCAACTCGTCCCCGATCGAGCGCAACGATGCGGCCGGCGTGCCGGGCGGCCAGCGTCAGATCGTGCATTGAGGCGATGACCAGCTTGCCGCCCCGGGCGAGTTCCGACAGCCGTTCGGCTGTTGCAAGCGTGTGGCGAGGATCAAGCCCCTCCAACGGCTCATCGAAGATCAGGACATCCGGATCGCCCACCAGTGTACGGGCCAGCATGGCGCGGGCCAGCTCACCGCCCGACAATGTGGTGGCGGGTTGATCGCGCAGAGCCAAAAGATCGCATGCCGCCAGCACCTCATCGATGCGCAGGCGCAGCGCGCCGGGAAACCCGCCGAAAACAGGCAATACCGGCGTGAGGCCCAACGCCACCAGGCGCTCCACCGAAATAGGCCATTCGCAGCGTGGGTTTTGCGGCAGATAGGCGCGCTTGCGGGCGAGTTCTCTTCCGTTCCAGGCGGACAGTGCACGGCCGTCGATCGCAACGGTCCCGGTGTCGGGCTTAAGCAGCCCCGCGAGCGATGCCAGAAGCGTCGATTTGCCGGCGCCATTGGGGCCGATAATGGCGATGAACTCGCCGCCCGCGCCACTCATGCTGACGTCGCGCAGAATCTCCCTCCCGCCCTTCGAGATCGAGATGTGGCCGGCCGCGATTTGTGTCATGGCGAGGTGCGGCGCAGACGCACCACCAGCCAGAAGAAGAAGGGCGTCCCGATGAGCGCGGTCAGCACGCCGAGCTTCATTTCCGGCCCGATGCTGATGAGACGCGTGGCAATGTCCGCCGCAAGCAAAAGCACCGCGCCCGCAAGTGCCGATGGCAGGAGAATGCGGCTTGGCTGGTGGCTGGCAAATGGGCGCACGAGATGGGGGGCAACCAGCCCGATGAAGCCGATAGCGCCGGTGACGGATGTCGCCGCCCCGACCGCCATCGCGGTCCCGGCCAGCGCCAACCCGTGCAGCCTCGGGATGCTGATGCCGAGGCTTTCCGCCTGGTCCTCGCCCAGCGAAAGCGCGTCCAGCCCGCGCCCGGTGAAAGCAAGCAGCCCGCACCCCGCAACAATCAGCGGCCCGGCCAGCAGGATATGGTCCCAGCTCCGATTGGCGAGCGATCCCATCAGCCAGGTCATGATCTCGTACGCCGCATCGACGCCGGGGGCGAGATTGAGTGCAAGCGCGATCAGTGCCGCTCCAAACGTGTTGACCGCGGCGCCTGCGAGCACCAGCGCAAGTGTTCCGCCCCCACGGCCGAGCGCAAAGGTGAGTGCAATCGCTCCGAATGCGCCGAAGAGGCCGAACATCGGGATCACGGCCGATGAGATTTGAGAAAGGCCGAAATAGATGGCGATTACCGCGCCAAAGGACGCGCCCGAAGTGACGCCAAGAAGCCCCGGTTCCGCCAGCGGATTGCGCGTGAGCCCCTGCAGAACTGCTCCGGAAAGGCCCAAGGTCGCGCCGACAAGAACCGCCAGCACGCTGCGCGGCAGCCGCAGCTCGGTGACGATAAGGGAGGAGAGCTGCAATCGCGATGACAAGAGCCCGTCCACAATTTCGCCCGGGCTCAGCCAGACGCGGCCGGCCAGCAGCGATACCGCGAACAACGCTCCGAGTATCAGCGCGATTGTCGCGGTGAGTGCGTGCGTGCGGTCCACCTGCAGGCGACGGGCGTGGGGAGAAACGCGATCAAGGCTGTCCACCGTCATGGCCGTTTTTTCGCCGCAGCCAGCGCGCCGAGCATGGCGTCGCGCAGCCGCTTCGCGGCGTCGGCCGACTGAGGTAACCCGCACCGGTAGAAGGTCTCGTTGTACGTGATCTGGCGGCCCTCGAAGAGCCTTTGGACGACGGGATGCCGGATCTGCTGATGCACCTGATCCGGTCGGGTCAGCCCCGATCCACCATAAACCACGAGCTGCGGGCTAAGCACAACGAGCTGTTCCAGATCGAAGCTCGTGTAATTGCCGTAAAGCGTGTTCTGCGTGGCCTTGGCGGCCACATTCACGGCCCCTGCCGCGGTGAGGATTGCATCGAACAATGTGCCCGGTCCCGGAACATTGCCGCCGCCATCCCAGGCGACAACAGCAATCGCCGGATTGGGCGCAGACAATTTAAGCGCGGCAAGCGTCGCATCCATGCGATGGAGCAGTACATCGGCCTTTTCATCTTCGCCCACGGCGCGCCCAACCTTGCGGGCAATCGCGCGAATGTCGTCGAAGTTCTCCGCGGCCGGTATTTCAAGCAGGGCAATGCCGGTGCGCTTCAGGAGCGCGCGCACGGCCGGAGTCGACGTGGTGCCCGCGATCACAAGATCGGGTTGCTCCGCCAGGACTTCCTCCGAAGTGCCGTAATTGACCGGCACGCCGGCCGCCTTTGCCGCCGCCGGGCCCTGGGCGGGCACGCGCGAGAGATATGTCACCGAGGCGATCCGCTCCGGCGGCAGCAATTGCAGGATCAAGTCATCCGTACAAAGATTAAGAGACATGACCCGCTGAGGCTTTGGCGGCGCGGCCAAAGCCGCGCTCGAAAGACCGAGCATCATTGTTGCGGCAAGAGCGGCAGCCCTCCTCATTGCAGGAACGCACGAAGGCCCATATAGACCGCCAAGCCCGAAGAACGGATGGTGTAGACCTCCTGGTATTTTCGATCGAGCAGGTTTTCCACGCGCCCGTAGAGCTGCGACATCTCATCGATCCGGTAATCGGCACCGAGATTGACGAGCGTGTAGGAAGGAAGCGTCACGCGTGGACCGCCCGAAGACGTGAAGTTCAAATCCTGCTGTTCGCCATTGTAGCGCACGGTGACATTCGCGCCATATCGATCGTCCGGCGAGCGCCATGCGACATTGGCGCTCGCGATGTTGGGGGCACGGCGCACCTCCTCAAGGCCGCTCTCCCGCGCGCGCAAATAGGTGTAGGCAAGGTCGATGCGCCACCCTTCTGTCAATCGCGCGGAAAGGCTGGTCTCGATCCCCTCGCGCGGCGATGCCGTCACCGCATTCTCCGGCGAAGCGGAAAAATTGGGCGGCAGATAGTTGACCACGATCTGATCTTTCAGGCGCGCGTTGAAGTAGGTGATGTCAATGAGCACCATCCGATCCAATAACGTCTGATCGAAACCCACTTCCCAGCTCTCGGATTTCTCCGGCTTGAGATTTGGATTGCCGACGAAGGAGTCGGGTCCGGGCGTATAACCGTAAAGCTGATAAATGGTGGGCGCTTTGATGCCGGTTCCTGCCGCGGCATGGGGGCGGAAGCCATTGTCGAAACGATAGCTCGCCTGCAGCCGGTAGGTGAACGCGTTGGCGAAGCGATAATTTTCATCATAGCGCGTAGCCGCGCCCAAAGCGAGACGATCGTTCCAAACGACATCGTATTGGCCGACATAGCCGTAATTCGTGTCATGCCGCGTGCTGGTGTCGGCGACGCCCGTCGGGTCGGTGTTCTGGTATGTCTCGCGTTCGTAATCGAGCGCTGCGGTTACCTTTTGCGCCAAATCCGCGGTGCCGAAGTCGAGAGCGGTGACATAGGACGCGCGCACGCGCTTCCCTTTATCCCCGGAGCTGCGCTCATCGGCTGGGGTGAACGACCCGCCATAACCGTTTCGCTCTGCCGCCAGCCCTTGAAGGCTCAGCGCATTTTGCCAGTCTCCGCCGAGACCCTCGAACTCGGCCGCGACAAGACCCTGAAGCGATGTGTTCTTCAAATGCGCGTTGCTGTCCACCTCGAAGCCATAGGTGGGACCGGGTGGGAAATTGAAATCCTGCTGGTTCACGTCTGCCCGGAGCGTGGAGTAGCGCGTCACCGCTTTGATGCGGAAATTATCTGCGAGCGCGTATGTGAACTTCCCCCCGACTGTCCCATTACTGGAGCCGAGCTTTCGCGTGCCGAAGGGATTATCCGGCGTCCCGCCCGTCGCGTAATAGGCACCCGTGAGCGCATAATCGAGGGGGCCCACGACACCGGCGGCGCGCAACGACCCGTCGACGGTATCGAACGAACCCCCTTCCATGCGACCGCTGATGCCCTGTGCTTCGGCGCCCGAGGCGGTGATGTATTGGATCACACCGCCGATGGCATCGGAACCGTAGAGCGCGCTCTGCTCGCCGCGCAGCACCTCGACTTTGGCTGCGTCCTCCGCCAGCAAAGTCGCAAAATCGAACTCGCCGAAAAACGGATCACTGGCTTTGATGCCGTCCACCAGCACGAGCGTGTGGTTGGCCTCCGCCCCGCGGATGCGCACCTGCGTGAACTGGCCGACCGAACCGGAGCGGCTGACCGCCACACCTGGAACGTCGCGCAGCACGTCGGAGACGATATCGGTTTGCCGCTGTTCGAGGTCAAGCGGTTCCAGAACTGTCGCTGACGACCCCAAGAGGTCGCTGCGGATCGCGCCGAGCCGCGACGCGGTGATCACTAGCTGTTCGGGTACTTGTTCCGGCGCCGCTTGCGCCAGTGCTGCCGATGGCAGAACGCCGAAGCAAAACAAAAGAAAACGCGATGAAACGGAAATTTTGCGCATGGCCAATCCCTTCGGACCGAAGTCCAGTTGCGTTCACGACCGGCGGCGCACGCGCATCAACGCGCTTGCCGCTACAGGCGGCGCAAAGCCGCCACGTCGCTCGCGGGGATTAGCCGTGCCTCGGACTCACCTGGTCCGGACATGAGCGACACGCACCGGCCGGTCTTCTGGCTCGCGGGTCCGCGCGTCATGCCCGCCTTCCCAGGATCGCTCCCAGTGGCTGCGGCCGTTTCAGGCCGCCTGGTGCATGCGCTCGCCGCTCACAGTTGCAGGGACAGCCGCAGATTGGGGAAGTATCCCCCGCTGCGTTCCCGTGGAGCCCTCTCGGGCACCGGCGCGCATCGATGAGACCCAAACTCGAATCTCACCTGAGAAGAATTTCCTCCTTCGGGGATAAGGCGTCAAGCCGGGGGGCCGCACACTCGCGCCCGCGAAGCGGCTGCGCCATACTGCAACAACGCGTCTGGAGCGAAAGAAAATTACCGTGAGCGCACCCGATATCGAACTGCTGGTATTCGTCGATGTCATCTGTCCCTGGTGCTATGTCGGCAAGCGCCGGCTCGAAAAGGCGCTCGCCATCCTCGGCGTGGGCGAACGCATTCGCGTCGGCTGGCTGCCCTTCGAGCTCAATCCCGATATGCCGCCGGAAGGCATGGAGCGGAAGCTCTACCGCTTGCGGAAGTTCGGCTCGTTGGAGCGCTCGCTCGAGCTGGATGCGCAGCTCACCGCGCTGGGCGAACAGGAAGGGCTCATTTTCCGCTACGACCTGATGCAGAGGACGCCAAACACGCTCAAAGCCCACCGGCTGATCTGGCTTGCCGGGCAGGCGGGCACGCAGGGGGCACTGATGGAAGCGCTGTTCCACGCCTATTTCACGCAAGCCCGCGACATTGGAGATGCGGGCGTTCTTGCCGATGTCGCGGCAATTGCCCGAATGGATCGCGCACGTGTCACGCAATTCCTGGCAAGCGGGGAGGGGACCGATCCTGTGCGCCATTACGAAGACGCCGCACGCCGCGCCGGCATCACCGGGGTCCCGGCGTTCATCGCCAACCGCAGGCCGCTATTCATGGGGGCTCAGCCGCCGGAGGCGATTGCCTCGGCCTTGCGCAGCGTGATGGGTCTGCAACCGGCGGCGTGAAATCAATGATGCGGTGCTGCCGAAGCGCGGACGCGGGGCTTTCTCCGGGCTGTCTTCTTCTTTGGTCCAGTTGTCTCTGCTGCGTCCGTCATTGTTCGCATCGCCTGCCGCACGCGTGAGCGCACAGGCATGCTGCGGCGAGACAGCTTCGGCATCCCACCGTTTTGAGTTTGCCGCCAAAGCGCAAAAAGGCCGCCCACAAGAGCCCCTATGCCAAGTGACGCCGCGCCCCATGTGAGGGGCCGCGCTTTGATGGTTTGGAGCCCGTCCTTCGCCCAATCTTCGATGTGGTCCGTCATTTCTTTTGCTGCTCCGGTCACGTCTTCCGATGCATTTCGCAAAGTCAGCATAAACGTCCCCTACGGTAATTGCTGCGAGGGAACGTGCGGTCGAGCCGATCAGTTCCGCGTCTGATGCAGCTGCGGCTATTACCATAGCCGCGAATTTTTCCTTGGAACTCAATCGCATGGCCCGAGTTGTGAAGCCAACCCTAGAATGGAGGAGCATATGCGCCATTTGTTGAGTGCAGCGACCGCAGCGATCTTGATTGCCGGCTACGGCGCTGCTGTTGCCCAATACAATACCAATTCCGCAAACACCAATCCGCCCGCCGCCACCAGCACCAATCAAGCGACGGGTCCCGCTCAGAACACCAATCAGGCACCCGGTAATCCCGCGGTGAAGACCAGCGAAGGCAACAATCCGGGTGCTCCGGCGGCGGGTGCGAACAGCTTCACCGAAGGTCAAGCCAAAGCCCGTATCGAAGCGCGTGGCTATGCGAATGTGAGCGGCCTCGCCAAGGACACGAACGGATTCTGGCGTGGCAAGGCGATGAAAGACGGCAAGTCCGTCGCCGTTACGCTCGATTATCAGGGCAACGTGACCGTCGAATAGCACACATAACCAGCTACGAAGGAAGACACACATGACCGTCACGATTTCACGTCTCTATGACGATTATTCCGCCGCCGGCCAGGCGGTGAGCGATCTGGAAGCCGCCGGGCTTTCGTCGCGCGACATCAGCATCGTCGCGAGCAATGCCGACAATTGGTATCAGGGCGGCCGAGACATGCGCACCGACCGTGTAGATAGGGAGGGCGACCGGGCGGAGGGCGCGGAAGCCGGCGCTGGCATTGGTGCGGTCGTTGTGGGCGCGGCCGGTCTCCTCGCCGGTCTGGGCGTCATCGCCATTCCGGGTATCGGGCCGGTGGTTGCGGCGGGATGGCTGGCCGCCACCGCTGCGGGCGCGGTTACCGGCGGTATTGCGGGCGGCATCATCGGTGGGCTGACCCAGGCCGGCGTCAGCAAGGACGAGGCCCATGTTTATGCCGAAGGCGTGCGCCGTGGCGGAACTTTGGTGACGGCGCGGGTGCCGGACGGCGAGCGCTCCCGCTATGAAGCCATCCTCGACAGTTCGGCGGTGAACATCCGCGAGCGCGGCGAGATCTATCGGCGCGAGGGCTGGACCGGCTTCGACGAGAAAGCGAAGCCCTATACGGCCGAGCAGGCGCGCCGCGAACGGGAGGCCTACAGGTCTTCGGGCATGGATCGCCCGCTCTAAGAGAGGTTCCTCCGGCAGGGCTCCGCGTCGCTGGCGCGGGACCCTGTTCTTTGGGCAAACCCCTCCGTCATCAAGTCTGCCATTAAGTCTGGCGCGAAATTTGCGTTTCGGGCGCTTGGCGGTTGGCCGCGATTGGGGCAAATATGCGCCATGACCGAGATACAACACGCGGGCGTCGCCGGGACCTTCTATCCGGCCGACCCCAATGAACTCGCTGCCGGCGTGGACGCGAGTCTCGCCAAGGCCGCGCCTCTGCCGTTGAGCCCCAAAGCCGTGATCGCGCCCCATGCCGGGCATATTTATTCGGGCGATGTCGCGGGGTCGGCCTACAGCCTGCTCGCCAAGCGCAGAGGTGAGATCAAGCGCGTGATCCTGATGGGCCCCAATCATCGACAGCCGGTGCGCGGCATGGCGCTGTCTCCGGCCAATGCGTGGGCGACGCCGTTCGGGCCTCTGGCCGTCGAAACCGCCGCGCGCGATTCCCTGGCTCGCCAGCCGGGGGTCACGGTCGACGCAGCGCCTTTCGTCAACGAACATAGCCTGGAAGTTCATCTGCCCTTCATCCAGCGGGCGCTCGGCAACGTGCAGGTCCTGCCCATCCTGGTCGGCCAGACGCCGAAGGAGCAGGTGTCGCAGGCGCTCGATCTGCTCTGGGGCGGACCCGAGACGGCCATCATCATTTCGTCCGATCTGAGCCACTACCACGATTACGACACGTGCACCGCCAAGGACGCCGAGACCACCGTCGCCATCGAGCGGCTCCAGCCGCAAGGCTGCGACGGCGATCGCGCCTGCGGGCGCTATTCGATCCATGGATTGCTGGATCAGGCGCAGCGGCGCGATTTGCGCGCCACCGCGCTCGATGTGAGAAATTCCGGCGACACCCGCGGGGGCCGCGAGCGCGTGGTGGGCTACGGCTCGTTCGCTTTCGAATATGCGCATTCGGCATCGCTCGACACCGGCACGCGCGATCTTCTGGTGCGGCTTGCCAAGGAAGTGGTCCGCCAGGGCGCGCACAATCCGGGCCAGCCGATCAATGTGCAGTTCCAGGGACCGATCCCGCGGTTGCTGCGCGCCCAGCGCGCGACCTTCGTGACGCTGAAGATCGGCGACCGCTTGCGCGGCTGCCGCGGGTCGCTGCTGCCGCATAAGCCGCTGGTCAACGATATCGTCGAGAATGCGCGCAAATCGGCGTTCGACGATCCGCGCTTTCCGCCGCTCACGGCGGCCGAGCTGGATCAGCTCAATTTCCATATTTCGATTCTCTCGACGCCGCGACGCATCCGCATCGAAACCGAAGCCGAGCTTGCGCGTGCTCTGCGTCCGGACATCGATGGGCTCATCATCCGCGACCAGGGAAAACAGGCGATCTTCCTGCCGAGCGTGTGGGAAGGCATCCACGATCCGTTGAGCTTCATCCGGCATCTGAAGCACAAGGCGGGACTGCCGGTGGATCATTGGTCGCCGAGCTTCGAGGCCTACCGCTATGTGACGGAAAGCTTCGGAGACCCGGCCGGCCACGCGTAGCCGGCCTCAATTTGTCATCCTGGCCGGGCACCGCGAAAGCGGGCGCGAGCCGCCGGGATAGCCCGTTTTGTCATTCATCCCCCCCTCCCCACCGCTGAAACGGGGATAAGTGGAATTGTTCTTCAGGGATTCCGCGGCACCGAGCGGGGGTAAGGTCATTTTATTTGGCGCCGATTCCGGTGCGATAAAGGTGCAAAAGCCTCCCATCCGGCAATCTTCGTCATCTGTATTTCGCGCGCCATCGAATCTCCTTCCGCTTAAAGCCGCATGAAAAGATATGGGGTCGCGGGTGGAGAGCACACATCCATCGGCGTAAAGAAAATTTGAGTTTTGGGGAGCCCGGTCTTGCCCAGCCTCCGGCCCTTCGAACCACCTCCCCCGCACGCGGAGGAGGAAAATCCAGCTGTCAGGCCGGCTGAAAATTGGCGAGCTTTACCGGCAGGCGTTTTGAGCCCCATTGGCCCGGCGGTCCGCTGAACACGCCGGCGCATTGGGTGCCGCAGGAAAGGCACTTGCCCCCGCCGTCCAGGCGATAGGCGCCGAGTACATACCAATCGCGCTCGATCAGGCAGGCGCCGCATTGGTGGCAATAGGTGCTCTGCCGTCCGACATCATGGACATTGCCGGCATAGGCGTAGCGCACACCGTTCTCCATCGCGATTCGGCGCGCCATCGCGAGCGTCGCGTGCGGTGTGCGCGGCTTGTCGAGCATGCGGAAATCGGGATGGAAGGCCGAGAAATGCAGCGGCACATCCGGTCCCAATTTCTCCGCCACCCATTTCGACAGCGCTTCGATTTCCTTCGGCGAATCGTTCTCGCCCGGGATCAGAAGCGTCGTGATCTCGAACCAGGTCTTGGTTTCGTGCTTGAGATACTCAAGCGTTTCCAGCACCGGCTGGAGATGGGACTTCGTGATCTTGTAATAGAACGCCTCGGTAAAGGCTTTCAAATCCACATTCGCCGCATCGATGTGACGATAGAACTCCGCGCGCGGGAGCGGGTTCATGTAACCGGCCGTCACCGACACCGTTTTGATGCCCACCGCATGGCAGGCTTCCGCCACATCCATCGCATATTCGAAGAAAATCGTCGGATCGTTGTAGGTGAACGCGATCGAGCGGCAGCCGAGCTTCACGCAGGCCGCCGCCAGCACCTCGGGCGTGGCGCGGTCGGCCAGCGTATCGGTTTCGCGGCTCTTGGAGATGTCGTGGTTCTGGCAGAAGGCGCAGGAGAGATTGCACCCGGCGGTGCCGAAGCTGAGCACGGGCGTGCCGGGGAGGAAATGGTTCAGCGGCTTCTTCTCGATGGGATCGACGCAGAACCCTGACGAGCGGCCCCAAGTGGTGAGCACGATCTCGCCGTGCTGCGCTGCCCGCACGAAACAAAGCCCGCGCTGGCCTTCATGCAGCTTGCATTCGCGCGGGCAGACATCGCAGCGGATGCGGCCGTCGTCGAGCTTCGTCCAATAATTTGTGCGAACGGTGTCGGAAGGTAGCGGATCGAGAATGCTCATGGAACAAAATCGCGAATGGCGCATAGCGAATAGCGAATGCGTGCGCGATTGCCCATCATGTGCCGCTCACTTATTCGCTACGCCCCATTCGCCTCTTTCACCGCCCCGGCACCATGCCGCGTTCCTTGTAGACCTTTGCGGCCTCAGGGCCCGACAGATAGCTCAGCAGTTCCTTGGCGGCGGCAGGGTCCTTCGACTTCGCGCCGATGAAGCCGGAAAGCCGCGTCGGAGTGGAAATCGCCTCGGGCAGAGGCCCCACCACTTCCACGCCCTTTTCCGTGATGATCTCGCTGATGAAGGTGAGCCCGACATCGACCTGGCCGTCGGCCAGCATCTTCATTGCGCCCGCGCCGCCCTGGGCAAGCTTGATCTTGGGCTGCATCTCTTCGGAAATGCCGAGCTTCTTCAATGTCTCGTTCATGCTGACGCCGGCCGCGGCGCCTCCTTTCGGGTCGGGATAGGAAATCGACTTCGCCGACAGGAACAGCTTCTTCACCGCTTCCGGGGTGGAGATGTCGGGGTGAGGCGTGCCCGGCCTGACCGCGACGCCAACGGCCACATGGGCGAGCGGCGTCTCGGTCGCTGTCACCACATTGCCCGAGGCGAGCACGTCGGGATAGGGCGGCTGGACGATGGGAACGTCGAAGGCGTCACCCTTGACCACCTGGGCTTTGGTGCCGTTGCCGGAGCCGAAGGTCGCCTTGACCTTGTGGCCGGTCTTCTTTTCGAAGCCCGGGATCATCTCCTCGACGGCGGCGCGGATGCCGCCGGGCGCGACCAGCGTGATTTCGGCCGCCTGCACGGAAGCCGTCATTGTGAGCGCGATGATAACCGTCGACAGCAGATATTTCATAAATCCCTCCCTGGCCGGGCCTCGAATAAGAGCCGGATCGATCCGGCTCTTATTCTATAGGCAGAAGGGAGGTTGCGTCGATTCCGGCGCAGCAGGCCTGACGCTCAATCCGCGACGCGGGCCTTCTTGCCGCGCCTGAAGCCGGCAAATCGGGCGAGCCACAGCGCGCTTCCCAACAAAGCGAGCGAACCCGGCTCGGGGACGGGATGAGGGTGCCGCGTTACCGGCGGGGGCGTGTAGTCATACTGCACGGTGAGGTCCGCCTGGGCATTCGTGCTGGATACAAACCCGACATTGCCCTCGCCGTCGTGGAAGGAATGGCCCAGAGCATCGGCCTGGAACGTATAGAGACCCGAACCGATGAAGTCTGTGAAATCGGTCCCGTTCACAGAGGTGAAGGACAGGCTGTCGCTCAGTGTGTTCGTCAGGTCGCTGTATTGCGTGCCGACGGCGTAGGTGTTTCCACCGACCGTGCAATTCCCGAAATTAAGCTGGATGTTGCAAGGTGCCGTCTGGGCGATGGGGCTCGGGTTCGCATTCCCGGGCGTCACACCGCCGGAGCTGGGCAGAAGACTTGCTGCCGTCGCCGAATCGATGACCGCGCCCGAATAGGTTCGGGTGAAATTGTAGGTGTCCGGATCGAATTGCGGTCCCAATTGCAGCGTGGGCGCCACCGCCGCCAAAGGCAGCACGACGAGCAGACCCGAGCCGACCTGAACCGAAACCGTGGCGTCGATTTCGGCATTGATCGTGGTCGTGGGAATGGAACTGGGAGGCTGCGCATGGAAATTGAGCGTCCAGGCCGGACAGGCGGCGCTGGTGCAGGCGAGGGAATAGCTGCTGGAAGACGTCACGGTCCCGGTTGAGACGACGTCACCGGGGTTGAACACGATTCTATGATTGACGGCGTCGATGCTCTGGATGACCGCGCCGCCGGCGACAATTCCGGGGCCGGTGACTTTTTCGCCCACGAAGAATTGGGCGCTGGTGAACTTGGTTGCGTTGAAGACGAGCCAGTGGCTGGCCACGTTTCGCAATCCGCCCGTACCGAGCGTCGTCGAGGTTGCGGCGGGATTGCCAAAACTCTGTGAAGTCGCGCTTACCGACGGATCGAACGTGCCGGTCGACTGCAGGTCTATGGATCCGTTTACGGTCCCGTCCAGCGTCACGGTTACGCTATTCAATGTGGCGCCGGGAATGTTGAACTTGGGCACCGTGAGCGGCACGTCGAGGAAGCCGGCGGTGCTCAGCAAACCGGTCGAACTTGTGTAGATGTCGGTGTTCGCCAGCGCTGAGCCGGTGCCGCAAGCAAACGCAATCGCAGCCAGCATGCCTGCGCTGACACAGGGTTTCCCGAAAAGCTGATACGCATACATTACGCAACCCCCAATCCAATCGTCTGACCGGAAAGTACAGAGCAATCCCTGTGCCAAGCCGTACAATGCGACATAAGTTACTGAAATCTATGTGAAAAACGGAATTTATCCGATTTGGGCGCCGATTATTTTGTCCAGTTTGCCGACACGGGCACACCCCTACGACCCTGACGTAGGACGCCGGACAGGAAGGATGTGGATTGTGGCAGGCACTTCTAAATCGGGCGCAATTCACGCGTAGGCGGGGTACTACAAACAAATGGCATTGGCGCGGTCTGCCGTCTCCCGGTATGACAGCGAAAGCTGGTGTGTCGGGCAGTGTCTTACGGTGCGTCTGGCGTTTGCCGGATAGTCTGAGGTGTAAATGCCCGGCATCCGGCTGCCCTAGATGCCGCTGGCAGCGTAACAAAGGGCTGATATCTTGCCTTCTTGCCCGTAAAATTTTCCGACAGGGGGTGGCTCGGGCACCTTGTGAAGGCGCAGCCTTACACACACATTACAGTTTGCGTCGCGTATAATCCTAATCTTTACCAAGACGGTGTATCATCCGGCCATGGCGGTTTTGGGTGGAGGGTGCTGCTGGACCGTGCCGCCGAGGTCGATTCGGGCATTTCCGGCAAAGGGCTAGATTGATGTTCCGTTCCTCCTACCTGTTCGATTGGCCTTCGGGACGGTCCCGTCAGGGAGCCATTCTCGGGCTGAACGCGATCGTCTGGGTGATCGGGCTGTTCGATTACCTGACAGGCTGGCAGGTGTCCTGGTCGCCCTTCTATGCCTACCCGATTGCGCTGGCGGCTTGGTATATCGGCTCTCCCTGGGCCTATGGGCTGTCGCTGTTGAGCGTCGTGCTGTACACGGCGGGCGATCTGGCCGCGGGATTCCAATTCGATAGCTGGTGGATACCGGTGTGGAACGCGGTATCGCGCCTCGTCTTTTACGCGCTGGTCATCGAACTGCTCGCTTATGTCCGTTCACTGACGCTCGGACTTGAACTGCGCGTGCTTGAGCGCACGTCCGACCTCCGCCGCGAGATAGCCGAACGCGAACGCCTCGAGCGGGAGCTTCTGGATGTGGGCGAGCGGGAACGGCGCCGGCTGGGTTTCGACCTGCATGACGGGCTGTGCCAGCATCTGACGGGAACTGCGCTCGCGGTACAGGTGCTGAAGGAAAAACTGGCGCGCAAGGGGGCGCCCGAAGCCCTGGAAGCCGCCAAGGCGGTCGATCTGATCGAGGACGGCATCTCGCTGTCGCGAAAGATGGCCAAAGGGCTCCAGCCGGTGGAGATGCATGCCGGCGGGTTGATGCAGGCGCTGCAGGATTTTGCCGCCGCGACGACCGAATTGTTCAAGGTCAATTGCACATTCGAATGCGATGCGCCGATCCTGTTCACCGACGTGTCGGCCGCCGACCACCTCTATCACCTCGCCCGCGAAGCAACCGTCAACGCGATCAAGCACGGCCGGGCGAAAAACGTCGTCATATCGCTCGAGGACCGCGACGATGGCGAGGTCCTGACCGTGACGGATGACGGCATCGGCATTCCCGAACCGGCGCCAAGAAAGGGCGGCATGGGCCTCACGATCATGGCTCAGCGCGCTAAGCTCATCGGCGGCAGATTCGAAATCAAGCGGGCCACTCCCACCGGCACGACCGTCAGCTGCTACTTGCCCCATCCCATTCACGACAGGGAGCCCGTCCATGAGATTAGAAAGCGCGACCAGCACTATGCCTGAGAAAAAGCATGAGATTTTGCTGGTCGACGATCATCCGCTGGTGCGCGAATGGCTGGCGAGCCTGATCAACCAGCAGCCCGACCTTGCTATTTCGGGCGAAGCCGAAAGTGCCAAGGAAGCCCTCGAATATCTCGAGCGGAAATCGCCGGATCTGGCGATCATCGATCTGTCGCTGCGGGAAAGCTCAGGGCTGGACCTGATCAAGACGATGAAGGTGCAGCATCCCCAGGTCGGCGTGATCGTGCTTTCCATGCATGACGAGCGCCATTACGCCGAACGCGCGATCCGGGCGGGCGCGCGCGGCTATGTGATGAAGCGCGAAACCACGAAAAAGATCATCTCCGCGATCCATCAGGTGCTGGCGGGCCGGCTCGGCGTGAGCGAAGACGTCGCCGCCTTGTTCGCGGAAAAATTCGTCGACAACAAACCGTCCTCGGGGAGCCCTGTGGAGGAGCTGAGCGACCGCGAGCTCGAAGTGTTCCGCCTGTTGGGGCAGGGGCTCGAAACCAGGGCCGTCGCAACCCGCCTGCAGATCAGCATCAAGACGGTTCAGGCCTATTGCGCGCGCATCAAGGACAAGTTGAAGCTCGCCAACGCTACCGAGCTCTTGCGCGAAGCCATCCGCTGGAACGAGAACAACGCCGTCTAGGCGCGCGCGGCGCGTTCGCAATGCCCGAAATCTTTGTCGATGCCGATGCCTGCCCGGTGAAGGGCGAGATCGAACGCGTGGCCGTCCGGCATGGGCTGATCGTTCATATCGTCAGCAATGGCGGCATCAGGCCGAGCGCCAATCCGAGCATCCGCACAACCGTGGTGGCCGAAGGCCCGGATGCGGCCGACGATTGGATCGCCGATCGCATCGGGCCGTTCGATATTGCGGTCACTGCCGACATTCCGCTCGCCGCGCGCTGCCTGAAGAAAGGGGCTTGCGCACTCGGTCCGTCGGGCCGGAAGTTCACCGAAGACAGTATCGGCATGGCGCTCGGTATGCGCGATCTCCACCGCCATCTGCGCGAAGCAACCGGCGGCCAGACCTTCAATCCCGGTTTCACCGCAAAGGACCGCTCACGCTTTCTGGCGGCGCTCGAAAACGAGGTGCAGGCCGCAAAACGCAAGGCCGCGCGCGCCGGAATGACGGAATCATGAAGCAAACGTCTATGCCGCACCGCAATATAATGTTTGGTTTGGGGTTGACTTGAACAGGCTCTCCCCGATATAGGCAGCACACCCTCGCGGTCGCACGACGGCGTATAAATACAAAAGCGCCTGTCACGGCGGGGTGGATTTCCAACATACCGTTCGCTCCAGATGTGCGTGGAAGACGGCAACCGCCGAAGAACCCGCATTTTGCTGTTCTGGTGCAACAAGGATAACTCGTGACTCATTCGACTTTTGAATCGCTCGGCATTGCCGAGCCGCTCCGCCGTGCGTTGACGGCCGAAAACTACACCACTCCTACACCGATCCAGGCCCGCGCCATTCCCGTTATTCTGTCCGGCCGCGATGTTCTCGGTATCGCGCAGACCGGAACCGGCAAGACGGCCGCCTTCGGTCTGCCGCTGCTGCAGCGTCTGGCCGACCCGCGGGTCGCCCCGGTACCGCATTCGCCGCGCGCGCTCATTCTGGCGCCAACGCGCGAGCTCGCAATCCAGATCGACGAATCCCTTCGCAGCTATGGGCGCCATTTGAAGCTCCGCCATGCGGTCATTCTCGGTGGCGTGAATCAGAACCGGCAGGTTCAGGCGCTGCGCCAGGGCGTCGATATTCTGGTGGCGACGCCGGGCCGCCTGCTCGATCTCGTTGCGCAGAAACATGTGCGGCTCAACGCGGTGACGACGCTCATCATCGACGAAGCCGACCGCATGTTCGACATGGGCTTCATCCGCGATGTGCGAAGGATCGTCTCGCATCTGCCGCGCCAGCGTCAATCGATGCTGTTCTCCGCGACGATGCCGGGGGAAGTCGCCCATCTGGTGGCCGAGATACTGCGCGATCCCGAGCGGATCGACATTTCGCCCGCGACCGTGACGGCGGACAAGATCGAGCAGCGTGTCTACTTCGTGGCCGCGCAGGAGAAGCGCGCTCTGCTGCAGAAGCTGCTCGCCGATCCCAAGATGGAACGCGTCATCGTTTTCACCCGCACCAAGCACGGCGCCAACAAGGTGGCCGAGCATCTGGAGAAGGCGGGCCATGTCGCCGAAGCGATCCACGGCAACAAATCGCAGAACGCGCGGCAGCGTGCGCTCGAACTGTTCCGCGCCGGACGCGCGCGCATTCTGGTGGCGACCGATATCGCGGCGCGCGGCATCGACATCGACGATGTCAGCCATGTGGTGAATTTCGAGTTGCCCGACGTGGCGGAGAGCTATGTTCACCGCATCGGACGCACGGCGCGCGCGGGCGCCGGCGGCATTGCGATTGCGTTCTGCGACCCGGCCGAACGGGATTCGCTGCGCGCCATCGAGCGGCTGGTGAAGCAGCCGCTGACCGCAATGGGCGGAGATCGCAACGCTCCCCCCGCTCCACGGTCCGAAAAGCAGGAACCCAGGAACAAACACGCCCGTTCCCATCAGCGTCCACGCGACAATCGTGGACGCGCTTACGCAGCCTGATCCGGAGGAATTGCCATGGCGAAGAAAAAGCAGAGAGAGCTGCCGCCGCCTTATGCGGCACTCACCAAGGATATGCGTTTCGAAGGCACCTATGAAGTGCTGATACCCGCGCCGGAGCGGGTGAAGCCGCACCGGGTGCCGCTGCAGTTCGCGAGCAAGGAAGAAGCGGAATCCTGGATCTACAGCCCGGAAGGCGAAGACATGATCCGCGACCTGCTGGACGGGCGATAGCACGTATTGGCTTGTCATCCCGGGCGAGCGGCGAAAGTCGCGAGACCCGGGACCCACGGAGCCGATGTCTCGGTAGGTCCCGGCTCACGCGCTGCCGGTGCAGCGCTGGCCGGGATGACAACAGGGAATTAGCAAATATCGCCTGCGCTAAATCAGCGGGCCGGGGCTCTTGCGATAGCGGTTCACGATCGCATCCGCGCTCATATAGGCGAGCGCCTGGATGGTGAGCGTCGGGTTGAAGCCGCTGCCCATGGTCGGGAAATTCGAGCTTCCCAGCAGGAACAGATTGGGCACGTCCCAGCTCTGGCCGTAACGGTTCACCACCGAATTCTTCGGATCGCTTCCCATGCGCGTGCCGCCCATGTGATGGCCGCCGGGCGCGCCGCCCGTTTCGGGTGAGCGCCATACCAGATCGGCGCCCGAGGCGCGGCCCATCTCCTCCATCTTCCGCGCCATGAATTCCATGCGCGCGTTCTCGTTCGGCCGGCGTGAATCGTAGGTCACGCGCGGCGCGGGCAGACCCCAGGCATCCCGCACATTCGGGTCGAGATCGATGGTCTGATGGGGATAGGGCAGGTCCTCGATCTGGGCGGCGATGGCCGCATGGCGGGTATAGTATTTGGCGAAGAAATCGCGATAGGCCGCACCCCAGCGCGGCGTTCCCGGCGGCGGGTTCATCGTGACGGCGCCGATTGGGCCGCCTTCGAGCGCAACCGGCCCAATGGAGATTTGCGCGCCGCGGATGAAGCCGAGATTGGCATGATCGAAATTGTCGGCGTTGAAATCGTCGATGGAATGCTTTTGCGCGCTCGGCCCCATATAGACGTTGACCGATTCCTTGTCGTAGGCGATCTGCACCCGCGCGCGGATATGGGTCATGAATCCTTTGCCCACCCAGCCGCTCGAATTGGCAAGCCCGTCCGGAAATTTCGCCGTCTTCGACAGCAGCAAAAGCCGCGTGTTGTCATAGGTGAAGGGCGCCAGGATCACGAGATCGGCTTCGACGGTGTTTTCCGAACCGTCCGGCCCGTAATAGGAAACGCCGGTCGCGCGGCCCGTATTGTCGCTGTCGACGCGATAGACCATGGCGCCGGTCAAAAGCTTGAAATTGCCGGTGGCGTCGGCTTCGGGGAGCTTGGTCACCAGGATGCTCGACTTCGCGCCGACATGGCAGCCGAACGCCTGGCAGAAACCGCAATAGGTGCAGCCGGGCCGGCCCTTATAGGCCTGCGAAAGGATGGCGCGAGGGGACGAGAACGGGTGGTAGCCGAGCTTCTTCGCCGCCGCGTCGAAGATGAGGCCCGAACGGTCCGGGATCAGAGCGGGCAGGGGATAATCGCGCTGGCGCGGGGCTTCGAACACGTTGCCGCCGGCGATTTTCGAGCCTTTCAGATTACCGGCCTTGCCCGAAACGCCGATCTCGTATTCGGCGCGGTCATAAAAGGGTTCGAGGTCCGCGTAAGAGAGCGGCCAATCGACGAGCGAGGAATCTTCCGGGATAGCCTTGGCGCCATACCGGGCGAGCGTGTTGGTGCGGGCGCGGAAATCGTCCTCGTGCAGGCGCCAGGACAGCGCGCCGTAATGCACAGTGCCGCCGCCTGCTTGCGCGCCGTAGTTCAGCGTGTTCAGCGGTACCGCGCGGGCATTCGCATTGGCGCGCCAGGTGATGGGCATTTTCTTCGGGTTGGGGCGGAGGTCCTGGCGCTGGAAATAGCGCAGTTCGTCGTGCGGTTCGAAATCCTGCGTCTTCAGGCGCGGGCCCCGTTCGAGCCCGATCACGCGCATCCCCGCTTTGGAAAGCTCGGCCGCAAGGATGCCGCCCGCGCCGCCGACGCCCACGATCACGACGTCTGTTTTCTCGGTCGCCATGTCACACCTTCCGCGTGGCTTGCAGGCCGACGATGGCGCCGCCTGTATAGGCGGCTTTGCTCTGCATTTCGGTCTGGCTGAACTGCAGCTGCGCGCCGGGGAAGCCGACGAGCCGCCAGCCGGCGAAATCCTTGTTCCCGCCATAGAGGGGGTCCGCGAACATGCCTTCCATCGTATGTGTACGGAGCGTCTCGAAGAAGGCGCGGGGCGAGGGCCAAGTGAAGCCATCGGCCTTGCCGGATTCCAGAGCGGTGATGATTTCGTCCTGCTGCGCGGGGGTGAGGCGCGTGAAGGCGGCGCTGCGGGTTTTGCGCGAATAGGCGTCGAGTTGTTGAAGGCCGTGGCGATAGAATTCCTGCATATCCGAATAAGCGCCGGCCAATGCCAGATCGATGTAATTGAGCACGCCGGCTTCCGTCGCGCCGGGCTTGCCGGGCCCGCCGGGGCCGCCGGGCCCTCCCGGCATCAGCCGTTCAGTGAAGGCGGCAATGGCGGCTGCTTCTTCCGGGTTGAAGAACGCGCCGAGCTTCGCCCCGCCATGGTCCATCTGCATGGCGGGCGCCGCCGCGGCTTGCGGCGTCACGGCGGCCGTTGCCACGGCACCTGCGCCTGCAACCGCGGTCTTCAGGAAGTTGCGTCGGGATTCGTTGTTTTCGCTCATGCGCGTTCCTCTACTTCGCCGCGGCGGTTTTCAGTTGGGCCGCCCATTTCGCGGCGTATTGGGCGCGCGGCACTTCATCGCCGCGGAGATACACCTTGTCGATCTTGCGGGTGTTGGAAATGCTGTCGAGCGGGTTCGCATTCAGCACGATGAAGTCGGCCTGACGACCAGCCGCAACCAGACCGGTGTTGAAATGGCCGGCCGCAGCACCATCGCTGGTCGCAGCCTTGATCGTGTCCATCGGCGACATGCCCATGGCGACCATGCTTTCGAGATCGAGATGATTCTGAAACGCCACCAGATGACGCGTCTGGCCGGTGTCGGTCCCGCCCACCACTTTCATGCCGGCCGCGCGCAGCAGCATCATGTTCTTTGCGTCGGCGTCGAACGCGGATTTGGCTTTGGCGACCTGAGCCGGTGTCATCTTCTTCAACGGCGCGCCCCAATATCTTTCGATCTGGGCCGGCGAATACAGCGCCTTCAGCAGCGGGTCATCCAGCCATGCGGGGCGCTGCGGCCCGCCCGACATGTTCATCCAGGCGGTGATGAGGGCGGGCGTCACCCACATGTTCGGCCGGTCGTTGCGCGCGATGCGATCCTTTACCATCTGGATGATTTCGGCGTCGGCCACATCGCCGCCGCGCACCGGAACGTGCAGCCAGCCCTCCATGCCGCCCTTCATCATCAGTTTGGCGTCGGAGAGTTTCACATTGTGCACGCCGACGGGGATGTTGAGTTTGTGCGCCTCGTCGAGGATGGCGCCGTAGAGTGCGGGCGTCAGCGTCTTCTTCTGGCCGTCGCGGTCGTCCACCCAGATCTTGATGAATTCGGGCTTCATCTGCGCGTAATCGCGCACGGCCGCGCGGGCTTCGTCCGGCGTCGAAACCGGATAGGACACATCCACGCGCGAGGGATCGCCTTGTGCGCCCGAACCGGGCCACGCCATGCCGGGGCCGGCGGTCTTGAACAAAGCCGCGCCGGGGACGACCTCGTTGCGCACGCGCAAAGGCACGTCGCCCCATTTGGTGCGCCCGCCATGCATGTCCGAGCGGTCCACCAGATCGCCCACGCCCACCACCGCGCCGACCCCGACATAAGCCAGCCTTTGTAAATGGTCGATCAGGTTATCGCGGGTGAAGCTCTCCTTGGACATGGTGCCGGCGGCGAGATTCTGGAAACCGAAATGGCCGTGCATGTCGACCAGCGTGGGCATCACCGTCTTTCCGGTGAGATCGACGCGCATCGCCCCGGCGGGCAGCGGGATTTCGCCCTTGCGCCCGATCCGGGTGAACTGCGCGCCCGTGACCAGGAAGGCGGAGTTCTCGATCGCCGGCGTGCCGTCTCCCGGTATCAGCCGCGCTCCTTCGTACAGCGTCACGCGCTGGCCCTGACTTTGGGCATCGGACGCGCCAAACGCTGCCAGCAGCGCCGCCGCGGCTGCGATCAGACGAGATTTGAACGACATGATGATCTCCTATTTTCCCGGACGGCTGGGGCCTTGTGACAGCATGTTGAGGCGATAGAGCCCCTGGCGCGCAGTGATGTAGAGCGTCTTCTTGTCGGGCCCGGCGAAGGCCACGTTCGACGGCTGGCGCGGCACCTTGATGGTGCCGAGATATTTGCCGCTCTTGTCGAACACCTGGATGCCGGTGAGGCTGGTCACATAGAGCCGCCCGTCCTTGTCCATGCCCATGCCGTCGCCGAAGCCTTCCTCGCCCGGCTTGATGTCGTGGAGCGTCGCGAAATCGCGCCTGTTCTTGACCGTGCCGTCGGGGTTCACGTCATAGCGGAAAACGACAGTGCCCACGGTGTTGTCGACATAGAGCGTGCGCTCGTCGGGCGACAGCGTGATGCCGTTCGGGCGCGGCACGGAATCATCGATCACGATGGGTTTGTCGCTGCCGGGCGGGATGTAATACACATAGACCTTCAGCCCCGGCGTCACGGGGCGCGGACCCGGATCGGTGAAATAGACGCCGCCCTTGGCATCCACAATCAGATCGTTGGGCTGGAACAGCCGGAAACCGGGCGCGAGATTGCGGTACCCGCCGCGCACCTTGTCGGCCATGGTAAGGCGCGGGCCGTCGCCTTCGACCCAGATCATGTTGCCGTCGCGCGTCAGGCCGAGCCCGTTCGAGCGGTTGGTGTTGACGCGCTCGATGGTGAGTTTGCCGTCGAGGGCGAGATGATAGGTCATGCTCGCATTGGTGTCGGAGAAATAAAGGCTGCCGTCAGGCATGCCGACCGGGCCCTCCGTGTTGTTGAAGGCCTCGCTCACCAGTTCTGCTTGCGCGCCCGGCGCGACCACGCCGGGAATGCCGGGGGAAGGCTGAGCGTATACGGACGATGACAGCGTTGCGGCCAGCACCGCCGCACAAGGTTTCCAACCAATCCGCATCGAGCCCCTCCCTAGAGCAATCCGTTACACCGGCGGGCATCTTCCCGCTTCGGCGAAGCGACCTCTCCCTCGCATCGGGAGGGGCAAAAATCGAACATCAATCCAGCGGCTGCAGGCGCGTGATCCAGCCGTCATGGTCGGTGTACCAGACTGTCACCGGGTCGGTGGAATTGTCGATCCAGGATTCGCGGTCGAAGCCGTAAGGCTCCGGCAGCACATATTCCACCCACTCGTTGGTCTTGGGATTGAACCGCGCGTAGCGTCCGCTGTGAGATTCACCGGCCCACACCTCCCCGTTCTTGTCGGGACGGGCGGTATAGAAGGCGGTGAAGGGTGTGGGCGATTTGTATTCGGACACCTGTTTCTTCTGGATGTCGAATTTCACCAGCCCGCCGCTGCGCTCGCCTGCCCAATAATTGTCCTGCGGATCGAACTCGCCGCGCGCCGGGCCGGAATTGATGGCGGTATCGGGCTCCCACATCTCGCCCGTCTTCAGGTCGGCCACGATGACCCCGTCGCGCGGCCATGCGCCGCCGCCGAAATAGCGGTTGTCCGCGCTGATGGCGCTGCCATAGGTGGCGGCGAATTTCTTGCTCGGGAAGGCTTTGACTTCCTTGCCGGTGAGCGAATCGATGCCCTGCACCTTGTTGTTGCGGGCGCTCCAGATGGTGCCGTCGTCTCCGAGCGCGTAATTGCCGCCCATCGGGGCGTTGATGGGTTCCTTCACGTCCCAATGGACCTTCGAGAATTGCTCCGTCTTCGGATCGAAGCGCCAGATGTTATGCGCCCAATTCTCGGAGCCCCAGACGATGCCTGTCTTGTCGACATGAATCCAATGCGTGCCGGGAAGCGCGTCCTTGGCGGGCAGCGGCACATGATATTCCTTGACGGTGCCCGTCTTCGGATCGAGCAGGCCGACAAAGGAACTGCGGTGCGTGCTGTACCAGATTTTTCCGTCGGCATTGCCGTGCACGTCATGGGTAGCCATCTCCAGGCGCGGCAGTTCATATTCGGTGACGATCATGCGCGTCTGACGGCCCTTCGGGCGCGGCAGCGTCATGAAGGACGGGTCCTGCGATTCCGGCCCGCGCACGGTCGCGAGCCATTTCACGAGCTGCTGCTCGAGGGCATCGTTGAAGCGCCCCTGCGGCCGCATCAGGATCAAGGGTGAGCCCGCCCCGTGAGTCATGCGGCGGACGATCTGCTCCCAGCCATGCTCGTCATAATGGTTGCGCAGGATCTGCTGATAGGAATGGCAGAAATTGCAGTTGAGCGTCAGCAGGCGCTTGTCTTCATAGGTGCCCGACAGGCTCATCAGCCATTCGGTGCCGGTCATCTGCGCCGCGATGTCCTTGCGGAAGGGCAGCAACTCCGCCTTGAAGGCGCGCGTGAGCTTGATGTCCTCCAGCATCGGCGAACCGTTGATGGCGACGTCCTTCTTCGTATAGGGCTGATATTCGCGCGGCTGCGCGATGCGCAGCGTATAGGAACCGGGATCGAGCTTGGGGAATTCGTAATGGCCGTCGGCATCGCTGTAGGCGGTGGTACGCATGCCGTTCTTCGCGGCCACAAGCTGCACCATCATGCCTTCGAGCGGGATGCCGGAATCGTTCGTCACGCTGCCCTTGGCGCCGCCGAGCAACCGCTCCGCATTGGCGGCGTTCGCCGGAAGCGCATAGAGCCCAATGGCCAAGATCGCTGTCGCAGAAAGCGCCGCACGCTTCGCTCGAATGCCCATTGTCCGTCCTCCTTCACGCCGTGAAGAATTTGATGAAATAGTCATAAACCCGGTCGGGCTGTTCTTCTTGCAGGTAGTGGCCGCTCGGAAGCGGCTGGATGTCGACAAGGCTGCTCGCATATTTGCGCCAGACCGTGGGATATTCATCGGTGGGTGGCGATCCCCGCGTGCCCCACAGAACCAGCAGCGGCGTCGCGATTTTCCGGTCCTTGTCGGCCGCATCCATGTCGAAATTGATGGTTGCGCCGGCGCGATAATCTCGGCACGCCCCGCTGACCGTCTTCGGCGTGAAGCAGCGTATGAATTCGTCCATTACGATCTTGGGCCGCTGACGGGGGATGCCGCCGCGGTTCGTGAGGAACCACTCGGGCGTCACCGCATCGATCATGGTCTGGGGAAATGGTTCGGGCTGGGCTAAGAACGCCCAATGCCAGGTGCCGAGCGCCCACTCGCGGGTCGTATTGGTCCACACATGATAGGTCGGCAGCATGTCCAGCAGGACAAGCTTCATCACGCGTTCGGGATGGTCGAGGCACATGCGATGGGAAACGCGTGCGCCACGGTCATGGCCGGCGAGGAAGAAACGCTGGTGCCCGAGCTGTTCCATCACCTCGATCATGTCCTCGGCCATGACGCGATGGCTGTAATTGGAGAGATTGGGTCCGGGCTCGGGCAGCGAGGAATCGCCATAGCCGCGCAAATCCGGGCAGACGACGTGGTAGCGTTGCGCCAGCCTTGCCGCGACCGCGTGCCAGAGCACGTGACTGTTCGGATATCCGTGCAGCAGAAGAAGCGGCGGTCCCGACCCGCCATGGCGTACACGGATGATCGCGCCCTTGGTGCGCAGGTCGAGATGCTTAAAGCCGGGGAAGAGGGCGGCGACTTCAGCGCTGCCCCAGCGGGTCGGATCGCGGGCGTAATCGGCGGCTGTGGCTTCCGTCACGATCGCCGCCGTCTGTGCGGGCGCAGGCGTCGCGATGGCGGAAGCCGCTGCGCCCGCGACGATTGTCTGGACCAATCCACGGCGGCTGAGCGTGGTTCGCATCGTCGTTGAAGCCGATTGGTTGTGATCCCCGCCGGTCTCGCAATTGGTGCGGGGGGGAGCCGTTGTCGCGGTATGACAGGCTTTTTCAGACTCGGCCGTCATTTGATCCTCGCGCTGCTTACGTGAAGAATTTCGTGAACCGGTCGTAGAGCAGGTCCGGCACTTCTTCGGGCATGTAATGGCCGCTCGGGAGGCCTGCGCCTTGCATGTTGGTGCCGTATCGCTTCCACACGTCGATGAATTCGTTGCTGCGTTCGGGCCCGCGCGCGCCCCAGAGGATCAGCGTGGGCGTCGCGATTTTCCGGTCCT
This sequence comes from uncultured Bordetella sp., assembly GCA_964494505.1. Taxonomy (GTDB): domain Bacteria; phylum Pseudomonadota; class Alphaproteobacteria; order Micropepsales; family Micropepsaceae; genus CAIYRG01. Next base: position 146,046 of record CAZBRO010000002.1, read on the forward strand.
TGTCGGCGGTATCCATTTCGAAATCGCAGGTCGCCGTGGCCCGGTAATCGCGGCACGAGCCGGTCATGGTCTTCAGCGTGAAGACGCGGACATATTCGTTGAACGACACCTCGCGGATGAAGCCTGTGCCCGTGCCGCCGCGAATCTCCATGCGGTTGCGCAGGAAAAATTCCGCCCCGGCCGCGCTCATCATGCGTTCCGGAAAGGGTTCGGGCTGTGCCATGAACACCCAATGCCAGGACGAGAGCGCCCAGCCCTTCGAGGTGTTCGTCCACACATGGTAATTGGGCAGCACGTCCATGATGCACGCTTTCATGACGCGCTCGGGATGATCCAGGCACATGCGATGGGTGGTGCGGCCGCCCCGGTCGTGCCCCGCCACATAGAAGCGGTCGTGACCGAGCTGCTGCATGATCTCGATGTTGTCCTCCGCAAAAGCGCGGAAGCTGTAATTGATGTGATTGGGTCCGGGATCGGGCAGCGAGGAATCGCCATAGCCGCGCAAATCCGGCATGACCAAATGATAATGCTGCGCGAGCTTCGGCGCCAATTTGTACCAGGAGACATGGGAGAGCGGATTGCCGTGCAGCAGCAGGAGCGGCGGACCCGAGCCGCCATGGCGCAGGCGGATGATCGCGCCTTTGGTCTTCATGTCGAGATGCTGGAAGCCGGGGAAGAGGGCGGCGACTTCGGGCGTGCCCCAGCGGTTGGGATCGCGCACATAATCGGCGGCTTCCGCAATGGCGGGCGCGTTCTGCGCGAAAGCCTGAGAGGGGAGCGCTGCCCCGGCTGCGGCCGCGGCGACTGTCTGGAACATGGAGCGGCGGCTTAGCGCATCCGGATGTGCGCCCCCTCCGGCCCTCTGGGCCACCTCCCCCGTAAACGGGGGAGGAAAGCGGCCATCGCTCATTGTGTCAGTCCGGCGGTGTTGGCGCGGAAGCGCGGATTGGGCGGCGGGGAATCGGAATTCCAGCAGCAGCCGCTCTTCAGATAGCTGACGAGATCGTTCAGGTCGGCCTCGCTGAGCGTGTATTTGTACGCCGCCATGCCGGCGCCGCCATTGCGGATTTCGTCCTTGATGCCGTCGTCGGTGGTGGGCCGCCCGGAGAGCAATTGCTTGCGCTTGTAGACGGTGGCGAGATCGGGCGCGCTCTGCGGGCCGGCGAACTCGTTATGGCAGAACCAGCATTTGTAATAGAAGATTTCGCGTCCGCGGTCGGGACCGGAATCCGCCGCCTTGCGGAATTCGTAGATGCGAATGGAACGCTGATCCGGGTCGGTGTTTTCCGGTTCGGGCGCAGCCTGGGGTGATGCTGCGGCAGCGGCTTGCGGCGGCGGGGAAGCGGGGGCTGCGGCCTGTTCCGCCGGGCGCCGTCCCGCCCAGATCACGATTGCGGCGACCGCGAGAATCGCGATGCCGGCGAGGATCGTCCGTGCTCTGCTCGACTGCATGTCTCCCCCTTTGAAGAACAAGGGTGGAGAGCGCAAATCCTTTGCGCGCTCTCCCGTCTTTCGTTCCGTCCTATTCGAGCGGCTGAAGCTTCACGATCGAGGCGCCGTGATTGCTGCCGACCCAGAAGCTGACGGGCGTCGTGGAATTGTCCACCCATACCCGGCGGATATTGGTCGAGTTGGGCAGGAGGTAGTCCGTCATCTCGCCGGTCCTGGTGTTGATGCGGGTGACGCGGTCGGTCATCATCGAGCCGGTCCAGGCGTCGCCGTTCTTATCGACCACGACGTCATAGGGGTTCGCCCACGGCGTCGGGACCACCCATTCCTTGATCGCCTTCGATTTCGGGTCGTACACGCCGACCGCATTGCCATCATATTCGGCGAACCACAGGCGGTTCTGTTCGTCCACGCGGCCGCGGCGCGGGCGCGAAGCCTGGATGCTCGTCTTGTGGACCTCCAGCTTCTTCGTCGCGCCGTCGAGCACGCCGATATTGTTGGCGTTGAAATCGAGCATATAGAGCTTGTTGTTCAGATCGGCATTGATGCCATAGGAGCCGATCGGCCGCTTGGTATCGGGATCGGTGAAGGAGCCGAAATTCTCCCATTGGCCGGTCTTCACATCGAGCCGCATGATCTGGGCGCGGTCGGAATTCTTCACCCACACCTTGCCGTCGATATGGACCGAATTGGGCGAGGCGAAGGATTGCTGGGTGGCGTCGGTTTGCCATTCCTTGGGCACGGACCAGGTATCGACCTTGCCGGTCTTCTTGTTCAGGCGCGCGACGCCGCCCTGATACATCATGGCGACCCACATATTGCCGTCGTGGTCTTGTTCCAGGTCGAGCGTGCCTTCCGGGAAGCCGTCCTTGATCTTCGGGATCGGATATTCGGTGACCTTGCCGGTCTTGGGGTCCATCTTGCCCATGAAGAGCGAGCCGAAATCGGAGTACCAGACCATGCCGTCGCTATCGACCATCACGTCGTGGGGCATGATCGTTTTGCGCGGCAGATCGTATTCGGTGACGATCATGCGGGTTGCCTTACCCGTGGGGCGGGGCAGCGTCTTCAGCTCGTAGCCTCGTTCGGGGCCCTTGCTGAGGTTGATGCTGGCGAGCCAATGGGCGGCATTCTCCATCACCTTGGCACGCGCGCCATCGGCGCCTGACGCATTGCCCATGCCGCCGCCGAGATTGCGCCGGGCGGTGCCGACAAGGCGCTGCGGCTTGGTCGGCATGCTGCCCGGGTAATAGCCGGCCATGCGGTCAAACACCTGCATGAATTCGTCCGCGTCATGCTGCGAATTCACGATGCGCTGATAGGAATGGCAGGAATTACAGGAGAGCAGGAATTTCTTCTGTTCGTTGCTGCCCGGCGCGCTCATGAGCCACTCCGCATTGGTGAGCTGGGCGGAGAGGTTCTTGGTGGGCGCGAGCTTCAGATCGGCCGTGGCGGGTGTGCCAGACTTCACGTCGGCGGTGCCCGGACCGTCCAGCTCATAGCCGATGGCGCGGATCTTCAGCGCGTAATGGCCCGCTTCCAGCCGGTCGGCCGGGAAGCTGTAATGGCCGCTTTTATCGGTCGCGACCGAGATCGCGATTGTGCTGCCGTCCTTCTTGGCGCTGACCACGACGCCTTCCATGGCGCCTTCCTTGACGGATGTGACCTGGCCTTGAAGGGCTGCCGCACCCTGCGCATGGACTGCCGAGACGGCGGCCATGAGGCTGAGCGAGACGGTAAGCATGAGAGCGTTGCGCATGACATCCTCCCCTGAGCGGGCCTTGCGCGCTTAGGATCGGCGCGTCTGGCCCTTCGCGTCCGAAATTCCCGCACAAGGGTGCGCTTTTCCGATGGTTCGGGCAAGACGGATGGGGGGCGGATTTGGGCTTGAATAGGGCGCGCGGCGGGCGCCTGAGGGCGAGCGCGTGCGTGCGATTTACGCCTTGGTATCGACCAGCATGCCTTCCATGTCTTTCAGATGGTCGCGCAATTCCACCAATTGCTCCGGCGGCCATTGCCGGATCACCTCGCCGGTGTCCGGATCGATCGACCGGTAGATGAAGAAGCCGGTCGTCTTGTCCTGCTCGACCTGCAGCTTGGAATTGTTGGGCAGGCTTTTCTTGATCAGCTTCTCGACCGCGGCCTGAAGCGCTTCGATGCGCATATCCGGTGGAAGATTGGTCGCCGCATCGGGCGCGCCCGGCGCATAGGCTGGCGTTTGCGGACGGTTCTGGTTGAGACCGGCCTCACGCGCGCTTGTTGCGTTGGAGATGGGATCGACCATGGGCGTGTCGCGATTTTCTCGCCTTTCTCAGCTGACCGGAACAAAAGAAAACAAAACCATGCGAGAAGCGGGTGGGACCGGCGGCCGCAAGGCTTGGCCGGCCCCATCCAATTCCCTTACCTGAACAGAGACAACGTGATCGACGGGGCCGAATTGGCGATCGCCAAGGCCTGGACGCCGAGCTGTTGTTTCACTTGCAAGGATTGCAGTTTGGCGCTCTCCGTCGCCATGTCCGCATCCACGAGGTTGCCGATACCGGCATTCAGCGTGTTGACCAGATTGTTCACGAAGTCGCTCTGGATCTGGAACTTCTTCACGCCGGAGGCGAGCTTCGCCAAGGCCGCGTTGACGTTCTGGATCGAGGAGTTGATCGTGGAAACCATGGTCGACGCCTTGCTCTGCGTCGAAATGGTCGAGGTCGACTTGATGGTCACGATGGTGCCGGAAAGCTTCAAGGTCTGGCCGGCGGCCGTGATCTTCTTGGTGCCGTCGGACGACGCCAATGCTTGATAATTGGCAGTCGAGCCGTCCACCAGATTGACGCCGTTGAACGAGGCGTTCTGCACGATGGTGGTGATCTGATCGCGGAGCGCGGTGAAGTCCGCGTTCAGCGCATTGCGGCTGGCCGTGTCGAGCGAGGAGTCGGACGCGGCCAGCGCCTTGCCCTTGAGTTCGTTCAACAGGTCGGAAATGGACTGGCCGGCGGAAATCGCAACGTCCACGGTCGAAACGCCGCGGTTCAAGGAATCCGATACCGCCTGATAACCCGCTACGTTGCCGCGCATGTTCTGCGCGATGGCATAGACGGCGCCGTTGTCCGTGGCCGAAGCGACTTTCAAGCCGGAATTGATGTGGCTTTGCGTCGTCTGCAGGTCGGACTGGGTCTGATTGAGGAATTGCAGGGCGGCCATTGCGCCCGTATTGGTATTGACGCTTAACATTAGTACCTCCGTTCTGGTCGTCTCTGAGCGTTGTGCTCGCGGGATGGTTTGTCCCGGGCGTCCCTTCGCAACGCCCATTCCGGAAAATTTGAAGCACCCGTTAACGAAGAACCGCGAGCGGCCGCGCCGGACTCCCGAACCGCGCGGAAACCATCAGGGGGCAGAATCCGCCCGGCAAAAATTGCCGGGCTGGGAAATTCTTGCCGGGCAGGCGGCAAATCTTGCCGGGTGCCTCGATCCAAAAAGCCCCGAAAACCGCGCTGTTTCCGGAATCGGCGGCTCGCGCCCGGCGGGGGGCTGAGAAATGTCAGCGGGCGGGCCGGAAGGACCGCACATAATCCGCACGGCTTCCAAGAAGGATATGAGCCGTGCGCAGGAACGAATTTTACGAGCAGGAAACGGCTTTCGTGTCTTGCGAGATCGCCGTCCGGGATGAAGTGGCGGCCGGCGGGCGTAGCACCAAGACGATACCGCGGTTACCGCCGACCCGTTCCAACGAGGTAAGCCCGCTTCCGGCTATGGTTTGCGTCGTGCTGATTTTGCTCACGAGTGCCGCTCTCTACGCCGCCGGCTATGGGGCCGCTGTGGGCCTGGCGTCGCTCATGGGTGGCTTCCACGGCTGAGCTGCCGCAACAAACATCGCGACCCGGTCAAAAAGCCGCCCGGGAAATGCCATCATAGCCGGCAACGAATCACCTGCTCGCCTCAACCGAGGATAGTTACGGTGCATAACAAGCAAATGACGGCCGCCGGCAAAGGGGGGAAAGCCGCGGTCGATGATCTGGCCGGGGCGGCGCCGCTGCCCCTGTTTCCAAGTGCGCTTCTGATCGGGGCCGCTTCGGTCCTGACCTGGATGGCGGTGTGCGCGATTGTCGCCGGCCTCTGGGAATTCCTGAGCAGGGGCCCGTTTTAGCCGCCGCCGGATTTATGCCTCACGCGTCGCTTGCGGCATTTCGGACAAAGCGCGGATCTTTGATCCAGATCAGAACCTGACCGGCCGATCGGAACAGACTCACGGCACGACCAAATAGGAGTTGTGCCATGCAGATCGTGGATATCGTTTTTCTTGCAATCGTTGTGTCTTCGCTTGTCGTCTTCGCGGCGTCTCTCGCCTACGCGGACCGGCAGACGAACGGCCGCCTGTAAGAGGTACAGGCGCGGCCGGGGTCCCATCCCTGGCCGCGCGGCGCCGTCATTTGTTGTCGCCGTAATTGGCGACCAGATAGTCGATGATGGTGTTGGCGTCGTTCTGCGGAATGGGCGCGCCGAAGGCCATGATCATTTTGGTCACTTCGGCGGTCCAGGTCTGCTTGTTCATGAACGGCGCGTTGATGCGGATGTAATCGAGGCTGTGGCATCCGCCGCACATGTTTTCGACGGCCGGCCGCCCCGGTGCGTCCTTGAGGATGACCGGCGTTTCCGCGGCGAAGGCGCTCGAAACCGCGATCGCCGCGATTGCTGTCAGGCAAAGAGTTCTCATCGCAATAATTCCTTCACGCAACGACGATGGTCGTGGGCCGCACCACATTGTTGTGGTAGCCGGCGCCGTTGAAGATGAGCGTGTCCACCTGCGTTTCGCCGAGCCGGTTGCTGGCCCGCGCTAGGATGGTGCGCATGCCCGCTGCGTCCGGGGTGAACGCGTAGCTCCACGGCCGGAAGGAGAAGCGTCCCATGTCGGCGCCAAGCGTCGCCTCGCGCCAATTGGTGCCGCCATCCACCGACACCGCCACGGAGCGGATACCATAGCCGCCGTCCCAGGCGAGGCCCGTGACGTTCACCGTTTCGCCCCGCCGCACGCGCGTGCCCTCGGCCGGCCCCACGATCAGAGAGTTGACCACCATTTCGGTGATCGGCGTGTTGACGTCGGTTTCCTGATCGGAGAAGCGCTGCACCGTCGGGAACATGCCGGTCGGAATGCGGTATGCGCCCTTCATCCAGAAGCCGTCGAAGGGTTTGGTCACGGCTTGAAGCGAGGTGAGGTGCTTCACCCAATAGGTCGCCGTCCAGCCCGGTACGATCAGCCGCGCCGGATAGCCGTTGAAATGCGGCAGGTCCTGCCCATTCATCGAGAGCGCGATGATGGTGTTCTCGTCCATCGCCTTGGTGAGCGGCATGCTCTTGACGAAATCCGGCGTGCCGTTGAGCACGGGTCCGTCGGCGCCGTCCATCACGATCTCCACCACGCCCTGCTTGATGCCGGCCTTGGCGAGGACGTCCTTGACCCGCGGCCCGCGCCAGACCGCATTGCCCATCGCGCCCAGGCCCCATTGCACGCCCGGCACATGCGGCGTGGAAAGCCCGCGCCGGTTGCCCGAGCACTGGCAGACGGCCGTGATCGACACCTGCTCATAGCCGGTTTGCAAATCGGCGAAGCTGAGCTGGATCGGCGTCGTCACCCCTTCGCCACCGACTTCGAGCTTCCATTGCTGCACGTCGATTGCCGGGGGAATGCCTGCCAGATGGTAGCGCACGAAGAAGGCGTCGTTCGGCGTGATGGGCGTGGCGAAGTACGAGGCCGGCGTTTCGAAATTGGGCGGCCGATTGGTCAGCTTGATGAGCGGGCGTTTGCCGGGCAGGGCTTCCAGAACCGCAGTGTCGTATTCGCCCGGCGGCAGGCCGGTCGTGAGCGGGACGCGTTCGGCCGCCATCAGCCGGCGCGAAAACGCGGCCTCCGCGGCAACCGCGCCACCCAAGCCTTGCAGGAAGGTTCGGCGATGCATGTCTCGTCTCCGGTGATTTCGGGAATTACAGCACACCTGGGCCCGAATTTACACCCCAGCCGGGATTTCCCTGCAGCCGCGGAAGAGTACAATACACGCTGTGCGTGAGGCTTGCGGACGAGGTTGTCAGGCGATGCGCGGGATTGCTTCATCGGTGGTTGCAGTAGCGCTGGCGGCGTTTTGCGCGAATGCCGGCGTGGCGCAGCAGACTCCTCCGGCGGCGAGCACACCGGCCGGTTCGTGCCAGAGCGTCACGGCGGAATTTCTTCCCGGGCAGGATGGCGATGGCGCGGCGGACCCCGTGCTGTCGCCGGGCGTGAATGTGAATTGCGATTTTCCCGCCATCTCGGCCCGGCTGATGGAGGAGGGGACAGTCACACTGCGGCTTCATGTGCTGGCCGATGGGACCACCGGTCTCGTGGAGCTGGTGCAAACCAGCAAGCACCCGCGGCTGGATGACGCGGCATTACGGATCGCCGGGACCAAACTGAAATTCAGTCCGGCCATCAAGGACGGCCGGGCCGTCGAGGTCGAAAGAGAGATCGGCGTCACCTTCAAAATTGCGCCGCCCGATCCCAACTGGTTCACCAACGCCTCTTTCCAGAATCCGCCGCCGGTGGAGCAATTGGCCCTTGGGCTGGATGGGTTGCGCTGGGGGATGACGCCGGACGACATCAGGCAGATTTTTCCGACGCTTGGCCCGACGATGAAGCTCCGCGGTCAGCCGCTCACCAATCAGGGCGCTTTGTATGTCGACGATTACCAATATGGCGGATGTTCTTTCTGGCTCACGCTCCATTTTGCCTTTGGGCACCTCTCCTGGGTGACGTTCACCAGCAGCGATGCATGCGGCGAAGGCATCGAAATCCGCACTCGAATCGAAAACGAGCTGAAGGCGCGCTACGGCGATACCGCGTTCCGGAGCGTGGGCGTGCGGGACTGGACGCAGGCGAATTGGAAGGGAGCGGTCACGGCCGTCGTCTACAATAACATCAGCCTCATCGAGGTGAATTTCCACGCCATCGCCGCGCCTCCTCTGATCATCTTCAATTGACCGGTTCGGCATGGCGCGCCCCGAATGGTTGACCACCGCGTTCGCGCTCCAAAGTGCGGGACGTTTTGGCGACGCGGAGCGCCTCTATTGGCAGGTGCTGCAGCACAATCCGGCTGAGGCCGACGCGCTGCATCTGTTGGGGCTCGCCGCTGCGGCGCGCGGCAATCTCGACGAAGCCGAGCGCCTGATCGCGCGCGCCATCGCTGCAAAGCCCAACCGCGCCGATCTGCACGCAAGCCTCGGCAATCTGTTCTTTGCGCGCGAGCAGGGTCCGAAGATGGCCGAATGCTACCGCCGCGCGTTGCTGCTTGCCTATTGGGGTGAAATACCGGCGCCGTTTCCGGACATCATCGCCTGTGCCGGGAGCGATCCGGAACCGAACGGCTTTCCGGCCGATCCGCGGGCCTACAAATCGCAATTCGTGCAGGACGTGCTGCTCGACCGCTGGGTGTTCGGTGGACTGGCCGGCGGAACATTCGCCGACATCGGCGCCCATGACGGCGTCACGCTGAACAATTCGCATTTCTTCGAGACGGTGCGCGGCTGGCGCGGGGTGTGCGTCGAGCCCAATCCCGACGCGTTTGCGCGATTGAAGGCGGCCCGCCGCTGCCATGTGCTCAATTGCTGCGTTGCCGACCGGCCGGGTACGGCCGGCTTCCTCAAGATTTCCGGCTTTTCCGAAATGCTCTCCGGCATGATCGGCCATTACGACCCGGAACATCTCCAGCGCATCGAGGCGGAGGCGCGCGCCTATGGCGGAGCGGCGGAGACCATTTCGGTCGAGACCCGGACGCTGAACGGGATTGCGGCCGAAGCCGGCCTATCCGAAATCCACTATCTCAGCATCGACACCGAGGGAAGCGAGCTTGCGATTCTGTCGGCCATCGATTTCGGCAAGCTGTTCGTCCACGCGCTGACTGTCGAGTGCAATTTCGAGCATGTGAAGACGCGCATGGCCGCCATGCTGGCGAGCCAGGGTTTCGTGCATATCCACACGCTGGGGCACGACCTTGTCTTCCTCAACCGGGGAAGCCCCTTCTTCGCGGCATTCCACCGCAGGCGAACCGGCGCTCCGATGTGATTGGTCGGATGCCGAAACTATCCTACAGTCCGGCCTTCGCGCAGTTTGGCGGCGTGCTTCGACAGGCGAGAATTAGAGCCTCATCCTGAGCTTGTCGAAGGATGAGCCCGTCGAAGGAACTTCTTATTATCGGTTGAGGGACATGACAGCAGAGAACGGCACTTTTTCGACTTCGGACGGTTGTGCTATTTCCTACACGCTTCAGGGCATGCGGGAGGGCCGCGCGCCGAAGCTTGCGCTGGTCCATTCGCTGGCGCTCGACAGGAGCGTGTGGGACGGCGTGATCGAGCGGCTTGGGTCGCGCGCCGAAATCCTCACCTATGACGCGCGCGGGCATGGGCGTTCCGGTCATCCGCATATGGCGTACACGGCAGACCTGTTCGGCCGCGATCTCGCCGAACTGCTCGATCATATCGGCTGGAAATCGGCCACCGTCGCCGGCTGTTCCATGGGCGGCTGCGTGGCGCAGGCTTTTGCGGGTCAATTCGCGGGCCGCGCGGACGCGCTTGCGCTGATTGACACCTCCGCTTGGTATGGCCCGGATGGGCCCAAGCAATTCCGCGACCGCGCCGCGGCGGCGAGAGTCAAAGGGATGGCGGGCCTGATCGATTTCCAGAAGTCGCGCTGGTTCTCCGACAAATTTCTGCCCGCCCATCCTGACCTGGTGCAGAAATATGTCGATGTGTTTCTGGCCAACGATTTCGAGTGCTACGCGTCGAGTTGCGCGCTGCTTGGAGACGCCGACCTGCGTCCTTACCTCCCGTCGTTCAAGATGCCGGTCACCGTGATTGTGGGCGAGGAAGACTATGCCGCTCCCATTGCCATGGCAGAGGTGCTGCACGACGCCATCCCCGGATCGAGATTGCACATCATCAAGGGCGGGCGGCATCTCACCCCCATCGAATGCCCGGACGAGATCGCAGGCGAGATCGGAACGTTGTTGGAACGCATCTGATGTCGGCGGAGCTGCTGCGCGAAGCGGATGTGGAAGCGCGCGCCGCGGCGGCAGCCTCCGATTCCACGCGCGCGGCCCAACTGATCGCGCGCATCGAATCGGTGCCGTTCTCCAGGTGGCACATCCGGCCGCGAATCATCATGGGGAGCGCCACCTTCTTCGACGCCTTCACCGCGCTGTCGCTCGCCTCCGCCACGCCGGTTCTGGTGCGGCTCTGGCATCTGACGCCCGCCGATGTGGGCTATCTGCTCGCCGCCTCCTATATCGGGCAGTTCGCGGGCGCGCTGATTTTCGGCTGGCTCGGCGAGAAGATCGGCCGCGTGATGAGCGCGACCTGGGCGACCCTCATCATGGCGGTCGTCAGCCTCGCCTGCGCCTTCACCGGAAATTTCACGCAGATGTTCGTGTGCCGCCTGATCCAGGGCATCGGCGTCGGCGGCGAGATGCCGGTCGCGGCCACCTACATCAACGAACTCTCGCGCGCGCACGGGCGCGGGCGGTTCTTCATGTTGTACGAATTGATCTTCCCCATCGGGTTTCTCGCGGCCGCGGTTCTGGGCGCACAGCTCGTCCCGGTCTACGGCTGGAACGTGCTGTTCTTCATCGGCACGGTGCCGGGGCTGATCATCACCTACATGGTGTCGCAGCTTCCCGAATCCCCGCGCTGGCTGATCCGAAAAGGGCGCTTCGCGGAAGCCGACGCGATTGTGAAGAGCCTCGAAGCGAGCACCGATGCGCGCAATCCGGTTCCGCCGCACGCGTTCTCCGCCGCCGCTGCGCAGAAGAGCCGCTGGAGCGAACTGTTCTCGCCGGTCTATCGTCATCGCACGCTGATCGTTTGGGCGATCTGGGCGACGGCCTATGGCGTCACCAACGGCCTGAACAATTGGATGCCGACGCTCTACAACACGGTCTATCATTTGCCGCTGCAGGCTTCGCTCAATTTCGCGCTGCTGACCAACACCGTGCAGATTCTTGTCTTGCTGGTCTGCGTGTTCGCCATCGACCGCATCGGGCGAAAGGTATGGATGACGGCGTGCTTCGTCGTGGGCGGTTTGGTGCTGGCGCCGCTTGGCCTGTTCGGCGCGGGCGATGTGAACCGCGTGATCATCTTCGTGACGCTGAGCTACGGCGTGATGAGCACGATCAACACGGTGCTGTATCTCTATACGCCGGAGATTTATCCGACCCGCATGCGCGCCATCGGGACGGCGGCCGGGACATGCTGGCTGAGGCTCGCATCGGCCGCAGGGCCGGCCATCGTGGGCCTCATGATGGTCGCTCACGGGATCGAATCGGTGTTCCTGATGTTCGCAGGGATCGCATTGCTGGGCGCGCTCGCCGCAACGCAGATGATCGAAACCCGCAACCGGCGGCTGGAAGACATCGCGCCGTAAAAACACCTCCCCCAAAAAGGGGGAGGGCGAGGACGGGGTTGATCCAGGGACCCCCACCCGGACGCTTCGCATCCGGCCTCCCCCTTCCAGGGGGAGGAGAGGCAGGTCAGAAGTCCGGGCGCGTCGCTTCGGGAATGGGAGCGACGCCGAGCCCGAAATAATTGGTGTTGTTTTCGGCGCAAGGGGACTCGTCCCAGGGGCCCTGGAATTCCAGATGATAGATCTGGCGCGCCGACCATTTCGTGGTGAACGCGCCGGGGTCATCGACGCTCACCGTCACATTCAGCGTGCGGCCGTCGTCCGCAACGGTGTAGCGCTCCACCACATGAAGCGCATCCGTGTGGGGGGTGAGGTAGTTGTCGACGAAGGTCTTGTCCGAAATTCCGATGGTATCGACCACCAGCGTGTCGCGGCCTTCATAATGGCCGACCGATTCTCCGTACCAGGACGGTTTCACGTTCTTGGAATGCGGCACGCCGAGATAGACATGCCGCACCTGAGCGTCGCCTTCGTTGACGATCAGCACGTCCTTCGGCCCCTGCACGAAATAGACCGGCCGCACGCGGGTATAGACGCTGAATGCCGGCACCCCGGCCGGCCAGCAGCGCTCGCGCGGATTGTAGGGCACGCCGCCTTTCAGCACGCGCTCGTTCGCCTTTTGCAGCGCGTCCCGCACCCAGGGCTTGAGGATGGGGTTGGAAAGATCGGCAACGCGATAGGTCGGCTGCACCCCGCTCTGATTGCTGCGATAGGGATAAGCGGGGTCGGAAAAGATCGGACCCGGCCCGGATTCGGGCGCCAGGAAATCGTCGCCCTCCTCGAACCAGCCATAACCGTTCGCGGAGAAATTCGGCATGCCGTCGGCACGCGGTTTCAGCGTGCCGGCCGCGGCGCGCGGAAAACCGGCCCCGGTCGGGAGACCGGCGCCCGTCTCCAGTGCGGCGGCCGCGGAGATTCCAAGCGCCAGCCCTGCAGCGGCGCTTACGGTCAAGGTGCGCATACGCAGCATAATGCCCAAATCAGAAGTCCGGCCGGCCGGCCACCGGGATGCCGTAGTCGAACAGATGCTGATTGTTCTCGGCGCAGACTTCCTCGTCCAGCGGTCCCTGGTGCACCTGGCGGTAGCGCTGGGTGGCGCTCCACGGCTGGTTGAACGTGTCAGGGTCATCGACCGTAAGATTGACCTCCAAAGTCTTGCCGTCATTGATCAGATGATAGCGCTCGACCACATGCAGCTTTTCGCTGTGGGGCGTGCGGTAATTGTCGACGAAGGTCTTCGTGTTCAGCCCAATCGTGTCCACGACCAGCATATCGCCGTCCCAATGGCCGACCGATTCTCCGTACCAGGACGGTTTGGGGTTCTTGCTGTGGGGCACGTCCATATGGATATGCCGCACCTCCTGGTTGCCGATATAGACCATCAGGGTTTCCTTCGGCGACTGGATGAAGAACACCGGCTCGACGATGAAGGACGAGAATCCCGGCACGCCTGCGGGCTGGCAGCTCGAGCGTGCCGTGTAGGCGACCTTGCCTTTCAGGACCTCGTCATTGTCCTTCTTCATCACGTCCTTCGCCCATTGTTTGATATTGGGGTTGGTAAGATCCGCGATGCGGTAGGTCGGCTGTGCGCCCCGTCCATTGGGAACGAAAGGGTGGGCGGGATCGGGCTTTGTCGGCCCGATGCCGGCAGGCGGCTGAAGCAGATCCTGATTGATCGCAATCCAGCCCATGTCGCCGGACTGCAGATCGGGCGGCGTGCCACCATCGGCAGCCAGCACCGGCATGAACGCGGCGGCGGCCAGTAGAAGGCCGGCAAGCGGTGGCGAGATGCGCATGGAAGTCTCTCCTTTAAGCGGCCCGGATCATTGTTTGGCGCAGGCGAAGCTCGACGCGTCGTTCGGATTGCCTTTGCCGTCATAGCGCGGGGTTGCGGGATAAAGGCACATCGGCCGCGAAGCCGCCACCTTGAAGGGCGCCTTGCGGTCCTGCGTCACCTGCATCAGCGTGCCCGGCGCCTTGCCGCCATCCGCCCACGCATCGAGCGCGCCCAGCATATCGACCTTGGCCGGCACGGGTTCTCCCGAAGCCAGCACGCCGTTGCCGGGGTGGTTCACGCCGGGCGTCGTGTAGAAGCGGATGAATGAATCCACGCGGGTTTGGCCCATCTTGGCGACCACGGATTTGTAATAGGTGATCTCCTGCATGATGCTGCGCTGATAATCGGCGCCATTGCCCTTGAGTAGCAGCTTGCCGCCACGGGCGAGGAAAGGAGAGAGGTCCGGATTGGTGGTGTCGTAGAGGTCCGAGATTTCCCGGATGCGAGGCGCGAATTCCTGTGCCGCGAATTGGAACGGATTGAACTTCGCGTCCTTCGCCAGAACATAACGCACGAAGCCGTTGGAATTGGCCCACGCCACCGACTGCACCTTTTCGGACTGAATCGGGAAATGCGGCGGCTCGACGCCGGTGATGGTGTCGATCATGCCGCCGGGCTGATCCTCGCTGCCATAGGTCCAGCCGGGGAACGATGTCGTCCCGTTGGCGAGCGCAAAGGGATATTGGAACGGCCGGTGCACCAGCCGGTCGGCTTCCACCTGCGCGTCCGAAAGGCAGGTGTCGCCTTCGTCCTTGCCGGACGCACAACGGAGCGCCTTCGGGTCGAACACCGTAAGGCATTTCTCGTACGCGCTGATGACGCCGTCGGCCAGGCCGTCGAGCTTGTCGCAGGCGGCATTGACGGCCGCCTTCAGCATCTTGACCTTCGCCGGGTTCAGCCAGCCGCCGTCCTGCTGCAGCTGCGCGAGCTTGGTCCGCGCGAGCTGGCTGCCTGTGTAATTGGCCACCGGCACGACCGCGACGATGCCGTCGAAATCGTTCGGAAAGCGCTGCGCCATCATCAGGGCCTCGCGGCCGCCCTCCGAGCCGCCGAAATAATACATTTTTGCGGGGCCGCGGCCGTAGAACGCGGTGGCGATGCGCACTCCGGCGTCGTGGGTCTTCTTGTAGGCGGCATAGGCCATGTTCACGAGCGCTTCGTTGTTCAGCGCGAAGGCCTGTGCTTCGTCGAGCTTCTTGTTGTCGTGACCGGAATCGGTGCCCCAGGTGGCAAAGCCGCGCGCCACCGGAACGGGCGTATCGGCCCGCGCGTCGCGCAACGGGGCAAGCCCGCTGATCAGCACGCCGTTGGATCCGCCGCCGCCATATTGGAGCGCCTTGCCGTTCCACTGCATCGGCAGGTTCACTTCGAAGTTCACCGGCGGCGCAGACGCATCGACAGGGGCGATGGCGCCCAGCACCTTGCAGTAGTCGCGCTTCACGTCGGGCGTGGCGGGATCCGCGGCGACATTGGCGATTTGCGCGGAGTTGATGGCGGCCCCGCCGCTGGGAAGGCCGATCTCGCTCGCGGCGATCTTCAGATTGACGAGATCGGCGCAGTTCATCGCTGCGTTCGCGGGCGCGCTCGCAAACGCAATCGCGGCGGTGCTGCCGGCAAGCAGGAAGCGGAATGCGGAGCGGGTCATGGACGTTTCTCCTCTCAGAAATCGGCCTTATCGGCATGCGGAATCGGATCCATGTCGTAGCTGAGGAAATTGGTCGGATTCTCGGCGCAGGAGGATTCCGACATCGGACCCTGCACGACCCTGCGGTAACGCTGCATCGCGTGCCACGGCATGGTGAAGGCGCCGGGGTCCTCCACGGTGACATCGACCGTCAGGCCCTTCTGGTCCGGATTGATCTTGAAGCGCTCGACCACGTGCAGCTTGGTGGTGTGGGGCGTGCGGAAATTGTCGACATAGGTTTTGTCGTTCAGGCCGATGGTATCCACCACGAGCGTGTCGCCGCCCTCGTAATGGCCGATGGATTCGCCGAGCCAGGAGGGCTTCGGATTGGCCGAATGTTTGTCGGTCAGATAGATGCGGCGGACCTCGTGATTGGGCGGCCAGATCAGCACCACTTCCTTGGGCGTCTGGATGAAATAGACGGGCTGTGCGGGATGCAGCAGATAGGCCGGGACGCCCAGCGGAATGCAGCTCACCTGCGGCGTGAAGCCGCCGCCCCCGGCCGCGATTCTGTCGTTCACCTTTTTCAGGGCGTCGCGCACCCAGGGCTGCAGAATGGGGTTGGAAAGATCGGCGTCCCGGAACGTCGGCTGCGCGCCGGTATTGTTGCCGCCATGCTCATGGCCCGGCACGTCGCGCACCGGTCCGGGGCCGCTCGGCGGCTGAAGGAAATCGGCGCCTGCGGCCTGCCAGCCGCCATCCATGAACGCGAAGGGCGGAACCTCTGCGGCG
This sequence comes from uncultured Bordetella sp., assembly GCA_964494505.1. Lineage (GTDB taxonomy): Bacteria > Pseudomonadota > Alphaproteobacteria > Micropepsales > Micropepsaceae > CAIYRG01. Next base: position 162,219 of record CAZBRO010000002.1, read on the forward strand.
CTGTCGGCCGCGAGCACGCCGCCCGCGCAGGCCACACCGGCCGCGGCACAGGCCCCGGCAAGATATCTCGAAGCGGTCTTCAGCATCGCTGCGTTTCCTCCCAGAGACTTGCCGATTCAGAAATCGGGTTTGTCGGCGCGCGGTATCGGCGTGTCGTGACCCGTATAGTATTCGAAATGGTTTTCGGCGCAGGACATCTCCCAGAGGTCGCCCAGTGCGCGCTGATAGGTGACGAGAGCGGTCCATGGCTCGGTGAACATGATGGGGTCTTCGACCGTCACCTCGATCTGTAGGCCCTTGCCTTTGTAATTGGCATCGAGCGCGATGCCATTGGGATTGGGGCGGGGCGTGGTGCGATATTGCCGGTCGTGGCGCGCGGCCGCTTCCTTTGCCGCCTGCTGGTCGATCAGGCGATAGCGCTCCACCACATGCAACTGGTCGCTGTGCGGTGTGCCGTACCAATCGAGCGCGGAAATCGGCGTCGCCTCGATGCCGACCGTGTCGATCACCAGGGTGTCGCCCTCGTAGTGTCCGACGGAATCGCCCTGGCCGGAGGGTTTGAGACCGGCGGGGTGGGGCGCGTTCATCCGCACATGACGGACCTTGTTGTCGTGCGAATAGAGGAGGGTGATTTCATCTTTCTGCTGCAGCATCTCGAAGGCGAACTGCACGGCGAAGAGAAGGGGCGGGGGCTCGGGCCGGCACTCTTCGTGCGGATTGGGCACGGACTCGCCCCGGAGCGAGCGCTCGCCGCGGTCTTTCAGGATCGCCGCGGCCACCGGCTTGAGGATGGGACTGTTGTAGTCGCCGACAAGTTTGTTCATGTCCATGGTGCCCGCGGGCGTGCGGCTCAGGTTCACCACCGGGCCCGGGCCGGACAACGGCGATTCGAGATTGAGCGAATCCCGTCCCCAGAGGCCCGAGAAATCCGGAACCGCGGTTTCCGCCGCGCGCCCGGGAAGCGTGACGATAACCGCGGCGGCGGCCAATGCCCCCATTCCTGCGCCCCGCTTTCGCCGCATGTTCATCGTGCGATTGCTCCGCTCAAAAATCCGGCTTGTCCGCGGACGGTGCGCCAACCCAGCCGGGCAGATGGAAGATGTTGTCGTTGTTCTCCGAGCAGTTCTGTTCGATGAATGGGCGGTTCGGCACCTTGGTGTAATGCTGCATCGTCTGCCAGGGCTGATAGAAGGTGTCCGGGTCATCGATCGTCAGATTGACTTCGAGCTGCTTGCCGCCGTCGATCAGGTGATAGCGCTCGACCACATGCAGCTTGTCGGTGTGCGGGGTGTGGTAATTGTCGACCACGGCTTTGGGCGAGAGGCCGATGGTATCGACCACCAGCGTGTCGCCTTCGTAATGGCCGATCGATTCTCCGTACCAGGACGGTTTTGGATTCCGGGTATGCGGCACGTTCATGTACACATGCCGGACCTCGCGGTTGCCCGAATAGATCAGCAGCACCTCCTTGGGCGACTGCACGATGTAGTCCGCTTCGACCACGAACAGCGAAAAACCCGGCACGCCGCCGGGCAGGCAGCTCCAGCGCGGCGTGGTGCCGAGTTCACCCTGCACCAGCACCTTGTCGTTGTATTTCTTCAGCTCCGCGATGGCCCAGGGCTTGAGGTTGGGATTGTTGAGATCGGCCACGCGATAGGTGGCGGGCCCTGGCTCATCGTTGCGCCGGAACGGATATTTCGGATCGAAGGTCACGGGCTTGGGGCTCCCCGGGACTGCGACGAAATCCGAGTTGATCGCGACCCAGCCATAGTCGAAGGAGGAAAAATCAGGGATGGGTGGGGAATCGGCCGCCAGCGCAAATCCAGAAGCGAGCGAGAAGGCCGCACCGGCGCATCCCCCTTTGAGAGAGGGGCGAGATTTAGAGCCAACCGGAAAAACTTTGGAAAAGAGGGAAGGGGAAGCAACATCCCCTCCCCGAAGCGGCTTATGCCGCTTCGACCCTCCCTCAAGGGGAGGGTGATAAGACTGGAAGAACCGAACGAACGCCGTAAGCATCAAATCCTCTCTGGGTCCAAAAGCTTGCCCGTGAATATCAGAAATCCGGGATTTTGGCTTCAGGTGTGGGGTCGATCTCGACATGAAAATAATTGACATTGTTCTCCGCGCAGTTCGCTTCGGTCAGGGTTGCCTTGTCGCTGCGGACGTAAAGCTGCGTCGCGTCCCAGGGCGCGGTGAAGGCGCCGGGGTCCTCGACATGGAGCTTCACCTCCATGGTCTTGCCGTCCTCCAGCATGCGGAAGCGCTCGACCGTGTGGAGGCGATCGGAGTGCGGCGTGCGGTAATTGTCGATGAAGGCCTTGGTGGTGACGCCGATGGTATCGACCACCAGCGTGTCGCCTTCGTAATGGCCGACCGATTCGCCGAACCAGGACGGTTTCGGATTCTTTGCGTGCGGCACGTTCATATAGACATGCCGGGCCATGTGGTCCGAGGTCGCGATGATCGTGACTTCCTCCGGCCGCTGCAGGAAGTAGATCGGATTGACCACGTAGAGCAGGAAACCAGGCGTTCCCATCGGCCAGCAGCTCGATTGGCGCGAATAGAGCGGCCGGCCCGCCAGCACCCGCTCGTTCAGTTTGCGCAATTCCTCGCGCGCCCAGGGTTGCAGGATCGGGTTCGACAAATCGGCCACGGGAAAGGTCGATTGTTCGTCCTCGCTCTTCGTGCCGGGCCGCGCGGCGTTGTATTCGATGCCGTTTTCGATGAACGGGTGCTTGGGATCGAAGGTGACGGGCTTGGGTCCCGACGGGGCGGGGATGAAATCGGGGCCATAAGAAATCCAGCCGATATTGGCCGCGGGCGAGAAGATCGGCGGGGCGGGATTGGCCTCGGCAAACGCCGGCCCGGCGATTGCGAAAATCGCAACCGGCAGTGCGGCAAAGCACAAACCTGCACCCTTGGGCGCGTTCGTCACTCTCGTCTCCCTACCCGGCGCGGCGTCAGAATGCCGGATGATCGTCCTCAGGCAAGGGGTCCCAATCGAAATTGAAGTAGTTGAAATTGCCCTCGGCGCAGGTCGATTCGCCCATCGGGCCGACTTCCGTGCGTTGATAGGTCTGCTGCGCCGACCACGGCATGGTGAACGCGCCGGGGTCCTCGACCGTGACCGTTGCCTCGATCCGCGAGGAGACACCGGTCAGCTTGAAGCGCTCGACCACGTGCAGTCTGTCCGTGTGCGGGGTGCGGTAATTGTCGACGAAGTTCTTGGTGGTGATGGCGATGGTGTCGACCACCAGCGTGTCGCCGTTCTCGTAATGGCCGATGGATTCGCCGAACCAGGACGGTTTGGGATTGGGCGTGTGCTTGTCGGTCAGATAGATGTGCCGCACCATCTGATCGGACTGCCAGATCATCAGCACTTCCTTGGGACGCTGGATGATGTAGATCGGCTGCGCGGTGTAAAGCACGAACGCAGGCACGCCCAGCGGCCAGCAGCGCACCTGCGGCGGAAAGGCGGGCTTGCCCGCGAGCACCCTGTCATTGACCTTTTTCAGTTCGTCCTTGACCCAGGGCTGCAGGATCGGATTGTCGAGATCGGCCACGCGCAGCGTCGGCTGCCGCCCGCGAAATGCGCCCTGGATATAGGGGTGAGCGGGATCGGGCGTCACCGGATGGGGCCCCTCCGGCATGGCGATGTATTCGTTGCTCCGGGCCAGCCAGCCGACGGTTTCATCCTCCATGAAATTGGGGATTTTCGGCGCGCCCGTCTGGGCGGCCGCGGGCCAGAACGCGAGTGCAGCCAGCAGCAGGCCGGACAGGAGCGCGCCCCCTCCGGCCCTTCGGGCCACCTCCCCCCTAAACGGGGGAGGATTTTCGGGGACGCGGTTTGCTACCATCGCCTGCTCAAAAGTCCGGCTTGTTCGCGGTCGGAATCGGCTCCACGTCGAAGGCGAAGAAACCCGGTCCGCTTTCCGCGCAGGACGATTCGCTCATCGGCCCTTGCGACACCTGCCGCCAGGTCTGGATCATCTTGACCGGCTGCTTGAAAGTGGCGGGGTCGTCCACCGCAATATCGGCCTGCAGATTCTTGCCGCCATTGGTCAGGTGGAAGCGTTCGACCACATGCAGCTTTTCGCTGTGCGGCGTGCGGTAATTGTCGACATAGGTCTGGGTGTTCTGGCCGATGGTGTCCACCACCAGCGTGTCGCCCTCGTAATGGCCGACAGATTCTCCGTACCAGGACGGTTTCGGATTGGCCGAATGGGGCACGTTCAGATAGATGTGCCGCACCTGATGATCCATCTGCCAGATCATCGTCACTTCCTTCGGCGTCTGGATGAAATAGACCGGCTGCGCCTGGTTGAGGTCGTAGGTCGGAACTCCGGTCGGCCAGCAGCGCGCCTCGCGCGAGAACACCGCCTTGCCGCGCAGGACCTCGTCATTGGTCTTCTTCAGGCTCGCTTTGGCGAAATCGGTCAGGTTCGGATTGTTGAGGTCGGCGAAGCGGAACGAGGACTGCTTGCCGCCGCCATTTCCGACATGGGGATGGGCGTCGTCGTTGGTGACGATGGCAGGCGTTCCGGGCACCTCCTTGAAATCGGTGCCCAACGCAAGCCAGGCGCTCGTCATGCTGGAAAAGTCCGGCGCGTTGGCGGGGCCCGCGTTCTGGGCGCTTGCCCCATTTACCAGCCCTGCCGCGGCAAGCGCGGCAATCGATGCCAACAGGCTCTTCTTCGTCATCGCCATAGCTCCTCAGAAATCGGCCTTGGACGCGACCGGAATCGGCTCCGCCCTTTGCCCGAAGGGATTGACCATCTCGCCGTCGGCGCAGCGCGATTCCGTCATCGGCCCCTCGACCTTGCGCCATTGATGGATCACCTTCAGCGGCTGCTTCAGCGCCACCGGGTCCTCGATGGTGATGTCGGCCTGCAGTTTCTCGCCGCCCTCGATCAGGTGGAAGCGCTCGACCACGTGCAGCCTGCCGGAATGGGGGGTGCGGTAATTGTCGATGAAGGTCTGCGTGTTCTGGCCGATGGTATCGACCACCAGCGTATCGCCTTCCCAGTGCCCGACCGATTCTCCGTACCAGGACGGTTTCGGATTGCGCGAATGCGGCACGTCCATGTAGATGTGGCGGACCTGCTGGTCCATCTGCCACAGCATGGTGATCTTCTTGGGTTCCTGCAGGATGAAGGTCGGCTGCGCGGGGTTCAAAAGATAGGCCGGAACCCCGGTCATCCAGCAGCGCGATTCCCGCGCATACATGGCGAAACCCGACAGCACCATGTCGTTGGACTTCTTCAATCCCTCCTTGGCGAAATCGGTGAGGTTGGGATTGTTGATGTCGGCGACCCGAAAGGTCGATTGCTCGCCCGATCCGTTGGGCACATAGCGGTGGGCCGGATCGTAGGTGACGGGCGGGGGTGAGCCGGGTGCGGCGACATAATCGGTGCCGATGGAGACCCATCCCATATTGTTGCCGGAGAAATCGGGTCGCGCGGCGTTCCCTTGCGCCAGCGCCAAGCCGGCGCATGCGAGAACGCCCAGCGCGGCGGCGCCCGGCAGGAGACGCTTGGCAGACTTCGTGAATGCGGATTCGGGCATCGGTTCCTCCCAGCCCCAATGTGACCTCTCCGCCGGGGCGAATCAGAAATCGACTTTGGTCGCCTCCGGCATCGGGAACAGCTTCTGATGGAAGAATACACTGTCGTTGTTGTTCTCGGCGCAGACCGTTTCCAGCAACGGGTTCCTGACCTTGTGCCAGGTCTGCATCATGTGGAGCGGTTCGTTGAAAGTGTCGGGATCGTCCACCGTCACGACGGCCGTCAGCCGCTTGCCGTCCGGCGAAATGGTGAAACGCTCGACGACATGTTCCTTGGTCGTGTGCGGAGTGCGGAAATTGTCGATGTAGTTGTTCTTGGTGGCGAGCCCGATGGTATCGACGACGAGCGTGTTGTCGCCTTCGTAATGGCCGATGGATTCGCCGAAGGATTGCGGCGCGGGGTTGGCGGTGTGCTTGTCGGTCAGATAGATGCGGCGGACCATGTGATCGCGCTGCCAGATCATCCAGACTTCCTTTGGCGTCTGGATGAAATAGGCGGGTTCGGCGGGATAGAGCAATTGGCCCGGAACGCCGCCAGGCCAGCAGCGCGCCTGCGCGGCGAGCGGCACGTCGAGCTTGCCGGTGAGCGCTTCGTCATTCGAATCCTTCATGATCTTGGCGGCCCAGGGCTTCAGCACCGGATCGCGATAATCGCCAATGCGCAGCGTCGGCTGAACGCCGAGCCGGATGGCGTCCACATTGCCGATGAAAGGATGATCGGGATCGTTCTTGATCCGGCCATGCCCCTGCGTTCCCGGAGGCGGGTCCATCCAATCGGCGCCGTCGGAGAGCCAGGCGAACTGGGTCGAGGCGAGATTGGGAATGCCGTCCTTGGAAACCGCGTAGTCCAAATCGGCGGGCTGGGCGCGGTCAACCAGATCGGCTTCTCCGCGCCGGGGCGCCTGGGCCGAAGAGGCCGGGGTCAGGGCGACGGTCAATGCCGCAAGCAGGGCGGCGGTGGAAAGCAAGGCGGTCTTAAGCATCGAAATCTCCGTTCCAGTAGTCCTATGTCCCATCCGAAGGCAGGCGTGCCTCAGAATGGTGAGCTGTTCTCTTGCGGGATCGGCACCAGCTTCTGGCCGAAATAATTGTTGTCGTTGTTGTTCTCGGCGCAGGCGGTTTCGCCCATCGGCTCGTTCACTTTGAACCAGCGCTGCGACATATGCAGCGGCGCGTTGAACGTGTCGGGATCGTCCACTGTCACCGCCGCGTTCATGAATTTGGCGCCCGGCTCGATGGTGAAGCGCTCGACCACGTGCAGTTTTTCGGTGTGCGGCGTGCGGAAATTGTCGATGAAGCTCATCTTGGTGGAGAGCCCAATCGTGTCGACGACCAGCGTGTCGCCGTTCTCGTAATGACCGACGGATTCGCCGAACCAGGATGGCTTTATGGTCTTGGAATGCTCACGATTGAGGAAGACGCGGCGGATCTGGTGATCGCGCTGCCAGAACATCCAGACCTCGGTGGGCGTCTGCACGAAATACATCGGTTCGAAAGGAAAGAGGAGCTGGCCCGGCACGCCGCCCGGGAAGCAGCGCGCTTGCGATGCGAAGGGCACGTCGAGTTTGCCGCTCAACGCTTCCGCGTTCGAATCCGCCATGAACTTTGCGGCCCAAGGCTTCAGCACCGGGTCCTTGGCGTCGCCGATGCGCAGCGTCGGCTGCTTGCCAAGGCGCCCGGCTTCCGCATTGCTCATAAAGGGATGGGCGGGATCGGGCCGGATCGGACCATGGCCTTGCGTGCCGGCGGCCGGCTCCTGCCAATCGGCGACATTGGTCTGCCAGCCGTAATTCGGCGAGGCGAGGGCGGGGATTTTTTCGTCCGCAGCGTCCTTGGCTGAAGCGCCTGCAACGACACCGCTGACGGTCATGAGCAAAGCGGCAAGGGGAGAAATTGCCTTCATGTCTGTGGTTTCCTCAAAAATCGGCCTTTGCGGCTTCCGGGATCGGATCCACCCGTAAATTGAAATAGTTGTAGTTGTTGTTGTTCTCGGCGCAAACCGATTCGCTGTAGGGCTGCGTTACGCGGCGGTAGCGCTGCATGGCCGACCATTGCATCGTGTAGGCGCCGGGGTCGTCGACGGTCGCGATGGCGTCCATCGAGCGGCCGTCATCGGAAACGGTATAGCGCTCCACCACGTGCAATTGCGTCGTGTGCGGGGTGCGCACATTGTCGACGAAAGTCTTGTCGTTCATGCCGATGGTGTCGATGACCAGCGTCTTGCCTTCGTAATGGCCGACCGATTCTCCGTACCAGGAGGGTTTCGGATTCTTGGAATGGGCCGCGTTCATGTAGATGTGCCGCTGGTTCGGTCCGCGCTGGTAAAGGATCGTCACTTCCTTGGGCGTCTGGACGAAATAGACGGGCTCGGCGGTGAACACCATGATTCCGGGGACGCCCGCGGGCCAGCAGGTGGACATGGCCTCGAATCCGACCTTGCCGCCGAGCACCTCGTCATTGGCCTTCTTCACCATGGCGGCGGCCCAGGGCTGCAGGATGGGGGCGTTCGCGTCCCCGATGCGCGGCGTCGGCTGGCGGCCCTGCCGGTCGTTGTTGCCGACATGGGGATGGGCGGGATCGAAGCCTACGGGTCCCGGGCCCGAAGGGGGCGGCATCAGATCGGCGCCGCCGGAAACCCAGCCCGCGGTGTTGGCCTGGGAGAAATCGGGAATCGCCGCGCCGTCCGCGGCATGGACCGGCTGGGACGCCGAAAGGACGGCGGCGGCCAGGAGCGCGGCCGCGCCTTCGGGCAGTATCCCCTTTCGGGGCAGCAGATTACGCCATGCCGAACGTCGCGCCATCGAGAGGCCTCCCATGCGACTCGAACGCCATCAGCAGCGGAGGTCCCCAATCCTCCGCCCTGGCGCGTTCCCGGCAACTTTAAGGCGCAGGCGACCTTGGGGCAACGGGCTGCGGTAGCGCAGGGGCGGCTATTTCGGCCGCCCGGGGCTCAATTTTGCGGCATGGGCGCGGTGCTGCCGGCAGCTCAAAAATCCGGCGTTTTCGCCATCGGAATCGGCACCACGTCGTAACCCAGGAATTCGCTGTTGTTCTCCGCGCAGGGGTTCTCTTCGAGGATGCGGTCGGTCTTCCGCCAGCGCTGCACGCCGGACCAGGCCATGTTAAAGGCGCCCGGATCGTCCACCGTCACGGTTGCCTGCAGCGTCTTGCCGCCCTCGATGAGCTTGTAGCGTTCGACGACGTGGATCTGGTCGGTGTGCGGCGTGCGGTAATTGTCGGTTGTCGTCCGGTCGTTCAGGCCGATGGTGTCGATGACCAGCTCGTCGCCCTCGAAATGGCCGACCGATTCCCCGTACCAGGATGGTTTCGGGTTCTTCGAATGCGGCACGTTGAGATAGATGTGGCGGGTTTCGAAATTCAGCTCGTTGACGATCGTGATCTTGTCCTTGGTCTGGTAGAAGAACAGAGGCTGCCCGCCGCGCGTGAAGACGAGCGAGCCCGGCACGCCCGCCGGCCAGCAGCGTTCGCGCGTGATGTAGGGCACCTTTCCGGCCAGCACCTCGTCATTGGCCTTTTTCATCTTCTCGATGGCCCAAGGCTTCAGGATCGGATTGGTGAGATCGGCGACCCGATAGGTCGGCTGCCGCCCGGCGCCATTGGGGATGTAGGGATGCTTCGGATCGGACATCACCGGGTTCGGCATCCCGGCAACGGGAATGAAATCATCGCCCGTCGGGCGGTCGGGCACCCAGCCGCTGTTGGGGAAGGGGCTGAACATCGGTACCGCACCCGTCCCGTCCGCAGCCGAGGCCGGCATCAGGAACGCGCCCACGCAGGCGGTGCCGATTGCCGCCGCGGTCGCCAGCATCCGCGAAGCCGCGGGTCCAACCCATCTCGCCATGCGATCCTCCCGAGATCGTTCGTATTCAGAAATCCGGTTTACCGGCTTGGGGCACCGGGAAATAGCCCTTGCCGAAGAAATCGGCATTGTTCTCGGCGCAGACCGCTTCCTGCATGACGTCCTGCGGCACGCGGCGGTAGCGCTGCCGCGCCGACCATGCGGTGGTAAAGGCGCCGGGATCGTCCACGGCGATGGTCGCCTCCAGCATCCCGCCTTCGATCAGCTTGAAGCGCTCGACGACGTGAAGGGCCGTCGTATGCGGCGTCAGGTAATTGTCGACGAAGGTCTTGTCGTTCATGCCGATGGTGTCGATCACCAGCGCGCCGTCTTCGTAGCGGCCGACCGATTCTCCGTACCAGGACGGTTTCGGATTCTTCGAATGGGGCACGTTCATGAAGACCCGGCGCACCTGCTGGTCGCCCTCGTTGATGATCGTGACTTCCTTCGGCGTTTGCAGGAAATAGACCGGCCGCAACCGGGAGAATACGTCGTAATCGGGAACGCCGGCGAAATGACAGGTTTCGCGCGGGGAGAAGGGAACCTTGCCCGAGAGCGTTGCCTCGTTGCTCCGGCGCAGACGCTCGCGCACCCAGGGCTGCAGGATCGGGTTGTTGAGGTCGGCGACGCGGTCGGTCGGCTGGCGGCCGCTCTGGTTGCTGTAATAGGGATGCGCGGGATCGGAAACCACCGGCCCCGGCCCCGAAACGGGCGGCAGGAAGTCGTCGCCCACCGGAAACCATCCCGTATCGGAGTGGCCGAAATCGGGAATCGCATCGGTCGCGAGCGCTTCGGGCATGGGCGAAATCGCCACCCCACACATCAGACTGGCAACAATCAGATGAGCAATACGCATCAGAAATCCGGCGTCTTGGCTTCCGCGAGCGGGACCAGGTCCTGGCTGAAATGATCGTCGTTGTTCTCGTTGCACGGGACTTGCAGGATCGGCGCCAGTTCCACGCGGCTCCAGCGCTGCACCCCCGTCCACGGCGTGGTGAAGGCGCCGGGGTCCTCGACATAGACCGAAACGTCCACCGTCTGGGCGTCGGCCGCGAGCTTCCAGCGTTCGATCACGTGAATCTTGTCGGTATGGGGGGTGCGGTAATTGTCGGTGAAGGTCTTGTCGTTCTGGCCGATGGTGTCGATTACCAGCGTGTCGCCGTTCTCGTAGTGGCCGACCGATTCTCCGTACCAGGACGGTTTCGGGTTCTTGGAATGGGGCACGTTCATGTAGATGTGGCGAATCTCCGGGCCGCCCTGATTGATGACGACGATCTCGTTCTTCCGTTCATAGAAATAGAACGGCTCGACCAGCGAGTAGGCATCGAACCCCGGCACGCCAACGGGCCAGCAGCGTTCGCGCGCGCGGAAGGGCACTTTGCCGGCGATCACCGCGTCGTTGGCCTTTTTCATCGACGGCTTCAGCCATTCCTGCAGGATCGGATTGGAAAGATCGGCCACGCGATAGGTCGATTGGGGGCCGAAATTGTTGGGGATATAGGGGTGGGCCTTGTCGAAGGCGACCGGCCCCGGTCCGCCGCCCGGCACCGCCAGCAGATCGTCCACGCCGAACGTATGGTCGAGCACCCAGCCCGTGTTGGGGGTCGTGGCGAAAATCGGGATTTTCGGGCCGTCGGCGGCCAACGCACCCCCGGCCGCGCACAGAATACCCGCCATTACGCATACCGAAACGAACTTTGACATCATGTTCTCCGTGACAATCAGAAATCCGGCTTGGCGGCTTGCGGGATGGGCTCGACCTTGTAACTGAAGTAATCGAAATTGTTCTCCGCGCACGGGTAAGGCACCATCGGCCCTTGCGTATAGCGCTTGAAGCGCTGAACAGCGCCCCATTTCGAGGTGAAGGCGCCCGGATCTTCGACGGCGATGTCGATCTGCAGCGTTTTGCCGCCGTCCACCAGTTTCAATCGTTCCACCACGTGAAGCTGCGTCGTATGCGGTGTCCGGAAATTGTCGACGAAGCTCTTGTCGTTCAGCCCGATGGTGTCGACGATCAGCTCGTCGCCTTCGTAATGGCCGACCGATTCTCCGTACCAAGACGGTTTGGGGTTCTTCGTATGGGGCACGTTCAAATAGACGTGGCGGACCTGCTGATCGCTGGGCCAGATCAGAAGAACTTCCGTGGGCGACTGCACGACCCAGACCGGAGCGACGCGCCGCATGATGTCGAATGCCGGGACTCCTGCCGGCCAGCAGCGCTCGCGGGCGACGAACGGCACGCCGCCGGCAAGAACCTCGTCGTTCGCCTTTTTCATCTGCTCCCGCGCCCAGGGCTGCAGGATGGGATTGCTCAAATCGGCGACGCGATAGGTGGGCTGCACGCCGGTGTTGCGGCCTCCATCGTTGCTCGTATGGGGATGGGCAGGATCGGCGAGCACCGGCCCCGGTCCTGACGGGGGCGGCAGAAAATCGTCACCGTCCGGACGGTCCGGAAACCACGACGTGCTGGGGTCGGGCGCGAAGTTGGGGATCGTTTGTGCCGGCGCAGATGCGCTTTGCCCGGCAGATGGCAGCAGCAAAAAAGCCAGAAAGCCGGCTCCGACGCCCATCATCCGATGTCTGGACATCATGCCGGCTTCCTCGGTCTAACGGCCCTTGTCGATCAGAAATCGGCCTTGTCCGCCTTTGGCAGCGGCACGACGTCATAGCTGAAATAGCCGTCATTGCTCGGCTCGCAGAGATATTCCTCCAGCGGCCGGGCGATGCGCTTCCAGCGCTGCACGCCGGTCCAGGGCATGTTGAAGGCGCCCGGATCGTCCACCGTTACGGTCGCCTGCAGGATGGTGCCGCCTTCGATCAGCTTCCACCGTTCGACGACGTGGATCTGGTCGGTGTGGGGTGTGCGGTAATTGTCGACGAAAGTCTTGTCGTTCAGCCCGATGGTATCGACCACCAGTTCGTCGCCTTCGTAATGGCCGACCGATTCACCGTACCAGCTGTGGCCGGGATTCTTGGTGTGGGGCACATCCATGTAGACGCGCCGGATTTGCGTGTTCAGCTCGTTGACGATGGTGATCTCTTTTTTCGTCTGCATGAAATGGATCGGCTGGACGCGGGTGTAGACCGTGAAGCCGGGGACGCCCGCTGGCCAGCAGCGCTCGCGCGTGATGTAGGGGACTTTGCCTGCGCGCACGGCGTCATTGGCCTTTTCCATCTGCGCCTTGGCCCAGGGCTTGAGAATGGGATTGCTGGTGTCGGCGATGCGATAGGTCGGCTGGCGTCCGTTCCCGTTGGGCACATAGGGGCGGTCCTTGGGCGACATCACCGGGCCCGGTCCGCCATCGGCCGGCGGCAGGAAATCATCGCCCGTCGGCCGGTCGGGAACCCAGGAGGTCTGAGTTTCCGGCGCGAGATTGCGGATCGAGACGTCCTTCGAAAGTGCGGAAACATTGCCGTCGTCGAGGAAATTGTTCTGCGCCTGGGCAGTGGAAAGCAGGGCAGCCGTGGCACAGCAGACGCCCAGGGACAACGTAGCGCGCGAAATTCGAGACATCAGGACCTCCCAATTTCCGATGCCTTCCACGGCCGCAGGCCGGCCTCTCCGGCGAAAGGATCGGTAAGACTTGGCTTTGAAACTAGCCTTTTTTGTCGAGCCAATCGATACCGTTTTGGCGATACCGATTTGGCGAAATGAACATGAAGGCGGCCCCAGCGCCGCCCCAGGTTGGGATGTTCGCTTTCCGCGTCCGTCCCGTCAACCGCCAGAATGGGCCGCGGAGCCCGTCTTCCCGCCTGTTTTCAGACGGCTGGTAAACGCGCCGGCGTCATCTACCGCCATCCGCACCAATGAATCAGCCGCCGGAGCTTTGCGATCCGGCGGCTGATGAAGGCATAACGCAGGCTGCTTTGCGGCGCTTAGCGTCCGCCGGCTGCCCGCGCCTCGCGAACGCCACGCACGCCGTTGATGTCGCGATGCGGCTCGCCGCAGACATAGTCTTCAAGCCGGACATCGTTGCGCAGCGCATAGGTGAAGCGCACCTGGAAATCCTTCGTATAGTAATCGGGATCGTGAATGGTGATCACGTCCTCGAGCTGATTCGCGCCGGTTTTCCGCAACCGCTCCGTGGTCACCAGCATGTCGGTGTGGGGCGCGCCGGTCGCATCGAGAAAGGTCTTCTCGTTGAAGCCGTTGGTCTGGATCACCAGCGTGTCGCCTTCGAAATGGCCGGTGGAGTGGCCGTTATAGAAGGGAAACGCGACCAGCTGCTCATAGGTCTGCATGGGCTTGTCCATCGCGACCACGCGAATCTGGTGGTTCAGCTCATGCACGATGGTAACCTGGCCGGGCGGGGCCTGGATGATTTCGAACGGGTAGGGGGTCGCCATCACGCGCGGCATGCCGTCGGGCACGCAGAATTTGCGCGCGGCGTCGGTGATTTCACCGCTCTTCAGCCCGGCCTGATTCTTGGCATAGGCTTCCTTGCCCATCGCCGTAAGAGGCAGGTCGCCACCGCCGACGATCTGGAGTTTGGCGTGATATTCGGTCGCCCAATAGGTGCCCGAAATGTCAGGTGCGGCGCCTGCTCCATAGGCCGAACCTGCCGTCACCGATAAAGCAAGCACAGCCGCCAGGGCCGCACCAGCGCGAGCATGTACACGAACGTCTTCCATAAAACCCCTCCCGAAGGTTGAATAAGCGATTGTCGATGCCAATACTGTCCTAAACCGGTTCCGCCGCCAAGTCTCTTGCCCGCAGAGGTGTCACATCGTGACCCGCGGCCTTCGCAACCCCGGGCGGCGCTGCCCGATCTTCGTTCCGTTGCTCAGCCCTTTACCATTCCGGACCTTAGAAAAAAAGGGCAGGGTCGCAACGCAGCCGCAATCGGCGGGCAAGGACTAAGGCCGCATTCCGGGGCGAAATGCCGCCTCCCAGGCGGACATTCGATCTTTCGCAATGCCGCCACGGACATCCTCAATTCCGACTGGGGCGAATGATTGTTCTGATACTCACCAAGACCTGGCAGCGGCGGGGATTTGGGCTTCCTCGGAAAGTCCGGCAGCCAGGCGCAAATCGATATGCAGCCATATCCGTTCGCGATACCTCGTCAATCATTGTGTTATTTCTGTCGTGTTTAGTAGCAACATGGGCCCGGTCATTGTATTTTTCTTCTTCGCTGGGGCCGGTGTGTCTCCATTACAACAAGTATAGAGAATACTGGACGCTGGGATTTGGCGGATTGACGCTCCTCCGGCTTTGACAGACCATGCCCGCGGGTTGCTGCGAGGAGCAATCCGCTGGGACTCGTCGAGCGCGCAGACGCTTTCGGGGGGAAAAGGGGCCCCAGCCCCCGCGTGACCGGTTTTGAGCCGGCATTTCGGTAGAGCGAAACAGTTGTACTCCGACGGGTTTTTCCCGGGTGGCCGGGATTCCGTCCAGTTACATCTTCTCGGGGGAAATCCAGATGAATCCGACGACAGTCAAACTCGGTACGCTATTAGGAACTGCGTCCCTTATGACCATTGCGAGCGCGATGGCGGCGCAGGCTCAGCAAGTCGCTCAAGCACAAACGGCACAGGGCGCACCGGCCGAAGTGCCGGAGCAGGTCCTGATCACTGGTTCGCTGATTCACGGCGCGGCCGCGGTCGGCGTTCCGGTCACCAATCTCAGCCCGCAGGATTTTGCACAGACTGGCGCCCTTACCACCGCGGACCTGTTCCGCAGCGTGCCGGCCGCCAACGTGTCTCCGGGTCCCGTCGCGGTCCAGTCCGGCGCCAATATCGAACGCGCGACCCGCGTCAATATTCGCGGCCTGGATACGGGCAATGCCACCCGATCCCTGCTCATGGTGGACGGCGTGCGCGTTCCCGGCCAGGGCAACGGCACTTGCGAAATCGACCCGTCGATCATTCCGGCGCTCTCTCAGGAACGCATCGACGTGCTGCTCGACGGCGCGTCGGCCACCTATGGTTCGGACGCCGTCGCGGGCGTGATCAATATCGTCCTGAAACGCGGCTTCGACGGTGCGGTGTCACAACTGCGCTACAGCACTGCGCCGGGCGGTCAGAACCGATACATGGCTTCGCAATTATGGGGCCGGACCTGGGATGGCGGCGACATCACGCTGAGCTATGAGTGGTACGATGAATCCCCGGTGCTCGGGAACGCGCATTCCAACCTGACGGTGAATTTCAGCCCCTGGGGTTTGGATAACAGGACCCCGCTCGCGTCCGCCATGCCTGGCATCATCTCGCGCGGCGGTTTTCCGGTCGGCGCCAGCAATTCCAACGCCGATGGCAGACCCGCTGCGAATGCCGCTCTTGGCTTCGGCGCCAACGGCAACCTCGGTACGCTGTGCGGCAACTGCTTCGCGATCCCCGCGGGCAGCGGCGTCGCGTTCAACCCGGCGCTCAACGCGGGCCTCGGTCCCCTGGCGCCTTCGAGCGCGGGCCTTCCCTATTCGACCTATTCCGGCAATGGCGGCACGAATGCCTTCGTCAACGAGTTCAATCCCTACTCCATCGCCTGGTATTCGGCGGCGCAGCAAAGGAATGGCGGCGCCATCACCGTCGACCAACGCCTGACCAAGGACGTCACCTTCTACGGCGAAGGCTTCTACAGCAATCGCCGCGCACAATATCTGAACCCGGCGAACATCAGTCCGGACAACAACAATCTGCTCTCGGTCGCGGTTCCGACCGTCAACCCCTACTACCCGACCGGCGCCGGCGCCGGCACGCTGCGCGTCAACTACTCGATGGCGTTCGAGCATCCCTCGATGACTTCAGCCTACGAAGTCGCCGATCGTTATCTGGGCGGCTTCCACATCGCGCTGCCGGGCGATTGGAACGGCGACATCTATTATTCGGAAACCTACGATTCGAGCGCCAACAATGTTGGCGGCGTCGTCAACCCAGACGCCGTTTCCGCGGCCCTGGGCTGGACCATCCAGCCGCAGGGGGCCTCAGGCAGCGCGCCTTCGTTCGGGACCTGGACCAAGCCGGGCGCGGTTCCCTACCTGAACCTGTTCTGCGACGCGCGGGTGTTGGCGTGTAACTCGCCGGCGACGGAGGCCTACCTCACCGGCATCCGCAAATTCGACGAGAAGTTCTGGATCAACGAAAAAGGCGCCAAGTTCGACGGCCCGCTGTTCGATCTGCCGGGCGGCCAGGTCAAGGCCGCTGTCGGCTTCACCTACACCACCAGCAACTTCAACTTCCGCACTATAGACAGCACGTCGGCTCCGACGCTGCTGGTGCCGATCGTGAACGATACCATTGTCCGGCATGTCTGGGCGGGCTTCGCGCAGGTCAACGTTCCCCTCGTCACCGACCAGAACAAACTGCCGCTGATCGAGAAGCTGAACCTCGAAGCCTCGTGGCGTCACGACCAGTACAGCGATTTCGGCGGCACCTCCAATCCCAAGGTGGCCATCGACTGGTCGCCGATCGATTGGTTCACCTTCAAATTCGCTTGGGGCACGAACTTCCGTGCGCCGGCGGTGGGCGAGTTGTCCATCCTCGCGAACAACGCCATTGCCGAGCAAAACGATCCGGCCGGCGTCAACTCGGCCCTGCTTGTGCCTTGCACCGTCAGCCCGGGGTCGGGCTACGGCAAGCTGGTCAATCCGGGTGCGGGCCTCATCGGCTATAATGTTGTCGGCTGCAACACGGCCACCGCCAATCCGGTTGGTATCTCCTTCAACGGCGGTGCGGGATCGCCGGTCGCTGCCGGGTGGCGTAATTTCGTCAACACCCAGGGCCAGCAGCTGAAGCCGGAATTGGCTACAAACTGGGCGGTCGGCGGCGAATTCGCGCCAACCAACTTCCTCAAGGGCCTCGACATCCAGGCCACCTGGTACAGCGTCAAGCTCAACGGCCTGTTGGCGAGTTTCGGCAATCCGAACGGGAGCACGCTCAACGACCCGTCCAGAGGCTTCTCCTATATCGTCCCGACCGACCTTGCCTACCTGCACACGGGCGCGGATCTGCAATGTCATAACAACAACACGCCGTCCAATCTGGCCGTTGCGGCGAACCTGACGACGTCGGGCTGCCCGGAATTCGAGCAAATGATTGTCGGAATTCTCGCCAATCCTCGAAACACGGTTGCCGCGGCCGAACAAACCAAGGTTCTCTGGCTCAATGACGGCGGCACCTTCAATCAGGGCTTCCAGAAGGTTCAGGGTGTGGACTGGACCGCGAGCTACGACACCGATCTTGGCGATCTTGGCGCCTGGAACACCGGCATCACCGGGACTTACTACCTGCACTCCTATACCCAATCGCTTCCCGGCCAGCCGCTTGTCGATTCGTTCCACCAGACCATCACCATTACGTCGGTGAACATGACCGGCGTCGAGGCTCTGCCCCGGTTGCGCTACCGCGCGCGTTTGGGCTGGAGCAATGGACCCTGGAGCGTGACTGGGTTCATGGATTACCAGTCGCACTTCTTCCACGCGCAGGGCGCGCCCGTGATGGTCAACAATCAGTGCCAGGTGGCGGGCGGTTCGCAGCCGGGCGGATCGCTGCCATGCGCTATCACCGGGTACACCAACATCGAGCCTTCCTGGACGACCTTCGATTTGTCGTTCGGATATGACACGGGCGATGATCCCGCCACCGAGTATCTGAAGCACATCGGAATTCAGGTGGTGGTCAACAACATCATGGATAAGCATCCGGCCTTCGAGTACCGCACCGGAACCGGCGGCGGCAACCCGGCAGCCATGGATATCCTGAAGCCCGATAATGGGCGCCAAATCTCGCTCATCTTGACCAAAACCTGGTAGGCATCGAGCGCATTGTCAGGGCCGCGGCTGGGAAACCGGTCGCGGCCTTTTTCTTGTCCACAGTGCAGTGCGCGATGTCGCTCGCGCAAAAAAAGACCGCGGCCGATGTCTCGGCCGCGGTCTCTCTGGTCTCTGACCTCACCAGGTCTTGGTCAGAATGACCGATATCTGACGCCCATAGTCCGGCTTCAGGATATCCATAGCTGCCGGATTGCCCGCTCCGGTGCCGATCCGGTACTCGAAGGGCGAGTGCTTATCCAAGAGATCCTGCACGACCAGCTGAACGCCGATGTGCTTCAGATAATCGTTCGCGGGATCATCGCCCGTGTCATATCCAACCGACAGGTCGAACGTGTACCAGGGCGGCTCGATGTCGGTGTAACCGGTGACGAGGCACGGGAAGGTGCCGCCCGGTGAAACGCCGCCCGCCGCGGTGCATTGATTGTTGACGTTCGGCGGCGCGGTCTGCGTGTTGAAGTAATGGGCCTGGTAATCCATGAAGCCCGTGACGCTCCATGGCCCGTCGCTCCATCCCAGGCGCGCCCGGTAGCGCATTCTGGGCAGCGTCTCCACACCGTTCATCTGCACGATGCCGCCGGAAACATTGGTATGGAAGGCATCGGTGATGGCCGCACCCGGAACGGTCTGGGCATATTGGTGCAGGTAGTAGGTGCCGGTAATGCCGGCATTCCACGCGCCGAAATCGCCGAGGTCGATGTCGTAGCTGGCGTTCCAGTCGACACCGTTCAGTTTGAGATAGCCGACGTTGAAGGTGCCGCCGTCATTCAGCCAGAGGATCTTGGTCTGGTCGGCGACGGGGACGGTGTTTCTCGGATTGGCGAGGATGCCCACCACCATCGCCTCGAATTCCGGGCAGCCTGCGGTGGTGGCGCTTGCGGCGACCCCGAGATTGCCCGGGGTGTTGTTGTTGTGACATTGCAGGTCGCCGGCCGCCGTATGCAGGAAGGCGAGGTCGGTCGGCACGATGTAGGAGAAGCCGACATTCGGATCGTTGAAGGAGTTGGTCTGCGGGTTTCCGAAATTCGCCAGCACCCCGGTCAGCTTCACCTGGTACCAGGTAGCCTGGATATCCAGCCCCTTGAGGAACGTGGTCGGTGCGAACTCGCCGCCGATTGCCCAGTTCATCGCCTTTTCCGGTCCGAGGTTCTGTCCTTGCGTGTTGACGTAGTTGCGCCAGCCCGCGGCGACCGGGGACCCCGAGCCTCCGAGGAACGAGATGCCCTCGGGGGTCTCGGTCGTGCCGCACCCTGCCGTGCCGACGCCGACGAGGCTGCCGCCGGGATTGGCGAGGCGGGCGGCGCCCGATCCGGCGCCCGGCGCGCAATTGACGACAATCGGAGCGTTCACGCTGTTGAGCGGATCGTTCTGCTCGGCGATGGCGTTGTTGGCGAGAATCGACAATTCGCCCACGGCAGGTGCGCGGAAGTTGGTGCCCCAGGCGAATTTGAACGTGAACCAATCGATCGGCGACCAGTCGATGGCCACCTTCGGATTGGAGGTGCCGCCGAAGTCGCTGTACTGGTCGTGACGCCAGGAGGCTTCGATGTTCAGCTTCTCGACCAGCGGGAGTTTGTTCTGGTCGCTGACAAGCGGGATGTTGACCTGCGCAAATCCGGCCCAGACATGGCGCACGATGGTGTCGTTCACGATCGGAACCAGCAGGGTCGATGATTGCGTGCTGTCGATCGTCCGGAAGTTGAAATTGCTGGTGGTGTAGGTGAAGCCGACCGCGGCCTTGACGTTTCCGCCCGGCAGATCGAACAGCGGGCCGTCGAATTTGGCGCCCTTCTCGTCGATCCAGTATTTCTCGTCGAATTTGCGGATACCGGTAATGTAGTTCTCGGTGGATTGGGCGTTGCACTGCAGCACGCGCGCATCGCAGAAGAGGTTCAGGTAGGGAACCGCGCCCGGCTTGGTCCAGGTCCCGAAGCTTGGCGCGCTTCCCGATGGCGCAACCGGCGCGATGGTCCAGCCGAGCGCCGCCGACACGGCGTTGACGTTCGATACGCCGTTGACCTGGTTGGCGCTGGAATCATAGGTCTCCGAATAATAGATATCCCCGTTCCAATCGCCGGGCAGCGCGATGTGGAAGCCGCCGAGATAGCGGTCGGCGACTTCGTAGGCGGACGTGACCGAGGGATGCTCGACCGCGAGCGAGTAATTGACCTTCAGCGTGCCCGAGCCGGCGCCGATCGGATAATAGGGGTTCGTGGTCGGGACCGCGACCGACAGCAGATTGGTATTGTCGGGGCTGATATTGGCAGGGTTCAGATATTGCGCGCGGCGGTTGCTGTAGAAGCCTTCGCCGTAGAAGGTGACGTCTTTGGTCAGGCGCTGGTCGACGGTCAGGGTGCCGCCGTTCCTTTGCTGGGCCGCGCCGTACCAGGCGAGCGAGTAGGGATTGAACTCGTTGGCGAAGGCGCTCGTCCCGCCGTTTCCGGAATAGGTGGCCCATGGCAGGCCCGCGCTCGAAGGCGCCAAGGGGCCGAGGCCGGCATTGAGCGCGGAGTTGAACGCGACGCCGCTGCCCGCCGGGATCGCAAAGCAGTTGCCGCACAACGTGCCCAGATTGGCGAGGTTCGACTGGAAGCCGAGCGCCGGATTGACAAAGGGTGCGCCATTGCTGGGTGACGCGATGCCGCCGACCGTGACACCGCCACGCGAGATGATGCCCGGCATGGCGGACGCGACCGGCGTCCGGTTGTTCAGGCCCCAGGGCGTGAAGTCCACGGTCAACCGGGAATGGCTGTTTCCCAAATCGGGTGCGGTGTCATACCACTCATAGCTCAGCGTGATGTCGCCGCCGTCCCAGGTCCGGCCCCACAATTGCGAGGCCATATAGCTGTTTCCGCCGCCCTGGTTTTCGGTGTAGCGGAGCTGGGTGACCGCGCCGTCATAGCCGCGCTTCAGGACGATATTGATCACGCCCGCGACCGCATCCGAACCGTAAGTGGCCGACGCGCCGTCGAGCAGCACGTCGATGCGTTCCTGGCCTAGCGCGGGAATGATCGAGGGGTCGATTTCGCAGGTGCCGTTGCCCTGGCCCGGGACGCGCACGCCGTCGACCATCAACAGCGAACGGGTGGCGTTGCCGGTATCGAGCTGGCGGAGATTGACGCGGGTGGCGCGTTCGATATTGGCGCCCGACTGGACGGCGACCGGGCCCGGAATCACGTTGGCGGCGGGCACCGTGCGGAAGAGATCGCCGGTGGTCAGAGCGCCGGTTTGAGCAAAATCCTGCGGGCTCAGATTGGTGACCGGAACACCGACCGCGGCCGCGCCGTGAATCAGCGAGCCCGTGATCAGGACCTGTTCCGGTACTTCTCCGGGTTGGGCCTGCGCCATCTGCGCCTGGGCAACCTGTTGGGCTTGGGCCGCCATCGCACTGGCCATTGTCATCAATGACGCCGTCCCTAAGAGCGTCGCAAGTTTCGAAGTCGTGGTGTCCATTGTGATACTCCCCTCTGATCGCCGGAACGGACGATCCTTGCTGTTATGTTTGCCGAAGCCCGGTATGTGCTTTTTCGGCAAGCATCGGCGCTCCCCGCCGACACGTTCTGGTTTTCACGATTTATGACGGCGGCCCATAACGGGTTCCGATAGAACGGGCTTCCAACTCGGTCGGAGCGTCCCTATCGCCCGCTCCGCGCTGCCTGCCGCTCGCGCTGCTGTACCCTGCGCAATAGAGCCAGCCTGGGCCGCGATTCCATGGCCCGATGCATCCCGCTCCTATCGCGCGAACGACGTGATTCGTCATTGCGCTCTCCCCATTATTCCTGCACGCTAAAACGACAATCACTTACGACTCTGTAGGTGATCATCGTATCTTTAGTAGTATTTTGACGTCTGTTAGCGTAGTATAATGCCCTACATGCATAACAGCGTCGGCTGACAAGCGCAAAGAAAAAAGCCGGGAAGGGAGGCATTGATGTAACCAGTGTTGCGCTGAGAACTCAGCTCCCCAATCACACATCACTGCGTGTATCATCCGTGGGCGGACAATCTCTCGCATGCCATCCACGCTTGTAAGTGTGTCGCGACTGCAACATCGGGGAGGAGAAACTATTCTCGCTCGCCGTGTTTAGTTGACGCGACTCATCTGCTCTGCCTTTATCCCCGCCATGCCATCGACGTCTCGAGGGAGGCTGCCGGTGGAAGCACCCTTTTGTGTCTCAAAGCGCAAGGGGCCGAGAGAAAAGGGCGCTAGCACCGCTTAACAGGCTGTGCCGGCACGACCTGGCAAGCTTCAACAGCAATGGATGACCCACACGGGTTTTCCAGGGGGAGAACTATTATGAATCCGACGACATCAAAGCTCGCGACGCTTTTGGGGACGGCGTCGATCATGACCATGGCCAGCGCGATTCAGGCGCAGGCCCAACAAGTCGCTCAGGCCCAGACGGCCCAGGGCGCACCGGCCGAAGTGCCGGAGCAGGTCCTGATCACCGGCTCGCTGATTCACGGCGCGGCTGCGGTCGGCGTTCCGGTCACCAATCTTAGCCCGCAGGATTTTGCACAGACCGGCGCTCTCACCACCGCCGATCTGTTCCGCACGGTGCCTGCGGCCAACGTGTCGCCGGGTCCGGTTGCGGTGCAGTCGGGCGCCAACATCGAACGCGCCACCCGCGTCAACATCCGCCAGCTCGACACCGGCAACGCAACCCGTTCGCTGTTGATGGTCGATGGCGTACGCGTTCCGGGTCAGGGCAACGGCACTTGCGAAATCGATCCGTCGATCATTCCGGCGCTCTCTCAGGAGCGTATCGACATTCTGCTCGACGGCGCTTCGGCGACCTACGGTTCGGACGCGGTCGCGGGCGTGATCAACGTGGTGCTGAAGCGCGGTTATGACGGCGCTGTCACCCAGCTCCGCTACACCACCGCGAACGGTGGCGGAAACCGCTATCAAGCCTCGCAATTGTGGGGCCGGACTTGGGATGGCGGCGACATCACGCTGAGCTATGAGTGGACCGACGAATCGCCGATCATGGGCAATGCGCACTCCAACCTGACGGTGAATTTCAGCCCCTGGGGCTTCAATGACAGAACCCCGCTCGCCTCGGCGATGCCGGGCATCATCTCACGCGGCAGCTTCCTGGTCGGTTCCGCCACCTCGAATGCCGATGGCCGCCCGACGGCGAATACCAATCTTGGATACGGTGCCGCCGCCGGCAACCTCGGTACGCTGTGCGGTAACTGCTTTGCGATTCCCGCAGGCAGCGGCGTGCCGTTCAACCCGGCACTCAATGCCGGCCTCGGTGCCCTGGCGCCCTCGAGCGCGGGCCTGCCCTATTCGACCTATTCCGGCAATGGCGGCACCAATGCCTTCGTCAACGAGTTCAATCCCTACAGCATCGCCTGGTATTCGGCGGCCCAGCAGAGAAATGGCGGCGCCATCACCGTCGACCAGCGCCTGACCAAGGACGTGACCTTCTACGGCGAAGGCTTCTACAGCAACCGCCGCGCACAATATCTGAACCCGGCGAACATCAGCCCGGACAACTCGAACCTGCTCTCGGTCGCAGTCCCCACCGTCAACCCCTACTATCCGACAGGGGCGGGCGCCGGCGTGTTGCGCGTCAACTATTCGCTGGCGGTCGAGCATCCCTCGATGACTTCGGCCTACGAAGTCGCCGACCGCTATCTCGGCGGCTTCCACATCGCGCTGCCGGGCGATTGGAACGGCGACATCTATTATTCCGAGACCTACGACTCCAGCGCCAATCTGGTGAACGGCACGGCCAATGTGGACGCCGTGTCGGCGGCGCTCGGCTGGACCATCGCACCGGTGGCGCCATCGGGCAGCGCACCCTCGTTCGGCACCTGGACCAAGCCCGGCGCGGTTCCCTACCTGAACCTCTTCTGCGACGCGCGCGTGCTGGCGTGTAACTCGCCCGCGACGGAGGCCTACATCAACGGCATCCGCAAGTTCGACGAGAAGTTCTGGATCGATGAAAAGGGCGCCAAGTTCGACGGCCCGCTGTTCGATCTGCCGGGCGGAAACGTGAAGGGCGCGGTTGGCTTCACCTACACCACCAGCAACTTCAACTTCCGGACCATCGACAACACCCAGGCGCCGACCCTGTTGGTGCCGATCGTGAACGATACCATTGTCCGGCATGTCTGGGCGGGCTTCGCGCAGGTCAACGTGCCCATCGTCAGCGACCAGAACAGGCTGCCGCTGGTCGAGAAGTTGAGCCTCGAAGCCTCCTGGCGTCACGACCAGTACAGCGACTTCGGCGGCACCTCCAATCCGAAGGTGGCCATCGACTGGTCGCCGATCGATTGGTTCACGTTCAAATTCGCTTGGGGCACGAACTTCCGCGCACCTGCGGTGGGCGAACTCTCGCGTCTGGCCAACAACGCCATCGCCGAGCAGAACGATCCCTTGGGCGTGAACTCGCCGATTCTCGTCAGTTGCGCGCCGGGTGCGGGTTCGGGCTTTGGCCGCCTCGTCAATCCGGGCGCGGGCCTGGTCGGGTACAGCGTCTCTGGCTGCGGCACGAGCGCGGCCAATCCGGTCGGCATCTCGATGAACGGTGGTGCGGGTCCGGTCCTGGCGGCAGGCTGGCGCAATTTCGTCAACACCGATGCCCAGACCCTGAAGCCGGAAAAGGCGATGAACTGGGCCGTTGGTGGCGAGTTTGCACCGACTGAATTCCTCAAGGGCCTCGACATTCAGGCCACCTGGTACAGCGTGAAGCTGACCGGCCTGTTGCAGAGCTTCGGCAATCCGCAATCGAGCTCGCTCAACGACGCCACCAAGGGCTTTGCTTATATCGTCCCGACCGATCTCGCCTTCCTGCATACGGCGCCGGGCGACCTGCAGTGCCACAACAACAACACGCCGGGAAATCTCGCCGTCGCGACCAATCTCACGACCGCGGGCTGCCCGGAATTCGAGCAGATGGTGGTTGGCATCCTGGCCGATCCGAGAAACACGGTGCCCGTCGCCGAGCAGACCAAAGTGCTGTGGCTGAACGACGGCGGTACCTTCAACCTCGGTTACCAGAAGATGCAGGGCATCGACTGGACGGCGAGCTACGACTTCGATCTGGGAGACCTTGGGGCCTGGAATACCGGCATCACGGGCACCTATTATCTGCACCAATATGTGCAGTCGGTACCCGGCACGCCGGTGTTCGATTCCTTCCACAGCCTTGTCGACAACGGCACCCAGCAGTTTGCGGGCGTCGAGACGCTGCCGCGGTTGAAATACCGGGCGCGTCTGGGTTGGAGCAACGGGCCGTGGAGCGTGACCGGCTTCATGGACTACCAGGGCCACTTCTACCAGACCCAGTCGCAGCCGCCGAACGTCAACAATGCTTGCCAGACCGCGGGCGGCACGTTGCCGGGCGGGAC
The DNA here is from genome assembly GCA_964494505.1 of uncultured Bordetella sp. Classification (GTDB taxonomy): domain Bacteria; phylum Pseudomonadota; class Alphaproteobacteria; order Micropepsales; family Micropepsaceae; genus CAIYRG01. The sequence continues at coordinate 187,774 of CAZBRO010000002.1, forward strand.
TTTCCCCTGCCTTGTCACCGGCTACACCAATATCGAGCCGGCATGGATGACGTTCGACTTGTCGATTGGTTACGATACCGGCGACACGCCTGCGAACGATTATCTGAAGCACATGGGGGTTCAGTTCGTCATCAACAACCTCATGGATAAGCATTCGCCGTTCGAATACCGGATCGGGACCGGCGGCGGAAATCCGGCGGCCATGGACATTCTGAAGCCGAACAACGGCCGGCAGATCTCACTCATCCTGACCAAGACCTGGTAGGTCTCAAGCGCATTGTCAGGGCCGCGGCCGGGAAACCGGTCGCGGCCTTTTTCTTTGTGCAAGGCCGCGGCGGGGGGCTCATATTGGCAGCCTCCCGCTTTTGACGCATGATGGAGCGATGCTTCAAGGACGGCGTGCCGTCTCTTGCCCCGCAAGATTTCCGTGCTTCTTGAAGGAGGACCCCATGAGAATTCTGTTCGCTTCGGTTTGCGCAGCAGCACTTTTGGCAACGCCTGCTTTTGCCTCTCTCAAGGTCGGCGCCAAGGCTCCCGATTTTTCGGCAACCGCGTCCATCGGCGGCAAGGAGTTCAAATTCGCGCTCGCCGATGCCCTGAAGAAGGGACCGGTGGTGCTGTATTTCTACCCCGCCGCGTTCACGCCCGGCTGTACCATCGAGGCGCACAATTTCGCCGATGCCATGGACGATTTTCAGAAGCTCGGTGCGACTGTGATCGGGGTCTCGCACGACCCCATCGAGAAGCTCGACCGCTTCTCCCTCACCGAATGCCGCAGCAAGTTCCCGGTCGCGGCCGATGCCAATGGCAGCATCATGAAAAGCTACGATTCGGTGTCGAGCGGAGATCCGGAATACGCCGCGCGGACGTCCTATGTCATCGCGCCGGACGGAAGCGTGCTCTACACCTACACTGCGGGCGATCCGACGCACCACGTCGAATACACCATGGCCGCGGTCAAGAAATACGCCGACGCGCACAAGTGAGTTTCTCGCGAGTGGGGAATAGCGAATAGAGCGGCGGAGACGTCCATCATTCGCTATTCGCCACTCACTGCTCGCTACTGCCAGGCATTGCGCTCGATCCAGGCGGCGAAGTCCGCCATGTATTTGGTGAGGAATTCGCGCGTGCTGTCCACGGTCAGCTTGCCGTTCTCGTCGAACAGCTTGCCGGCGCCGCCGACATAGGCTTCGGGCATCTGCATCGCCGGCATGTTCAGGAACACCAGCGATTGGCGAAGGTGATGGTTTGCCCCGAAGCCGCCGATCGCCCCGGGCGATACGCTGATGATTGCGGCGGGCTTCCGATCGAACACGCTTTTTCCGGGGGGCCGCGAACCGACGTCGATGGCGTTCTTCAAGGCGCCGGGGACGGAGCGGTTATATTCGGGCGTGGCGAACAGCACTGCGTCGGCCGGGCGGATGCGGTCCCGGAAGGCGGTCCATTCCGCAGGCGGCGTCGCCGTTTCGAGGTCGGCGTTGTAAAGCGGCAATTGCCCGATCTCGACGATGTCGAGCTTGAGAGAGGCGGGCGCCAATTGGGCGAGCGCAAGTGCGGTCTTCCGCGTGAGGGATTCTTTTCTAAGACTACCGATGAGAACGGCGACGTCTCGTAGGCTCATGGGATTCACTCCAAATGCCGGCCCGCAGCATAGACGCGTTGCGCGCCCCATGCGCGCTTGCGGCGACGCTTTTCGTGATGCTCTATCGCACTTTATTCGTGAGGGAAGCGCCATGCTGCATTTCGACAGTCTCGGGCTCGCCGAAGCCGAAAAGGCTATCGCCGGCGGCATTGCGGCTGCACAAGGATTGGGCAAAGCCATGGCTTTCGCGGTGGCCGACAAAAGCGGCGAGATGATCGCGACCGCCCGCATGGACGGGGCGCACCCGCGAATCCTGCGCCATTCGGTGCGCAAGGCCTATACCGCGGCCGTGATGTGCCGGCACACGCTCGCTTTCAAGCGCGACCTGAAGGAACGCGACGGCGCGCTCGATCAGTGGGGCGATGCCGACCTCACCACGCTGCCGGGCGGTTTGGTGGTCGAGACCGATGGTCAGTTCGTCGGCGCGGTGGGGGCGGGGGGAGGCGGCCCGGACGACGAGAGGGTGGCGCGCGCCATGATCCAGGCAATGGGGTTCAAGCCGGCTTAAGCTTCGCCCTCCTCAAGCTTCGATAAATTCAGCGTGGGGAATAAATCTCCTCACCCGAGCTTGTCGAAGGGTGAGCTTGTCGAAGGGTGGATGGCCTCACGCGAAATCGAACCAGCCGGTGATGATGTATTTCTCCTGGCTCGGCGAGACGATGCCGCGATGCACATGCGTCCAATCCGTGGGCCAGATCAAAGTGAGGCCCTTCTTCGGCTGGGCGGTGATCTTCTGGTAGAAGAACTCCGTGCCGCCTTGGTCCGCCACATCGTTCAGATAGGTCATGAACACGAGGTGGCGGTTGGCCGACGGCAGCATCTTGCCGATGCGCTCGGTGTGCCAGGCCTTATAGCCCGCACCGGGCTCGTAATATTGCAGGTTGATGTTCTCGATGATGCCCCAGGGATTGACCAGGCGGGCATAGGAATATTTGTCGGTGTAGCGCTTCACCACCTCATAGAGGTTGATGATGTATTTGCGGATGACCGGGACACCGAACCGGTCCGGTGTCACCACCACGTCCAGCGAATCCTTGATGTCCTTGTTGACGGCGCGGTCGTGGCCGATTTCGCCCGGCGTCTTGTCTCCGCTCGCCTTGAAGAATTCGATCAGCTCGTCGCAGACCTTGAGATCGGGGATATACCAGGCGCCGATGAAGGATTTCTCCCCGCCAAGTTCCACTTCGCTCATTGACTCGCCTGCCGGATCGTCTGCAAGAAATACTGCAATGAGCAAGACTACAGGCCCGCAGGCCAATCCAGCAATGCGGCCAAACGCTTGGGGAAGGTTCGAGATGCGCGATACGGTTCGCCTGCCGCTGTCAACATCCTGGCTCGCACGCGGATTGGATCCGTTGGCCGCGACCCGGATCGGCAACATGGTGTTCACCGGCGGTGTCGGCGGCATCGACCGGAAGACCGGAGAATTGGCCGCTGGCCCGGAAGCCCAATTCGCTGCCGCCTTCGACAATCTGTTGGCGCTGCTCGACAAAGCCGGCGCCGGACCCGATTCGGTGGGGCTCCTGACGGTCTGGATTCCGGACCGTACCAACCGTGCCTACATAAATAAGGACTGGCTGCGCCATTTCCCCGGCCCCAACCGGCCGGCGCGCAAGACCAATCAGGCGCCCTTGCCCCCAGGCGTGGAGGTGCTGCTGTCCGCCGCCTGTGTCCTCGGCGAGACCCGCGTGCCGGTCGAAATTCCCGGCCTGTCGCACAAGGACCCGCTTCCCATGGGCGCGCGGATGGGCCTGATGGTGTTTTCCTCCGTGATTGCGCCGGAAGACCCCAAGGACGGCAAACTGGTGGAAGGGGCGCTTCCCCAGATCGACCGCGCCTTCGAGAACATGAAGCTGTTCATGCGGGCGGCGGGGGGCACGGATGCCGACATCAACCACGTCTGGGTGTTCATGAAGGATTTCGCCTTCCAGCACGCGATGGTGGAGCGCTGGGTTGCGGATTATCCCACTTTCGGCGACCGCCCGGCGCGCAAGACGCTTCCCTATGAGCTTGGGGGTGCGACCGAAATCCAGGTCCAGCTCACCGGGCTGATCGGCGCGAAACGGATCAATTACGAAGTCCCCGGCGTCGGCCATGACGATCCCATCCCCATGGGTTCGAGCACGGGTGCGCTGCTGCAATCCTCCGGCATGTTCGGGATCGATCCCGCGACTCACAAGCGGGTGGAGGGTCTGGAGGCCCAACTCCCCACGGCGCTCGCAAACATCCGCGCATTGCTCGGCCAGGCGGGGACGACGCCCGATAGCGTCGCCCACCTGACGGTGATGCTGCAGGATTATGCCGACGCGCCGCAGATTTCGGATGCCCTCAGGGGCCTGTTTTCCGATCCCGATTCGACGCCCGCGGTGAAGTTCATCACCTACCGCATGCCCGCCCATTGGCGGGTGCAATTTCACGTCACCGCCATCATGGGCTGAGGCACCGGCATTATGATAGGCTGAGGCATCGGAGAACCCTTGCCATGAAACGCGCAATTTTCCTTGCCCTTGCCGTCGGACTCAGCCTTGGTGGGCTCGCACTTGCCTCTGCGGCGACGCTTGCGCCCCAGGTGCATATCGCCGACAGCAAGCAGCTCCCCACGCCCTTGCCCTATCCCTATGACGAAGGGGCCAACGCCGGCGCGGCCGTGGATGCCGCCTTTGCCCGCGCGAAGGCGAGCGGAAAGCGGGTGCTGATCGATCTCGGGGGGAATTGGTGTCCGGATTGCCGGATCCTCGCCGGCGTGATGGGTCTTGCCGAAGTGAAGCCCTTCTTGCAGGACCATTACGAGATCGTGAGCGTGGATGTCGGCCGCTTCGACAGGAACCTGCAGATTCCACAGCGCTTCGGCGTGGCCAAAGTCACCGGTGTGCCGTGGATGATCGTCGCCGAGCCCGACGGCAAGGTGCTGGCGAGCTCCTATGAGGTGACGGACGAGCATCATACGACGCCGCAATCCATGATCGACTGGCTCGCGCACTGGGCGAAATAGGTTGTGTCGGCCGGTTAACACATCTCCCTGCAACCATTTGATATAGTTAATATTCCGCGCCGGAAGAACGGCGACGTCGGACGCAATCTGCTTAATGGCATAGGGCTTAGGCGATTGGTTTTGTCGGGAAGTTTTACACTCTGCCTTTCCGGGTTCCATCGAGGTTCCGCTAAGTTCCTGACAACAAACGGAACTTACGGAATCGTACAAAATGGCATGAGCCTTGCTTTAGAGTTACGCGAGGGGCTGGGTTGCCCCAACGAAATAGTTAACGGGGGTATGTAATATGCGTTTGCAGAATATCGTGGGTGCAGTGGCTGGGCTTGGGATGCTGGCGTTCGCGGCGGTTCCCGCGTCGGCGACCACTCTTTTCACGTCGACACAGACCTTAAGTCATACGTTCAGCACCTTGGACGGTAGCACCAGCCTCAGCTACAACGGCTTTGACAGCACTCTGGGCTCGCTCACCGACGTCCATTTCAAAATGACGATCTCGGAGACGCTGAATAACGATGTAGCCAATCTCAGCGGGAGTGCGCAAAGCGTCGGCAGTCCGGTTCCACTGACCGCGACCGCGACGACCACCTTGACGGGGCCGGCAAGTTTGTCGCTGACGAATACTCTCACAACCACGGGATTTGCAGGGACCGTTCCGACCGGACTGAGCGTCGTTGGCACCGCCTCACTCAGCGCCTACTCGACGAGCACGATCCTGAACGGTAACCCGATTTCGCTTGCGGGCTATATCGGGGGCGTAAACTCGGTGAACCTGTCTCTCGCTTCAGCGGGCACGCAGGGCGGCTCTGTGCCGGGTCTTGTGTTCACGGGTAACGACGGCAGTGCCGACGTCGATGTGGACGTCTACTACAGCTACACGCCAACGTCTGTTCCGGAACCCGCCAGCATTGCGTTGCTTGGCGCCGGTCTCCTGGGCGCGGGCGCCGCTTCCCGCCGCCGGAAGGCAAAGAAGTCCTGATATCGATAGCTTGAATTCGAAAGCGGCGCCTTCGGGCGCCGTTTTTGTTTGTGCTCTGATGTTATTTCAACCTTCAGGGGAAGTTCCCCCAGGTTCCGTCCTGTGACAAATTCCAGCCCGAGTTGAGACGGCAAGGTTCCATGGGAGAGTTGTAAAGTCTCCCGACGTTTTCCTGTCTGTAATCCGGCCCAAAACCCCAAAATTGTCAGCTATGGTTTACAAAATACAGAGTTCCATTCGTGGAACTCTGCGAACCATTTGAATCTACTGCAATAAAGTCCGTGGCACGGAGCTTGCTTTATTAAAACGCGTGGGGGCTAACGAAAGGCGGACGTGTTTCAAGGGAGTAAAAACATGCGTATACGGAATATTTTGGCGGCATCCATTGTCGGGGCAGTGACTTGTGCGGCGAGTATTATGCCGGCATCGGCGTTACCGAGCTTCACTCAAGGCTCGTTCGCGATAGGTTGCACCGGATGCGTCACCACGACCACCGACGTAACTCTAAATTCAACCACCAACAGCTTGGACTACACGGGCTCTTACACGAGCGGCGGTGGAACGGGTGATTTCGTGGGGAACATCCCAGCCGGCAATCTGGTTTCTCCGACCCCGTTGGATTTCAGCAATGCCGCCGATTTCAATTGGAGCGACGGAACCATTGGGTCGTTTACCGCGAGTTCGATTCTCAAGCTTTCTTCGCCGGCGAACACGGCGACGTTCTATGTGAAAGGAACGTTCGATACCGGTGCCGGCACCACCTGGGATCCCGGCTCATTCTCCGCCAGCGAGATTTGGAACCTGAACCAGGCCGGCGGACCGCCTAATCAGATTTCCCTCAGCGGCACGTTCCAATCGCCTGCCGCTCCGGTTCCGGAGCCGGCCAGCATCGCGCTTCTCGGCTCTGCCTTGCTGGGACTGGGCATGGCCCGCCGCCGCAAGGCAAAGAAGGCCTGAATTACCGCTCTTCGTTAGTCTCAAGCGGCACTCCTCTCTGGGGGTGCCGCTTTTGTTTTGGGCTGGGGCCTACCCTGCCGGCGCCCCGCCGGGCGCGCTCAGCGTCCAGGCGGTAATGTCGGCTATCGCACCGCCCGCTGCCACGCTGAAGGCCGAGACGATGCTGTCGAGATTGTTCGCCGCCGCCATGGCGGTCCGCCTCGCATTGGCGCTGGCGACGATCTCGCGCGCGGGCATCCGCGCGAGTTTGGCCTGGATGGAGACGACGATCTCCGGCGCACCGTCGGGCGTCGCGTAGCGCGCCTCGAAATCGCGGATTTCCGTCTCCAGCAGAAAATCCGTCTCCAGTCCCGATGTGTCGCGATCCACCGCGGTAATGCGCCCGCTGGCATCGAAGGTCTCGATCAGCAGCCGCTCTACCAAAAGCGGGGCGCGGTCGTTCCAGGCCGCGTTGGCGAAATAGTCCATGGTCGTCGCCGAGCGCGACAGCGCGATGCGCGTGGTGTCGAGGCTCGCCGGAGCATCGGGGGTGGCGACGGACAGCCGCCATGGGACGCGGGCCCCCATCGGCTGGGCAGGCGTTTGCGGCCGCAGGATATAAAGCTGCGGCTGCATCGGCGCGGGCAAGAGCTGGATCGAGCCGCAGGCCGAAACGAGGCCCGCCACGCCAAGAAGGATGAAATGCCGCCGGTTCGGCATGTATGCGTCTGCTGTCGTCATTTCGGCGTGTATCCCTGCCTCTGGTCGCCGAACAGCAGCCGTGTGGGCTGCTGTTCGAGATCGCCGGTGAGTTTGGTGAGGCTCGCGACAAGAGCGCGCGTTTGCGCCATGAGCTGAGTGAATTGCGCCGTCGCCTGGCCGTTCACGACCTTGTCGGCATCATCGGAGAGCTTGCCCACCTTCTGCGCCGTGAGGTTCGCGGAATCCGAAGTCGCCTGCAGGGAACCGGCCGCCATGTTCACCGTGGCGAGCGTCCGATCGGCACTCTCGATGGCGCGGTCGGCGGTGCCAAGCGTGCGCTCCACGGTGCCAAGGGTGCGGTTCAGTGTGTCGGTGGCGGTACGCATGCTGGTCAGCACGCGGTCGATGTCTTCGGCGTGGTCGTCGACCATCGCGGAGGCCGAACGCAGATGCTCCAGCGTTTCGGCGAAGGCCTTGCGGTTCTCGTCGCTCAGAAGATCGCCGACGCGCAAGCCCACCGTATTGAGATTGGCCACCAGTTCGGGGCCCGACTGCGCCAGTTGCTGAAGCGTCGAGGGCATGGACGAGATCACCGCGTAATCCTCCCCCGGTTCCAGCCGGAGCAGCGGCGAGGTGGCCGTGCCGCCCGCGATCTCGACATAACTGCCGCCGGTCAGCCCTTGGCTCTCGATGGAAGCGATCGAATCGACGTGCAGCTTCAGCGTCGGATCGATCTGCAAGGTGACGATCACGCGCTTGGGATCGGTCTGGTCGAAGGCGAGATCGGTGACGTGGCCGACATCGATGCCGTTGAAGCGCACCACCGTGCCCTTGCCCAAACCCGTGACCGGCCCGATGAAATAGGTTCGGTAATAGGTGTATTCCTCGCGCGTCTGGGAGCCCGCCACCCACAGAAGCGCCACGAACAGCCCGACGATGCAGACCACCACAAAGGCGCCCACCAACACATAGCTTGCCCTTGTTTCCATATACGTTCTCCTTCTTCAGGCGCCCAGCGCGGCACGTCCGCGGGTCCCGGCGAAATATTCGTGAATCCAGGGATGGGGATTTTGCGCGAGTTCGTCGAGGGTGCCGACGGTGACTTTCTTGTCCACCAGTACCGCGATGCGGTCGGTGGTGGCCTTCAACGTATCGAGATCGTGCGTGACCATGAAGACCGTGAGGCCGAGACTCTTTTGCAGGTCGCCCAGCAATTCGTCGAATTGACTGGCGGAGATGGGGTCGAGGCCCGCGGTGGGCTCGTCCAGGAACAGTAGCTCCGGATCGAGCGCAAGCGCCCGCGCAAGGCCTGCGCGTTTCTTCATGCCGCCCGAAAGCTCGGATGGGTATTTGCGCCCTGCATCGGCGGAAAGCCCCACCAAAGCGAGCTTCATGATGGCGATCTCGTCCATCAGGCTTTGCGGCAGGGAGAGATATTCGCGCAACGGTACTTCGATGTTTTCGATCACGGTCTGCGAGCTGAACAAGGCGCCGTCCTGGAAAAGGACGCCCCAGCGCATCTGCAGCGATCGCAGTTCCAGACCGTAAAGTCCGTTCATGTTTTCGCCGAGGACGCAGACCTCGCCTTCGGCCGGCCGTATCAGCCCGATGATCGAGCGCAGCAGCACCGATTTTCCCGCCCCCGATCCGCCGACCACCCCCATGACTTCGCCGCGTTTGACGTCGAGGTCGAGGTGATCGTGGATCAGCTTGCCGCCGAGCTGGTTCACCAGCCCGCGCACGCGGATTGCCGTCTCCGCCTCGTAAGGCGGCGGCCGCTTGGGCTTGATCCGCATCACCATGGTCTAGATACCCAGAAACGAGAACAGGATGGAAAAAGCGGCATCGATCACGATGACGAGGAAGACCGATTCCACTACGGAACGGGTGGTCAGCTTGCCCACGCTGTCGGCGTTGCCCTCGACGCGAAGGCCCTCGAAGCAGCCGACCAGCGCGATGATCGCGGCGAAGATGGGCGCCTTGAACAGGCCAAGCCAGAAGCTCCATGGGCTGAAGTCAAGTGCGTCGTGCAATTGGCGCATGAAGGCGGGGAAAGTGATGTTCAGATTGAAATAGCACATCACGGCGCCCCCGATGATGCCCATGATGTTGGCGTAGAAGGTCAGGAGCGGGAGCGCGACCAGAAGGCCCAGCATGCGCGGCAGCACCAATATTTCGACCGGATTGAGCCCGATCGTCTGCATGGCGTCGACTTCCTGGTTCAGCTTCATGGTGCCGATCTGGGCGGTGAAAGCCGATCCGGTGCGCCCGGCCACGATGATCGCCGTCATCAGCCCGCCGATTTCCCGGAACACCGACACGCCCACCAGGTTGACGGTGAAGATCTGGGCGCCGAACCGCCCGAGCTGCTCCGCACCTTGATAGGCGATCACCACCCCGATCAGAAAGGACAGCAGTCCGACGATGGGAAGCGCGGTCACGCCGGTTTGTTCAATCTGGTTGATGAAAGCCGGCCAGGGTAGCTCCCGGTCGGGTCTTATGACGGCCTCGAACGTTTCGACCGCGACCCGGCCGAGAAATCCCAGAAGCTCATATCCCTCCTTGAGGGCGTCGCAGGTTCCGCTTCCGACGCGGACCAGAAAATCCGTAAGCGGATGATCCTTGGGCCGCGGACCGGGCTTGACCTTGTGCTCGCGCTCAAGCGTGTCGATCAGCGGCCGATAGGCATCGGGAATGTGGACGGCTTTGACGCTGGCGCCGGCATCGGAAAGTTCGCGCTCGGTACGGACCAGCAGCCAGGCGCCTGCGCTGTCCATGCGCGCGATGCCGGCCCCGTCGATCTCGACCTCGCGCGCACCGTCGAGCCCAAACGCGTGCAGGCGCGAATCCAGGCCTGCTGCTTCTTCCACGGTCCAATTGCCGCCGAAGACGAGACGCAGCACGGATGCCTTGCGCTCGATCTTCAACCAGGCGCGCGCATCGGGGTGGACGGTATCGCTCAGAGCCTATCCCTTTCAGGACGAATGTATCGTCAGGGCTTCGGCGAAGCCACGGGCCCTGTCAAGGCAACGTTAAATGGCCGGATTGGCTGCAACGAAGGGGCGGAGAGGGGTGTCTGGCCCGCCGCTCTGCTCCCGCTTAGATTGGCAGGCCTTGAAGGCAAGGAGTCGCGGATGGGGTTGAGACATTGGCTGCCGGTCAGCGCCGTTCTCCTTGTCCTTGCGCCGGCGCAGGCGCGGGCGCCGGCGAACCCGCCTTTCAGCGTGGTCGAGGCGAGCATCCCTGAGATGCAGGCCGCACTCGCCCGGCACCGGGTCACCAGCCACGAACTGGTCCAGCAATATCTCGCCCGCATCGCGACCTATGAGGACAAATTCCACGCCGCGCTGGCGGTAAACCCGCACGCGCTGGAAGAGGCCGACGCGCTCGACCGCGAACGGGCGGCGGGCCATGTTCGGGGGCCCCTGCACGGCATTCCCATCGCGCTCAAGGACAACATCCACACCACGGACTTGCCGACGACCGGGGGCGCGCTCGCCTTTGACGGGCTGGTTCCCCCCTATGAGGCGACGCTGACGAAGAACCTGCGCGCGGCGGGCGCCATCATCATCGCCAAGACCGGCATGACCGAACTCGCCAATTGGGTGGCCGGGCCTCCCACCCCCATGCCCGGCAATTACAACGGCCTCGGCGGCTACGGCTACAATCCCTACGACCCGAGGCGCGATCCCCGCGACGCCTTCTTCGACGGACGGCCCGCCATGGTTACCGGCGGCTCCAGCTCCGGCATCGGCACGACGGCAAATTTCTGGGCCGCCAACATAGGGACCGAAACGTCGGGGTCGATTCTCAATCCCGCGAACTGGACCATGCTGGCGGGGATCAAGCCGACCGTCGGCCGCGTCAGCCGCTACGGCGTTATCCCGATCACCGCCGATCAGGACACGCCGGGGCCGCTCGCGAAGAACGTCACCGATGCGGCGATCCTTCTGGGCGTGCTCGAAGGCGCGCCCGACCCGAACGACCCCGCGACGAGCAATTGCGCGCGGCCGGCAAAGGGCGATTACACGCAATTCCTGAAAGCCGACTCGCTGAAGGGCGCGCGCATCGGGATACCGCGGGCGTTCTTCTATGACCCGGTGCTGGCGCCGGGCGACGCCATCCCGAGCGGCGGCCTCGGCCCCGAACGGAACGCGGTGATGAGCGAGGCGATAGAGGTCATGCGCGCGAAGGGGGCCGTGATCGTCGATCCCGCCGACATCCCAAGCGTGCTGGACCCCGATCCGGCCGAGAATTTCATCAATTGGGGGATTTGCGGCGCCGGTTTCAATTTCGGGGTGGATGGCAGCTGCTCGATCGTTCTGGAATACGGCATGAAGCGCGATTTCAATGCCTGGCTCGCATCATTGGGCTCGCGTGCGCCGGTGAAATCGCTGACGGAATTGCGCGCCTGGAACAACGACCATGCCGGGGCAGGCGCGATCAAATACGGTCAATCCACGCTCGATGGTTCCGACGAAGTCGATCTGGTTCTCGACCGCGCCCGCTACGAGGCCGACCGCGCCAAGGACATCAGGCTTGCCGGCACGAACGGCATCGATGCTGCGATGAAGAAGGACCGGCTGGACGCCTTGCTGTTCCCGGCGCAATCCGGCGCGGGCATCGCCGCACGGCCCGGCTATCCGAGCGTTACGGTGCCGTTCGGGATGGTGCCGAACGCGCCGGACCCGCCCTTTCCCGATGGGTTCGACGCGAAGCCCGCGCCCTTCGGCGTGACCTTCACCGGGATGGCCTGCAGCGAGCCCAAGCTGATCGCGCTCGCCTACGCCTTCGAGCAGGCCACCAAGCGCCGTGTGCCGCCGCCCGGCACGGCGGCCGCTCGATGAGCAGATGCCGCCTCTGCCAGGGCGCGACGCGGGAGGTTTGGCGTCACCTGGTCCTCGGGAAATACGACGCCGGCTATTTCGAATGCGCCGATTGCGGCAGCCTGCAGACCGAAACGCCCTATTGGCTGGACGAAGCCTATTCGATCGGCGGGGCAGGGTTCGATACCGGCGCCTGCCAGCGCAGCATCGATTCCGCGCTCGCGATGTCCGCGCTTCTGGAAGGTCTCGGCTTCCGCAAGGATCGGGAATGTCTGGATTTCGGGGCCGGCATCGGTTTGTACGCGCGCATGATGCGCGATCGCGGATGGAATTATTTCGCGTATGAAACCTACAACGCGCCCTATTACATGGACAAATTCACGGCCGAACCGGGAAGCAGGACATGGGGCCTCGTTTCGGCTTTTGAGGTTTTCGAACATTTGCCCGATCCGGCCCAGACCCTCGACCTGATCCTGGGAGCGGCCGAGGATTATGTGTTTTTCAGCACCGAGCTGTTCGAAGGGCAGGGGCGGGACTGGCATTACCCGAATCCGGCGGAAGGCCAGCATGTGTTTTTCTATTCGCGCAAGGCGCTCGAAAGCGTCGCGCGCGGCCACGGTTTTGAATTCCACGATCTCGGATTTTTCAAATGTTTTTTGCGGCCCTCTCTCAAGGAACGACTGGCCCTCATCAAGCCACAGGATTTCGGCCGGCAGGTCATGGAGGCGCTCCTGCGCCATCAGCGCGATCCCTATCGCTACGCCGCGCGGGATCACGCCCAATTGCTGAACGCGGGTCCTGTTGCCGGCGTCACGCGGCCGCGTTCCTGACCTCAAACCGGGGCACTTTGACGGACTTCCCGCCCTCCGGGTAATCTCCCCGCACGGCAAAGGAGAGAACCATGCGTTGGAGTCCGTTCGTTCTCGCGTCTGTTTGCGTTCTGACGATCGCCTCGGCGCAAGCAATAGAGGCGCCAAAGGTTTCGATTTCCACGCTGGCGCAGTTGCAGGCGCCGCTGCCTTATCCCTATGACGAAAGCGCGAACCCGAACCCGGCAATCGCGGCCGCCTTCGAGCGGGCCACGAAAAGCGGCAAACGCGTGCTGATCGATTTCGGCGGCAATTGGTGCCCGGATTGCCGCGTTCTTGCGGGCGTGATGCAGTTGCCCGAGGTGAAGGCGTTCGTTGGCGCCCATTATGAAATCGTGGCGGTCGATGTCGGAAGGTTCGACAAGAACCTCGACATCGTACAGCGCTACGGCGTGACCAAGCTCGCGGGCGTGCCCACGGTCGTCATCGCGGACGCGTCCGGCAAACCCGTCAATGTCACCAACTCCGCCGAGCTTGCGAACGCGCGGGAGATGTCGCCGCAAGGCATCGCCGATTGGCTGGCGCGCTGGGCGGGGAAGTAGACATCCTACCCGCCCCTTGAGGGAGGGTCGAACGATTGAGCCGAATTATTCGGCGAAAGCGTTCGGGGAGGGGACGATTTCGGCATCTCCCCTCCCCGAAATTTTTCTCCGCTTCGCCTAGAAAAATTCAGCGCTATTTCTTCTCCGCCGCCTTCACGACCTTCTCGGCCTGCGCGTAGTCGCCGACCGACCCGTGACCGCCCGCGAACTTCACCGGCTTCAGCCCCAATTTGTCCACCGCGTGAATGACCGACGCCAGATTGGGATTGGATGACGTCACCGGCGGGCCGGGGTTCCAGATGTCCGTCACCAGCCCGAGCTTCAAATCGGGAAGCCAACCCATCTGCATATCGTCCGCATGCGGATTGTCGATCATGAAGAAATCGACTTCGCGGTTGCCCTCCTTGACCGACCATTTGCCGGTGTTCTCGATGACCTGCGGATGGTAATTGGCGAGGTCCGGCGCGTTCCAATTCTGGGTCTGCGGCCGCGCCAGCACTTTGCGGAAATAATCCCCGTCGCCCTTGCCCACGACCACGGTCGCGCCTTGGGCGATGAACTGGCGCATCCCGCCGACATGGTCCACATGGTGGTGCGACAGCACCAGATATTTGATGGGTTTGTCGCCGTATTTCTGCTTCTTCAGTGCCAGATGGGCGATCGCCTGGCCGTCGTCATTGGGCGCTTCCATGGCGATCAGATACGGGCCCATGTCGATGTAGACGGTGTTGTGGGTCCAGCCCTGCGTCTCGCTGATATAGGGCCCGATGTCGACGATAGTGGGCTTGGTGCCTTCATCGCCATATTGGTTGTCGACATCCATATAGAACGACGAATAGGTGCGCCGGATCGCCCAATGGAACGGCGTGATCCGGGGATTGGCCGGTTTTGCCGCATGCGCGAGCTGATCGGCCGGAATGTCGAACGCGTTTGCCGGGATTTGCGGATTGGCGACGACTTCGCGATAGGTCATGTCGCATATCGTCATGCCGTTCAGCGTATAGAAGATGTGGAACGGCATCTTGGTGCCGGCCACGTCGCGCCAATCGAAGAACTCCGCGTCGAACATCGAATCGCCTTCGAGAGCATCCCAATCGGGCGTGCGCACACGGGCCGGAAGATTCGTCGCCGGATCGAACATCACGATGAACGTGCCGTAATCGCTCTTGTACTGAACGGCGGGATAGGTCTTTCCGTTTACGGTCTGATCGGCAATCGCCGACACGCGGTCGGGATGGGCCTTCATCGCCGGCACGATGTTGAGCCGTTCCTGCTCGCGCAACGTCACCGTCAGGCGCTTGCCCGAGAACGTATGCGCAGGCACGCCGTTCAGCATGATGGCGCGCTTGGGCGTGCGCCCGTTCGAGGCATCGTTGCCGACGTTCCAGCCGGCACTGGCCGTGACCACCTCGAAATAATTGCGCCGCAAGCCGTCGTCGTTCTTGGGGCGGTCCCACCATTCGTTGCGGGTGAGGCCGCGCGCGATATCGCGGTACTGGGTCAGCTCGGACGAATTGACGCCGGGCTTGTCGGGGTCTTTGAGGGAATAGGATTCGCCCGGATCGTATTGGGCGAGATGCGCTTTCAGGCTGATCGTCTTCAGCGCGGCGATTTTGTCGCCGCCCATCGCGGCATAGGCCGCATCGACACGTCCCTGCGGGGTTGCCGCCGGGGCGCCGAGCGCAAGCGTCAAACCGAGCGCGGCGGCGAATGCGGCCCCGCCCAACAGCGCCGCGATGCCTGCTTTACGCATGGATGTCCCTCCTCAAGAGCGCGGGCGAGCCCCTAAGGACCCGCCCGCCAAACATTACAGCGATCGAAAGGCGCGGCTCAAATCAGTTGCCGACGACTTTCACAACGTCCGCATAATTGCCGATGGCGCCATGGCCGCCCGCGAAACGGTCGGGCTGGATGCCGGCCTTTTTCACGCCTGCGACGATCTCGACCAGAGCCGGATTGGACATCGTCACCGGCCCGCCGGGATTCCACAAATCGGTGACCCAGCCAAGCTTCGCATCGGGAAGGTAGGGGATGATATAGCCCGTCGCATGTGTCGTCGTGAGCGGATAGGCGTCGATTTCGCGGCCGGCGTCGTTCACGCTCCACTTCGCACCGTCGACTTCGACCACCTTGGCCTGGACCTTGCCCTTGATGGGATAGAGATCCATGCCATAGGGCTCGTTCAACACCTTGCGCCAGAAGGCGCCGTCGCCTTTGCCGACCACGATGGTCGCGCCTTGCGCGGCGTAGGCCCGCACCCCGCCGGTATGGTCGATGTGGTGATGGGTGAGGACGACATAGCGCACGGGCTTGCCCGGATATTTCTGGGCCGCCATCTCCAGCACCTTGTTCGACATGCCGTCGTCGCCCGGTGCATCGAACACGACAAGGTAATTGTTCGTCGCCACCAGCATGGTGTTGTGCGAGCCGCCGGTCACGAAGGTGGTGTTGGGCGCTACGTCCTGCATCCGCAAGGCTGCGCCGTCATCCGTATAAAGAGCATCAGAATCGAGATAGAAGCCGTTGCCCATGCGCCGCAGGATCCACTGGTACGGCACCTCGCCGACGGGAGCGGCGGGCGGCGCGCCGCGGCGAATGGCGGCGGGAACGGTGAATGCGTCGACCGCGATCTGCGCATTCAGCCTGACATTGTCGTATTTGGTGTCGAAGATCTTGACGCCGTTGATGGTGATGAGCTGATGGAAGGGAAGCTTGATGCCCATTCCGACGTCGCGCCAATCCGACAGCGTCTCATCATAATCGGCATCGCCATAATGCACGTCCCAATCGCGCGTCCGGACCACCGCGGGCAAATGAGTCATCGGATCGAACAGCACGATGAAGGTGCCGTGATCGGCGCGGTACTGCGCCGCGGGATAGGTCTTGCCGTTGGCCTTCTGGTTGGGAATCTCCGAAACCCGTTCGGGATGCTCGTGCATGTCGCCGAGCACGGTGTAGCGTTCCAATTCGCGCAGCGTTGCGGTCAGCCGCTTTCCCGACATCTGGTGGGCGGGCATGCCGTTGATCATCACCGCGCGCGCCGGCTGTCCGCCATTGACGTCCACGCCCATGACGTAGCCGCCCATGACCTCGCCGCTCGGGCTGTATTCGTCGGTCAGGATTTCTGTGTAGGTCCGCATCCCGCCGCCGGCTCTCGGGCGCACCCATTCGATGCGGTACAGTCCGCGCGCACGGTCATAACTCTCGGTGAAGGTCGATGTGCCCCAATCGGGCTTGTACGGGTCGTTGACCGATTCGGATTCGCCCGGATCCCAGGCCTGTACATTCCCTTTGATGATGAGGGTGACGACGGCCGGAGCAAGCTTTTCGTCGGTCAGGCCCATGGCCTTGTAGGCGGCATCGGCAAGCGCATGCGGGCCGGTCCCGGTCGAGATCACGCCTACTCCCGCGCCCTTGTCCCCGATCCCGGTATTGGGCTGGCCCTGCGCCCACGCCACGGCGCCAAGCCCCATTGCAACACAGGCGCCCGCGACGCCAAACAGCGCAGCGAACGGCACGTTCCGTTTCATCATCGACGATTCCCTCCCTTTGGTCGCGAGCAAGCCCCCAAAGGCCACCCGTTGGCGGAACATTACAAGATGAAAGGCCGGTTCCGAAAGAGCGCCGGATAACCTGTTCCACGCTCTGGCAGAACGCCGTTCGTTAAATTGCTGTCATCGCGGCAACGCGGGTGCGAGCGTCGGCCTATCGCGCCGGCCCCCCGGCCTGCACCGCCTTGACGACATCGGCGTAATTGCCCACCGCGCCATGTCCGCCGGCGAAGCGCTCCGGCATCAGGCCCCATTTGTCCACGCCCCGGACGAGCGCAATCAGGTTGGGATTGACGTTGGTGACCGGACCGCCCGGATTCCACAAATCGGTGACCCAGCCGAGTTTGGCGTCGGGCACATAGGGCATCAGATAGCCGGCCGCGTGCGGGTTATCGATGAGGAACGCGTCGATCTCGCGTCCGCCATCGTTCACGCTCCATTTGCCGTCGACTTCGAGGACCTTCGGCGTGGTCGCGCCCTTGGGCCGGTTGATGTCGAGATTGTTCTCGGCCGTCAGCACCTTGCGAAAGAATTCGCCGTCACCCTTGCCGACCACGACCGTCGCCCCGGCCGCGGCGTAGGCGCGAAGCCCGCCGGAATGGTCGATGTGATGATGCGTCAGCACCAGATAGCGCAACGGCTTGCCCGGATATTTGGCGGTCGCCAGATTGATCGCCATCTGGGATTGCAGGTCGTCGCCCGGCGAATCGAAGGCCACGAGATAGGTGTTCGTCGCCACGAACAGCGTGTTGTGCGAGCTTCCCGTCACCATGCTGACATTGGGCGCGATGTCGGTCAGCGCGAGCATCCCGCCGTCGTCCGTATAGAGATTGTCGGAGTCGAGGAAAAAGCCCGAGGCCACCCGGCGCATCACCCATTGGAACGGCGTCTTGGCGATGGGGGCAGCGGGAAGGGCGCGGCCTCGGAGCGCGGCCGGCACCTGGAACGTATCGGCGGGCAGAATGGAATTGGCCACGATGTCGACCCGCGCGTCGGTGAGCGTGATGTCGAAGATCTTGTTCCCGTTCAGCGTATAGGTCTGCCGGTAGGGCACCTTGACGCCGTTCACGTCGTGCCAATCGGCGAGCGTCTCGTCGAAATAGGAATCCCCCATCAGCTGGTCGAAATCGCGCGTGCCCACGACGGCGGGAAGCTTGGTCGCCGCGTCGAACGCCACCACGAAAGTTCCGTGGCCGCCCCGGAACTGCACCGCGGGGTACTGCCGGCCGCGGATGGTCTGGATGGGCGCATCCGAAACGCGCTCGGGATGCTCGTGCATATCGTAGACGACGGTCATGCGCTCCATTTCGCGCAAATTCGCCGTCAGCCTGATCCCCGACATGGTGTGGACGGGCGTTGCGCCGTTGACCGTGCGCTTGGGAGGCGCGCCATTGGCGTCGTTGCCGATGACGTAACCACCCTCCGGCATGACGATTTCGGTGAAATTGCGGGTGCCGCCGCCCGCCTTGGGCCGCACCCACTCGATGCGTTCATAACCCTTGGTGTGGTCCCAGGTCTGGGTGAAGGTCGAAAAACCGCCGTCGGGCATGGTGAGGTCGGAGACCGAATAGGATTCGCCCGGCTCCCATTGCAGGATCGTGCCCCGGCTGACGATGCTGGTGACCTGCTGGAGCTTGTCGCCGCCCATCGCCTGATAGGCCGCTTCGGCAAGTGCCTGGGGCGAATTTGCGGGCGCGGCCACGGCGCCGCCCTGGCACAGGATCAGGCCCACGCCCATGCCCAAACTTACGGCCAATCTCATGCTGCGCACGGATTTCTCCCCTCGACCTCGAATGTGGCGGAAATCTTAACCAGGAAATGTCGGCTGCGCGAGCAGCGAACTGCGGCCGAAGCGTCCCGCATTTTCCGGGGGACGAGCACGGAGATGGGTTTTATCAGTCGAAAAAATAGGCAAACTGCACAACAGATTGGCGTAAGACGTCCACGCATCCGGGCTGACGATCAAATTGGGGGCGAGTTGATGATAAATGGTGCAGATACGGCGTGGATGTTGACGTCGACTGTCCTGGTTCTGTTCATGACATTACCTGGTCTGGCGCTTTTCTATGCAGGATTGGTGCGCGCCAAGAATGTGCTGTCGGTCCTGATGCATTGCATCGCGGTGGCCTGCCTGGTCTCGGTGCTGTGGTACGCCGGAGCCTATTCGCTGGCGTTCTCCGGGGGAAACCCGTGGATCGGCGATCTTTCCCAGATGTTCCTCGCGGGCCTGACGCGCGGCGCGGTGCATCCCATGACCGCCATCCCCGACAGCGTTTACATCATGTACCAGATGACGTTCGCCATCATCACGCCGGGGCTGATGATCGGCGCCTATGTCGAGCGCATCAAATTCGGCGCGGTGCTGCTGTTCTCGGGGCTGTGGCTCATCGTCGTCTATTCGCCTGTCGCCCATTGGGTATGGGGCGGCGGCTGGCTGGCCGCGATGGGCGTCAAGGATTTCGCCGGGGGAATCGTCGTGCACACGACGGCGGGTATCTCGGCCCTCATCGTCGCCGTCGCGCTCGGCAAGCGGGACGGATTTCCCCATCAGCTTCAGCCGCCGCACGCGCCTTGGGTCGTGATGGTGGGCGCGGCCATGCTGTGGGTGGGCTGGTTCGGCTTCAATGCAGGCTCCGCGCTCTCTTCCGGAGCCGACGCCGGCATGGCGATGCTGGTGACGCACCTCGCGGCCGCTTTTGCCTCGCTCACCTGGATGGCCATCGAATGGGCGCGCTTCGGCAAGCCGAGCATGGTGGGCACGGTCACCGGCACCATCGCGGGCCTTGCCACCATCACGCCCGCCTCAGGCTTTGTCGGTCCGTTCGGCGCGCTTGTCATCGGGGTTTCCAGCGCAGCCATCTGCTATTGCGCGGTGCAGCTCATCAAGACGCGCTTCTTGGTCGACGATGCGCTGGATGTGTTCGCGGTGCACGGCGTGGGCGGCATGACGGGCACGTTGCTGACCGCGCCGCTGATGGCGGCGGAATTGGGCGGCGTCGGTTACGGCGACGGCGTCACGATGGGTTCGCAATTCTTGGTTCAGGTGACGGGCGTGGCAGCCGCGCTCGTGTGGTCGGCGGTCGCGACCTTTGCGCTCTGCAAGTTGACACGGGCACTCGTGGGCTTGCGCGTGCGGCGGGAAAGCGAAACCCAAGGACTCGACCTCGCCGCCCATGGCGAGAGCGGTTACAATCTCGCGTTCGGAGGAACCAGCCAATGAAACTGATCATCGCCATCATCCAGCCCCATCGCATGGACGCGGTGCGCGAAGCGCTCACCGAAGCGGGGATCGCCGGCCTCACCATCAGCGAAGTGCGCGGTTACGGCCGCCAGCGCGGGCACAAGGAGGTCTATCGCGGCGCGGAATATACCATCAGCTATGTGCCGAAGCTGAAGCTCGAAGTCGCGGTCGAGGACGACAAGGTGGACGAGGTGACCGAGGCGGTGATGCGCGCGGCCCGCACTGGCAAGATCGGCGATGGAAAGATATTCGTGCTCGATCTGCTTTCGGCGGTGCGCATTCGCACCGGCGAAATGGGTCCTCAAGCGCTGTAAAATCTCCCTTGAAAACCTCCTCATGCTGAGCTTGTCGAAGCATGAGCCTGTCGAAGCATGAGGCTGCCGATAGATAACGCGCCGCCATCGCATTGGCCTTGGCCGGCGCTTTCCCTATAGAGTCCGGCCGCCTCGGCCCACGCGAAAGGGAAGTGCCATGTTCGTTCTCACCTGGTTGTGGGGAATCGTCAAAGGCGTGTTCAATTTCACCGCCGGGTTGGTGGTGTTCGTGATCCTCGCCGTTTTCGTGCTCGCGATGGTTGGCTATTTCTCCGGCGACGGCATCGCGCGGAACAGCGTGCTCGAGCTCGACCTCCGGCAGGCTATGGACGACAAATCCGCGCCAGGCTTCCTCGATATCGCGGGCGGCAAGCTTTCTATCATGGACGTGGTGATGGGCCTCGACCGCGCTCAGCGCGACCCGCGCGTAAAGGGCGTTTTCCTGCGCGTCGGTTCGGGCGATCTCGCGGTGGCCAAGGCCGAGGAGCTGCGCGACGCGCTGAAGCTGTTCAAGCAGGGCGGCAAATTCGTCATCGCCCATTCGCAGAGCTTCTATTCCGGCGGGCTCGGCGATTACGACGCGGCCTCCGTCGCCGACCAGATCTGGATGCAGCCCATCAGCACCTTCTTCAGCACCGGAACCGCGGGCACGACGCTCTTCTTCAAGGGCCTGTTCGACAAGGTGAACGCAGTCCCCCAATTCGTGCAGCGCTACGAATACAAGAACGCCGCCAACGTCTTCACCGAGACCGATTTCACGCCCGCCCACCGCGAGGCCACTTTGCGCGTCCTGCAATCCTGGTACGATTCGGCGGTGGCCGAAGCCGCCGCGGACCGCAAGCTCGACAAGGCGGCCCTGACGGCGGTTCTGGACGCGAGCCCCTCCATGGCCGAGAGCGTGAAGGACAAGGGCCTCATCACCAATATCGGCTATGACGACGAGGCGCGCGACGCCGCCAAGGCCCGGGCCGGAGCCGGCGCGGAGATCGTGCGCTTCGACCGCTATGTGCAGGCGACGCGCGACCGCAACACCGGGCTTGCCGGCGCGCCGGTTTTTGCGCTCGTTCATGCGGCGGGCGACATCGTCGAAGGCGGCGAAACCGGCACGCTTGCCCAGGCCACAACCGCGATTGCCGGCGACACCTTCGCGCAAGCCATCCGCGACGCGGCGGCCGACAAGAACGTGAAGGTCATCCTGCTCCGCGTGGATTCGCCCGGGGGCTCGGCCATCGCCTCGGACCAGATTCTGCAGGCGCTGAAGAAAGCCCATGCCGCAGGCAAACCCATCGTGGTCAGCATGGGATCAGTGGCCGCATCCGGGGGCTATTACATCGCGATGGCGGCCGACAAGATCGTTGCCGAACCGGGAACGCTGACCGGCTCCATCGGTGTGCTTCTGGGGAAGGTCGCGGTCGGCAAATCGCTCGAGATGGTGGGGCTTGAGGGCCGCGAGCTTGCGGTCGGCAAGAATGCGCTGTTCCAGTCGGGCATCGCGCCGTGGGACGCCGGTCAACTGGCCTCGGCCAATGCACAGGCCGATATCGTCTATGCCGATTTCACGCAGAAAGTGGCCACGGGGCGGAAGTTGCCGCTGGAAACCGTGCAGCAGGTCGCGCGCGGCCGCGTGTGGACGGGCGCCGACGCCAAGGAGCGGGGTCTGGTGGACGAACTCGGCGGCTTCTGGACGGCGGTGGCCGACGCCCGGAAACTCGCAGGCGTCGCGCCCGATACGCGGGTCGCGTTCCGGACCTATCCGGCGCCGCGCGGGCTGGTCGGCCGCGTGTCGCAGTTCATGGGCGGCTCGTCGGCCGCGATCAAGGCGCTGGAGGGGCTGGACGCACTGATGCAGTCCGCGCCGGTGAAAGCAATGATGGATGTGGCAGAGGCGACCTCTCACGCGGGCGTCCAGCTTCGCGCGGTGGATCTGCCGTCGCAGTGAGCATGCGTCCCGTCCTTCTGAATTGGGCCATCAGTCCCTATGCCGGCTGGGGCATTGTCGGGCTCAATTTGTTCCTGCAATGGGCGAACGATCCCGATATCGCGGTCCTGATGGGCGGGCCTATCGGCCCGAACGAATTTGCGGCCATCGATCCGCTCACCGTCCAGGCGGCCCAGCCCGCGTTCATGCGTTCGAACCAGTTCCAGGCCGAACTGCTTCGCGCGAGGTCCGGTACCCGCCGCCTGCCGATGACCATCATGGAGGGGCTGGGTAACGGACTCTATTTCCCGGACGGACTTTCCGGCACGCGCAACGTCGGGCGCTGCATTTTCGAGGACACGCGGCTCGAAGACCTCGACCGCAAACTTGCGAAATACGATGTTCTTCTCACGGCCTCGCATTGGGATGCCGGGCTGCTGCGCGCCCATTGCCGGAAGCCCGTCGAAATCGTCTTCGAGGGAATCGATCCTTCGCTGTTTCATCCCGCGCCGAAATCGGGTGTGCTCGACAAGAGCCGCTTCTACGTCTTTTCCGGCGGCAAGGTGGAATTCCGCAAAGGCCACGATCTGACTCTGCTGGCATTCCGCGAATTTTCCCGCCGCCACGACGATGCGGTGCTGGTGACGCTGTGGCATTCGCCCTGGCCGGAGCTCTCCATCGGCTTTCGGGGCAGGCTCGATGCGCCGCTCGGCAAGACCGCGGAGGGCCGCATCGACGTGAAGGCCTGGGTGGCGAGGAACGGCATCAATCCGGCCAAGGTGATCGAAATCGGCCCCGTCCCCAATGCGATCATGCCGCCGATTCTGCGCGAGATGGATTGTGCGCTGGCGCCCTCGCGGGCGGAGGCCTGCACCAATCTCCTCGCCAAGGAGGCGATGGCGTGCGGGGTGCCGGTGGTTCTCGCGTCCAACACGGGCGTGAACGATTTGATCGCCGGCGGCAATTCGCTTGCCTTGACGCGCCAGACCCCGGTCGAGGGCTTCACCCAATGTGGCACGGAAGGCTGGGGCGAATCCGACGTGGACGAGATCGTCGAGGCGCTGGAACGGCTTTACAGGGACGCCGCCCTCAGGAAAAAGATCGGCGCGGCCGGCGCGGAGTGGATCATCGCCGAAAACCGCACCTGGGCGAACCACGCCGCAAGGGTGAAATCCTTGCTATTGTCGCTGTAAGCGGCTGAAGTGAGTTTCGATTGAACATCCATGTTCCCACGTGTCATTCCCGGCCGAGCGCTGCGAAAGCATCGCGAGGGGAAGGGAACCCATTCGTCGCCGATTGGGCGCAATTTTCACCGAATGGGTCCCCTTCCCGCGCCGTACTTCGTACGGCTCGCCGGGGATGACAATGAAGAGCTGACAACCAATCAGGACGCCATCTTTGCTCAGCATCATCGTACCGGCCCGCAACAACGCAGAGAGCACCGCCAACTGTCTCGGCTCGATCGCGTATTCGGTCAGCCGGCTCAAGCTTGCCTGCGAATTCATCCTGATAGACGACGCCTCCGCGCCCGAGGAACGCATCCTCGAGGTCTTCCGCAATCATCGCGCCCAAAGCCCCGGCCACGAGACCAAGATCATCCGCTCGCGCACGCATCAGCATTATTCCGGCGTCTTCTCCATCGGACTGGCGCATGCCACCCGCGACATCATTTTCTTCATCAGCAACGACATGCTAGTGACCACGAGCTTCATTCAGGGGCTTCTGCTCGTCTCCTCGCTGTTGCCGAGTTTCGGCATCGTGCGGGGCACCTCCAATTATGTGGATTCGCATCCCGAGCACGTGATCGAACCCCAGGAGCCGCTCAAGGGTTATCCTGACATCGACGCCTATTCGCGCCGTGTCCTGAGCGTCACCGGGTGCACCTTCGTCGAGGATCAGGTGCTGTCGGGCGACGCCATCCTGATCAAGCGGGCGGTGGTGGACAAGATCGGCGTGTTGGATTTGCGCTTCTTCGGCTATTTCGGCGATGTCGATTACGGCATGCGCGCCCATCTTGCCGGCTTCAAGCTGGTCTGCGCCAAGGGCGCCTGGCTGTTTCACGAGGGCAGCGGCCATGTGCGCCACGAGATCGTCAAGCACGGCATCACCTATGATGAAGCCCGCGACCGCCGCATGGCGCTGGTCGAAACCGCCTATCGGGAGTTTCGCCGCAAATGGCAGCTTGAAGGGCCTGAAACCTTCGATGGGGGCGGAAGCGTGGACGCGATATATTTTTTCCAGCACGCCCGCACGCAAGCCGGCCGCGTGGACCTCAAATACGATCTGCCGCCGTCCGCCTTGAGCGATCTCGAATTCCATTGAAACGGTGTTGCCCATGACCACCGCCCTCATCACCCATCCCGCCTGTCTTCAGCACGAGACACCGCCCGGCCATCCCGAACATGTGGGGCGCCTGAAGGCGGTCCTCGCCGGACTGGAAGGCTCCGATTTCGGCGACCTCCTGCGCGAGGAGGCGCCGCGCGCCGAAAAGGCGATGATCGCCCGCGTGCACGATCCCGATTTCGTGGACGAAGTGCTCGATTCGATTCCCGCCTCCGGCTACGCCGCGTTTGATTCCGACACCATCGCCTCTCCCGGCACCGGCGAAGCAATCTTGCGCGCGGCCGGCGCGGTCGTGCACGGCGTCGACATGGTGATGGCGGGCGAAGTCAAGAATGCCTTCTGCGCGGTACGTCCGCCGGGCCATCATGCGACGCCGGACCGTGCCATGGGCTTCTGCTTCTTCAACAGCGTGGCGATCGGGGCGGCCCATGCGCGCGCGGCCCACGGCCTCACCCGCGTGGCGGTGATCGATTTCGACGTGCATCACGGCAACGGCACGCAAGACATGTTCACCGGCAATCCCGATCTCTTCTACGCCTCCACGCACCAATCTCCGCTCTATCCCGGCACCGGGCGGCGCGACGAGACGGGCGTGGCGCACAACATCGTCAACGCGCCGCTGCCGCCGGGCGCGGGCGGGCCGGAATTCCGCCGCGCCTTCGAACGCGACATCCTTCCGGCGCTTGCCCGTTTCGCGCCGGAATTCATCATCGTCTCGGCCGGCTTCGATGCCCATCGCGACGATCCGCTGGCCCAGCTCAGGCTCACCGAATCCGATTTCGCCTGGGCGACGCAGGCCCTTTGCGCGGTGGCGAAGGACGCGTGCAACAGCCGCGTTGTCAGCGCGCTTGAGGGGGGCTATGACCTGGACGCAACGGCGGCCTCGGCGGCGGCGCATGTGCGCGCCCTGATGGCGGCCTAACGGGACTCCGAAAGCGATGGCGGAAAAGGACGAACGGGAAAGTCCGGCGGTCGAAGATTTGAGCTTCGAGGCGGCCTTGGCCGAACTCGAGGACATCGTCTCGCGCCTGGAACAGGGTGAGGTGGATCTCGAGGATTCCATCGCGCTTTATGAGCGCGGCACGGCGCTGAAGATCCATTGCGAGAAAAAGCTCAAAGGCGCCGAAGCGCGCCTGGAGAAGATCGTGCTCGGCCCGGAAGGCGCCAGGGGCACCGAGCCGATGGAATTGTAAAAGGCAATCGCCATGAGTCCTGTCGCGCCGCTGGCGCCGATCGAGCCCGCCTTTGCGGAAGCTGCCACATTCGTGGAAGGCATGCTGGAGGGGCTGCTGCCGCGGGCGAACGGCCCCGAAGCCCGCCTGATGGAAGCCATGCGCTACGCCACCATGGGCGGCGGCAAGCGCTTGCGCGCGTTTCTCGTCCTCCAGAGCGGGCGGCTGTTCGGCGTCGACCGCCGCGCGCTCGGCCGCGTGGCCGCCGCCGTCGAATGCCTGCACGCCTATTCGCTGGTGCATGATGATCTTCCGGCAATGGACGATGACGACATGCGCCGCGGCAAGCCTTCGGTGCACAAGGCCTATGACGAGGCGACCGCGATCCTTGCGGGCGATGCGCTGCTGACGCTCGCCTTCGGGCTGATCGCGTCGCCCGAAACGCACGGCGATCCCTTCGTGCGCTGCGAGTTGGTCTCCCGCCTCGCGCTCGCCGCGGGCCATGGCGGAATGGTCGGCGGCCAGATGATGGATTTGGCGCTTGAAGGACGTAATCCGCCGCTCCCCGAGATCACGCGGCTTCAGCGCATGAAGACGGCCGCGCTT
Source organism: uncultured Bordetella sp. (assembly GCA_964494505.1). GTDB lineage: Bacteria > Pseudomonadota > Alphaproteobacteria > Micropepsales > Micropepsaceae > CAIYRG01. Next base: position 214,404 of record CAZBRO010000002.1, read on the forward strand.
TTCACCTATTGCTGCGAGACTGGCGCCATCATGGGCAAATCCTCGGCCTCCGCCCGTCAGGCGCTCATGGCCTATGGCCAGGAATTGGGATTGGCGTTTCAGATCGCCGACGATCTTCTCGATCTCGAAAGCACAATCGCCGAAACCGGCAAGCAAGTGGGCAAGGACGCCGCGCGAGGCAAGGCGACGGTGGCTTCCGTCTTGGGGCGCGAACGGGCGCGCGCGCAGGCCGAGGCCCTGATCGGTCAGGCTGCCGCTCACCTTGATTTGTTCGACGAGAAGGCCGATCTTCTGCGCGCCGCGGCGCACTTCGTCGTAGCCAGAAGGGCTTGATTTTGCGCCGGATTCAGGGATTTTCGTGACCCCTTCCTCCACCACGCCGCTGCTGGACAAGGTCCTGGTCCCCGCCGATGTGCGGGCGTTGCCGCGCGAGGCGCTGGCGCAGCTTGCGGCCGAACTCCGTCAGGAAACCGTCGACGTGGTGTCGCTGACCGGCGGCCATCTGGGTGCGGGTCTGGGCGTCGTCGAACTCACCCTCGCCCTGCATCGCGTCTTCGACACGCCGAAGGACAAGCTGATCTGGGATGTCGGCCACCAATCCTATCCGCACAAGATTCTCACCGGCCGCCGCGCGCGCATGAAGACGCTGCGCCAGGCCGGAGGGCTGTCGGGCTTCACCAAGCGCGCGGAAAGCGAATACGACACCTTCGGCGCGGCGCATTCCTCGACCTCGATTTCGGCCGGTGTCGGTTTTGCGGTGGCGCGCGATCTCTCCGGCCAAAAGCATCACGTCGTGTGCGTGATCGGCGACGGCGCCATGAGCGCAGGCATGGCCTATGAGGCGATGAACAATGCGGGCGCCATGAAGGAGCGCCTGATCGTCATCCTGAACGACAACGACATGTCCATCGCGCCCCCGGTCGGCGCGATGAGCGCCTATCTGGCGCGCCTGGTGTCGAGCCGCACCTATCGGGGTTTGCGCGGACGTTTGAGGGATTTCATGGAGCGCTTCCCGCGCGTCTTCCGGGTGGCGGCGCGGCGCACGGAGGAATATGCCCGCGGCTTCTGGATGGGCGGCACGCTGTTCGAGGAGCTGGGCTTCTATTATGTCGGCCCGATCGACGGCCACAATCTGGATCACCTGATCCCGGTGCTGGAGAATGTGCGCGACACCGATACCGGTCCCACGCTTGTCCATGTCGTGACCAAGAAGGGCAAGGGCTACGGACCGGCCGAAGCGTCATCGGACAAATTCCACGGCGTCTCGAAATTCAACGTGCTCACCGGCGAGCAGAAAAAGGGTGCGGCCGGCCCGCCGAGCTACACGAAAGTTTTCGCCGAAGCCCTGATCCAGGAAGCCGAGCGTGACGACAAGATCGTCGCCATCACGGCCGCCATGCCCTCCGGCACGGGGCTCGACCTGTTCGAGAAGCGCTTTCCCAAGCGCTTCTTCGATGTCGGCATCGCCGAGCAGCACGCCGTGACGTTCGCCGCGGGCCTTGCCGCGGAAGGCTACAAGCCCTTCGCCGCGATCTATTCGACCTTCCTGCAGCGGGGCTATGACCAGGTGGTGCACGACGTGGCGATTCAATCGCTGCCGGTGCGTTTCGCCATCGACCGCGCGGGCCTGGTGGGCGCGGACGGCCCGACGCATGCTGGCGCCTTCGACGTGACCTACCTCGCGACGCTGCCGGGCTTCGTGGTGATGGCGGCGGCCGATGAGGCGGAACTCGTGCATATGGTCGCGACCGCACGCGCTATCGGCGACCGGCCTTCCGCGTTCCGCTATCCGCGCGGGGAGGGCGTGGGCGTGCCGCTCCCGGTCATCGGGGAGCCGCTCGCTCTCGGCAAAGGCCGGATTCTGAAACAGGGAAGCTCGGTCGCGATCCTCAATTTCGGCGCGCGGCTCGTGGAATGTCTGAAGGCCGCCGAAAAATTCTCCGCCTACGGATTATCGGCGACGATTGCCGATGCCCGTTTCGCAAAGCCGCTCGACACCGACCTGGTGCGCCAGCTGGCCCAACACCATGAGGTGCTCCTCACCGTCGAGGAAGGCTCTATCGGCGGCTTCGGCGCCCATGTGCTGCATTTCGCAGCCTGGGACGGGTTGCTGGACAAGGGCCTCAAGATCCGCACCCTGATCCTGCCCGACCGTTTCATCGATCAGGACACACCCGAACGCATGTATGAGGCAGCGGGTCTCGATGCAAAGGCGATTGTGGCTGCGGGCCTCTCGGCCTTGGGCCGCGAACGCGACGCCGCCGCGGTGCGGGGCTGAACCCGATCCTTCATGCTTCGACAAGCTCAGACTTCGGCAAGCTCATGCTTCGGCAAGCTCAGCATGAGGAATCATAACGGGTCCTCATCCTGAGCTTGTCGAAGGATGAGAGCTCGGTCCCAAAATCGCTGGATTTCGACGCTTTGCCGCTATTGCTTCTCGCCGGCCGCTGAATCGGCCTTTGGCACCTCGGCGCTCGCCAGTTTCTGAGCTTCGCCGTCCGTTGCCGCGGCGACATGCGTTACCGCCTTATGCCCGTCGGCGGGAACGGTCATGGCGTAGGGCTTCACGTCGGGACTGCGCGGCACCACCGAGATGATTTCGATATCGCCGGCCTTCAACTCGCCCGCATAGGTCGCGGCCGGTATGATCAATCCGAAGGCAACGACGCCTAATAACGCAGCATATTTCACCACAAAGCCCCTTGGTTCGGTCATTTCGACCGAACCACTGCAAGCCTTGGGCCAGCGGGGCTGCCGATGAGGGCGGCCTCAGGCCGCCCTTCATCGCGGGACGAAAATCAGCTCAACGGAGCCTTGGACACGACGGTGAAACGCGTCAGCTCCTGCTTGGGCCTGTCCCAGCTCGGGTCGAGCTGAGAAGCCTTGCGGTAGTCGAGATAGGCGCCCGTGATGTCGCCCGAATCCTCGCGCGCCATGCCGCGGTTGAAGTAGACGCGCTCCGGATGCGCAGGCCCGAGCTCCAGGCCATGCGTCAGATCCCGCACCGCATCCTTGGGCCGGCCCGCGAGTATGTGCGCCACGCCGCGGTTGACCAGCGCTTCCGGCATTTTCGCGTCGACCGCAAGCGCGGCATTGCTGTCGGCGATCGTCGCGTCATATTCGGCACGCGCCAGATGCATCACGCCGCGATTCGTCAGCGCCGCGGCGAGCTGGTTCTTCACGTCCTGCGAAAGATTGATGGCCATCGTGCAGATAGCCAGATCGCCGTCGGTGGCGGAGCCTCTGGCTTCGGCCGCTGCGGCGGCGAGCGAACATTTATACGCCGAATTCTGCGCACCCTCGAAGCTCTGCACCGGCGGTGAAACCGCGAAGCTCGGAGTCGCCGCAAAGAGAGCGATGGCGCCCGTAATTGCAAAACCAAACCTGGCAAACATTCAAACCTCCCAACACTGTTGTTTTTCGCACCAACCACTACAACAATGCTTTTACAGTGGTTTGTACTAAATGCAAGTTACATGCTTAGCAATTCGTCATCGTGCGCAATTTATAGGCATGCCTCATCTTGAGATTCGCATGCACAATTATTGTGCGTTAGTTTGATTTATGCCGGATCGAAGCGCGCGCGCCGACGTTTTCCTTGTTACCCACGGTTATGCGTCAAGCAGAGCCGAGGCGCAGGCGGCGATCCACGCCGGCAACGTGGAAGCCGATGGACAAACGGTCCTCAAAGCCGCACAGAGGCTGCACGAAGGCATGAACATCCGTTACGAAGCGTCTCATCCTTATGTTTCCCGCGGCGGCGTGAAGCTCGCAGCGGCGCTCGATCGCTTCGGACTTTCGGCGGACGGCCGCGTCTGTCTCGATGTCGGCGCCTCCACCGGGGGATTCACGCAGGTGTTGCTTGAACGCGGCGCCACACGCGTTTACGCGGTCGATGTCGGGCACAATCAGCTGCATCCGAAGATTGCCGGCGACCCGCGGGTGAAACGTCTCGAAGGGCTGAATGCGCGCGATCTCACCGCCGTCAGAATCCCCGAGCCGCCGCGCGCCATTACCGCCGATGTGAGCTTCATCAGCCTCAAGCTTGCGCTGCCGCCGGCGTTGCATCTTGCGGCTCAGGACGCCTGGGCGGTGCTGCTGGTCAAGCCGCAGTTCGAAGTCGGCCCGCGGGGCGTCGGGCGGCGCGGCGTCGTCAAGGACGAGGCGCTGCGCGAGGCCGCCCTTGCCGAGGTCACATCCTGGGTGAAAGGGCAGGGCTGGCAGGTTCTGGGCGCCATGGACAGCCCGATCGAGGGCGGCGACGGCAACAAGGAATATCTGATCGCCGCCAAACGCGCCGAGGCCTTGCGCAAATAGGGCGGGCACAAAGTCCCGGGGCCCGCCCGAAACTTGTCACATGCAGTGGGGCGCGTGCCGTGAGAGGTGCTTGCACGCTTCACCGCCGGTCACAATTCTGGGACAGTGATATTGCTACACAGCACGCACAAACGGCCGGTTGCCGCTTCCCCTCATGCCCGGTATGTCGCCCCGATGCTGACGATGCGGAGAAAACAGGACGCCCCGCCGGCGCCCGTGGGATCGCCCCCCTCCATTCTCGGGCGCTCGCTGGTCGTTCGCGGGCATCTCGAGAGTTCCGGGGAAATCGAAGTCTGCGGCCAAGTCCTGGGCACCGTGAACGCAAAGCGCCTCGTTCTGGCGTCGTCGGGATATATCGAGGGCGACGTGATCGCCCAGGACGTCTTGCTAAGCGGGACGCTCAACGGCAGAGTCTTCGCCGTTAACGTGACGGTCACAGCCTCTGCAATCGTCACGGGACGGATTTTCCATCACACCGCAACGGTAGCCAAAGAGGCCAAGATCGACGGGCGCATGCCGTGGAGACCCGTCAATTTCTTCGAAACCCTTCAAGGCTTGCCAAAGGAATAGGAGCGCCCATGTTTTCACGCGATGACAAGACCGCAACGACGCCCGCCGTCCCGGGTAAGCCGGCCGCCGTGCAGCCTGCGCCGGCAACCGCACCCGTGACCGAAGCGCCGCGCAGCGAGGCGCCACGCCAAGCCGCCCCCGCACCCCGCCCGGCCGGCCCCGAACAGGTTTCGCTGATCAGCGCATCGCTGAAGATCACCGGCCAGCTCGAAAGCGACGAAGACATCCAGATCGACGGACAGGTTGAAGGCGATATCCGCGCCCGCAAGGTGAGCATCGGCCCCAAGGCGTCCGTCAAGGGAACGGTGTTCGGCGAAGATGTCGATCTTGCCGGAACTGTGAACGGCAAGATCGAAGCCAAGACGGTCGTGCTGGCCAAGACCGCGCGGATGACCGGCGACGTCGTCCACGACGTGCTGCAGGTGGACAAGGGCGCCTATCTCGACGGCCATTGCCGCCCGCATAGTTCGCCAAGTGCGGCGTCCGAGAAAAAGGCTTCCGGTTCGTAGGCAAAGTCCGAGCGTCGTCGCCCGCCCCTGCAATGCGGCTGCATATTGGACGCGGTTCCAATGGCGGGTAGTCTGCGCCCTGTTGTGCGCCAGCCGCAGGGCATGAGATGGCCAATGGAGACGAGCCCAAGAAAGCGGCGGAGCCCAAGGCGGAGCCCGGCTGGCAAGCCTATTTGCGCACGCATCGCCGCACGCGCGGCGTCGCGGTGTTCGCGATTTCGATCCTGACGCCCGCAGCGGTCGCAGTCGCGGGTTATCTGTGCTGGTGGATTTGGCTGCCGGAGCTTTGGGCCTGGGGTTTCAGCCCGGTGACGTGGCGGGCGATACTCACGGTCCTTGGGGCGCTTTACCTGGTTATCATTCCTTTGATCCCGGTCGCGTTCGCGGCGGAGCCGGTCAATGTCCTTCTTAATATGTATGCGAAGGATGCCGATGAACGCGTCCGGCAGCTGATCGAGCAGGCGACGCTGGGCCAGGACGAGTTGGAGAAACTCCTGCAGGCGGAAGATTCGCACGGCCTGGTGAAGCTCGTTCGCTACAGCCGGCTGCAACTGCAAGCCTATTACCAGATCGGCCTCAGCCAGACCCAACGCAGTTTCCGCTACAGCGTCATCGCCATGTGGATCGGCTTTTTGGTGATCGTGGCGGGCGTGGTGGATTACCTTGTTCCCGAGACCGTTTTCAATATCGGGGCGCGCGCGCCGGCGCAGGAATTCGCCCTGCTCGGGGGATTGATCATCGAGCTGATCTCGGCCGCGTTCCTTTGGGTGTACAAAAGCTCGATCAATCAGCTGACGTATTTTTACGATCGCCAGCAGCTCAATCACAATGCCCTTCTCTCGTTCAGCGTGGCTGAAACCATGGGCAAGAAGGACGCCGCCAAGTTGAAAATCATCGAGCGCCTTCTGGAGCCGTCTGCGGGCGTCGTGCAGGTGCCTCTGCAAATCCGGAAGAAAGCGAAGGCCGACTCGAAGAGCGACACCTGACATCGGGTTCGCGGGAATGGTATAAGCGGCACGTCCGTTGCCGGCGCATTTCTCAAGAATTCATTGGCCACGGCTTGGGGTGATCGGATGTCCAGATTGTCTCGTTTCTGCGTGACGGCAGCCCTTCTTTGCGCGAGCGCCGCCGTGTGGCCGGCCTCGGCCGCGGACCGCAGCGCCGCCAACGATGCGGATGGCGTCTCCTTGCGCAATTTTCCCACCTATTGGCTGCAGCACAGGACGGCGCAGGACGATTTCATCCAGCCGCTCTCCGGCCCCGGTCCGGTGACGTCGCCCCCCGGCCATCCCTACATCCCCAACGGCACCGGCAAGCAGCAGACCCATCGCCTGGCCGACGTCAACAATCCGATCCTCCAGCCCTGGACGGCGGCCGCCATTCAGAAAACCAACGATGCCGTGAACGGCGGCCGAATGCCCTTCATCGCGCGCGAACGCTGCTGGCCGACGGGGGTGCCGGGCTGGCTCGTCTATGCCCACGCGGCGGGCATGTGGGTGGTCCAGACGGAAAAGGAAATCCTGCTGATCCAGGAGCTCGATCAGCAGGTGCGCCATATCTACATGAACGTGCCCCATTCGAAGAATCCGAAACCCTCCTGGTACGGAGAGTCGGTCGGCCATTTCGAAGCCGGCGAGCTGGTGGTCGATACCATCGGCATGAACGACAAAAGCTATGTCGACAATTACCGCACGCCGCACACCGACAAGATCCACGTGGTCGAGCGCTTCCAGCTGATCGACAAGGGAAACGCGCTTCAGGTCACCGCAACCGTCGATGACCCCGGCGCCTACACCATGCCCTGGACGGGCATCCAGCGCTGGAAGCTCGGGCCCAAGCGCGACATCCTGGAACAGGTGTGCGCCGAGAACAGCGAAGGCTTTTACGATTATCCGGTGGAACCGATCCCCCAGGCCGAGAAGGCCGATTTCTGAACGCCTCCAATTGTGTATGATCGTGTGAACGCGATCAAAAAACGAGGGAGGAAATCATGTCGGATGTGGTGGCGGGACCGGGGGCGTCGGCGAAGGCTCAAGGTATCGGCGGAATTCTGGCGGGCGTCAGCGATCTTCAGCTCGGCTACTCGATCTTCCGCTTCACCTCGGGTGTGAATCTGTTCTTCCACGGATTCATGCGCATCCTCACCGGGGAGGAACCCTGGGTGACGAAACAGGCGGCAGTCTTCGTGGGCGATCCGCTGCTGCCGATGTGGTTCGTCAAAGCGTTCCTCTACGTGCTCCCCTCCATCGAGGTTGGTCTGGGTGCGCTGATCGCTATTGGGCTTTTCACCCGCTGGGCGTTGCTCGCCGGATGCGCCTTGATGTTCGTGCTGGTGTTCGGGAATCTGACGCGCCAGGATTGGGGCACGGTCGGCAACAACATGCACTATGTTCTGTATTACGCGCTGATGGTTGCCGGGCAACGCTACAACGTCTTCGCGCTGGACAACCGCCAATCGAAATAGCGCCGGTTCAACCCTTCGGCCGCGTCTCGATGATGGAGAACGGCGAGCGCGTCGGGATCAGCCTCGGCTCGCAGAATCCCGACGCCGCAAACAGCCGTCCGTACTCCTCGAGCGTGCGCTCCTTGGCGCCGGGAAAGAGCACCATCATGTCCATGTCGGAAAGATGGTTCATCGGGTTGTTGCGGCTGGTCGTATCGTCGAGCACGCGCTCTATGACGATGAGCCGCGATTGAGGCCCCATAGCGGCCCGGCAATTCGCAAGAATTTTCAGGCAGCACGCATCGTTCCAATCGTGCAGAATCTGCGAGAGCGCGTACATATCCCCTCCCTCGGGCACGGACCCGAAAAAATCGCCGGCCTCGACGTCGCATCGCGCCGCCCACGGCCCCAGCACGGCGCCTGCGCCCGCGACCACTGCGTCGGAATCGAACAGGGTCGCCCGCATCTCGCGATATTTCGCAAGCAGCGCGGAAAGGAACGCGCCGTTGCCGTCCCCGACATCGACGATCCTCCGCGCACCGGAAAAATCATAGGCCTCCGCAACCGCTTCATGCCGGTCGTCCGGGCTGTGCTGCATGAAGCGGTCGAAGGCGAAAGCCTCCTCGGGGTGGGTTTTCAGATAGTCGAAATTCGCCATTCCGAAGACCGCCTCGAAGGCGGGCTCGCCGGTGCGGACCGTGTGTTCGAGCTTCTCCCAGGCCGCCCAATTGCCCGGTGTCGTCCAATAGAGCGCGGCATGGTGCAGGGTTGGGTTTGCATCGCGGCGCAGTGTCAGCGAGCGCTCGGTGTGGCTCACCTTTCCTTCCGCATCGGCGGCGAAAATGCCGAACGCAGCGAGCGCGCGGATGAGGCGCAGCAGCATGGAAGGATCCGCGCCCGCTTCATGCGCCAATTCCGCTATCGGGCGGGCGTCCGCGCCGATGCGCATCGCAAGATCGAGGGCGGCGGCCACCTGCAGCATCTTGGAAATCTGGAACGCGCGGACGAACAGCGCCATGTCGCCGAATGTGCTGCCGCTTTTTGCCGGACGATCTCCCGCCATGACTCGCCGCCCCTTATGGTTTAAGCCTCATGGTGCCATGACGAATAGAGCCGTCAAAACGCCCGGGCCCGATCACCCGATCGCCATCGTGCCCAATCCGGCGCGCGTCGTCGTCACGGTCGCTGGCCGCGTCATCGCCGATACGCGGGACGCACTCACGCTGCGCGAGGCGGGCTATCCGCCGGTGCAGTACATCCCGCGGGCCAATGTCGACATGACGGCGCTGCAGCGCACCGAACACACGACCTACTGCCCGTACAAAGGCGATTGCGCCTATTACAGCATTGCCGCCGGAGGCCAGCGGTCCGTCAATGCGGTGTGGACTTACGAGGCGCCTTACGCGGCCGTTGCCGCGATCAAGGACCGGCTCGCCTTCTATCCCAGCCGCGTGGATGCAATTGACGAAATACCGGCCGCCTAATACGCCCGAGCTTCAGCCACAGGGGCCAGCAAGAGCCGTTCAAAGTTGACGCCCTACCTGGAACGCAGCCGTCGTTCAGCCATTGTCTTCCTGGAGACGCGCGAAATCCCGCGCAGCAACAGGGAAGGAACGGCCATGAAACCAACGACGGCAATCCTCGCAACTCTTTTGCTTTCCGCCGCCGCTGTGCCTGCTTTCGCGGCCTGGGATCGCATCGGTTCGCTCGACGTGTCAGGCGGCAAGACCCAGTCGTTCGACATGACCAATTTCAAGGGCAACGTCATCGGCCTGACCGCGCGCGAATCCGACGTGACCTGCGAGCGCGTCATGGCGACATTCGCCGATGGCGACATGCGGCCGATCTTCAAGGGCAAGCTGCCGAAAGGCTTGAGCGTGCGGGTCGATCTTCCGCCGGGCGCGGTGCAACGCCTGGAGTTGGATTGCCACCCCATGAAGGGCAGCCAGGCGACCGTCGATCTGGCCGCGGACAACGGCACGACCAACCAGCACGGCTGAGTTCGTAGCCGAGCATCCTCTTCTCCTCCCTCGGGCGGAAGGCCGGAGTTGCCGGCCGCCGCCCGGAGTGGGCGGGCCTGACCGAATTCGCACCTTCCCAGCGCAAAACGAACTTATCGCCGCCGTATGAGCGGTGGTATCGTGCCGTCCAAATAGCGGACCGGCGCGATTGCGCCCGGTTGCACCGGGAAATGCGGGAGAGAGGGAGACTTCAGATGAAACGCCAGGCTCTGTTCTTCAGCGTCTTCACGGCAGGGATGATCGCCTTGCCTGCGTTTGCCGCGGACGGCGTGCCCGGGATGATGGAGCTTCGCTGGGGCAAGAACGCGTTCAATTTCGAAGGAATGCCGTCCGGTCCGCAGCCCTTGCGGAATTTGAGCCGCCGCCCGGACGGCACTTCCAACGCGGGCCAACTGGTCGGCGATTACCACAATCCGATTCTGACGCCGGAAGCCGCCGCTGTCGTGAAGCAAAAGGGCGAGCTTGCCATCGCCGGCGTCGGGTTTCACAATTCGCAGGACCAATGCCGGTCGATTGCCCCGCCTTTCGCCTCCGCGATGACGACCACCTTTGCGATGCTGCAGGCGAAGAACGGCGACATCACCATTATTTCCGATCAGAACGCCAATATGCGCCACATTCGCATGAACGGCTCGCATCCCGTGAAACTCGTGCCGTCGTCCATGGGCGATTCCATCGGTCATTGGGAAGGCGATACCCTTGTCATCGATACGGTGGGCGTCAAGGTGGACCGTTTTACCTCGGTCGACCGCTTCGGTACGCCGCAGAGCGAAGCGATGCATGTCATCGAACGCTACCGCCTGATCGACGGCGCCGTAGCGAAGGCGCAGGTCGATAAATACGAATACGATGAGGGCACCGTCGGCGGCGGAGGCCGGAACGGCGGCGGCCGGGATGCGGCTTACAACCCCGATGCCCGTCTCAAAGGATTGGAGCTTCAAGTGACGATGGAGGACCCCAAGGTGTTCAAGGCGCCCTTGACGGCGCGCGTCACCTACCGGCGCGTGGTGTCGGAGTGGGCGGAATCGGTCTGTGCGGACAATCCGATGGAGCATTACAAGGACGAGTGGATCGGCCTGCCCAGGGCAGCCCGTCCGGATTTCTGAAAAGGCACGGGCGGCGAGGGCGGTTCGCCAAGCGCCGGTTCTTCGCCGTGCTGGGCATGGGGCCGATTACGGGGCCCGTGGAGGCCGTGAGAGCGGCTATTGTGGCGGAACAACGAAGTAAGGGGGGCTAGCATGAAGTTGCGAATCTTTCGCTTTTGCTTGGCTATGACACTGACAGGCTGCGCCAATCATCCAGTCGATTGCGCGGTGGGTTTTGTTCATGCGGACTGCTTGCCCGGAACAGCCGGATACGCTGACCCAGAGAGATTTACGGCTGAGGACGACAAAGCGTGCCAATCCTACGGGCTACAAGCCGGCACGTCGGAATATGCAGACTGTCGAATCAAGCTGCGAGGGCAGCACAAAACCGGCGTGTTCCAATAGGGATGTTTAAATTAGGACTCTACCGGACTTTCGGTGGTGTCCTAATTTACGGTGCCGGTGGGGCCGTCAGGGCGGCTATCGTGGCGGAGCGGAGGGAGCAAGGCTAAATGCCAAAAAGCCATACGAACACTGAATTCTACATTGGATATTGGGAGGATCGTGATGCCAAGGCCATCGAGAATAGCTACGACGATTGGGATGGGGCTGACAGCGTTCCGGAAGCTGAAGCCCTAATAAAACGCACTCTAATGAAAGGAAAATACAAGCTCGCCAAACTCTATCGATGGAACTATGCAATAGAGCAATGGGGGGAGTTGAATGAGTTCGGCGCCGAAGAATTTTTGCCCGCGCCCACCAAGAAACGCGCCCCAGTCAAGAAGCGCGCCCCAGCAAAGAAAAAGAAGGCGCGGCGCGCGCGTTCAAATTAGGACACTACCAAGATTTGGTGTTGCTCGACGCCTGGGACCCCTGCATGCTATAAGTAAGGTCTTCATCATCCGCGTAATTGGCGAGCCCCAGCCTTTCGCCGAAACGCGCAAACGCTTTCCATAAGACTTCGAACCTCATCCACGCTGATTCACGAGGACAAGATGCGCTCCATCCTTCTTATCGCAGCATTCTCCGCGATACTTATGAGTTCAGCCTCAGCACAATCGAGTTGGAGTCAACACACCTATCCGGACAAAAACTTTGCCGTGTCGTTCCCCGCGGAACCGAAGGTCTCGACGGCGCCCTATACGGCTGCCGACGGAACGAAGACGACGAAAGTAACCTATACGGTTCGGCAGGCGGACGCGTTGTATGAAGCATCCTACATCGATCTCACCAAGTCCAAGATCGATGCAGCGGCGGCGATCGACCAGGTCGTCAAGGATCTGAGCAGCAAGGGCGAGGTGTCGTACAACCAGGCGGCTCGCCAGAACGGAACCTGCGGCCGGTATATTACCCTCAAGGGCAAGGACGGCAGCACCTCGACAAACTCGATCTTCTTTAGAGACAACAAGCTCTACCATATTCAAGGCACATCGCTTCCCGTGAAGGGCGGCGATTCAAACTCCGGCTATATGATCTTGTTCACGAACTCGTTCATCTTTGATATCACGCTCCCATTCAGAGGGGATTGTTTTGGAACGCCTGCCGACTTCTTCACGAATCGGAATCCCGGCACCACCCTCGGCGGCGGCAACCCCGACGGCACCACCGGCCCCCGCGTCCCCACCAAGAACTTTTGACAACTGGTCCTGATTTAACGCTGCGCCATGGCCGCCCTGTTCGACATCGCGGCCACGACGCGAGCAGGCGAGATCAAAGCGCCTCATGCTTCGTCCCTCGACAAGCTCGGGATGAGGAAGCTCAGCATGAGGACTTTTATGTAATTCCTCACCCTGAGCTTGTCGAAGGGTGAGCTTGTCGAAGGGTGAGCTTGTCGAAGGGTGAGGGTCGGCGATTCCGTCTGAAAACAATCATGCGGCAGAGCGTTCTCCCGTTGGATCAACGCTTATCCTCATTTGGCGCTTACACAACGCGTGCATTGGAGACTGTGGGCTCGGGGCACAAATCCGAGCCCGCCGCCACGCGCCGCCACGGGTAGATAAGCGGAGATACGCACCGGACTTCCGTACCAGATAAGCCGCTGTTATTCGTGCGATAAGAGAGTGGTGCAAAATTCTTGAATTGTGCACCACTCATGGGTTACTCCCTGAACCGCTGGCCGCGTCGCGGGTTAGAACGGCGGGGATGTGCAGACCAGCAAATACCAAGAACGAAAACGCTTTTAGGCTGTTTATTTCTGTGCCGTAATCCGACCGCTCGCCGTGCATGACCTGATGCCGGTTTAAGGCAGTGAAGGACTTGCCAGATGCTTGGGCGGCATCCTCCCGCGCCTTGGCGCTCATCATGAAACTGGAATCCTTTAGTTCCAAGAATGGATATAAAAGGTCTAATATCTCTGGATCAGCGGCGTATTTGTCGCGAAATACATTTGCCGCATGCGTCATAGGAGATTCCACCCCCGTGATCTCGGCCAACAGACCATCCGCTTGTGCGATGAAAACCGGTATGGACAAGAGATATCCGTCATCGGGAATCGACGTGTGAGCATCGACGGCGGCTTTGATGGCCGCCGCCCTATTCGGATATTCGCTAATTATTTGATTGGCAAACGGTTGCAGATTTGTGCGGTAATAGGCGACCATAACGTCATCAACGGTAGCGAATGGTGTGGTAGCAAGGCTTTCGACAAGCTTCATAAGGCTCTGTACCTCGTCATGCCACCCGAAAAACCAGCCTTCAGCTAACGCTAGGCGCATGGCGTCTTTCGATTTCTTCGGTAGTTCGTCTAGCTTCTGCTTTGCGGCAGCCCAATCAATTTGAGCCAGTGCCATCAAAAGCGGCGGCGCAGTCTTTTCCAGATACGGCACGACCATTTCCGCGATGATTTCCAGTTTTTGGTGGATGACGCGAGCTACCGCGAACGCCCCCAGCGCGAAACGGGCAAAGGTCTCCAATGGCGTTTCTTGGGGCGATTGGCCTTCTCTTTCAATTTGGTCATCCATCACTCAAGTTTCTCCACTAAAACCACCTCGTAAGCGCCCTTTGGCGGGCGTCTGTAAAGCAAGAATTAATCGGCCGCGCCATGTCTGCACGACCAAAAGAAAGGCTCCACTAAAAGCTGGTTGGTTCGAAGGTCTTGAATTGTGCACCATCGAATGCCTTTGAAGCGGAAAAGAAGGGGCACATGGCAAGCACCGTCGCGCCAATTATAGCCAGTTTTGCCTCCTCCAACTGTGGCACTCAATCGTCTAAGTGCCGTCGAAATGGTTCACGGTTACTATTTACAAATCCGGTGCGCATCCCTCACCGGCGGTGTGTTGCGGCGGAGACGAGGTGTTTTCTACGCCTTTCCCAATCCCATCATGGCGAGCGCGGCGCGGCCGGCCCCCATTCTACCTCGCCCCCGCAGGGGGAGAGGGTGGGGGTGAGGGGGCGGTCTCCCCACCTCTCCATTCTCTCAAGATTTCTCGCCTGCGTGTGTAATTGGAGCCGCCCCCTCACCCGCGGAGCGCTGCGCGCTTCGCTGCCCTCTCCCCCAAAGGGGGCGAGGGCTTACGCCTTTCCCAATCCCATCATGGCGAGTGCGGCGCGGCCGGCCCCCATTCTCCCTCGCCCCCGCAGGGGGAGAGGGTGGGGGTGAGGGGGCGGTCTCCCCACCTCTC
>CAZBRO010000002.1:229068-314928 GCA_964494505.1 uncultured Bordetella sp.
CTGCGCGCTTCGCTGCCCTCTCCCCCAAAGGGGGCGAGGGCTTACGCCTTTCCCAGTCCCATCATGGCGAGTGCGGCGCGGCCGGCCCAGCCATACGGATTGGCCATCGTCTCCTGTAATTCGTAATGATTGTGATTGGGGGCGACGATCAGCGTCACGGGCTTACCCGCCGCTTTCACGGCGGCTGCGAAATCGCGCGTCTGGCGCTGGAATTCCGGCGTCTCGTTGGTGCCGTACATCAGCGTCAAGGGCGTGTGCAGCCGGTCGAGGTGGCGGATGGTGCTCATGGATTCCTCCATGACGTCGTCGAACTTCACATAGGAGCTGCGCGCGGACAGGCGCACCGGCTTCATCTCGTACATGCCGCTCAGCAGCAGCCCCGCTTTGACGATGTCGTTGGGAAGGCCGTAATCCTTCTGCCAATCGGTGACGAGCGCGACACCGGACAGATGCGAGCCGGAGGATTGGCCCGCGAGATAAATCCGGTTCGGATCGCCGCCGAAGCTGGCGGCATTCTTGTAGACCCAGGAAATCGCGCGCTTGACCTGTTCGGCCATCACGCGGATGTCGCCGCCTGCTGCACCCACCGCGATGAAATCGGGCGCGATGTAGTGGGCGCCGGCGCTCACCATGTTCTCGGCCGCGAAGTGATATTCCTTGGCACTGCCGCCGAGCCAGGCGCCGCCATGGACGAAGATGAATACCGGCGCGTTCGGGCGGTTGGTCTTGAACAGGTCGAGCTTCTCGATTTCGGTCGGGCCATAGGCGAAGCGTTGCGGATTGCCCAGACGCCGGCGAACCTCTTCGCTGTTGGTCGAGCGGCGCGCCTGGATTTGCCCGCCCAACGGCGCATAGGCGCTCTGGTCATAGGCGGCATCGAGCTCGATCTGGTCGTAATCCATGAAAACGCGCGGGCCCTTCGGATGCGGCGCAGGCCCGATGCGGCAACCCTCCGGCACGGGTGCGGAGAGCGCGGGCGCCGCAAATGTTGCGGCCGCGGCCCCGGCGGTCGCGCTCAGCACGGCCCGGCGGGTGAGATCGTTGGTGAGGTTATCCTGCGCGCTCATGGCCCCCTCGAACGTCGGTCGCAATTCTCGTCGGCGCATCTTACATCTAATCTCGGACCCCGGAACGGCCGGGAGGAATCGAACGGCTCCATGCGCGTTTATTGCACCCTTATTGCACCCTTATCGGCCCCTTATGGAATCGCGTTTCTGCCGCGGAATCCAGCGGAACGCTTGGGTTTCTCCCCTGCCCGGACCGGTTTGAGGGGGGGAGGGGGGGTATGGGCGGCCTGACCCCGCCCGAAGCCGGCGACATCGTGGCAATCGAGCGACTCGGTCATGCCGGAGACGGCGTTGCGGCGGACGGTTTGTTCGTGCCGCTGACGGTGCCGGGCGACGTGGTCCGCATCGTGCGCGACGGTGGGCGAGGGCGCATACTTCGGATCATCACGTTGGGGCCCTCGCGCGTTTCCGCGCCCTGCCCGCATTTCGGAACCTGCGGGGGCTGCGCGCTCCAGATGATGGCGCGCGAACCCTATCTTGCGTGGAAGCGCGATCTCGTCGTGACCGCGCTGAAGCAGCGCGGGTTTCCCGACGCGCCGGTCGAAGAAATACGCGCCGTGCCGCCGGGCACGCGCCGCCGCGCGATGTTCAAGGCGAAGCGAAACGGCAAGGGCGTGGCGCTTGGCTTTTACGAGGCCGGCAGCCGCAACCTCGTCGATATCGGGGAATGTCCGGTGCTGGCGCCGGAATTGGCCGCATTGATCGCAGCCTCGAAAGCGGCCCTTACGCCCATCCTCAATCCCGGCGAAGCCGCCGAACTGCACGCGACGCTGACCGCGACGGGCATCGATCTGTCGCTGAAGCTGAAACGCTCGCGCGGTCCCGATTTGCTGATGGCGCTGTCGGAGCTGGCCGCGCGCCTCAGGCTGGCGCGGCTCTCCTTCAACGGCGAAGTGGTGGCGCTGATGCAGACGCCGTTGTTGCGCATCGGACGGTTCAGCGTCGCGCTGCCGCCGGAATCCTTCCTGCAGCCGACCCGGGAAGGCGAGCGCATCTTGCAGGACCTCGTGCGCGAGGCGGCGAAAGATGCGCGCCGCGCCGCCGATTTGTTCTCCGGCTGCGGCACCTTTGCGCTGGCGCTGGCCGGGACCTGTGCGGTGCATGCGGCCGACAACGCGCCGGCGCAAATCGATGCGCTCATCGCCGCCGCCAAAGCAGGGCGCGCGCCCGTGACCGCCGAAGTGCGCGATCTTTTCCGCCGGCCGTTATTGGCGGCCGAACTCGGCCGCTTCGATTGCGTGGTGCTCGATCCGCCGCGTCCTGGCGCGCAAGCGCAAGTGCAAATGCTGGCGCAATCCGCCGTGCCGCAGGTGCTTTACGTCTCGTGCAGTCCGGCGAGTTTCGCGCGCGATGCCCGCATCCTGGTAAACGGCGGTTACATCCTCAAGCGCGTGGTCCCGCTCGATCAGTTCCTCTGGTCGCCCCATGTCGAACTGTTCGCCGAATTCGCGCGCGGCTGATTGATTTGCCGATTGAGCGGATTTGAGCGAACATGGTTTCGAGGCTAGGAACCAGGGGGACACAATGCTCCGGGCCCTCTTTGCCATTGGGGCTGCGCTGTTTGCTTTTGCGGCGGCGCCTGCCGCCGCGGCGGGACCGTTCGACAATTGGGCGGCGCTCGTGGTGGCCGGCGATTATCGTGCGCATTCGGGCGCCGATTCCGAGGTGTTCGACAACGCGCGGCGCGATCTCGCGGCCGACCTCAAGAAAATGGGTTTTGCCGAAGACCACATCCAGCAATATTCGGCAAAGCCCGAACGCGATCCGGTGACCAAGCCCGGGCTTGCCGACGGAACCGCGATCTACCGCAATTTCGAGACCCTCACCGAACGCGTCACCGGCGGCTGCTTTGTGTATTTCACCACCCACGGCGCGCCCTTGGGCATCACGGTCGGCAATCAGAACATCGCCATCCGCAGCATCGGCGACATCGTCGACAATTCCTGCCACGACCGGCCGACCATCGCGATCATCTCGGCCTGTTTCTCGGGCATGTTCATTCCGGTCCTGCGCGGCGACAATCGCATGGTGCTCACGGCGGCACGGCCCGACCGCACCTCGTTCGGATGCAGCGAGGACCTGAAATACACCTTCTTCGACCAGTGCGTGCTGGAGTCGCTTCCGGAGGTGTCGGACTTTCCGGACCTGGCCGACAAGGCGAAGGAATGCGTCGCCGCGCGGGAAATGAAGGAGGGCGTCACGCCGCCTTCCGAGCCGCAGCTTTATGTCGGCCGCACGATTCAACCGGCACTCTCGCAAACCTATATGTTCATGCTGAATTAGGGCGTTAGCCCGTCTGGGCCCGATGGCGGA
This sequence comes from uncultured Bordetella sp., assembly GCA_964494505.1. Taxonomy (GTDB): domain Bacteria; phylum Pseudomonadota; class Alphaproteobacteria; order Micropepsales; family Micropepsaceae; genus CAIYRG01. Next base: position 232,449 of record CAZBRO010000002.1, read on the forward strand.
GCGCGTGGTCGGCGAGCACGATGGCCATCATCGCTTCGCCGACGGGTACGGCCCGGATGCCGACGCAAGGATCGTGGCGGCCTTTGGTGGCGATCTCGGTGTCGTTGCCTTCGACGTCGATGGTCTTGCGCGGGGATAGAATCGACGAGGTCGGCTTGACCGAGAAGCGCGCGACGATCGGCTGACCCGTCGAAATGCCGCCGAGGATTCCGCCCGCCTGATTGGACAGGAACACCGCCTTGCCGTCCGGACCGCTGCGCATCTCGTCGGAGTTCTCCTCCCCCGTCAGCAGCGCCGCACCCATGCCTGCACCGATCTCCACCCCCTTGACCGCGTTGATGGACATCATGGCCGCGGCGAGATCGGCGTCGAGCTTGCCGTAGATCGGCGCGCCCAGACCCGCAGGAACGCCATCGGCCACCACCTCGATGATGGCGCCGATGGACGAGCCCGCCTTGCGCAGCCCCTCGAGGTAATCCGCCCAGCGGTTGACCACGCCCGGATCGGGCGCGTTGAAGGGATTGCGGGCGACCTCCGCCCAGTCCCAGCGGCTGCGGTCGATGGTCAGCGCCCCCATCTGGATCAGGGCCGCGCGGATAGCCACATCTCCGTAGAGATGGTTGAGCACCTTGCGCGCGATGGCCCCGGCCGCCACCCGGGAGGCGGTCTCGCGGGCCGATTGGCGCCCGCCGCCGCGATAATCCCTGACGCCATATTTGGCCCAGTAGGTGTAATCGGCGTGGCCGGGGCGGAACTTGTCGCGGATGTCGCTGTAATCCTTGGACCGCGCATCGACGTTCTCGATCAGGAGCGCAATCGGCGTTCCGGTCGTCACCTGCGCCGCCATGCGCTCGTCCTGGAAGACGCCCGACAGGATGCGGACCGAATCGGGCTCCTTGCGCTGGGTGACGTATTTGGACTGGCCGGGCTTGCGCCGGTCGAGATCGGCCTGGATGTCGGCTTCGGTGAGCGCGATGCCGGGCGGGCAGCCGTCGACCACGCATCCGATCGCCGGTCCATGGCTCTCGCCGAAGGTGGTGACGCGGAAGAGGTGGCCGAAGCTGTTATGCGACATGGCCGTTCTTCACGACCGCAATGTCGGGCGCATCTTCGGCTTTCATGCCGACCACATGGTAACCGGAATCGACGTGCATCACGTCGCCGGTGACCCCGCGTGCCAGATCGGAGAGCAGGAACAGCGCAGCGTCGCCGACATCGCTCGTTGTCACGGTGCGCCGCAAGGGCGCGTTCAACTCGTTCCATTTGAGGATATAGCGGAAATCGCCCACGCCAGACGCTGCGAGCGTCTTGATCGGGCCGGCCGACAGCGCGTTCACGCGGATGTTCTTCTTGCCGAGATCCTCCGCGAGGTAACGCACGCTCGCTTCGAGCGCCGCCTTGGCCACGCCCATGACGTTGTAATGCGGCATGACCTTCTCGGCGCCGTAATAGGTGAGCGTGAGCAGGCTGCCTCCATTGGTCATCATCTTCTCGGCGCGATTCGCCACAGCCGTGAACGAATAGCAGGAGATGTTCATGGTCATCGCGAAGTTCTCGGCCGTGGTGTCCACATAGCGGCCCTTGAGCTGGTCCTTGTCCGAAAAGGCGATGGCATGGACCAGGAAATCCAGCCGGTCCCAGGTGCGGGCGAGCTCGCCGAAAGCGGCATCGAGGGACGCGGGAACCGACACGTCGCAGTCGATCAGCGCGACCGGGTTCAGCGGCGCGACCAGCGGCACCACCCGCTTCTTGAACGTCTCACCCTGATAGGTGAAAGCAAGCTCGGCCCCGTGCGCGGCGAGCGACTGGGCGATTCCCCACGCGATCGAGCGATCATTGGCGACGCCCATGATCAGCCCGCGTTTGCCCGCCATGATCGAAGAAACTGCCATCAGCTGAACCTTTCCTGTTCAGCATCCTATAGCGGAGCGCCGCGCCGCGCGCCAAGCGAAGTTGCTGGGCGCCAGCGGCGCCATGAAAGGCGGAAAAGTGCCTTATTTCAGCTTTGCGCGCGGGTCGTAATCGTTGCCCCAGTCCTTGACGAACTCGTCGAGCTTGTGATCGGGCACATCGGGCAAGGTCACGGTCAGCCGCACATAGAGATCGCCCGCAGCCTCGCCGCCGGTTCCCGGAAGGCCTTTTGCCTTCAGCCTCAGCACGCGGCCGCTGTTGGAATGGGGCGGAACCGTCAGGGTCACGGGACCCGTAAGCGTTGGCGCGGGGACCTTCGCGCCCAGCAACGCCTCCTTGAGCGTAATCGGGAGGTCCATCCTCAGATCACGCCCGTCGCGCTCGAAAAAGGGATGGGGCCCAATCGCAATCGTGATGAGGGCATCGCCTGGCGGGCCACCGCGGTCTCCCGGGACGCCCTGCCCACGCAGCCGAATCTGCTGGCCATCCTTGACGCCGGGCGGAATGCGCACTTCGAGCTGGCGCCCGTCGGCGACAACCACGCGGCGCGTACCGCCGAGGGCCGCTTCTTCCAAGGCGACCGTGGTCTGAAGCTGCACATCGGCGCCCTTCCGCGGGCCGGCACGGCCGCGCCGGCCACCGCCGCCACCCAGAATGTCGGCGAAGATGTCCTCTGCCCGGAAGCCCTCCGGGCCCTGGTCGCCCCATTCGAACTCGAAGCTCTGCGGGCCCTGGGCACCCCCGGAACCCCGCCGGAAACCGCTGTAACCCTGCTCGAAGCCGCCGGCGCCGGGATTGAATCCTTGGCCGAAGCCCTTGGGCTGTCCCGCGGCGTCGATTTCACCACGGTCGAATTGGGCGCGCTTCTCCTTGTCGCCTACGATCTCGTATGCGGCATTGGCCTCCTGGAATTTCTTCACCGCCTTGGGGTCGTTGGCGTGGGTATCGGGATGATATTTCTTGGCAAGCGATCGGAAGGCCTTTTTGATCTCGGCCTCGGTCGCTTTCTTGGAGACGCCCAGTACGTCGTATGGATCGCGCATCTAAATTCCCTTCGACAGCGCCTATATAGGGAGAGTCTCGGCTCAAGGTTAAGGGCCCTGTCGCACGTGCGGGCTTCCGATATGATAATGGCTGATAAGATGGCGGCGGGGCTTGGAGGAGGGAACGGATGATCGGGCGCCTTGGATTGGGGCTGGTTTTGGGCCTGACCGCGGTTTGCTTGGCCGGGCTGCCGTCGCATGCAGCCGACAAGCTCATTCCCCTCGATGTGGCCTTGGGCGATGTCTCGCTCAACAAGGTGTCGTTCCTGATCGCCGCCGATGCCGGCATCTATGCGCGCAACGGGCTCGATGTGCACCAGTTCATTACGCCGGGCGCGGCCGAAGTCGCGCGCAAATCGGGCGTCATGGTGCCGGCGGAATACATCAAGGCGGATATCGGGAGCGCACCGATTGCGGTCGGCGGCGGCAGCCCGATGATCTATCGGGTTGCGGCCGATCCCAAGGCCGTCCATCGCATCGTCCTCACCACAACCGAAAGCATCATCCGCGACCACATCATCGCCTCTCCGGACATCAAGTCCGTGCAGGACCTGAAGGGCAAGAGACTCGGCTATTCCGTTCCCGGTGCAGTCACCCATGTCGGCGCCGTCGGGTTCGCGCGAAAGATGGGCTGGGAACCGGGCATGGACATTACGCTTGTGGGCGGCGGAAACGCGCTTAATCCCCTGCTGGAGGGCCACGAAGATGCGCTGCTCGGGTCCGGAATGCTGTTCGCCATGGCCTCGGAGCACAAACTCAACGATGTGATCGATCTGACGCAGTACAAGATTCCGGTCGCGGGTTCCTCGATTCTCGCCGAGAAGAATTGGCTTGCCGCCAATCGCGACACGGCCGCCCGCTTCGTCAAGGCCGCGATTGAAGCCGACGCGCTGATGAAGACCAACCGCGCTCAGTTCAATGCGGCCCTCGTGAAATGGTTCAACATCAAGGATGCCGCGACGCAGGACAGCATGTACCGCGAGGCGCGCGAGATTCCGCGAAAGCCATACCCGGCAGTAGAGGGCATCAAGGCGACGCTTTCGATTTACGACTCGCCGTCGATGCGCAAATACAAGGCGGAAGACTTCTACGATGCGAGTTTCATCGAGGCGCTGGACAAGTCCGGCGCCATCGACCGGCTGTACAAGTGAGCGATACAGCCGAGACCCCGCGAAGGCCCCCCGACGAACCGTTCGAAATCTTCCGCGAATGGTATGCGGAGGCCAAAGCGCATGAGTTGAACGATCCCGACGGCATGGCTCTCGCCACCGTCGATGCAAGCGGCTTGCCGGATGTGCGCATGGTGCTGATGAAGCATTTCGACCATGAAGGCTTCGTCTTCTATACCAATCTCGAAAGCGCCAAGGGCGATGAGCTGGCCGCCAATCCGAAGGCGGCGATCTGTTTTCACTGGAAGTCGCTGCGGCGGCAGGTGCGTGTGCGCGGGCCGGTGACCGCGGTGAGCGAGGCCGAGGCCGACGCCTATTTCGCCACCCGGCCGAAGGACAGCCAGATCGGTGCGTGGGCCTCGCGGCAGTCGCGTCCTCTGGAAGGCCGCTTCGCGCTGGAAAAGGAGGTCGCGTTCTACGCCGCAAAATATGCGCTCTCGACCGTGCCACGGCCCTCCCATTGGTCGGGATTCCGGATTCATCCGTTTGCCATCGAATTTTGGCGCGACCGGCCTTTCCGCCTGCACGAGCGCATTCGCTACACGCGCGAAACCGCCGACGGCGCGTGGGCGACAGACCACCTATTTCCGTGACGGCTTCTTTGGCTTGCTTATTCCCAATTGTTCGCGCCAGACCTTGCCGGGAATCTCGTCGACCTCGCCTTCCGGCAGATGGCCGAGATGAAACGGTCCGAAGCTGACCCGGATCAGCCGCGATACCTTGAAGCCCAAATGCTCCATCAGGCGCTTGACCTCGCGGTTCTTGCCCTCCTGAAGGCTCACCGTGGCCCAGGCATTGGACGTCTTGGAGCGTTCCAGTTCCGCCGTCACCGGCCCGTAGCGGACCCCGTCGATGGTGACGCCCTTGGCGAGCTTGTCCAGATCGGCCTGCATCACTTTGCCGAACAGTCGCACGCGATAGCGCCGTACCCACCCTTGCGCGGGCAGTTCGAGCCGGCGCGCCATCTCGCCGTCATTGGTGAGAAGCAGCAGGCCTTCCGAGTTGATGTCGAGCCGCCCGATCGAGATCACGCGCGACATATGGGCAGGAAGGCTTGCGAATACTGTGGGCCGGCCTTCCGGATCGCGATGCGACGTCACCAGCCCCGCCGGCTTGTGATAGCGCCACAGCCGGGTCCGCGCAGCGGTCGGGATGGGCTTTCCATCCACCGTGATCAGCGCGTCTTCCGTCACGTTCAACGCGGGCGATACGATTCGCTCGCCGTTCACCGCCACGCGGCCTTCGGCGATCAATTTCTCCGCGTCCCGCCGCGAGCACACCCCGGCGCGTGCGATCACCTTGGCGATGCGATCGCCGGGGGCGGGGTCCTTCGGTTCTGTGATTTTCGTCATGGCTGGCGTCTTCGGGTATCTTGCGCGCCATGAAAGAGCAAGACGAGGATTTCCTGGGGCTCGCTTTGGCGGAAGCGGAAGCGGCAGGCGCGCGCGGCGAAGTACCCATCGGTGCAGTGCTTGTTTCCGTCAACGGTGAGGTGTTGGCGCGGAACGGGAACCGCATCGTCGAACGGCGTGACCCCACCGCGCACGCGGAAATACTGTGCCTGCGCGCCGGCGCCAAGGCCCTCGGCAACGAGCGGCTGGTCGGGACCACGCTCTACGTGACGCTCGAACCCTGTGCGATGTGCGCGGGGGCAATCAGCCTCGCCCGTGTGGCGCGGCTCGCCTATGCAGCGGCCGACCCAAAGGGTGGGGCGATCGAGCACGGTCCCCGCTTCTTCGAGCAGCCGACCTGTCATCATCGCCCTGCGGTGGAACGCGCGGACGATCCCGGTGAAGCCGGCCGGCTATTGAAGGAATTCTTCCGTGCGCGCCGCTAGAACCAGCTTGGCGCGAGCTGCGGGAAGCCGATCAGGAAGGTTTCCCGCGCGATCAGAAGACCGATTGCCGCGCCCACGAACACGTCGGAAAAGAAATGCGCCGTCAACATGGCCCGCGTCAGCGCGAGCGCGGTCGCCAGCGTAAGCCACAATGGCGCAAGGATCGGCATGATTGCGGACAGCACCACTGCGACGCACAGAATCGTCATCGAATGGCCGGAGGGGAAGGAGTCGTATTGCAGTTCCCAGGTGAAATAGCGAAATCCGTAAAGGCCGTGCTCGAACTCGTCCCGCGGGCGGCGGCGGCCGAGGAATATCTTGATCCCGTGCAGCGCCACGCTCGCGACCACGAAGCTCGCCAGAAGCGCCAGCGAATAACCCGAAACGAGCCTCAAGAATTGCGTCTCGCCACTGACCGCCGTGATCGCCTGCACGGCCACATAGAATACCAAGGCTGCGATGATCCAGGGGAGCCCCTTCGCCCAATCGGTAATGCGCAGCGCGAATTGCCAGAGCGGACGGGAAAGTTGCCCGCGCGAATAATGCGCGGCCCTCCGGTCGATCCGGAAACAAAACGCGCCTGCAACGAAATACACGAGCGCCAACGCCAGCAGCATCAGCGCTTCGCCTCTTCGCGCTCGACGGCGCGCCAGCCGATGTCGCGGCGGCAGAAGCCGCCTGGCCAATCGATGCGGGCAATCGCCTCATATGCGCGGCGTCTCGCATCGCTCACATCCTTGCCCAGCGCGCATATGTTCAGCACACGCCCGCCATTGGCGAAGATGCGGCTGCCCTGCGCCACCGTACCGGCATGAAAGATTTCCACGCCGTCCACGCGCGCCGCCTCGTCGAGCCCTTTTATCTCCGAGCCCTTCTCGTAGGTGCCGGGATAGCCATTGGCCGCCATCACCACGGTCAGCGCGACTTCGCTGCGCCAACGCAGATCGAAGGTGTCGAGCACGCCGTCCCGCGCCGCCATCAAGGCCGGCAGGAGATCGGACTTGAGGCGCAGCATCAGCACTTGGCATTCGGGATCGCCGAATCGGCAATTGTATTCGATCAGTTTGGGCTCGCCCTCCTTGATCATCAGCCCGGCATAAAGCACGCCCTGATAGGGCGTACCGCGCGCGCGCATCGCATCCACGGTCGGCTGCACAATGTGCGCCATGACTTTGCGCTCGATCTCGGGTGTCAGGACCGGCGCGGGCGAATAGGCGCCCATGCCGCCCGTGTTCGGACCCAGATCGCCGTCGAACGCGCGTTTGTGATCCTGGGCGCTTGCGAGCGGAAGCACATGCACGCCATCGGTCAAAGCGAAGAAACTCGCCTCTTCGCCTTCGAGGAATTCCTCGATGACGACTTCCTTGCCGGCGTCACCGAAGGCGCCCGCGAACATCGAATCGATTGCCGCATTCGCTGCCTCACGGGATTCTGCGATGACGACTCCCTTGCCCTGCGCAAGGCCGTCCGCTTTCACCACAACAGGAAGACCGAGGCCTGCCGCAAACGCTTTCGCCTCTTCGGCGGCTCGGCAGCGTCTGTACGCCGCTGTGGGAATCCCGTGCTCGGCGCAAAGGTCCTTCACGAAACCCTTCGAGGCTTCCAGTTGCGCGCCCTTCGCCGATGGGCCGAGCGCTTTGACGCCCGCCGCCTCCAGCCGGTCGGCGAGGCCTGCCGTCAGCGGCCCTTCCGGTCCGATCACGCCAAAATCGATGCGCTTTTCCTTGGCGAACGCCACCAGCCGATCCACATCCATCGCGTCGAGGGCCACACATTCGGCATCGCGCGCAATGCCGGCATTTCCGGGCGCGCAATAAAGCTTTGTCAGCAGCGGGCTCGCCGACAGCGCCCAGGCGAGCGCGTGCTCGCGTCCGCCCGATCCGACCAAAAGAATGTTCAAGCCGCGTCCCCGCTGGCGCTCCCTCGAATGCGCTGTATCATCGCGGCATGATAGACGAAACCCCTTTCGACGCAGTCGAATCGCGCCCGCCCAGCAACATCCGCGAATTCACGGTCAGCGAGCTTTCCAATCTTCTGAAGCGCGCCGTCGAGGAAGCCTTTCCCTATGTGCGGGTGAAGGGCGAACTCTCCCGCGTATCGCGCCATTCCAGCGGCCATTGCTATTTCGACCTCAAGGACGACAAGTCGGTGCTTGGCGCCGTTGTTTGGAAGGGCACCTATCCGCGGCTGAAAGTGAAGCCTGAGCAGGGACTCGAGGTCGTCTGCACGGGCCGGCTTACTACCTTCCCGGGCCAGTCCAGGTACCAGCTTGTCGTCGAGGAGATGGATCTCGCCGGCCTTGGCGCGCTGATGGCCATGCTGGAGCAGCGCAAGCGGACGTTGGCCGCCGAAGGCCTGTTCGACGCCTCGCGCAAGAAGCCTATTCCCCATCTGCCCCGCGTGGTCGGCGTCGTGACATCGCCCACCGGCGCAGTGATTCGGGACATCATGCACCGGCTGTCGGATCGCTGTCCCCGGCATGTCTTGTTGTGGCCGGTCAATGTGCAGGGAGAGAGGGCGGCGGGCGAAATCGCGGCCGCGATTCGCGGCTTCAACGCGCTTTCCGCGGACGGCGCGATTCCGCGCCCCGATGTGCTGATCGTCGCCCGGGGCGGGGGCTCCTTCGAGGACCTGCTCGCCTTCAGCGAGGAAGCGGTGGTGCGCGCAGCGGCCGAATCGGCGATTCCGCTGATTTCCGCTGTCGGGCACGAAACCGACACCACGCTGATCGACTTCGCCGCCGACAAGCGCGCACCCACGCCCACGGCCGCGGCCGAGATGGCGGTGCCTGTGCTGCGCGATTGCGTCGAGGCGACGATGGCTCTGCAACAGCGGCTGCTGCGGGGGATTTCCCGCAGCATGGAACGGCAGCGTCGGCATTTGCAGGGGCTGGCGAGGGCGCTGCCGCGACCGGATTCGCTGTTCGCGCTTCCGCGCCAGCGATTCGATTCGAGCGCGGGCCGCCTGCGCAGTGCGCTGTTCCAGAATCTGCAGCGCCACCGCGCCCAATTGGCACAGGTTTCTGCCCTGGTGCGGCCCCGCATCGTCAAGGCGGAGATCGAGCGCGGCCACGACTGCGTTGCCGATTTCGAGCTCAGGCTTGCCCGTGCCTTCCGCCATCGCCTGCGCCGGGCAGAAGCGGGGCTTTCCGCCTCCGTGCGCGTGCTGGAAAGCCTAAGTTATCGCGCGGTTCTGGCGCGGGGCTTTGCCCTCATACGCGGCGAGGACGGCCTGAAGCGGCGCGCGGCCGCCCTAAGGACGGGGGAGACGCTGACGGTGATTTTTGCCGATGGCGAGGCCAAGGTAACGGCTGCCGGTAAGGCGGAAGCGCGGCCATCACGCCGATTCCTCTGGCGGGACAAGGGGCAGGGCGATCTGTTTTGATTTTGCGCTCCGCCACGCTAGATTGGCGGCATGAACCAGTTTGAACGCGACATAGGCGGCCGCCCCGCTTCCCTGCAATACCTGGACGGGGAGTATCGGGTGATCACGCCGGGCACCTATGTCGTCTGCGCCGTGACCGGCACCAAGATTCCGCTGGAGGCGCTACGCTATTGGAGCGTCGATCTGCAGGAAGCCTATGCGGGGCCCGCCGCCGCCCTGAAGCGGATGCAGGAAAAAGGCTTCACCCCACGTTGAGGGCCTTTGCACGCTTCCGCATGGGCGCGTCGTCCTTGACCCAGCGCTTGTGTATCCAGAGCCATTGACTAGGCCGTTCGCGCACGCGGTCCTCGACGAATTGCGTGATTTTCGAGGTAAGCTCGACGAGATCGCGGTCCGAATCGCCAGTGTTGGACGGCTCGATGGGCGGATAGACGTGCAGATGGAAGCGGGCGCCCTTGGTGCGCTCATTCCAGGCCGGCACGATGACAGAGCCGAGCTTCAAGGCAAGTGCCGCCGGAGCGGGCGTGGTGAACGCGTCATGGCCGAAAAACGGCACCTTGATTCCTTCGCTTGCCCTTTGGTCCACCAACAGACAGATCGCATCGCCCTTGCGAAGCAGACTGAAAATGCGCCGCGTGCCTTGCGCCCCTTTCGGGATTTGCTCCTGCATCCCGTTGCGGGCGCGCACGGCTTCCATCCAGCGGCTGACCAGGGGATTGTTCGGCGGCCGCACCACGGTGCCGCCGGAGAACCCATAGTCCCGCGCCGCGAAGGGCATGGTCTCCCAATTCGCGAAATGTCCGGACACCAGCAGGATACCTTTTCCGCGGGCCTTGGCCGCTTCCAGATGCTCCATGCCGCTGATGCGGATTCTCGGGTCGCTGCCGGTCAGATGGATTTCATCGAGATGGGGATATTCCGCCATGACGCGGCCGAGATTGTCCCACATGCCGGCCAGGATTTCGCGCAGTTCCGTGTCGCTCTTGTCCGGAAAGGCCAGCCGCAAATTTCGCAAAGGCCGGCGCGAGAGAAATGTAGGCCGGACGAGGTTGCGCCCGATCCAGCCGCCGAGCGTCGATGCGCGCTCGATGCTGAAGAGGCGAAAGAACCCCATCACCAGGAAGAATCCCGCAGCCTCGAGCCGATAGCGCAAACGGCGGCTTGGCGGCAGGCCCCCAAATTCGGACGATGGAAACTTGCCGGTGACGGTCTCGCTCATGAACTTCCGACATTCCCGGCTATGGCCAGCCTGTCAAGCAGGCAACCGAATGCCGCATCGTCGCTGAATACGGCATGAACGGGCACCGGAACTATGTCGCGTCGCGCCTCCTGATCGATTCGCACGAAATCCTTTTGCGTCGTCACAAGGATGGCGCCTGCCGCTTGCGCGGACCGTTTGAGTTCCGAAAGCTCGGACGTGGTGAAGGGATGGTGGTCCGGGAAGCTCCGTGTGCCCAGCAACTCCATGCCCATGCCCCGCAGCATGTCAAAGAATTTTTCCGCCCGGCCGATGCCGGCAAACGCAATGGCCACGCGGCCTTTCAGCATATCGGGCGTGGTTGGCTCCAGATGCGTCCGCAGGACCGGGCCGTGGAACGGAAGGAAGGGCGGGAAGCCATCGCCGGCTAGAAGAACGGCGTCGGCGCGGGCTAGCCCCCGTTCGACCGGTTCCCGCAAGGGCCCTGCCGGAATCATCCGGCCATTGCCGAAGCCGGAGGCGGCATCCACGACGATCAGCGACACATCCTTCCGAATCGAAAAATTCTGAAAGCCGTCATCCATCACGATCACGTTGGCCTCGAGCGCATCGGCCAACTGCGCGCCTTTTGCCCGGTCTCGCGCGACGATGGTGGCGCCATGCGCGGCCAGCAAAAGAGGCTCGTCGCCCACTTCGGCCGCGCTGTGGCGGGCCGGGTCCACCAGCACAGGGCCCCTCGCGTGTCCGCCATACCCGCGCGTGAGGAATACGATTCTCAATCCGCGGGCGGCCAATTTCTTGGCGGCGGCGATGGCGACCGGCGTCTTGCCCGTTCCCCCGGCGGTAAGGTTCCCGATGCAAAGCACGCGCGCATTGGCGCGGTACGGATGGGCGCGTGCCTGTTTCACCTGCACGGAAAAGCCATAGAGCGTGCCCAGCGGCGAAAGAATCGACGGCACGATGCCCTGATGATTCCAGAATTCAGGAGCGCGCATGGGCAAGCAGCGATTCCGCGATATCGACCGTTTCCGCGAGCGCGCCGCCGAGCGAGTTGGCCGCTTCGCGTGCGCGGGCGCCGAGCCGTGCTGCCTCGCCGGGATCGGCGATCAGAGCGCGAGCAGCGGCCGCCAGTTCTTCGGTGGATTGGACACGGCCCGTACCTTGCGCGTTAAGCAGCACACGGAAGATTTCCTCGAAATTCTCCGTGTGAGGTCCGGTCAGGACGGCGGTTTCCAGCCGAGCCGGTTCCAGCGGATTCTGTCCTCCATGCGGCACCAGGCTTCCGCCGAGAAAGGCGAAAGGCGCGGTGCGATAAAAAAGCCCGAGCTCTCCGAGGGTGTCGGCGACATAGACGGCCGTATCCTGGCCCGGCAGAGCGCCCGTCGCCCGGCGGATGACCGCGTTCCCGCGGGTGCGCACGAGAGACTCGATTTCCGGCCCCCGCTCCGGATGTCGCGGCACGATGACCGTGAGAATGTCGCGAAATTTGCGCAGTGCCTCGGCTGCCTGGAGCACCAGAACCTCTTCGCCCGGATGGGTGCTCGCAGCGAGAAACACCGGCCGCATGCCGACGCTGGCGCGAAAGGCCGCGAGCGCAGCCTCGTCCACCGGGAGCGGCGGCGCATCGGCTTTCAGGCTCCCCGCAATCCGCACACCGCGCGCACCGAGCGCGATCAGCCGACCGGCGATCTCCGCATCCTGCGCGAGGCACGCATCGAACGTCGACATCAGGCGCCGCGCCAAGCGCGGCGCGCGCTTCCAGCCGCGAAAGGAATCCGCCGACAGCCTCGCGTTCACCAGCGCCATGGGAACTGCGCATTGCTGCGTTTCCAGAATGAGATTCGGCCACAGCTCGGATTCGACGAACAGCGCCAGATCGGGCCGCCAGTGGTTGAGAAAGCGCCGGACGGCTTTCGGCGTATCCACCGGCACATAGTGATGAAACGCACGCGGGGGGAGACGCTTCTCCATCAACCGTGCGGAGGTGACGGTTCCCGTCGTCACCAGCACATGCCGGCCGGGATCTTCCAGAAGCTTCGCGATCAGCGGAAGGACCGCCAGGGATTCCCCGACGCTCGCGCCATGAATCCAGACGAGCGTGCCTTCGGGCCGCGGCCGCGCCGCAAACCCCATGCGCTCCGGGAGTCGCCGTGGGTCCTCCTTGCCGGTTCTAGCTCGCCGCCGGAGCACGGACGGCGAGAGCGCGCTCATGAATCCACGATAGAGCGCGAGCGCCACCATGCCGCCGCCCGCGCGCCTATCCGAGATGCGCGGCGGGCGCAGACTCGTTCTCCTGGAATTCATGCTGGTAGAGCTTTGCGTATAGGCCGCTTTTCGCCATCAGTTCGGCATGCGTGCCGGATTCCGCAACTCGGCCCCTATCGAGCACATAGAGCCTGTCCGCATCGACAACGGTGCTCAACCGGTGTGCGATGACAATGGTGGTTCGTCCTTTCATCAATCGGCGCAACGCATCCTGCACCAGCCGCTCGTTCTCGGTATCGAGCGCGGAGGTTGCTTCGTCGAGCAACAGGATCGGCGCGTCCCTGAGCATGGCGCGCGCGATCGCGATTCGCTGGCGCTGGCCGCCGGAGAGCCGCAGGCCGCCTTCGCCCACCGAGGTGTCGTATCCCTTTGGAAGCTGCACGATGAACTCGTGCGCGGCGGCGGCTTTGGCGGCTGCTTCGATCCGCTCTCTGGTTGCACCCTCGCGGCCATAGGCGATGTTGGCGGCAACGGTTTCGTCGAACAGGAACGGCTCCTGCGTGACCAATGCGATGTGGGCGCGCAAGGATTGGATGGTCAGTCCACGGATGTCCTGGCCGTCGATGCTGATGCGGCCGGATTGGGACTCGTAGAAACGCAGGAGCAGATTGAAGACTGTGCTCTTGCCGGCCCCTGAGGGGCCTACAAGGGCTATCTTCTGGCCGGGCGCGACGTCGAAGTCGATGCCATCGAGTGCGGCCTGCGCCGCATGATAGGAAAACGCAACATCTTCGAACCGCACGTGTCCGCCGAACGGCTTGGGCGCCATCTTCAACGGCCTTGCATCGGGCGCATCGACGATTGCCGGCTTGGTGTCGATCAACGCGAAAATGCGGTTCGCAGCGGACAGTCCCTCGGTCGAGATCGTCCAGAGCTGCGAAAGGTTGCGCACCGGCTGTTGCGCCAGAAGCATGGCGGCGACGAACGAGGCGAATGCGTCCACATTCAATTGCCCGCTGAAGTGCTGATACCCGGCATAGGCGACGGTGATCGCGGCCGCGAATCCGCCGATGACATCGGTTGCCGGAACCGCGGCAGCGCGCGAGTGAACCGCGCGAAGCAAATATTTGAGCCGTCCCGAAATCCGCAAATCGGCAGCGTCGCCCACGTATTCTTCAAGACTATAGGCCTTGATGATGCGCCGGCCGGCGAGCGCTTCGGTCAGGGCGCGCGACAGAACGCCGGTTTCTTCCATCCCACGGGTGGACGATTTGCGCAACGAACGGCTCAAGCGCTGAGTCACCCAGGCGACCACGGGAAGCAGCAGCACGGAAATCGCGGCGAGTTCCCAATCGCGATAGATCATCACCGCGCATAGTGCGATGAGCGCTACCACTTCGCGGCCAAGACCTGTGACGCCGCGATTGAGCGAGGCGCGCAGGAGCGACGTGTCGTAAATGAATTTGGACACCATTTCGCCGGAATGTTCGGCATTCAGCGTGGAAAGGTCCAGTTGGACCTGACTCTTGAACATGTCGCGCTGAAGGGCTGCGACTATGCGTTCGGCAATCGTGCCGGTCAGCGCCTGTTCGCCGAAATTGGTTGCCGCCCGCACAATCATGATCGCCATGATCTCAAGCGGGATCAGCACGAGCATGGTGCGGTCATTGTCGAGGAAGATGCTCTTGATCACCGGCCCGATCACCCAGGCCAACGCCCCTTGCATGCTCGCCGTCACGATCATGCAGATTGTGGCCAGCGCCAGCGTGCCCCATTGATTACGCACGTAATCGCGTAAAAGCCGTCCGATGATGGCAAGATCGCCATCGCGGCTGGAGGCTTTGGAAAGACGAGGCCGGTCCATGGGACGCTCTTAGCACGCGGCGGTGCTGTGATTCACCCCTCTTGCCGAAGGGCAAGGCTACTCACGCAATTCCTTCATGCGTTCGAGCAGGCAAGCCTGAAGGACGGGCCCGGCGCAGATCACGCTGCCATGGTCGGGGTGTTCCCGATTATAGATGAGTCTCTCGCCGCCTCTCGTGGTCACGCATCCTCCCGCTTCGGTGAGGATGATGTCCGCGGCCGCCAGATCCCAATCGGATTTATGAGTGAGCGACACCATGGCATCGAAGGCTCCCTCGGCCACCAGCGCCATGCGATAGGCAACCGAAGCGCGCGTCTCGGTGGTGAGGGAGGAGGGCCAGGGCTTGGTCCAGCGATTCGGGTCCGTCACCCTCTTTTCGGCGAGGAGACGCATGTTTTCGAGGCCTGCATGCGCACTGACGCGGATGGGGGTTCCGTTCTTCCGGGCGCCGCTGCCCTCTGCCCCTTCGTACATTTCGTCCGTGATCGGATTATAGATCGCGCCCGAGATCGGCCGGCGGTTCTCCACCACCGCCGCAACGACGGTGAATTGAGGACGGTGTTTGATAAATCCCACAGTGCCGTCGATGGGATCGACCACGAAAACGCGAGTCTTCCCAAGTCGTGCCGGATCGTCGGCGGTTTCCTCGGACAGCCAGCCATAATCCGGGCGGGCCGCAAGCAGCGTCGTCTTCAGGAAGGTGTCGATCGCGATGTCGGCTTCGGTAACCGGATTGCCGTAGCTCTTCTGCCAGCTCTTGTAGGTGCCGCCATAATAGCGCCGGGCAATGGCGCCCGCCTCGCGTACGCTTCGGGCCAAAAGCTCCGTATCCGATTCAGGACCCGGCAACCGTCATCCCCTCGATCCGCACGGTGGGCGAGTCCGTGCCGTGGCGGAAGACGAGATCGCTCGCCGGCGTCAGGTGCCGGTACATGTCCTTCAGATTGCCCGCGATCGTCACTTCGCTGACCGGATAGGCGATCTGGCCGTTCTCGATCCAGAACCCAGCCGCGCCCCTCGAATAGTCGCCGGTGACGCTGTTGACGCCCATGCCGATCAACTCGGTGACATAGAAGCCCTGGCGCACATCGGCCATCAGGTCCTCAGGCGAGAGCGCGCCCGGCGCCATGTAAAGGTTCGTCGTGGAGGGCGAGGGGGGCCCACCGGTGCCGCGCGAAGCATGGCCTGTGGTTTCGAGGCCAAGCTGGCGCGCGGACGCGGAATCCAGAATCCAGGTGGTCAGTCGGCCCTTGTCGATCAGGACGGTGCAGCGATTGGCCACCCCCTCGCCGTCGAACGGCTTGGAACGAAGCCCGCGCTTGCGGTGGGGATCGTCCACGATGGTGATGTTCTGCGCGAAGATTTCTTCGCCCAACCGGTCTTTGAGGAAGCTCACGCCGCGGGCGATGGCCGCGCCGGAGATCGCGCCCGCGAAATGGCCGATGAGGCTCGGCGCCACGCGAGGGTCGAAGAACACCGGCACGGACTGGGTCTTCACCTTGCGCGGGTTCAGGCGTTTTACCGCGCGCTCTGCCGCGCGCCTTCCGACATCCTCCGCCGATTCAAGGTCGTCGGCGAAACGGGAATGCGCATAATCGTAATCGCGCTCCATCTCGGTCCCGTCGCCCGCGATGACCGAGACCGCCACGCTCCGGCTGGTGCCGCTATAGCCGCCGAGGAATCCTTCGCTAGTGGCGAGCGTGACCATGCTGCGACCGTAATCGGCGCTGCCGCCTTCGGAATTGGTGACGCCTGGGACCTCAAGGGCCGCCTGTTCGGCAGCCCGCGCGTGCTCGACCAGAAGCACGGTCGAGGGCTCCTGCGGATCGTCGATCTCGACATCGAGAACCGTTTTGGCAAGTTTCTCGCTGGGCGCCAGACCCGCATATTTGTCCTCGGGCGCGAGCCTTGCCATGGCAACCGCCCGTTCGGGGAGTGCGGAAAGGGCAGCATCCGAAAAATCGGTGGAGGAGACGAAGGCAACCTGCCGGCCGACGAACACCCGCAAACCGAGATCGGAGGATTCCGAGCGGCCCACATCCTCGAGTTTTCCTAGCCGGTAAGAGACCGCAACCGAGATATTCTTGAACTCCACGGCATCGGCCGCATTGGCCCCCGCCGCGAGGGCAGCTTTGACTAGGCGCTCGAGGCGGTCGGCGGCGGCGGGATCGGGGAGGGAACGGTTCATGGAAACTCCGCGGGCAAACAGGCATGGACGCGCGCCTCTCATAGACGCGCAAGCGCGGAATTCCTAGCCGTCAGGGGGGAGGGGGCCGGCCGGGCCTATTGCGCGGGGTCAGCCGCGGCGGGGCCGCGCGGAACCGGGGCCGCTTCACTGATGTAGACCTTGCGCTCCCTGTAGGCGATGTAGACATGGAGCTTGCCCAATGTCGACATGCCCAGCGTCATGTCCGGCAACCGGGTCGTCACGGCGTCATTACGCGTCAAGCTTCCGGTTCGCGGCTGGTTGGCGTTGCGCATCCGGTCCTTGAGTTCGTCGGGCAGGAGCACCAGTTCCGGGTTGGCTATCGTGACCCCTTCAAAGGCCAGCGACTGGAACTGGCGCCGATAGACCTTCCTGTTGGCATTGCCGCCCACGGTGCCGACCTGCTTCACATCGGGAGCGTCGAACTTGACGCCGAAGCGGTCTTCCGCGACATCCTGGTTGAGCTGGCTGTTGGGCGCGCCGGTATTTATGACGGCGTCCAGCCGCTTGCCGTCGAGCATCACAGAAATCACGGCCTTGCCGTCTTGGGCGAGCCGCATCGGCACGATGGCGACAGTGGGTGCGGTCCAATAGACGACCTTACCGTCGCAATGATCGGGGGAGATCAACTGCATCTTTCGGCCGGCGAAATCGAGATCGAGATCGTAATTCTGCAGAATGTCGGGCCCGAGTACGCCCACCAACGCGGCGTCGTTGGGATTCATCGGGCCGGGCGCGGGGCGCATCATGAATTTGACCTGGTCCGATTTTGCTCCGCCGATCCCGAGCGAGGGAAGGATGACGTATCTGTCCGAACTTTGTCCGGCATTGTCGAACAGCCGCACGCGCGCCTGCAGCGTGTTCAGATTCATTTCTTTGATCGCGGGCTGGCTGATCTCGCTGAAGACGCTCGCGGTATTGATGGTCAGTTTTTTCGACGCGTCCCCGATGGTCACCGGAATCGTCGGCAGTCCGCGTTCTGCGCGCATGTCGGCGGAGATCAGGACGTTCAGTGGTTTGCAATCCTGCGCCAAGGCTGGAAGTGCGGCCATCAACGAGGCGCATGCCAGAATCGATACGTTCAGCCAGCCGCGCATGTGCTCCTCCCCGCTCGGCAAATCATTGCGTGATTTAAGCGGCGACTGGGCTATTACACAACCTGACGAAGCATGAACAAAAGGTAATGTCGTATTGCGCGAGGTTGGAACTATTGCACAGATTGCGCCTGTGGTTTAGCGGCGCTGATATAGAGCTTGCGCTCCTTGTAAGCGACGTAAACGTGGAGACTGCTGAGCGATGACATGCCCAGGATGACATCGGGCAGATTGAGATCGCTATCCCGGATAAGCGAACCGGTTGCGGTCGGCGCGGAGGCGGGACCGCTCATCAGATCGGGCAACAGGTCGATGGAAGGGTTGCTGATGGTCACCCCTTCGATCGAGAGAGTCTTGAACCGCTTGCGGTAGATATTGGCCGTAAAGCCGCCATTGAGCTCGCCGATCTTCTCCACATCGCGGGCATTGGGATCAACTTTGAAGGTGCGGCGCGCCACGTCCAGATTGAGCGCGGTATTGTAGGCGCCCGTATCGAGGATGGCATTCACCCTTTGATCGTCAAGCTTCATGGGAAAGCTGATGTGCCCGTTCCTGTCGATGCGGAAGGGCGCGATCGCTACAGTGGGCGAGGACCAATAGACGACCCTTCCGTCGCAATGGTTCTGCGAGACCAGATTGAGCTTCTTCGCTCCGAAATCGAAATCGGCATCCACATTCATCAGGAAGTCCGGCGCCAGCACCCCGTCGAAAGCTCCCGGCGCGGTATCGTCGGGCCGTTCGGGCTGGGGATCGACCATGAAGTAGGCGCCTTCCTGCCGCAGTCGGCCAAGCGTGATGGATGGCAGGCGTACCTGTTCGTGCGAACGCTGGCCGGCGATGTTGCGGATTTCGACTCGGGCCTGACCGACGGTCAATTTCAGCTCGCGCACGGTCCGGCGCGAGACCATGCTGAATGCGCCTCCGGTATCCACGAGAAGCGTTACGGGTTTGTCGCCGATCAGGGCGCTGACGCCGGGGCGGCCGCCCGACACCGTTACAATATCCAGCGAGGTCAAAAGCGAAAGCGGCCCGCATTCCGCCGCTGCAAAGGCCGGGTCAAACGCCATCGCCGAGGCAATTACAAATGACGCACACCAGATCGATCTGTGAACGCCACGCATGAAGGCCTCCCGCGCGGAAAGCTTGAGCAAATTATCGCGAGTGCGGTTGAAGGTGCAATCCGAGACTCTTCTCAGCACGCCAGGGCGTTAACGTGGCCAGCTCCGGCATATTTCAGAAGCGGACGGTCGCGGGTGATGAGACAAAAACCATTCTCGCGTGCAGTTGCGGCCACGATCCGGTCTGCCGGATCGGAAGGCGGATTTCCCGGTAGGAACGAGGATGCGATCAGAATCCTGCCCGAGAGCTCCGCAATACGAATTCTCGGATTTGAAGTTAAATTGCCGTACCAGACATCTGGATGAACTGACAATTTGAGCCGATCCTTCGAAACCAGGAGGCCCACTTCCCAGCCTGTAATGGGCGATACATAGACAACTGCGCTGCTTCGCGCGGCTGCCGCAAGCGCCTCTTGAGCGATCTCGGATATCGGTGCCTGCTCGGCCAGCCAAATCGCGGCGCAGGTGTCGAGCAAGAGCGGTCTCACACGTAGACCTTCCCCCAATTCGGATCGGCCGGTTCGGTAAGATCGACGCCGGGAACGACCTGAATCAGTCCCGTCATCGAGCCGTAAAGAGGATAATAACCTGTCTCGGTCGAGGGGCCTGATTGGTGCTCCCGGTTGATCGGATCGACCTTGCGAAAGACCACCTTCTTTTTCTGCGTATCCACCTGTTCTGTTTTGAAACCCGCATCCAACCAGATTTTTGTCATCACGTTGTTGGATGGATTGTTGCTCCACCACGCAGGATAGCGCGCCGAACGCGGCAGAGAATGACCCACAATATGCTCGACGTCAGCGAAAGTCAGCGGAACCGCAGATTGCTTCTGATCGCGCAGAAATTTGCCGAGGTTGGTATACTTTCTCATAACACATCAAAATCCTTTCTCAGTCAGCCGCCCGAAACTTAAGGGCGTTTGTCGGACCCTGGAATACGCGTTCGCCTCGATCAAAAGCGCGTCTTTCGCTCTCATCCAGCCATATCAGACCGGTTTGGCGACAAGGAAAGCTTCCGCAAATTGTTGCAGCATTCGGATATCCCACCGGCAGCACGGGGGCCGTGTAGTTCCGAGTCCGGCCGTTCGGAGTGTGTCTTCGGCATCTAACCGAAGCCATTGTGAAAACTCCTGCTTTCTTGGAGGCAGGAAATAGGCTAAATACCAAAATATGTCAACAGTTGTTAACAGCATTACTTCCAAATCGGTTTCCCGGAGCCGGGGAGGCCGAGCCGGGGCCATTTCTCCGTTACCGTGCGCACGATGTCCTCGTCCATGCGGATGGGAGTGCCCCATTCGCGGCTGATTTCGGGCGGCCATTTGTTGGTGGCGTCGAGCCCGATCTTCGAGCCCAAGCCCGACTCCGGTGCTGCGAAGTCGAGATAATCGATCGGCGTGCCTTCGATGATGGTGATGTCGCGCGCCGGGTCCATACGGGTCGCCAGCGCCCACATCACGTCCTTCCAGTCCCGCGCATCGATTTCCTCGTCAACCACGATGACCCATTTTGTGTACATGAACTGGCGCAGATACGACCACACCGCCAGCATCACGCGCTTGGCATGGCCCGGATAGGCCTTCCGTATGCTGACGACCGCGATGCGATAGGAGCATCCCTCCGGCGGCAGCCAGAAATCCACGATCTCGGGAAATTGCTGCTGCAGGAGCGGGATGAACACCTCGTTCAGCGCTTCGCCAAGGGTCGAAGGTTCGTCCGGCGGCCGCCCGGTGAAGGTCGAAAGATAGATAGGGTCCTTCCGCATGGTGATGGCAGTCACGGTAAAAACGGGGAAGGACTCGATGGCGTTGTAATAGCCGGTGTGATCGCCGTAGGGCCCCTCGGGCCTCGTTTCGGTGAGGGAGACTTCGCCTTCGATGACGATCTCGGCTTCGGCCGGCACTTTGAGCGGCTGGCTCACGCATTCGGCAAGTTCGACGCGCTGCCCTCTGAGGAGGCCCGCGAACTGATACTCCGACAGCGTGTCGGGGACGGGCGTCACGGCCGCGATAATCGTGCCCGGATCGGCGCCGAGCACCACGGCCGCCGGCAACGGCGCGGCGTTCTCCTGAGCCCAGCGGCGGTGATGCTGCGCGCCTCCACGATGGCGCAGCCAGCGCATGATGGTCTCAGTCTTGCTCAGCACCTGCATGCGGTAGATGCCGAGGTTGTAATTGTCTTCGCGCGAGTCGCTTGGCCCCTTCGTGACGACCAAGGGCCAGGTGATGAGTGGCGCCGGTTCGCCGGGCCAGCAGGTCTGGATGGGAAGCGCGTTGAGATCGATGTCGCCGCCCTTCAGCACAATCTCCTGGCATGCGGCGCGCGAAACCGTCTTGGGCTTCATCGCCATGAAGGTCTTGGCGAGCGGCAGCAGTTCGAAGGCTTCGCGCACGCTGCGCGGCGGCTCGGGCTGGCGCAGCGTCGCCAGCAACTCACCGACCTCGCGCAGGGATTTCGCGTCCGTGCGTTCGACGCCGCCCAATGTCACACCCATCGCGACCCGCTTCACCGTGCCGAACAGATTGATCAGTACGGGGATGGGCGAGCGTGTGCCGTCCGCTCCGATGGGGTGCTCGAAAAGCACCGCCGGCCCGCGCTCGGCCAAAAGCCGCGTCTGGATCTCGGTCATTTCCAATACGGTCGAGACGGGTTCGCGCACGCGGACCAGTTCGCCCATCGATTCGAGCCTGGCGATGAAGTCGCGCAACGACCGGTAGCTCATGGGCGAGGGCTCTATTGCACCTTCCATTTGGAGGGTGCGGCGTGGCGATAACCGTATGCGAAATAGATCGCCAACCCCGCAATTGTCCACACCACCAACCGAATCCAGGTGGCGTTGGAGAGGCTCACCATCATCAATCCGCAGGAAAGCACGCCTGCCGGAGCTACGAACCACACAAAGGGCGTGCGGAAGGCGCGCTTGGCGCCGGGCGCCGTCACGCGCAGGATCATGATCCCAGCGCAGACGATGACGAATGCGAGCAGCGTTCCGATGGAGACAAGGTCTGCCAGAACATCGAGCGGGAACAGTGCGGCGATCAGCGCCGCGGCCGATCCCGTGACGATGGTTCCCCGATGGGGCGTGCGAAAGCGTCCGTGCACGCCGGCGAACAATCGCGGCAGGAAACCGTCCCGCGCCATGGCATAGAACACGCGCGATTGCCCGTAGAGGGCGACGAAGGTGACCGTCGCAAGGCCGGTCAGCGCAGCGATGTCGATGGGGACCACCAGCCAGCGCAGCGCCGGTATCTTGCCGATCGCGAATGAAACCGGGTTCGGCACATCGAGCGTGCGCCAATCGGTGATCCCGACCAGCACCAGTCCGATCAGGATGTACAGCACCGTGCAGATCAGGAGCGAACCGAGAATTCCGATCGGGATGTCGCGGCGCGGATTGCGCGCCTCGGTCGCCGCGACCGAGACACTCTCGAACCCGATGAACGCGAAGACGATGAGTCCCGACGCGGCGATCACGCCGCTCATGCCGAAATGGCCCCATTCGCCCTGGTTCGGCGGGATGAACGGCGTGAGATTGGCGAGTTTCAGGTAGGGCAGCCCGAACAGGATCACCAGGATCACGACTCCGGTCTTGATCAGCACCATCAAATTGTTGAAGCGCGCCGATTCCTGAACGCCGATCACCAGGAAAATGCTCAAGCCCACGATCAAGGCAACGGCGGGAAGATTCACGATGGCGCCCGTCAGATGCAACTCGTCGAAACCCATTCCGGCAATTGGAGCATCGGACAGCGCCGCAGGAATGCTCAGCCCGGCATTGTTCAGGAGGCTGACGAAATAGCCGGACCAGCCGACGGCCACGGTCGAGGCGGAAACCAGATATTCCAGCACCATGTTCCAGCCGATGAACCACGCCATGAACCGGCCCATGGTCGCATAGGCATAGGTATATGAGCTGCCGGACTCCGGAATGAGAGACGCGAACTCGGCATAGCACAGGCCGGCAAACAGGCAGCCGAGCGCCGCAATGGCGAAGGAAAGCAGCACCGCGGGTCCCGCATGATCGGCCGCCGCGGTTCCCGCAATGACGAAAATCCCCGCGCCGATAACCTCGCCGATCCCGAGCATGATGAGGCTCGCAGGCCCGAGGGCGCGATGCAGTTGATGATCTTGGGCGTCGGCGGGACCGGGCTCGACAGAACGCGCCGACTGGTTTGCAGTCACGCGTTCATTCCGCCGGCTGTTTGAGCAGCACCCATTCCGGCTCCTTGCCGTGCCGCGTGCCATAGATGCCGAAGATGATCAGGCCGATGATCGTCCAAACCAGAAGGCGAAGCCAGGTGTCCATCGGCAGGAATGCCATCATGAAAAGGCACATCGCCATCCCGAGCGGCGCCACGATCCACACGAAAGGGGCGCGGAAGGGGCGCCGGATCTCCGGCGCCTTCACGCGCAGCACCATGGTCGCCGCGCATACGATCACGAACGCAAGCAGTGTGCCGATGGAGACCAATTCGCCGAGAATGCCCAGCGGGACGATACCAGCGAGGAGGGCTGCGATCACGCCCGTGACGATGGTCCCGATCCAGGGTGTGCGGAAGGTGGGATGAATCCTCGCATAGACCGGCGGGATCAGGCCGTCGCGCGACATGGCGTAGAACACGCGCGATTGGCCAAGCAGCAGCACCAGCACGACCGAGGCAAGGCCGACCACCGCGCCGATGTTCACCAATACGCCGAGCCAGGCCAGTTGCGGGCCCGCATTGTCGATGGCCACGAACACCGGATGGGGCACATTCAGCGCCTTATAGGAAGCAAGGCCCGTCATCACCAAGGCCATCAGGATGTACAAAACCGTGCAGATGACCAGCGAACCCAAAATGCCGATGGGCATATCGCGCCGCGGGTTGCGGGCTTCCTGGGCGGCCACCGATACCGCATCGAAGCCGATATAGGCGAAGAAGATCACGCCGGTTGCGCGGAAGACGCCGCTCCAGCCGAACTCGCCCCACGTGCCGGTGTTGACCGGGATGAACGGGGTGAGGTTCACGCTCTTGATCAGCGGGAGCCCGAAGGCGATCACCAGCACCACGATGGTGAGCTTTATGGCGACCATGACGCTGTTGAATTGCGCCGAGGCCTTGATGCCGACGACCAGAAGCGTGCTGGCAATGGCGATGACGAACATCGCGGGAAAATTCAGGAACGCGCCTGTGGCGGAGATGTCCTCGAAACTGCTCATGGCGATGGGCGCGGAGGAGAAGAATTTCGGGACCGTGAGCCCCATCTGGCTCATCAGCTCGACGAAATAGCCCGACCAGCCCACCGCGACGGTGGACGCCGCCGCCAGATATTCGAGCACCAGATTCCATCCGATGATCCAGGCGAGGAACTTGCCCATGGTGGCGTAGGTATAAGTGTAGGCGCTGCCTGCCACCGGAATCATGGAGGCGAATTCGGCATAGCAGAGGCCCGCAAACAGGCAGCCGAGCCCCGCGATGATGAAGGAGATCACGACGCCTGGTCCCGCATAGGCAGCGGCGGCATGGCCGGTGATCACGAAAATGCCCGCCCCGATGATCGCCCCGATGCCGAGCGCAATCAGCTGCCAGGGGCCAAGCGCGCGGTGCAGTTCGTGCGCCTCTTCCCGGACGATTTCGCCTTCAACCGACATTTTCCATCCCCCGATCCAATGACTCGTACTGTGGCATGTGCTTGCCTATTCGCCAACCTCGGGCGCGACTTGGACCGGCGATACGGCATGAGCGCGCGCACCTGTCGCGATGAGCGCTGCACCCAGCATCGCAGCAAGGATCGAGCCGATCAGCACGCCGATCTTCGCTACGGCCGCGTCGGGTCCTTGCGGGAAAGCCTGGTCCGCCATCAACAGAGCAACCGTGTCGCCGATGCCGCAGAGACAGGCCGCACCCAGAAAGTTGCGCAAGGTCACGTCGTCGGCCAGCCGGGCGAGTCTGGTTCTCACTGCCAGCAGCGATGCCAGCGAGATGCCGAGCGGCTTTCCGATTGCCAGGCCTACGATGACGCCCATGAGAATGGCGCGGGCTTCGGGCGTGGAGAGATCGACACTCAGATTCACGCCGGTTGCAGAGAACGCGAACAGCGGCAGGATCACATAAGCGCCCCAGGGCGAGACTGCCTGCTCTATGCGGTCGGCGGGTGAGAGGAGGCGGTCGCTGGCCGCCGAGAGATTGCGGCTCGCCCAATCCCAGATCGGCTCCTGTTCGATGCGGCGATTCTCGTCGCCGGACTGCTTGATCTCGTTTTCGGCATGCTCGAGGGCGGCGAGGGCGGTCGCAGCCTGCGCGAGCAGCGGGCCGGCGGCAGGAGCGGGGCGGGTGGGGAGGAAGCCTGCGAGGATCACGCCGGAAAGCGCGGCATGTATGCCCGCACCATGGAGGCATAGACCAAGCGCTACCGCCGCCACGGCATAAGGCCAGGCGGCATAGACCCGTGAGCGATTCAGAAAATAGAGCAACAGAACCGCGATCCCGCTGACGGCCAGCCAAGCGGGATCGAAATTCCGCGGATAAAAGATCGCCAGCGTCAACACGGAAAGAATGTCATCGACCACGGCAAGCGCGGCGACGAAGACCCGCACGCCCGGAGTCACGCGTTCGCCGAGCAGCGCCAGAATGCCGAGTGCAAAGGCGATATCGGTGGCAGTCGGAACCGACCATCCGCGCCCTGCGGGACCGGGGTTGAGCGCGAGGTAAATCAGGGCTGGCGCGATGACCCCGCCGGCCGCGGCAATGACGGGCAGGATCGCCGCGCGCGGGTCGGCAAGGCTGCCCGCGGTCATCTCGCGGCGTATTTCCAGACCGACAAGCAGGAAAAAAATCGCGAGCAGTCCCTCGGAGAACCACGCGCCCACCGTCAGGGACAGCACATTTCCGGGCGTACCGATGCCGAACGGCACGTGGATGAAGGCCTCGTAATAGGGCGCAAGCGGCGTGTTCGCGCAGACCAGTGCCGCGGCTGCGGCGAGGAGCAGAACCAGTCCGCCGGATGCCGGAAGGCTCGCGAAGGTGCGAGCGGAGCGCTGGAGCTGGGTGGCCACCGGCCGCTCCAGCGCCTCGAGCATGGAATAGAAATCCCACGCTCCGTCATAACGAATGCCGTCCATGAAGACTGTCGGCGTAGCAGTGACGCCGTTCCGCCTGCCATCGGCGAGATCTTGCTCCACATGTTGCCGCGTCTCGTCGCTTCCGGTGTCTTGCTCGAATCGCGCCATGTCCAGCCCGAGCGAGCGCGCGAATTCGCGCACATCGGTTTCCCTCACCGGCGGCTCGTGTTCGTAGAGCCAGTCATGCATCTCCCAGAATCGGCCCTGCTTGCCGGCGGCCTCTGCCATGTGAGCAATCATTTCCGCGCCGGGATGAGCGCGCTCGTTCGGGTAGTGGCGGAACACGTAAGCCAGCCGTTCGCCCAGGGCCTGACGCAGCCGCCCGATCACAAGCCGCAGACGGCGGCAATAGGGACAGAGATAATCGCCGTAAAGCACGATGCTGACGCGGTCCGGCGCGGTGCCTCCGCGGATATGGTCCCACGCGGGATCGATCGGGCGCTGAAGTATCGCGCCGGCGCCCGGTGGAAGAGCATTCTCATTCGACATGGCGCTGTTTGACCTCGGCTGCTCCGCGGGAATGTTCAGGGCAACAAACCATAGACCGACGTTTCCCGCGTTTCGCGGTCTTCGAGCTCGCGCGAGGTGGGAACCTGATAGGTGGCGAGCTTCGTCACGCCGCCTTGCGGGAAATAGCTTCGCCCCGGATCGCCGATGAGGACGCGCGAGCCGTTCGCGGCAAGCTGGCGCAACCATTGGGTGAGGCGCTCAGCCAAGGGGCGTTCGTAGCACATGTCGCCGGCGAGGATGATCTGCCAGCGCCGGTTCGTGCCGATGATGTCATTGGCCATGGGCTCGATGAAGACGCCGTTCGCTTCGGCGTTCATTTCGATGGCGGATAGCGCAAGCAGGTCGATTTCGGCCGCAACCACCGGAGCGGCTCCCGCCTTTGCCGCGGCAATCGCGACGAGCCCCGAGCCCGCGCCGAAATCGAGCACGCTCTTTCCGTTAAACTCTTCCGGCCGGTCCAGGATGTAGCGCGCGACCGCCTGTCCGCCCGGCCAGGCAAAAGCCCAATAGGGCGGGGGCAGATTCGTCAGTCCGGAAGCCTGCGCCACGGAAAGCGCCTCGGTTTCGCTCCAAAGGTTCATCACTTCGTTTGCCAGATGCAGCGTGATTTCCGGCACGATGGACGCGGTCTCCAGCCTGGTATGCGCGCGGATGAAGGCTTTGCGGCTGGCTTCGTCTGTGTCAGCCATCAGAAGCGCGCCGTCTCGCCCAGCACGAGAGCGGCCGCAATCAGCGCGCCGGTATGGTGGTTGGCGCGGAACAGCTTGAGGCACAGCAGCGGCCGGTCGATGTCGAGCGCATGCACCTGCCAGAGCAGATGGGCGCCTGCGAGCAGCAATGTGAGCGCGAACACGATGCCGAGCCCCGCCGCAAGCCCGCCTGCCAGCATGAGCGCGAAGGCGCAAACATAGAAACCATAAACCCAGGGCTTGCTGCGCGCGCCCAGGCGTATGGCCGAGGATTTCACGCCGATCAGGATATCGTCCTCCTTGTCCTGGTGCGCGTAGATGGTGTCGTAGCCGAGCGTCCAGAAGAAGCAGCCGGCATAAAAGAGATAGGCGGCGGGCCTGAGCGTTCCGGTCGCCGCGGCAAAGCCGAACGGCACGCCCCAATTGAAGGTGAGCCCGAGCCAGGCTTGCGGCCAATAAGTGATGCGCTTCATGAAGGGATAGCAGGCGACGAGGAAGAGCGACGACACGCCTACCAGGATCGCGAATTGGTTGAAGGCCATGAGAATCAGAAATCCGATCAGTCCTTGGGCTATGGCGAAACCCCAGGCTTGTTTGACGCTGACCGCGCCGGACGGAATGGGGCGGCCCCGGGTGCGGGCGACTCGGGCGTCGTATTCACGGTCCACGATGTCATTGTAGGTGCACCCCGCGCCACGCATCACCACTGCGCCGATACCGGTCAGCACGAGGTAGAGCGGATCGGGAAAGCTTTCGCCGTTCGCGGCCGCCCCCAGCGCTAGCCCGAAGACGCACGGCCAATAGAGCAGCCACGCGCCAATCGGCCGGTCGAGCCGCATCAGCCGGAGATAGGGTTGAATCGCGCGGGGCGCCTCGTCGACCCAATCGCGCGCGGCGTCGGCGGGTTTGAGGCCGCTCAAGTCCGGCGGGACTTGCGGATCGGCGCTCATGCGTGCTGCAAGGGTTCGAGCATTTGAGCCACGGTAGCGCGCCCATGGGCCGGGACAAAGACCGGGATTCCGAAGCCGCCGATCTCTCCTATGAGGGCGGGCGCTTGCGCCTCTATGTCGAGGCGCCGCTGCTGGCGGGTGCGCGGGTGACGCCGGACGAAGGCCAGGCCCATTACCTCTTGCACGTGATGCGCGCAAAAGAGGGCCGGCGCGTGCTGCTGTTCAATGGACGCGACGGCGAATGGCGAGCCCGCATTGCGGAGGTTTCACGACGCGGTTGCACGCTTGTCTGCGAAGCGCAGACGGAGCCTCAGGCCGAGGTCCCCGATCTGTGGCTCGCCTTCGCGCCGGTCAAGAAGACGCCTGCCGACTATGTAGCGCAAAAGGCCACCGAGCTTGGCGTCCGGGTATTGCAGCCCGTCATCACCAGCCGCACGGTGGCGCGCCGGGTCAATCTCGAGCGGCTGCGCGCCAACGCCATCGAGGCTGCCGAGCAATCGGGCCGGCTCAGTGTGCCGGAGGTGCACGCGCCTTTGGGTTTGGACGCATTGCTGAAATCCTGGCCGGACGGCCGCCGCCTTCTGTTCTGCGACGAGGGCGGCGATGCGCGTTCGATCGCAGACGCCCTCGAACGCGGGGAAGCGACGGAGGCATGGGGGGTGCTTACGGGACCCGAAGGCGGGTTCGATCCCACGGAACGCGCGCTGATTCGCAGCCAGGCGTTCGTGCTCCCGGTGACGCTCGGACCCCGTATCATGCGGGCCGATACGGCCGCGCTCGGCGCGCTCGCCGTCTGGCAGGCGATCCGGGGCGATTGGCGCACTTGACCGGCTTGTAACTGTCACCTCCCGCCACTAGGTTCCGGCTAACCCCACCGATAACGCGAGCACAATCGCGCCAGAGGAACCGCTCATGTCCATCCCGCAATCCGCCGGCGGGCCTATTTCTTCGCGTGCCGATCTCGTGGCCCATATCGCCGCGGGATCGAAGCCGCGCGAGCAATGGCGCATCGGGACCGAGCACGAGAAATTCGTCTACGGCCTGAACAACCACAAGCCGCTTCCTTATGAGGGGCATCCCGGAATCAGGGCGTTACTGGAAGGTATGGCCCGCTTCGGCTGGGTTCCGGTGATGGAGGGGCCGAACATCATCGGGCTCTCTCAGAACGGCGCCTCGCTCAGCCTTGAGCCGGGCGGGCAGTTCGAGCTTTCCGGTGCGCCGCTCAGGACCGTGCATGAGACCTGCAAAGAGGTGAACACCCATCTGACGCAGGTGCGCGAGGTCTGCGCGGAGATCGGCGCGGGATGTCTTGGCGTCGGCTATGCCCCCACCTGGCGGCTCGACGAAGTGCCGGTCATGCCCAAGGGCCGCTACGCCATCATGCGCCGCTATATGCCCAAGGTCGGCGGCTATGGCTTGGAGATGATGTTCCGCACCTGCACCGTGCAGGGGAATTTCGATTTCGGCTCGGAAGCCGACATGGTCAAGAAATTCCGCGTGATGCTGGCGCTCCAGCCGGTAGGGACCGCGCTGTTCGCCAATTCGCCGTTCCGCGAAGGCAAGCCCAACGGTTTTCTCTCCTATCGCAGCCAGATCTGGACCGACACCGACAACGACCGCGCCGGCATGCTGCCCTTCGTGTTCGAGGATGGTTTCGGCTTCGAGAGATACGTCGATTATGCGCTCGATGTGCCGATGTATTTCGTCTATCGCGCCGGCCGCTACATCGATGTGGCGGGCAAGTCCTTCCGCGATTTCCTGAATGGCCGCATCGAGGAGTTGAAAGGTGTCACGCCCATGATGTCGGATTGGGCGGACCATCTGACCACGATCTTCCCCGAGGCGCGGCTCAAATCCTATCTCGAAGTGCGCGGGGCCGACGGCGGAACGTGGCGGCGCATTTGCGGCCTTCCGGCGCTGTGGGCAGGCATCCTGTACGATCAGACGGCACTCGATGCGGCCTGGGACCTGGTCAAGGATTGGACGGCGGAGGAGCGCGAGGCGATGCGCGCCGCGGTGCCCAAGCTGGCTTTCCGGACGCCGTTCCGGGATACGAACGTGCTGGAGCTGGCGCGGCGCATGCTCGACATCGCGGTCCATGGCTTGCGCGCCCGCGCCCAACTCGATTCTGCCGGTGGAACAGAAGAGGGGTTCCTGCAGCCGTTCAAGGACCTGGTCGAACGCGGGGAAACCCGCGCCGACGAATTGCTGGCGCTTTATCGCGGTGAATGGAACGGCGATCTCGGCAAGCTGTTCGAGGCGTATAATTTCCTCTGATCAGCTTTCGAGTTCGGTGTTCTCCTCGGCTTCGTCTTTGCCATGGCGCCAGCGCCAGCCGCCTTCGGTCTTCTTCCAGGCGATCAGGAGGAACGGGATCGAGACCGCAACGACACCGGCAACGCGCAGCATCACGGTGCCTGGATAGCCGAGATAGAGTTCGTAGGCCGAGGGCACCAGAAGTATGGCCGCGACATAGGCGGCGAACAGCGCCCAGCCTTTCCAGTTCAGCGGCACGCCCGCGCCGATGCCCCGTTCTTTCGGCCGAAACCAATAATCGCTCATGTCAGATGCTCAAGAACACCGGATCGATCGCCGCGGCGATCTCATAGCGCCTTTCTTCGAGATTGATGAGGGATTCTGCGATAGGCGCGCGGGAATCACGCGGGGGCTTATGACCCTAATGGGATCGGGCGCCCACGCATGAGGCGCATGTGCGTCAACCGCTGTTGCGCAATCCCGCCGAAACGCCGTTGATCGACATGTGGATGCCGTGCAGCGTCTCCGCGTCGTCCTTTCCCGCCCGCCGCCTGCGGAGAAGGTCAAGCTGCAACAGGTTGAGCGCGTCGATGTAAGGGAGCCGCAGGCGAATCGATTCGGCGAGCGTCGGATTGTGTTCCAGCAGAGACTTCTGTCCGGTCAGCGAAAGCACTGTCTCTACCGTGATCTTGCATTCGGCTTGGATGCGTTCGAACACGCGTTCCGCCAAAGCCTTGTCCTCGACCAGATCGGCATAGCGCCGCGCGATGTCGAGATTGGTCTTGGCCAGCACCATCTCCAGATTCGAGACCAGGGTGCGGAAGAATCGGGACTGCGCATAAAGCGCGGTCAGCTGCTCCCCGCGTCCCATCTCGCGCATCTTCGCCGCTGCAGTGCCGAAGCCGTACCAGCCGGGCAGCATGGCGCGGGCTTGCGACCAGCTGAACACCCAGGGAATGGCGCGCAAATCCTCGATGCGGGTTGAGTTGGTGCGCGAGGCGGGGCGGCTCCCGATCTTGAGGTTGGATATTTCGGGAAGGGGAGTCGATTGGCGGAAATAGATGTCGAAACCCGGCGTCTCGTAGACGAGGGCGCGATAGGCCCGGTAAGCATCCGCGCTGAAGGCGGCAAAACAATCCGCGAGCGCTCCGTCGGCCGCATCGGTTTCGGGATCGACGTCTGCAAGCAGGGTGGCCGTCAGCATGCGCTCGAGCGTGCGACGCCCCACATCGGGATGACCATATTTGCTGGCGACCACTTCGCCCTGCTCGGTGACGCGGATACCGCCTTCGACAGCGCCCATGGGCAACGCGCGGGTGGCCTCGAAGCTCGGGCCGCCGCCGCGCCCGACAGTGCCGCCCCGTCCGTGGAAGAAGCGCGTGCGGATGCCACGCGATTTCGAGAGTGCGATCAGCCGCGTAATGCCGGCGCGGATTTCCCAATTCGAGGTGACATAGCCGCCGTCCTTGTTGCTGTCGGAGTAGCCGATCATCACCTCCTGAAGATCGTCCTGGCCAGCCACGATGCTGCGCGCCAGCGGCAGGTTGAAATAGGCCTCCATCACGCCTGTGCTCGCGTGCAGATCCTCGATGGTCTCGAACAGCGGAATGATGCGCAGGGCCGCAGACGGCCGGCTGCCCGGCGTGAACAGGCCCGCTTCCTTCAGGAGGATCGCAACCTCGAGCAGGTCTGAAACGCTCTTGGCCATCGAAATCACGTAATTTTCGACGGCGCTTTTTCCGAACTGCCGGCGCAGGCGCGCGGCCATGTCGACGATTTCGAGTTCTTTCGTGGTCTCTTCGGAATAGGTGC
Organism: uncultured Bordetella sp.; assembly: GCA_964494505.1. Taxonomy (GTDB): domain Bacteria; phylum Pseudomonadota; class Alphaproteobacteria; order Micropepsales; family Micropepsaceae; genus CAIYRG01. The sequence goes on from CAZBRO010000002.1 coordinate 264,793, forward strand.
GATAGGGCGTTCGCAGGAGGCGCGGATTGCTGAGCTCCCGCACCAGGAGTTCGACACGATCGGATTCCGCCAATTCGGCATACGATTCGGTCACCGCGGCTTCCCGCAGCAATTCGGCCACGGTGCGCTCGTGGACGGCGGAGTTCTGCCTCAAATCCATGACCGCGAGATGGAAGCCGAAGCTCATCACCGCCTCGCGCAATTCGGCCAGACGTCCATCGGCCAGATCGGCGCTGCCGTTTTGCGACAGCGAATCCGCGACCACGGTCAGATCGGCGGCCAATTCGGCGGCGTCCTCGTAGCGCTTCTCCTCGCGCCGCGGGGCTCGCGCGGGGCCGCGCCCGAGCAGGTGCAAACGGGTCGCCGCCAGCCGGGCATAGCAATAGGACAGCGCCTGCCGGTAAGGCTCGTCCGCCTTGTGAGCCGAAATATGCGGATTGTTCTGCGCCAGCGCCGTCAGGGCCTTGCTCACCGGCGCGAGGTCGTCGGAAAGCGATAGCTCCGCACCAAGCTGGTAGAGTTGCTCCAGGAGATGATCGAGGGTGATTTCGGCGAGGCGCCGAACCGAATATTCCAGCGTCGCCGCAGTCACGAAGGGGTTGCCGTCGCGGTCGCCGCCCACCCAGGAACCGACGCGGAGCGCGGGCGGTAAAGGACCGTGCAGCCCGAACATGGTGGCAACCTCATGCTTCACCACGGGCAATTGCGAGATGAGGGTGGACGCCATGATCGAGGCGGCATAATCGATCTCATCGGTGACGGGGATGCGTTCGGGACGCAGCATCCGCGTCTGCCACAGCGTGCGGATTTCCCGCTTGAGGTGGGTTTCGATTCCGGCTCGCTTCGCCTTGTTGGCGGCATAGTGGTGAAAGGCGGGCAGAAGATCGGCGATGGCCGATTCGCGATCGATGACGCTCTTGCGGCGGACCTCTGTCGGGTGCGCCGTAATGACGGGCATGATCGTAGCGCCGCTGAGATAGGTGTGGACGCGTCCCGCCGTGATCTCGGGATGGGCTTTGAGCCGCTCCAGCGTTCCGTGGTCTTCGCTTTCGGCCTTGCAGCGCGCCAGATAATCGTCGGCGAGATTGGCGAGCTGCGAGAAAATCGCGAAAGCGCGAATGAGGATCGTAAGGTCGCGATTGGAAAGGTGGCTCAATTGCCGCATCAGGCTGACCGCGGAGCGCCCTTCGCGGTGCTCGTGGACGACGTGGCGCCTGAGGTCCTCGACGCGATCGAAGGCGGCCTGTCCGTGCTGTTCGCGAATAACGTCACCGAGCAGACGCCCGAGCATGCGCAGCATTTCACGGCTGGCGCTGCTCGTAGGCTCCGCCGATACAAGAGAAAGACGCCGTTCGGCCATGGAGGTTGCCTCTAGGAAACCGCGCAGGCTTTATATTGCGGCGCAATATCGTCTTTCGCAACGCACAATCACGCCTGTGCTCCTGAAAAAACGCGCAAGCAGCAAGAACGGTGCGATCAGCCGCTTGGGCGACCGCCCCAGAAAATGCAAAGCCGCTTTCGCCTAGGCCGCGGTACCACCCACGGTCAGTCCGTCGATGCGGAGAGTCGGCTGGCCAACGCCCACCGGTACGCTCTGGCCGCTTTTGCCGCAGGTGCCGATGCCGGTGTCGAGCTTCATGTCGTTGCCGATCATGGAGACCTGCTGCATGGCTTCGGGGCCATTGCCTATCAGGGTCGCGCCCTTGATGGGCACGCCCACTTTGCCGTCCTCGATGCGGTAGGCCTCGGTGCAGGAGAACACGAACTTGCCGTTCGTGATGTCCACTTGGCCGCCGCCGAACTGTACCGCATAGATGCCGTTCTTCACTGATGCCAGGATTTCCTCCGGTGTCCTGTCGCCTCCGAGCATGTAGGTGTTGGTCATCCGTGGCATCACAGGGCTTGCGAATGATTCGCGCCGTCCATTTCCGGTGGGCGCGACACCCATGAGGCGGGCATTCATGCGGTCCTGCATGAAGCCCTTGAGGATGCCGTCTTCGATCAGGACGTTCCGCGAGGAAGGCGTGCCTTCGTCGTCGATGGTGAGCGAGCCGCGGCGCTCCGGAATCGTGCCGTCGTCCACGACGGTGACGCCGGGCGAGGCAACCCGTTGTCCGAGCAGCCCGGAAAAAGCCGAGGTCTTCTTGCGGTTGAAATCGCCCTCCAAACCATGGCCCACCGCTTCATGCAGCAGGATGCCAGGCCAGCCCGGCCCCAGCACGACTGTCATCTCACCCGCAGGCGCCGGCACCGATCGCAAATTCACCAGCGCGCTCCGGAGCGCCTCGTCCACGCCCGCCCGCCAATAGTCCTCCGCGATGTAGTCGGTGTAAGCCCGCCTGCCGCCGCCGCCGTAATAACCCGTTTCCTGGCGGCCGTTTTCCTCGACCACCACCGAAATGGAGAGCCGGACCAACGGCCGCACGTCGCGGAATACCTCGCCCCCGGGGCGCATGATCTCGACGGCCTGCCACTCGCCGGCCAGGGAGCACGAAACTTGCTTCACCCGAGGGTCGAGCTTTCTCGCATAAGCGTCGATCTCGCCCATCAGCTTCACCTTGACATTGAAACCCGCCGAATCGAGCGGGCTCTCGTCGGTGTAAAGGTGGATATTTGTCCGCGCAGGTGCGCCGGAGAGTTCGCCCGAATGGCCGAGCTTGACGACGCTGACGGCATCGGCCGCCCGTGCGATGGCTGCCTCCGAAAGCTCCGAGGCGTGGGCGTAACCGGTGGCTTCTCCGGCCACCGCCCGAAGGCCAAACCCCTGTGTGGTGTCGTAGGTGGCTGCTTTCAGACGCCCGTCGTCGAAGGCAAAGCTCTCGGTTTGGCGGTACTCCAGGAACAATTCGCCGTCATCGGCACCGTGCAGCGTCTTGTCGACGAGGTCCTGAACGCGGCGTCTTTCCATGCCGGTCTGGGTGAAAAACAGGTCTTCGTGGCTGGTCATGGTTTCTTCTCTCCGCGTACGCAGGCCCGAGGCGGCCTATCCTCTCTCTCATATAGGCGGGCGCGGCCTTTCCGTCACGCTGGCCGAGAAAGACAATCGACGGGGCCAATAAGGGCGTATAAGGCCCCTGCGTGGCATCAGGTCGCAATGACTCATGTTTCATACACCGCCTAAATCCTGCCGCGAATCCTAAAAGACGCCGGGATGGGGAGGAGAACCCCGTTGCCGGCTTCACGAACATAGAGGGCCCCCACATGCGAAAGCTCGTCCGAAAGCTCGGCTGGTTTTCAGCTTTCCTCGGCACCGCGTTTTCAGGGTTGGCGACGCTGCCAGCCTTGGCCGCGGAACAGGTTACGGGTCAGCCCTATGCCTGGCAGCTCGGCCTGCAGGCCGCGGGCGATGAACGCATGCGCGACATCATCGGGCTGCACACATTCGTGCTCTACATCATCACCGCGGTCTGCCTGTTCGTGCTGGGGCTGCTCGTCTACATCATGCTGCGCTTCAACGCGAAGGCGAACCCGACGCCTTCGGCCACCACGCACAACACCATTCTGGAAGTCCTATGGACGGTGGTGCCGGTGATCATCCTGGTGGCGATCGCGATCCCTTCGTTCCGCCTGCTCTATTTCGAAGACGTGATCCCGCCTTCGGACATGACCGTGAAGGCCATCGGCAAGCAATGGTTCTGGACCTACGAATATCCCGACAATGGCAACTTCACCTTCGACGCGCTGATCACGCCAGATCGCCGCTCCCAGCCGGTGCAGGCCGACGGCCCGCCGCGCCTTTTGGGCACCAACAATCATGTCGTGGTGCCGGTGGGCAAAACCGTGCGCATCCTTACGACGGGCGCGGATGTCATCCATTCGTGGGCCATTCCGGCGTTCGGCGTGAAGATCGACGCCGTGCCGGGCCGCATCAACCAGACCTGGTTCAAGGCGGACAAGGAAGGCATGTATTACGGGGAGTGCTCCGAGCTTTGCGGAGCCCGTCACGCCTTCATGCCCATCACCGTCGAAGTGGTGAGCCAGGAGAAGTTCGACCAATGGGTCGCTGACGCAAAAACCAAATTCGCCGCAGTCGGCGCGCCCACGCGCGTCGCCGCAGAACACTGACCGGAGGAACGCGCCATGGCAGGGGCACACGACACGCACGCGGGCCACGAAGCTCACGCACACCATCCGACAGGCTGGCGGCGCTGGGTCTATTCCACGAACCACAAGGACATCGGCACGATGTACCTGGTGTTCGCGATCTGCGCCGGATTGGTCGGCGGCTTGCTCTCGGTGATGATGCGCGCCGAGCTGATGGAGCCGGGCCTGCAGATCTTCAAGGACCCGCACACCTTCAACGTCTTCGTCACCGGCCACGGTCTGATCATGGTGTTCTTCATGATCATGCCGGCCATGATCGGAGGCTTCGGGAACTGGTTCACGCCCCTGATGATCGGGGCGCCGGACATGGCGTTTCCGCGCATGAACAACATCTCGTTCTGGCTGCTGCCGTTCTCATTCACGCTGCTGGTGCTCTCCATGTTCGTGGAAGGCGATTCCGGCGGTACGGGCGTGGGCGGCGGCTGGACGATCTACGCGCCGCTCTCGACCTATGGTTCGCCTGGGCCGGCCATGGATCTGGCGATCTTCTCGCTGCACATCGCGGGCGCTTCGTCGATTCTGGGCGCCATCAACTTCATCACGACCATCTTCAACATGCGCGCACCGGGCATGACGCTGCACAAGATGCCGCTCTTCGTCTGGTCGATTCTGGTAACGACGTTTCTATTGCTGCTGTCGCTGCCGGTTCTGGCGGGCGCCATCACCATGCTGCTGACCGACCGCCATTTCGGCACCACCTTCTTCAACCCGGCGGGCGGCGGCGACCCGATCCTGTACCAGCATCTCTTCTGGTTCTTTGGCCATCCGGAAGTTTACATCCTGATCCTTCCGGGCTTCGGCATGATCAGCCAGGTGGTTTCGACCTTCTCCAAGAAGCCCGTGTTCGGTTATCTCGGCATGGCATACGCCATGGTTGCGATCGGCTTCATCGGCTTCGTGGTGTGGGCGCACCACATGTACACGGTGGGCCTTACCGTCGACACCAAGGCCTATTTCGTGTTCGCCACCATGGTGATCGCGGTGCCGACAGGGGTGAAGATATTCTCCTGGATCGCCACCATGTGGGGAGGCTCGATCAGCTTCCGCACGCCGATGCTGTGGGCGATCGGCTTCATCTTCCTGTTCACGGTCGGCGGCGTCACCGGCGTCGTGCTGGCCAATGCGGGCGTCGATGTGGTGCTGCAGGACACCTATTACGTGGTGGCGCACTTCCACTACGTGCTGTCGCTGGGTGCGGTCTTCGCCATCTTCGCGGGCTGGTACTACTGGTTCCCCAAGATCACCGGCTACATGTACAATGAGACGCTCGGGAAGCTGCATTTCTGGACCATGTTCGTGGGCGTCAACCTGACATTCTTCCCGATGCACTTCGTGGGTCTGGCCGGGATGCCACGGCGCGTTGCGGATTATCCTGACGCCTTTGCGGGCTGGAACTACGTTTCCTCGGTCGGCTCCTTTATTTCGGCCGTTGGCGTGGTGATCTTCCTGCTCTGCATGGCGGAAGCCATGATGCGCAAGCGGGTCGCGGGCGACAATCCGTGGGGCGCGGGCGCGACCACGCTGGAATGGACCCTCTCGTCGCCGCCGCCGTTCCACACCTTCAACGACCTGCCGCACATCGCGGACTCCGGTCATCATTGAGGAATGACTGAACAGTGACCGCGGTTGTTGAAACACAGGAATCGCTTGCCGTCGCGGAGATGAGCTTCGCGACGGTGGGCGATTATTTCGCGCTGTTGAAGCCCCGCGTGATGTCGCTTGTGCTGTTCACCGGCGTGGTTGGACTGGTTCTGGCGCCGGGGCATATCGACATCGCGACCGCGCTGACGGCGCTGCTGTGCATCGCGGTCGGGGCGGGCGCGTCCGGCGCTCTGAACATGGCCTATGATGCGGATATCGACGCGTTGATGTCCCGCACCAAAGGCCGCCCTGTTCCGCAGGGCCATGTGACGGCCGGCGAGGCGACGGCGTTTGGGGCCACGCTTTCGGCTGCGGCCATCACGGTGATGGGTCTGTTCGTCAATCTGGTGGCCGCCGCGCTGCTCGCGTTCACCATCGGATTTTACGTTTTCGTCTACACCATGTGGCTGAAGCGCAAGACGCCCCAGAACATCGTCATCGGCGGGCTTGCGGGCGCGCTTCCTCCGGCCATCGGCTGGGCGGCCGTCACCGGTTCGCTCGCCGTGACACCGCTGGTGCTGGTCGCGATCATCTTCCTGTGGACGCCGCCGCATTTCTGGGCGCTGTCGCTTTATCGCGCGGAGGATTACGCGCGGGCACGTGTGCCGATGCTTCCCGTGGTCAAGGGCAAGCCCGAAACCCGCCGTCAGATCGTGATCTATACGCTGCTGGTGGTGGCGACCGGCTTTGCGCCGGTTCTGCTGGGCTTTGCCGGACCGTTATATCTCGCGGCAAACGCCCTCGTTGGCCTCTTGTTCGTCGCGCAGAGCATCCGCGTGGCGGCTGAGCGCGATACGGTGCGCGAGCCCGAAGCCCGGCGCCTGTTCGGCATATCCATTCTGTACCTGTTCGCGCTTTTCGCAGCCCTTCTGGTGGAGCAGGCGGCGGGATTGGCGCAAGTCCCGCTTCTGGTCTTGGGATGAACGGCGATGACGAAACAAGAGCCCGTTTCGAACGCGCCCGCCGAATGCGTAATTACGCTATCGCGGGTCTGCTCCTGTTTCTTGTCGTGCTGTTCTTCGTCATGACCATCGTGCGGCTGGGCGGACATGTGGCGGATTAGAGCAAGGGCATGAAGGTCACGCGCAACTCTTGGGTTTTCGCCTCCTGTGCCGCGGTCGTCATCGGCATGGTTGGGGCGTCCTATGCTGCGGTGCCCCTCTATTACCTGTTCTGCCGCACGACCGGTTACGGCGGCACGCCTCAGCGTGCGAGTTCCGCCCCGGACACCGTCAGCGACCGCGTGATGTCCGTGCGTTTCGACACCAATGTCGACCCGGCGCTCCCCTGGACCTTCCAGCCGGAACAGCGCTCCGTCACAGTGAAGGTCGGAGAGAATAAACTCGTTTATTTCCGCGCCGTGAACCGGTCCGATCACGCCATCCTCGGCCACGCAACATTCAACGTCGCGCCCGACGACAGCGCCCGCTATTTCGATAAGATCCAATGCTTCTGCTTCACCGAGCAGCGGCTGGAGGCCGGCGAATCCGTCGAAATGCCGGTTTCCTTCTTCGTCTCGCCTGCAATTCTCAAGGATCGCGACGAAGATTCGGTTTCTGAAATCACGCTGTCCTATACCTTCTATCCCGCAACCGATCAGAAGGCGGATGCCAAGACCGCGTCCGTTCCGAAGAAGGGTTCGGGGGGCTGACCCTTCGAAAGGCGAACACCATGGCTCACGGCGAAGTCCATCACGATTATCACCTGGTCGATCCGAGCCCCTGGCCGATCGTCGGCGCGGCGGCCGCCTTCCTGATGCTGATCGGCGCCGTGTTCTGGATGAACGCGAGCGCGAATTTCTTCGGCATCCCGATCAACGGACAGCCCTGGGTGTTCATCATCGGCTTCCTGCTGGTGCTTTACACGATGGCCGGCTGGTGGCGCGACGTGGTCAAGGAATCCGTCGTGCGCGGCGATCACACACCGGTCGTTAAGATCGGCCTGCGCTACGGCATGATCCTGTTCATCGCCTCCGAAGTGATGTTCTTTTTCGCCTGGTTCTGGGCCTTCTTCAATTCGTCGCTGTTCCCGATCGACGTCTCCATCGGCAAGTGGCCGCCGGAAGGCATCGTGCCATTCGATCCCTGGCACTTCCCGCTGCTGAACACGCTGATCCTCCTGACCTCGGGCGCGACCGTCACCTGGGCCCACCACGCCATCCTGCACAACGACCGCAAGGGCGCCATCCAGGGCTTGATCGTCACCATAGCGCTGGGCGCGAGCTTCACGGTGGTGCAGGCCTATGAATACAGCCACGCCACATTCACCTTCGGCTTGAATCACGCTCAGATGATGCCCTTCATGGACGAAGCGCATAAATCGCTGGTGGCATCGGCGACCGGCGGCATGGGCAATTTGAACGCCATCTATGGCTCGACCTTCTTCATGGCGACGGGCTTCCATGGCCTGCACGTGATCATCGGCACGATCTTCCTGACGGTATGCCTGTTCCGCGCCATCGCGGGCCATTTCATCCCGAGCCGCCATTTTGGTTTCGAAGCGGCCGCCTGGTACTGGCACTTCGTCGACGTGGTGTGGCTGTTCCTGTTCGCCTGCATCTATGTCTGGGGCTCGTGGGGCGTCATGACCGAATGACCGGCGGCCCCGGCACTCCCAAATCCGGGGCTGAACCTTCGGTCGCTTATGCCTCGCTGCTCGGGCGCTGTCCCCGTTGCGGGAAGGGCAAGCTCTTCCGGGGTTTTCTCGGAAAGGCGGCTGGCTGCACCGTGTGCGGACTGGATTATTCGCGCTTCGAAGCGGGCGACGGACCCGCGGTGTTCGTGATCCTGATTGTGGGGGCGATCGTCGCTGGCGGTGCGCTGATCACCGAGGTCCGCTACAGCCCGCCCTATTGGGTGCATGCGCTGATCTGGGGACCGGCGGTCATCATCCTGTCGCTCGGTTTCCTGCGCCCCCTGAAAGCGGGATTGATGGTGCTGCAATACAAGCACCGCGCCGAAGAAGGCAGGTCCGTGCACTAACGCGGCACTTTGGGCGCGGAAACCCCAGGCTCGTCGAGCAGATAGTTTGATGATGGCCGTGGGCGCGGCATTTGTTGCGGCTTGGGCGCCTGCACCAGCGTCACGGTCATCTTCTTGTCGGTATCGGTGTAGACGTAAACCGCAAGCGGTGCGCGCTCGCCGACCATGCTGGCATAACGGCGGATCGAGGCGTCATAGGTGAACGGAAAACCGTGGCGCTGGAAGAACCCCTCGATGGCCTCAGCGCTGTCGCCCGTCATCAGTTCCGCGTTCAGCATGGCCTCGACCTGCTCCTTGCTCGGCCCGCTGCCGGACCCGCCTGCGCAAGCCGAGAGGGCCAGGCAGATCGCGGGGAGAATTAGGCGAGAAAGGCTGAATCGCATGATGGCTCGACGCGGGGATACGCCTGAATTCTACCGTCAGGGGAAAAATCGCGCTACCACGGCTCCATGATCCGCTTTCGCCCGCTTATCGGTCCAACGCTCTGGCTTCTGCCCGGCCTCGCTTTGCTGGTTGGACTTGGCGTGTGGCAAATCCAGCGCCTGGGCGAGAAGGAGGCCCTGATCGCGAGCGTCGAAGCCGGCATGAAAGCGCCGCCGGTGCCGTTGTCGCAAGCCTTGCCGCAAGGTGCCGCGGCCGAATATCACCATGTGCGCCTGACGGGCCACTTCGAGCACGACAAGGAGCTTTATCTCTTCTCGCGCGGGCCGATGGGGGCGGTGGGTGTCGATGTGATCGCGCCCTTCGTTCAAGACGGTGCCCAAACCGTGCTGGTCGACCGCGGATTTGTCCCCGAATCGCTGCGCGATCCCAAGACGCGCAAGGCAGGTCAGGTGGTGGGGGACGTAACCCTCACAGGTGTTCTGCGGCTGACTCAGAAGCCCGGCCTGTTCACGCCGGCGCCCAACCATCAAACCCGTCTCTGGTTCGTCAAGGACGTGCCCGACATGGCGACGGCTCTGGGCGTGACCGCGCCGCCGGTCCTGATCGAAGCCGATGCCACCCCCAATCCGGGCGGCTGGCCGCTCGGAGGCCAGACCCAGGTCGATTTCCCCAATGACCACCTGCAATACGCAGTGACATGGTTCGGGCTCGCCCTGGCGCTCCTTGCGGTTTATCTGCTTTATCACCGCTCGCGCGACCGGCTGAGTTTTGGGTAATTCATGCACTATGTAAGCACCAGGGGAGGGGTGGGGGCGGCTTTTGCCGATGTGCTGCTGGGCGGCCCGGCGCCCGACGGCGGGCTTTATCTGCCGCAGCATTGGCCGCAGTTTAGCGTCGGCACCATCCGCGAGCTGGCGGATGCGCCCTATGCCGAAGCGGCGTTCCGCATCATGCGGCCCTTTGTCGGGGACGCATTCACCCACGACGAATTCCGTGCCGACGTGGATGCCGCCTATGCCGGCTTCGCGCATAAAGCGGTGGTGCCGCTGGTTCAGCTCGAACCCGGCCTATTTATGCTCGAGCTGTTCCACGGGCCCACGCTCGCCTTCAAGGACGTGGCGATGCAGCTCTTGGGGCGCCTCTTCGCGCGTGCGCTCAAGAAGCAGAGCCGCCGCGCCACCGTGATCGTTGCAACGTCGGGCGACACGGGATCGGCCGCCATTGCCGCCTTGGCCGGCCAGCCCAATCTCGACGTCGTGGTGCTCCATCCCCATGGCCGCACCTCGGACGTGCAGCGCCGCCAGATGACCAGCGTGCTCGACGGCAATGTCCACAACATCGCGCTCGAAGGCACGTTCGACGATACGCAGACCATCGTGAAGGCGATGTTTGCGGATTCCGCATTTGCCGCGCGCACCAATTTGACCGCCGTGAATTCCATCAATTTCGCGCGCATCATGGCGCAGTGTGTCTATTACTTCACGGCCGCGGCTTCACTTGGCGCAGGCTTCGGACGCACCGTGAATTTCGTCGTGCCGACAGGGAATTTCGGTGACATTTTCGCAGGCGAGGCAGCCGCGCGCATGGGCCTCCCCATAGGCCGGCTGGTGATCGCCACCAATGCCAACGACATTCTCGCGCGCACCCTTGCCACGGGGCGCTACGAAACCGGCCGCGCGGAGCCGACGCTCAGCCCTTCCATGGACATTCAGGTAGCAAGCAATTTCGAGCGCGCGCTGTTCGAGGCATCGGGCCGCGATGCGGGCTTCGTGTTCGACGCGATGGCCGGCTTTGCCAAGACGAACGCGCTCGTCATCCCGCCGCTTGTCCTGGAGCCGTTGCAGAAGCGCTATCTGGCTGGCCGCGCCGATGACGGCGAAACCCTCGCCACGATCGCGCGCGTGTTCAAGCAAACCGGCCATGTCGTCGATCCGCACACCGCGGTGGGATTGGCCGTTCTGGAAAAGCTGAAAGCCCGGCTTGACGGCCCGGTGGTGGCACTGGCAACCGCGCACCCGGCGAAATTTTCCTCTGCCGTCACCCAGGCCATTGGAAAACCGGTAGAATTGCCTCCACATCTGAGCGACCTTCTCAGCCGCAAAGAGCGCTACACTGTGCTTCCAAACAGCCTCGCTTCCGTCAAGGAATTCGTTCTCAGCCACATTCCAAGCTCATGACCGTCGAGATCACACGGCTTCCTTCCGGCCTAATCGTAGCGACCGATCCCATGCCGCATCTGATGAGCGCGGCGCTCGGGGTGTGGGTGAATTGCGGCGCGCGGCACGAGGTGCCGGCCGAAGCCGGGCTCTCGCACATGCTCGAGCATATGGCGTTCAAGGGAACTGCCACGCGCTCCGCCAAGGATATCGCGACCGAGATCGAGGCCGTGGGCGGCGACATGAACGCCTACACCAGCCGCGAACAGACTGCGTTTCACGCCCGCGTGCTGAAGGATGACGTGCCGCTTGCGCTCGATATGATTGCGGACATTCTCATCAACTCCACCTTCGAGGAAGGCGAACTCGAGCGCGAACGTGAGGTTATCATCCAGGAAATCGGCCAGACCCGCGATACGCCGGACGATCTGATTTTCGATTATCTGCAGGAAGCTTCTTATCCCGATCAGCCGATGGGCTGGCCGATTTTCGGCAGCGAGAAGACCGTTTCGGGATTTTCGCGAGGCGATCTTGTCGGCTTCATGGCGAAGCATTACCGGGCGGGCGCCATGATGCTGATCGCCTCGGGCGCGGTGGAGCATCGGGCGATGGTCGAGGCCGCGGCGAACCTGTTCGCGCCACTCGCGCAAGGCGACGAACGCGAAACCGAACCGGCGCGCTTTGCCGGCACCGACATTCGGGGGCACGACGATCTGGAACAGGCCCATCTCGCTTTTGCGTTTCCCGGCGTTGCATCGGCCGATGCCGATGCCATCACCGCCCAAGTGTTTGCGACCGCGCTCGGCGGCGGCATGTCCTCGCGTCTGTTCCAGGAGGCGCGCGAGAAACGCGGCCTGTGTTATTCGATTTACGCTTTCGCCCATTCTCACCGCGACACCGGAACAATCGGCGTCTATTCCGGCACGGGCGAAGACAAGGCCGGCGAAGTGGCCCCCATCGTGGTTGGCGAAATCGAAGCCATGGCCGCGCATGCGACCGACGAGGAAGCCGCCCGCGCCCGCGCCCAACTCAAGGCTTCACTACTGATGGGCATGGAGAGCCCCCATCAGCGCTGCGAACTGATGGCGGGCCATCTCTATGCCTATGGCCGCGTTCTCGGCGTGGAGGAATTGATCGCGCGCGTAGATGCGGTCGACGCCGAGGCGCTCAGGCGTTTTGCCGCGCGCATTCTCGCAACCGGCAATCCCGCAATGGCCGCCGTCGGTCCCGTGAAGCGGCTCGAATCCCACGAATCCTTCGCCCGCCGGTTCGGCCGTGGGGCGGCGCTTTCGGGTGCGCATTAGGCCATGTTTATGCGCGGCATGATCTTTCCCGGCGGCCGCGAACCGGTTCTCGACGGGGGAAGCGTTACCTTGCGTTACCCCGAAATGTCGGATTATGCGGGCTGGGCCGAGGTGCGCGGCGAAAGCCGCGAATTCCTGGCGCCATGGGAGCCGGTCTGGGCGCCCGATGAGATGACGCGGGTCGCGTTCCGCCGCCGTCTGCGGCGCTATCAGCGCGAGATCAGGAGCGATCTCGCCTACCCGTTCCTGGTGTTTCGCAAATCGGACAATGTGGTGATGGGCGGCTGCACGCTGACCAATGTGCGGCGCGGCGTGACTCAATCCGCCGCCATCGGTTATTGGATCGGCTCGCGCTATGCCCGCCAAGGCTACATGTATGCGGCCTTGCGCGCGATGCTTCCATTCGTGTTCGAAGTGCTCGGCCTGCACCGGCTGGAAGCGGCCTGCATCCCTGAGAACGAAGCCTCGCGCAAACTGTTGCTGAAGGTGGGTTTCAAGGAAGAGGGCCGCGCGCGGCGCTATCTGCAGATCAATGGCGAGTGGCGCGACCACATTCTCTTCGCTTTGCTCGAAGATGAGGCGCCTGTACGGTAGCGGCGGGCTTTCTTGGGCGTCACCCATTGCTTCTGCGCGCAGTCATCGTTGTCCTGCTTTTGGTTGCCCCGCTCGCGTGGGCCGACGAAGCCGCACCCGCGATCGCACTCGATTTCGCGGTGAGCCCGCCGGTGATCGATGTCGGCCCTTCCGCCGAACCGCGCGCGCGGAAGGATTCCACCGATCCCAACGGCGAATGGTTCACGCTCGCCATCCAGAACCGTTCAGGAGCACCGACCGCCCGCGTGCTGACGGCCGCGGATCCGGCAAGTTCGGCGCTCTCACCCATGCCGCTTGCCGGACGCCCGGCGCTGGTGGAAGCGGCAAGTGCTGATCCCTCTATTGTCATCACGCGCGAAGTGGCCTTCGGCAGGAATGCGTTCCGCGTTCAGGTCCCTTCGGGTCACTCCGGAAGCGTGGCGTTGCATCTGGAAAACGCGAGCGCGCGGCCGCCGCTGCTCGCCTGGACCGAGCCGGCCCTGATCGCCAACAACCGCGAGGCGGCGGTGCTCGCGGGCCTCGTGTCGGGCCTGCTCACGGCCGCCTTGGGGTTTGCAGCCGGGGCGGCTGCGATTTCGTCGCGCATGTTCCCGCGCTGGGCGGCCCTTTTCCTGGCGGCGATACTGGTCGCGGAGCTGACCGCTATCGGTGTGTTCGACGGCGCGAGTCTCGCCGTGAATGGGCCTTATGCGCTGTTCTCGCTGGGGCTGGCGCTGGCGATGGCTGCCGGAATCAGGCTGATCGATTATGTCGCGCCCTTCGAAGCATTTGTCCGCCGTGCCCCGCAATGGCGCGACGGCGCGGCGCTTGGAATCCTCGTTATCGGGATTGCCGCCGACTTCGGCGTGCCCGGGACCGGCCTTCTGCTGCGGCTCCTTGCGCTCGTCGGCGCGGCTGCGGCGGCGGGCTATCTCGCCCATTGCGGCCGTATCGGGATCGCCGCGGCGCGGCGGCTTGCGCCGGCGGCGACCGTGTTCGCGCTGGTGACGGCTGCAGCCGCTTTCAACGCGCTCGGCTTTTTCGGCGTCAATATTGTCGCGTCCATGGCGATCGGCGGTTTTTCCGCGGCGGGCGCCCTTTTGGTCGCGCTCAATACCACCGTTCCGGTCGAGCATTCGATCGCGCGCTTGCGCGAATTCGAGGCCGCGCACGGACATGACGACCATCAGGCCAGCCTCACCGACGAAGCCTTCGACCAGGTGCGCGAGCTCGCGGCGGTCGCCGCATCGCATCAGGGCGTGTTCGATTATGATTTCGCGCGCGGCGTTCTTTCGCTTTCCGAAGAAGGGGCGGCGCTGGTTGGTCTGCTGCCGGAGGCCGTCGAGCTTGCCCGCGAAGCCTGGCTTCGGCGTGTCCACCCTGAAGACCGTGCCGTCTATGAGGAAGCTCTCTCGTCCTATCGTCATCATCCGGGGACGGCGTTCCGGGTGGAGTTTCGCATCCAGCCGCCGGGCGGACGCACCCTGTGGTGCGAGCTGCGCGCAACGATGACGGGGCAGGGGCCGGAAGCCGAGCGCTGCCTTGGGCTGATCGCGGATGTGACCGCTCGCAAGATGCTCGATACGGCCGGCACCTCCGATGAGATGGACAAGCTGACCGGTCTCGGAAACCGGGCTGCCCTGCAGGTCCAGCTGTTGGAGTCCAGCGCCCAGCGGGGCCGTGCGCTGCTTGCGGTGTTCGACCTCGACCGCTTCAAGGCGGTGAACGACAGCCTGGGGCGCGACGGTGCCGACGTCGCGCTGGCTGCTTTCGTGGAGCGGCTGGAATCGACCTTCATTACCGAGCGCACCTCCGGGCGGCTCGCGCTCTTCCGCGTCGGCGGCGATATGTTTGCCGGGCTTGGATTCGATCTCGGCGACCCGGAAGCATTCGGCCGCAAACTGCTGACGGTGACCGACGCGCCCTTCGAAATCGCCGACCGCGAGGTCTATCTGTCCGCGAGCGCCGGAGTGGCGCCGGGCTCGGAGGCCGAGGATGGGCAGGACCTGCTGTCACGGGCCGAGTTCGCCATGGTCGAGGCGAAACGCCAGGGCGGCGGACGCGTGGTGCTGTATTCGAACCGTTCGCGCGTTGGCACGTCGCGCGATTCGGTGGCGCTGGATACGGGGCTCCGGCACGCGCTCGAGCGCGGCGAGATCGAAGTCCATTACCAGCCGATCGTGCGGCTGGCGGATCATGAAATCGCAGGCTTCGAGGCACTGCTGCGCTGGCGGCACCCCGCGCGCGGGCTGGTCGAGCCGGATGCCTTTGTGCCGCACGCGGAGGAGAGCGGGCTGATCCTGCCTCTCGGCCGTTTCGTGCTGGAAAATGCGGTCCGCGATTTGACGCAGTGGCAGCGCTTGCAGAAATCGCGGTCGCCGCTGTTCGTCAGCGTCAATGTCACCTGGCGGCAGATCGCCGACAAATCCTTCGCGGGAGAAGTCGCAGCGTTGCTCGCGGGCGCCAGCATCCCCCGGCGTTCGCTCAAATTCGAAATCACCGAAAGCGCCGTCATGCATGGCGCGGGTGTCGCGGAAACGGCGCTGCAGCGTCTGCGCGGCCTTGGAGTCGGCTTGGCGGTGGACGATTTCGGAACGGGGCATTCCTCGCTGAGCCATCTGCGCCGCTTTCCCTTCGAAGGGATCAAGATCGACAAGAGTTTCATCGCCGACGCGCATGAGAGATCGGGCGCGGCGATATTGCGTTCCATCGTCTCGCTGGCGCACGAGCTGAAGCTCGCCGTGGTGGCCGAAGGGCTCGAGACCGAGGTGGAAGCAGCGCTCTTGAGGGAAATGGGCTGCGAATACGGTCAAGGCTTCCTGTTCGGCCAGGCCGTTCCGGCGGCAACGGTGGCGGAATTCGTCACCGGGCGAATGGCGAACAGCGGATAGCGAATGCCTGTTCGCTGCTCTCTCTCTCTCACATTCGCTCGGGTACTTCGATCCCGAGCAGATACAAACACCGCTCGATCTGGGCCAGTGTAGCGCCGCAAAGGCCGAGCCTCGCGGCGCGCAAGCTCTCGTCCGTTTCGGACAGGATGTGGTGCTCGGTGTAGAAGCGGCTGAAATTCTGCGCCAGCGTGAACACGAAATCGCAGATCAGATTGGGCGCGCGCTTGTATTCTGCCGCGAGCAGCGCCTCCGGCATGGAGAGAAGCTGCAGCGCAAGCCTGCGTTCCTCGTCGGACGCGATGACCGGGGCTCCGCGCGCATGACCTTCGTCGCGCGCTCTGCGCAGGATCGATTTGATGCGCACCGCCGCATATTGCAGATAAGGCCCGGTCTTGCCCTCGAAGCGCGTGAAACGTTCAAGGTCGAACACGTAGCTCGATACCCGGTTGTTCGAGAGGTCGGCGAACTTGATCGCCGAGAGACCGACCGCCTTGGCGACGCGGGCGCGTTCTTCTTCGGCGTAATCGGCGGCGAGGCCCTGTTCGGCGAGCCGCTTCATCGCCTCGTCCGTCGCCATCGCGATCAGGTCGTAGAGCTTCATCACGCCGCCGGCGCGCGTCTTGAACGGCTTGCCGTCTTTCCCGTTCACCGTGCCGTAGCCGATATGTTCGAGGCCGGCGCGGCCGGCGAGCCCGCCTTTGCGCGCGCCACGGAACACCTGCTCGAAATGCAGATGCTGGCGTTGATCGACGACGTACAGGATGAGATCGGGATCGCGCTCGCGTACCCGCTCAACGATGGTGGCGGCATCAGTGGTGGCGTAGTTCACTGCGCCATCGGACTTCATCAGAATCAGCGGCGGCATCTCGGCCGTGTCGGAGTTCTCCGCCACGTGAACGACGAGGGCGCCCTGATCCATCACCGCAAGGCCCGCATCCTTCAGTTTTTCCAGCATGTCGGGGATGAACGGATCGGCATCCGATTCGCCTTTCCATTCGTCGAACACCACGCCCAGACTGCCGAATTCGCGCATCATCCCTTCGGCGGAAACATTGTGGAAATGACGCCACAGCGCGCGATAGCCCGGACGGCCGGCCTGAAGCTCGGCCGTTGCCTCGCGCGCGGCTTCCAGCCGCTGGGGATCGGCTTTGCAGGCCGCGGCCGCTTCCGGATAAAGCCGCTCCAGATCGTCCATGCTGACGGGCGGCTCTTCCGGATACGGACTTCTGTCCATGGGATCGAAATAGGGAAGCTCGGGCATCCGGATGGCGAGCTCGGAAATGAGCTGGCCCATCGGCAGGCCCCAATCGCCCAGATGCACGTCGCTGACGGCATTCCAGCCATTGGCGCGGAACAGGCGCTGCAGACAATCCCCGATGATGCAGGAGCGCAAATGGCCTACATGCATGGGCTTGGCGATGTTGGGGCCGCCGAAATCCAGGATCACGCACTTTCCCGCGCCGCTGCCGGGAAGCGCCGAATCGGGGTCGGCCGCAAGCCGCTGCAGCCGGTCCTGCAGGATTTCGTCCTTGACGGTCAGATTGATGAAGCCCGGCCCCGCGATGGAGACGTCCGCGAACATCCCGCTATCGCGCAGCCGCGCCGCGATTCTTTCGGCAATCGCACGCGGGTTGGCCTTCGCAACCTTGGCGGCTGCGAGCGCCCCGTTGCACTGGAATTGCGCCAGATCCGGCCGGTCGGAGGCCTGCACCTGCCCGAATTCTGCGGGCAAGGCTTCGGCGGCGAACGCGGCACTCGCGGTCGCGCAGAGTTCGGCTGCAAGCGAGATCATCGGGCTGCGGCGCGCGCTGCCGGCACGGGTTTCGGAAGGCGATTATAGGCGAATTCGGCCGGGGTCAGCTGGAATCCGGTCAGGATTTCATAGTCGGCCGGGCGCTTGTCCATCGCCAGCGGCACCGGAAAATTGCTGACGGTCTGCGTATAGATGTTGGTGTTTTTTCCGCCCATGTCGGGCTGGCTGCGATAGAGCGCCTTGCTGATGATGTTGTTGTCAGCATCCACGATGGCGACAAAGAAATCGAGGCCCGGATCGGCGCCGGCGGCGGCCGGGCCGCGCTTCGCATTGACGGCGAAGTTCACATCCAGCGTCAGGCGGTTCGCGACGCGGTCGTAATTGCACGAGAGCACGGCCTGAGACATTTCGGCGAAAAACGCGACATCGGCGGGATTCAGCATGGAGAGCGGCGCGCCCGGCTTCAGCTTGGTCACCGTCACGGCGTCCGACAGCACGGCGGTCGAGGGGCAAGCGGGGCCCAGATCGACCGTGGTTTCAGCCGGGGGATCGGACAGCCCGAGCGTCTCGCAGCCGGCAAGCGGGAGCGACAAGGCAAGAATCGTCAAAATGGCAACGCGATGCATCGCAAAATCCACTGAAAAAGCCCTTTACGCTTGGGCGCGGCGGACTGTAACCAAGCAGGGCACGGAAGAAAAGCCGTGCGCAGCGATGAGACCATGAACGCGATTTCGCCCGATCCTTCCGGTGGCAAGCCGGCTTTGACGCTGCTTTTGGCCGCGCCGCGCGGCTTTTGCGCCGGCGTCGACCGGGCGATCCGTATCGTGGAGCTGGCGCTCGAAAAATACGGCAAGCCCATCTATGTGCGTCACGAGATCGTGCACAACCGCTTTGTCGTGGAGCGGCTTGAGAAAATGGGCGCGGTCTTCATCGAAGAGCTGGACGAGGCGCCGGAGGGCGCGCGCGTGATCTTCTCGGCCCATGGCGTGCCCAAATCCGTGCCTGCCGAGGCGAAGCGGCGCCAATTGTTCTATCTCGATGCCACCTGTCCGTTGGTTTCGAAAGTCCATGTCGAGGCCGAGCGCCACCATGCTGCCGGACGGACCATCGTGCTCATCGGGCATCAGGGACATCCCGAAGTCATCGGCACCATGGGCCAATTGCCCGCGGGCGCGGTGATTCTGGTCGAGACCGTGGCGGATGCTGAAAATCTGGTCCCGGCGACGGGGGCGAGCCTTGCCTACATCACCCAGACGACGCTCTCGGTCGACGACACGGCGGAGATCGTTGCCGCGCTGAGGCGGCGTTTCCCGACCATTGCCGGCCCGCATAAGGAAGACATTTGCTACGCGACGACCAACCGGCAGGATGCGATCAAGCGGGTGGCGCCGAGGTCTGACGCGGTGTTCGTGATCGGCTCGGCCAATTCCTCCAACTCGATGCGGCTTGTCGAGGTGGCGCGGCGGGCCGGCGCGAAATTCGCAGCACTGATCGAGAATGCAGGCGCCATCGATTGGGACACGCTTTCAGACGTGCGCACTGTCGCATTGTCGGCGGGCGCGTCGGCGCCGGAGGTGCTGGTCGATGAAGTGCTCGCCGCCTTCCGCGCGCGCTACGAGGTGACGCTCGAAGAAGCAGCAGTCACGCGCGAGGATGTCGAGTTCAAACTGCCGCGCGCGCTGGCGGGCGTGTAGCGATGGCTGTTTATACCGATGTCTCGTTTGAAGAGCTGGAGGTGTTTCTCGCGGCTTACGATCTGGGGCATGCGCATGTCTTCAAGGGCATCGCTGAGGGCGTCTCCAATTCGAATTATTATTTGCAGACGGAGCAGGGCGCCTTCATCCTCACGCTCTACGAGATGCGGGTGGAGGCCGCCGATCTTCCGTTCTATCTCGGCCTGATGGAGCATCTGGCGCGCGCCGGAATCCGTTGCCCGACGCCGGTGCGCGCGAAATCGGGTGCGGTGACCGGCGAGTTGAACGGACGGGCAGCCGCTATCCTTACCTTTCTGGACGGCGTCTCGTTGCGGCGGCCGACGGCGGAGCACTGCCAGCAGGCGGGTCTGGCTCTGGCGGAGTTGCATGAAGCGGGCGCGGATTTTTCGGGCACACGCGCGAACGCGCTGGGGCCGGAGGGCTGGCGCAGCCTGGCCCATGATTGCGCGGCCGGCGCGGACGCCGTAGCAGACGGTATGCGCGCCCTTGTGGCCGACGAATTGACCGCCCTTGGCGCGGCGTGGCCCGAGCACCTGCCGCAAGGCGTCATCCATGCGGATATGTTTCCGGACAACGTGCTGTTCGTGAACGATCGCGTGTCGGGCATCATAGATTTCTATTTCGCCTGCAACGATGCGCTTGCCTACGATCTCGCAGTAACCGTAAACGCGTGGTGTTTCGAGAACGACGGCGCCTACAACATCACCAAGGGGCGTGCTCTGATCGCGGGTTACCAGACCAAGCGCGGACTTAGCCCCGGCGAGAGGGCGGCGTTTCCGGTGCTGTGCCGGGGGGCTGCGCTCCGCTTCCTGCTGACGCGCCTCTATGATTGGATCAACCGCAATCCGCAGGCTTTGGTGCGGCCCAAGGACCCGCGCGAATACATGCGCAAGCTGCGCTTCCACCGCAGCGTCAAGAACGCCGAGGCTTATGGTTTGTGAGCACGGTCGAAATCTTCACCGACGGCGCGTGCAGCGGCAATCCGGGCCCGGGCGGCTGGGGGGCGATTCTGCGCTCGGGCGCGCACGAGAAGGAGATCTCCGGCGGCGAGCGCCTGACCACCAATAACCGCATGGAGCTGATGGCGGCGATCAAGGCGCTGGAAGCGTTGAAACGGTCGAGCACCGTGATGCTCCACACCGATTCCAAATATGTGATGGACGGACTCACCAAATGGCTGCCCAAATGGAAGCAGAACGGCTGGAAGACCGCGGACAAGAAGCCGGTGAAGAACGGCGATCTCTGGCGCGCGCTGGATGAGGCCGTTTCGCGCCACGATGTGGTGTGGCGCTGGGTGAAGGGTCACGACGGCCATCTCGAAAACGAGCGCGCGGATGTGTTGGCGCGCTCGGCCATTCCCAAGGGCTGATCACTCAGCCGGAGCCGTCGCGGGAGCCGCCCGCACGCCGCGCGCGCGCGGCAAGTGGATCAGCCCCATCACGCCCAAGAATCCGCCGAACGACAGGAACGAGTGCCAGAGGAAATGCGTGCCGATGGGAAAGGCGGAGCAGACCGAAAGATCGATCGTGCGGAAGATCAGCGCCACGATGGCAAGACCGAGCGCCGTCGCGCCATAAGCGGCGGCCCGCTTGGAGTGGACATAGGTCTGTGCGATCAGGGCGACCGCCGCCACAATCACCACCGGCGCCAACGCCACCCAGCGCTGCAGCGGAATGCCGAAAATGCTGGTGTCCCAGAATTGGCGCGAGACCGCGAATCCAGCCACGAACAGCACCAGGAACAACGCCGCGCCGCCATACGACCACAGCCGCCGCGACCAGAAGAAAATCAGCGCGAACATGAAGAACAGCCCGGACTGCACTTCAAAGAACAGCGCGAAGCGGTCTCTGAGCCCGTGCCAGACGCCGCTGCCGATTCCGGTGATGACCAGGAGTGCCGCCAGCAAATAAAGATCGGCGGCCCTGGGCGCGCGCTTTATCGTGGCATAGAGCGAGAGCAGGCCGAACAGCACGATCACGCCATTGGAGATCGTGTTCATCGGCTCGACCGGAAACGACGTCGAGGTGGCGGACAAGGTCTCGCAATAGACCGGCCCGAAGTTGAATTGCGGCATGGCGTTCGGAGCTTTGACGCGCGCCCCGATCATAAGGGCTCCGCCGTCCTAAGAAAACCGCATCAGTTCCCTCCCCCCACAGGGGGAGAGGGTCAGGATGAGGGGGCAGTGCCGCCGAAGCCTAGATCTGCCCCAGCAGGTGATCGCCGCTGGAGACGCCGAATGCGCCCGGCTCCTCCAGGTTGAGCTCCTTCACCACGCCGTCCTCGACCAGCATCGAGTAGCGCCGGCTGCGGCGGCCCATCCCGTTCTTGCTCATGTCGGCATCGACGCCCAGCGCATGCGCCAGATCGCCATTGCCGTCAGCCAGCATCGTCACCTTGCCGGTTGCGTGGCCTGCCTCCGCCCACGCCTTCATCACGGCGGCATCGTTCACCGCCGTGCAGGCGATGATGTCGATTCCCTTTTGCTTCAGCGCGTCGGCATTGTTGACGAAGCTCGGCAGATGCTTTGCCGAACAAGTCGATGTGAAGGCGCCGGGCACCGCGAACAGGGCGACGCGTTTGCCCTTGAAGAAGTCGTCCGTACTCACCTCCGTAACGCCGCCATCGGCCACGGCGCGCACATTCACCTGCGGAATCCTGTCTCCGGCCTTGATCATCGTCTTCCCCTTGATCTTTGATGGAATGGCTTTTAGCGGGAAGGGCCGGTTCCGGAAAGCCGGAAATGGGCCGGTGTCATAATCGCCCTGGCCCCTTTGCGTTATGCGCGCCGCTGAATAAGGTAGCGGTCATGGGGTCGTCGCGCGATAGCCGCAGAGACGAAGGTGAGAGCTTCCTGGAAGGCAAGCTTCTGATCGCCCTTCCCGGCATGACCGATGAGCGTTTTGTCCAGACGGTGATCTATATCTGCGCCCACTCGTCGAAGGGCGCGATGGGGATCGTGATCAACAAGCCGATCCCTGGCCTCAGCTTCGCCGAGGTGATGAAGCAGCTCGACATCGAAACCACCGACATCGCGGCCGACCTTCCCATCCTCTATGGCGGGCCAGTTGAGACGGGGCGCGGCTTCGTGCTGCACAGCGGCGATTACGAAAGCAGCGATTCCACATTGCCGGTTTCGGAAGACATTTCGCTGACCGCAACGCTGGATATTCTCCGGGCGATCGCCGAGGGCCGGGGGCCGCGGCAGGTGCTGTTCGCGCTCGGTTATGCCGGCTGGGCGCCCGGACAGGTGGAAGCCGAGTTCCAAACCAATGGGTGGCTGCATTGCGGCGCCGACCCCGGGCTCGTGTTCGGGGTGAGTCCGGAAGCGAAATGGCGCACCGCGCTGCAGCGGCTGGGGATCGGGCCTTCGGGGCTGGTTGCCGATACAGGCCGCGCCTAGACTGATCATCACAAAAGCGCATTGGAAGCGGGGAAACGACCATGCACGACGTAACCCAAGGCGATCATTGGCATGAACCCAAAGGTTTGAAGAACGCGGGCTATGGCGCGTGGAAGCGGCCCAACACGCCTTACGACAATTTCATGGAAGCGCAAGGTATCCCCGTCTATCGCGGCATCGGAGTCCGCCGCGTGCAGGACCTGCCGCTCGCGAATTGGCCGCGCATGGGCGGACGCGGCACGTTCATCCAGCTCTATGGCACGGAAGGCAAATGGGGCTGCTATGTCGTTGAGGTGCCTGGCGCGGGCGCACTGACGCCGGAGCGCCACATGTACGAAGAGATCATGGTGGTGGTGGAAGGACGCGGCACCACGGAAATCTGGACCGACGGCCAGAAGAAGCCTCACACCTTCGAATGGCAGAAGGGTTCCATGTTTTCGGTGCCGCTCAACACCTGGCACCGCATCGTCAATGCCGCCTCGACCCCCGCGCTCATTCTGGTCGCATCTTCAGCGCCGAACGTGATGAACCTGTACCGCGACATCGACTGGATCTTCAATTGCCCGGTGGAGATCAAGGAGCGCTTCGACGGCAGCGACGATTTCTTCAAGCCCAAGGATGACATCGTGCCCGATCCGCTGCGCGGGCTCGCCATGCGCAAATCGAACGTCATTCCCGACATCGTGAACGCGCAGCTTTACTTGGACAACCGCCGTTCGCCCGGTTATCTGCGCGTCGAACCGGCGATGGCGAACAATGTGTTTTACGGCTTCGTCGGCGAGCATGAGCCCGGGCGCTATTCAAAGGCGCACGCGCATCTGTCCTCCGCTGTGCTCGTGTGCCTGAAGGGCAAGGGCTACACCTACACATGGCCGCGTTCGCTCGGGATGACGCCGTGGCAGGACGGCAAGGCCGATCAGGTGTTCCGTCAGGACTACGAGCCGGTGGGATTGGTGACGGCAGCGCCCTATGGCGGCCAATGGTTCCACGCGCATTTCGGGGTGAGCAAGGAGCCGCTGCGGCTGATCGGCTGGTATGGCCCGTTGAACCATCGCAAGGACCGCGCGGGGGTTCCCGGCGAAAAGGACACCGACGAGGGTGCCATCGACGTGACCGAAGGCGGCACCGCCATTCCCTATTGGCTGGAGGACCCGTTCCTGCGCAAGGAATACGAGGAGACGCTGGCGAAGGACGGCGTGAAATCGCGTATGGAGGATTGGCTCTATCGCGAGCCGGCCAACGAAGAGGAGCGCGAGCGCGCGAAGGTTGCAGGCGGCATTGGGTAGCAAGTGTTTTTACCCTGAGCTTGTCGAAGGGTGAGCTTGCCCAAGCGCGATGCCTCCGCCTAATATCGCAGCCGTCATCGACTCCCCCGCGGGAGAGACCCTCCGAAGCTCAAGCCGATGGAGGGCGCCGAAGGAGCAACCGCCCCGGAAACTCTCAGGCAAAAGGACCGCGGGGGAAAAGACAGTCTGGATAGAAGGGCACACGCCCTCACCGAAGGGGTAAGCCGAGAATTTCGGCAATCTCTCAGGTCCAAGGACAGACGGGGTGCGTTTCCGGATCAGCCGCCGGAGCGCGAACCGTTGGGATTGGATGAGAGATGAGCGAGCCGTCTTCCGGCCATTTGCAACAGACCCCTTTGCACAGGCTGCATGTGTCGCTCGGCGCCAGGATGGTGCCGTTCGCCGGCTACGAAATGCCGGTGCAATACCCGACCGGCATCATCAAGGAACATCTGCATACGCGTTCCGCCGCAGGGCTGTTCGACGTCTCCCATATGGGGCAGGCGTTTCTCGACGGTGACGATCCGGCCCGCGCCCTGGAATTGCTGTCGCCGGCCGACATCGCGGGCTTGAGCGACGGGCAGATGCGCTACGCGCTGCTGCTCAACGATAGCGGCGGCATCAAGGACGATTTCATGGCCGCGCGTCTGACGGGCGAGCAGGCGCTCTATCTCGTCGTGAACGCAGGGACCAAGGATTCCGATTTCGCCTATATCGCCGAGCGGCTGCGCGGGCAGGCAACACTCGCCCCGCAGCCTTTGCGCGCGCTTTTGGCACTGCAAGGGCCGCGCGCCGAAGCCGTGCTGTCGCGTCATGCAGACGGCGTTGCGGGCTTGGGCTTCATGCGGGTCGCCCGCTTGACCATTGCCGGTGCGGCGGCAATCGTCAGCCGCTCGGGCTACACCGGCGAGGACGGGTTCGAGATTTCGCTTCTTTCGGAGGATGCGGAACGCGTCGCGCGCACGCTCCTTGCCGAGCCGGAGGTGCTGCCCATCGGGCTCGGCGCGCGGGATTCGCTGAGGCTGGAAGCCGGGCTTTGCCTTTACGGTCACGACATCGACGAACACACTTCCCCGATTGCGGCGGGACTCGGCTGGGTCATCGGCAAGCGCCGGAAAATGGCGCGCGACTTTCCGGCGGCCGGCGAGATCATGGCCGAACTCCTCGAAGGCACGCCCCGCAAGCGTGTGGGCCTTCGGCTCATGGACAAAGCGCCCGCGCGCGAAGGGGCCGAAATCGTCGATTCCGCGGGCGCTATCGTGGGCCGCGTCACCAGCGGCGGCTACGGTCCGTGCGTGGGCGCACCTATCGCCATGGGTTATGTCGCGAGCGAATTTGCAGGCGACGGGACCGAGCTTGGCATTGTGGTGCGAGGGGGTGCGCGCGCGGCAAGAGTCGCGCCGATGCCCTTCGTGCCGCATCGCTACAAACGCAAGAGCGGGGATTGAGATGGAAGAACGCTACACCCAGAGCCATGAATGGATTCGCATCGACGGCGGCATTGCAACCGTCGGGATCACCAAATATGCGGCCGATCAATTGGGCGATGTTGTCTACGTCGAACTCCCCGAGGCGGGAAAGACATTGCAGGCCGGGGCCGAAGCCGCCGTCGTCGAGAGCGTGAAGGCCGCTAGCGAAATCTACGCGCCGGTCGGCGGCGAGGTGACGGAATCCAACCGAGCACTTGCGGGCGATCCCGCCAAGGTGAATGCCGATCCGGAAGGAGAAGCCTGGTTCTTCCGCATGAAGATCGTCGACGCGGCAGCCCTGCAAAAGCTCATGACGAAAGATCAGTACACGGATTTCGTGAAAGGGTTGTGATGCGCTATCTGCCCCTCACGCCGGACGACCGGCGGGCGATGCTGGACAAGATCGGCGTTGCATCCATCGACGATCTCTTTCGCGATGTGCCGGAATCGGCGCGCGGTGCGCGCTTCGACTTGCCGGCCCATGCGGGCGAGATGGACGTGGAACGCAGGCTCGTCAACCTTGCCTCGCGCAATGTTGCGGCCGGCAGCAGCCCGTTCTTCTGTGGCGCGGGCGCCTACCGCCATCACGTTCCGGCCTCGGTCGATCATCTGATCCAGCGTTCGGAATTCCTGACCTCCTACACCCCCTATCAGCCCGAGATCGCGCAGGGCACCTTGCAGGTGCTGTTCGAATTCCAGACGCAAGTTGCGCTCATCACCGGCATGGAGGTGGCGAATGCCTCCATGTATGACGGCTCGACGGCCACCGCCGAAGCCGTGCTGATGGCCCATCGCATCACGGGGCGCGACCGCGCGGTGCTGTCGGGCAGCCTGCATCCGCACTATGCCGAAACCGTGCGCACCATGGCAGGGCTCGCGGGCGAGATCGTCACCGCGCCCGTCACGCCGGGCGTTGCGGAAGATTTGGCCGCGCTGATCGATGCGAAGACGTCATGCGTGGTGGTGCAGAACCCCGACGTGTTCGGGCTTTTGCGCGATCTGAAGCCCATCGCGGAGGCGGCCCACGCCAAGGGCGCGCTTCTGATCGCAGTCGTCACGGAGGCCGTGTCGCTAGGTTTGGTGGAGTCGCCGGGCGCGATGGGCGCGGACATCGTGGCGGGCGAAGGGCAGTCGCTCGGCAACGGTCTGAATTTCGGCGGACCCTATGTCGGCCTGTTCGCGGCGCGGGAGAAATTCCTGCGCCAGATGCCGGGCCGTCTCGCCGGCCAGACGGTGGATGCCGAGGGCCGCCGCGGTTTTGTCCTGACGCTGTCGGCGCGCGAGCAGCATATAAGGCGCGAAAAAGCGACGAGCAACATCTGCACCAATTCCGGGCTTTGCGCGCTCGCGTTTTCCATCCATCTCTCGCTCTTGGGCGAAGCGGGGTTGCGGCGGCTCGCCAAATTCAATCATGCCCACGCGGTGGAACTCGCGGACCGGCTGATGCGAATAAAGGGCGTGGACCTCCTGACGCCCGCCTTCTTCAACGAGTTCACGCTGAAATTGCCGAGGCCGGCCATACCGGTCGCCGATGCGCTTGCCGATCGCGGCATCATCGCCGGGGTTCGCGCCTCGCGCCTGTATCCGCATGAGCCGCAATTGCGCGATCACCTGATCGTCGCAGCCACCGAAACCAACACCAACGCCGACATCGATGCCTATGCCTCGGCGCTCGCGGAGGTGCTGGCATGATGAATGTGCAGGGACGCGCGACCGCAGCCGCAACCGTGGAAACCGGCGTGCATAAGCCCGAAACCATTTCGGGTCATCGCGGGCTCGACCATGAAGAAAAGCTGATCTTCGAAATCGGCCGCACCGATGTTTCGGGCGTGGACCTTCCCGATGCCGATCTCCCGCAGGATCGCCTCGGCGGACTTGCGCGCAAAGAGCCAATCGGTCTTTGCGGCCTCTCCGAACCCGAAGCCGTGCGCCATTATGTGCGGCTGTCGCAGAAGAACGCCTCCATCGACGCGAGCTTTTATCCGCTCGGCTCCTGCACCATGAAGCACAATCCGCGGCTGAACGAGAAAATGGCGCGGCTCGCGGGCTTCGCCGACATCCATCCGATGCAGCCGCAGAAGACCGTGCAGGGTGCGTTCCTGCTGATCGCCGAATTGGCGCGCTGGCTGAAAGAGCTGACCGGCATGCCGGCGGTGGCGATGACGCCCAAAGCCGGGGCCCATGGCGAACTCACCGGCATTCTCGCTATCCGGGCCGCGCTCGATGCACGCGGAGAACGCCGAGCGCGTGTCCTGGTGCCCGAATCCGCGCACGGCACCAATCCGGCCACGGCTGCACTTTGCGGCTATGGCGTGGAGTCCATTCGCGCAACGCCCGACGGCCGCGTGGATCTCGCCGCCCTCACTCATGCGCTCGGGCCCGATGTCGCGGCGCTGATGCTGACCAATCCCAACACCTGCGGCCTCTTCGAGCGCGACATGGTGGCAATTGCGAATGCGGTGCACGCGGCGGGCGCGTATTTCTATTGCGACGGCGCCAATTTCAACGCCCTTATGGGCCGCGTGAAGCCGGGCGCGCTCGGCATCGATGCCATGCACATCAACCTGCACAAGACGTTCTCCACGCCTCATGGCGGCGGCGGGCCGGGGGCCGGGCCCGTAGTGTTCTCGGAGCGGCTTGCTCCTTTCGCCCCGCTGCCGCTGTTCGTCGAGGGCGCAGGCGGCTTTCGCTTGATCGAAGACATGGAAGAGGCGCGCGCGGCGGGCTTCACTCCGCTTGGGCGGATGTGCGCCTTCCACGGCCAGATGGGCATGTTCGTGCGCGCGCTTGCCTACATGCTGAGCCACGGCGCCGACGGGTTGCGGCAGGCTGCCGAGGATGCGGTGCTGTCGGCCAATTACCTTCTCGCGTCGCTGAAGGATGTCTTGAGCGCGCCCTATGAAGGCCCCTGCATGCACGAGGCCCTCTTCGACGACGAATCCTTAAAGGACAGCGGCGTCACCACGCTCGATCTCGCAAAGCGGCTGATCGATGAGGGCTATCACCCGATGACGATCTATTTCCCGCTGGTGGTCCACGGCGCCATGCTGATCGAGCCCACGGAAACCGAATCCAAGGCGACGCTCGACAATTTCATCGCGGTGATGAGGGGGCTCGTGCTGGAAGCCAAGGCGGGCGATGCGGCGGCGTTCAAAAATGCGCCAATGCTCGCGCCACGGCGGCGGCTCGACGAGACGCTGGCCGCCCGCAAACCCGTGCTGCGCTGGAAACCCTCCCAGGCGACGGGATAAAAAAGACCCTCCGAAGAGGGTCGAGTGACACTCATCAGGAGGAAGGCACATCACGTAATGGCGTGGAACACGAACTGGGTCTGATCCAACAGGCCTTGGAAAACTTGCGTGGTTTCGGGCGAGGCGTATGTGCCTGCGCCGAACGCGACCAGCACGGTGAAGAACCAGAGGATGACACGCATGGATCGCTGAACCGGAATGGGACTTCTACCGGTTCAGGAGCAAGCGGCGTGCCACGGGTTGAGGGGGAAAGGAATACATACTTACCCCACCCTGAGCCGGTCGAAGGGCGAGGAGCGATTTAAGCGGTGACAATGGGGGAAATTCAGAACACCAACCGGCCGCCGACCAGAAGCAGCGTGCCTGCAAGAATATAGCGCAAGGCCGCATCGGGAATACGGGGAGCCGCATAGCTGCCGATGACGATGCCCGGAATGGACCCGGCCAGAAGCGAGCTCAAGAGAGCCAGATCCGTCAGCCCTAAAAACCAGTGCCCAACGCCGGCAATCAGCGTAAGCGGCACCGCGTGCGCGATGTCGGAGCCCACGATTCGGGCCATCGGCAGATGGGGGTACAAAAGGATCAGCGCCGTGACGCCGATGGCGCCCGCGCCAACCGACGAAATCGACACCAGAACGCCCAGCGCCGCGCCCATCGCGATTGTCATCGCGCGAGTCTTGCTCGGCGGAATCGCGGCCAGCCGCAGCGCGTAATGGGCAATGATCCGCCGCCTGAAGATCAGCACCACAGCGGTGCCGAAAAGGGCGAAGGCCAGAACCGACGTGATCAGCGCATTCGCGGCCTCGGTCTGTGTCCCAAGATGCGACAATCCGATCAGGGTCAGCGCCGTCATCGGTACGCTGCCCATTGCGAGGCGTCCCACAACGCGCCAATCGACCGTACGGCTGACCCCGTGCACGGCGGTGCCGACGGTCTTTGTCGCCGATGCATAAAGCAGATCGGTGCCGACCGCGGTCGCGGGGTGAATGCCGAACAACAGGATCAGCAGTGGCGTCATCAATGAGCCGCCGCCAACACCCGTCATCCCGACAAGTGCGCCGACCACAAAGCCGGAAAGCGAGAACAAGGGATCGATGTGCAAAAATGAAATCATAACTCAACCATGTCGATCATCAGTCAAGGATATGCGATGCGCGTCCGTCCGTCACGCCCACTGTAGCGGATTGGACATTCAGCCTTTTCCAGAGCAAGAAAGGTGCCGCCCCTGCGAACCCAGTAGCCGATAACAGATGGATCAGGGAAAAGTTCATCAATCAGGGTAAATTTTGTTCCCGTGCGTAGGCGTTTTGCTGCAGAAATCGTCCAGGGCACGGAATTCCCGGCCGTTTCTCCCAAACCTGTTTCAATTCGGGCCACCGGGGGTTGATTAAGGTCTGTGCTTTTCCGATTTGCACACGACACGTATGTAATTTAGCGGCTTCCACACGCACGACAGCCTGCGCAAAATCTGGGCGAGCGCCCACAAACCTTGGGCGATCACAAATCCGTCAGGAGCGGAAAAAAATCTCAGACCTCTTCGGTCAGCGCTTCTTGACATGGAGCGCAGCGTCCGTGCGCGAGATAGGCCGCGGCATCGAAGCGGGTTATGAGGCCGTCGCACAGCGGACAATGCGGTTCGGTTTCGAACAAAGGAACGCTGCCCCTTGACCGCGCGCGCTTCTGTTTGGGTTTGGGAAGAGGCCGATGCGCGATCTCCGGAACGGGCTCACCTTCGCGTACGATTCGGAAAGCTGGCGCTTTGGCTTGGCCCGGCAGGTGTGCTTCGCGAAGTCTGTTTTGCGTTCTCGCCATAGGCGTTCCTCCAACTCAGATACTCATGCCGCATCGGCTGCGGCGATCACCCGGCAATGAAGCGGTCTTAGGTTTGCGATCGCATCGCCGCCGCCCAAGGCCTTTGGCACGATACGATCTATCTGCCATCCGAAGGGCGATTTCGAATCGCCGTAATCATAGCGGTGAATCTCGTTGCCGAGATCGTCGCGCCTGACGAGATAGGCGTGCTGACCGGCGACTTCATGGCCCTTTTCCCAGACAGCGACAATGTTGTCGTCGAGTCCGTCGATGAAGCTGATGAGCCCGGTCATCGCGCGCGGCGCTCCCTCAGCTGCAGCCGCTGGTGCCGCCGCAGGTGTCGCATTTGAGACAGGTGCCATTGCGCAGCAGCGTGAAGTTGCCGCATTGGCCGCAGGCGTCGCCCTCATAGCCCCTCAGCCGCGCTTCGGCCGCGCGTTTGGCATAGGTCTCGCGCTTGGCCGTCTTGACCGAGGTTTCGGCGGCAAAACTCGTTTCCAGCGTCGTCATCACCGCCGACACCGGGTTGCCGAGCGCCTCTTTCATCTGTGCGGCGACGGCTGCGAAATTGGCGCTTACGTCGATGGAGGATTCTTCGTGGTCCGCGTAAGCATGCTCATGCGCGTGCGCATGTTCGGCGTGCGCGTCGATCTTCTGGACAGCGTTGCCGCTCCTGACGACGGCGAGACGGCTGAGCTGACCGCGTACAAATCCCGACGAGACCTTGGAGATGGTCAAATCCTTCGCCGCGTCGCGCCTGGCCGGATCGCCCTCGGCTACGCCGCCGCCGAGATCGTCGTCCGCTGCGGGCGGGACATGAGCGAGATCGTGGCGGCCGAGATAGGAAACCGCCATTTCGCGGAAGATGTAATCGAGCACGCTGGTCGCGTTCTTGATTGAATCGTTGCCGATGACGAGGCCCGCCGGTTCGAAGCGGGTGAAGGTGAACGCATCGACGAACTCTTCCAGCGGCACGCCATATTGCAGGCCGATGGAAATCGCGATGGCGAAATTGTTCATCAGCGAGCGGAAGGCGGCCCCTTCCTTGTGCATGTCGATGAAGATTTCGCCCGGACGGCCGTCTTCATATTCGCCGGTGCGCAGATAAACCTTGTGGCCGCCGACGATGGCTTTCTGCGTGTAGCCCTTGCGGCGGTGGGGCAGTTTTTCGCGTTCGCGGGCGCGGATGCGCTCGATCACGCGTTCCACGATGCGTTCGGTGACGACAGTCGCGCGCGCGGCCTGGGGCTGGGCGATGATGTCGTCGATATCGCCATCCTCATCGACGGACTGCAGCACCTGCGAGGCAAGCGGTTGCGACAGCTTGGAGCCGTCGCGATAGAGCGCGTTGGCTTTCAGCCCCAGCTTCCACGACAGCATGTAGGATTCGCCGCAATCCTTCACGGTTGCGCTGTTGGGCATGTTGATGGTCTTGGAGATGGCGCCCGAGATGAAAGGCTGGGTCGCGGCCAACATGCGGATGTGGCTCTCCACCGAGAGCGCGCGCTTGCCGATGCGCCCGCACGGGTTGGCACAGTCGAACACCGGCAGATGTTCCGATTTCAAGTAGGGCGCGCCTTCGAGGGTCATGGCGCCGCAGACATAGAGGTTCGCCGCTTCGATCTCGGCCTTGGAAAAGCCGAGCGCCTTCAGCATGTCGAAATCTGGCGCATCGAGCGCTGCGGGATCGCATTTGAGCACGTCCGCGCAGAACTCCGCGCCGAGCGTCCATTTGTTGAACACAAAGCGGATGTCGAAGGCTTGCCGCAGCGCCCCTTCCACGGCGCCGATCTCGGCAATGCCGAAGCCCTTCGCCCTCAGGGCCTCGTGCGAAACCGCGTTCGAGCCCTTCAGTGTGCCGTGGCCGACGGCATAAAGCTCCATCGCGTGGATCTCGTCGGGCGAATAGCCGAGCGCGCGCAAGGCTTCGGGGGCGCAGCGATTGATGATCTTGAAATAGCCGCCGCCGGCCAGCTTCTTGAACTTCACCAGCGCAAAATCAGGTTCGACGCCGGTGGTGTCGCAATCCATCAGAAGGCCGATGGTGCCGGTGGGCGCGATGACGCTCGCCTGCGCATTGCGATAGCCGTAAGCCGTGCCGAGCGAGAGGGCCTGGTCCCAGGCCGCCCTTGCCGCTTCGGCAAGCTCCTTGTCGAGAACCGCGTCATGGTCGAGCGCCACGGGGAGCGTGCTCAACCCCTCGTAACCGGCGTGTTCGCCATAGGCCGCGCGGCGGTGATTGCGGATCACGCGCAGCATGGAATCGCGGTTCTCCTCGAACCGGATGAACGGCCCGAGCTCGCCCGCCATCTCGGCCGAGGTCGCATAGGAAATGCCCGTCAGCACGGCGGTGATGGCGCCCGCTATCGCGCGGCCCTCACGCGAATCGTAGGGGATGCCTGCCGACATCAGGAGCCCGCCGATATTGGCGAAGCCGAGGCCCAGCGTGCGGTAATCGTAAGAAAGAAGCGCGATCTCCCGGGAGGGGAATTGCGCCATCATCACCGAAATTTCGAGCACGATCGTCCACAGCCTGACCGCGTGTTCGAAGGCGTGCACGTCGAAGGCCTTAGCGCCGTTCTCGCCCTCTTTGCGGAACGCCATCAGGTTCAGCGACGCGAGATTGCACGCCGTGTCATCGAGGAACATGTATTCCGAGCACGGATTGGAGGCGCGGATCGCGCCGCCCGCGGGGCATGTGTGCCAATCATTGATTGTCGAGTGGAACTGGATGCCGGGATCGGCCGAGGCCCAGGCCGCGTGGGAAATCTTCTCCCACAGCTCGCGCGCCTTCAACGTTTTGTGGACCTTGCCGTCCTTGCGGCGGAAAAGCTCCCAATTGCGATCCTCGGCGACCGCGGTGAGGAAGTCGTCCGTCACGCGCACCGTATTGTTCGAGTTCTGGCCCGAGACCGTCATGTAGGCTTCGGAATCCCAGTCGGTGTCGTAGACGCGGAATTCGATGCGGTCGTGGCCTTGCTTGGCGAACGCGATCACGCGTTCGATGTAATTGTCGGGGATGCAGACGCGCCGCGCCGCCTTGATTTCGCGCTTGAGCGCGGGGTTCAGCTTCGGATCGAAGCAATCGTCGCCCGAACCCTCGCAATTGCGGCAGGCCTTCATGATGGCGTTCAGATGCCTTTCATGAAGCTTGGAGCCCGCCACCAGCGCGGCGACTTTCTGTTCCTCGATCACCTTCCAATCGATGAAATCCTCGATGTCGGGATGGTCGGCATCGACGATCACCATCTTGGCCGCGCGCCTTGTGGTGCCGCCGGACTTGATGGCGCCGGCCGCACGGTCCCCGATCTTCAGGAAGCTCATCAGGCCGGACGACTTGCCCCCGCCCGAGAGCGGCTCGTTTTCGCCGCGCAGCGACGAGAAATTCGTGCCCGTGCCGGAGCCGTATTTGAACAGGCGTGCTTCCCGTGTCCATAAATCCATGATGCCGCCTTCGTTCACGAGATCGTCGGAGACGCTCTGAATGAAGCAGGCATGGGGCTGGGGGTGCTCGTAGGCCGACGCCGAGCGGATCAGTTCACCGGTCTGGAAGTCGACGTAATAATGGCCTTGGCTCGGCCCATCGATTCCGTAGGCCCAATGGAGCCCGGTGTTGAACCATTGCGGGGAATTGGGCGCGGCCTTTTGGGCGGCCAGCATGTGGCACATCTCGTCGTAGAAGGCCTGCGCGTCGGCTTCCGAATCGAAATAGCCGCCCTTCCAGCCCCAATAGGTCCAGGTGCCGGCCAAACGATGGAACACCTGTTTGGCGCTCGCTTCGCTGGTGGTCTTCTTCCCGCCTTCAGGCAGCTCTGCCAAGGCGTGCGCATCGGGAACCGAGCGCCAGAGGAAGGAGGGGACGTCGTTCTCTTCGACCCTCTTCAGCCGGATGGAGACGCCAGCGCGGCGGAAATATTTCTGCGCCATGACGTCGGAGGCGACCTGGCTCCAGGCGGACGGCACCTCGATGTCTTCCTGGCGGAAGACCACCGAGCCATCCGGGTTGCGGATTTCGCTGGTGACGAACTGGAAGGCAATGCCGTCATAGGGCGACTGTCCTTCGGTGGTGAATTGGCGCGTGATCCGCATGGCCTTCTCCCCTGTCCCTTTGATCCGACAGCAAAGCAAAGCCCGTTCGGGGAAGCGGCATTCCGCCCCCCGTTTCTTCCCTGGCTTGGATTTGCGTCTGTCCCCGCTACGATCTGTAGCGCGGGAGGGAAAGCCTATACCAGATTTAGTGTTTTGCAAGGACAATATTACTAAACAATGAAGGTTGGGCTATATCTAGTTTGGGATAAAATTGGGCCTGATATCCAATGGCTTAGCGCCGTCTGTTGATGTCCTGTGGATGAAGCTGTGGACGGATGGCGGCGATATTCCAGGGCAGGCGAGGGTGGCCCCGCTCGACTCAACGGTTGGGCCCGAAACGTCAACGGCGGCCGGCATGACGCCGAACCGCCGTTGGATGAAGCGCTCGAACGCTAGGTTTATGCTCTGGCTTTTGGCTTGACGATCAGCTTGCGCCAGGCGACCGCCAAATAAGCCGGTTTTCCGGGCGATCAGGTAGTCTTGCGCCGACCCCGTACCAGGCTGCACGGGAACCCGAGGAGGCACGCACCGAGTAAGCCGCTTAGCAACAGCGCAGCTGACCCAGGTTCAGGCACTTTGAAGTGCGGTGTCGAACCGGCATCCCCGTTCACGCTGATATCTGCTGTAAGGGACGAGACTGAGTGGGGCGGCAGTGTCACGGGGAGCGGGTATGAATAGAAGATGCGGTGCCTAGGATCGTTGCATGTGGTCTGCTCGCCATCGGGATTTGTGCTTATGGTGCTACCATTCAGCGCGATGGCTGCTTCTACGCCGACGCCCGAGGATTCGTCTGATTTGTGACACCAAGCGCCCGCGCTAAGGTAACCGCTGATCATGACGGTGATCGTTTCAGTGACATTCTGCGCGGGTAGCGAGTTTCCTCCAGAGCCGGTCAAATTCTCCAAGTTTACTTCGATCCGGCCGCCGGCCGAGCCGTTGAAATGCCCCGTCGGCGCAGACCACCCATCGACGGTGAAGGTTCCTGCGCGCAACCGTTCCCCGGAGGTGGTAAATTTCCCATTTACCGCTTTTCCGTTTGCATTGCCGCTTTTCTGCGCGACCTCGGCAGCGGGCGCGAAACCCCACTTGCTCACACCTGGTCCGCCATACCCAAATAGATTCGCTTCAGCGTGAGGCATAATAAGAGTGACATTAAGACTCCCATGGAAAGTCGCGAGCGCGTTCGCATCTGT
Organism: uncultured Bordetella sp.; assembly: GCA_964494505.1. Lineage (GTDB taxonomy): Bacteria > Pseudomonadota > Alphaproteobacteria > Micropepsales > Micropepsaceae > CAIYRG01. The sequence goes on from CAZBRO010000002.1 coordinate 300,795, forward strand.
CGACGCGCTGAAGAGCGCCCCTCCCATCGCCAGCCCAGCGAGGCCGAATTTCTGATTGATTTTCACGCGCATGATTTACTCCTTTGGGGAATACGGATTCGTCTCCGGAGCGGAGTCCCCCTCAGCCCAGGTCGTCATGCCATGTTGTAGAAGGCTAGAAGACTGCCTAATCCCAAGGCAGGAAGTACATTAGCGTACCTGGGTTTTATTAAGCATAAGCCGTGCCAGAAATTAACCATGATTGATTTCAACCCACTACAGGGCTCATGCATTCATGGAACTTTGCTTATGTAAACTTCTCCGACATTTCATTTGGATGACACAACTTGAACTTGTCTTTAGCCAAACAAGGGTGTCCCGGTGGCTGGACCAGCCGCCGCCGCTCCGTAACCGCTTGAGAAAGAGCGCTGCGGGCTCCGGTGCCGTCTCCATCCCCACCGCAATCATTCCGTAAGAGACGATGAATTATCGTATCCCCGGCGAAGGGGGTTTCATGGCTCAAGGCGATGCTTTCGCGCCAGGCGATGCGTTGCGCAACGTTGACATTCTCTATGTCGACGGCGAATCGCACCGGCGCGATGTCATGCGGCGCATGCTGCTGAGTCTGGGCGCGAGCCGGGTTCAGCTCGCCGAAACGGGGCGTGAGGCGCTCAAGGTCGTCCTGGGAACCCATTGCAGTCTGGTGATCGCCGAGCACCGCATGACGCCCATGGACGGGATTGAGATGATCCGGGAGTTGCGCTCGGTGTCGAATTATCCCAGGGCGCTCGTCCCGGCACTTCTGATCGGCGATGCGGTAGGACCGGACGTGGTGGCCGCCGCCCTTCGGGCCGGCGCCAACCATTTCCTTGTCCGCCCCTTAAGCTCCGCCAAGCTTTATGAACGCATCCAGTGGGCAATGGCGGATGCGCGGCCCTTCGGGGTGCTGGACGGCCACTACGTCATCAAACCGGCAAAACCCAAGCCCGTATCGGCTTAGGTGTTAGCCGGTCTCGCGGCGCTTCCGCGCCGGGCGGCCCCATATCCGAACAGACCGGTCCCAAGCAATCCGGTGGGGAGCATGATTCCGGAATTCGGCTCGGGCACTTTGTCCACCCGAGTCGACGTCGCGCTGCCGCTGAGGCTGGTCGAGACGGTAATTATCGAGTCGCCCGGCGGTAGGTCGATAATGGATTTGATGGAGCTAGGCAGAGATTTGGCTGGGTCGCTGCAATGGGCGGTCGCCTCGTTCGAGGCGGGCGCCGCGTTGCCGGTGATCGAAATGGAGTAGCTGATTGTGGATGTATCGTCGGATTTGCTGCAATTGGCGGCGGCACGAATGCTCCCCCCCAGTCTCAGGATGAGATATCTTGTGATGTCTTCATTCGTCAGATTCGTCACCGTGCCAGACAGGGTTCCTGTGGCCAGTGCCGTCACGGATTGTCCCGGCGAAACCTTTCCGAAAATCTCCATACCACCCACCGCTTTGGCGTTTGCCGGAAATGGAAAGCAGCTGCGGGAAAACCGATAATCGCATGCGGGCACGCCGTGGCCTCCGCCAGCGCTGGCGGTTCCCAATCCGGCAGGATCCACATATTCCGATCCTGGCTCATAAGTGAAACTGCCAAGAGACAGCGTACCCGCCTTGGAGGCAGGAAGGATGAGGATGTAATTCAAGGTTCCGCGAAACATCGCGTTTGCATTCGCTTCTGGCGCGGCGCCAAAGAGCGCCAATCCCATCACCAAACTGGAAACCAAACCGCTGCGGATCATTTGTGCCCCCAAAAGACTAACTACGAAATTTGTATGAGGGCCGGGGCCGATTCACTTTGATCTGCATCACCTTTGCAGCGCGCAACGGAGGTGGATGGCATAGGCGCCAGCCTTGAATGTCCGAATCCTTAAAGGCTACGTGAGATTTCGGTGGACGATTTCCGCCTGCCAGTGAATTCCCCCGCTAGGGCTCGCCGCGCCTTGAAATGGCCAAGCTTGGCCGCTATTTCCGCGCTTTGACGGCCCGGCCGGCCCGCCTATAGTCGGCCGCCTCGCGGAATCGGAATTTCTCCATGTCCTTCTTTCGTGCGCTTTTCGTCTGGTGGGTGAACGCCACCCCCGGCACCTGGCTCACCACCTGGCGCCATGGCGTTCTGGTGGGCAAGGACGATTTCGGCAATCGCTACTACCGGAACAAGGACGGAAAACGCCGCTGGATGATCTATGCCGGGATGATCGATGCCTCGCGCGTCCCGCCGGATTGGCATGGCTGGCTGCACCACACCTTCGAGCGCCCCCCCACCGAGGAGCCGCTGAAGCGCAGGGCCTGGGAACTCGACCATCAGCCCAATCTTTCCGGCACGCCCGAGGCCTGGCGGCCTGAGGGCAGCCTGTGGAACGAAGGCAAGCGCCCGCCCGCCACCGGCGATTACGAAGCCTGGCGTCCGAGGTGAAGCGATAGGGCCCTCATGCCCAGCCTGTGAAGGCATGAGTTGTCGAAGCACGAACCCGCATAAGCGTGAGGACGGATCCAAGACATGCAGAACGCTGTCGTCGAAACCCTGATCGGCGCCGCGGTGATCGCGGTGGCCGCATTGTTCCTGGTCTTTGCCTATACCAGCACCGGCTCCGGCCCCATCTCGGGCTATGACATCGTCGCCAAGTTCAATCGCGCCGATGGGGTGAATATCGGAACCGATGTGCGGCTCTCGGGTATCAAGGTGGGCACCGTGGAGAAGATGGCGCTGGACCCCAAGACCTACAATGCGGTGGTGACCATCGCGCTCGATAACAGCGTGAAGCTGCCCGACGATTCATCTGTGCGGATCACTTCGGAAGGGCTTCTGGGCAACCAGTATCTCTCCATTGAACCGGGCGCCTCGCCCGACCAGATCAAGCCCGGCGGCGAGATCGAGAACACGCAAGGGTCGATCGACCTGATCGGTCTTCTGGGCAAGGCCGTGTTCAGCGGCACCGGCAGCAGCGGCCCTGGCAAATGAGATACACCATCATCGCCGGCCTTTTCCTTGGATATGCGCTGACCGCGCAGGCCGCGCCGGCGCCGACGGTTCTGCCGCCCAAGGCGGTTGGCCTTGCCGACGCCGTGCCCGACGCGCACGGCGTCAAGCGCATGGCGGTTCTGCGCGGCCTCGACAAACTGACCGGCCGCGCCATTGACGTGAATGCGCCCGTCGGCGTTCCGGTCCGCTTCGGCACGCTCACGCTGACGGTGCGCTATTGTTACACGGTGCCGCCAGAAGAGCCGCCGGAGACGACCGCGTTCCTGCAGATCGACGAGAACATCCAAGGCCAGCCGCCCAAGCGCATGTTCTCCGGCTGGATGTTTGCCTCCACCCCAGCGCTGAACGCGCTCGAGCATCCGACCTATGATGTCTGGGTGATCACCTGTAAGACCGAGGAGCCGCTCCCGGCAGCCGCGCCTCCGCCGCTTCCGCCGGGCATTCCTGCGCCGCCTGCTTCTCCGGCAGCGCGCCCGGCGCCTGCAACGGCACCCACAGCAGCTGCACCCGCCCGGCCCAAGCCGTAGAAATTGGCGCTGCGCGCGAGCGCCTGGGTCAGCAGATTTTGGAACCGCTCTTCGGTCACCGTCACGGCGCCGAATTGTTCGAGATGCGGATTGGGAAATTGCGCGTCCAGGAGCGTGTAGCCGCCGGCCTTCAGTCTTGCGGCGAGATGGACGAGGGCGACCTTGCTCGCATCGGTCATGCGCGAGAATTTGCTTTCGGCGAAGAACGCGCCCCCGAGCGAGAGCCCGTAAAGCCCGCCCACAAGCGCCCCTTCGTGGCGGACTTCCACGCTGTGGGCGAAGCCGCGCGCATTCAGCGCCACGAAGACCTCGATGATCGCGTCGTTGATCCAAGTCTCACGCCGGTCCGGGCGGGATTCGGCGCAAAGCCCGATCACCTCTTCGAACGCGGTATCGACGCTGACTTCGAACCGGTTGGAGCGCACCACGCGGGCAAGCCGCCGGGGTACGTGGAACTTGTCGAGCGGGAGGATGCCGCGCTCATGGGGCCTGACCCACAGCACGTCCGGGGCATCGCGGCTTTCGGCCATGGGAAAAATCCCCAGCCGATAGGCAAGCAGCAATTCCTCGGGGTTGATGGCGGTCACGAAATCATGCGCGCTTCAGTTGCGCGTCCAGGCTCCAGGGTCCAGCGCCGAGCGCAGCGATATAGAGGAACACGAAACAATAGAGCACCATCGCCTCGCCGCCATTGGCCATCGGAAAGAAGCTGCGCCGCACGTGCAGCCACCAATAGCCGACCGCCAATTCGCCCGAGAGCAGAAACGCGAAAAGCCGCGTGAAGAGCCCGAGCGTCACCAGCGTTCCGCCCACGGTTTCGAGAATCCCGGTGAAGAGCAGGAGCGGCAGCGAGAGGCCCGGCTTCGGCACGGGGAAATCCAAGAGCTTCTGCGTGCCATGCTCAATGAATGTGAGCCCGACCGCGATGCGCATCAGGCTCAGCAGTTCAGGCGACCAGCGTTGCAGCCAGCGGAACATGCGATCACTCCCCCCAATGGGCGATCATACAGGACAGGCGGTGCCCTGGGGAAGCGTGGGTTCTAGGGGGCGGCCTTCGGGCGGCGGGCGAGATAATGCTCGAGCCAATGGATGTCGTAGTTGCCGTTCAGGATGTCGGGCTCCTTGATCAGCTCCTGGAACAGGGGAATGGTCGTCTCGATGCCGCCCACGACCAATTCGTCAAGCGCACGCCTCAGGCGCATCAGGCATTCGTTGCGGCTCTTGCCGTGCACAATCAGCTTGCCCACGAGGCTGTCGTAATAAGGGGGGATGCGGTAGCCCGCATAGGCGGCCGAATCCATCCGCACGCCAAGACCGCCCGGTGCATGGAAATCGGTGATGCGTCCGGGCGAGGGCTGGAAGGTGAAGGGATGCTCCGCATTGATGCGGCATTCGATGGCGTGGCCCGCCACGACGACATCGCTCTGCTCGAGTTCGAGCGCGCCGCCGTCTGCGATGCGTATCTGCTCGCGCACCAGGTCCATGCCGGTGACGAGTTCGGTCACCGGATGCTCGACCTGCAGGCGGGTGTTCATTTCGATGAAATAGAACGCCCCGTTCTCGTAGAGGAACTCGACCGTGCCGACGCCGAGATAGCCGAGCTGGGTCAGCGCCGCCGTCACCACGCCGCCGATTTTGTTGCGCGCTTCCACATTGAGGGCGGGGGAGGGAGCTTCTTCCCACACCTTCTGATGGCGGCGCTGCAGCGAGCAATCGCGTTCGCCCAGATGCAGCACCTTGCCTTGGGAATCCGCAATCACCTGGATTTCGATGTGCCGCGGTTTCTGAAGATATTTCTCGATGTAGACCGTGTCGTCGCCGAAGGCGGCCTTGGCTTCGGCCCGCGCGGTGGAAAAGGCGAGCGACAATTCCGACGGCTCGCGCGCCACCTTCATGCCGCGCCCGCCGCCGCCCGCCGCCGCCTTGATCAGCACCGGATAGCCCATCTCCTTGGCGATGCTCGCGGCTTCGAACTCCGACCCGACGGCCCCGTCCGAACCCGGCACGGTCGGAATGCCGAGCGATTTCACCGCCTGTTTGGCCGCGACCTTGTCGCCCATCAGGCGGATGTGCTCGGGCTGCGGCCCGATGAAGGTGATGTGGTGCGCCTTCACGATGTCGGCGAAATGGGCGTTCTCCGAAAGAAAACCGTAGCCGGGGTGAATGGCGTCGGCCCCCGTGATCTCGCAGGCCGAGATGATGGCGGGGATGTTGAGATAGGATTGGCTCGCCGGCGGCGGCCCCACGCACACCGATTCGTCGGCGAGGCGCACATGCATGGCTTCCGCGTCCGCCGTGGAATGGATCGCCACCGTCGCAATGCCCATTTCCTTGCAGGCGCGGTTGATGCGAAGCGCAATCTCGCCGCGGTTCGCAATGAGGACCTTCTCGAACATTCCCTTACTCGATCAGCATCAAGGGCTGGCCGAACTCGACCGGCTGTCCGTCATGGACATAGATCTCGGCGATCCGCCCGGCAGCGGGCGAGGGCACTGGGTTCATCGTCTTCATCGCCTCGATGATGAGAAGCGTGCCGTCAGTAACGGAATCGCCCACCTTGACGAAGGGCTGGGTTCCCGGCTGCGGCGACAGATAGACCGTGCCGACCATCGGCGAGGTGACGACCGTGCCCTGGCGGCGAGCGGGTTCGGGCTGGGCCTCTTTGGTTTGCGCAGGTACGGATTGGGCGGGCGCTGACGCCATGGGCACCGTGGCCGTGGCTACCATCGTTCCCCGCGCCACGCGAAGGCGCAGGCCGCCCCGCTCGACCTCGATCTCGGTCAGCCCCGTCTCTTCCAAAAGGCCCGCGAGTTCGCGCACCAATCCGTGATCCACGCTCAGCTGGGTTTCGCCGGCGATGGCGTTCGCGATGCGGTTGCGAAGGGGCTTGTCCTTCTTATCGCTCATGGCTTGACCAACTCCGCCATGGCGTCGATGGCATAGAGATAACCGTTCATGCCCAACCCCATGATCGCCCCTTTGGCGACCTGGGCGATATAATCGCGATGCCGGAAAGCCTCGCGCGACAGCGGATTGGAGAGGTGCACTTCGATCATCGGCTTTCCTAACGCCTTGAACGCGTCATACATGGCAATGGAGGTGTGGGAGTAGGCGCCGGGATTGACGATGACGCCCGAACTCTTTTCCCGCGCCTCCTGAATCCAATCCACCAGCACGCCTTCGTGGTTCGACTGCCGGAACACCACGTCCAGCCCATGGCTTTTGGCGCGGGCCGCGACCGCCTGTTCGATATCCTTCAGCGTGGCGCGGCCGTAAATCTCGGGCTCTCGCAAGCCCAGAAGATTGAGGTTCGGCCCGTTGAGGACATATACCGGTAGGATCATGGACGAACGGCCCCCGAAAATGCGGTAATTTGCTTCCGTCGGCAGTGGTTGAGGCGTGAATCGCGTGGGGTTATACGGTCCCGTCAGTGAAAACACCAAACAGGCCGAAACATTCAACAGGAGAGAGAGCCGTCTGATGGCGTTGCGCTTAAGTCTTAATGGAGAATCCCGGGAATTTCCTAGCCCTTTGACGGTCGAAGGCCTGCTGACGCATCTGTCGCTGGACCCGAGGAAAGTCGCGGTCGAGCGCAACCTCGAGATCGTGCCGCGTTCGACCTATGGCACGGTAGCCCTGACGCAGGACGACCGGCTTGAGATCGTGCACTTTATCGGCGGCGGCAACGAGATGGCGCGCGCCGCTCCGCCGGCGGAGAAGCCCTTCGTGGTGGCCGGCCGCACGCTCAAATCGCGGCTCATCATCGGCACCGGCAAGTACAAGGATTATGCCCAGAACGCCGCCGCACTCGAAGCGTCGGGTGCGGAGATGGTCACGGTGGCGCTCCGCCGCGTGAACGTGATGGACGCCGGCGCGCCCAAACTGATCGATTTCATCGATCCGAAGAAATACGTCTATCTGCCCAACACGGCCGGCTGCTTCACCGCCGAGGACGCTCTGCGCACGCTGCGGCTTGCGCGCGAGGCGGGCGGCTGGACCCTGGTGAAGCTCGAAGTGCTGGGGGACCGGAAGACGCTTTATCCCGACATGGTCGAGACCTTGCGCGCGACCGAAGTGCTGATCCGCGAAGGCTTCCAGGTGATGGTCTATTGCAGCGACGATCCGCTGCTGGCCAAGCGCCTGGAAGAGATGGGGGCGGCTGCCATCATGCCGCTCGCCGCACCCATCGGTTCGGGACTCGGCATCCAGAACCCCGTCAACATCCGTCTCATCGTGGAGGAAGCCAAAGTACCGGTGATCGTCGATGCGGGCGTGGGCACGGCCTCGGATGCAGCCATCGCCATGGAGCTCGGCTGCGACGGCGTGCTGATGAACACGGCCATCGCGGAGGCCAAGAATCCGATCCAGATGGCGCGCGCGATGAAGCTCGCGGTCGAGGCGGGACGGCTTGCCTATCTCTCGGGGCGCATGCCGAAGAAGCGCTACGCCGATCCCTCGAGCCCGCTCGCCGGTCTCATCTAGATGGTGTCGGATTGGCCGGCGCGCTTTTCAGCCTACGGCAAGCGCGCCGGCGGCGGCGAGACGCGCGCCTTCCTGCAAATCGTCGGCAAGCCCGGGATCATCTCCTTTGCCGGGGGCATTCCGGATGCGGCCCTCTTTCCCTCCGCCCTGATTGCCGACGCCCATGCCCGCGTCTTCGCGGACCCGGTGCTGAGCCGGGCGGCGCTCCAATATTCCAACAGCGAGGGCTACGCCCCTTTGCGCGAACGGATCGTGGAGTATATGCGCGGCAAGGGCGTGAACTGCGGCGTCGAGAATGTGCTCATCACCAACGGTTCGCAGCAGGCGCTTTATCTCACTGGACGGCTGCTGGTGGGGGAGGGCGATGGCGTGCTCACCGAGCGGCCCACCTATCTCGGCCTCTTGCATGCCTTTGCCGGGTGCAATCCGTCTTACGGTCCATTGGCGGCGCTCAAAGGCAAGGATCGCGTGAACGCGAAACTTGCCTACGCCATGCCCGATTTCGCCAATCCGAGCGGAGAGAGCTATTCGTTGCCTGCGCGCGAAGCGTTGCTTGCGGGCGCGGAGGTTCACGACGCGGCGATTCTCGAAGATGGTGCGTATACGGATTTACGCTATGCGGGCGCGCCGCTGCCTTCGCTGCTGGCGCTGGATACGCAGGCCCGCGGCATCGAACGGACGCGAGTCATCTATAGCGGCACGTTCTCCAAAACAATTTCGCCTGGCTTGCGCACCGGCTGGGTTGTTGCCGCATCGCCCGTCATCGAGAAGATGGGCCTGCTGAAACAGGCGAGCGATTTCCACGTCAGTGCGCTCACCCAGATGGTGCTGGCCGATGTGGTGCAGCGCCTGCCGCAATCCCATATCGCGGGCTTATGCGAAACCTATGGCGTGCGGCTCGGTACGATGCTGGATGGGCTGGCCGCGCACATGCCCGCAAGCGCGTCCTGGACAAAACCCGAAGGCGGCATGTTCGTGTGGGTGAGCCTGCCGGAAACCATCGACACGGGCGAGCTGCTGAAGGCGGCCCTGGCCGAAGGCATTGCCTATGTGCCGGGCGCGTCGTTCTTTCCGGCTGACAAACAGCACAACCATCTGCGCCTCAATTTCACCGCTTGCCCGCCGGAGACGATCCGCGCCGGCATCGCACGGTTAGCTGCGCTGATCGCTCAGGCGACGGAGCGCTGAAAAAGCCTACCGCTTACCGCGCTTGGCGGCTTTGCGCGCGGGCTTCTTGGCGGCCTTGCGAGGCGCTGCCTTTTTGCTCGCTTTCGCTTTGGGTTTTGCCTTGGCTTTGGCCGGGGCTTTCCCCTGGCGCGGCGAGGTCGCGCGCGCCTTGTTCGCGGGCTTGCGCCTCGCGCCTCCCGCCGCCCGGCGAGCGCGCGCCGCAGGAGCCGCCGCCGCAACCGGGGGGCCAATCTCCACCACCGCTTCGCCCGAAACCGGATCGGTGACGCCCAGTTCGCCCATCTCCTCGAGCATCTCCCGGAAGCCATCCAGGAGGCCTACCATCATCGGCCGCGCCGCAACGATGTGGTCGAACGATTCCCATTCGCCGACGGCGCAGAACGTGCTGTCGCCGGTCTTGATCAGCACGAAACGGCGCGCGCCCTCCGGCCGTTGGAAACTTTTATGGCCCTCGATGAAATCCTGTTCCCGTCCCGGCTTGACGCGAAAACGCACCACATTGAAAGCAGTCATCAATGCCTCCCTGGAATTGGAAATCCCCTATGTGCCGCTGGCGAGCTTTTGCAGCTCCTGGTCGGTCACTTCCCCGACCACGATCCTATCATTGATTACGAAAGTCGGCGTACCGTCGAAATGCAATTTGTCGGCCAATCCGTTCGAAGCCTTGATCTGATCGAGCACGGCGGGATCGGCCATGTCCTTTTCCAGTTTCGCCGTATCCAGGCCCACGCTCTTGGCGATATCGAGAATGCGGTCCTTCGGGAGTTCGCCATTGGTCGCCATCAGCGCGAAATGGAAGGGGACGTAGAAATTGTCGCCCTGCCGGCGCGCGGCGACGGCGGCCTGCGCGGCCCACAGCGAATCCGGCGTCAGGATCGGCCGCTCGATGAACGCGACCCTGACCTTTGAGCCGCTCTCCACCAGATGCTTCATCGCCGCCATGGATGCCTTGCAGTGCGGGCAGCGGTAATCGAAGAACTCCGTCACCGTGACTTTCGCGTCCGCTGGGCCTGTGACGAAGGCGACGTTCTTGTCCAGAAGCGCCTTTTGGCCGAGCGAAGTGAGCGCATCCTGGCGCGCTTTGTCGGTGGCGGCCGCCTGCTGAACGTCGAGCTTCTGGGAGACTTCCACCAGGATTTCGGGATGGGCAACGAGGTAATCGTGCACCACCTGCTCGATTTGGGCCTTGTTGGCGGGGCCGCCGACCGAGAGCTGACCTGTGAATGCCGCGGTGACGCCCGCGCCCAAAGCGAACAGCGCGACACCGCCGGCCGCCATCTTCAAAGTTGCCTTGATATCCATCATCGGTTTCGCTTTTCCGCCTGCGCCTGAGTCTGTGCTATCGCCAAAATATCGGTTGCGCGCTGCCAATCGGTCGAGCCCGGCGGCAATACCCGTTGGGCGCGCACCGCGAACTGCATCGCCGGCTGGAAGGCATCCACCACGAAATAGCGTTCGGCGGTCGCAAGTTCGGCTTTGCCGGTCTGTCCCGTGCGTCCGTAGGCCTGCGCCAGCTCGTACCAGCCGAACGAGTTGTCGTATTCCTGGGTCAGTGCGGTCTGCAGCTCCTTCACCGCATCGGCATTGTATTTGGGGTTCTCGGTTCCGAGCATCGCCGCGCCGAGCGCAATGCGGATCAGTGCTGCGTCCGGCAATATCTGGACGGCGTGTTTATAAGGCTCGATGCCTTCATCCACCTTGCCCATTTCGACTTTGATCTGGCCGTACATTTCCAGAAAATAGGGATTCTCCGGCTCGTCCTTCAACAGACCCTCGATCTCGGAGAGCGCCTTCTGCATGTTGGGCTCGCGGAAATAGGCCATCGCGCGGGCATAGCGTGCGGGCTTGCTGCCGTCGGCCACGGGATATTGCCGGAGAGTCACCTCGGGGCGCTGGATGTAGCCGCGCAATTTGGCCCGCATCATGTCCCAGGCATATTGCGATTCCGGGCTGTCCTTGACGTCGCGATAGGGGGAGGCACTCACCAGCCCTTCGAGATTGGCGATGCGGTCGGCGGGTGCGGGATGCGTCTGGGCAAAGGGATCGATGTGCTGGGACGAAAGAATTTCCTCGTTCTCGAACCGCTTGAACACGTCCAGCATGCCCTGGCCCGATTGGTGTGTGGCCGTCAGATAGCGCACCCCTGCCTGATCGGCCGAAGCTTCCTGGGTTCGCGAAAAGGCGAGGAAGGTGCGTTCCGCGATCTGCTGGCCGCCCAGGAGAATCGCCTGGCCGAGATCGCCGGCTCCCGCGACCATCGCCGCCAAACCCGCCGCCATGGAGAGAAGCAGCGGCAGGGTTGCCGCCTTGATGCCAGCCTGCGAGCGCACCAGATGGCCGTCGGCCATGTGGCCCGTTTCATGGGCCATGACGCCGGTGATCTGATTGGGCGTGTCCAGCGCCATCAGGATGCCGGTGTTCAGGAACATGTTCTGACCTTCGGCGACGAACGCGTTGATCGAAGGATCGTTCACGAGGTAGAGGCGCACGGAATCCGGCCGCAGGCCCGCGACCAGCAGAATGGGATCGAGATAGCCGCGCAGAACCCGCTCGGCCTCCGTGTCGCGAATGAGCGCGATGCCCTGGCCCTGTGCATGCGCCGTATAGGAAGGGAGCGCGATGGCGGCAGCCATCATCAGCCCCGCCACGGCAAGCCCAAAAAGGGGTCGCAAACCGGAAAGGTCACGCTTCACCGGCACATACTCCTTGCGATGTGTCCCCGCCGCCACGGACGGTAGGATTCGTGGGCGAGTCCGTCAATGCCGGGCCCATGATTTCGGCGTTAGCTTCCGCGCTCTATGGTTCGACGCCCCCAATCCTCATGGGGAGCTTGTCGAACCATGCGGGCGCGCGCCGCTTACGCCTTGAAGCGGCGCTGCCACCAGCCTTTGCGCGCCTCGCGCGGCGGTTCCTCGGGAGCAACGGGTGCTTGGCCGAATGCCGCGGCCGGTTCCTCGGGGAGCGACGCCAATTCCGGCGGTGCGGCCGGTTCCTCAGCCGGAGCGGCAGATGTTTGCGCTGTCAGCGCGGCCGCGGGCTCGGGCTCTTCCCTGGCCGGAACCACAAACGGCGTCACGGTGGGCTCGACCGCAACGGACAGCGCGGGCAGCGCCTCCGCTGCAGGCGTATGATCCGTCAGCGACCATAGCGGCGATGATTCCCCGTTGGGCGCAAGCATTGCGGGCTCGGCGTTCTCTGTCCCTGCGGCCAAGGCTGGGGCGGGCTGTGCGGTGACGGGAGCCGGGGCTTCTCCATTCCCGCCGAATTCGCCGTCGCGGCGGCGTCCGCGGCGTCCGCGGCGGCGTCTGCGGCGGCGCTTGTCACCACCCTCACCCAACGGTCCCTGAGCGGCGGCGCCCTGTGCGGACTGCCTCTCTTCCCGTTCATCCTCGCCGTCTTCCTCTTCGATTCCTTCGCTCTCGGTTCCGAGGGCATCGGGCCCGGCTTCCGCGGCAATCGGGGCGGGCAATTCGTCATCGCCACGTTCATCGCCCAGCCGGGGCTCCAATTCGGCTTCGGGAAGACCGCCGGGTGCTCCATTGCCGTTGCGTCCACGTCCACCGCGTCGTCTGCGCCGGCGCTTGCGTCCGCGTCCATCGGCGGCATGCTCGGGCTCGGCCGCCTGTGCCGGCGCCTCACGCGGCGCTTCGGCCGGCGGCTCCACGATGGTGACATCGGCCTCCGGTTCTTCCTCCTCGGCAGGGAAGCCCGCCTCGACCGACACCGGCAAAGCCTTCGGGCGGACCGTGGGGATGCGCTGGCCGGTGCGCTCGATCTCGAAGCTTCCGCCCATCATGCTGGCTTGCGGATCGAAAATGATGGCCAGATCATAGGCCTCTTCGATGCGCGCGAGTTCGCGCCGCTTCTGGTTCAGCGTGTAGATCGTCACATCGTTCGGCGCCCGCACCGTGACGTTGGCGGCCGGCTGCTTCTGCCCCTCTTCGTCGAGCGCGCGCAGGAGACGCAGCGCCGCCGATTCGGTCGAACGGATGATGCCCTGCCCGTTGCAGTGCGGGCAGGTGACGGTTGAACCGGCCAGCACGCCTGCGCGAAGGCGCTGGCGCGACATTTCCAGCAGGCCGAACTGGCTGATCTTCCCGATCTGGATGCGCGCGCGGTCGCCGCGCACCGCATTGTGCAGCCGCTTCTCCACCGCCCGGTCGTTCTTGCTGTCCTCCATGTCGATGAAATCGACCACGATGAGGCCGGCAAGGTCGCGCAGGCGAAGCTGCCGCGCGATTTCGTCAGCGGCTTCGAGATTGGTCTTGGTCGCCGTCTCTTCGATGGAATGCTCGCGCGTCGCCTTGCCCGAGTTCACGTCGATGGAGACCAAAGCTTCGGTCTGGTTGATGACGATGTAGCCGCCCGACCGCAAATGCACCACCGGGCTGAACATCGCGTCGAGCTGCGCTTCGACGTGGTAGCTCTGGAAAAGCGGCAGCGCTTCCTTATAGGGCTTTACGTTTTTCGCATGGCTGGGCATCAGCATGCGCATGAAGTCCTTGGCGTCGCGATAGCCGGCATCGCCGTCGACCACGATCTCCGAAATGTCCTTGCTGTAGAGATCGCGGATGACGCGCTTGATGAGGCTTCCTTCCTCATAGACGAGCGCGGGCGCGTTGGACGTGAGCGTCAGCTCGCGCACCGTATCCCACAGCCGAAGCAGATATTCGTAGTCGCGCTTGATTTCGAGCTTGGTGCGGTTGGCCCCGGCCGTGCGAATGATGAGGCCCATGCCTTCGGGCAATTCGAGCGATTGGGCGGCACTCTTCAGGCGCTTGCGGTCGGCCGCGTTGGTGATCTTGCGCGAGATGCCGCCGCCCCTCGGTGTATTCGGCATCAGCACGCAATAGCGGCCGGCGAGCGACAGGAACGTGGTCAGCGACGCACCCTTGTTGCCGCGCTCTTCCTTGACGACCTGGACCAGCATGATCTGCCGGCGCT
>CAZBRO010000003.1:0-297721 GCA_964494505.1 uncultured Bordetella sp.
GCAGCCTTGAATCAATTCGGGTTTCACGCGTCAAGGAATTTGTCCACGCCGCCTAAGCCGCTGACGGCAAAGCAGAAGGCTGAACTGAGGTCGCTTGCCCGCTTGCAGGAAGGCAAGATCGATACGCGGGATATTCCCGAAGTTCGCGATTGGTCCGGCGCCAAACGGGGTCTGTTCTACCGCCCCCTGAAGCAACAACTCACGCTCCGCATTGATGCCGATGTGGTGGATTGGTTCAGGACCCACGTGGCAAAAGGCCGTGGCTATCAGACCGCCATCAACAAGGCGCTGCGCGAGCATATGCAGCGGCAGACGCGCCAGCGTAAGGCGGGTTGACCCGCGAACGCAGCCACGCCGCCGAAGCGGTGCCGCTTACTCCCCGTCGATGATGGCCCAGTCGTTGGGGTAAAAGCCGTTGAAGCCGGTGCGGAGCGCAACCGAATAGGCGCCCATGTTCTCGAACACGATGTAATCGTCCTGTTGGATTGTTTGCGGCAGCAACAGCGGCCGCGGCAGCACGTCCAGCGTGTCGCAAGTGGGTCCGAAAATCTTGAACGGCTTGGATTCGCCGCGCCGCTCGCGCACGCGTCCGCTCGGCCCGAAGCAATAGACGCGGCGGGGGTAATCCGCCGTCCAGGCCGGCACCGCCAATTCGTCGAAGCTGCCATAGATGCCGTCGTTCAGGAACAGCTGGTCGTCGCGGCGCAGGATCACGCGAGCCACCAGCGAGACGCCCTCGGCGCAGAGCGCGCGCCCCGGTTCACAGAAGATCTCGCCACCTTCGACCATGGGGAAATCAACGGTCGCCTCGCGCACCGTGTCGAAATACCAATGGGAGGGCGGCACGTCGTTGCCGATATAGGGCCCCGGAAAGCCGCCCCCGACATCGAGCGCCGTGACGGTCACGCCGCCCGCAGTCACCGCGCGCCGCGCGAGTTCCACGGCCTGGGCATAGGTGAAGGGGCTCAGGCACTGCGAGCCGACATGGAAGGTGAGGGCCGGCTTCGCGCCAGCGCCAGCGATGCGCCTCAGCAGGCGCCCGGCATTGGCGGGCGTCGTGCCGAATTTGCTGGAAAGCTCCAGCATGGCCCCGCCGAGCGGCGTCGCCACGCGCACGAAGATGCGCAGGGCCTTGCCACCGTCCGTCTCGGACAGGAGCTTGTCCAGTTCCGGATCGCAATCGACCACGAAATCGGTCAACCCGTGCTGGCGCCAGGCTGTGCCCGCTTCGCCGGGTATCCGCACCGGCGCCATGAAGTGGCAAGTCGAATCGGGATAGCGGCCGCGGATAAGCTCGATTTCGGCGAGCGAGGCCGTATCGAAATGGCGGATGCCGGCCGCATATATCTGATCGAGCACATGGCCGACCGGATTGGCCTTCACCGCATACATCGTAGTGCCGGGGAAGGAATCGATAAAATGCCCGGCCGCGGTGCGAAAGCGCCGGGGGTGCAGAGCATAATGCGGAAGCGTGGGCCGCGTCTTTTCGATCAGTTGCGCCAGCGAGGGATAATGCGCGAGCCCCTGGCCGGCGACGAATTCGGGCGGACGAGGGGGCTGCTGAATGTTCATGGACGCGGACCCCGAAGGAACGCGCGGTTCTTAGGCGCGCAGGGGATAAGGGTCAACTGCTGCAATCGCCCGCCATCGGGTCGCGCTTCAGCGACAGCGTGCCTTCCACCATTTTTTCGTGATCGGGCGTGGTGATCTGGTCGAGCGCCTGCACGGCATATTTGAAATCGTCCGACTTGCAGGACTTGAGGCCCGCAAGCGCGCGCTTGATGTTGTCGTTCTCGATTCCCGAAATGATCCGGTTGGGATCGACCTTGGCATTGGTGCGGATGAACTGCTCCAGACCGGCGCGCATGCGCTGGTAGCGGGCATCGCGATCCTTGGCGAGCGGCACACGACACGCGTCGAGCTCGGCCTTGTAGACCCGCATCAGCATGTACATGCAGGCAATCGAGGTTTCCGCGTGCGCGGCGGCGAGCGGCGTCAGCACCAGCGCCGAAACCAGACACGAACTCAGGAATTTCCGCATGGACGCCTCCTTCCGCGGCCCGCCGCAACAGATAACGTGAGACAATATAGAAGGTTCGGGAGCGTCAAGCTTCAAGTGGGCGGAACTAAGGCCCCGTGCGCGCGCGCGGCCCGCAAATCCTGGATCGTCGGCCGGCCGTCCACCGAGGGTTGATAGACCTGGCTGATCTCGGAAAGGGCCGCCTCGATGTCGCGGAGCGCGATATTCTGAGCGAGGTCGAAGACGTTCACGCCGACGCGAGCGTAGAAGGCGATCTGATCTTTCAGGACATGGCCCCCGATCCGAACCTCGCCGCGGTAGTCGAGCCGGGTGCGCAAGAGCCGCGCCCAGGAAAAATGGCGCCCGTCCCTGAAGTGATGCACATGGAGCGCGACGGCGGCGAGGCGGTGCAACTCCGGGCCGAGCAATTCCGGAGATTCGGCGGTTTCGAGCCGCACGCCCAACGGATGGGCACGGGCGAGCAGCCCGTCCTTCTCGGCGAGGAAGCGCTTCAGGGAAACGATCACGGGTCCATCGGGCAGCGGCTCGCCATCGGCGAGTGTCGTAAAGATGTCATCGACAATTCGGGCCGAACCGGCTTTGACCTCAACGAGCATAGAGGCGCTCCTTGAAGGCGGGCGCCCCGACGCGGCGATAGGTGTCCAGGAAGCGCTCGCCGTCATGGCGCAGGTGCGTGTAGGTGCCGATCACATTCTCGACCGCATCCACGATGCCTTCGGAATCGAAACCGGGGCCCAGGATTTCGCCGAGGCTCGCGTCTTGCGCGCCCGAGCCGCCGAGCAGAATCTGGTAATTCTCCACCCCTTTGCGGTCGACGCCGAGAATGCCGATGTGCCCGACATGGTGATGGCCGCAGGCATTGATGCAGCCGGAAATCTTGATCTTCAACTCGCCCAGATCGTGCTGGCGTTCGAGATCGGCAAACCGCTTCTGGATCGCCTGCGCCACCGGAATGGAGCGCGCATTTGCAAGATCGCAATAGTCAAGGCCGGGGCAGGCGATGATATCGGTGACAAGCCCGTGATTTGCCGTCGCGAGATCGAGCGGCACGAGTTCCCGCCAGAGCGCGAAGAGATCGGACACAAGCATATGCGGCAGGATCAGGTTCTGCTCATGGGTGACGCGGATTTCCTCCTGGCCGAACGCGTCCATCATGTCCGCAAGCGCTTCCATCTGCTCTGAAGTGCAATCGCCCGGCGTCTTGCCGATGGGTTTCAGCGAAACGGTCGCAATGGCGTAGCCGGCCACCTTGTGCGGATGGACATTGGTCTTCACCCAATCCGCGAAATCGGGATTCTCGCGCTTGGCGGCTTCGAACTCAGGCGATACTGCCGGCGGCGTGGCGAAGACGGGGCCCGCGAAATAGGCCGCGATGCGCGACATCTCTTCCGCCGGAAGCTCTAGGATCTGGGATTTCCTAATCTCGGCGAATTCGGCCTCCACCCGGCGGCGCATTTCGTCGATGCCGATCTGGTGCACCAGAATCTTGACGCGGGCTTTGTGGATGTTGTCACGGCGTCCGGCCTCGTTGTAGACGCGCAGGATCGCTTCGAGGAATCCCAGGATGTCGCGCTTCTCGACGAAGCTGCCGATTTCCTGCGCGAGATAGGGTGTGCGCCCCAAGCCGCCGCCGACATAGACGCGATAGCCGATTTCGCCGGCCTCGTTCTTCACCGCCTTGATCGCGATGTCGTGGATCAGCAGGGCCGCGCGGTCTTCTTCCGTGGCGATCACGCAGATCTTGAACTTGCGCGGCAGGAAGGAGAATTCCGGGTGCAGCGTCGACCATTGGCGCAGGATTTCGCACAGGATGCGCGGGTCTTCGATTTCGCCTTCCGCTGCGCCCGCGAACGGATCGGCGCTGATGTTTCGGACATTGTTGCCGCTCGTCTGCATGCAGTGCATTTCGACTTCGGCGAGTTCGACCAGCATGTCGGGCACATCGGGAAGCTGCGACCAATGGAGCTGCAAGTTCTGGCGCGTCGTGAAATGCCCGTAGCCGCGGTCATAGCGCCGCGCGATTTGCCCAAGTTTGCGCAACTGGCGCGATGACAGCGTGCCGTAGGGAATGGCGATGCGCAGCATGTAGGAATGGAGCTGCAGGTACAGCCCGTTCATGAGCCGAAGCGGCTTGAACTCGTCCTCGGTCAGTTCGCCCGAGAGCCGGCGCGCGACCTGGCCGCGGAACTGCTCGGCCCGCTCGTGGACGAGCACGGAATCGAATTCGTCATAGCGATACATGCTGTGCCTGTTTTCCGAGATCGCGGCGGACGGTCGGTCCGGCGGCGCGGATCGCCTCGCGGATCTTCACCGGCACGATGGCGCCGTTCTGGACCCGCACGTCGAAGAGGTAGACCCCCACCACCTCGCCCTTGCGTACCCATTCGGCCGCAGCTTTGAGGGCGGCCTCGGCGTCCGCATCGTCCAGGATTTGGGCGTCCGCGAAATCCGAAACCCAGCCTTTCGCACCCGCCCAATAGGCGACCTCCCCGATCTGGAGGCGGTTGGCAGTCAGGACCTGGGGCATTTCACACGCAGCCTTTAAGCAGCGCGGGGAAAATCACACTGCAAGGTGGAAAAATCAAGAGATTACACAAAACAAGTGTAAAAATTATCATTTTACAAATTATGTGATGTTATATCTCCCTGACCACCGCGCTTTCGTGCCATTTGCGCAACACCCAATATTCCAGCCAGGCGAGCGCGAAGAAGATCGCAACCCCAAGTGCCGCCAGCAGAAAAAGCGCCGCGAACATGCGGGCGATCTGAAGCCGGTTGCCGGCCTCCACGATGCGCCAGGCGAGCCCCGTCGCGGTTCCCGAACCCGCCCCGTACTCGGCAACGACGGTCCCGATGAGGGCAAGCCCGCCGGATGTCTTCATGCCGTTGAGCAGATAGGGGAGGGCGGAGGGAAGCCTCAGCCGGGTGAGAATCTGCCAGTTGGAGGCCCCGTACAGGCGGAACAGTTCGATCAGATTGTGGTCGGCGGAGCGCAATCCCAGCGTCGTGCTGGAGAGAATGGGAAAAAAGGCCACGATCCAGGCGAGGATCAGAAGTGCGACATTGATCCGTTCGAACCCGACCCAGATGACGATCAAGGGGGCGATGGCGACAACCGGCGTCACCTGCAGGATCACCGCGTAGGGGTAGAGCGCCATCTCCACGACGCGGCTTTGCGAGAAGAGGATCGCGAGCGCCACTCCGGTGACGACGGCGAGCCCGAAGGCGATGAGCGTGATGCGGAGCGTCGTCCACAGCGAGGCCATGAGCGAAGGGAAATCGTCGGCGAGGGCTTGGGCGATGGCCGATGGCGCGGGCAGTACGAAGCGCGGGATGTTGTAGATCGCAACGAGCGCCTCCCACGCGACGAGCACGGCAATGCCCAGCGCGGCGGGAATGAGCGTGCGAGCAAGGCGAAGCGAGGGCCTCATCGCATTTCGCTCCCTCCCTTGAAAAGGGAGGGTCGAAGCCATCGAAGCGCGCAAGCGCGAGATGGATTCGGGGAGGGATCATGCCGCGGTACGTACAGGTGCCCCCCACCCGAGCCGCCGGAGCGGCTCGACCTCCCCCTTTCAGGGGGAGGAGAAAAATCAAGCGGCCGAGTATACTTCGTCATACCGCCGCCGCGATTGCGCTGCGCAGCGCCTCGGAGACGCGCCGCGTGGCGCCGGCGAATTCCGGCGTCAGGCGCCAATCCGACGTGCGCAAGCGCGGCGAGTCGAGAGCGATTTCGCTCGCGATCCGTCCGGGCCGCTTCGTCAGCGTGACAATCCGTGTGCTGAGGAACGTGCTCTCATAGACGCTGTGGGTGACGAAGACGATGGTGAGCCCATCCTCGCGCCAGAGCTTCAACAGGTCGTCGTTGAGTGCGTCGCGGCTGATTTCGTCGAGCGCGGCGAAAGGTTCGTCCATCAGCAGCAGGTTCGGACGCGCGGCGAGAGCGCGGGCGATGGAAACGCGCATCCGCATGCCGCCGGACAGCGCGCGAGGGAATGCGCCGGCAAAATCGGAAAGGCCCACGCGGGCGAGAGCGGATTCCGCCGTTGCGTCTGCCTCTTTGCGCGGCACGGAAAGCAGGTCGAGCGGGAGGCGAACATTGTGGTGCACGATCGCCCAGGGCATCAGGGTGGGGTCCTGAAACACGAAGCCGATGCGGGGCTTGGCTTGTGGCCAGTGAAGCCTGCCCGCAGTGGGCGCGAGAAGCCCGGCGATGATGCGAAGTGCTGTCGATTTGCCGCAGCCGGACGGTCCGAGGAGAGAGAGGAATTCGCCGTTCTCGATGGCGAGGTCGAGCGGTCCCAGCGCCTTCACGCCGTTGCTGAAGACGCGTTCGACCCGGCTGAGTTCGGCAATAGTCATCATTTCCTCTTTTCCTCCCCCGCTTGCGGGGGAGGTCCGGCTGAAAGACGGGGAGGGGGGAGATGCAACGCGATGCCCTCTAAAACGGAATCCAATTTCTTGTAGACCTCCTGATTTGTGATTCGGAAGACGTACCAGCCGCGGCTCTTGAGGTATGCATCACGGCACTGGTCATGTGCGATCTGAGCGCTGCTGAAATGCGTGTCACCGTCGATTTCCACCACGAGACGTGCGGGCACACAGGCGAAGTCGGCGACATATGGTCCGATGGGGTGCTGCCGGCGGAATCGGAACCCGAGGAAGCCGTCCCGTCGAAGGCGGGACCAAAGGATTACCTCGGCGTCCGGCATCCTATTGCGAAGTCGCTTCGCCAATCTCCGTGTCTTTTGTTCGGCTTCGCGCATCCCCCCTCCGGCTCACTACGCTCGCCACCTCCCCCGTGAACGGGGGAGGAAAATCAGGACCATCTTCCCCGGCGATCACTTCGCCTCGGCGTGCTGGGCGTTCAAGGCATAACCCTTGTTCACGAACTGAAGCGTGTAGGCGTCCTTCACGTTCAGCGTCGCCGGATAGACGCCTTCCTTCGCCATCACATCGAAGAATTCCTGCCAGCGCGCGTCCGTCATGGCACCGAGCCCGAGGCGCTCGGCATCGCCTGAGAATGCGATGCCGTAGGACTTCATCTTGTCGATGGCCTGGGCGATCACGTCGTCGGTCATTTCCGGATTGTCGCGCTTGATCGCCGCGTTTCCGGCGGACGGATCGCCGTAGAGATAATGCATCCAGCCCTCGATGCTGGCTTCGACGAAGGCCTGCACCGCTTCGGGATGCTGGGCGATCCAGCTATCGGGCGCCAGCACCATATTGGCGTAACCGGGATAGCCCGCGTCGGCGAGCGGAAAGATCTGCGGCTTGAAGCCGCCTTCCTTCTCGACCGAATAGGGCTCCGAGGAAAGATAGCCTTCCTGGATCGCCGTTTTGTCGACCAGGAACGGCGCCAGATTGAAGGTGTATTTGCGGATTTGGGTATCGCTGAATCCGAACTTCGCCTTCAGCCACGGCCAGAAAGTCACGGTCGCCGCGTCGCCGATCATGATCGGCTTTCCTTTCATGTCGGCTATCGATTTGATGTCGTCACGCGGATGGGTGATGAGGACCTGCGGGTCCTTCTGGAACACCGCCATCACGGCTT
The DNA here is from genome assembly GCA_964494505.1 of uncultured Bordetella sp. Lineage (GTDB taxonomy): Bacteria > Pseudomonadota > Alphaproteobacteria > Micropepsales > Micropepsaceae > CAIYRG01. Next base: position 7,593 of record CAZBRO010000003.1, read on the forward strand.
TGATCTTGGCGCCTTCGCGGATCAGGTTGAGCGGGATGAAACTGTTCGAGCCCATCCCGAAATCGGCCGCCCCCCCGGCCAGCAATTGCGGGATATTCACCGACGGCCCGCCCTGCAGGATGGTCACGTCGAGGCCGCGCTTGGCGTACAGCCCTTCGGCCAGGGCCTGATAGAAGCCGCCATGCTCGGCTTGGGCTTTCCAGTCGGTGACGAAGCGGATTTTTGTCTGGGGCTTTCCCTGGCTCGGGGCTTTCGGCTGCTCGGCCGGGCCGCACGCCGCCAAGGCGAAAGCCGCGATCAAGACCAGTCGCGCGAACAAACCCATACGCTGCTTCCTTTCACGCGTGTTCGCGCGATGGTGCAGGGCGGGACCGGCATAAGCAAGTCACCGAGGATGCGGTTGAACGCGCGCTAGCGGTCGGCGGGGAAGGCGAGGTCGTTGCGTCCGGCCGGCGGGACCTCTGTGCGGAAGGTGTAACGCTCGCCGGTATCGCCGTTCTGGAACACGAAGGTTTCGGTGTTCTGGCGGCCGGCGCGCTGATCCGGCGGCGGTGGAGGAGGCGGAGCCATCGCCGGCACCGTCACGTTCGGCCGCGCCGGCGGAGGCAATTGCTCGGGCTGCGTCGAGGCCATGGACGGGGCCACCGGCATCGGCGGCATCTGGTCGCCCGGGTCATCCATGTCCATGGAATAACGCTTGTCACCTTCTTCGGGAAAAAAACGCTGGCCATCCTCCTCGGTAGCCGGCCGTCCGGTTTGCGCAGATGAGCTGGCGCCGCCACCGAACAGGCGGTTGAAGAAGCTGCCGATCCCGTTCAGCCCTTCGTCCACGCCGCGCTGGATGGCGTTGTCGCCATCCGATCCCGTTGCGGCAATATCCACGCCCTCAACCGGAGGCGGCGGGTCGGCGCGCGGCAGCCGCGTGGGCGGCACGTTCTTCAGCGCGGTGCGCATGAAGCCGCTCCAGATTTGCGCCGACAGCGTTCCTCCCGTCACTTTCTTCATCGGCGAGTAATCGTCATTGCCGACCCAAACGCCGGCGATGAGCTGAGGCGAGAAGCCGACGAACCATGCGTCGCGATAATCCTCACTGGTCCCGGTCTTGCCTGCGACTTCGTGACCGGGAACGGCGGCCGCGGTGCCCGTGCCGCTCTGCACCACCTCGTACATCATGGCGTTCATCAGGAGGGCGTTCTTCTCATCGAGCACGCGGGCAGGCTGCGGCGCCCGACGCCGATAGAGAAACGAACCGTTCGGCGATTGCACCGCGATAACCATGTAAGGCCGGACGCGGTTTCCGAGCGTGGCGAAGCTCGCATAGGCCGCGGTCAGCTCCAGCGGGGTCACGTCCGAGGTGCCGAGCGCGAGCGAAGGAACCGGATCGAGCTTCGACTGGATGCCGAGCCTTTGCGCGACGGCGACCACGCGCGGCATGCCGACCTCTTGTCCGAGTTCGATTGCAATGGTGTTGATTGATCGCGCGAAAGCCTGGTGCAAGGTCACCGGGCCGACATGGTCTTCGGTGTAATTCTCCGGCGCCCAATTCTTGATCGCGATGGGCTGGTCCACGCGGACGGTCGACGGCGTCAGTCCCTGCTCCAGGGCGGCGAGATACACGAAAGGCTTGAAGGCCGAGCCCGGCTGGCGATGGGCCTTGGTGGCGCGGTTGAACGTGCTTTCGGCGTAATCGCGTCCGCCGATCAGGGCGCGCACCGCGCCATCGGGCTCCATCGCGACGAGTGCCGCCTGCCCCGCCTTGGCCGTGCGCGCCGCGCGGCGGCCAAGCACGGAGGCGATCTCGGTGCGGGCCGCTTCCTGCAGCGACGGGTCCATGGTGGTGGTGACGGTGAGATCGCCGTCCGTCGAGGGAACGAGGGCGCGCACTTCGTCTGCGGCCGCGTCCAGGAAGTAATCGCGGGCGAGATTCTGCGTCGGGTCCATGATGGTCGCCGGTCTGGCGCGCGCGGCCTCGGCCTGGGCTTTGGTGATTGCGCCGCTTCCGACCATGGCGGCCAGCACCTGTCCCGCGCGCGTCTGGGCGGCCGCGAGATCGCGCCGCGGCGAAAACGCGGAGGGCGCGCTGGTTAGGGCGGCGAGCATCGCGGCCTCCGAAAGGGTCGCTTCCCGCGCCGATTTGCCGAAATAGATGCGCGCGGCGCCATCCACGCCATAGGCGCCGGAGCCGAGATAGATGCGGTTGAGATAGAGTTCGAGGATCTGGTCCTTCGAGAGCCTGCTCTCCAGCGCAAAGGCGCCTGCGAGTTCACGCAGCTTGCGCCAGAAGGTGCGGTCGGGCGACAGCAGCACGATCTTCACCACCTGCTGCGTGATGGTGGAGCCCCCCTGCACGATATGGCCGGCCTTGAAATCGGCCATCGCTGCGCGCAAGAGCCCGGCCGGGTCGACGCCGTGATGGCTGTAGAATTTGCGATCCTCCATGGCGAGGAAGGCGGCCGGCAGATAGGCCGGCATCTCGGCGAGCTTGAGCCTGTCCCCGACGAAGGCGCCGCGCACTCCGACCATGTCGCCCTGCTCGTCCTTGAAGGTGAGAGCGCCGGGGCGGTTGAGCGCATAAAGGTCGGCGCGGGCGGGAATCGCAGGCGCGATCAGGAAGCCCGCGACTACGAGCAGCACGAGCCCGGCCGCCATCATTCCGGCCGCGCCGCCAAGGATGAGAAGCGGCAGCCTGAACCTGCGCGGCCAGTTGCCCGGCCATTCGAGCCCGTTCACATAGTCGCGAAACCGGACGCGAGCGCGCGAGAGGCGGTTCCTGAACCCGCCTTCGTCTTCTTCGTTTTCGCTCTGGCCGGTCTTGAAAGCGGGACGCTCGTCGCCCATTTCGGGTCTATCTCCGAAACCATGCACGAGACGAAACGCGTGAGAGCGGCCAGCGCTACTGCTGCTCTGGAACTATTTACCGGACTGAAATAGCAACGAAATCCGCGCTCACGCATTGATGCGGGATCAGTCGTCCCGCGCGTGAGATTGCGGCCGGATTGAGGCGCGCGCGGAAGCGGGTTTGCAGACCCATCTCGAAAAAGCGAAACGCAGCGTCTTGGTACTGTCCGAATTAGGACAACCGATTGGGGGAATTAGGACACTCATACGGCCTACAACCGGGACTCGAATAACGGCAGTTACTCGCCTAGGCTTGTCGCCTTTCCTGGGGAGGGCGACCATGCCGAAAACTGCAAATCGAGTGACGGAAAACGAAGTGGCATTCGCGATTGTGCAAATTGCCAAAACTGCGCCGAATGGTGTTGTGAGTTTTGCTCGATGCAAGAGAGAAATACCGGGCCATTTGAAATTATCGGCTGCCGATCGCGTGGTATCCAAGACGCGACCAAATGAAGAAATGTGGGAACAGCAGATCAGGAATATTAAATCGCACCACGCGGACGCGGGAAATTACATCTGCGAGGGCTACCTAACCCACGTGCCAAGAGTGGGCTACGAAGTCACGGACTCCGGTAAGCAGCGCAAGCATCCTTAAGCATAGCGGGCCTTATAGCCGGGCTTGAACCATTTCAGCTCAGTCCCGCTCGGCGCGTCCTTATCCCACACGAACCACGCGTAAGCGGTCGTGCCCGATCCCGCTTGCGTTGCGCCCTTCATGTAGAAGGTGATCCGCTCGCTGAACACCCATACGCGGGAGGGCGGAATGCGTGAAAAGATTGTGTTTGCTCGATTGGCCCCCTCAAGGAAGGCTAGCCTCAGTAGGAGAGCGAATTTGTGGTTGGCGAGCTTCACGCCATTCGCAACAAAACCTTCAGCGGCGTTATAGGGCGGATTTGTGATGATGTTGTCGGCCCGCCGCGCGGCCTTCAGGAAATCGACCCCAGGCTCACCATAGCCGCGCTCGTACAGATCAGTGCTGGGAACCGCGCAGCCCGTTTCCTCCAGGACCTTGGACATTGTGCCGTCACCGCACGCGCACTCCCAAATGTCCCCGGAGAGCTTTTCATTGTCGATCAGCGCGAACGTCGCCCAGCGCGGGGTGGGGAAAAAGTCGGGGCCGCCCAGATCGGCATTGCGCTTGAGCGTTGGCTTGAACCCGCCATTCAAATTGTATGTGGCGTCCGGCATGATGATTCTCCTTTTGGAGAACTTTAACCGGACTTGGAGTCCAGGGTGCGTGTCGTCACTGGGGGTGAGTCACTTTGACTCACCCCTCCCACCGTCGATTACCGTGAAACGTCCCACCTTGCGGCCCTGAACCTGAGGCGTCGCGCCCGTGAAGGCCGCTTCGACCAATTCGCCGATCGTCCAGATGTGATCCGTGACGCCAAGCTGCATCGCGGGCGTGACGCGCAAGGCTTCGTGCACGCGGCACAGATTGTAATGAGCGGCATAGAGCGCGACCGCCGCGCAATGGTTCAAGTAGTTCTTGCTGAAGCCGTTGGTAAGCCGCGTGAAGCGGCGCTGCTGCATCCGGAGTGTTAGGTTCTGGCGCTCGACGTAGGACGTGCTGACATGCGCGGGACGGCCTACTACGGCATGCTTGCTCACGCCTACTACTACGCCGGGGCTGTAGCGGCGGGACGCTTCAGGCGTGCCGTTTACCGCGTAGTGCTTTTCGATCACGCCGAACTGGCATTGATCGCCAAACGCCATGGAGACGGCCCAGGGATAGGCAGGGAAGCCGTCCGCAGAGATTTCCGGGGCACCCACCACGCGGCGGCGAAGATCGGTCGCGAATAGCTCTGTGTTCGCCCGCGTGCGCTTGCCGGTGCGATAGGTGATGATCGCTTTGGCCGAACCCGCAAGCGCGATGAACGTGTACTGGTCGCCCACCATGTCGTCATCGTCGGGCGTGACCTTGCGCTGCTTCTTGCCGACGTAGGACCAAATTTCGTCCAGTTCGATCCGGCTGACCTGCAGATCGCGCATCATGGTGTGGTGCAGCTTGGCGCACCCTTCGCCGACGCGGACGGCTAGGCGCGTGATGGTGTCGCGATGCACACCGGTAAGACGTTCGGTCGCGCGGATGCTGCATCCTTCCGCCAGCGCGGCAATGATCTGGGCTTGCTTATCGTGGGAGAGAATGTTCACGGCCAATGCCCCTCGAATTGAAGGGATGGCCCGCGTGCGCTATATTGTGCGTTGCGGTCATAGCTCGGGGGCCAAATCCCTGGGTTTTGATCCGGGGCCGGAGCTGTTAGCGCAGCGACGGTCCCACCTGATTTCTGGTTCACCGGCCAGGATTCGGACCTGGATATCCCGACTGTAAGGGAGGGCGTCCTACCGTTAGACGACCGGTGATCAGAGAGCCGATTAAGGGCCGCTACCTTTTCCTTCGTGGGGAGCCGGGTAGCGGCCCTTCCTATTTGTCCTCGCCCCGGTGCCGGTCGCTCTCAGCCGGGGCTCGCGACTCTTCTGAACATGGCCGATTTCCTTAACCCGCACCGTCACTATAAACCTACCTTCCCTGCCGTCAAACATTTTATCGCATATATGCGCATATTTCTCTTGCAGATCGGAGTGGCTCGTGAGACAGATATGAGCGAAAGGGAGATCGCCCATGTCTGATACCATTTCGAAAGCCGTGACCGGCGTTCCGGTGCCGCAGAAGAAGCCTCGGCAGGGCCGTAGTCCGGCCTTTCCTTGGATACCCGTTCAGAAGGCGCTGGAGCGCGCTGAGGCGTTCCGCATAGCGGAAGGGGGGCGGCCAAAGCATTTCTCGCCGACCACCTCAGCGTGCGTTGCCTGGGCTATGGGGCCGAAAACCGGGCCTGCGCTTCAAACCATCGCCGCCCTCGGGCACTATGGCCTGTTTGAGTTTGAAGGTGCTGGTGATCAGCGTAAGGTTCGCCTTACAGAACTGGCGCTAAATATCCTGCTAGACAAGCAGCCCATTTCCGCCGAGCGGGACGCGCTAATTGCCCAAGCGGCTTTGAAGCCCACAATTCACGCTGAACTCTGGCAGAAGTGGCAGGACGCCCTTCCGTCCGATCCGACATTCGAGACCTTTTTGGTTCGCGATAAAGGGTTCAGTGAGGGCGGAGCCAGGGACTTAATCTCTGAATACAAGGAGACGATAAAGTTTGCAAAACTGGCGCAAGCTGGCATTATACCTTCCACGAACCCAGTGACAGAAAAGGTAGGAACGCCCAAAGAGACTGAAAACCAGGTCGCCGATGTTGGCGATCTCGTTCAGGTGGAAATCGGCGGCGTTCTACAGTTTGAGAAGCCTGTCCGGATTCGCGCAATTCAAGATCGCGACGGCCAAAAGTGGGCCTTCGTCGATGGAAGCGAGACGGGTATTCAGATGGAACATGTGACAGTGGCGCAGAAGGGTGCGGTGGCAGCAGCAGGCGGGGCGGCTAAACAGGCCGCCAATCCGCCACTTTTGGCGCTTGAAGAGACGCCGGTTCGTGCCGGAACCCGGAAAGAGGTATTCGCTCTTGAGGAGGGCGATGTGGTTTTGACTTTCCCGGACAACCTCTCGGCTGCGAGCTTTGAGGATTTAGACGGTTACCTGAAAGTCTTCATTTCGAAGATGCGTCGCCGGGCGGGCGTGCCGGAACCACAGAAGAAGAACTAAATGCGGCGCGGCGCACAGAGATGTGGCCGCCGCCAGCAGACTTGTCCGCCTCGGGATCATTTCCCTTCGTCATGTGCTCGTGCCAGCTCATGCGGCATTTCCAGATCACGCCTTTGACTTTCATCGCTCGCTCCACCGGTCAAACGGACCACGTTTAGCGAACTAGGACACTCTGTAAATCAGCTTAGGACACTGCAGGGCTAATTAGGACAGCACCAGCGTCTTGAAGCGCAGCGCTGTCATGACCAAGTCAACCACATCCACGAAATCGCGACCGAAGATCGAACCCGCCGCCGATGAGGCGCCGCGGCGCCCGAGCGTCGTGGCCGAACTCTTGGCCGGCGGTGCGCCGCTTCCGGACGAATGGGAAGTCGAGGCCCTCCGCCGCATCCTGAAATGGCAAATCGAGCAGATTGAGATGGAACCGACGATGAGCGAAACCACCGAGAAACGGCGCGCGCGCGACGCACGCATCATGGCCGAACTTGCGCGCACGCTGGACGAAGTCGACGCCGTGAAGGCGCGCCGCGAGAAAAAGGGCAAGAAGACAGAAACGCGCGATGAACGAGCGATCAAAGAAAATTTTGTCCGCAAGCTCGATCAACTCCTTGCCGCAAGAGACGAGGGGTCTGCTGCTCCGGGACCTCGGCCCGGATGAGGCCGAAGCGCTCGATTGCGACTGGCCGTTCTGGGCGCGGCCTGAGCAGCTTGCGCCGGAAGGCGCGTGGCGCATCTGGCTGTTCCTGGGCGGGCGCGGTGCCGGCAAGACGCGGGCCGGCGCGGAATGGATTTGCGAAGGCGCCCGCTGCGGCGCGATGCGCCGCGTTGCGCTGGTGGGCGCAACCTATGCCGATGTCCGCGACGTGATGATCGCAGGCGATTCCGGACTGCTGCGCTGCGGAGCGGCCGATGGCGTGCGCCATGAGCCCTCGAAGCGGCAATTGCATTGGCCCAACGGCGCAATGGCGCAGGCCTTTACGGCGGAAGAGCCGGACGGTTTGCGCGGGCATCAATTCGACGGCGCTTGGTGCGATGAGCTGTGTAAATGGCAGGAACCGCAGAAGACGCTCGACATGCTGCTGATGGCGTTGCGCGTTGGCGAGGCTCCGCGCGCCGTTATCACCACGACGCCGCGCAATCTGGCGGCGTTCAAGGCTCTGCTGGCAAACGAAGGCGTCGCGGTGACGCGCGCCGGCACGTTTGCCAACGCGGCCAATCTGGCGCCCGCCTTTCTGGAACAGATGCGCCGCCAATATGCGGGCACGCGGCTCGGCCGGCAGGAATTGGACGCCGAGCTGATAGAGGACAATGACGGAGCGCTCTGGCGGCGCGATTGGATCGAGCGCGCGCGCGTGCGCGGCTGGCCGGAACTCCGCCGCGTGGTGGTGGCGGTCGACCCGCCGGTCTCGGTGGGCGAGGACGCCGACGAATGCGGCATCGTGGTGGCGGGCGTGAGCGAAGTGGGCGAGGGTTACGTGCTGGCGGATCGATCCGCACACGGACTTTCGCCGCTTGCGTGGGCGCGGACTGCGGCGGAGGCCTATGAAGCCTTCTCCGCCGATGCCATCGTGGCCGAAGCCAATCAGGGCGGAGCCATGGTCGGGGAAGTGATCCGGCAGGCGGCGCCCGATGCGGTTGTGCGGCTCGTGCATGCGCGGCGCGACAAGGTTACGCGCAGCAGCCCGGCGGCCGCTTTGTACGAACGCGGGCTGGTGCATCACGCCGGGATTTTCCCGGCGCTGGAAGATCAGCTTTGTCAATATGACGGCACCGGCGCGAGTCCGGACCGCATGGATGCCCTGGTCTGGGCGCTGGCCGATCTCTTTCCCGGCACGAGCGCCAAACCGCGCGTGCGCGCGATTTAACAACGCCTTCATTTACACAATCACAAGCGCGTGAACGCTGCAACTGCAACTCTTGCCGTGACCCATAACTCCGCGCGGCGCGTACTCGAAGACATTCGCGATTCGAGATGGCCACCACAATATTTGCATGCCGGGATGACGCTCTTTAATCTCGATGACGGTACATTCAAGCCAACCTAAGTCGCTGGCCACCGGTTTATGCTTTCCCTATCAAACCCGAGGGTTGGCCCTGGTGCTCACTCCGGCAAGAGCGGCAGCCGTTAGGGAATACGATGACAAGGCGTTGGGGATGGATATTTTCAGTGACGGCTGGTGCAGTTCTCATTGTATCGGGTGCGACAGCCTACAAAGCATTGAGCGAGTATCGCGAAATCGTTGCCGGTTTGTGCGGCACGATAATCCGCCATGTGGTGCCGGATCCCACCGGAAAGGCATCCGCCGTAATATTCGAACGAGATTGCGGAGCGACGACGAATTTCAGCACACAAGTCAGCATTGTCCCAACGGGAGCGGTTTTCTCCCTGGGCAGGGGAGGGTAAAATTGCGATTGCTGTGCCGCGTGGAGAAAAAATCTATCGGAACGAAGACCACGCGAACGGTATAGCAATAGAGTACAGGTAAGAGGCGTCTGGTCCGCGACTTTGCTGCGACTGCCGATTGATCCCCATGGGGATCAATCGATCCCCCGGCTTGTGTGGGGCCACCCAATAAAACTCTGGAAAGGTACCTATGTTCGAACGCTGGTTCCGAATGGGACGGGCGCGCGCCCGTGCGCCCGAGACGAAGAGCGGTCCCTTGATCGCGTTGCAATTGGGCGGCCAGGCCCGCTGGACGCCGCGCGATTATGCGGCGCTTGCGCGCGAAGGCGTGATGGCGAACGCGGTCGCCTATCGCGCGGTGCGGATGATCGCGGAAAGTGCGGCTTCCGTGCCCTGGCTGCTGTACGAGGGCGCGAACGAGCTGGAATCGCATCCGCTGCTCGATCTCCTCGCCAACCCCAATCCCGACGAAAGCGGGGTCGAGCTGTTCACCACCTGGTACGGTCATCTGCAGACGGCGGGCAACGCCTATCTCGAAGCGCTGGCGCTCAACGGCGAGGTGCGCGAGCTGCACGTGCTGCGGCCGGACCGGGTGAAAATCGTGGCCGGCGTCCGGGGTTCGGCCGAAGCTTATGATTATTCCGTGGACGGAAAGACGGTGCGCCTCGCGCGCGATGCGGCGACCGGGTTTCTGCCCGTGATGCAGGCGAAATTGTTCCATCCGCTGGACGACCAATACGGCCTTTCGCCGATCGAAGCCGCCGCCGTCGCCATCGATGTGCACAATGCGGGCGCGGCCTGGACCAAGGCGCTGCTTGACAATGCGGCCCGGCCCTCGGGCGCGCTTGTTTACAAAGGTCCCGACGGCCAGCCCAATCTTTCCGACGAGCAGTTCGCGCGCCTGAAGCAGGAACTGGAGAACGCCTATCAGGGGGCCGGAAACGCCGGCCGGCCGATGGTGCTGGAAGGCGGGCTCGAATGGCGCGCCATGAGTTATTCGCCGGCGGATATGGATTTCGCGACCGCACGCGCCACCGCCGCGCGCGAGATCGCGCTTGCCTTCGGGGTGCCGCCGATGCTGCTCGGCATTCCCGGCGACAACACCTATTCCAATTATCGCGAGGCCAATCTCGCGTTCTGGCGCCAGACTGTGCTGCCGCTCGCCGGCAAGACCGCGCAGGGATTGACCCGATGGCTCGGACCCCGGTTCGGCAGCGGTTTGCGCATCGGCTGCGACGCCGATCAGGTCGATGCTCTGGCGCTCGAACGCGAGGCGGTATGGCAGCGCATCAATGACGCGCAGTTCCTGACGCTGAACGAACGCCGCGCGGCGGCGGGTTATGGCCCGGTCGCGGGCGGCGATGGATTTGCAAATGACACTCACGGCAATTGACATGAACGAGCGCCCCCCGAAGCGCGCGCGTTTCGATCTCGACCGGCGCATTCCGATGGCGCTGGTGTTCGCGTTTCTGCTGCAGACGGGAGGCGCGCTGTTCTGGGCCGGGTCGGCCGCGCAGCGCATCAGCGAGATCGAGCGCGAGACGCGGACGAACGAAGCCGCGACCGAACGCGTGGTGCGGCTGGAGGCCGAAGTCTCTGCCCTGCACGAGACGCTGCTTCGGATCGAAACCAAGATCGACCGGATGTCGAAACGCGAATAGCCGATGGCGAATAGCGAATGGCGAATGAGGCCTCTTCATTCGCCACTCGCCTTTCGCCCCTTTGCTCTCAAGAAAAGAAACACCCTGCCACCATGTTACACATCGAACGCGTGAAGCATCGGCTCACGCGAAAGCTTATGCCCGCGCGCTTGTCCGAATTGGGCGTGGCCGGTTTCGAAGGCTACGCCTCGCTGTTCGGCGCGCGCGACGGCGTGGGCGACGCGGTTGCCCCCGGTGCGTTCGCCGCATCCTTGCGCCGGCGCGGCGCCGCCGGCGTGCGCATGCTGTATCAGCATTTCGCCTATGAGCCGATCGGCGTCTGGGAGGAGATTCGCGAGGACTCGCGCGGCCTCTATGTGCGCGGGCGCCTGGTAACGGAAGTGGAGCGCTCCCGCGACGTGGCGGCGTTGCTGCGCGAAGGCGCACTCGGCGGGCTCTCCATCGGCTTCAAGACGGTTCGTGCACGGAAGGAGGCTGCGAGCGGCCAACGGACTCTTTTGCAGGTCGATCTGTGGGAAATCTCCATCGTGACCTTTCCGCTGCTGGAAGCCGCAAGCGTGACGGCGGTCGGCGGCAAAAATAGCGCGCTTGCCGCACACATCCGCAAAGCCGCGGCTCTGCTGAAGGCGTGAGCCGCCATGGCCTATTTTGAATTCACGAACTGTCGGCCGAAGCGAAGGAAAAAGCCGTCCGCCTGCGCTGGGAATTATCCGCAAACCGGATGCTGCTTGCCTCTTACCGGCTGGAGGCGCTACTCCGGAAAAACAAATTCAATCCGGATCAGCCGCGCGTTTCCGCCGGGAACCCGGACGGCGGTCGCTGGACGCGGACTGCCGCCGCGGATCAAAACGCAAGCGGAGCTCGGCCGGCAGCTACCGACGTTGCCGCTAATCGCAATCCTTTAAGATCACGATCAGGCAATGGACCGGCGGCTCAAGTGGCCAATGCCGTAACGGTGGCAGGAACCGTTCGCGCGACAGGTACGATGCAGTCTGAGCCGGGTAAAATAACAATTTCCAACTTTGTTATGGCGACGCCTGGTCTTCTAAATCCGCCAAACATCGTTTCGGCACCGTCTCGCGTTACGCGTTTCGATACGCAAGATGGGCGATTAGGTATCCAGATTGATAAACCGCCAATTTATAAGAGCTCTGGGAAAAAACATCGTGGATGTGTCCCCAAAAGACATTATTATCGTTCCCGATCGCTAGGCACCCAGCGCAAACTCATGACGATGCCGACCCGCTTTCTATACGCTACGATAGCCGTTACATTATATCTTGTTGCGATTAGCGTTCCGTTCGCTTTTTTTGAACATAGAAGCGAGCTTCTTCACTGCAACGGCAGTTACGATTATGAGCATTGCGTGGCGGGTGAAACTCCAGGTGTAATTTTGATTGCTTTGGGAATTGCGATCCTCAGTGCCAAAAATCAGGTCTCGCAATTGGATTCCCGGGTTGCGAAGAAATCATCCGGCGCCTCTTGAAGCGTGACGTTGCTCTGACTACCTGACCCATATCGCCGAAAAATCGAACGACTGACACCGGGCTGCCGCAACGCAAGCCTGCCGGCGCGCTCACGCGCGCCCGCAAGCTGTATGCGCCGGCTCTTTTTTTCGCAGAAGGAGACATCATGGAATTGGAAACCAAAGCGTTGGACGGACCGGCCGAAAGCCGCGAGGTCAAGGAGGCTTTCGACGAATTCAGGCATACGCTCGAAACCTTCAAGGCGGACAATGACGAACGCCTGCGCAAACTGGAGCGCCGTTCGGAAGACGTCGTCACCAGCGAAAAGGTGGACCGCCTCAACGATGCGCTGACCGAACAGAAGAAGCGCGTCGACGAACTCACTCTGGCGGGTCAGCGGCCGCATCTCAGCGTGGCGCCGCAGACCGCCGAAGCGCGCGAAACTCGCGAGCACAAATCGGCCTTCGAACGCTATGTCCGCAAAGGCGATGCCGGCGGGCTCGACCGCTTCGAGATGAAGTCGCTGTCCTCGCAATCCGATCCGGACGGCGGCTATTTGGTGCCGCGCGAGACCGAAACCGCCATCGACCGCGTGCTCGCCAAGGTCTCTCCGATCCGCGCAATTGCAACCGTGCGCCAGATCGGCGCCCAGACCTATCGCAAGCCCGTGACGACGACCGGCGCCAATGCCGGCTGGGTCGGCGAGAGCGCCTCGCGCACCGAAACGACGGCGCCAAGCCTTTCCATCGTCGAGTTTCCGACGATGGAGCTGTACGCGATGCCGGCGGCCACCCAGAGCCTGCTCGACGACGCCTTCATCAATGTCGATCAGTGGCTGGCCGAGGAAGTGCAGACGACGTTCGGCGAACAGGAAGGGGCCGCCTTCATCAGCGGCGATGGCGTCAACCAGCCGCGCGGTCTATTGAGCTACACGGTCGTCGCCGACGCAAGCTGGGCCTGGAACAAGCTCGGCTACATCGCTTCGGGTGCGGCGGGCGCGTTCGCCTCGTCGAATCCGTCCGATGCGCTGGTCGATCTCGTTTATGCGCCCCGGCAATCCTATCGCGCCAATGGCCGTTGGGTGATGAACCGCAAGACCGAAGCGCAGATCCGCAAATTGAAGGACGGACAGGGCAATTACATCTGGGCGCCCGGTGCCGCCGCGGGCCAGCCTGCGACGCTGCTCGGCTATCCCGTGCACGAAGCCGAGGACATGCCCGACATCGCGGCGAATTCCTATTCGATCGCGTTCGGCGATTTCGCGCGCGGCTATCTGGTGGTCGATCGCGTGGGGGTGCGCGTGCTGCGCGATCCCTATTCGGCCAAGCCCTATGTGCTCTTCTACACCACCAAGCGCGTTGGCGGCGGCGTGCAGAATTTCGAAGCCGTCAAGCTGATGAAATTCGCGGCATCGTAACGGATGCGAATAGGGAGTGGCGAATAGCGAATAGATATTTCGTCATTCACCTTTCGCCATTCGCTACCGCTATTTGCCATTCCCAAAGGGACACACATGAACGATCTTTTCGACAACATCACCGTCGCCCGCGCGATTGCGCCGGTGTCGGTCAGCGACAACACGGCCCAGGTCGGCCAGATCATCGACCGCCAGGGCTATGGCAGCCTCACTTTCGCAATTGCGGCGGGCAGCCTCGCCGATGCCGATGCCACGTTCGCCGCGCTGGTGGAGCATGGCGACCAGTCCAATCTCTCCGACGCAGCCACCGTTTCGGCGAGCGATCTTCTGGGCACCGCCGCGCTCGCGGGGTTTACCTTTGCCGACGACAACGCCACGCGCAAAGTCGGTTACAAGGGCGCCAAGCGTTACGTGCGGCTGACCATCACGCCGGCCAATAACGCATCGGCGGCATTGTTTGGCGCGGTGGCGATTCTCGGTCACGCGCAACTCGCGCCGACGTCGAACCCGTAAGCGCCATGGGCTTAGAGCTCGTCACCCCGCCCCCGAGCGAGCCTGTCTCGCTCATGGAAGCCAAGGCGCATTTGCGCGTGGACCATGACGATGAGGACGCGCTGATAACGCGCCTCATCGTTGCCGCGCGCGAAACGGCCGAACGCATCACGGGCCGCGCCTTCATCTCGCAAAGCTGGCGGCTGTGGCGCGACGAATGGCCCTTGTCCAGTCCGCGGGCGATCCTTCTGCCCAAGCCGCCGCTGATGAGCCTCACATCGGTGGCGGCGTACGACCGCTCCGGCGCGGCGACGACGCTTTCCAGCGATGCAACAATCGTGGACAGCGCCGCTGTGCCGGGGCGGCTCGTGCTCAGGGACACAGCCGTTCTGCCGGTGGACTTGCGCGAGGCGAACGCGATTTCGATCACCTATCAGGCGGGCTATGGAGCGAGTGCGGCCGATGTGCCGGCTGCGATAAAGGCGGCGGTGTTGTCTCTCGTGGCGCATTTTTACGAGTCGCGCGGGGAGGCCGCTGCACCGCCGCCCGATGCGCTTGCGCAGCTCGCGCCGTTTCGGGTGATGCTGCTGTGAGCGCGTTCCCGCTTGGCGAGGCGCGCCAGCGTGTCGCTCTCGAAACCAAGGTGCTGACCGCCGACGGCGGCGGCGGCTATCTGGAAACCTGGGAGCCCTACGCCGTGGTGTGGGCGGCCCTCGACGTGGAAACGGGCGGGAAGCCGCTCGAAGCAGGCCGCCCGGAAATGCGCGTCTCCTGCCGTTTCATCATCCGAAAGCGCGACGACGTTTCGATCAATCACCGCGTGCGCATGGGTTCGCGGTTCTTCGCCATCCGGGCTCTGGTGGATGAGGGGCCGTCGTCGGCCTGCCTGATGTTGCTATGCGAGGAAGGAGCACCATCGTGAATACCTTCTCCTTTGTCCCGCTCGAAGAGAGCATTGCGCGTGCGGCGCGCGAGGGCGTGACCGAAGCTGCGGAACAGTTTGCGGAGCGTTTGCGCGCACAGGGCGAGCAGGCTTCCGTGCAAACCGCGCCCGACGGTACGGCGCAAGTCCTGCTCGAAGGGGCCGCGACGGTGGCCCGGGAATTCGGCACGCGAACCGTGCCGGCCCGGCCCGTCATCGGTGCGGCATTGCAGGCCGAGCGGCCGGGCATTGTGGCGGCCGTCGCGCAGAACATCACCGATGCATTGAAGGGCACGCGTTCATGAGCAAGGCCGGATGGCCCCTGCAGAAGGCGATCTTCGCCGCGCTCAGCGCCGATTCGACGCTCGCCCTCCTGATCGGCGATCCGCCGCGGGTCTATGACGATCCGCCCGCGGATTCCGATCTTCCCTATGTGCAGATCGGCGATGGAAGCGAGACCGATTGGAGCACGGCGACCGAAGCCGGCGCTGAACATCAGCTCACCATTCACGTCTGGTCGCGCGCCGGCGGGCGCATGGAAGCGCGCGCCGTTCTTGCCGCGATCTATGACGTGCTGCACGAAGCGGCGCTTGCCCTCGATTCCAATCGCCTGGTCAATCTGCGTTTCGCGCTGTCGCAAGTGTGGCGCGAGAACGATGGCGAGACCTATCACGGTACGGCGCGCTATCGCGCGGTGACCGAGCCTCAATAACAGGAGACCAATCATGGCAGCCCAGAAGGGCAAGGACCTGCTGATCAAATTGGGCGACGGCGGCTCGCCGGAAACGTTCACGGCGCTCGCGGGCCTGCGCACGACCTCGCTCGGCTTCAACGCGCAAACGGTCGACATCACCAACGCGGATTCCACCAATATGTGGCGCGAGCTGCTCGCCAATGCAGGCGTGCGCCAGGCGGCGGTGTCGGGCTCCGGGGTGTTCAAGGATGCGGCGTCGGATGCGACCGTGCGCAGCATCTTCTTCAACCAGGACCTCAAGAACTGGCAGATCGTGATCCCCGATTTCGGCACCGTCACGGGCGCCTTCGCGGTGACGGCGCTGCAATATGAGGGCGCCTATGACGGCGAGGCGCGCATGTCGCTGACGCTCGCGTCTGCCGGTGCGCTCACTTTCGCGGCCCTGTAGTGATCGTTCTGTGGCGATTGGTGAATGATAGTGGGAACGATCCGTTCACCTCTTCGCCATTCGCTCGTCGCTATCCGGCACCAACAACACCAGGATTATTTCATGGCCAACAAAGCGCGCGGCGAGGCGGAACTCGAAGCGGCCGGGCGGGTGTTCCGCCTGCGGCTGACATTGGGTGCGCTGGCGGAGATCGAGGACGGGCTTTCGCTCGACGATTTGTCCGAGGTTGAAGCGCGGCTGAAGAAGTTGCGTGCGGCCGACCTCGCCATCGTAACGGCGGCCCTCATACGGGGCGGCGGGCACGACATGACGCCGCTGGAGGCGCTGCGCCTGCCGGTCGATCTGCCGGTGCTGGTGCGCGCGGTCAGCGCGGCGTTCGCCGCGGGCAGCGGGGAAGCGGAGGCGGGAAGCGGCGGCCCTTTCGCTGGAGCCAGGTCCTTGAAACCGGACTAGGGGCGATGGGCCTGGCGCCGGATGTGTTCTGGGCCATGACGCTGGTGGAATGGCGCGCTGCGGTTAAGGGCTTCGCCCAGGCGCGCGGCTTTCGCGCGGCATCGGCCGCGCACGCCATGCGCCGCTCCGAACTGCTGGAATTGATGCAACTTTATCCCGATACGGACAATGGCTGACGCAACCCTTTCGGACCGCCTGGTCGTCGAGATCGGCGCCAATCTCGCACCGCTGTCGCAATCGTTGGCACAAGCGGGGCGCGACGTGAGCACGTTCGCCTCCGGGACGGTGGCCGGCGCCGCGCGCGGCATGACGGGCGCGTTCAACGACAGCTTCGGGGCGCTTGAGAAAAGCGTGCTGAAAGCCACACAGACCGGGCAGTTGTCGTTCCGCACGATGGTCAATTCGATTCTGTCCGATCTCGCGCGCGTGACCGTCGAACGATCCGTCGTGAAGCCGATAGAAGGCGTGGTGTCGGCGGTGGCTCAATCCATCGGCAGCGCCATCAGCGGGTTGGCCGTCGGCGGACCGGTGGGGTCGGGGAGCGCCTATGTTGTGGGCGAGCACGGGCCGGAATTGTTCGTGCCCTCGGGCAATGGCGCGATTGTGCCGAATGCCGCCATGGCAGCCGCCCGCCCGCAAGTGGTGGTGAATATCCAGACGCCGGACGCGCAGAGCTTCTTCAAGTCCCAATCCCAGGTCGCGGCCCTGCTGACGCGCGCGCTGGCCGCAGGCCAGAGGAATCTCTGACATGGCGTTTCACGAGGTGAGGTTTCCGACGGCCATCGCGTTTGGTTCGTCGGGCGGACCGGAACGCAAGACCGAGATCGTGACGCTTGGCTCAGGCTTCGAGGAGCGCAACGCCGTGTGGGCGAATTCGCGGCGGCGTTATGACGTAGGATATGGTGTCAAATCGCTCGACGACATTCATGCGGTGATCGCGTTTTTTGAAGCGCGGCTGGGGCGTCTCTATGGCTTCCGCTTCAAGGATTTTTCCGATTTCAAATCCTCGGCGCCGAACGCAAGCATCGCCCCCTCGGATCAGGCCATCGGCACCGGAAACGGCAGCACGACCGCGTTCCAGCTTGCGAAGATCTACACGTCGGGTTCGGCGAGCTGGACCCGCAAAATAGCCAAGCCGGTCGCCGGCACGGTGCGCGTCGCTTTGGCCGGCGTCGAACAGATGAGCGGTTGGAGCGTGGACACCACCACAGGCGTCGTCACGTTCACGAGCGCGCCGGCGGCGAGCGTTGCCGTGACGGCCGGCTACGAATTCGACGTGCCCGCGCGGTTCGACACCGATGCGCTCTCCATCAATCTGGAATCGTTTCGCGCCGGCAATATCCAGGCCATTCCCATCGTGGAGATCAGGCTGTGAAGACGCTTCCCACTGGGTTGCAGGATCATCTCGATTCCGGCACGACGACGCTCTGCTGGTGCTGGCGGGTCGCGCGGGCAGACGGCGCCGTTCAGGGGTTCACCGATCACGACGAGCCTGTCGCATTCGACGGCGTCACCTATGAGGCCGCGACCGGTTTCTCCGCAAGCGAGGTGCAGTCGTCGCTCGGGCTCGCTGTGGACAATCTTTCGGCGATCGGCGCGCTCTCCTCCGATGCCATCACCGAAGCCGCCATCGAGGCCGGCCTCTATGACGACGCCGAGGTCGAGATCTGGCGCGTGAATTGGAGTACGCCGGCGCAGCGCGTGCTGATGCGCAAGGGCAATCTCGGCCAGGTGAAGCGCGGGTTGCTCGCGTTCGAGGCCGAGGCGCGCGGGCTGGCGCAACGCCTGAACCAGCCCGTTGGGCGCGCTTATGGTTATTCCTGCGACGCCGACCTCGGCGATGGCCGCTGCACGGTCGATCTCTCCGATGCCGCATTCCACGGCACCGGCACGGTGACGAGCGCGACCGATGCGCGCCGGTTCGTCGCGAGCGGGCTTGGCGCGTTTGCTTCCGGATGGTTCTCGGGCGGCAAGCTCACCTGGACTGGTGGCGCCAATGAGGGCCGCGCGATGGAAGTGAAGCGGCATGCGATTTCGGCATCCGCCATCGGCATCGAATTGTGGCAACCGATGAGCGAAGGGGTCTCGGTGGGCGATACGTTCGCGGTCACGGCGGGATGCGACAAGCAATTCGCCACCTGCAAGGCGAAGTTCGCCAACGGTGCGAATTTCCGGGGCTACCCCTACATGCCCGGAAACGACGCCGTGCTTACCTATCCCAGCCGCGGCGATGCGCTGGACGGGAAGAGCCGCTATGGCAATTGACCGCGATGCGATTGTTGCTGCTGCGCGCGGCTGGATCGGCACGCCCTATGTGCACCAGGCGAGCGTGAAGGGCCTGGGCTGCGATTGCCTCGGGCTTTTGCGCGGGCTTTGGCGCGAGATGGCGGGCGATGAGCCGGAGACGCCGCCGCCTTATTCGGGCGATTGGGGCGAGGCGACCGGAGACGAGACGCTGTATGCGGCGTTCAAGCGCCATTTCGCGGAAATCGCCCGCATCGATATTGCAGCCGGCGACATCGCTCTCTTCCGCATGACGGCGCGCCGGCCCGCCAAGCATTGCGGTGTCGTGGCCAATAGCGCGAGCGGGCTTACGCTGATTCACGCACGAGCCAACACCCGCGTGTCCGAAGAAGAGTTCTCTCGCGCCTGGCGGCGCCGCCTTGCGTTTGCGTTCCGGATCTAGCCAATGACCACCATCGTTCTTGAAGCTGTCGGCCAGGTTGTCGGCACGCTGATCGGCGGGCCGATAGGCGGCATCATCGGCTCTGCCATCGGCGCCGTCGCCGGCGCCAGCATCGACAGTGCCCTGATTGGGGGCGGCACGGTGCGCCGGGAGGGCCAGCGCCTATCCGACGCGTCCATCCTGGCCTCGACCGAAGGCGCCGCCATTCCCGCCGTATACGGACGGATGCGCGTGGCCGGCGAGATCATCTGGGCAGCGCGGTTCAAGGAAACCGCCGTCACCGCCAGCCAGAGCGCCGGCGGCGGCAAGGGCGGCGGCGGGACAACAGTGGTTTCGACCGATTATCTCTATTCCATCTCGTTTGCGGTCGGATTGTGCGAAGGCGTCGTGCATCGCATGGGGCGGGTCTGGGCCGATGGCAAGCTGTTCGACATGTCGGCCGTCACGACGCGGTTCTATCCCGGTACGGAGGATCAGACCGCCGATCCGCTGATCGAG
The DNA here is from genome assembly GCA_964494505.1 of uncultured Bordetella sp. Classification (GTDB taxonomy): domain Bacteria; phylum Pseudomonadota; class Alphaproteobacteria; order Micropepsales; family Micropepsaceae; genus CAIYRG01. The sequence continues at coordinate 27,278 of CAZBRO010000003.1, forward strand.
GAAATCGAAGGCACCGGCAACACACCCGCCTATCGCGGGCTTTGCTATGTCGTTTTCGAGGATTTGCCGCTGGCCCAATTCGGCAACCGCATCCCGCAGTTGCAGTTCGAACTGATCCGCTCATTGTCGGCGGACAATCCGGCGTCGCTGGAAAGCCTGCTGCCCGGTGTGGCGCTCATTCCAGGTGCGGGCGAGTTCGTTTACGCAACGGAGGCGGTGAATGCCGACGACGGCAAGGGCGGCACCACGCCCGAGAACGTGCATGGGTCCACGGCCGCCGCGGACATTATGGAATCCCTCGACGATCTGGAGAACCTTGCGCCCAATCTCGGCGCGGTGTCGCTGGTGGTAGGCTGGTTCGGCGATGATCTGCGCGCAGGTCAGTGCACGGTGAAGCCTGGTGTCGAGGTCGCTGGAAAAACGACCTATCCGCAAACCTGGACCGTGAACGGCGTGGCGCGGGCCGATGCCCATGCCGTCTCGCAGGTGGATGGGCGGCCGGCTTATGGCGGCACGCCGTCGGATGAATCCGTGGTGCAGGCGATTGCCGCGATCCAGGCGCGGGGCTGGCGCGTGATGTTCTGCCCGTTCCTGTTCATGGATATAGCTGCGTCCAATACGCTCACCGATCCGTACACGGAAGGGAGCGGGCAACCGGCCTATCCCTGGCGCGGGCGGATCACTTGCGATCCGGCTCCGGGCGTGTCCGGTAGCCCGGATCAGACCAGCACGGCCGCAACGCAGGTGAACGCGTTCTTCGGCAGCGCAGCGGCGAGCGATTTCGCCGTCAGCGGCGCGACCGTCACCTGGACGGGCGGCACGGATTGGGGTTGGCGGCGGATGGTGCTGCATTACGCGCATCTTTGCGCGGCGGCGGGCGGCGTGGACGCGTTCCTGATCGGATCGGAATTTGTGGCGCTCAATCGGGTGCGCAATTCATCGATCGCCTATCCCGGGGTGCAGGCGCTGAAGAGTTTGGCCGCCGACGTGCGGAGCATTCTTGGGGCGGGCACCAGAATCGGCTACGCGGCGGATTGGTCGGAATACAATAATCACCAGACGAACGATGCGCCGGGTGCGGTGCTGTTCCATCTCGATTCGCTGTGGTCGGATGCGAACATCGACTTCGTCGGCATCGACAATTACATGCCGCTTGCCGATTGGCGCGATGGCACCCTGCACGCCGACTATGACGCGGTGAGCGGCCCGACCGACATTCACACGCTCTCTTATCTTTCGGGCAACATAGCGGGCGGGGAAGATTTCGACTGGTATTACGCAAGCGACGCGGACCGGGCGAGCCAGACGCGCACGACGATTTCCGACGAGGCTTACGGCAAGCCGTGGGTGTTCCGCGCGAAGGATCTGGCCGGCTGGTGGGAGAACGCGCACTACGACCGCCCCATGGGCACGGAATCGGGATCGCCCACCGGCTGGACGCCCAAAGGAAAGCCGATCTGGTTCACCGAGCTCGGCTGCCCTGCGGTGGACAAAGGCGCGAACGAGCCAAACGTGTTCTTCGATCCGAAATCGAGCGAAAGCGCGCTGCCCTATTTTTCCAACGGCGAGCGCGACGATCTGATCCAGCGGCGCGTACTCGAGGCGCATTTCGCCTATTGGGCCGATGCGGTGAACAATCCGGCCTCCACCGTCTACACGGGCCGGATGGTCGACACGGCCAACATCTATGCCTGGAGCTGGGACGCGCGGCCGTTTCCGTTCTTCCCTTCGCGCAGCGACGTGTGGGGCGACACCGCGAATTACCGGCTCGGCCATTGGCTGAACGGGCGCTTGGGCTCGGTGCTGCTCGCCGATCTCACGGCCGAGATTTGCACGCGCGCGGGATTTGCCGATTTCGATGCCTCCGATCTTTCGGGCCTCGTCACCGGCTATGCGATTACGGACACCATGAGTCCGCGCGATGCGCTGGAACCGCTGGCGCTCGCCTATCACTTCGATGCGGTTGAAAGCGAAGGCCTCATCCGTTTTGTGACGCGCGGGCGCACGCCCTCGCGTGCGCTGGACGAGGACGATGTGGTGCTCCCCGACGACGAGGCCTCGTCCGGCGTCAGTTTCGAGCGCGCGCCGGAAACCGAGCTGCCGAATGTTTCCCGCATCGGGTATATCGAAGCGAGCGCCGATTACCGCCAGAGCATGGCCGAAGCCCATCGCTTGATCGGCAGCTCCAATCGCGTGGCGCAATCGTCCTTGCCGCTGGTGCTCGATCAGGGCCAAGCCATCGGCATCGGCGAGCGGTTGCTGCAGGATGCCTGGCTGATGCGCGAGACGGCGCGTTTTGCGCTGCCGCCCTCGCAGATCGCGCTCGATCCGGCGGACGAGATGACGCTGAGCGCAGGCGGCCGGGATTGGCGCTTGCGGCTGACGGAGATTGCGGATTCAGGCGCGCGCGGGCTGACCGCGGTCGCGACCGATCCCTCGATTTACGAAACGATCAACGGTCCGGATCGCGGCGTCGGCGCGCTCACCGGCGTCAATGTCGCGGGTCGTGCGATTCTTGCGCTGCTCGATTTGCCGCTGCTCATTGGCGATGAAGCGGCGCACGACCCCCATGTGGCCGCGTATGCGACGCCCTGGCCAGGTAGCGTTCTGGTCTATCGGAGTGCCGCGGATGCGAATTATGCGCTCGACACGCAGCTTACCAATGCGGCGGCGATGGGCGAGCTCACCTTCGATTTCTACGGCGGGCCGGCGGGCCGCTGGGACAAGGGCAATCGGCTCTGGCTCACGCTCTATGGCGGCACCCTGTCGTCCTCGCCCGACATCGATGTCCTTGTCGGCCGGAACACGCTGGCGATCGAAAACGCCGACGGCGAATGGGAAATTGTGCAGTTCCGCGACGCCGAGCTGGTGGGCCCGAACCAATGGAAGCTCACCACCCTATTGCGCGGGCAGGCCGGCACGGAAGGCGCCATGCGCAATCCCGTGGCCGCAGGCGCGCGCATCGTCGTGCTGGACCGCGCGGTCCAGCAACTGAATCTGAGCTTCGATCAACGGGCGCTTCCGTTCTATTACCGTTGGGGGCCAAACGGAAAGCCGATCTCCGATTCGGCGTACCAGACGGCGCAGCGCCAGTTCGCCGCGATCGGCTTGCGTCCGCTCAGCCCGGTGCAGATACGCGGTGATTGGCCGACAGTCGCCGGCGACATTGTCGTGTCCTGGAAGCGGCGCACGCGCATCGGCGGCGATTCCTGGGAGCAGGTTGATGTGCCCTTGGCCGAAGATTCCGAACGCTACGAAATCGACATCTATGACGGCTCCAGCGTCGTGCGCACGCTTGCGGCCACTTCGCCCGAGGCGACCTACACGCTCACCGATCAGACCGCCGATTTCGGCGGCCAGCAATGGTCGCTGACCGTGGCGGTCTATCAGCTGTCCGCGGCGTATGGCCGGGGGCAGGGCCGCAAAACCACCGTCTTCTACTGAAGAGCGATCCATGTCCGATTCAACCAATCTCCAGCTCCCCTATCTCGACGGGGCGCAGGCCCAGAAGCACGTCACCGTCAATGAAGCCCTTCGCAGGCTCGATGCGTTGGTGCTGCTCGCCGTCGAGGACAAGGATTTGACCGCGCCGCCTGGCTCGCCGGCGGACGGCGCACGCTACATTCCGAAGGCGACGGCGACGGGTGCGTGGTCCGGCAAGGAAAACTATGTCGCCCATTATGTCGACGGTGCCTGGGAGTTCTATAGCCCGCGCGAGGGCTTCGTTGCGTATATGCGCGACGAGGACCGGCTCTATGTCTACAACGGCGGCGCCTGGGCGACACTCGAGAACGCGCTCGATCCCGATCTGAAGACAATCGCGGAGCTTGCGCCGAGCAACGACGATGTGGTGCAGCGGAAATCGGGCGGCTGGACCAACCGCAGCATGGCGCAGCTCGCGGCCGATCTCGCCTCGGCCTTCACCGCGCTCGCCGTGAGCGGGCCGGTTGGCGTCGGCAGTTCGACGGTATCGGGGCTGCCGAGCGCAAGCCCGGCCGCGCGGCTTCTCTATGTCAGCAACGAAAGCGGCGGTGCGGTGCTCGCCTTTTCCGACGGCACCAATTGGCGCCGCGTCACCGACCGCGCGGTCGTCAGCTGAACAATCGCGAATAGCCAATGGCGAATAGGGAAAGGCGGGGGCCGGCGGCCCTTCGCGGTTCGCTGCTCGCCGTTCGCGTTTTCCTGGAGTCCAACGAATGGCAAACAATCTCAAATATTCCGCCGTGCTGAAGAATGCGCGGCTCGATCAGATCACGTCCAAGGTGGGCACGTCGGGCCTCTTGCGCATCTATGACGGCACGCAGCCGGCCAGTCCGGATACCGCCGTCACCTCGCAGGTGAAGCTCGCCGAGCTAACCTGCGGCGCGAGCGCCTTTGCGGCGTCGGCGTCCGGCGGCGTGCTCACGGCGAATGCGATTTCGAACGCGAATGCCGTGGCCTCGGGCACCGCTTCCTGGTTCCGCCTGTGCAAGAGCGACGGCACCGCCGTGGTCGATGGCACCGTCGGCACGTCGGGGACCGATCTCGTCATCGACAACACGTCCATCAATTCCGGGCAGAACGTGTCGGTGACATCGCTCACCGTGACGAGTGGGAATTAGGCTCAGATGATCTACGTCTACGATGTCTTCAACGGCGCTCTATGGTCGGAAGCGAGCGATCTATCCCAGGTCGCACCGGACGAGGTGCTGGCCGCACGCGGCCTTGCAAAAACGGGCGATCTGCCCGCGACCAATGACGGGCTTCATGTCTGGGATGCGGCGAACAGGACGATACGCGCGCTCAACCAAGACGAATTAGCTGCCATCGCGGCCGAGCCGCGGCCGGTGACGCCGGATCAATTCATCTTCCTGTTCACGCCGGAAGAAACCGATGCCATCCGCGCGTCCTCCGATCTCGTCGTAAAGCAGCTTCTCTACGCCATGGAGCATGCGCCCGAAATCGACCTCAACAGCCAGCGCGTGAAGGACGGAGTGGCCTATCTCTTTACGGCCGGCCTCATCGGCGCCGGCAGATCGGACGCCATACTCGCCGGGGATGCGCCATGACCGCGATCACCACCCAGCTCAGCACCAATTCCGGCACCAAGACGGCGGACGGCACAGAGCAGACGCTCGGCTCGACCACGAATCTCACCACCGGCGCCATTCTGGTGCTCCACGTCGATACCAGCAACATGGTGGACGGCGACGTGCTGGAACTCCGCGTTTACACCAATGACGGCGTGAACGCCTCGGACCGGCTGTATCAATTTGCGAGCTTCGCGCACGGCCAAGGCAGCACGGAAAAGGTGAGCCTGCCTTGCGCGGTGGAATCGGGCGGGCGCTACAAGGCGAGCCTGAAGCAGACCGCCGGCACCAATCGCGATTACTACTGGAAGGTGATGCAGCTTTGAGCAACTGGCCGCTTGCAGCAGCGTCTCGCTTCGAGACCATCGGCGCAGGTACGACCGTCACTTCGGGCGGCGCCAACGCTTACGGAACGCCGGTCTCGATCGGCACCACGAGTTTCGCCTGGTCGGGATTCTTCCTCGATCTCACCGCGCCCGCCAACGGCTCCTATCGAATTACCATAACGCTGGGAAGTGGCGGTCCCACCTTGGTCGAGGATTTGTTTCTGGATTTCGCCGGCAACAGCGGCGCCGGTGTTCCCGAGATCTGGTGCCCGGTGCATGTGCCCTCGGGTGCCGCGCTTTACGCGAAAATCCAATGCAGCGCGGCGAGCAGCACGCTGCATTTTTCCATCACCGGCTACCGGCAGGACTTTCCGGCGGAAGCAGGATTTTCGCGGGTTCTCTCCTGCACCGATTTTACCAACACCGTTCCCGCGAACAGCGTCACGGAAACGGGCAATACCGTCACCGGCCTCACGGTCATCCGTTCCTCGCTTCCCGCGAGAATGGCGGGACTCTGGGTGACGCCCTGCCGCGCCGGGGATTCGTCTCGCACGGCTTCCGACCTGACGGTGGATGTGTGCATCGGCGGCGCTGGTGCAGAACAGGTGCTTGCCACCAGGTTCTTCCGGCAGACGTCCACCTTTGTGCTGCCTCAGATCGCGCGCATTCCTTGCGATCTGCCGTCGGGCACCAGGCTTTCGTTCAGAGTTGCCTGCGGAAACGGTAGCGCCGCTGACAGCCTGTCCATGGCGGCATGGGGCGCGGCGGCATGATTAGGCTCCATGGCCTTGGCGGAGGACGCCGCCCGACGGGCACATCCTCATGAGCTGGATTCGTTACGGCGCGTTCTACGCGCCGCGTATGGCGCTCCGCAGCGGTTCTATCGCCGTCACCGAAGCGCCCGATACGGCATCGGGCGCCATCGCCGTTGCGCTGCACCTTTCGGGTGCGGCCGGAGAGACCGGAGACGGATGTGCCGCGACGGGGCATGCGGCGTCCCATGTCTCGGCCGGACTTTACGAAGCGGGCGATGCCGGGCACGCCGATGCGCATGTTTCCCTTGCGGTGTCCGCGGGGCCCCATGAGGCGAACGACAACGCGGCCGCCGCCGGGCGGGTTGGGATTTCCGCATCCGCCACGCTTCAGGAATTGGCGGATCATTGTGCGTCGGGTGGGAATGTCGCCGGTCCCGCGGTCGTCGATCCGGATTTCCTGATTTCGGCCCGGCCGCGCCTGCGGCGGTTCACGCCCGATGCGCGAGTGCGCGGCGTCCGCGTGCGTCCGCGTGTCCGCGCCCTCATTCCAGCCAAGAGAGTCTGACATGCAGAAATTCGATCCCACCACGCCGGACGGGCGTCCGCTGCTGTCTGTGGATTTTTCGCGCCTTCTGCCGGCGAGCGTGACCGTCGCGTCCGCGGCCGTGACCATTCAGGTGCACGCGTTGTCTGCCCAACCCGATTCCGACCCGTCCGGGCGGCTCGACGGCGCGCCGATGCTGAGCAGCGACCATACCGTCATCTCCCAATGGTTTCGCGGCGGGATTGAGGACGTGGATTACGTCCTCACCTTCATCGCGACATTCAGCGACGGCCAGATCGAACCGGTCGAGGTCGAAATGCCGGTGCGCCGCTACCTCTGAAATCACCCTTTGTATCAATCAGCCCACGGACGTCCGCGGGCCCTTCCAAGGAGACTCGTCATGCAAACGGTTTTGGATTTCCTGAACGGCAAAAAGACCTACCTGATCGCGTTCGTCGCCGCGGCGACCGCCGCCGCACAGGCGTTCGGCTATACGGTGCCCGATTGGGTCTACGCGATCGAAGGAGCGCTCGGCCTGGGCGCGCTGCGCGTGGCCGTCAGCAAGAGTTGAACCGTGACATGGTTCAAGCTGTTCGAGTGGTTCGCGGCCGCCATCGCCAATCTGATGGGATGGCTGCTGGGATGGCTGCGCAATCGCGAACTGCTCGACGCCGGCGGGGCGGCGGAAGAGACGCAGCAGAAAGCCGCGCGCGATGAAATCGCCTTGGCCGATAAAGCGCGCGATACCTTGCGTGTTGAGCTTGGGCGCGATCCTTCAGGGTTGCGAGACGATGACGGTTTCCGGCGTCGCGATTGAAGGGCGGGCATCGTTCTGTGCCATTGCAAGGCCGTTTCTATGGTCGGCGCGCGACACCGATGAAACCATCCGCCAAGCCAAGGAGCACAACGCGGTGGGCGCCATGCTCTGCGGCTGGGGCCGCGCCAAAGCACGCTAGCTTACAAATGTGTCCGGTATTCGAGATCGGCGCGGATGCGTTCGGCAAACGTCTTCAAGCGCTCCCCGATGTCGCCGCCCTCCGTGCCCTTCGCCCGCGCATGATCCGACAATTCGTCGAGTTTGTCGGCGAGTTCTCTGTAATAGGCTGCAACTTCACTGCTTGAACGCGAGAACTGCATCGGCCTGACCTTGATTTTGCCGGCGCGATATGCCGTGAAGCGGCGTGTTCCGACAGCTAGGTGTTCTACCTAGGTTGGTTCCAATATTTACGGAAAAGAAACCCGCGGGATCGTGTTCGAACCCGCGGGCTCTCTACCCTAAGACCGGTCCCGCGAGGAGGGGCGTTACACGAGAGACGGTCTTAAGCTCTTGTTGGGCTTAATCCTCATGGGCTGCCCTTATGTCTGCGCGTATAATCTCTCGGGCTGTCTGAATGCAGGCTGGCTGGCGCGTTCATTCTGAGTTCAGGCGCCGCAACGTAGAAATCGCACCCATGCGGTATTTTGCGCCCCTGATTGTGAGCCTTCTGCTGGGCGCGTTTCTGTCATCGCCCTTGGAGGCACAACCGTTTCGCGCGCGTCAGGGCGTACAGTCCGGAACCGTCCGGTCCCTTGGCGAAATTCTCAATGGAATCAGACGCGAACGCCCCGGCAGCCTGTCCGACGTTCAGGGCCCCGTGGCGGGTCCGCAGGGCGAACCCCATTATCGCCTCAAATGGCTGACGCCGGACGGGCGCGTGCTTTGGCTCGATACCGATGCGCGAACCGGACGCGTGCTCGGCGTCGAGGGTGACGACCGGGGCCCTCCAGGTCCCTCGCGCGGGGGCTTCTTCACCCAGCGGCGCGGCAATTTTCCTCCAGACGAGTCTTCCGGACCGCCGCCAGGCTATGGTCCCGGCCCGCCTCCCGGTTATGATCGTGGGCCTCCGCCCGGCTATCAACGCGGGTTTCCCGGCCCCGGAGCCGGTCCGCCAGAGCCCGGACCCCGCGGCCGGTTCGGCCGTTATCGCAATGGACGCTGAACCATCATGCGAATCCTCGTAGTTGAAGACGATCAGGACCTTCAGCGGCTTTTGAAAAAGGCGCTCGCCGACGCAGGTTATGTCGTCGACGTCGCCTCCGACGGCGAGGAAGGCCATTTCCTCGGCGACACGGAACCCTACGACGCTGTCATTCTCGATCTCGGTCTGCCCAAGATGGATGGCGTGACTGTGCTCGAACGCTGGCGCAAAGCCGGACGCAAGATGCCCGTGCTGATACTGACCGCGCGGGACCGCTGGAGCGACAAGGTGGCCGGTTTCGATGCCGGCGCCGATGATTACGTCGCCAAGCCCTTCTACACCGAGGAATTGCTGGCGCGGCTGCGGGCGCTGATGCGGCGGGCGGCCGGTATCGCATCGCCGGATATCGAGGTTGGCGCGCTTCGCATCGATACGCGCAGTTCGCGTGTGACGGTGGACGGCAATCCGGTGAAACTGACCTCGCTGGAATATCGCCTCCTCTCCTATCTCGCCCATCACAAGGGTCAGGTCCTCTCCCGCACCGACCTGGTCGAGCATCTCTATGACCAGGATTTCGACCGTGATTCCAACACCATCGAGGTCTTCATCGGCCGCTTGCGCAAGAAGCTCGGCATCGACGTGATCCACACCGTCCGGGGGCTGGGCTATCGTCTGGACGAGCCGAGCGCGGTCGGGGAAACAAGCTGACGAGCGCCATTCCGCGGACGAATTCGCTGACGTTCCGGCTGATCGTGGGCGCGGCCATATGGAGCGTTCTTTGCCTCGTTGCCGGGGGCTTCGTGCTGTCGGGTATTTTCCGCGGCGCCGTGCAGGAGAGCATGGACGACCGCCTGAGCTTCGATCTCGATGGCCTGGTGGCGGCAGCCGAGGAGGACGCGCCTGAACATGTGACCTTGAACGAAGGGCGCTTCGCCGACCCGCGCTTCGAGCGGGTGTTCTCCGGCTGGTATTGGCAAATCGAGCCCGATAGACCGCAGACGCGCGATATTCAGCCCGAGACTTCGCGTTCGCTCTGGGACCAGGTTCTCGCGCCCACGGAGCTGACGCCCGGCGCCAACAATTCGCTCTGGGGCTACGCCAACGGCCCGGACAATCAGCGCCTGCGCGTGCTCGTGCGGCGCATCGCGCTGCCGCGGACCGCAGAGGGCCGCGAAGACACGGAAACCTACCGCTTCACGGTCGCGGGCGACGTGACCGAGACCGAAGCCGACGTCGCACGCTTCAACCGTACGCTGTTCTGGTCTTTCGCCGCGTTCAGCCTCGGGCTGATCGCGGCCATCGCGATTCAGGTGCGCGTCGGCCTGATGCCGCTCCGGCGCGTCAGCGAGGCGCTCGTCCGGATCCGCGAGGGCCGCGCCCGGCGCCTCGAGGGTCAATTCCCCGCCGAAATCGCCCCGCTGGCCGGCGAGCTCAACAGCCTCATCGCCCATAGCGCCGAAGTGGTCGGCCGCGCGCGCGCCCATGTCGCCAATCTTGCCCATTTTCTCAAGACGCCGTTGACCGTGCTCGCGAATGAGGCGGCCGGTTCGTCCGGGCCGCTGGCGGAATCGGTATCGCGCCAAGTCACCTCCATGCGGCGGCAGGTCGACCATTATCTTGCGCGCGCGCGCGCGGCGGGTGCCCTCGATGTGCTGGGGAGCCGTACCGAAGTGGAGCCCGTGCTGAACGATCTCGCGCGCGTTCTGAAGCGCATGCATCCCGACAAGGAGCTTCTGATCGACATCGAGGTGACGCCGGGTCTCGCCTTTCGCGGCGAGCGCGAGGATCTGGAAGAAATGAGCGGCAATCTCGTCGACAATGCCTGCAAATGGGCGCGCGAGCGGATCACGGTCAAAGCCGGACCGCTTGACCGCGGGCGGTTTTATCTGCGGGTCGAGGACGACGGGCACGGCCTTGCCCCCGGCGAGCGCGCTCGCGCCATGGAGCGGGGCGAGCGGCTGGACGAATCCGTGCCGGGAACGGGGCTCGGCCTGGCCATCGTGCGTGACATTGCCAAGCTTTACGGCGGCGATTTTGCCTTGGGCGAATCCAAGCTGGGCGGGCTTGAGGCGAAGCTCATTCTCCCCCGCGCGGCCTAAGCGCGATTCACAAGCCGTTAAGGGATGAACGCCCAATCGCGGAAAACCTTTTTGATTCGGGCCCTTCGCCCCGACTGGACAATAAGCCATTAACTTTGCTCCGCTAATCTTGCAGGCGACACAAAAGGGGTGGACCCGCCCGTTGCGGGTCTGACAGCGATTTCACGCATGCTCAGTGCGGACAAACAGCTCTTGCTCAGCGGCTTTCTCGGCCGGCTGCCGGAGCATGTTGCCGCGCGTCTCGCCAAGGCCGTCGAGGTCGACCGGCTGATCGGCGGCACCAATCTTCCGCACGAAGAGATCCTCCGCGCGCTCAGGCCGCAATTGCGCCAGTTGCCCGCGCGCGTGCGCATGCCCACGCCGCAGCGATTCTTCTGCCGGCCCTTCGAAGACATCCTGGTCGGCCCGCAGCGCACCATGAAACAAAAGGGCCGCATCGCGCGCAGTTCGATCGAGCCGGTGTGGGGCTGGCTCGCCAACGATCTGATGCCAGATCGCTATCGCGAAATCACCGAGGCCTTGCGCGAATCCATCCTCTATGACCGCGAAAACGAGATGGAGGAAAGGACACAGGAGCTGTGGAGCGAAAGCGCCGCGGCGCTGAAGGCCGCACTCGTGGGCGAGAAGAAGAAGGCCTTCGCTGCCAAGAAGCTCGGCGGCGTCGCGGCCGCAGAAGACGCGGCCGAAATGGCGCTCCTGCTCAGTGGCGCCAAGGAAGTCTCTGCGCTGCAGAAGCGGTTGCCCAAGCCCATTCCCAATCTGACGGAAGACGAGATCGTCTTCTTACGCGACACCTTCGACCGCTTGAGCGAAAGCGACGCCGATCTTGCGCTCTATATTCCCTTGATCGTGATGGGGCGGCTGGAGCGGCGCTGGGAAGTCTTACGCCTCGCTGCCGCCATTTCGCGCAAGACCACCGACACCCTCATCAGCAGCACCGATCTCGGGCTCGCAGGCGAACTTCTGTTCAGCGATCTCGACGAATACGTGAAGAAGGTGCAGTCGGTGCGGCCGACGGTTTTCGACGAAGTCGCGCTGCTTGCGAGCCTCGCGGGCTTCACCGAACTGTCGACCGGCATGGTGAAGGAACTCGGCATCAGGCGTGACGGCAAATGGGGCCAGCGCCTGGCGAAGGACAGAAGTGCTTTGGCGCAGGTCGTGGAAGGCCTGCTCGAGCGCGGGCCCAAGGAGATACTTGCGGCCCTTCCGCCGGCGAAGCTCGGGGGCTTCGCGAGAAGTCAAAGGCCGCTCGATCTGTCGCGCCCACCGAATGCCGATCATGTGGCCAAGGCCATGCGCTACGCGCATCTGATGGTGCACAGCAAGCCCTTTGCAGTGGCAGCCGCCTTCAGTGCGAAACTCAACGAGATCACCGCCGAGGCCGCCGATACGTTGCGCAGCCACGCCGAGGACATGCTGCGCGAGATGCGTGCGAACCTGCCGGAGACGCGCGCCTGTGCCGAGGCGCATTGGGCGGTCGCGCTCGACCTCTGCACACTGGTGCTGGGGGAAGAGGAGACCGATCTTCTGCGCCGCCGCGCCCGCGTTCCGGCCGGGGCATAAACCGCTCTCGACGGCGCTCCGGCTTCGTGCCAGAAGGCCCTTCATGGCGCCGAAGAAAAATCCGCTGAAGCTCAATCCGCTGCAACTGCGCACCCTCACTCTGCTGCAGGCCCTTGCCGGGCTGCCGGAGGCGGCCGAAGCAGGGCCGGCCGCGGGCGAGGTGACCATCACAAGTTTCCCGCACGCGCACGCCGATCATTTCCATCTTGGCGAAGCGGTGGTCAGCGGGCATGACGCGACCGGTCTTCTCAATGAGCCGGTCTGGAACGCGCTGACCCGGAAAGGTCTTGCGCGCAGCGCCTGGCCCGATGCCATCACCCTGACGTCCGACGGGCTCGCCTACGACACGGGACTGAGGGACGAAATTCTCCACCGCTCCGGTCACTAGCAATCCATAAACGTCCTCACCCTGAGCTTGTCGAAGGGTGAGCCTCTAACGCGTCACGGTCGATGGCGGCAGCGTTCGCTCCGCAGCACTTGCCGGTGCGCTGATGCTCGGCGGTTGCGGCTGCGCCGGCGGCACCGTGCCGGGTTTCTGCGGCGGTTTGCCCGGCCGCTCGATTTGCGTCGTTTCGGCCGCGACCGCCGCGGGCGTCAACGGCACGGGCTTCAGCTTACCGGTCGCGAACAGCGGCGCCTGGTCGGCATAATGCGGCGCGCCTGCCACGTTCGAACTGCCGAACGGCACAACGCTTTCGACCTGCCAGCGACCATCCCGCGTCCAGGTGGAGATCAGGGTCAACGCGTCGCCGCCCCGAGCGGCTTGCGTGCCATTGCGGTCCAGTGACGGCTGCACATCGATGCTCCGCATCGTGTCGGGGCCGCCGGAGAGCGGCAGGTCCTGTGTCCCGCGCCTTAGCCTGACGATCTGGCCCCATGCCGGATCGAGGCGGCCGTACAATCTCAACAACCGGTTTGCGGTCGTCCGCAATGTCGCCACCGGATCGGGCTGCGGCTGGCGGCGGGCAGCCGCGTCGAGGAGCGGCACCGCGGTCAGGACGGCCAGAGCCGCGCCCCGGCTCGATTGGTTCGTACACAGATCGTAGCGGCGCAAATCCTCGCCCGCTTCCTCGAGCAGCGGATCGCCGGAAAAATTGCGCTGGCTCAGTCCCTTCACCAGCAGTGCGAAATCGGAATCGGCCGTGTAGCAGACATCGAATTTGACGGCGCGGAATTGTTCGGCCGTGAGCGTGCGGCCGGCCGACAGCAGCACAAGCGCTCTGCGGGCGCGATTGTTCAGCCCCGTCTCAATGCCCTGAGTCGGCGCGAAATCGTCGGGCTTCGGGTTGAACGGATCGGCGGTCGTTCTGAAGGGCGTCGCACCGGTCGCAATCACAAAGCCGCTTCCCGGCGCGACGGTCTTGGGCATGTTTGCGGCGGGCAGATAACTGTCCCAGAGATCGTCTTCCGTGTTGCCCGGCACCGCGCGCGTCCAATCGAAGCCGCCGGGGCGTCCCGGAAACTCCCCATTATATAAGGACGCGATACGGCCGGTCCTGTCCGCATAGACGAAGGAGAGGCTCGGAATCCCTCCCCCCGAGACGGCGGCCGTGAAGCCATCCAAATCCTTGGCCTTGTTGAGGCGGAAGAAGGCTTCCACGCCTTTAAGGTCGTCCTGGCCCGCATAATGGACCGCGAACAGCCCGTGCGCGTTGCGAATCACCGGCCCGTGCAGGGATTTCAAGATCTCGCGGCGGTAGGTGATGCGGATCGGCCCCCAGACGCGCACCACGAGGCGGGCCTCGCGCGCCTGCAGGCGCTGCCAATCGTCGTTGTAGCGGTAGAAATAGCGGTCGTTCGGATTGGGCTCGAGCGCATAGACGTCGGCGAGATCGGGATGATTCGGCGAAATGCCCCAGCCGAAATTGGGGCCCGCGCCCGCGAGCATCACAGGGCTTCCCGGGATGGTGCCCCCGGCAATATTCCAGCCCTCACCGGATGTGACCTGCGCTTCGTACCAGGACAATTGTCCGCCGAAGGGGCCTTGCGGGCTCACCAGCAGCCGGGTCGCGCCGTCGGCCGATCTGGACGGCGCCACGGCCACGGCAAGCGAGCGATTCCGGGACAGATCGGGCGCGATCTTGTCCACCCCTCCGGCCAGCAGGGCGCGGAGCTGGTCGTCGAGCCCGTAGAAGAACGGCAGGCGCAGCATGAACAGCGCCACCACGTCCTCGCCGCGCACCGGCTCGAAGCCGGGGAGCACCTGCCCGCGGTGCTGCGCCGCGTAGAGATTGACGCCTGCCGCGTAGCCGTCGAGGAGTGCGCGCGTTTCGTCCGAAAGATCGGTCCGGTACTTCGCGGCGATCACGTCCCAGATGCCGAGGAGCTGCACCAAATAGTCGCTTTGGGCTGCTCTCAGGCCGTCAAGCGTGGCCAACCGCCCGCGTGCCTCCAGGAACGCCCGCTGGATGGTGGCGAAATCGTCTTCCGCGTGGGCAAAGCCAAGCCCGAAAGCGGCATCGGCATCGCGCGGTCCCTCGATATGGGGCACGCCAAAGCGGTCGCGATGGATGGTGGCGTCATATTTGGCCGCAGCGGCCAGCACCGGCCGTGCGTCGAACCAGGTCAGCCGCTCCTCATGCGCCCAGAAGAAACCGAAGAACGCGAAAAGCACGAGGAGGGCGAAAACGGCAAGGCCGCGCAGAATCATCCGTAAGGTGTCCGCGACTACCGGCCCACTGATAGGACCGGCGGAGGGTTCCGGCAAGGCACCCTTCCGCCCGGGGGAAGGTTAACCGGGAACGTAAATGTGATGAGGGCTCGCCGCTGGACCCGTTCTAGCGATACAATGTACCCTGTGCCGTTTGGTGCCGGATGCCCATGACCCCCAAGAAACAGAGACGCCTTGCCTTTGCGATCACGCTCCTGCTTGCGGGAGGCGGCGCGGCTGCGCTTGCCGTCTATGCGCTGCAGGACAATGTGCTGTTCTTCTACAGTCCGAGCGACATTGCCGACCACCCGGAGAAAGTGCCGGAGGGGCGTGTCTTCCGCGTCGGCGGGCTGGTCGAGAAGGGCAGCTTCAAACGCGAGAAAGGCCTTGAGGTGCATTTTGTTGTGACCGACGGCAAGAACGCGGTGCCGGTGGAATTCTCCGGCGTGCTCCCCGATCTTTTCCGCGAAGGCCAGGGCGTGGTCGCCATGGGAACGCGCAGCAGCAAAGGCACCTTCGTGGCTCAGGAAGTCCTCGCCAAGCACGATGAGAAATACATGCCGCCCGAAGTGGTGGATGCCCTGAAACGTTCCGGTCACTGGCAAGAAGGCCAGGGTGGGCCGGGCTCCTCATGACGGGTGAACTCGGCCAGCTTGCGCTTTGTCTCGCGCTCGCACTGTCGCTGGTGCAGGCGTGGTCCGGCTTTACCGGCGCCTCGCGCGGCAATGCACGGGTCATGGCGATGGGCCGCGGCGCGGCACTCGGCAGCTTCGTCTTCATCGCGCTCGCCTTCTTCACGCTGATGTTCGCCTATGTGACGTCGGATTTCTCCGTCAGCGTGGTTGCGGAGAATTCGCATACGGCAAAGCCGCTGATCTACAAAATCTCCGGCGTCTGGGGAAACCATGAAGGATCGATGGTCCTGTGGCTCCTGATCCTGGGCATTTATTCCGCCGCCATCGCCATGACGCAGCCGGCCGGGTCGAATGCGGCTGACCAGGAGCTCGGCTCGCGCGCGCTCGGCGTGCAGGCCTTGATCGCGATTGCGTTCCTGGTGTTCGTGCTCCTGACCTCCGATCCGTTCATGCGGCTTTATCCGCCGCCGTTCGAAGGCAACGGCCTGAACCCGTTGCTGCAGGACCCCGGCCTCGCCTTCCATCCGCCGCTGCTCTATCTCGGCTATGTCGGGTTGTCGGCGGGCTTTTCGTTTGCAGCCGCCGCCCTCCTCGACAAGCGCAACGATGCCGCGTGGGTGCGGCGGGCGCGGCCCTTCGTGACTGCAGCCTGGACGGCGCTGACGCTCGGCATCGCGGCGGGCTCGTGGTGGGCCTATTACACCCTCGGCTGGGGCGGGTTCTGGTTCTGGGATCCGGTCGAGAACGCTTCCCTCATGCCCTGGCTGATCGCGACGGCGCTCATTCATTCCATGATGGCGACCGAGCGCACCGGCGCGTTCAAGAGCTGGACATTGCTGCTCGCGATTGCCGCGTTTTCGTTCAGTCTGATCGGCACATTCCTGGTGCGTTCGGGCGTGCTCAATTCGGTGCACAGCTTCGCCAACGATCCCAAGCGCGGGCTCTTCATCCTGATGATCCTGTTCGTGGCGATCGCCTCGCCGCTGGTGCTCTTTTCCTGGCGGGCGCCCAAGCTCACTCCCGGCGCGCCCTTCGATGCGGTCAGCCGCGAGACCGGCATCCTGACCAACAATCTGCTGCTGACCGCTTCGGCCGCGACGATTCTTACCGGCACGCTCTATCCGCTGGTGCTCGATGCCGCGGAGGGGATCAAGATCTCCGTCGGGCCTCCTTATTATTCCGCGACCGTCATCCCGATGATGACGCTCCTTGCGATCGTGATGCCGTTCGGCCCGATCATGCTGTGGCGGCGCGCCGATTGGCGGAGCAGCGTGTATGCGCTGCGTTATGCGGCCGCGGCGGGCGTGGTTGCGCTTCTCGCGGTGTTGGCCATAGCGCGGCCCATCTCGGCGTTCGGCGCAATCGCAATCGGCATGGGCGCGTGGCTGATCGGCGGTTCCGTCACCGATGTCGCGCGGCGCGCAGGCAGCTTTCGGAAACTCGGTCTGCTGCCGGCTTCGGCCTTCAGCGTGGCGCTTGCCCATGCGGGGCTCGGCGTCGTCGCGATGGGCGTGGCGGGCGCAACCATGTGGAAGAGCGAAGCCACACAAGTGGTGGCGCCCGGACAGAGCATGAATATCGCTGGCTACACGCTTCGGCTTGACGGCACCGAGCGTGTTCAGGGGCCAAATTATTTTGCCGACCGGGCCACGATCACGGTGATGTCGGGAGGCCAAACCATCACGGTCATCCATCCGGAAAAGCGCAGCTATCCGGTGGAACAGACCGGAACGACGCAATCCTCCATCCGCACGACGATCATCTCGGACCTCTATGTCGTGCTCGCGGATTCGCGGGAGGGCGGCGGCTGGGTCATCCGTGCCTATGTTAATCCGATGGCGCCCTTTATCTGGATCGGGGCCGTGATCATGGCGCTGGGCGGCTTCATTGCCCTCTATGCGAGGGCGGCGGCCCGCATCCGTGCATCGCGCGCCGAGCGTATGCCGGCAGTATCCGAACCGGCCGAGTGAGGAATCCCGTGCGAGGAATCGCAGCCAGCTTTGCCGCTCTCCTGTTCGCCGTGCCGCTGGCATGGGGAGCGGCGCTTGCGGCGGACGAAGACCAGCCGCCGCAGCAGCCGAGCACCTATGTGGCGCCGCTGGCCGACCCCGCGCTCGAAGCGCGCGCCAAGGCGTTGCAGAAGGAGCTTCGCTGCCTCGTCTGCCAGGGCCAATCCATCGATGAATCCAACGCGGATCTGGCCACCGATCTGCGCCGCCTGATCCGCCAGCAGCTTCAAGCCGGCCAATCCGAAGACGACATCAAAAATTTCCTGGTTGCTCGCTACGGTGTCTTCGTCCTGATGAAGCCGCCGGTGCAGCAGGACACGGTTTTCCTATGGTTCGGGCCAGCCCTTCTGGTGCTGGCCGGCGGGGCTGTGATCGGCGTTACCATTCTACGCGCGCGCCGCCGGCTCTCGACGGACCCCGCGAACGATCTTGAAGTGCAGACACCGGACACAATATGACTGAATATTCACGTTCATGAAATGAAGAAGAAAGCTTACGGTCTTACCTTAGCAATCAAGCTAGGGGAAGCCCTCAAACCCTCATGGGAAACGCCGCGATGACCGAAACACCTCAAACCAAACCCTTCACCCCGTCGAAGCGGAGACTCCGCATGGGCGTGGCCGTCATGGCCATTGCGGCGCTTTCCTTCGGCGTTGGCGGATACGTGTTCAGCCATGACGACCCGGCCGCAGCCGGTTTTGTGCCCAAGCAGACCTTCTCCTTCACGCAATTGCCGGAAGAGGGCCTGCGCACGGTTGCTGCTGTTGCCGCCCGCCAGAACCCGGCGGCGCCCCCGCGTCTTCTGGACCAGGGCCAGCCCTTCAGCTTCGCCGATCTGGTGGAGCATGTCAGCCCGGCGGTGGTGACCGTGGTGGTGGACCGTGAGACGACCGGACCCCAGGTCGCCGGCCTCGACGACATCCCGGCTCCGTTCCGCGATTTCTTCCGCCAGTTCGGCGGCGACGGCCAAGGCCAGGGTCAAGGCCAGGGCCAGGGTGGGCGCGGCGGCGGGCAGAACCGTCAGCGGACTCAGCGTTCCCAGGCGATGGGCTCGGGCTTCATCATCGATCCGAGCGGCTACATCGTGACCAACAACCACGTGGTCGATGACGGCAAGAAGATTTCCGTCAAGCTGCCGAACGGGCGCGAATACGAAGCCCATCTCGTCGGTGCCGACAAGGACACCGACGTGGCCCTTCTGAAGGTTGACGGCGTCAAGGATCTGCCCATCGTTGCCTTTGGCGACGACCGGCGCCTGCGGGTCGGCGATTGGGTGGTGGCTGTCGGAAATCCGTTCGGCTTGGGCGGCACGGTCACGGCGGGCATCGTCTCCTCGATCGGCCGCGACATCGGAAATGGTCCCTACACGGATTATCTCCAGATCGACGCCCCCATCAACCAGGGCAATTCCGGCGGACCGACCTTCGATCTCACCGGCCGCGTGGTCGGGATGAACACCGCCATCTTCTCGCCGTCGGGCGGTTCGGTCGGCATCGGTTTTGCGATCCCGGCCTCGACCGTCAAGGCGATGGTGGATCAGCTCAAGGACCATGGCAGCGTCTCCCGTGGCTGGCTCGGCGTGCAGATTCAGAGCCTGACGCCGGACATGGCCGCGAGCCTCGGCGTCGGCAACGCCAAGGGCGCGATCGTGGCAAGCGTCGTGGACGACAGTCCGGCCGCCAAGGCGGGCTTCCACCAGGGCGATGTCATCGTCACCCTGAATGGTGCGGACGTGGACGACAATCGCGATCTGACCCGCCGGGTTGCAAGCCTGCGGGCCGGCGAAAAGGCCGACTTCTCCGTGCTCCGTGATGGGCAGAAGAAGAATATCTCCGCGACCATCGGCCCGCGCCCCGACCAGATGGCGAGTGCCGACCAGCCGCAGACGCCCAACCGGGCAGACCGTGGTAATCGCCAGGCCAGCACCAGCACGTCGCTCGGACTCGACCTGATGCCGCTCAACGCCCAGACGCGGGAGCAGTTCAACGTCGACGGCAAGCTCGCCGGCGTTGTGGTGTCGAATGTCGATCCGAACAGCGAAGCCGCCGAAAAGGGCTTCCGCCCGGGCGATGTGATCGTTCAGATCGGTAACAAGACTGCGCGTACCCCCGCCGATGTGGAGCAGGGAATAGCCGACGCCAAAAAGGCAGGACGTGACAACGTGCTGCTTCTGGTCGCCGGCGATCAGGGACAACATTACGTCGCCCTGAAGGTGACCAAAGGTTGATCGTCGCTGCCGCCGGATTCCCTCCGGCGGCAGCACGTTTTTCCGCGCCGGCGGCGGAGTTTCGCCCTCCCCGTACCGCCGCCGGACGCGGGTCTTCCTTCGGCCATTCCGATGGGACTCAAGGAGAGAGAGCTCATGCGGGTTTTGGTGGTCGAAGACGATTTGGAAGCACAGCGCTATCTGGTCAAAGGCTTGAAAGAAGCCGGCCATGTAGTGGACGACGCGAACGAGGGGGAGACCGGCCTGACGCTGGCCCTATCCCGTCCCTACGATGTCGCCATCGTGGACCGGATGCTTCCGAAACTCGACGGTTTGAGGCTCGTCGGCCAGATGCGCGAAGAGCGCAACATGACCCCGGTGCTGTTCTTGAGCGCGCTCTCCGACGTGGACGACCGCATCAAGGGTCTGCGCGCGGGCGGTGATGATTACCTCACCAAGCCCTATGCGTTCGCCGAACTTCTGGCACGGCTGGATGCGCTGGTGCGCCGCCGCGATCCGGGTTCCGTCAAGACCAAGGTCGCTGTCGGCGATCTTGAGCTCGACCTTCTCTCCCGCACCGCCAAGCGCAGCGGCTCGGCCATCGAGCTGCAGCCGCGCGAGTTCCGCTTGCTCGAATATCTGATGCGTCATGCGGGGCAGATTGTCACCCGCACGATGTTGTTGGAGAATGTCTGGGAATATCACTTCGATCCCCAGACCAATGTCATCGACGTTCATATCTCCCGGCTGCGCGCCAAGATCGACAAGGGCTTTGAGGCGCCGCTTCTGCACACCGTTCGCGGTGCGGGTTATATGATCCGTGCGCACGCCTAAGATCCTTCGCACTCAGGCTTTCCGGATCGTCGCCATCTATCTCGCGATCTTTGCCCTTTCGGCTGTCGCGCTGGTGGGCTTCGTGTATTGGAACACGGCGCTGGTTCTCGATCGCGAGACCAACGGCACGATCGAGGCCGAGATCACCGGCCTGCAGGAGCAATACTCGACGGGCGGCATCGCCAGCCTGACGGACGCCATCATCAACCGCTCGGTTCACCGCGAGCAGGGCATCTATCTTCTCGCCAACGAGAACCGCCGCGTGATCACCGGAAGCCTGGACGGCTGGCCGCAGATGAACTCGACGCCCACCCGCGGGGGCTTTTTCGAATTCCCCTATGAGCGGCGCGTCGGCACCACGACGCAGCTCCGTCGCGCCCGCGGCAAGGTGATCATGGTGCCGCAGGGCTTCTATCTGCTGGTGGCCCGCGACGTCGAGGATCGCCGGGCCCTCGACCGGCTGTTCGAGACCGCCCTCTATTGGGCGGCGGGCGTGATGGTGGTGCTGGGGCTCGCGGGCGGCCTTTTCATCAGTCACAACTTCCTCGCGCGCCTCGACATCATCAACCGCACCAGCCGACAGATCATGGGCGGCGATCTTTCGCGGCGCGTTCCGATGACGCGCGCAGGCGACGAGCTCGACGATCTCGCCGACAATCTCAACCGCATGCTCGATCGCATCGAGCGGCTGCTGCATGGGATGCGCGAAGTCTCCGACAACGTAGCGCACGATCTGCGCTCGCCGCTGAACCGGCTGCGCAACCGTCTTGAGCTGTCCGCGATGCGTCAGCCGCCCGATACCGACACCGCGCGCGATTTCGAGGCGGCGGTGCAGGAAACCGATCGCCTGATCGGAACCTTCAATGCGCTGCTGCTGATCGCCGAAGCCGAAGCCGGCAGCGTGCGCGAGACCATGCACAATTTTGGCCTGGCCGATGTGATCGAAGGCGTCGGCGAGCTTTACGGACCGCTCGCGGAGGAAAAGCAGCTTCGCTTCATCGTGCGCAAGGCGCCGGACACCGGCCTTATCCGCGGCAACCTCAATCTCATCTCGCAGGCGCTCGCCAATCTGGTCGACAACGCGATTAAATACACACCGCCTGGCGGGACCGTGGTGGTGGCGCTGGAGAATCAATCCGAAGGTCCGGCGCTGGTCGTTGCCGATAACGGTCCCGGCATTCCCCCGCAAGACCGCAGCCGCGTCACCGAGCGCTTCGTGCGCCTCGAGAGCAGCCGCAATTCGCCGGGCACCGGTTTGGGTTTGAGCCTTGTGGCGGCGGTCGCGCGCATGCACGAAGCAAATCTTTCGTTCGAAGACAATCATCCAGGATTGCGTGCGGTGATCTCGTTCAAGCGCGTCGCCGAGGAACCGCGTGCGCCGAAGCCGGCGCCGGTGCGTGCAGAACAGCTTCCCGAACCCGTTCATTGATTCCACGCCACGTACCGCGCACCGCCGCGGAAGGGCGCCCGCGGACGCGCCCAGCGGGTCTTTTCGTTTCCGCCGCGAAGGTGTAGGCCGAAAAGGCCCATGCCGATGTTCTTTCGCGACTTCCCGACGGAACGCACGCCCGTGTTCGATGCCGAACGCGCGGCGCGCACCCTTGCCGAATTGGACGAACAGGGGGCCGGTCTTGGCGCCTATCCCGGCTTTCGGGCGCTGATCGAAAGCGCGAGCGGAAATAGCCCCTACCTTGCCCGTTCGCTGCTGAAGGAAAAAGCAACCCTCGCGGGCGGCGGTTTTCTTGCCGGGCTGCCCGACCGGCCTGTCGAAGACGTGCTGCGGACGCTGGGTGAAGAAGCGATCTCCGTCGGCCACGACGAGAACGATGCCGCCCAAGCCATGCGCCGGCTTCGAATCGCCAAACGGCGCGCGGCGGTCGTCATTGCCCTTGCCGACATCGCGGGGGGCTTCGATCTCTCCCATGTGACCGCCGCGCTGACGCGCTTTGCCGATGAATGCGTCACGGGCGCTCTGCGTTTTCTTCTGCGTGATGCGGCGAAGAATGCGGGCCTTGCGGAAACACCGGCCGAAGCCCTGGAAGCGGGCACCGGCCTCGTGGTGCTCGCCATGGGCAAGATGGGCGCCTTCGAGCTGAATTATTCCAGCGATGTCGATCTCGTCGTGTTCTACGACGATTTGCGGTTTCCTTTCACGCGGAACGGCGAAAAGCGCGACGCGGCGGTCGATCTGGTGAAGCGCCTGATCAAGCTCCTCGCGGAGACGACGGCCGAGGGCTACGTGTTCCGCGTCGATTTGCGTCTGCGGCCCGATGCCGGCGCGACCCAGGTCGCGATCTCGACGGTGGCGGCCGAGGGCTACTACGAAAGCATGGGCCAGAACTGGGAGCGCGCCGCCTGGATCAAGGCGCGCCAATGCGCGGGCGACAGGGAAGCCGGCGCGCAGTTTCTGAAGAACATGGCGCCTTTCGTGTGGCGAAAGCATCTCGATTACGCCGCCATTCAGGACATCCATTCCATCAAGCGCCAGATTCACACCCACGCCGGACACGGGCGGGTGGCGGTTGCCGGACACAACATCAAGCTCGGCCGCGGCGGCATTCGCGAGATCGAGTTCTTCGCGCAAACCCAGCAGCTCATCCTGGGCGGACGCGATCCCTCGCTGCGTACACCGGCCACGCTCGATGCGCTCGCGGCGCTGCGCGCCCGCGGGCATATTTCGCAAGAGGCGATGGGCGACATGTCGGACAGCTACCGGTTCCTCCGCCGGATCGAGCACCGATTGCAGATGATCGACGACCAGCAGACCCATACGCTGCCCAAGGAGCCGGATGGCCTCGATCACGTGGCGCGCTTTTCGGGTTTCGAGGATACGGCCTCGTTCGAGGACGTCTTGCGCGCGAAGCTGACCCTGGTGCAGAGCCATTACGCAAGGCTGTTCGAGCGGGAAACGCCGCTTGCAACGCAAACAGGAAGTCTGGTTTTTACCGGCGTCGAGGAAGATCCCGAAACCGTCGCCAATCTCGCGCGCATGGGTTTTGAGCGCCCCGCCGATGTTTCCGCGATCATCCGCGGCTGGCATCACGGCCGCATCCGCGCCACGCGCAGCGCACGGGCGCGCGAACTCCTGACCAGACTGATGCCGTCGCTGCTGGAAGCGCTCGCGAAAACGGCAGACCCCCGTTCTGCGTTCACCCATTTCGACCGCTTCCTTTCCGGTCTGCCGGCGGGCGTGCAGGCGTTCTCCATGCTGCTCGCCAATCCGAAGCTGTTGGACCTGATCGCCGAAATTGCGGGCAGCGCGCCGCGTCTCGCCGACTATCTCGGGAAACATGCGGACGTGCTCGATGCGCTGATCGCTCCGGGCTTCCTGGCCGAAACGCCTTCGCAGCCGGAATTGCGCGCCCGCTTCGCGACCGAGCTCGCGCGCGTGTCGGGCTATGAGGCAGCCCTCGACGCCGCGCGACGCTTCGCCAAGGAAGAGATGTTCCGCATCGGGGTGCAGGTGATCCAGGGGTTGAGCGATGCAGAGGAGGCCGGTCCCGCCTACGCCGACGTGGCCGATGCGGTGATCGCGGGATTGCAGGAGATCGTGGAGCGCGAGATGGAGGCCGCCCACGGCCTCGTTCCGGGGGGCGCGTTCGCAGTGGTGGCGCTGGGCAAACTCGGCGGCCGCGAGATGACGGCGACGTCCGATCTCGACCTCGTGTTCATTTACACACATGACGAGGCCGCGCACGCCTCGGACGGCAGGAAGCCGCTTGCGCCGTCGACCTATTTCGCCCGCGCGTCGCACCGGTTCATCGCCGCATTGACCGCCATGACGGCGGAAGGCCGGCTCTATGACGTGGACATGCGGCTACGTCCGTCGGGCAATCAGGGGCCGGTGGCGGTGAAGTTCGATACCTTCGTCGAATATCACCGCACGCGCTCCTGGACCTGGGAACGCATGGCGCTGACGCGCGCGCGCGTGCTCTCGGGCGCGCCTGGATTCCGGGCGCAGGTCGAAACCGCCATTCGCTCTGCGCTGACCGCATCAGGCGCCGAGCCTGCGGAGATCCTCGCCGATGCCCGCGCGATGCGCGAGAAACTGGCGGCGCAATTTGCGGCGCGCGACATATGGGACATCAAGTTCGTGGCCGGCGGGTTGGTGGACATCGAATTCATCGCGCAGATTTGGCAATTGATTGCCGCGCGCAACCAGCCCGCCGTCCTGGATCAGAATACGATCATGAGCTTGCGCAAGCTGAGCAATGCGGGCGCCATCGACGCGGGCGAGGCGGAAGCGCTGATCGCAGCCGCCCGGCTCGAACACGGGCTTACCCAGGTGCTGCGCATCGCGGTGGATGGACCCTTCAAGCCCGAATCCGCCACGCGCGGGCTGAAGGCGCTGCTTGCGCGCGCGAGCGACTCGCCGGATTTCTCGGCGGCCGAGGCCGGGCTCGTCGAGGCCGAAGCCCGCGTGCGCGCGATCTTCGAGCGCCTGATGACATAGCGCCGTCTCTTACTGCTCCAGCAGCACCGGTCCGTCTATCATCCAGCTCACATGGACGTCATCGCCCATCTCGAAACGCGCCATTCCGCTGGTGTTGGGCGCTGAAACGATGAGTGGTCTATCCAGGCCGCCGATGGCGACCTGGAACTGGCTTCGATCGCCGAGATAGGCGGAAGCGACGACCCGTCCGGGTACGGATTGAAATCCGGGTGCATCGCGCGACAACAGCAGCTTCTCCGGCCGGATTGCGAGCCACACGCGCGCGCCCGCGCAGAACTTCCCGCCTGCGCGAAGCGGCGCGCGGTTTCGTCCGAGCGCCGTCTCCACCGATGCGATGCCGCCAGCCGCGTCGATCATCCGGCCTTCAAAGAGGTTCATCGTCCCGATGAATTCCGCGACTGCGCGCGAGAGCGGCTGCTCGTACAGCGTCTTGGGATCGGCCACCTGCAGCACGCGCCCCTTCTCCATCACGGCCACGCGATCGGACATGGCGAGCGCCTCTTCCTGATCGTGGGTCACGAAGAGGAAAGTGATCCCCACTTCTCTTTGAAGCTGCCGCAGTTCGATCTGCATCGCCTCGCGCAGGCGTTTGTCGAGCGCGCCCAGCGGCTCATCCAGCAGCAGCACTTTCGGCCGTTTCACCAGAGCGCGCGCCAGCGCCACGCGCTGGCGTTCGCCGCCCGAAAGCTCGTGCGCGCGCCGCTCGCCATAGCCGTCGAGCCGGATCATGGCGAGCGCGCGGGCCACGCGCTCTTCGCGTTCGTCCGCCTCAAGGCCTTCGCTGCGCAAGCCGAACGCGATGTTGTCGCGCACATTCAGGTGCGGAAAAATCGCATAGGATTGGAAGACCATGTTGGTGGCGCGCTTGTTGGGGGCAAGCGCGGTGATGTCCTCGCCGTCCAGCGAGATGCCCCCGGAATCGGGATACGCGAACCCCCCGATCATGCGCAAAAGCGTGGTCTTGCCGCATCCGGACGGCCCGAGGAGCGAGAAGAATTCGCCGCGCGCGATGCCCAGCGTAACGCCGTCCACCGCGATAGTGTCCCCAAAGCTTTTGGAGATATTCTCGATACGGAGGAAATCGGAAGGGGCCGCCACGCTCACACTCCGATCGGACGGTTGGCGCTGCCGCCGGCGGGTCCCAGACGCCGCACCCATTCTGCCACCGCGATCAACGCGGCTGAACCGATCAGGATGCTCGTGCCGAGCGCGAGGACGTTGGGGAGCTTATAGGGAAAGCGCAGCTCGCCGAAGATATAGACCGGCAGCGTGGTGTCCGTGCCGGAGAGAAAGAACGCAATCATGAAGTCGTCGAACGAAACGATGAAGGTGAGCATCAGGCTGGCCACGATGCCGGGGAGGACGAGGGGAAACGTCACCCGCCAGAACGTCATCCAGGCGTTTTCGCCAAGATCGCGCGAAGCCTCTTCAAGGTTGGCATCGAAACCCTCGAAGCGGGACATCAGGACCAGCACGGCGAATGGAATGCAGATCAGCACATGCCCGATCGCAATGCTGAAAAGCGAAAGCGGAATCCCCACCGTCGTGACCAGGATCAGGAGCGCAATTCCGATCACGATTTCCGGAATGAACAGCGAGAGATTGGCGAAGCCGAGAATGAGGCCGCGGCCGGGAAGCGGAGCCTTGGTCAGCGCCTTGGCGGCAAGCAAACCGAGCAGGGTGGAAACAAGGGAAGCCGATGCGCCCACTTTCAGCGTGTTCATCAGGGCTGCGCGCATGTCTTCGTCTTCCGCGAGGGCCTCGTACCACCTGGTGGTGAAACCCTTCAGCGGGAAGGCGATGAACAGCGAATCGTTGAGCGAGAACAGCGGCAGCAGCAGCACGGGAATATAAAGGAAAGCGAGATAGGCAAGCGCGTACGCCATCAAGCCGCGCCCGCGCCCCCCATGCTTCGACAGGCTCAGCATGACGCGCTCCTTCCTTTCCTCACCCTCAGCTCGTCGAAGGATGAGGCGCGTCGCACGGCGGGAACGCGACGGCTCATCGGATCCTCGCCACGGCAAAGCGTGCCGCCTGAATCGCGAACACGGCAATCGCCCCGATCAGCGCCATGCTGACGATGGCGAGCGCGGCGCCCAGCGGCCAATTGTTCACGCGGCCGAACTGCACCTGAATGAGATTGGCGATCATGACGCCGTCCGAACCGCCGACCAGCGAGGGCGTCACGTAATCGCCCGTGGTGGGCACGAAGATCAGGACGGCTGCCCCGATGATGCCCGGCAGCGACAGCGGCAAGGTCACGCGCATGAACCGGCGGAAGGCCCCGTCGCCGAGGTCGGCCGCCGCTTCCAGCAGAGAGCGGTCGATTTTTTCGAGCGACACATAGATCGGCAAAATCGCGAACGCGGCATAGGCGTGCGACATCGTCACCACAACGGCCGTCGGGTTGTAGAGCAGGAACTCAAGCGGCTGCGAAATCAGCTTGAGCTCCATCAGGCTTGAATTGATCACGCCGTTGAAGCCCAAGATCACCTTCCAGGCGAACACGCGCAGCAGATAGCTCGTCCAGAACGGGATCGTCAGCAACAGCAGCCAGATGAATTTGCCGCGGGGGCTCACGCGGAACGCCACGAAATAGGCCATGGGGTAGGCAAGGGCGACCGTCACGGCCGTCACGATCGACGAAACCGCGATCGAACGCAGGAACAGCGTGCGATAGCCTTCGCGCGTCACCACGGCCGCGTATTGGGCGAGCGTCGGGTGGGTGTCCAGCGTAAGCGCGTTCTGGGTCCAGACGCTGTAGGCGGCGAGCAAGGCGAGCGGGGCCGCCAACGCGAACAGCAGCATCGCGATAGTGGGCGCCAGCAGCGCATAACCGGTCCGCGTTTCTCTGCTGAAGATCGCCACGCCCGCCTCCCCGTACAGGTTTCATATAGCGCGTCCCCGCCGGGCTGTCCCCAGCTTGCGCCAGGGCCGGTTCCGTGCCGAACTCAAGGCTTCGCGCGTGAGACGCGCACCAGAGCAGGGCCATGCAAGCCGACCATCAGGCCATCGAGATCACCGACGCGTGGAAGACCTATGACGGCGGAGCGAGCTTCGCCGTCGGCGGCGTCTCGCTCGGCGTCGCGCGTGGCGAATTCCTGGCGCTGATCGGGACCTCGGGCTCCGGCAAGACGACGCTGCTCAAGCTCATCAACCGCCTCATCGAACCCACGCGGGGGCGCATCGTCGTCGGTGGCGAAGACATCGCGGCCGCCGATCCTGTCTTTCTCAGGCGGCGCATCGGCTATGTGTTCCAGGGGGTGGGCCTCTTTCCTCACATGGATGTTGCGGAAAACATCGCCGTCACCTTGCGCCTGCTCGGCTGGGAAAAGCCGGCCATGTCCGCGCGGGTGGCCGAGATGCTCGACCTCGTGCGCCTGCCGCGCGAGCTTGCGGCGCGCCTCCCCGCAACCCTTTCCGGCGGCCAGGCTCAGCGTGTCGGGGTCGCGCGGGCCCTGGCGGCGCGGCCCTCCATCGTGCTGATGGACGAGCCCTTCGGCGCGGTGGACCCCGTCACCCGCGACGTGCTCGCCCGCGACTACCGCGAGCTGCACGATGGGCTGAAGCTCACCACCGTGATGGTTACCCACGATGTATTGGAGGCGGTGCTCCTGTCCGACCGCATGGCGGTTCTGGAAAGCGGCAGCTTGATCGAATGCGGTCCGACGCAGGAGTTGCTGGCGGGGTCCAGGCACGAATCCGTTCGCGCCCTCATGGACATGCCGCGCCGCCAGGCCGAGCGCGTGAGCGCGCTTTCCGCAAGGGCCAGTCCGCCATGATTGTGGCGCTCGATCCGCGTGTTGCCGACGCGTTGGCGCACCTGCCCGAATATCTGGGCGCCCATGTGGTGCTTTCCCTAAGCGCGCTGTCACTGGGTTTGGCGCTCAGCCTGCCGCTCGCACTCCTCTCCACGCGGTCGCCGCGGCTGCGTTGGTTCATGCTGACGGCGGCGAGCATCGTCCAGACAATCCCCAGCCTTGCGCTGCTGGCCTTGTTTTATCCGCTCCTGCTCGGGCTCTCGCTCCTGACGCGGGCATTGACGGGGGTGCAATTCTCCGCGCTCGGCTTCCTGCCGTCGCTGCTGGCGCTGACGCTCTACAGCATGTTGCCGATCCTGCGGAACACGGTGACGGGGCTCTCAGGCGTCGATCCGGCCGTGAAGGAAGCGGCCCAGGGCGTTGGCATGACGCGGGCTCAGTCGCTCTTTCGCGTGGAGCTGCCGCTCGCCATGCCGGTGATCATGGCCGGCATCCGCACCGCCTCGGTTCTCGTGATCGGCACGGCGACGCTCTCCACGCCGGTCGGACAGACCAGCCTCGGCAATTACATCTTCACCGGGCTTCAAACTCAGAACTGGATTTTCGTGCTGTTCGGCTGCGTTTCGGCGGCGGGGCTGGCCTTGGCTGCGGATCAGCTTCTTGCGCTGTTCGAACGGCTCTTCGCGCGGCGCGGCAATCGACGGCTTGGCGTGGTGTCCGCCGGGCTGCTCGTGCTGATGGCGGCGGGCGCGTTCATTCCGCTCCATGGCGCGCGGACGCAATATGTGATCGGCGCGAAGGGCTTTCCGGAGCAGTACATTCTCGCGGAACTGATGGAGCAGCGGCTCGACGCCGCCGGTCTCTCCGCCGCCACGCGCGAGGATCTGGGCTCGGCAGTGATCTTCGACGCGCTGGTGGAAGGCGATGTCGACGCGTATGTCGATTATTCCGGCACGCTCTGGACCAATGTCATGCACCGTACCGATGCGCCGCCGCGCGAGGCGATGCTGCGCGAGATGGGCACATGGCTGAACCAGAACCATGGCGTACGCGTGCTGGGGCCGCTCGGCTTCGAGAACGCCTATGTGCTCGCGATGCGGCGCGATCGCGCGGCTTCCCTCGGCGTCAAGACGATCGCCGATCTCGCCCGCGTTTCAGCCCGCATGAGCGTCGGCGGCGATTACGAAATCTTCGGCCGGCCCGAATGGCAGAAAGTTCGCCAAGCCTATGGCCTTTCCTTCCGCGAGGAACGCCAGATGCAACCGCTTTTCATGTACAAGGCCGTGGCTGACGGCGAGGTGGACGCGATCACCGCCTTTTCCAGTGACGGCAGAATCGCGGAATACGATCTGGTGACGCTCGCCGATCCTCTGGCTGCGATCCCGCCTTACGACGCCGTGCTGCTGCTCGCGCCCAAGCGGAGCGGCGATGCCGCGCTCGCCGCCGCTCTCCAGCCGCTGGTCGGGCGGATTCCGGTCGAGAAGATGCGCGAGGCGAACGAGCTGGTCAGCCGAGACAAGGACCAGCTCCCGCCCTCTGAAGCCGCCCGCCGGCTGTGGCAGCGGATTCAGCCTTGAGGCTCAGCGTTTGCGTTGCTTCGGCACGAGGCGCTTCACCCATTCCGGAAAAGCAAACGAAGCAGCGTGGATGGCGGGGTTGTAATAATCCGTCTGCAGCTTCGCAGCCGCATAGCGCGCGGCGGCGCGCCTGATGCCCGCGGGCGTGCCGAGCGTCTTTCCCGTTCCCGCCCAGGACAGCGCCATGAAGCCGCCGATATAGGTCGGCACCACCGTCAGATAGAGTCCCGACTGCGGGAAATACGCCTTCAGCTCGTTCAGCGCTTCGGTGATCTCCCAAGGCTGATAGAACGGCACGCCCGTCTGGAAGGTTGCGTAGCCGCCGGGTTTCAGCGCATCGCGCACGCGCGCGTAAAAATTGTCCCCGAACAACGCCTTGCCAGGACCCACGGGATCGGGCCGGTCGGCGACGATGAGGTCGAAGCGCTTCTTCGATTCCGGGCGGCCGAGATATTCGAACGCGTCGGCAATCTCGACCGACAGCCGCTTGTCGCGGAACGCCTTCGCATTGATGGCGCCGAAATGTTCGCGGCAGAGTTCCACCACGCGCCCGTCGATATCGACCAGCACGACCTCCTTCACGCCTTTGTGCTTGAGCGCTTCGTCCGCGATGGAGAGATCGCCGCCGCCGACGATCATCACCCGCTCCGCTTTTCCGTGTTCCAGCAGAGGCAGATGCGTAAGCATTTCCGCGTATGCGGATTCGTCGCGCGTCGTGATCTGGACGATGTCGTCGAGCACCATGACGCGCCCGTTCGCCACGGTGTCGAAAATCTTGATTTTTTGATAGCGGCTCTTCTCGTCCGCTAGAACTTCCGTCACCTCCATGCTTTGCGCATAGCCCTTGTGTAGCCGTTCACGGAACATCTTGCTTCGCATTGCCGCCATTTCACCCACCGCATCTTCCCATCAGGCCAGCGCCTATAGGGCGCGCGTGCGTCAGTGTCTACCGTATTTGGCCATCGCAACGGCTCGTGCGAGCGCTGCTCGAAGCGCTGCGGCGATCGGACCGAAAGAAATTTTGCCCCAAGGGTCCAAATTTTCTTGCGCTGGGGGACAAGCGCCCTATATTTCACATGCCCCGGTCAGCCGGGGCAAAAGCGGCGTGCTGCGGAACGACCTTCCGCCCGCCGCTTTCTTCTTGGGTTGGCGCGGCAGCAATGGCGCGCTTTGGTGTCAACACCACTTTGGAAGGGTAGGTGCCAGGATGGCTCAACTCGGACTCGGTGTGGCGGCGATCAATGGAGCAAGAGCCTTAAAGGTTCGCGTTCCGGAGAGGACCGTCCCGGTTCCTATTCCCGAAGGGGATGCGGATCGCAAGGACCACTTCGTCACGAAAAACGGTTTGGTATTTGCGGGCAGTCACCTGATCATCGATCTTTGGGAGGCGGAAGGCCTCGACGACAAGGATCGCATTGAGCAGGCAATGATCGATGCAGTGGAAGCGGCAGGAGCAACCCTCCTCCACATTCACCTGCATACCTTTACGCCCGGCGGGGGCGTGAGCGGCGTCGCTGTATTGGCCGAAAGCCACATCAGCGTTCATACATGGCCCGAACGCGGTTATGCCGCGTTCGATATTTTCATGTGCGGCAATGCCGAACCTCGCAAGGCGTTCGCGGTGTTGAAGCAGGCTTTCGCACCAAAGCGCGTTGTGCTCGGTGAGCACAAGCGCGGCGTTCTCTAAGTCCTGCCTATTACGTCCGGGCAACCGGGCGTGTTAACGACATAACGGGAAGGATGCTGTAGCATCCTTCCCGTCTTGCTATTTGGGCTTAACTTTCCCGATTGAACTGGAGACATCGCTAGTAGCGGAGCCTTGGGCGTAGCATTCGCCCACGGTCAGGGGGACATGGATCGTTACGACGCCGCCGTCCTGGGTTCAGGACCGGAGGGGCTCGTCGCTGCCGTCGTGCTTGCACGCGCGGGCCTTAAGACGCTTCTGCTGGATAAAGCGGAAGCGCCGGGCGGTCGTGCGCGCTCGCGCGAATTCCACCCGGGATTTCGCGCGTCGCTCTATTCCGACGAATTGGCTGCCATACCGAACCGGCTCTACCGGAGTCTGGAGCTTGCGCGTCACGGCGCGGTTTTGCTGCCTTCTCGGGCCTCCGTCTGCCTCTCGGCGAGCGGCGAGAGTGTGCTTTTCGCCGACGAAGGGCTGAATGCGTTGAGCGTTCCGCCCGCTATGCTGCCTGGGCTCACGGCATTCCGGCGCCAGATCGAGACGGCGCGCGCGGCGATCGAAAATCGCGCCGCGTTGATCGCGACACCGAAACGGCGGCGCTGGTTCGGAGCGCGCAACGCCGATGATCGCTCGCCCGCTTGGCCGGATTCCGGGTTTTTGGCCGCATCGCTCGACGAACTGCTCGGCACGCATATTTGCGATTCCACGCTTCGGCTCCATCTCGCGGCGGATGCGGTTTCGGGCCGTGCCGTCTCTCCGTTTCTGACCGGAACGGCGCTCCACGCGCTTGCGCCGGGTGTCGGGGGCTCGGGACAGCCGCCGTCCGGATTGGGACGGCTTGCCGCCGCTCTTGCGGCCGAGGCGCGAGCCTCGGGCGTAACGCTCCGCTGCGGCGCCGAGGTCACCGACATCCACATCCGGCACGGACGCGTGAGCTCGCTCGTGGTCGCAGGCACGGCAGAGGTCGAGACCAGGGCAATCGTCTCCGCGCTCGATCTGAAGCGCACCATGCTCGGTCTGATCCACTGGAAGGAGCTGCCCGATCCGCTGGTCAAGCGCGTGGGGCGCTTCCGCATGGCGGGTGCTCGCGCCCGCGTGCTGTTTGCGCTCGACGGGCGTCCCTGTTTCGCGTTCGGCCGCGATCCGCCGGGCGCGGGCTCAGGTCCCATCCACGTCATCGGCACGATGGAAGCGCTGTCATCGGCGCACGATGTCTGGCGCGCCGGCGTGTTGCCGGAAGCAGGGCTGGTGACGCTGCGTGTGCCGTCGCTGGCCGATCCCCGACTCGCGCCGATCGGCAAGGCGACCATGACGGCAACCCTCTCCGCGATACCGGCGCAATTGTTCGACGGTCCCTGGAACGAGGAAAAGCGGTCCCGCCTCGTGGCGCTGGCGCTCGCGGCCGCCGAGCGCGCGATGCCAGGCGTCACCTCGCTCGTGCTCGCGCACCAAACCGTCACAGGAGCCGATCTCGAAACCGAACTCGGTCTTACCGGTGGCGATCTCGAAGGCGGCGAGATAGCGCCCGATCAGGTTCTGGGCTTCCGCCCCTTCGGCGAGCCGGAGTGGCAGGACGCGCGCACGCCCATCCACGGGCTCTATCTCGCGGGCTCATCGGCCGCGGGCGCGCCGTTCTTCCTGGGCGTCGCCGGCGAGCGCGCCGCGCGCGCCATGCTCGCCGATTTGCGGGAAGGGCGTCTCAAATGAGACGGAACGGACGCAGCGATCATTATGACGCGGTGATCGTGGGCGGCGGCGTCGGCGCCCTGACGGCGGCCGCCTATCTCGCGCGAGGCGGCGGCCGCGTCCTGCTTTTGGAGTCGGGAGAGCGCTTCTGCGGCAACGCCAAAACCGTGGAATTCGCTCCGGGCTATCGCGCGCCTTTGTTCTCGCACATGGTTTGCGGACTCGATGGCCGCGTGCTGCGCGAACTCGGTCTGGCGAAGGCCGGACTCGAATTCGCGCAACAGGATGTGAAGCTCATCGCGCTGAGGCCGGGCGGCAAGCACATCGTGCTGTCCCAACATCGCGGCGTCTCCGCCAGCGAGACCGGGGATGAGAGCCACGCCTATCGCGCCTTCCAAAAGGAGGCCGCGCGGATGGCCGGCCTCCTCGCTCCGTTGTGGGACGGAACGCTGGAATCGTCGGCGGCCGCGGCGGCGCTTGTTCAACGCTTGCACCTTAACCCGCGCGACGCCGAGCGCGTGAACGCGCTCGTGCGCCTGAGTGCCGCGGCCTATCTCGATCTCCGGTTCGGCAACGATGCGCTGAAGGCCGCACTCGCCTTCGATGTCTTCCCGAGCGGAATGTCGCCGCAGGAAGCAGGCTCCGCGCTCGCGCTGATCTGGCGCCAGGGCCATGGCGGCGTCAGTCAAATCCGTGGCGGGCCAGCCGCGCTTGCGATTGCGCTCGAAACGGCAGCGCGTGACGCGGGCGCCGAACTGCGCGGCTCGTCTCCCGTCGCCTCCATCGTCGTAGAGAAGCGCCGCGCCATCGGCGTCACGCTCGAAAATGGGGAGATGATTTCCGCCAAGGCGGTGCTGACGAGCCTGAATGCGCGTTCGGCGCTTCTCGGGCTCGTGCTGCCGGAGGCGCTCGGCTTCGGCACGGCAGCGAACGTACCCGCGCCGCCGCGGCTCGCCACCGCGCAGCTGATGCTCGCGCTGAACGGTCCGCCGCCTTTTGCGGGGCTGAAGCAAGGCGATCTCGGCGCGCGCTTCCTGATCGCGGAGCGGCCGGAGATTGCCGCCGAAGCCAAGGGCGCCGCACTGACGGGCGTCATTCCGGACGAATTCGTCATCGAAGCGGCAGTCCCGACCGCGGCGGACCCCGCTCTCGCTCCGCCCGGCTGCCATGTGCTGTCGGCCCTGCTGCCCTATATGCCGGCCTCACCATGCGGCGGCTGGGAAACGGAGTGCGAGGGCTTGCGCAAGCGCGCGATGGCGATGCTCGAATGGTTCGCGCCGGGCCTCAAGGATCGCGTCGTCGCGCATCGGCTTTCCATCCGAGGGGCCGCCAATTCCAGCCCGCCGCTCTCGCGGCTGATCGCGCCTTATGATTTTCGCCTGCGCACGCCGATCGCCGGGCTCTTTTTATGCGGCCGCGGCACCGAACCGTTGGACGCGCTGTGCGGCCGCGCCGGACGCCTGGCCGCTGCGCTCGCCGTCACCCATTCCGCGAGCGGTGCGCCATGATCGGCGAACTCCATCCCACGCCGTTCCACGCACGCACCGCCGCGTGCAACCGGACCAATGCGTGGACCACGCGCAGCGGTTTCACCGTCCCCGTCCATTACGGCGATCCGGCCGGCGAAGCTTTGGCGCCGCGCATGTCGGCGGCGATGATCGACATCTCGCCGTTGCAGGATTTGCGCATTCACGGTCCTGGTGCGGCGACGATGCTGGAGGCAGCGTGCGGCGCATCGTTGCGTGACCTTCCCTCCGGGCGTTCCGAAGCGGTGCATTGGTGCGCCGATGGCGGCGGCCTGCGCGGCTATGGCGTGGTGTCGCGGTTCGGCGAGCAGGAGTTCCTGCTCCGCGGCATCGATGCCGATATCGGCTGGTTCGCCGCCGCGAGTCCCCGGTTCGGGGCGACGGTCGAAGACGTGACGGCAACGCGCGGGCTCTTGTTGCTGAGCGGAGTTTACGCTCTGGCGGCGCTGATCTCCGCGCGGCTGGAAGTCTCCGCGCTCGAACGCAACGATCATGTCGGGCTCGACTGGAACGGGGTTCCGGTGACGGTGTTCCGCGGGACGCTCGGATACGAGATCGCCTGCACACCCGAAGATGCGGTGTTGCTGTTTGACCGGGTACTGCGTGCCGGCCGCCTGGTAGATTTGCGTCTCGCGGGCGAGCAGGCATTCCATCTTCTCCATCTCGAAGCGGGGTTGCCCATGCCGCACGCCGATTTCGCACCCGCCCGCGAAAATCTCGCGACCACCCCGTTGCCGTCGGGCCTTGGATTTCCGGACCCGGAAGGTGACGGCGGCGCATCGGGTCCCGTGCTCGCCGGGCTGGAATTGGAAGCGGAGACGCCGGTTTCCTTTGTCCCGGTCTATGCCGGCACCGAGGAAGTGGGGCGCACGATGCGAGGGCTCTATTCGCCCGCTCTCAAAAGTGCTGTCGCGCTGGCGCAGCTTTCGCCTGTGTGCGCCCGCCCGGGAACCCTGCTCAGCCTGCGGGCTGCCGGCGCGGAAATTCCTGCGCGCGTGGTCCCGCTCCCGTTCCTCTAGACGAGCGCCGCATAGCGGACTCTGACGAAATCATAATAGGCCCGCTCGAAGGGCCGATTGCCGGCGAGCAGCCATTTGAGATGGAGCTTGGCGTGATGATCGAAGATCGCCGCCCAGTACGGGTCGATGACGTCATCGGTCACGCTGAGATCGAAGATCGATTCCAGAAAATTATGCACCAGCATCGCAAACGCGTCGTAGCGCAGAGCCTCGTCCTTGAACGCGTTCTGGAAGTCTTTCGTCCTTGCGACGTCCTGGAACTGCGGATGGGCGAGATATTCCTTCAGGATATCCACGTACATCGCATCGAGATGCGCATAGTCTCGCCGCTGAATGTCGCGTTTCAGCGTGAAGCGCGCGACCAGAAACGCTGCCACCGCAGCGATGAACGCACCGGTAATGGCCGACGCCATGCTGTCCATGGGGATCGCTCGCGAACGCTTGGCCCAGGAACAGCACGGTATTACAAACCGGCGCGGATTTCAGTCCATGCGTTGACGATTGCGTCCTTGTTCTTCAGCCGCCGCTGGAAGGTTCCGCTCTTCAGGAAGGTGTCCACGTCGCGTGGAATGCCGAGCGCTCGAAGCACCGCGTCGGGCTCCTTCGCGAGCGCGACACCATTGGCGGGCGAATCGCCGACCCTCTTGAGCAGGTAGTCCGAGGCCTGATCCGAAATCGACGAATCGATCAGCGCCAGCGCCTTGGCGGTATTCTTTACGTCCTTGTGCAAGGTGAGCCCGCAGACGAAGGTGAACATGCCGCCGGCCGGGTTCATGAAGGCAACCTTGATGCCTTGCTTCTTCAGCGTGTTGTAGGTGACGCGCCAGCTCATCGCCGCCACGAGTTCGCCCGACGCCAAGCCTTGCGCGAGGGAGGTGTCGTCGCTCGCGACGAAGCGCACCTGCTTCACCAGATCCCGCAGCTTGGCTTGGACCCGCTGCCAATCGGCCGGACTCATATTGTAGGCATCGACCCCGATCATGCGCGCAATCAGGGGGACCGTGTCGTCGACCCCCTCCAGCACCGCGACGCGCCCTTTGTATTTCGGATCGAACAGGATGTTCCAGGATTCGTGCCCGACATATTCGGGCGCGAGATCGGTGCGGAACGTGACCGAGGTGTTGCCCCAATAATGGGGCACGAACCAGACCTTGCCGGGCCCCGCCGCGAGGCCCGGCAGGTTGCGCAGGGTGGGCGAGATATTGTTCCAGTTCTTGAGCTTGGAGGTATCGATGGGCTGCAGCAGGCCTGCTTCCTGCCAGCGCGGAAACTCGTAATAGCAGGGCCCCATGACGTCGGGCTTGAACCCTGCGCGCATCTTGGCGAAGGCCTCGTCCTCGTCGGCGAAGATGGCGGTCTTGGGAGCCTCGTGATACTGGGCGCGATAGTCCGCCGTGAAAGGCGGCTCCACATATTCTTCCCACTGGAAGAGGGTAGGGGTATCGGCCGCCGCTGCCCTGACCTGCGGCGAGATCGCGAAACCGGCCGCCGCCGCGCAAAATCCCAATATCCCGGCAATGAGCCACCGCCGCCGCATTCCCGGCCCTCCCCATTTAAGCCTTCCAAATAACGCTTCCACCTGTGTGGGGGAAGCGGAAGGGTGGCGGGCGGCTTGCATTTGCCGAATCGCCCTCCTAGTTTCCGCCCATCCCGCCAGCCAAAATCGGTGGGCCGTGCAGCTGTAGCTCAGTTGGCTAGAGCGTCGGATTGTGGATCCGAAGGTCGTTGGTTCGAGACCAACCAGCTGTACCAGCCGTTCCAGAAATCCGCCTTCCGGCGTCCGGCAGTCTTTCGCGTGTCTAAAATTTAACTGGCCGCTTATGACGGCTTGGCGGCATGAAAATTTCCGTTCATCGTCAGTTCATCCGGCGCCCGATAAGCCGCCGCCGGGATTGCGTCTTTGGGGACCTGCGGCTCGCCGGCCACCGTTCCATGGCATCGTCATAAATTCATTCGAGGAGTCGGCCTTGTGAACCGCACCGTGCTCTTATCCAGTGCAATGAGCCTTGCCCTCATGTCGCAGGCCTCGGCCGACGACCTCACGGTCAGCTCAACCGTTTCCACTCAGCTCTCGACCGCAACGGCGTCCAACAGCACGCCCGGCAACATCACCGTCGCAAGCGGAGGCGCGGTTCAGGTCAACGTCGCGGGCGCTGCGATTACGGTCAATTCAAGCAACAACGTCGTCAATAACGGCACCATCTCCAACCTCATCGGCACCGACGCGGTGGGCGTTCAGCTCACCGGCGGGTTTACCGGTTCGTTCACGAACAATGGAACCATCAACCTTCCAGGGACGGGAACGCCGCCGACATCGACCGGTCAGTTCGGCATCGTCGTCACCCCCGGCACAGGCCCGCTCACCGGGAACATTATTCTGGGTTCCGCCTCGTCGATCACCATTTCGGGTCTTTCCGCCCAAGGGATCGATCTGCAAACCGAGATCACCGGCAATGTGACGCTCGCGGGAACCATCAAGGCATCCGGATCTCTTGCGAACGGTTTGATCTCGGTTGCTCCAATCGACGGGGCCCTCGTGAACAAGGGCACCATCACGACCGACCGCGCCGGAGCGGCCGCGCTCATCAATGCCGACTCCCCTATCTCCGTGGGCGGGAGCGTCGGCCTGGGCATTCTGAACGCCGGACCCTTGACGAGTTCGGATACCACCGCGGCCGCGGTCCTGAGCACGGTCGGACCGTCGCCCTCTCTCCTCGTCGCTCCGTCAGTCGCCGGAGATACCGCCGATCTTTCGATCGGCGTTCTCTCCGATACGACCTCGCCCGGCTTCAGCTTCATCAACCGGGGCAAGCTCTTATCCACCGCCGACCAGCCGGGCCTTTCGGCGACCGCCATGCAGATCGGAAATTCCGGCGACAACACCAGCGGCCACCTCACCACGCTGGCGGGCGGCATCCTCAACAGCGGAAGCATCGCCGCGATCTCGACCAGCGACCTCAACAACACGGTCTCGGCGACCTCGGCCGCGGCAAACGCCACCTCGGTGGTGATCGGCATCGCGACCAATGTTCCCAACTTCACCAATGATGGCCGCGGCAACATCACCGCCACGACCGGCGGATCGAAGGGCGGCAATGCGTTCGGGTTGAGCATCGTGGCCGGCGCCACGTTTCCCGTGTTGAACAATGCGGGCACGATTTCGGCTTCCGCCAACACGACGGATGCCACCATCACCTCGCTTCAGGCCTATGCCATCCAGGATGCGAGCGGCACGCTGACGACCGTCTCGAACAGCGGCACGATCGCGGCGACCGCGACCGTTCTGAATACCGGCGTGCAGAAGACGGTCGCTGCCGATCTTTCCGCATCGACCTCCTCCGTCACCTTCACGAACACCGGCACCGTCACGGGCGATATCCTGTTCGGCAAGGGCACGGCCAATCAGCTCACCATTACCGGCGCCAATGCGAGTGTCTCCGGCGCCGTCACCACCTTCGGCACCGGTGTCGTGAATGTCGTCATCTCCGGCGGCGGCGCGGGTGGAACGCTGACAACCAGCCATGTGACGCAAGTCGGTACCCTGCAGGTCGGTGCCGGCGGCACGCTCGACATCGCCGCCGGAAACCTCACGCCTGTAGTTTTCGCGAGTGGCGCGGTCAATTTCGATGCCGCATCCCATTTCAAAGTCACGCCCGTGTCGCTGCTGCCGGCGGACAGCAGCCTCACGCTCATCCATTCCGATACCAGCATAAGCTTCGGGAATTTCACCGCCACCACCTCGAGCTTCCAGATTCCCTTCCTGTTCACCGGCAATCTCACCACCGATTCCAAGAATCTCGTGCTGAACCTCAAGCGCAAATCGGCGAGCGATCTCGGGCTCACGGGCAATGCGGCCTCTATCTACGAGCCCGCGCTGGCGGCGGCCACGCTCGACAGCGGCTTCGGCGGTGCGCTCGCCGGCCTCGGCAGCAGCGCGGCCGTGTCGTCGGCGCTCAGCCAGATGCTGCCGCTGAACAGCGGCGCCGAACGCGCGGCCGCCGAAATGCTGACCGACATCGATTCGAATCCGGTCGGCTCCCGCCAGCGCTCGCTGCTGTTTGCGCCCGCCGATGCCGCGGGTTTCGGCATGTGGGCGCAGGGACTCTACGGTCTCTTCAGCGGATCGAGCGCGGACAGCTTTACCGGCCACGGCGGCGGCGGCGCGGTCGGCGCCGATTTCAACCAGAACGGTAGAGGCCATTTCGGCGCAGCGCTCACCATCTATGACGCGAACCTGACCGATAAGGCGCCCCTGACTGGAAAGACCGACGGCGTCTGGTATGTGTTCTCGCCCTATATCGGGTTCCGCGGCGGCGATTTTGTCTTCGACGCGCAATTGAATGTCGGTGGCTCCAGCCTCACAAGTACCAGGACCGTGACGGTCGGCTCGGTGACGCGAACTGCATCGGGCAAGCCCTCCGAGATGATCGCCTCGGGCGGCGCGTCGGCCGGGTATCTGTTCGATCTCGGCGGAATCCGGGTGATGCCGGAAATCGCGGTGGACGTGCTGGACCTCTACGATCACGGCTACATGGAATCGGGCGGCGGCGAAGGTGTGGACCTCAGCGTGAGCGCCCGCCATCAAAACTCGGTCAGGACCTTTGCCGGCATTACGGCCGGCGGCTCCTACGAGGTGGGGGGCATGCGCCTTGCACCGCAGGCTATCGCCGGCTGGAGCCAGGAGCTGGCCTCGGGCTCGACCTCCATCGATGCGGCCTTCGCGGCGACGCCGAATTCCAGCTTTACGGTCTCCGGTCCCACCGCCGACAAATCCAAGCTGGTGGCGGGCGCGGGGCTGGATTACGGCGGAGCCACCTGGTCCCTCGGGCTCCGCTATAATGCGATGATCGGCACCAAGGCGTTGTCGCAGTTGGCGGGAATCAACTTCAGCGCCCGGTTCTGACGCGAGGCCCGCTTGGCTCTCCCGGACCCGCTTTCTTGCGGCCCGTCCGGTGAGCCGCTATGGGAATGCCGCGACTTAAGGTTCCCTTTCGTTCATGAACGAGCAAACCTCCTTCCGCCCCAAGGCGCGGCTGCCGCGAGGGTTCAGAGACCGCGACGAGGCCGAGCTTGCCGCCGAACGGCGCATGCTTGACACGATCCGGCGCGTCTATAGCGGATATGGGTTCCAGGCGCTCGAAACCTCCACGCTCGAATATGCGGACGCGCTGGGCAAATTCCTGCCCGATCAGGACCGGCCCAACGAGGGCGTATTCTCGTTCAAGGACGATGACGGGCAATGGCTGTCGCTGCGCTATGACCTGACCGCGCCGCTCGCCCGTTACGTGGCGGAGAATTTCCAGAACCTGCCCAAGCCTTTCCGCCGCTATCAGGTGGGGACCGTGTGGCGCAACGAGAAGCCGGGGCCCGGACGCTTCCGCGAGTTCACGCAGTTCGACGCGGACACGGTGGGCTCGGCTTCGCCCGCCGCCGACGCCGAGCTTCTGATGATGACCTGCGATTCGCTTGAAGCGCTCGGACTGAAGCGCGGCGAATACATCGTGAAGCTGAACAGCCGCAAATTGCTCGACGGTGTACTGGAAGCGGCGGGGTTGGCGGTCAATGGGCCCGATGCCGCGATGCGAGGCACCGTATTGCGAGCAATCGACAAGGTGGACCGCTTGGGCAGCGAGGGCGTGCGCGCCTTGCTCGGGGCGGGCCGCAAGGACGAGTCCGGTGATTTCACAAAGGGTGCAGGCCTCAACGATGCGCAGATCGAGCGCATCATGGCGTTCGCAATGCCGGCAGGAGTGGACGCCACATGGCTCGCCGTCCTTCCGATGCTCCAGATTGCAATTCAGGGGGGAATTAGCTCGGTCGGAGCCGACGGCTACAAAGAGATTTATGAGATCGCCCGCATTCTCAACGAAGCCGGTTATGGAACCGACCGCGTTTGTTTCGATGCCAGCGTCGTGCGCGGGCTCGAATACTACACAGGCGCGGTGTTCGAGGCGCAGCTCACCTTCCCCGTCACCAACGAGGCGGGAGAGGCGGTCGTGTTCGGCTCGGTCGGCGGAGGCGGGCGCTATGACGATCTGATCGCGCGCTTCACCGGCCAATCGGTCCCGGCTTCGGGCATTTCCATCGGCGTCTCGCGCCTGCTCTCGGCGCTGAAGGCGCGCGCCGGCGCGGAATCCTTTGCCGTCGAGCCGCTCATCGTCGTGCTGGTGATGGACAGATCGGCAATCGCCGAAAGCTTCAAGACGGCGGCCGAATTGCGCAGCAGCGGCTTTCGCGCCGAAGCCTATGTCGGCACCAAGCGGTTCGGCGATCAGCTCAAATATGCCGACAAGCGCGGCGCCGCCGTCGCAATCATCGAAGGCGAAGACGAGCGCAAGAACGGCAAGGTGACGATCAAGGACTTGGCGCTGGGCGCCGAACTCGCCAAATCGGTCGAAAGCCGCGCCCAATGGGTGCAGGACCGCCCCGCTCAGCAAACCGTCGATCGCGATCAGCTTGTGCCGGCCATCCGCGCCATTATCGGGCGAGGGGCCTGACCATGGCGCAGTTTCCGAGCTACGACGCGGCGCTTTTGGGCGCGCTGGATGCGCAGGCCCGCGCGATCCTCGGCACCTTTGCGGCCAAATCCTATGCCCGGGTCGAACCGCCCATTCTTCAGCCTGCGGACGTTTTCCTCGACCGCTCTGGCGAAGAAATCCGCAGGCGGACATTCGTGCTGAACGATCCTTCGGGCCGCGAGTTGTGCTTGAGGCCCGACCTCACCATTCCGGTCTGCCGCATGCATCTGGAATCGGGCGGCAAATTTCCGGCGCGGCTGTCCTATCACGGCGCCGCCTTCCGCGTGCAGATCAACGCACCCGAGCGGCCGAGCCAATTCCTGCAGACGGGTGTGGAATGCCTCGGCGTCACCGACCGCACCGCCGCCGATATCGAGGTGCTGAGCCTCGCGGTCGAAGGTGTGCGCGCGGCAGGGCTCGAGGAATTCTCGCTCCAGATCGGCGATGTCGCGCTGTTCGCGGGGCTCCTCGATACACTCGACATTCCGGCGCAATGGCGGGGGCGGCTGAAGCGGCATTTCTGGCGGCCGGATTATTTCCGCGAATTGCTCGCGCGGCTGTCCAATGGCGGGTCGGTGCCGGGCGAGCGCTATCTCGCCCATCTCGGCACGGCGAACGAGGCCGACGCGCGCGCGGCGTTGTCCGGGCTGATGGATTATCTCGGCGGCACACCCTTGGGTGGCCGCACGCGCGAGGAGATCGTGGACCGGCTGATGGAGCAGGCCGCCGAAGCCGCAGCCGTGCGCCTCGACAAATCCGCGGTCCAACTGATCGAGCGCGTATTGCAGGTCGCGGGGCCGGCCTCGAAAAGTATCGCAGCCATTCGCACGCTCCTGAAGAAGAACCGCATCGCGCTCGATGCCCCGCTCGACCTGATGGAAGCGCGCATCGCCGCCCTCGGCCGGCTCGGCCTCTCCGAAAAGCGCGTCAGCTTTGCCGCCCGCTTCGGCCGCAACATGGAATACTACACCGGCTTTGTCTTCGAACTGTGGTCGCGCGATTCGGAAGGCAAGGTCCAGATCGCGGGAGGCGGACGTTACGATACGCTGCTGCGCACCTTGGGCGCGAGCAGCGACATTGCGGCCATCGGCTGCGCCATCCGCAGCGAACGCGTACTCGCCGCGCGCGCCCGCACCACGGGAGCGCACTGACATGGCCCCGTCTCTGATCCTTGCCATTCCGTCCAAGGGCCGCCTGCAGGAACAGGTGACGCATTATCTGGGCGATGCGGGGCTTGCGCTGAAGCAGGTGACCGGCGCGCGCGATTACCGCGCCACGATTGCCGGCGAGCCCGACATCGACGTGAAGCTGATGTCGTCGGGGGAAATCGCCAATGCGCTCGGTGCCGGCGAAATTCATTTCGGCATCACCGGCGAAGATCTGATCCGCGAATCGATTCCGGACGCCGACACCAAAGTCGCGCTGCTGCAGCCTCTGGGCATCGGTTACGCCGATGTGGTGGTGGCAGTGCCGCGCGCCTGGATCGATGTGGTCAGCATGGCCGACCTCGACGATGTGTGCACGGCGTTCCATGCGCGTCATCACCGCCGCGTGCGCGTGGCGACGAAATATCTGTCGCTGACCCGCAATTTCTTCGCCGCGCACGGCATCGCCGATTACCGCATCGTCGAAAGTCTCGGCGCCACGGAAGGCGCGCCCGCTGCGGGGCTCGCCGAAGCCATCGTCGATATCACGACGACGGGGGCGACGCTCGCTGCCAACGACCTGAAGGTGCTTGAAGACGGCGTCATCCTGAAGAGTCAGGCGCAGCTTGCGGCCTCCTTGCGCGCGGACTGGAACAAAGGCGCACTCGCCGCGGCCGAAC
The DNA here is from genome assembly GCA_964494505.1 of uncultured Bordetella sp. GTDB lineage: Bacteria > Pseudomonadota > Alphaproteobacteria > Micropepsales > Micropepsaceae > CAIYRG01. The sequence goes on from CAZBRO010000003.1 coordinate 71,975, forward strand.
GCCTGACCGCGCGCATCTCCGCGCGTGAGCTTGCGCGCAATTCCTATCTCCTGCGCGCGCAGATCGGGCGCGGCCGCGAAGCGGTGCTGGCTGCGCTGGCGAAGGTCGGCTGCACACTCCTGTCCGAGCCCGCGAAGGGCAGCGGCAACCATGTGATCCTGTGCCGGCGTGAGCGGCTCTCCGATGCGCTTTCCGCGCTGCGCGCGCATGGCGTAAAGGGCGCGGTCGCGGCCGAGCCGGTGGATTACGTCTTCGGCGAAGTGAACCCGCTGCTGCAACGGCTGCAAACCGCGCTGAGATAATGCGCCCCCTCCGTCGCTACGCGACACCTCCCCCGCGTGCGGGGGAGGAAAGTTGCGAAGCAAGGCGGAAGGGGACTCAATCCGCCTTCTTGTGCTCGATCGAGAGGCCGTTTCCGTTGAGTTGGATGTTCACGCCGCTCGTCTTTTCGCGCTCGTGCTGAAGCTCCACCCCGAGCACGGCCACCGCAATCGCCAGCGCACCGACGACCGCGTAAATCAGGTTCCTGCTCATGCGCGCCTCAATGGCCGCTCTCGTCCGCCGTCCGGCTCGCCTCGAACAGGAACCAGTTCCGCCTCTCCGCGCCGTCGATGAACGTCTCCAGCATGGAGGCCGTCGCGACGTCGTTGTGATCGTCGGCAATCTTGTGCGCCTCGCGCATGCTCGCCATCATGGTTTTGTTGTCGTTCATCAGCTCGCGCAGCATGTCGCGCGGGGTGACGAAATCCTGCTCGTTGTCTGAAATGCGCTGCAGCTTGCCGATCTGGGCGATGGAGCGGATCGTCACGCCGCCGATCTTGCGCACGCGCTCGGCCAGTTCGTCCGCCGTCGCGAAGATCGCGTCGGCCTGTTCGTCGAACAGCAGATGATAATCGCGGAAATGCGGGCCGCTGACGTGCCAGTGGAAGTTCTTGGTCTTGATATAGACCGTATAGGTATCGGCCAGGAGGCCGTTCAGCGCCTCGGACACCGCCGTCATCGCGTCGTGGGAAAGATCGGTCGGTGTATCCAGACGCGCCGCGGCCTTGTTGTTGCGGCTCACGAATTTGCTGATTTTCGCCATGGTGCCCTCGCAGGAAAATGGGATAGGGCCAGCCCGGCCGGCCCCCTGAGAAAGGGAAACGCGCGTCCGCGCCGCCGGTTGCGGTCCCGCCCGGTCAAAACAAAAGCGGCCCGGAACGCCCGAGCCGCTTTCGCCAAGGATGAAGACGCCTAAACCGTCGAGGTTCTGATCCGCTCCGGTGTCAGCGGAGCGCGGCGAATGCGCGTGCCCGTGGCCTCGAAGATCGCGTTGTTGATGGCGGCGGCCAGCGGACGCATGGTCGCTTCGCCGGCTCCCGTCGAAATCGCCTCCGGATGGTTCAGGAGCACGATGTCGATCGTTGGCGGCGCTTCCGTGATGTCCACGATGGGATAGGTCAGCCAGTCGACGCTTCGGACACTTCTGCGATCGAACTGCACTTCTTCGTGGATCGAGCGCGACAGGCCCTGCACCACATTGCCTTCGATAACGCGGCGTAGCGCGGCGGGGTTCACGATGCAGCCGCAATCGTGGGCAACCGTCACGCGCGGCACGCGCAGCGCGCCCGTCTTGGTGTTGATCTCCACATCGGCGACGATGGCGACGATGGTGTTGGTACGCTGCGTGTAAGCAATGCCGCGCCCGGTCACGATATCGCCCTTCCTGGTGCGGCGCGCGCCGGCCTTGCCGGGCTTCCATCCGGCCTTTTGGGCCACCGCCTGAATGGCCTCCCGGTCGCGCTTCTCGGTGATGTATTTCAGCCGGAAGTCCACCGGGTCGGCGCCGGCCGCGAACGCCACTTCGTCGATGAAGGATTCATGGGCGAAGGTGATCTGGGGTCCCAGCGGATCGCGCATATGCGAGGTGCGCAAGGGCGAGGGGCCGGGCAGTATCGCGGCGATGGTTTCCCACGCCATGCGCTTGTTCTCGAAATTATAGGCGTTGTCCGGCAGGTTGAAGGCGGCCGTGCGCGCGCCCTTATGGCCGAGCAGCATGCCGGCCAGCGTGTCGCCGGGATCGGACTCGGTGGAGTTGGTTTCCAGCCGCGAGAAGCCCTTCGACACGAAGTCGATGGCAAGCACATTGCCGTGCTCGTCCAGCGCGGCGCGGCCCTTGTGCACCGAAGCCGGCGCTTTCGGGTCCCAGCCATGGCCCTCGAAACGCATGTATTGCACGCGCACCGGCTTGCCCACGAGCTGCGACATGACGGCCGCATCCATCGTCACGTCGCCCGCATCGTTGCGGCCATAGGAGCCCGGACCGGTCACCCAGATGGCGCGCACCTTTTCGACCGGAACGCCGAGGCAGCCCGCGACGCCTTCGGCCGCGAAATGCGGCTTCTGCGTGCCGGTCCATACCGTCGTGGTGCCGTCCGGCTTCACGTCGGCGACGGCGCAGCCCGGCCCCATGCTGGCATGGGACTGGAACGGCCACTCATATTCGACCTCGACCACTTTCGCGGCCTTGGCGAAGGCGCCGTCGAGATCGCCCTTCTTCTGTTCATCGGATTTCGTGACCGCCGCTTTGCGGATGTAGTCGTAAAGCTGCGCCTGATCCGGAAATGCGTCGCCTGCTTGCGACCATTCCACCCTCAGGGCCTGCGAGGCCTTGATGGCATCCCATTCCCGCGGCGCCACCACGCCGATGAAGTCGCCTTTGCGCACGACCTTCGCGCCCGGAATGCCGGCGATGGAGGATTCGTCCACGGAGACCACGGACGCGCCCGCGACCGCCGGGCGGATCATGCGGCCGTGCAGCATTCCCTCGATACGGATGTCCTGCACCCAGGGGCTGGTGCCGAACACCTTGCCCTGAACGTCGAAGCGCGGCGGCGAGGTGCCGACGACTTTGTAGTCCTTGTACGATTTCGGCTTGGCCTGCGAGGTCAGCGCCAGCGGGTTGCCATACTGCTTGTTCCAGCCGATCTGCGAATGGAAATAGCCCCCGCCGATGATGTCGGCATAGCTGATCTTCTTCGCGTCATCGCCCTTCACGGAGACGACGCCGTCGGAAACGGTGAGGCTGTCCGCAGGCACGCCGAGCTTCTCGGCCGCACGTGCGACCAGAACGCGGCGCGCTTCCGCGCCGGCCTGCCGCAGCGCCGCACCCGCAAAGCGCACGCCCGTGCTGCCCGATGCGCCGCCCTGATTGACCGTGCGCGCGGTGTCGCCCTGGACAACCTGGACGTTCTTCAGCGGCACATCCATTTCTTCGGCCACGATCATGGCCATGGCGAGGTCGGTCCCCTGGCCGCCGTCGATCTTGCCGAAATAGACCGTCACGTGACCGTCCCGCGAAATCGAAACCCAGGAATCGAGCTCGGTCGGCAGCAGCGGAGGCCTGCCGTCGGCGCCCGTGGCGGCCGCGAAAACCTGCCCCACATCGGCGACCGAGAAGGCCACCACCAGCGCGCCGGTCGATTGCAGCAGATTGCGGCGTGACAGCGAAAGATCGGTGTTCGCGTTCATGGTTATCTCCCTCACGCCATCTTGTCCGCGGCGCGTTTCACCGCGCGCACGATCGCCGTGTGTGTGCCGCAACGGCATTTCAAACCGGTCAGCGCCTGGCGAATTTCCGCATCGCTCGGCTTCTTGTTCTTGTTCAGGAAGGCCGCCGCCGTCATCACCCAGCCGTTCAGGCAGTAACCGCACTGCACGACCTGTTCCTCGATATAGGCCGCCTGCAGCGGATGGGGCTTGTCCGGGGTGCCGAGGCCCTGGAGCGTGACGATCTCGTGGCCCGCCGCCTTAGCGATAGGCGTGACGCAGGAGCGCGTCGCCTCGCCGTCGACATGCACCGTGCAGGCGCCGCATTGCGACAGCCCGCAGCCGAAATGCGGGTTGGAGAGTCCAATGTTGTCTCTCAGCGCATACAGCAGCGGCATGTCCGGGTCCGCCTCGACCGCATGGTCGGTTCCATTGACCCGGAGGGTGAATTTTTCAGCCATGGGACATCCTTCTCTTGGTCTCTTTGGCGAAAGAAACGGGACGCGGGGGACGAGCCCCTAACGTGCCTCGGCTTCTAACATAAGGGCGGCCCGTCTGTCGCGGGTCGGTTCCGCCCGACGGGCCCGTGGGGGATCATTTGGAGATAAAGTGGAGGTAACATTTCAGGCAAGGAGCCAGGGTCGAGGAGCTTTCCGGATGAGCGCGAGGGAGGGCCATCTTTCCTTCGAGGAATATGAACGCATGGCGCGCGAACTCGAGGCCATGGCCGCGTCCGTTCGGCAACACCCTGAAATGAACCATCATTTTGCCGAACGGCTGGAGCTTCTCGCCAAGCAGATTCGGGAAGACCAGATTCGGACCTATTCGCGCATGAAGCCATAGCCCGTCTGGGGTATCGAGCCGGGACAGCGCCAACCGCCTTGTGGTACGATTCTCATGGGATGGGTGATATCTGCCGCGATATAGCGGTCACGCGCATGGAGACAGCAATGAACATTCTCAAGTCCCTTGGCTGCTCGATTCTCATGGGTTCGGCTGTGATGCTGTCTGCCGCGGCGCCGGTACAGGCGCAAAGCGACGCGCCGGGAAATTCCGTCTGCCTTCCGGTGACGCAGATCCTGAGCACACAGGCGATCGACCGGCATACGATCCTCTATCGCATGCGCGACGGAACCGTGTGGCGCAACACGCTGGTTACCGATTGCCCGAGCCTCGTCGCCTTCAGCGCGGGCGGATTCAGTCAGGTGAGCCACAACGATTACATCTGCGCCAATTCGCAGCAGATCAGAACGCAGACCGGCAATGTGTGCCGTTTGGGTCCGTTCACGCGGGCGAACTGATCTAACTTGCGCAAAAGCTGACCTAAGGAAAAGGGGCCGGAAATCATCCGGCCCCTTTTTCATGCGTAAATGAAACTCGGCTAGCGAGCGCTCGCCAGGACTTCCATGTTGAGTGTCTGGCTATGTTCGGCGCGGCAGTTCATCTCGATATTGGTGACGTTCCGGCGGCTCCCCGGCAGATCGAAGCTCGTCACCCGGTCCTCGCGCAGAACGCGATCATGGTCGATATTCAGACTGACGCGCTCTCCGTCCGCGAAGCGAACCCTGACGCTATCGCACCGCGCATCGTCGTTGGTTGGGCGAAGGGCAATCGTCGTCCCGGCGGGGCCGCGCGAGCCGAAGCTCAATTCGCCTTCTCCGCGGCCGTTCATTTGGGCGCTGCCCAGCGTCATCCAGCCCGAGGTATCGACCTGTCCGGTGACATAGCCCCGATCGCGGTCGCCGAATATCCGCGACCAGTTGCGATCCCAGTCGGGGCTCCGGCGCCACTCGGCCATGTAGCGGCCGACATCGGCGGCGATCTCGACGCGCGCCCCGCCGCGCTCCGCGGAGCGGCAGTCGAAGCTGAGCCGCCGAATCAGGCGGGCGTTGCCCGGCAGGTCGACGGTCACATCGCGGCCGCGTTCGAGAGCGCCGTGGAAGACGCTCGCCCTTTGGCCATCATAGAATTCCGCCGTCACGTCGCGGCAATTCACATCGGAATTTTGTGCGCGCAGCGCCAAGGCTTCGACGCGGCCGCCGAAATTGCCGTATTGCACATCGTTGTTGCCGCGAAAGGTGAAGTCGACAGTGCCGATGCGGTCCCACGCCGCAAATGCCGGCACGGCCATTCCGGTCAACAGCACCGCAGCGGTTGCCGCAAGACGGATGCATTTCATAGCGTATCTCCCTGTTTCATCCCTAGAGGGTGGCGGCGCGAGCCATGCTAAATGTCCGAAGCCGCGCGCTCGCCCTTGGCGAGGTAACGGACCGCGTGGGGCTTGGTTCCCGGATTCGAAGGGCGCGCGAATAAAATCCTTGTACGGATGAATGAACGGCAAAGGCCCCGTTCATCGTCGGTTCATCCCCCTCACCAAAATCCACGGCATCTGCTAGGATGGATTCCTTCGCGCGTTGCTCGGGGGATGGAATGCGTCCAAAGGCCTCTTTTGCGGTATTGCTGTTGGGCTTTGCCCTGGCCGGGGCGCCAGTGTCGCAGGCCGCCTACTACGAGGACCCGCGCGATATCGACGTGACGGGCCCCTATACGCAGCCCGGAACCGGCATGGTGTTCCCGGAAAGCTTGCGCGATTTCAAGCGCATCGACGTGATCAGCTACAATTCCGAACGCACCGACGAGAGCGCGACCTATCTTCTCGAAAGGGATGGCGAGCCGCAGATCGCGATCACGGTCTATGTCTATCCTGTGCCGGCCGACATCGGATCGGCGCTGGCGCAGGCCCTGCCGCAGAGCGACCTCCTCGGGACCTGGTACATGATCGGCCAGCAGCTGTTCGATGACGAAGAGCAGTCCATCGTCGAAGTGCACAGGGGCGCCCAATTGGTCGATGGCGGCGATACCTCCTATGTCCAGCGCGGCGTCACCTACCCTGGCGCCTTCAGCAATTTCCGCTTTCAGGAGGATTTTTTCGGCACCGTTGAGACGGTAGACTCAGCCCTCTATCTGTTTCCCATGGTCGGGGGAAAGTGGATGATCAAGTACCGCATCACCTACCCTGACAGCATCGACGGAGAAGGCCCGGCCACTGCGTTCATTCACGCGCTGCCCTGGACCATACGCGGACTGAAATAGACAAAGTGAACGGGACGATGACGATGACGACACGACGCGATGTTCTGAAGACCCTTGCGGCAGCGGGCGCTTCCTTGCCGCTCTCGCGAGTCGCGAATGCGGCTCCCGCTGCGGGTGCCCGCAAGTTCGGGACCATGATGGGCGATTATCCGCACACGCACGCGCTCCATACGGGCGCTGTGAAGTCCTCCACCGTCGCCCTCGACATGGCGCCCGTCGCGGTGCCCGCGACCGCTTTCGCCCGCACGGTGGCGATGGAGTTCGACGTCTCCGAGCTCTCGCTCATCACCTTTCTTCAGGCCAAGACCGCCGGGCGCAAGCTGGTGCTGCTGCCGGCCGTCAATCTCAGCCGCTTCCAGCATCCCTTCCTGATGTACGATTCCAAACGTGGGCAGATGAAGCCCAAGGACCTGGAAGGCGCGCGCGTCGGGGTGCGCCTCTACACGGCCACCACGCCCTCCTGGCTGCGCGGCATTCTGGCTGACGATTACGGCGTCGATGTCAGCAAGATCAAATGGTTCGCCTGGCAAAAGCCGAACGTGCCCGAATGGCGCGATCCGCCCAACGTCACCATGATCCCGATGCAGGATTTGAAGGAGATGCTGTTCAAGGGTGAGGTCGATGCCATCCAGGCCGATCCGATAGACGATCCGCGCATCAAGACCGTGATCCCCAATCCCGAAGCCGCAGCCAGGGAGTGGCAGAAGAAGCACGGCGGCGCGATCCAGATCAATCACATGGTGGTGGTGAAGGAAGACCTGACCCGTTCCGATCCCGCCGCGGTGCGCGAAGTCTGGCGCATGATGCGCGACTCCAAGGCGGCCGCGAAGGAGAAACCGGCGGACGCCGCTTTCACCCCGTTCGGGCTCGAAGCCAACCGGCACAATGTGGAGATCGTGATCGATTACGCTTTCCGCACCGGCATGGTCCCGCGCCGTTTCTCGGTCGATGAATTGTTCAACGACGTCACGGCGAACCTCGCTTAACCCTGTTTTGATCTGGATCAAGACGCAAAGCCCCTGCCCGGCGCATGAAGCGACTGCAGCAGGAGAGGTTGCATCATGAGCAGGGCCGGGCTTTGCGTCGAAGACGTTTGCACCGAGTGTCGCGCCATTTGTGTACGCGTGTACCGCGAATTGCGCGGCGCCGGCATTCACGACGAGAAGGCATTCGATGCCGCGACGCGCGTGCTCGAATTGCGCCATCCGGGGCGTCTGCGCGAATTCTATCGCGGGCTTGCGGCCGAGTGGATCGCAGGCGACGGCGATCTCTGATTCCCGCGCATAGGCAGGAACGTAATTCACGCGCAAGACGATAGCGCTTCTTCGGACCGCCTCGATTAACTAATAACCTGGAAACCATTCCCGCTCGAGCCCGCCGATGGGCTATTGCGCGGACTTGTGTCTCCATGGAGTCCGTGCGTGCGTCGTCCAGTTTTGTATTTCGTTGTTTTCGCAGCCGCCGTGTTTGTTAATGCTCCCCTTGCCGAAGCCAGTCTGACACGAGGGCCGGACGGAGCCTTTTCCGGCGGCAGCGGGGTCGCCAACGGCGGTGGCGGGACGTCCGGCGGACAACAGGACGACGGCGGCACGCATCATTCCGGCGCCGGGGGCGGGTCCATCGGTGGCGGCGGCTCGGGCGGCGGCCAGCATTCCGGCGGCAATTCGCAAGGCGGCGATGGCGGTCATGGCGGCGACACGGGTGCCGGTAGCGGCAACAACGGCGACACGGGTGCCGGTAGCGGCAACAGCGGCGGCGGGACCGTGCTCGCGGGCGGCGATTCCTCGCACTCCAATTCGCAAGGTATTGGCAACGGCGCAGAGAGCGGAAATTCGCAAGGCGGATCGAATAGCGGCGGCGCCCCCCATTCCGATGGGTCGAACGCCAACGCGCAATCGCACGGCAATGACGGTTCGGACGGAACCAATAACGGCGGGAACGGCGGCAGCGGAAGCGGCCAAGGCAACGAACAGGGAGGCAGCCAAGGCGGCGGCCAAGGCGGCGGCTCACAGGTCGCCGGCAATACCGGCCAGGGCCCGAGCGGCGGCAGTCAAAACGGCGGCAGCGGAAACGACGACGGCAAAAGCGACAACAACAACGGCAACAGCGACGGCGGCAATGACGGCAATGACGGTGGAAGCAACGCCGGCGATTCAGGCAATGGCGGAAGCGGCGGCGGCAAACCGGAAGACGGCAAAGGCGCGGGCGATTCCGGTCCGATCATCATCGGCGGCGATCTGCCGCTCGATCCCGGCCTGAACGGCGTCCCCGACGGCGGCGGCAATCCGCCGCCCGGCGCAACCAATGTGCCGGAACCGCCGGCCCTTCTCCTGCTGGGCTCGGCGCTGCTCGTCCTTGCGGCCCTTCGCCGGCGCAAGGCCCGCGCCTGACAATCCGTAGACGGATGTTTCAGCGGCGGCGGGCCGGGGCGGGCACGCGCACCGGCGGATCCGGCGGACCCCAGAACACCTGCGTCGCGTAGGCAATCGTCCCGTTGAACACCACACCCACTCCGGCGCGGTCATATCGGGGCGAGAGGATGTTCGCCCGGTGGCCCTCGCTTTGCATCCAGCCCCGCACCGCGCGGCGGGCGAAAGCGTCCGGATCGAACGCGTGGCTGGAACTCATCTCCATGAAGATGTTCTCGCCGACCGCGCCATAGGGCCCGAAGACTTCGTGCACCTTGTCGGCGGCGATGAAATTGCCCTCCGCGTCCTCATGGCTGAACGGCGAGCCATGGGCCATGGAATCGGAGCGCAGATGCGCGATTTTGCCAAGCTGCGCGTCGAACGAAAGCGGCTTTGCATCCGGCGCATTGCGTTCGCGCTGTTCCTCTATCAGTTGCGCGATCAGGGTTTCGGCGTGGGCTTCCTCGGCCTCGATATCGGCGGCGCGATAGGTCTGCGCGGCGGATTGCACGCCGGCCCCTGCGAGAAACGCGGACAAGACGCTGAGGATTGCGGCATCGCGGAGGATTCTGCGCATGATCGATTTATAGCCCGTCAGTGTCGGCTGGCGCACGGTAAATGCGGAATCATTGCGGCGTTAGTGCGGCCCAAATATGCGCTGACGGCTCACGGCCGGCATATCGCTTCACGATCTCACGACTGCGGCTGCCGGAACGCCCGCGCGATGCCCATATACCAATCGAAACGCAGCGAGCTTCAGGAGGGGCGTGCTGCCCAACTCGGAGGTTCAATCATGAAACGGCTTGGATACGCGCTCGGCGCGGCGGCCGCCCTTACGCTCCTCGCCGGATGCGCGAATGGCGGCTATTACGAAGGAGCGTATGGCGGCGGCGGTGGCTATTACGGCGACTACGCCTACGATCCTTACTACGACCCCTATTTCTATGGCCCGGGCGTTGGGTTCGGGTATTACGATTTCGATGGCGGCTATCGCGGCTATCGCGGTGGCGGCCATGACGGCGATCATCATGGCGGCGGCGGTCATCACGGCGGCGGGCCCGGCGGCTTCGGTGGAGGCCATGGCGGCTTCGGTGGAGGCCGTGGCGGGTTTGGCGGCGGTCACGTCGGCGCAACGGGTGGCGGCCATGCAGGTGGCGGAGGGGACGGCGCCCATGGCGGCGGCGGGCTCGGCCCTCAGCACGGCTGATCAGCAATAGTCCTCATGCTGAGCTTGCCGAAGCATGAGCCTGCCGAAGCATGAGTCACGAATAACAAAAGGGCCGGAGATTTCTCTCCGGCCCTTTTTCAACTCCGAACGCGTGTGGCTGAACAATTATTCGCTAATCGCCACTCGCCATTCGCATTCTTAGAAGTCCATGTCGCCCATGCCGCCGCCGCCATGGCCATGGCCGCCGCCACCGCCGCCGGAGGCCGGCTTCGCGGGACGATCGGCCACCATCGCTTCGGTGGTGATCAGGAGTGCGGCCACCGAGGACGCATCCTGCAGCGCGGTGCGCACGACCTTGGTCGGGTCGACAATGCCGGCTTCCACGAGGTCGACATATTTCTCGCTCTGGGCGTCATAGCCGTACGTGTTCGACTTCTGCTCCAGAAGCTTGCCGACGACGATGGAGGCTTCCACGCCCGCGTTCTCGACGATCTGCCGGATGGGGGACTGGATCGCCTTGCGCACGATGGCGATGCCGGCGTTCTCGTCTTCGTTCAGGCCGGTGAGGCCCGCGAGCGCCTTGGTGGCATAGAGAAGCGCCGCGCCGCCGCCGGGAAGGATGCCTTCCTCGACTGCCGCCTTCGTGGCGTTGAGCGCGTCATCGACGCGATCCTTCTTCTCCTTCACTTCCACTTCGGTCGCGCCGCCGACCCGGATGACGGCAACGCCGCCCGCCAGCTTCGCCAGACGCTCTTGCAGCTTCTCTTTGTCGTAATCGGAGGTGGTCTCCTCGATCTGCTGCTTGATCTGACCGACGCGGGCCTGGATGTCGGCCTTCTTGCCGGCGCCGTCGATGATCGTGGAATCGTCTTTGGTGATGCGCACCTTCTTGGCGGTGCCCAGCATGTTGATCTTCACGTTCTCGAGCTTGATGCCGAGATCTTCGCTGATCACCTGGCCGCCCGTGACGATGGCGATGTCTTCCAGCATGGCCTTGCGGCGATCGCCGAAGCCCGGCGCCTTCACGGCCGCGACCTTCAGGCCGCCGCGGAGCTTGTTGACCACGAGGGTCGCCAGCGCTTCGCCTTCGACCTCTTCGGCGATGATGACGAGCGGACGTCCCGCCTGCACCACGGCTTCCAGGATCGGCAGCATCGGCTGCAGCGAGGAAAGCTTCTTCTCGTGGATCAGGATGTAGGGCTCGTCCATCTCGCAGACCATCTTGTCCGCGTTGGTGATGAAATAGGGCGAGATGTAGCCGCGGTCGAACTGCATGCCTTCGACGACTTCGAGTTCGGTCTCAAGAGACTTTGCTTCTTCGACCGTAATCACGCCTTCATTGCCGACCTTGGCCATGGCTTGGGCGATCATCTGGCCGACGGCGCTGTCGCCGTTCGCCGAAATCGTGCCGACCTGGCCGATCTCTTCGTTGGACTTCACTTTCTTGGAGCGTTTCTTCAGATCGGCGACGACGATTTCGACCGCCTTCTGAATGCCGCGCTTGAGGTCCATCGGGTTCATGCCCGCGGCCACCGACTTGGAGCCTTCGCGCACGATCGCCGCGGCCAGAACGGTCGCGGTGGTGGTGCCGTCACCGGCCTTGTCGTTGGTCTTCTGGGCGACTTCGCGCACCATCTGCGCGCCCATGTTCTCGAACTTGTCGGCGAGTTCGATTTCCTTCGCCACCGTCACGCCGTCCTTGGTCGTGCGCGGGGCGCCGAAGCTCTTGTCGATCACGACGTTGCGGCCCTTGGGGCCCAGCGTGACCTTCACCGCGTCGGCGAGAATTTCGACGCCGCGCAGCATACGCTCGCGCGCATCCGCGCCGAATTTTACGTCTTTAGCAGCCATTGTGTTTGCTCCTGAGTACTCGATGGGAATGAGGAATAGGCGAGTGGCGAATGGCGAATAGCGAATGGTCCATCCGCTGTTCCCTATTCGCTGCTCGCGTGATTAGGCGGCTTTCTTGCCGCCGCTCTTGGCGGTGGTGCGGCCCTCGACGATGCCCATGATGTCGGACTCCTTCATGATCAGGAGGTCCTCGCCATCAATCTTCACCTCGGTGCCCGACCATTTGCCGAACAGCACGAAATCGCCGGCCTTCACTTCGGGGGGAACGCGCTTGCCGGTATCGTCGAGCGCGCCCGGCCCGACGGCGATCACTTCGCCTTCCTGCGGCTTCTCCTGGGCGGTCTCCGGGATAATGATGCCGCCTGCGGTCTTCTGCTCTTCCTTGACGCGGCGGACGACCACGCGGTCGCCAAGAGGACGGAATCTCATATGGGTCTCCTCGTTCAAAAGTTAACGAATTCAGCGGTTTAGGATGTTGCCCCTAGCCAGAACCAAAGGCATGGCAGCACTCTCAGCTCTAGAGTGCCAGCCGGTGTGCGCGGTACATAGGCACCGGCGTTGCCTTGGTCAAGGCGGACCGCGTGAAATTTTCGTGTCGGGGCGAATGCAGAAGGCGGAATTTCGGGCGTGAATTTCAGGACGGCATTCCGAAACGCGGTGACCGCGACCGGAGTGGCCGCGTGGTTCGGCTTCAACCTCGTGATGGGGTTCTACACCTATTTGTGGCGCAACAGCCCCGAAGCCCCCGATTTTGCGCTCGGCCGGATTGCGCCGATGTACCACGCCCATGTCCGCGTCTTTTTCGTGCAGCCCTGGGAAAAGCGGGTGGCGTTTTATGGGCTTGCGCTGTCGCTCGGCCTGCTGGCGGCCGCGGGCGTTGTGGGGGTGGTGTTTTTCCGCCGGGATATGGTCCCGCGGCGCAGTCTTTCCCGGCTGAATCTGGCAGCACTGCTGGTATTTCTCGGCTGGTTTGTCTATGCGCTCTGGCCGCTGCATAGCTAAATGGTTTCCTCCCCCGCTTGCGGGGGAGGTGCTTCGCGTGGCGAGGCGGAGGGGGGACGAACGCAGATGAGCGAGGGCTTCTCAGGTTTCCCGAAAGACTTGTTCGCCTTCTTCCGCGAGTTGAAGGCGAACAACGAACGGCCCTGGTTTGAAGAGAACAAGCCTCGTTTCCGCGAGACCGTTCAGGCGCCCATGTCCGATTTCATCGCCGCCATGGCGCCCCACCTCAAGCGCGTGTCGAAGGAATTCGTCGCAGACCCCCGGCCCAATGGCGGCTCCATGTTCCGCATCCACCGCGACGTGCGCTTTTCCCGCGACAAGCGTCCGTATAAGGAACATGCCGCCTGCCAGTTCCGCCACCGTTTCGGCCGCGATGTGCACGCGCCGGGATTCTACGTGCACTTGGCCCCGGACGAAATCTTCTTCGGCGGCGGTATGTGGATGCCCGAACCCGAAGCGCTCCTCAAAATCCGCGAGCGCATCGCGGCCAAGCCCGCCGAATGGAAGAAGGTCGCCGGCAGCAAGAAATTCGCGCAGATCTTCGGCGGCATCGAAGGCGAACAGCTGACGCGCCCGCCGCGCGGCTTCGATCCCGCCCACCCCTTCATCGCCGACATCAGGCGCAAAAGCTTTGTCGCGGGGCGCGAAGCGACCGCAAAGACCGCGCAATCGCCGGGGTTCGTGACCGAAGTCGCCGAAACATTCCGCGCGCTGTCGCCGTTGATACGTTTTCTCTGCGCCGCGCTCGACGTGCCGTACTGAGATGGCGAATGGGGAATGGCAAATAGCGAATAGGGAATGGCGAATTACAGACCATTCGCCACTCGCTACGTCAGCCCCACACCTCGTTGGCGAGTTCGACGATCATGGAGAGCTTCGCCCATTGCTCGTCTTCGGCGAGGACATTGCCTTCCTCGGTCGAAGCAAAGCCGCATTGCGGCGATAAACAAAGCTGATCCAGCGCGACATATTTCTCCGCTTCGCCGATGCGGCGCTTGATGTCGTCCTTCCTTTCCAGCGTGCCCAGCTTCGTCGTCACCAATCCCAGAACGATCTGTTTCCTCCCCTTGGGCACGAACCGCAGAGGCTCGAAACCGCCCGCGCGCTCGGTGTCGTATTCCAGGAAATAGCCGTCGTAATTGCATTGCCCGAACAGGGTCTCTGCGACCGGCTCGTATCCGCCGGACGCGATCCAGGTCGAACGGAAATTGCCGCGGCAGACATGGGTGGTGATGGTCACGTCGGCCGGTTTCGCGGCGAGCGCACGATTGACCATGCCCGCATAGGCTTCGCGCAAGCCATTGACATCGGTGCCGCGCTGCTTGGCTTTCTCGATCTCGTCCTTGGAACACAAATACGCCCATGCGGTGTCGTCGAACTGCAGATACCGGCAGCCTGCGTCGTAGAAAGCGCGCACCGCTTGCGCATAAGTGTCGGCCAGCGCCGCAAACAGCGATTCGCGGTCGGGATAGAGCGCCTTGTTCACCGAGCCGACGCGGAAATGCAGAACGTTGGGGCTTGGGATGGTCATCTTGGCCGTGCGCTTCGTATGCGCCTTCAGAAACTGGAAATGGGCCAGCATCGGATGATCGGACGGAAAGCCCAGCTTCCCCACGACATGGGGCGCCTGCGCCTTGGTCTGCACGCCCTGGAACTGAATGCCCGAACCTTCCTGGCGCACCTCCACGCCGTCGAGCATTCCGAAGAAATCGAAATGCCACCAGGCGCGGCGGAATTCGCCGTCGGTGATTCCGCTGAGCCCGATCTCCTGCTGTTTGGCGATGATCGTTTCGATCTCGCGGTCTTCCACCGCCTTCAGGGCGGCCGCATCGATCTCGCCTGTCTCGCGTTTGGCGCGCGCCTCTTTCAGGGCTCTCGTGCGCAGGATGCTGCCGACATGATCGGCGCGGAAGGGCGGGGTGGTTCTCATGGTCATGGCGGCTCTCCTCTTTGACCCTATCATTGCCGAGCGCGCGCCACGATCAAGCTTGCGCTCGTGTCGTGGTTCCGAAGTTCGCTTCATTGCCGATATCGGGCTCCTGCGAACTTCGAAACCGAAACGATACGAGAATCAATAGATTGCTGGTGTCCTCGCGATTCCGAAATTCGCAAAGAGCCCGATATCGCCATCAGGCGAGTTTCGGAATCGGGACACCAGGCTGACCGGGCCATTAACCGCGCGTTCATGCTCGGTTCAGCCGCCTGCTGGCAGAGTCCGCGACAATCGGGCGGGGGCCTGAGAAAGAGGAAGACCATGAAACGCATCGCCAAAGCCTTGCTCGGCGCCGCAGCGATAGCCGGAGCGGCCATCGCGGTTTCGGCCCCGGCGGAAGCAGCCGTGGGCGTGTATCTGGGCGTGGGAGGCGGGGCACCCTATTACGGCGGCTACTACTCCGATCCGTATGCCCGGCCCTATTACGCGCCCGCCTACGGCGATCCGTATTATGGCGGCTACGCTTGCGACTCGTATGACTATTACGATCCGCCATGGGGCTATCCGCCGGACTACTGCAATTACCAGGTCTGGACCGAGCCGGTCTATGTCGGCGGTTCCTGGTACGGCGGCCCGATCTATTACCGCAATTATGGCGGTCTGAACTGGTTCTGGCTGAATGGCGGCTGGCACCGCGACGAATGGCGAGGCGCGCGGCCTTCCCGGATCGATTGGAGCCGCAACCATTATTGGAGCGGTCCGGTTCAACGTGGCGGTTTTGCCGGCGGCGGCCGGGACGGCCGTTCCTTCGGGCGCGACGGCGGCGGTTTTGACCGCGGCGGCGGCTTCCAAGGGCGCGCCCAGTTCGACAATCGCGGGCGCTCGGATGGCCGCTTCGCGGGCCGTGCTCCCGGAGGCGATGGCGGCGGGGCCTTCGTGCAGCACGGCGATGCCCGGCCCACGCCAGGCGGCTTTGGCGGCGGGCGCGCCTTTCAGACGCGCGGTCCTGAGCCAAGTGGCGGCGCTGGCGTCCGGGGCGGCGGCCCGCAAAGCGGTGGCGGTGCCCGGAGCAGCGGCGGCACCCACAGCAGCGGAGGAGAGCACGGCGGCCATGGCCATGATCGGCATGGCTGATAGATCGTAAGTGGTTGTATCTGCTTTGGAACTTGGCTCGTCCTGGCACGTTTTCCTGGTGCGGGGACCCGGGTTGAACCCCGAGTCTCCCACCGACCAGCCAGGAGGGGTTGGAGCAAGGAGGCAGCTATGAAGACGATCGCAAAAGCGGCACTCGGCGCACTGGCTTTGGCTTCCCTCGGAGCCGTCGCGTCCGCGCCGGCTGAGGCCGCAACCTCGTTCGGGTTCTCCATCGGGCCGGGGCCGTATTTCGGCGGCTACTATGGCGGCTATTACGGCGATTATTACCCCGACCCGTGCCTGAGAGCCTATCCGTACCGGCCGGGCTTTTGTTATGGGCCGGCGCCTGTCTACGGCTACACCTACGACCGGCCTTATTATTATGGACCTCGGGGCTATGTCCGCTTTTCCGATCGCCGCTAGGCCCGCGATTGGGACCGTGGCCGTGACCGCCATTGGCGCCGCTGAGGCGGAAGCCGGGAACGGCGCGGGATGAAGGTTCCGCGCCGTTTTTCTTTGGTGGTTGACGGGGAAAGCCCGTCTGCCGACACTGCGGCGCAATCCGGCAAAGTGGAACCCGGTTTGCCGTAGATCGCGCGGCCACAAAGAATTCACCCCAAACGCAAAGCAGAGATTCCTGTGCTGGAAGACGCATCCGCCAATCCCAACGACCTGCAATCCTATTGGCTTCCGTTCACGCCCAACCGTTCGTTCAAGGAGCGTCCGCGCCTGCTGGTGAAGGGCGAGGGCATGTATTACTGGGACAAGGCCGGGCGGAAGATTCTCGACGCGATTTCGGGATTGTGGTGCGTCAATGCGGGCCACGCGCAGAAGTCCATCGTTGCGGCGATCCAGGCGCAAGCGGCCGAATTGGATTATGCGCCGTCCTTCCATTTCGCCCATCCTAAAGTGGTGACGCTGGCCGCGCGTCTGACGGCGCTCGCGCCCAAGGGGCTGGAGAACGTCTTCTTCTGCAATTCGGGCTCGGAAGCCGCCGACACCGCGATGAAGATCGCGCGGGGGTATTTCTCCGCGAAAGGGCAGGGAGGGCGCTACCAGTTCGTCAGCCGGGCGCGCTCCTATCACGGCGTCAATTTCGGCGGCATGTCGCTGGGCGGCCTTCCCAACAACCTCAAGGGCTTCGGCCCGCTTGTTCCGGGTACGGAGCATCGCCTGCCGCTTCCCTACGATCCCGCGCGCGATCGCTATTCCAAAGGCGAACCCGAAGGCGGCGCAGGATATGCCGATGCGCTGGAAACGATTTGTGCCGAGCAGGGCGCCGATACGATTGCCGCGGTGATCGTGGAGCCCATGACCGGATCGGGCGGGGTCTTCGCTTCGCCCAAGGCCTATCTGCCACGCCTGCGCGAAATCTGCGACCGCCACGGCATCCTTCTCATTTTCGATGAGGTGATCACCGGCTTTGGCCGGCTGGGTCACGCATTTGCCGCCGAACGCTATGGCGTGGTGCCCGACATGATCACCTTCGCAAAGGGCGTCACCAATGGCGCGGTGCCCATGGGCGGCGTGCTGGTGAAAAAGGAGATCTACGACGCCTTCGTGCCGGATTCGGATTACGCCATCGATATCTTCCATGGCTACACCTACACCGGCCATCCGCTGGCGGCGGCGGCCGGCATCGCGACGCTCGATCTTTATCGCGACGAGGGCTTGTTCGAGCGCGGCCTGAAGCTGGAGCCGGTATTTGCCGATGCGATGCTGTCGCTGAAGGGCGCGCCCCATGTGGTGGACATCAGAAGCGTGGGGCTGGCGGCTGCCATCGAAATGGAGCCGATTCCCGGCGCGGCCGGCAAACGCGGCTACGACGCGCTGCAGCGCGCTTTTTTCGACGAGAACATGGTGGTGCGGATTTCCGGCGATACCATCGTTCTCATTCCGGCGCTGATCGCGACCGATACCGAAATCGCCCGGATGACCGACGGCGTGCGCGCCGTCCTCAACCGGCTGGATTGAGATTAACGATCCTCCTCCGTTTACGGGGGAGGTCCGGCCGAAGGCCGGGGAGGGGGATTTCCACCCATGAAGATCGGCGTCCCCAAGGAGATCAAGAACAACGAATACCGCGTCGGCATGATTCCGGCCGCGGTACGCGAATTGACCGCGCGCGGCCACACCGTCTTCGTCGAAGCCAAGGCGGGCGACGCCATCGATCTTTCCGACGACATTTATGCACGCGCCGGCGCGACGATCCTCAAAACCGCGGACGAAATCTTCGACGCCGCCGACATGATCGTGAAGGTGAAGGAGCCGCAAGCCGCGGAAATCAAGCGCCTTCGCCGCGGACAGACGCTGTTCACCTATCTCCATCTCGCGCCCGATCCGGAACAGACGCGCGGGCTGCTGGACGCAGGAATCGTGGGCATCGCCTATGAGACCGTGACGGACTCGCGCGGCGGGCTGCCGCTGCTCGCGCCCATGAGCGAAGTCGCAGGCCGCATGTCCATTCAGGCGGGCGCCCATGCGCTGGAAATGGAGCAGGGCGGCCGCGGCCAATTGCTCGGCGGCGTGCCGGGCGTCCCGGCCGCGCGCGTGGTCGTGCTGGGTGGCGGAGTGGTCGGCACCAATGCCGCGCGCATGGCGATGGGGCTGGAGGCCCACGTCACCGTGCTCGACGTTTCGCTCCCGCGGCTCTACGAGCTCGATCTGCAATTCGGCGCCATGCTGAACACCATCTATTCCACCATCGATACCATCGAGGAGCATGTGCTGGCGGCCGATCTCGTCATCGGCGCGGTGCTGCTGCCGGGTGCGGCGGCGCCAAAGCTCATCACCGAAGCGATGGTCCGTCAGATGAAGAAGGGCTCCGTGCTGGTCGATGTCGCCATCGATCAGGGCGGCTGTTCGGAGACGTCCCATCCGACCACGCATGCGAACCCGACCTACAGGGTCCATGACGTGGTGCATTATTGTGTCGCCAACATGCCGGGCGCGGTGGCGCGCACGTCCACCTTTGCGCTCAACAACGCGACGCTGCCTTTCGTGGTGGCGCTGGCCGAGCTGGGTCCGGAAAAGGCGATGGCGCAAAATTCGCACTTGCGCGCAGGCCTTAACGTCTACAAGGGCGCGCTGACCTACAAAGCCGTGGCCGACGCGCAGAAGATTCCCTACAAGCACGCCGAAGAGGTGCTGGGACTATCGTATTAGAGCTAAACTGTCATCCCCGGCGAGCCGCGCGCGAGCGCGGCGAGGGAAGGGGACCCATCTCGTCGAAAATCGATTTCGTTATATCACGAAAGGGTTCCCTTCCCCTCGCGATGCCTTCCGCATCGCTCAGCCGGGAATGACAAGGTGTTTTTATTTCAAATGCTGTTGCTTGGCGCTATGAACGCACCATGGCCCGCATCCCCGTCACCGGCGACATATCCATCGACGAAGACGAGTTCTCCGAAAGCTTCGTGCTGGCGTCGGGGCCGGGCGGGCAGAACGTCAACAAGGTCTCCTCGGCCGTCCAACTCCGCTTCGACGTCGCCCGTTCGCCCTCGCTCCCCGAGGAGACGCGGGTGCGGCTGATGGCGCTTTCCGGGAACCGCCTGACCAAGGACGGCGTGCTCGTCATCGTCTCGCGCGCCCACCGCACGCAGGAGCGCAACCGGGCCGATGCGCGCGCCAAGCTTTTCGAACTGATCGAACGCGCCGCGACGCCGCCCAAGCCCCGCCGGCCCACCAAGCCGACAAAAGCCAGCAAACGCCGCCGCCTGGAAACCAAGATCGCCCGTTCCCGGATCAAGCGCGCCCGCGGCCCCGTTCGTGACGAATGAAATTCGAGCGAATGGCTTAACAACTCCTTTGGGTTAACGATCCGGAAACGCCCTCTCGCGTAAACTCCGCCCTGAAACCCTCGTCAGGGACGCGTGCGAGACGTGACCGGCATTCCCAATATCGACCCATCGGTCGTCATCAACGCCATCTTCGCGTGGTTCGTGCACCAGTTCTTTCAGCTCGACGCACTTACCGCCGGTGCTGCCCTGCTGCTGACCGCCGCCGCGCTGCTCGCCGCCCGCCAAATGCGCGCCCGCAGCCGCCGCCTCGCGACGCTGGAAACCGGCATCGCGAGCTTGCGCGTCGAACATGAGGCGGTAAAGACCGCGCTCGACGCCACCAAAAGGGACGTGGCCGAAGTGACGCTCGCGATCGCGCAAAAGAGCGAATCCCGCGAGCGCAGAATCGCCGCCGAACTGAAATCGCTCGAAGGTCTGGTCCGCGATTTTGCCGCCAAGACATCGGTGCGCGCCGTTCCGCAGCCTCGTCCTGCCGCTCCGCGGCCCCTCGCCCGCGAGCCCTCGCGGGCCGATTCCGCGATGCTCGAAATCATCCGCCGCGCGCTCGAAGACAACCGCGTCGATCTGTTCCTCCAGCCGATTGTCTCCTTGCCGCAACGCAAGGTCCGCTTCTTCGAGGCGCTGTCGCGGCTCAGGTCGGAAGACGGGCAGATCGTCATGCCGGCGCAATTCGTCAAGGTCGCCGCGCCTGCGGGGCTTATGAGCGTGGTGGACAATCTCCTCCTCTTGCGCTGCATCCAGATGGTCCGGCGGCTTGGGCAGAAGAATCGCGACATCGCGGTGTTCTGCAACATCTCCGCGCATACGCTGGCCGATGCGGATTTTCCGCAATTGCTCGATTTTCTTCACCGGAACCGCGATCTCAAGGATCAGATCGTTTTCGAATTCGCGCAAAGTGCGGTGCTGAAGGCGGGCACGTCCGAGGAAGCCAATCTGCGCTATCTCTCCGGCCTCGGCTTCAAGCTGTCCATGGATCAGGTCACGGCGCTCGACGCCGATTTCGCGCGCGCGCGGCGGCTCGGGTTCCAGTTCGTGAAAGTCGGCGCGGATATGCTGATTTCGGGCATGACCGACGCAAGATCGGCACTCGCCGCGGAGGATCTGAAGGATCTCCTCGCGCGCAACGGATTGTCGCTCATCGTCGAGCGCATCGAGAACGAAAAGACCGTCGTGCAGCTGTTGGAGTTCAACGTCGATTTCGGCCAGGGCTATCTCTTCGGCGAGCCCAAGCCGATCCGCGAGGATAAGCCCATCCGTGAGGAAGCAGGTGCCGTTCCGGCTCCCGCGCTTGCGGCGGAACCTGTCACGAACGTCATGGCGTTGCGCAAGGGCGCTGCCGCTCTCGTCCGCCGCGCCGGCTAAGTCACTTCTTCAGCGTCGCGCCCGCGAGTTGGCCGACCGCGCCGAGCGTCGTTTGCGCGGCATTCAGGCCGAGACGGAAATCCTTGTCCGAGAAGGTCGCGAACACGTCCGTGGGCTGATGCCAATGCGGGTCCCAGCCGCTGCCGATCTGCGTGCCGCGCTCGTTCTCCCTTAGCGACACCGAGGCGACCACATCCTGGAAATCCACCGAATCGGTGTTCGTCATGTGGCTGCCGGTGACCGCGGGATAATCCGAGGCATATTTCTCGTTCGCCCCTTCGATGAACCAGGCAAGAGCGTTCGCATCGGCGGCGAATTTCGCTTTTCCCTGGAATTCGATGTTGATGTCGGCTTCGGGGCGCTGCTCCGGGCTGATGCTCCCGTCGGGACGGGGCGCGCCATGGTCGAACAGCATCATGTCGTGCTGGATCATTCCGAGCCATCTCGGTTCGGGATACTTGCCGGAACCCGCCGGGTTCTCCTTGCCCTGCAGTGCGCGGCGCTGCGCGACATAGGCGCGCGAGCCCTGATGCCCGGTCTCCTCGTTGTTCCAGAGCGCAAAGCGGATCGTGCGCTCGGTTGCGACATCGGGGCTCGAAAGAATGCGCGCAAGCTCCATCACCAGCGCCGTACCCGAGCCGTCGTCATTGGCGGCTTCGCCCCAGCCGTGACCGTCCATATGCGCGGACACGATGTACATTTCGTCGGGATGGGTCGTGCCCACTTTGGTGCAATAGATTTCCTCGCGCGGGCCCGGCACCGCGGGCGGCGTATCGAGCGCGCGCAGCTTCGGATCGGGCTGCTTGTTGGGATCGCCGTTGAGGCCGGTGGGATTGCGCTTATAGCGCCCGCGGCCGCCGCCGAGCGTGCGTTCGGGCTCGCTGCCATTGGCCGGACTTGCCACTTCGACTTTGGGTTCGCTGCCGGTGCGGCCAACTTCGTTGTAGTCGTATTTCAGGCGCTCGGTGGCGCAGCCATAGCTCTTGAGCTGGGACTCGATCCAATCGATGGCCTTGCGGTTGCGCTCCGTGCCCTGGCGCCGGTCGCCGAATTGGGTCAGCGCCTTGATGGTGGCCTTGTAGCGCGCGAAATCGAGCCGTCCGACGAGTGTGGCAACCGGATCGGCGGCGGTCTCTGCGGCCGACGCGCCGTCGCTGGCAGTCAGTGCTGCGATCGTCAAGAGGCTCAAACGTGTAATGCGCTTCATGTCTAGATTGCCCATCAAAGTCGCGAGAGTGGCCGGTCAAAATTAGAGGATACAGCCTACAAGATACAAGGACCGGGATACCGCATCGCAATCAGTCTCGAACCGCAAGTGGGAAGAAATGGGTACAAAGAGAAAGTAGAAAAGCCGCAATCAATATCATCGCGTTCCCAATTAGGAAGCGATTATAAACTGCGCGATTTGAACTCCACGATTCGCGACGTGAAAAAGTCTTGAAAGCGAGCCATCCAGCAACGGCTTCCCACCGGTCCATATGAAGCAAAATTGGATAGGAAAAAAGCTCGAGCGATCCCAATATCGATGGGTGCCAGTAATCATGCAGGCCCGCAAAGGGATGGTTGTAACCACAAAAATCCTTCCGAAAATTCCACCAGAACTTTCGGCATCTGGGTGGCGACCTAAAGGGGGCAAGTTGTTTCCGCAAAAGTTCATCAGTTGCGTCATTGCTTGGAAACTGCGGGGGAAACATAAATTCCATAACCCGAATGGACGACATAATGGCACGCACTACCAACGCAGTCGCGATTATGGCTAAGAGATAACAATAAAAATCACGGGGCAAGACGTTATCCATCGTCAGACCCCGCTTGATTCATGCTTTGCTTATCCGTGCGGTCTCAGCTTAGCCGAAATGGATGAGAACCCTTAAATCTTCAGCATACGGATCAGATTGCCGCCCAGGATGTCTTCCTTGTCCTGATTGCTGAGGAACTTGGCGTTCACGATGGTGTCCACCATGTCCGGCCAGTTGAACGGCATGTCGGTGCCGTAGACGACCTGGCTCACGCCCATTTCGGCCACTTGGTGGCGCAGACCCTCGTCCGAAAACACCATCGCATCGGCCAGGATGTTCGACTTCAGATACGTGCTGGGGCGTTTTTTGTTGGCGCATTTCGCGTTGGCCCGGACATCGCACGTCACTTCGGTGCGCCCGAAATAGGCCGGCAGATAGCCGCCGCCATGGGCGCCCACCACCTTCAAATTCGGGAAGCGGTCGAACGTGCCGTCGAAGATCAGCTTGGTCAGGAACAGCGCCGTTTCCATCGGATTGCCGACGATGTTGCCGAGATCGCCGCGGCCCTCGAAGCGGCCCTTCTCCACGATGTCGTCGGCGTTGGTCGGGTGCATGAACACCGGCACGCCCAATTCCTCGGCCTTCTTCCAGAACGGATCGTATTTCTCCGACGACGGCACTTCGCCCTTGATGTTGCCGCCGACCGATGCGCCCTTGAGGCCCAGAGTCTTCACCGCGTATTCCAATTGCTCGGCCGCCAGATCGGGATGCTGGATCGACGGCGAGGTCAGGCCCACGAAGCGGTCGGAATGGGCCTTGCACCAGTCCGAGACGCCTTCGTCGTGGACGCGCACGATCTTGGCGGCGAGGTCGCGGTTCGCGCCATACCACCAATATTGGTTGATGCTGACGACCTGCATGTCGATGCCGCGCGAATCCATGGCGGCGATGCGGTCTGGACCCAGGATCTGATTGCGCGGGTAGTCGCCCTTGACGTCGGAACCCGCGAGCAGCTCGCCCGATTTGGGAATGACGAGATGGGCGTGGATGTCGATCACCTTCACGCGCTTGCCGGCGACCATGACCTCTTTGCGCGCGCCCCCTTGGGCCTGCGCGGCGAAGGAGCGGCTTCCCAGTCCGCCGGTGAAATAGGCGGTGCCGGCCGCAGCCGCGGCGCCCAAAAGAAAGTGTCGGCGATTTGCTTGCATGATGGATTCCTCCCTCGCCCTTTGGGCTTAAGGGAGACGTTCCGGCAGCCCTATGTTCAAGTCAATCCCCGGCCACGCGCCCGCGTGCGCCGGCCTATGGGAAACAGGAGAACGATCAGCCCCGTGAGCAAAAGCGCGGCACTCGGGGGCTCGGGGAAATTGGCATAGACGAAATAGGTTTCCGTCGGGCCCGAATTTTGGGTGAGGAGCGGGGGCGGGGGCGGCGGCGGGATCAGCGGCGGAGCCGGCGGCAGATTGGCCGCTCTCGGCACCGCGGTCAGCGTCAGCGACAGGCCGTATCCCGGAGGCAGCGACCAGAAATCGGAGAACGCCTGGCCGAACCCGAGCGAATGCAGAATCTTGCCGCCCGCGGCCAGCGAGCCGTCGAATTCGTAATTCCCGTCGGGCACGTCGGCGGTCAAAACCGCGTTGACCGTGGTGGTCTTGCCGGTGTTGTCCAGGGTGATGGTTTCGAGGTCGTGAATGGGATCTGCGGCGACGTCGAGCGAATCGACCTTGCCGAAGACCTCGACCGAGGCAACCGGGTTGAGGCTCCCCAAAGGCTGGATGCCGAGGAAGCCGGAATAGAAGCCGGTCAGGGTCATCGTCCAGCCATTGGGCGAGCCCGAAAGCCGGAAGGGCCGGTCGAATGCGACGACCTGGGTCGCGTCCGTATCGTTGAAGAATCCCGATCGCGCATCGACGAAGGAACGCATGAAGGCGGTCGACGGCCCGATGTCGCCCGCGGCGCCGAGATTCGTCGTCTGAAGGTTCGCCGTCGCAGCCGCGCCGAAATTGGCCGCAGCCGTGTAGGGACCGGTGCCGCCTACCAGCGTGGTGAACGTCACGTCATAGGAATCCAGCCATTGGAAGACAGGCACGGCTGCGGCCGGCTGCGCCAGCCCGCTCGCGAGCGCGCAAAGGACGGCGCCGATATGCGCCGTGCGGAATCCGGCAATCGTTGACCTACGCATCGCGCCACCCCTTTCGCGAAGGTTTGGCCGTCCGAGGCAATTCGGCAGGGTCGACGTCCGCCCCTCCAAGCGGCGAGCATTATACTCCTTCGATGACGTCCTGAAAATCGCGCCGGTGTGCTAGTTTCGCGTGACGGCTGGACCGGCGGATGCCCGTGTTGGGAGCGATACATCAGCCCAATCTTCGCAAGATCGCCGCGGCGCTCGCCGTGTTGCTTTTGCACGTGGCTGCAATCCGCATGCTGCTGGGCGTGCGCGATTTGTTCGAGCGGCTGATCGCCGAGCGGCCCCAAACCGTCACCACTTTGATCTTTCTGCCGCCGGAATCCTTACCGGTATCGCTTTCCAAATCTGCGCCGCCCGCGCCCGCGGCGGCTCTGTCCATTTCGCCGCTCGTGCGCGACGGTCCGAGTTTCGCCGTACCGTCGCAGACCATGACCACGCTGACGCCCATCGTCCCGGCGCTGACGCTGCCAGAGCTGCCGGCCAATCCCGATGCGCGGGTGTTCGTAAATCTCGGCGACTATTTCGCCTGCAATTTCGCCAATTACGACAGGCTGACGGACGCGGAGCGCGAACGCTGCGCCTTGCGGCTCTCGAATCTCGGCCATGTCGCGGCGCTCCCGGGTGCCTATGTCGACAGCAAGGCGACCCCGTTCACGCTGTTCGGGGCCGAGGGCACATTTGCCTTCACGCCGCCCGCTCAGCGCTCGTTCGATCTGCTGCAATCCTCCATCGGGTGCGCCTGGGAACAGGGACTTTGCCGGATGTGGCAATTCGACAAATTCGGCCTCGATCCCGACGATCAGAAGCGCGCAACCGCAGCCGCGCATTTCGAGCTTGCCAAGGGATGGTCGCTCGATGCCGGCGCGCAGGCGTGGATGGAGAATTATCTCGGCGGAGCGCGCCTGGCTTTAACCGCGGGCGTGGTCTTGACCTACCGCTGGTGAGAGGGTTTCAACCCAGCCATGGCGACTTTGCTCATCAATTACGCAGACGCGGGTTACTACCAGGCGCAGAAGCTCAACACCCAGTCGGGGCTTCTGACCGGCGGCCTCGGACGCGCCATCGCGTTCGGACGGCAGCATCTCGATCCCGGCTTCGTGGCCCGCAATCGCGCGGTCCTGAGCCGCCGCAACGGCGCGGGCATGTGGCTATGGAAGCCCTATATCGTGGTCCAGGCGTTGCGCCATGCAATGGCCGAGGGCGATGTGCTGTTTTATGCCGATTCCGGCTGCCATTTCGTGCGGGCCGTGCAGCCTCTGGTGGATCTGTGCCTGCGGGAAAGGGCGAAGCCGATACTGTTTTTCACGCTCGATCCGTCGCTGACGAATGGGAAATACTGCAAGCGCGATTGCTTCGTCGCCATGGGGCTCGACCGGCCGCCCTTCCCGGAAATGACGCAGGTTCTCGCGAGTTTCTTCCTCTGCCAAAGGACTGATTTCACGCTTCATTTTTTCGAGGAATGGCTGGGCTATTGTGAAGACCCCCGCCTTCTGACCGAAGCGCCCAACATTTGCGGGCTCCCCGATTATCCGGACTTCGTGCAGCACCGCTGCGACCAGAGCATCCTGAGCCTGCTCGCCGCCAAATACGGGATCGCGACGATTCCCGACATCTCGCAATGGGGGAATGGGCGCCGCCCGGCGGAGCTTCCCCAATTCATCCAGCACACCCGCTGGAAGGAGTGAGCCTCCCCCATTGCCCGGCGCCCGCGGCAATTGCACACTGGCGGTGACGGCCGGTGGAACCGGCCCAAGGGAGGGATTCGACATGCACGCTTCGCGAGGTTCGCTCACGACATGGTTCAAGAGCGCGGCGCTGGTTCTGGCCGTGGGCGCGGCCGTTGCCATCGGCCATCACGCCAATTCGGCCGAGACCGCCAAAGTCCCCACCTTCACCTATGACGGCGCGTGGCCGAAGCTGCCGCTCCCCAACAATTGGACCTTCGAAGGCATCACGGGACTTGCGGTCGACAAGGACGACATCATCTGGGTGCTGAACCGCCCGGGCGATTACGACGTCGATCCGATTTTCCATGTGCCGGAGAAGACCGAGAATTACGCCTCGCTGACGCCGAAGACCGCACTTTGCTGCCTGAGGCCCGAAGGCATTCTCGCCTTCGACATGCAGGGCAATCTGATCCGCCATTGGAATCAGGCCGACAAGGTCGATGGCCATTTGATCCTCGCCGACAAGGCCGGGAACATCTGGATCGGCTCCGACACGATGCGCAAATACACCAAGGACGGAAAGCTGCTTGGCGCCATCGAGCGCACGCCCGATGCCACCCAGCCCAAGCCCGGCGCCTATCCCGCCGATACGCCCATGGTCGTCGGCCGCATCGAGGGCGGGGAATTCGACGAGGATGCGCGCGAGCTGTTCGTCACCGATTCCTATTTGCGCGGGCGCGTGCTGGTGTTCGACATGGACACCATGAAGTTCAAGCGCGGCTGGGCCGCCTACGGCAAGCCGCTAGCCGAGATCAAATTCGATCCAACCGCGAAATACGATCCCAAAGGCCCGCCGGCCAAGGATTTCCTCGGCCACATCACGCTGACCGTCTCGAAGGACGGCTTCGTCTATGCCGCCGACCGGCAATCCGACCGCATCCAGGTATACACCAAAGCCGGCAAATTCGTGCGCGAGTTCACCGTGGCCCCCGAAACCTTGGATCGCGGCTCGACCGGCGGCATGGCGCTGTCGCCCGATCAGCGGCTGATCTACGTGTCCGACATCATGAACAATGTGGTGTGGATCGTGAATCGCGCGGACGGCAAGACGCTCGGCCATTTCGGCTTCTTCGGCCATTCCGGCGGCGGCTTCCATTGGATTCACATGGTGGCCACCGACAGCCACGGCAATGTCTACACAGGCGAAGTCGACACCGGCAAACGCGTGCAGCGGTTCATGGTGAAGAACTAGCTTTGAATTTTGCAAGACCGGCCAGAAGGGGGTGGCCGGCACATCCATCGTTTCCAAAGAGGGGAGCTTGCCATGGGACATGCCGAACACGCCCTTCGGACGTGGTTTGCCGAAGTGTGGAACAAGGGAAATATCGACAAGGTCTATCCGGATTTGGTTCATCCCGATTGCGTTTTTCATACCGTCGGCCAAGGCGGCGAGTCGCTGGTTGGGCTTCAGGGGTTTCACCAGATTTATGACCCCATCCAGGCTGCGTTTCGCGAGATCAATTTCACCGTCGATGAAGTGGTGGAATCGGGAGACGTCGCGGCCGTGCGGTGGACCTGCACAGCCCGGCACGTTGGAGATCAGATGGGAGTTGCGCCGTCCGGAAAGGCGGTCAGGTTCTCAGGAATGGGTTTTGCCCATTTCAAGGACGGCAAGGTGACCCACACGTGGGACGAATGGGACCGCCTCGGCTTCATGAAGCAGATCGGCGCCATCGCGAGTTGAATTGGGTTGCGAAGGCTGATGGCAGCCGGAGATACAAAAGCTCCGCAGGTCCCGGATCGGCGCTGACGCGCCGTCCGGGATGACCACGCAACGACACAGGCCTCAGAGGATTTAGCCGGCTTTACCCGCGGCTTTGTCCTTCTCGCGCTGGATCGCACGTTCCGCGCCCGTGATCGCGGCCTGCGCGCGCTCGTTCCACGTCTTCGGATCGATGAAGGGATTGGGATCGCCGGGTTTGCGGTTCTTCAGCATCATGGCGCGCTCCAGCACGCCGCCGCCCGGATAGCCGTTCGGATCGGCCCAGGAGTGGACCATCAGATTGACTTCCACGCCCTTGATGGCCGCAACCTTCTTGGCACTTTCCAGCGACTGCTCGGCTTCCTTCAGGCCGCCGCGATAACCGCCGCCGCCCATCAGGATCGCCGTGTGCGGAACACCACTGTCGTAGACCTTGATGCCTTCGGTGGTGGTCACGCCCGGCGTGTGGCCCGGCGTCCAGTGAAAGGTCAGATGCTGATCGCCGAGGTCGAGATGATCGCCCTCGTGAACGACGATGTCCTTCTTGGGAATCTTGTTGATGCCGCCGCCATCGCGGTTGCCCTTCTTGCCGTCGAGGTCGGCCATCATCTGCCAATCCTGCTCCATGGCCATCACGTGCGCGCCCGTAAGTTCCTGCATCTTCGCCGCGCCGCCGACATGGTCGAGATGGCCGTGGGAAAGAATGATGTATTTGATGTCGCGCAGGTTGATACCCATCTTCTTGATGTTGTCGACCACGTGATCGACGAAGGGTTCCTGTGTGGTGTCGAACATGATGTCGCCCTGAGGCGTCGTCAGTACCCAAACCGAGACGTAGCAGGGCCCGACCAGATACAGATTATCGAACACCTTGGTGGGTTCGATGTTCTGGATCGAATTGTCGCGCGCGCGCGTCACCCGGCAGGTCTTGCTGTAGGGCTCGTTCGCGGCCCCCTGGCCTTGCGCGTATGCGGGTCCCGGCGCGCTGGATTGCAGCAGAAACACCGCAGCGGCAGATGCCGCCGTCAGCATGATCATGCGTTTGATCGGTCTCATGGTTCCTCCCCTGGGCCGTAAGCGGCTCGGGGGCGAGTGTACCGGCTTGCCGGAATGCGCGGAAGGCCGGGCGGCACTTGTAACTGGCGCTTCAGCTTTCGCGGCGGAAATAACCGCTCGAGAGCAGCCCATCCACATCCGCGCGCAGCACGCGTTGAAGGGGGGCCGTGCCCGAAAACCGGTACTGCCGGCGCGAGACGATTCCGACCGCGACAATCGGGGTGCTGGCGAGATAGCGCAAACCCACCTCGCCGGAAGACGGTGCGCGCGGAAGCGGCGGCTCGGCCGGTGCCGGCCGGGCGATGAGCGCGGCCTTGCGCGGCGGCTCAACGGATGGCACGGATGTGGCCCGACTCTTGGCGGGCTGGTTCGGATTTGAGGGATTGTTCGTCCTCAGCTCCGTCCGCTTCTGGCCGCAGCACGGCATCGTCTTCTCCTTGTGCATTCAGGGGCTGTATCATTAAGGGCGGGCGGCCCAGCCGGTCGAGCAGGCAAGCGCCCCCCGAGAGGCCGAGCCACGCCACGCCTATGGCGACTGCGCCGCTTCCGACGAAAAACGCGAACGGCAGAGCAACCCAAAGACTCACGCAGTGGAAACAATCCATCAGATGCCCGAGCGCGCCGTTCCCGAGCGACGCGCGCAAGGAGACCAGAAGATCCCACGGCCCATCCTCAAAGGCGAAGAGGTGCGCAAGCCGCCACGTCGCCAGAAGAGCCACCACAAACCGCAGCCACGGATCCTCCATCGTCAGGAAGGCGGCAGATCGTTGCAGATCTTCACCGGCCAGTCGGCCGACGCCCAGTTGATCCCGCAGGCCCGCGCAGTGCGGTCATAGACCGTGAGATGGAAGATGTAGACGCAGCATTCCCCGCGCGGAATCGTGAAGTCGTTGGGAACAACATAGGGCAGGGACGCTTTGCAGAGCGGGTCCACCGCTCTTAAATCGAACGAAGTCAGCGTCCCGATCACTTGCGGCACCGTCGCCACTCCGCAGCGCGTGCCGGGATCGCCGACCCGCGACGTCCCATAGAAACAGGCGCCGCCCGGCCCCGGAATCGGCAGCGAGATCGACGCCCCGCCCTGCTTTTCCACCGACACCACGTAATAGTCGAAATTGTCGTCGGGCCGCGGATGAACCATGGCGGTGTCGTCGATGTATTCGTCATAGGCGATGCCCGAAATCGGAAGGCTCCACGGCACGCTGCAGTCCGGCGGGTTCGCGAACTTGCTGACGAACAGATCGGCGCATTTGGGCACCGCATCGATCTGAATCAGCGCAGTGATCGGCTTGTTGTCGAGCCACACACGCTGGGTGTCGCAATAGGTGTTGCTGAGGGTGTCTTCGACCAGCAGCCGGATCGTGAACAGGCCGCTCAATTGGCAGCCGCCGATATTGGTGGTCCAGGAGGAGGGGCTGAGCAACCCTTGCGGATCGGTCAGCAGGCACCAGGGCGGGAACGGCACGGGAACGAGGCAATCGGGCACCCAATTGGCGGTGAGTACCGAGGTGTCGGTGCGCATATTGATCGCGCGATACTGTGCGGGCGTGCTGAAATTCACGGTCCAGAAGGTGTTCCAGCCGCCGCTGGTGCAATCGGGATCGTCGCCCGCCTTGTAGGCGAGCGTGTAGCCCTTGATCTTCTGCGTGTCGTCGCAGCCCGCGATATAGGCCGAGCCCCACACCGAAAGGCAGCTTCCGAACGAGGCCTCGAAGCTTCCTGCCGGGCGCGTGCAGAGTGCGGGCACATTGTCCATGAAGCGCGCGGCGGGATCGAAGGCGTTGGTGTCGAGCGTGAAATTGCCGTCGACGCCGAGGATGCGGACGTCCTTCTTGAAGACCTGGAAGGTGATCGAGCAGGGCGGCGTCGTCTGGTTGGCGCCGTACACCGTCATGCGCACGAAATAATTGCCGGCATTCAGGAGCGTCGTGTCGAGATAGGCGAGAAGTCCGCCGAAGACGGGCGCGTTGCCTTGAACCGTGTTGCCCGGGGGCACCGGCGGATACACGAAATTGGCGGCGTGCCAGTTGATGTTGTTGATGGACCATTCGAGCACATAGCGCACGAAGCCCGCACCCGCCGCGGTGCCGGTGATCGGCACCACGAGTGCGGGAATGTCGGTATTGACCTGTTCGGCGACGCAGCCATCCGGGCCGGTGATCTCGCATGTGAGAGGGCCGAAGCACTCCCGCAGGCAGCGCCAGTAGAAGATGAGGCAGCGATACACATCGATCAGGTTTCTCGCCCGCGCCAGGCAGCAGCCGAAACGGATCGCGCAGAGGCACCAGCAGCGGCAAACCCAGAACCACGGCTCCCGGCTGTGGGCCTTGAACGCGGCTTCACCGAGGAGGGCCTGTGCCGCATCGGGCGTCAGCAAGCGCTCGAAGATGGCGGCGGCTTCGTGCTCGCCTTCGTGGCAATCGATGTCGCCCTTGGTCACCGCATCGGGAAGGCCGGCGGTGAAATCGACGGTTGCGAGCTGATCGGTGAGATAGGGGCGATAGGCCTTCGCGAGAGCGCCCACCAGCGTCTCGAAATCCTTGCGGTCGGCGGACGTCAACTGGCCGGGCGTCACCGGGGTCCCGACCGCGCGGCGCACGCACAGCCAATAGAGATAGAGGTAATAGACGAACAGGCGGAACGAGCGCGGCCGGCGGCAGACCAGCCAGCCGAAAATCGTGCAGCAGCGGATATGCAGCAGGCACCAGCGCCAGCGCTCGATGGGGCCGAGAACCTCGCGCGCCTGTGCCGGAAGCAGCGCCAGGGCTATCTTTTCATCGGGAAAATTGCCGAACAATCTTTGCGCTTCGGCCAGTTCGGCCTCGCAGTCGGGGGGCGCCTTTCCGGCCTCCTCGCCAAGCGCCTTGAGATCGCCGGCCCGCTTCAAATCCTCTTCGAGAATGGGGCGGTAAAGCTCGACAAGCGATTTGAGGACGGTCTGAAATTCCGGACTTGAGAACTCGGGATTGGTAGGGGGGGAGTCAGCCATGATGCACCTCCATGCGTTCGCAATGGGCCTCGAAAGGTCCCGGCCGAGACGGAAGACTGGAAGACGGTGCTAAAAATGCTGGATTTGAGCGGTTTCCCCCTGCGCAATGGATATTAACTACGATGAATGACCTGACAAGCGGACGAAGGCTCAGGCTCAGCCGTGTCCTGTAAAGGTCACAGGGTTCCATCCAATGCGTTGACGCGAACGCCCGGTTCCTGCATCCCGCTGTCATGAAACATTCCGCTCCCCCCATCCTGAACGGCCTTTCCGAGATCGCTTACGAGTACGACGCGGCGATCTGCGACGTCTGGGGCGTGCTGCATAACGGCAAGGAGGCCTATTTCGAGGCCGCCGACGCCATGCGGCGGTTCCGGGCGACGCGCGGGCCGGTCTTCCTTCTCTCCAACGCGCCGCGACTCGCAGACGGTGTCGAGGCGCAGTTCGCCCGCGTGGGACTCCCTTTCGACTTTTATGACGGGATCGTCACATCTGGGCTTGCCGCCCGCGCCGATCTTCAGTCGCGCACGGAAGGGGGCAGCACGCTTCGTATGTTCTATCTCGGGCCGCCACGCGACAACCCGCTCTATGAGGGGCTGAATGTCACGTTGGTTCCGCCCGAAGACGCCGAGATCGTGCTTTGCACCGGCTTCTATGACGACGAAACCGAAACCCCGGACGATTATCGCGCCATGCTGCACGGGTTCCGGGCGCGCGAGCTGATCTTTCTCTGCGCCAATCCCGACATCGTGGTGCAGCGGGGCGAGAAGCTCATTTATTGTGCAGGCGCTATTGCGAGGCTGTACGAATCTCTCGGCGGCACGGTGGTTTATTACGGCAAGCCCTATGCGCCGGTATTCGAGAAGACGCTCGCGGGTTTGCGCGCATGCGCGCCCGTCCTGCGGCCGCTGGTGATCGGGGACGGCATCGAGACCGACATCCTGGGCGCGCAGCGCATGGGGCTGGACGCGCTCTTCATCGGCGGCGGCATTCACGGCGAAGAAATCAGGGAGGACCCCAAGGCGCTCGGCAATCTGTTCAGGAAGAGCGGCGTTTCGGCCCGTGCCGCGATGCCGGCGCTGGTTTGGTGACCGGCCTCCTCGTCAGGCTTGCCCCTTCCATGTCCGGCCGATAAGACAGGCTTTGCGCGAAAGGGACCGCTCATGACCGCTATTGTAGGACATTACCTCGAGGACCTGACCGTCGGCCAATCCGCGAGCTATTCGCGCACCATCACGGATGGTGACATTCAGCAGTTCGGCGCCGTCTCGGGCGACATGAACCCGCTGCATTTCGACGAGGATTACGCGAAGACGACGATCTTCAAGGGCCGCATCGCGCACGGGATGCTGTCGGCGAGCTTCCTCTCGACGGTGTTGGGCACCCAGCTTCCGGGGGCAGGCTCGATCTTCCTCAGCTCCACCATCCGCTTCAAGGCGCCCGTGCGCATCGGCGACACCGTGGTTGCGACCTGTACGGTGCGCGAGATCAATGCGCAGAAAGGCCGCGTGACGTTCGATTGCGTGTGCAAGGTAGGCGAGACCGTCGTGATCGAGGGCGATGCGATGGTCAAGGTGCCCGCGCGCAACCAGGCCTGACCCTCTCGCCGACGCCGCCGATGCGGATTGTCCGCCATTACCGCAATCCTCCTCAGGCGGCGAAAGGAGCCGTGGTCGCGCTCGGCAATTTCGACGGCGTGCATCGCGGCCACCAGGCCCTCATCGCCGAGGCGAGGCGCATCGCCGAAGAAACGCAGCGCCCGCTGGCAGCGCTCGTCTTCGAGCCCTATCCGCGCGAATTCTTCCGTCCCCAGGACGAGCCGTTCCGGCTGACCCCGTTTCGCGCCAAGGCGCGGCTTCTCTCCGAACAGGGCATCGGATTCCTCATCGTGCTCCAATTCGATGCCGCCTTTGCCGGCATGATGGCGCAGGATTTCGTCATGGACGTGCTGGTCCGCGAACTCGGCGTCTCCCATGTCGTGGTGGGCGAGGATTTCCGCTTCGGCAAGG
The DNA here is from genome assembly GCA_964494505.1 of uncultured Bordetella sp. GTDB lineage: Bacteria > Pseudomonadota > Alphaproteobacteria > Micropepsales > Micropepsaceae > CAIYRG01. Next base: position 106,664 of record CAZBRO010000003.1, read on the forward strand.
GTCGCGGCGGCGATGTCTCGGTTCTGGCCCAGATGGGCGAGGCGGAGGGCTTCGGCGTCACCGTGTTCAAGGCGGTCGTCGAGGACGGCGAGAAGATTTCCTCTTCAAAGGTTCGGGCCGCGCTCAAGGCCGGCCGTCCCGAGGAAGCCGCGCGTCTGCTTGGTCATTGGTGGCGGGTCGAGGCCCATGTCGCCCATGGGGAGCAGCGCGGCCGCGCGCTCGGCTTTCCCACCGCCAATCTGAAGCTGGAACATACGCTCTTCCCCGCCTTCGGAATCTATGCCGTGCGCGCCCACCGGGCGAACGGTGCAACCTTCGCAGGGGTTGCGAATTTCGGCATTCGCCCGATGTTCCTTCTAGAGGCGCCCTTGCTCGAAGTGCATCTGTTCGATTTTTCCGGCGACCTTTACGGTGAACCGCTCAGCGTCGAGCTGATTGCCTATTTGCGCGGGGAAGAGATATTCGCGAGCCTTGAAGCGCTGAAAGCCCAGATGGGGCAGGACGCGGAACAGGCGCGGCGGGTTCTCTCCGCCGCCCCGAAGGAGCCCATACCGTGAAACCGCAGATCAACGCGCAGAGCTATCATTTGCGCTATTCGCCCGACGAGGACCGTCTTCTCGTCGCGGTCGATCTATCCCCGGAGCGCGAGCTTGCCATGCTGGTGACGCGCCGGCTGACGCGCAATCTGATCGGCGCGCTCGCCAAATTCGTCTCCGACCGGGGGCCGGTGCCGGGCGCGAATGCCGCTTTGCGCGAGACGCTGCTCGATTTCGAGCACGGCCATGCGGTGGCGGCTGCCAAGGCCGAGGGCCAGATGCGCGACGAAACCCGAATCCGCCAGGCCGCCCTCCCGGTGCGCCTCGTCCATGAGGTGAAGCTGGTGCCGAAGAACGAGGGCGGCCTTTTTCTCGTCTTCGACAATCAGGAGCAGCTTCTTTCCATCGAGATTGCGTCCGACCGCATCCACATGGTGATCGACACCTTCGTCCAGATCGCAGAGCGCGCTGGCTGGGACTTTCCTCCCGTTGCGTCCTGGCTCGATCCCGGCAAACAGCCGGAACCCACAACCGGGCGCGTCATCAATTAGCGATCCTCCCCGTTTACGGGGGAGGGGGACCGCGCAACGGTGGAGGGGGCGATCCTCCCCCGTTTACGGGGGAGGGGGACCGCGCAACGGTGGAGGGGGCGATCCTCCCCCGTTTACATGGGAGGGGGACCGCGAAGCGGTGGAGGGGGCGACCCGCTGGACCCATTCGGCCGGCGCTGTTACGACATCCCTCAGCCCCCGCGACCCCCATAATGACCCGAATGTCCGATCAGAACCCCGCAAATCCGGAAAAGCGCGACTACCGCGCCACCCTGTTCCTGCCCACCACCGGCTTTCCCATGAAGGCGGGCTTGCCCGAAGCGGAGCCGAAATGGCTGAAGCGCTGGGAGGAGATCGGTCTTTACGCCCGCCTGCGCGCCCAATCCAAGGGCCGGCCGCTGTTCGTGCTGCATGACGGCCCGCCTTATGCCAATGGCGACATCCATATCGGGACCGCGCTCAACAAGATCCTGAAGGATTTCGTGGTGCGCTCGCGCCAGATGCTCGGGTTCGACGCGCCTTACGTGCCGGGCTGGGACTGTCACGGCCTCCCCATCGAATGGAAGATCGAGGAGGAGTACCGCGCCAAGGGCAAAAGCAAAGACGAAGTCCCGGTGAGCGAATTGCGCAACCAGTGCCGCGCCTTCGCCGCGAACTGGATCGGCGTGCAGCGCGAACAGTTCCAGCGGCTCGGCTGCATGGGCGATTGGATGCACCCCTACACCACGATGGCGTTCGCCGCCGAAGCCCAGATCGTGCGCGAGCTGCACAAATTCGCGATGAACGGGCTTTTGTATCGCGGCTCGCGCCCCGTGATGTGGTCGCCGGTGGAGAAGACCGCGCTTGCCGAGGCCGAAGTTGAGTATCACGAGAAATCCTCGCCGCAGATCTATGTGAAGTTTCCGGTGCGGAAGAGCGCGCGCGATTTGGGCGATGCCTCCGTCGTCATCTGGACCACGACGCCTTGGACTATTCCCGGCAATCGCGCCATCGCCTACTCCGAGTCGCTGGGCTACGGAGTTTACGAAGTGACCGAAGCGGGCGAGGGTAGCCTCGCGCGCTCCGGCGAGCGGCTGCTACTTGGGGACGCATTGGCCGAAGCGACCGCCCGTTATGCGAAGATCACCGTCACGCGCATTAGCGACGCCGATCCGAAAGGCATGATCTGCGCGCATCCTTTGCGCGGGCAGGGCTACGATTTCGACGTGCCGCTGCTTCCCGGCGATCATGTCACGGCCGATACCGGCACGGGCTTCGTTCACACCGCGCCCGGTCATGGCGAAGACGACCACCATCTGTATCTCGCCAATCGCGAAGCCTTCGCGAACAGCCCAGATCCCTTCAATATGGTCGCGGCAGATGGTTCGTATACGGACAAAGTCCCGCTGTTCGCAGGCAAGAAAATCCTCACCCCAGACGGCAAGGATGGCGACGCCAATGGCGCCGTCATCAAGGAACTGATCGCCGCCGGCAATCTCCTCGCCAAAGGCACGATCCGCCATTCTTATCCTCACTCCTGGCGCTCCAAAGCCCCCGTCATCTTCCGCGCCACGCCGCAATGGTTCGCGGCCATCGACAAGCCGTTCCTGGGCTCCAACCAGTCTACCTTGCGCCAACTCGCGCTCGGCGCCATCGCGGCGACCCGCTGGTACCCGAAGGCGGGCGAGAACCGCATCGGCGCCATGGTGCGGGACCGTCCCGATTGGGTGCTGTCGCGCCAGCGTGCCTGGGGTGTGCCCATCGCAGTGTTCGTGCACAAGGGCACGGGCGAGCTTTTGCGTGACGAGGCGGTGAACACGCGCATCACGGATGCCTTCGAGAAGGAAGGCGCGGACGCCTGGATTTTGTCGCCGCCCTCGCGTTTCCTCGGCGAACACCACGAACACGATTACGAACAGGTCACCGACATTCTGGATGTGTGGTTCGATTCCGGCTCCACCCACGCTTTCGTGGTGGAAAACCCGATCGATCCGCATTGGCCGAAGAAAGAACACGCCGACCTTTATCTGGAAGGCTCCGATCAGCATCGCGGCTGGTTCCAGTCTTCGCTGCTCGAATCGTGCGGCACACGCGGGCGCGCGCCTTACGATGCCGTCCTGACACACGGCTTCGTGCTCGACGAGCAGGGCCGCAAAATGTCGAAGTCGCTCGGCAATGTCGTCGCCCCGCAAAAAGTGGCGCAGCAGAACGGTGCGGAAATCCTGCGCCTCTGGGTGGCGTCGTCCGATTTCACCGAAGATTTGCGCATCGGGCCCGAGATCGTGAAGGCCGCGGTCGATTCCTATCGCCGCCTGCGCAACACCATCCGTTTCATGCTGGCCAACCTGGAAGGCTTCGACGAACTCGAACGCATCGCGCCCGACGAGATGCCGGAGCTGGAGCGCTTCATCCTGGCGCGTCTCGCGGCGCTGGATGCCGAGGTGCGCGCCGGCTACGCGGAGTACGACTTCAATCGCGTGTTCACGCTCGTGTTCAATTTCGCGACCACGGATTTGTCGGCCTTCTATTTCGACATCCGCAAGGACGCGCTCTATTGCGACGTGAAGACGAGCACCCGCCGCCGCGCTGCCCGCACCGTTATCGACGCCCTCTTCACGCGCATCGTCACCTGGCTTGCGCCGCTCCTCTGTTTCACCATGGAAGAGGCGTGGACGACGCGCTACGGGGCGGAAGCGAGCGTGCATCTGGAAGTCTTCCCCGAGGTGGGCGAAGATTGGGAGAACGATGCGCTGCTCCAGAAATGGAACCGGGTGCGCGCGCTGAGAAGGGTGGTGACAGGCGCGCTCGAAATCGCACGCGCCGCCAAGACCATCGGCGCCAGTCTGGAAGCCGCCCCCACGCTCTATGTCGAAGACGAGGGCGATGTGCGCCTGTTCGGCGATGTGAGCCTTTCCGAAATCGCCATCACCTCGGGCGCGAAGATCGTGCAAGGCGTGGCGCCCGCGGACGCCTTCCGCCTCGCCGATGTGGCGGGGGCGGGCGTCGTGTTCGCGCATGCGGACGGCGCCAAATGCGGCCGCTGCTGGATGGTACTCCCCGAGGTCGGTTCGCATCCCGAACACCCGGACCTCTGCAACCGCTGCGCCGCCGCTGTCGCATGAGCGACCGGCGTCCGCTAGTGATCCTCCCCCGTTTACGGGGGAGGGGGACCGCCGGAGGCGGTGGAAGGGGCTGCCGCACGCTCAATATCGATTTCACCTTGGTTGAGGCCAGATGCCCATGACCCCGCAGCGCATCGGCTGGATCGTGGCTGTCCTCGCCTTCATCGCCGACCAGGCCTCCAAGAACCTGCTGCTCTACGGCCTTTCCTTCCGCGCGCTCGGGCCCGCCGCGCGCATTCCCGTGCTCCCCTTCTTCGACATGGTGATGGTGTGGAATCCCGGCGTCTCCTATGGGCTTTTCCCGGCCCAGAGCTTTGCCGGCGCCATCATCTGGATTGTCATTTCGGTGGTCGCGGTGGTGGGCCTTTCGATCTGGCTGGCCAGAGTCGAGCGCCGCGTGCTGGCCTTGGGGCTCGGGCTCGTGATCGGGGGCGCGCTCGGAAATGTGATAGACCGCGCCATCTACGGGGCGGTGGCGGATTTTTTCCACTTTTACGCCTTCGGCCATGACTGGTATGTCTTCAACGTCGCCGACGCGGCCATTACGGTGGGCGCGATCGGGATTGTCCTGGAGGCGTTTTTCTTCGTGGAAAAGCAAGCGTAGGGAGCCGGCAGTCCGGTAAGGCGAATATGGCGAGACGGAATCGTGTGATGCGGACGGTCGCGGCGGCGGCCCTGTTGGGCGCCGGCGTGGCGCTGATGGGCTGCGACAGCGTGCGCGAGGCGACGGGCGCGGCAAAGCTGCCGCCGGACGAATTCACCGTTCTCACCAAGGCGCCGCTGGTGCTGCCGCCCGATTACAATCTCCGCCCGCCGCAGCCCGGTGCCGCTTCCCGCAACGAGCCCGATCCCGACGATGCCGGCCGCAACGTGCTGTTTCCGCAGAATTCGGCCATGGCGGCGGCGGCTCTCGGCGCCGATTACAGCGACGGCGAGAAGCTGCTTCTGACCAAGACCAACGCGCTCTCGGTCGATCCCAATATCAGGCGCAGCATCACCTCGGATGCGGGCCAGGAAGACCAGGGCCTGGATTTCTCGGCCAAGGTGCTCAATCAGCGGGCGACGGCGCCGGCGGCGGCTCAACCTGCCGCTCCGGCCGCGGCTCAACCTGCCGCCGCTCCTGCCGCCATGCCGGCTCCACGCTAGACGGACGAACGCATGCAGCCCCTCCATAAAGCGCTCGCGGGGGTTCTCCTTCTCGGCGCGTGCGTGGGGGCCCTCGCGCTCGCGGAGAATTGGCTCGCCCCGCCCACCCAGGCGGTTGCCGCCGAAACCGAGTCCCGCGGCGCCAGCAAAGCGACCCTCTTCACGCTCAAGAACGGCCTGCAGATCGTGGTGGTGCCCGATCACCGCGCGCCCGTTGTCACCCACATGGTCTGGTACCATGTCGGCGGCAGCGACGATCCGCCGGGCCTTTCGGGCGAAGCCCATCTCTTCGAGCATCTGATGTTCAAAGGCACCAAGACGGTGCCGAACGGCGAGCTCTCGAAAATCGTCGCGCGCAATGGCGGCCAGGACAACGCCCAGACCTCTGAGGATTTCACCGTCTATTTTCAGCGCATCGCCAAGGACCGGCTTCCCATCATGATGGGGCTCGAAGCCGACCGCATGACCAATCTCGACCTCTCCGAGCCCAACGTCACGACCGAGCGCGACGTGGTGCTGGAGGAGCGCCATCTGCGCATCGATTCCGAGCCGCAGGCGCTCGCCCAGGAACAGATGGAGGCAGCGCTTCATCTCTCCCATCCCTATGGCCGCCCCGTGATCGGCTGGGAGAAAGAAGTCAGCAGCATCGGGCGCACCCAGGCGCTCGACTTCTATGCCCATCATTACGCGCCCAACAACGCCATCGTCATGGTGGTGGGCGACGTGACGCCGGACGAGGTGAAAAAGCTCGCGGAGGAAAAATACGGCGCCGTGCCCAGCCGCGAGTTGGCCCCGCGCGCGAACGAGCCGCCGCCGCCCAGGCTTGCCGAAACGCGGATGAATTTCGCCATTCCCGGCACCAAGCTGCCGCAGCTCCTGCGCATGTATCGGGTGCCGGGCTATGTCAGCGGGCCCAAGGGGACCGCGGAGGCGCTCGAAGTGATGGGCACCATCCTCGGCAATGGCGAGACCAGCCGGCTCTACAAGACGCTTGTGATGGACCGCAAACTCGCCGTCGAGGCCGGCGCCAATTATGACGGCAACACGCGCGGGCCCGGCGAGTTCACCGTCTTCGCGGTGCCCCGCGACGGCGTCTCCTTCGATACGCTGGAGGCCGCGATGGACCAGGTGATCGCGACACTGACGCGTGCCGTGCCGGAAGAGGGCGAATTCAACCGCGCCAAGACGCAGCTGATCGCGAACTACACCTATCAGCACGACAACCAGTTTCTGCTGGCCCAGGATTATGGCGTGGCGCTCTCGATCGGACAGAAGATCGAAGATGTCGAGGAATGGCCGGACCGCATCCGCGCCGTCAATCCGGCGGATGTGCGAAAGGTGGCGCAAACCTTTCTGGTGAAACAGGAGGCGGTGACCGGCCGCATCTCGCCGAAGGCAGAACCATGAAGCAAAAACAACCTGTCATCCCGGCCAGCGGGCCCCGGCATCGAGCCGGGGGGAGCGCGAACCGGGACCCACGGCGCAGCGGCTGGGCAGGCCCCGGGTCTCGCGCGATGCGCTCGCCCGGGATGACATTCTTCGCGTTGATTCTGCTTGTGCTGCTCATCCCCACCTTCGCCCAGGCCATCACGGTCAAGACCGTGCAGGGGCCGACGGGTGTGGAGACCTGGCTCTCCGAAGAGCACGCGCTCCCGATGATCGCGGTCAACATCTCCTTCCCCGCAGGCTCGGCCTACGATCCGCCTGACAAGCCCGGCCTTGCCAACATGACGGCCTCGCTTCTGGACGAGGGCGCAGGCGATCTCGCAACGGATGCCTTCAAGCAGGCCATGGAATCGCGCGCCATCCGTTTTCAGGCCGCAGCCGATCGCGACTATATCGTCGTCACCCTGACGACGCTGAAGGAGAACGCCGACGAAGCGTTTCGCCTGGCAGCCCTTGCCTTCGCCCATCCGCGCTTCGATGCCGAAGCCGTCGAGCGCATGCGGGTGGCGATCCTCGCCTCCGAAAAACAACAGGACGAGGACCCCGCGCGCGCCGCGGTGAAAGCCTGGTACGCCGCCTATTTCGGTGCGCATCCCTATGGCCGTCCGCCCGACGGGACACCCGCCGGGATCGCCGCGATCAAGCCCGGCGACATCAAGGCCTTTGCCGCCGATCATCTGGTGCGTGGCGGCATCAAGGTCGCGGTCTCGGGCGACATCACCGAAGTGCAGCTCAAGAAATATCTCCAGGCCCTCTTCACGCCGCTGCCCGCAAAATCGGTTCCACCCGTTGCCAAGCCCACCGACGCCGGCAAGCCCCATACCCAGTCGATCCCGCGCGATGAGCGGGCGCCCGTCGCGGTGTTCGGCTTCGAAGGCCCGATGCGCGCCGATCCCGATTTCATTCCGGTCTTCGTCACCAATTACATCTTCGGCGGCGGCGGTTTCTCGGCCCGCCTGATGGACGAAGTCCGCGACAAGCGCGGGCTCACCTATGGCATCTCCACCAACATGGACGATTTCCGCTCGGCCTCCATCATCGTGGGCGAAGTGCAGAGCGACAAAACCAAGATCGCAACCGCCCTCGACGTCACCAAGTCCGAAATGGCGCGCTTCGCCAAAGACGGCGCCACGGCCAAGGAATTGGCCGACACCAAGACCTATCTCACGGGATCGTTCCCGTTGGGCCTCGACTCCAACGCCAAGATTGCGCGCACGCTCAATGGCTATCAGCGTTCGGGGCTGCCGGCCGATTATGTGGTCAGGCGCAACGCCATGATCGAGGCCGTGAGCCTTGCCCAGGTCAATCAAATGGCGAAGAGATATTACGATCCGGCGCGCCTCGTCGTGGTTGTCGTGGGCACGCCCGCAGCCGCCGCTCCGGCGCAAAAGCCGCAAAACGCGCCCGCCGCCGCCGCGCGCTAGATTGCAGTCGCCAGATTGCAGTCACCCTGGCATTGGCGGTAGTTTCCCTCCCCGATTGCGGCGGTCATCTCGATCGACCGCACGGGAAAGCAGGAGGGATCAGTGGCACGATTGGGTCGCATGCTTGCATTCGCCGGACTGGCGGTATTCGCGCTGTCCGGTTCGGTCATTGCCGATGAGGGACCGAAATTCCAGATCGACGCGACCTGGCCCAAGCCGCTCCCGCACAATTGGATCCTGGGCCAGATCGGCGGCATCTTCGTCGACAAGGACGACAATATCTGGATCACCCAGCGTCCCCGCACGGTGAACAAGCGCGACCGCCGCGCCCAGGATGGCGACAAATCCATCTGCTGCTCGACCGCCCCTTCGGTCATCGAATTCAATCAGGCGGGCGACGTGGTGCAGGCCTGGGGCGGGCCGGAAACCGCCAAGGGCTTCGACTGGCCCCAGAACGAGCACGGCATCTTCCTCGATTACAAGAACAACATCTGGTTCGGCGGCAATGGCGAAAATGACGGGATGATCGTCAAGTTCACCAAGGACGGCAAATTCCTGATGATGATCGGGAAGTCCGCCAAGCAGACCAACAGCCTGGACCAGACCCGCGTCGGCCGCGCCGCCGACATGGTGGTCGATCCCGCGACCAACGAGCTTTATGTCGCCGACGGCTATTTCAATCATCGCGTGGTGGTGTTCGACGCCGACACCGGCGCCTTCAAGCGCACCTGGGGCGCTTACGGCAAGCCGCCGACGGATGAAAAGATCACCTACGATCCCAAGGTCCTGCCGCAACAGTTCAACAATCCCGTCCATGGCATCCGCATCACCAATGACGGCGAAGTCGTGGTTTCCGACCGGGCCAATAATCGCATCCAGATCTTCAAGAAGGACGGCACCTTCATCCGCGAAATCGCGCTGCTCCGCGATTCGACGGCGCCCGGCGTGACCGGCTCGACCGTGTTCTGGCCGGACAAGGGGCAGACCATCTGGTTCACCTCCGACGACCCGAATGGCCAGATCCACGTCTTCCGCCGCAGCGACGGCAAGATCATCGGCGATTTCGGCCGCGTCGGCCGTGGCCCCGGCGAGTTCGAGAACCTCCACAACATCGCCATCGACTCGAAAGGCAACATCTACAGCGCCGAAGTGCAGGGCCAGCGCGTGCAGCGCTTCGCCTATAAGGGCGGGCTGCCGCCGATCGGCAAATAATATAGGGCAGGGCACCAATGGCGCCGCCGGGGATTCCCGGCGGCGCCATTTGCTTGTGGAGAAGCGCGGTTTCCGGTCACTCCGGCATGAGAACAAAAGTGCAACCCGGGCAAAATCTGGGTTAGTCTTCGTCTCCGAGTCGCAAAGAGAGCCCACCATGGGGGTCGAAACCAAGCCGCTCCCTGCAATCCGCCGCCTGGATGAGGGCACGATCAACCGCATCGCGGCGGGCGAAGTGGTGGAGCGTCCGGCCGCCGTGGTGAAGGAACTCGTCGAGAACGCGCTCGATGCCGGATCGCATCGAATCCAGGTCACGGTCGCCGGCGGCGGCGCCTCCCTTATTCTGGTCGAGGACGACGGCGAGGGCATGGACGCGGACGCGCTGCGTCTGGCGACTGAGCGTCACGCCACCTCGAAACTGCCGGTCGGCGCGGACGGCGAGGACGATCTCACCAACATCGCGACCCTGGGCTTTCGCGGCGAGGCGCTCCCTTCCATCGGCGCGGTGGCGCGGCTGACCATTTCGAGCCGCACCAGGACCTCGGACGCCCATGTCCTTCGCGTCGATGGGGGCGCCATGTCCGGCCCGGAACCGGCAGGCTTCCTCGCGCCCGGACAATCCGGCACGCGCGTCGAAGTACGGGATCTGTTTTACGCAACTCCGGCCCGGCTCAAATTCCTGAAATCGCCACGCGCGGAATCCTTGGCCGTGATCGATGTCGTCAAGCGCCTTGCCATGGCGCGGCCCGACGTGGCGTTCACGTTGACCGACGAAGGCCGTCAGGTGCTTTCGGTCCAGGCCGAGGAGCAGCTTTTCGAAGGCGCGCTCGCCCGGCTCGCCAAGCTGATGGGGCGGGATTTCGCCGACAACGCAGCGCGCGTCGAGGGATTGCGCGAAACCGTCCGGCTCTCGGGCTTTGCCGCCGTTCCCACCTATAACCGCGCCAATGCGCTCGCCCAGTTCCTGTTCGTCAACGGCCGCCCGGTGAAGGACCGCCTGCTGCTCGGCGCGGTCAAAGGCGCCTATGCCGATTTCCTCGCCCGCGACCGCCATCCCGCGGTCGTCCTTTTCATCGACTGCGATCCCCAATTCGTCGATGTGAACGTGCATCCGGCCAAGGCCGAAGTGCGCTTCCGCGATTCGGGTCTGGTGCGCGGGCTGATCGTGGGTGCGCTGAAGACCGCGCTGCATGAGGAAAGCCATCGCGCCTCCACCACCGTTGCCGACGCGGCGCTGTCGGCTTTTCGCGCGCCCGAGGTTCGGGACGCCTCGCCCGTGCCGGTGCAGCAGCGCTTCTCGGGGCTGGCCGAGTCCGCGCGCAGCTACCACGCGCCCCTCGCCGCACCATCTCCGGTGTCCTTCGCAGCACCACAGCCGGCCGCGCAAGACCATGGCGAACCGCAACGGGAGGCGCACGAATCGCCTCTCCTCGGCCACGCCCGCGCACAGGTGCACGAGACTTACATCGTCGCTCAAACGTCGGACGGCATCGTCATTGTCGATCAGCACGCCGCTCACGAGCGCCTCGTCTATGAGCGCATGAAGCGCGGATTCGAGAATGGCGGGGTGAAGCGCCAGCCGCTGCTGATCCCGGAAATCGTCGAGCTGGACGAAGCCGAAGCGGTGCGGGTGCTCGCGCGCGCCGACGATTTGCTGGCGCTCGGTCTGGTGGTCGAAGGCTTCGGTCCGGGCGCCCTTCTGGTGCGCGAGGTTCCGGCCCTCCTCGGCCAGATCGACATCAAGACGCTGATCCGCGATCTCGCCGACGATTTGGCCGAAACCGAATCGCTTTCCTCGCTGAAGGAGCGGCTCGATCATTTCTTCGCCACCCTTGCCTGCCACACCTCTGTCCGTTCGGGGCGCCGGCTCAATGGGGATGAAATGAACGCGCTTCTGCGCGAGATGGAATCCACGCCCCATTCCGGCCAGTGCAATCACGGTCGCCCGACCTATGTGGAATTGAAGCTCGCCGACATCGAGCGCCTCTTCGGCCGCCGCTGATCCGGCTCGGGTTCCAGCATAAGCTCGGCCGTTCGCAATATTGAGCGGGCCCTGGACTTCGATTCACCTTAGCTCAAGCTCAATAAAGGGCATCCGATTATTCATGGCGTCCGCGAATTTTACCCTTCATTTACCTTATTCCCTTGAAATGTGCCCGGCAGCTCTTTAGTGGGAAATTTCCGATGGGGGCACGTGTGCGCAGGACGATTTCACGCCGTGGGTTCCTGCATCTGAGCGGCGGGGCAGCACTCGCCTCCGTTGCGGGTTTGGGCGTCCCGGCCCGCGCCCTGGCAGCGCCCGCACTCGTCGGGCTCAAGCAGCTCAATGTGCGAACTCTGTCCTTCGACTGCACCAATACGGGCGAGCAGTTGGACGGAGCCGATTACTGGGTCGAAGGCAAATACGTCCCCGATGCACTCGCCGATATCGACGATGCGCTTCGGGATTACCGGTCGGACGAGGTGCACCCCATCGCCACGCGGCTTCTCGATTTGCTTCATGAACTGGGGACGAGGCTCGAAGCCGATTGCCGCTTCGAGTTGACGAGCGGTTACCGCTCGCCTGAAACCAATGCCGCGCTGCACGAGCTGGATTCGGGTGTCGCGTCGAACAGTCTGCACATGAAGGGGATGGCGGCCGACATTTCGCTCCCCGGCCGCCCGTTGCGCAAACTCTACGAGACCGCGCTCGCGATGCGCATGGGAGGGGTCGGCTATTACCCCGATCCGGACGACGATTTTCTCCATGTCGATATCGGCCGCGTCCGCCGCTGGGAGGGTTAGGCGGTCTTCAGGATCGCGATTCGCGTATCCCCATAGAGGCGGTCGTCCACCATTTCGAATCCGTCCGTAGGCGGACAATCCTCCTCCGCCGCCATTTCCGCGACGATGAGCGCGGGCGTGTTCAGCCATTTCCCGTCGCGCAAGCCGGCCAAGGCAGGCTTGAGCAAATCCTTCCGATAGGGCGGATCGAGAAAGGCGATATCGAAGGGCCGGAGCGTATCCAGCGGGCCAAGCCCGGCCGCATCGCGCCGCCAGATCTTGGTCTCCCCGGTGAGGCCCAGCGCTTCGACATTCTCCCGGATCAGCGCGCGCGAGGCAGCCGAATCGTCCACGAACAGGCAATAGCGCGCGCCGCGCGAGAGCGCCTCGATCCCCAAGGCGCCGGTCCCGGCAAAGAGGTCGATGACGCGGGCGCCCTCGATCCGGAACGCAAAGCCGAAATCCTTATGCTCCAATATGTTGAAGACGGCTTGGCGGACCTTGTCCGAGGTCGGCCGGACGCTCAGGTCCTTGGGTGTGGCAAGCGTTCGCCCTTTGAATTTGCCAGCCGTGATGCGCATCCCCATCTCTTAGCGATGATGGAGCGGCGCTGGAAAGGGGAGGGGCGAGGGGACGCGGTTTTCGCGCCTTTATGCATGCTTGTTGCACCCCTTATCGCACCCTTATTGCACCGAAAAGCACCGTTATTTTCCGCCTCGTTCTGCGCCGAAAGCCAGGGAATCCCTGGAAAAACCGCACCATGATCGGGACGCGGAAGGGGGGAGGGGGGGTAAAGCGCCTCAACTGCCCGCGAGCGCGCCCTTCCTGCGCTTCTTCCGCAACGTCAGCGGGAGTATAGAGGTCGTCATGAAGCCGCTCTTCGCACCTCTCCTTTCGCTCGTCTTGGGGCTTGCCGGCGCCTCCGTGGCGTTGGCCCAATCGGGTGCGCTCCCCGACGAGCAGCCCAAGGTTCTGGCGAGCCTCATCGCGGAACGGGCGGGCGTCGCCCCGGGCGGCACCGTGACCGTCGCGCTCGATCAGGTGATCCGCAAGAACTGGCACACCTATTGGATCAATCCGGGCGACGCGGGCGCCCCCACCCAGATCGCCTGGCATCTGCCGCCCGGCTGGACCGCCGGGGCGATCCAATGGCCCTATCCCAAGCGCCTGCCATTGGGGCCGCTGATGGATTTCGGCTACGAGGGCCAGGTGGCGTTGCTGAGCGACATCAAGGCGCCCCCCGACGCCAAACCGGGCGACACCGCGACCCTCGATGCCGATGTGATGTTGCTCGTCTGCGCCGAAATCTGCGTGCCGGAGCCCAAGCACCTGAGCTTGCCGCTGGCCGTGACCGCGACCCCGCCCGCTTCCGACTCGAAGACGGCAGCGCTCTTCGCCGACACCCGCTCCAAACTGCCGCACGCCTCGCCCTGGAAGGCCGTCTACGACGCAGCCGACAAGCGATTTGCGCTCCTGATCGAAAGCCCGGAGATCGCGGCCGCCCATCCCAAAAGCGTGGACTACTATCCGTACACGGATGGTTACATCGAAGCATCCGCGCCCCAGACGCTGGGCACGACGGGCAACGGCTTCGTCATCCAGTCGCAGTCCGGCTACAAGCTCGCCACCAAGGAGAAGCGCGCCGCCGCGCCTCCTGTGCTCGACGGCGTGCTCGTGCTCACGGGGGCGGACGGGCGGGTGGATGCGCTCGACGTGCGGGCGGAGCCGGGCGAAGTGCCGGCCGCTTCCGTGACGCTGCTGGAAACGCCTGCGGCAAGCGATGTGGGTCTGGTGCAGGCGCTCTTTTTCGCGCTTCTGGGCGGGCTCATCCTCAATCTGATGCCTTGCGTCTTCCCGGTGCTGTCGATGAAGGCGCTCGCACTTGCGGCCAAGCGCGAAGCCCCCGCCAAGGCGAAAGCCTCCGCACTTGCCTATGGCGCGGGCGTGCTCTTGAGCTTCCTCGCGCTTGCCGGCGCGCTCATCGGATTGCGCACGGGCGGGGCGAGCCTCGGCTGGGGGTTCCAGTTGCAGCAGCCGGTCTTCGTGACCGGGCTTGCGCTTCTGATGTTCGCGGTCGGGCTCAATCTTTCGGGGCTGTATGAAATCGGCGGCGGGCGTCTCGCCAATGCCGGAGGCCGCCTCGCCGGCAAAGAGGGTGCGGCGGGGAGTTTCTTCACCGGCGTGTTGGCCGTGGTGGTGGCGACACCCTGCACGGCGCCGTTCATGGGTGCGGCGATGGGCTACGCGCTCACAACGAGCCCCATCGCCGCTCTCGCGGTGTTCGCGGCGCTGGGACTAGGCTTTGCCGCGCCGTTCATGCTGCTGGGGTTGTGGCCGCGCGCGCTCCGCCTGCTGCCGCGGCCCGGCGCCTGGATGACGACGCTCCGCCAGGTGCTTGCGTTCCCGATGTATGGCGCCGCCATCTGGCTCGTCTGGGTGTTGAGCCTGCAGGCGGGTTCGGACGGGGTGCTGGCGGTGCTTGCGGCCGCACTCGCGCTCGCCTTCGGGCTATGGGTGTTCGGCCGCAGCCAGGGTGCCACTGGCTATCGCCGGACCGCGGGGTTCGCCGCCGCTGCCGTCGCGGTGCTGGGCGCCTTGATCCTGATTCCGCTTGCCGGTGCGGGTGTGCGGCCTGCCGCCCTCGCCAATGCCGCGCCCGAAGGCGCGCTCGCCTATGAGCCTTTCACGTCCGCCAAGCTCCAAAGTTTGCGTGGAGAAGGCCGCCCCGTCTTCGTCAATGCGACGGCTGCGTGGTGCATCACCTGTCTCGTGAACGAAAAGGTCGCCCTTTCAGGGGGCAAGGTGGCCCAGGCCTTCGCGGACAAGAAAGTTGCAGCATTGAAGGCCGACTGGACGAACCAGGATGCCGAAATTACCTCGCTCCTCGCGACTCACGGCCGCTCGGGCGTTCCGCTTTATCTCTATTACGCGCCGGGCGCGGACAAGCCCGCCGTGCTGCCCCAGCTTCTGACCGAATCAACGGTCCTCGCAGCGCTCGATTCACGCTGAAGCGAGCCTCACGTGAAGCTGAAAACGATTTCCGCCGTGCGCGCGAAAAGATGCGGCCACAGTCCCATCGCCCCGATCAGGATCAGATAGACCGCGACCAGAATGTTCAACAGCCGGGGCATGACCAGGATCAGAATCCCGAACAGCAGCGCCACCAGCGGCTGGACGGTGACGATGTCGAAATGGACGATAGGCATAAGCGGGCCTCCAGGATGCGCGCATGGAACGCGCGAGCACCCGAAACGTGCCTCTTACGCTAAAGAACTGGTGCCGCAGGTGTGAATTGAACACACGACCTACCCCTTACCAAGGGGTTGCGCTACCACTACGCTACTGCGGCATACCAGTGGGGTCAGCCCCCGCGGGACCGCTGCTATAACCCAAGGCAGGGTCACGCGAAAGGGCTTAGGGATCGCTTCGGTGGCAGAGAAAATGGATGCACGCACGGCCCGCCTCGCGGCGGCGCTCAAGGAGAACCTGAAGCGCCGCAAGACCCGGGCCCGCGCCAAGGCCACCTCTACCCAATCCGAACCCGAAGCCGCATCCCCAACCCATCCGAAATCCGCCCCAAAGCACGGCTAATTCGAGCGCCCGGCCCGCCGTCGAACTGGAATAGCAGGGCTCAAGAGACCACATAGGCTCCATGGATCGCATCCGCATCACCGGCGGCCGCCGGCTCAAAGGCGAAATTCCCATCAGCGGGGCGAAGAACGCCGCCTTGCCGCTGATGGCGGCGAGTCTGTTGTCGGAAGAGCCGCTGACGCTCACCAACGTCCCCAACCTCGCCGACGTGGTCTATATGGCCGACGTGCTGCGCCAATTGGGCGTCGGCGTCGCCTGGCAGATGGGCGGCCCCGATCATGTCGGCGGCACCATCCGGTTGCAGGCGCCGAAACGGCCGCAGAGCCTGGCCACCTATGACGCCGTCCGCAAAATGCGCGCGAGCTTCCTGGTGCTGGGGCCGCTGGTCGCGCGCAACCGCGAAGCGATGGTGTCGCTGCCCGGCGGTTGCGCCATCGGCGCTCGGCCCGTGGATTTGCACCTCAAGGGCCTCGCGGCCATGGGTGCGGAGATCGAGCTTACCGGCGGTTACGTGCTGGCGCGCGCTCCCAACGGGCTCAAGGGCGTCGAATTCGTGTTCCCGTCCGTCTCCGTCGGGGCCACCGAAAACCTGCTGATGGCGGCAAGTCTCGCCAAGGGCACGACCGTGCTCGATAACGCGGCCCGCGAACCCGAAATTGCCGATCTCGGCCGCTGCCTCATCGCCATGGGCGCGAAGATTTCCGGCCTCGGCAGCTCGACCCTTGTGGTGGAGGGCGTGCCCGAGCTTGGCCCGGCCACCCACTCCGTTCTGCCCGACCGCATCGAGACCGGCACCTATGCCATCGCCGCCGCCATCGCCGGGGGCGAGGTCGAGCTGACCGGCACCACTCCGGAACTGATAGGCGCGCTCATTCCGCTGCTTCGCCGGGTGGGCGCGGAGGTCGAGCAGACGAGCTTCGGTCTCTCGGTCGCACGCAATGGCGCGGGGATCAGGGCGGCCGATGTCGTCACCGAACCGTTTCCCGGGTTCCCGACCGATCTGCAGGCGCAGTACATGGCGCTGATGACCGTTGCCGAAGGCACCGCCCATATCCAGGAGACGATTTTCGAGAACCGCTTCATGCATGTTCCCGAGCTGCTGCGGATGGGTGCGGACATCAGGATCGATGGCGACATGGCGGTCGTCACCGGCCATGGCCGGTTGAAAGGTGCTCCCGTCATGGCGACCGATCTGCGCGCCTCGGTGAGTTTGGTGCTCGCGGGACTTGCGGCGGAGGGCGAAACCATCGTCAATCGCGTCTATCATCTCGACCGCGGCTTCGAACGCCTTGAAGACAAGCTGAAGGGTTGCGGCGCGGACATCGAACGGCTGAAGCAATGAGCGGATTGAAGCTGCTGGCCGAGGACAAGGAAGATCTGAAGATCGTGTCCGCGCACCTGCAGGACGCGGTGATGCGGGTGGGCGATCTCGTCTATCTGCCGAAACAGCGGCGCTTCGTCGCTTTGCTCAACCGCTTCTGCTGGGAGGATTGTCCTGGCGGCGAGGCGGGCGCGCGCGTGCTGACGGGATTGCATTTCGACAACGTGCTGAAAGTGCAGTCGCACCATGTTCGTCAGGACGATCCCGACGCGGTGGCGGTACTTCTCGCGATCGATTTCACCCCGGAGGGCGAAACGGGCGGCGTGGTCGAGCTGATACTCTCGGGCGGCGGACGAATCCGGCTTACCGTCGAATGCATCGAAGGGGTACTTCGCGACGTGACCGAGCCGAGGCCTGCGATCTCGCGCCCGGCCCACGATCTCGAGGCCAGCTAAAACTGGCGGCAAGGCCTGCGTCCGTGCTACCGCCCTCATGGTTTGGCGTCATGTTTCGGCATGAGATTTGCTTTTTTGCTCACCCTGAGCTCGTCGAAGGGTGAGCCTGACGACGGGTGAGCTTGCCCGAGAATGAGACCCAAGAGAGTTATTCATGCCCCGCCGGCTTGACGCGCGCACATCGGATTTCGACGAAGCATTTGCCTCGTTGATCGAGGGCAAGCGCGAGACCGAGGAAGACGTTTCGCGTGCAGTCAAAGCGATCATCGCCGATGTACGTGCACGCGGCGATGCGGCTCTGATCGAGCTGTCGGGGCGGTTCGACCGGGTGGAGCTGACGGCGGAGACGTTGCGCGTCTCGGCCGATGAAATCGCCGCGGCCGAGCGTGCCTGCGCGCCCGATGTGAAGGGTGCGCTTCATTTGGCCGCCGAACGCATCGAGGCGTATCACAGACGCCAACTGCCCAAGGATGAAAGCTTCACGGATGCGACCGGCGCCACGCTCGGCTGGCGTTGGCGGCCTCTGTCGAGCGTCGGGCTGTACGTGCCCGGGGGCACCGCAAGCTATCCGAGTTCGGTCCTGATGAATGCGGTTCCAGCCCGCGTCGCGGGCGTAGGGCGTGTTGTGATGGTCACGCCGGCTTCGGGCGGCGCGATCAATCCCCTGACCCTGGTCGCGGCGAACCTTGCGGGCGTAACCGAGATTTATCGCATCGGCGGGGCGCAGGCGGTGGCCGCGCTCGCCTATGGCACGCAAACGATTGCGCCGGTGGACAAGATCGTGGGTCCGGGCAACGCCTATGTTGCCGCCGCCAAGCGCGAAGTGTTCGGCCGCGTCGGCATCGACTCCATCGCGGGGCCATCGGAGATTCTGGTGGTGGCCGACGGCGCCAACGATCCCGCCTGGATCGCGGCCGATCTGCTTTCCCAGGCCGAGCACGACGCATCCTCCCAATCCATCCTCATTACCGACGATGCGGGCTTTGCCGATTCCGTTGCGCGCGAGGTCGAGCGCCAGCTTGCGCTGCTCCCGCGCCGCGAGATCGCCGCCGCGTCGTGGAACGATCACGGCGCGATCGTCGTGGTGGCGCGGTTGGACGATGCGATCGCCCTGGTCGATCGTGTGGCGCCGGAGCATCTGGAGATCGCGACGGACGACCCGCAAGGCTTCTTCGCACGCGTGACCCATGCGGGGGCAGCCTTCCTCGGCCGCCACACGCCGGAAGCCATCGGCGATTACATCGCCGGGCCCAACCACGTGCTGCCGACTTCGCGCACGGCGCGGTTCTCGTCCGGCCTGTCGGTGCTCGATTTTCTCAAGCGCACCACCATGCTGGCCTGCGATGCGGAGGCGCTGTCGCAACTCGGGCCGCATGCGCTTGCGCTTGCCGAAGCCGAGGGGCTCGCAGCCCATGGGCGCTCCATCGCGATACGATTGAACCGGACCTGATGCAGCCAGCGGAGGGGGCCATAAGCCGCAACGTCAAATCCCTGTTCCGCATCGTCAGCATCAAGCTCGACGGGGTCGGGCGGCACTCGCCCGAAATCGAGCAGGAGCAGAAGATCGCGGTGCATGATCTTCTGGAAGCCAACAGCTTCAGACCCAAGGGATCGCCCGGCGGGCCGTATCATCTGATCCTGGCCAACGCCGAAAGCCGTCTTGTCTTCGACGTGCGGCTTGAGGATTTGAGCGAGCACGGCCGGGTGCATTTGTCGATGACGCCGTTCCGCCGTGTGCTCAAGGATTACGCGCACGTCTGCCAGAGCTATTATGCATCTCTGCGCGAAGCGATCCCCGCACGCATCGAAGCCATCGACATGGGCCGGCGAGGACTGCATGACGAGGGCTCGCATCTGCTGCTGGAACGGCTCAAAGGCAAGATCGAGACCGATTTCAAAACCGCGCGACGGCTCTTCACCCTCATTTCGGCACTTTATCTCAAGGCTTGAGGCCGCTGGCACCTTGATTTTCGGTAAGCCAAGTGCATCCTCCGCGAGCCCTTAACGCCGACCAAAGGACCTAAATGGCCAAGGAAGAACTGCTCGAGTTTCCGGGAACCGTTTCCGAATTGCTCCCCAACGCGACTTTCCGCGTAAAGCTCGAGAACGGGCACGAGATCATCGCCCACACGGCCGGCAAGATGCGGAAGAACCGCATCCGTGTGCTGGTCGGCGACAAGGTCCTGGTGGAAATGACGCCCTACGATCTGACCAAGGGCCGCATCACCTACCGCTTCAAATAGGCGCTGCCACGTCCGTGGCCGAACCCCTGCCGCTGATTCTTGCGAGCGCGAGCCCAAGACGGGCGGCGCTGCTGAAACAGGCGGGCATCGTGCCGGCGCGCATCGTTGCGCCCGAAGTGGACGAAACGCCGAAAAAGCAGGAGCTGCCGCGCGCCTATGCGCTGCGTCTGGCGCTGGCCAAAGCCGACGCTGTCGCACGCATGTTTTCCCGGCCCCAAGGGGAGGGTGGGTTTATCGTTCTCGCCGCCGACACGGTGGTGGCTTGCGGCCGGCGAATACTGCCCAAAGCGGAAGGCCCGGAAGAGGTCGCACGCTGTCTCAAGTTGCTGTCAGGACGCCGCCATCAGGTGTTCACCGCAGTTGCCGCCGCCGGTCCTGTTGATCCTCCCCCGTTTACGGGGGAGGTGCTCGCACAGCGAGCGGAGGGGGCGACCGCATCCACGGAAACAAAACCGCCTTTCAAAATCCGCACGCGCATCGTGATGACGCGGGTTGCGTTCAAGGTTTTGACCACGCGCGAAATCGCCGATTACGCCGCAAGCGGAGAAGGCGAGGGGAAGGCCGGCGGCTATGCCATACAGGGCCGTGCCGAAGCGTTTGTCCGCTTCATCAACGGCTCATATAGCAACGTCGTCGGCCTGCCGCTGTATGAGACAGTGGCGATGCTGGAAAATTGGCGAATAGCGAATAGCGAATAGCGAATAGCGAATAGCGAATGGAACCTCACTTCGCTATTGGCTTGTTCTATTTCGCAGGTGCCATGTTCGGCGTGAATTTCTGCACCCGCATGCCAGTGTCGACTTCGCCGGTGTAGATGTTGCCCTTCGAGTCCGAGACGATCTGGTGGATGTTGTGGAATTGGCCCACCTGCTTGCCGTAATGGCCGAAGGCGCCGACTTCCTTGCCGTCAGAACGGCGAACGATCACCGCTTCCCCGTCTGCGCCGTCGGCGATGACGAGATAAGTCTGGTTTCTGTCGGGCCAGAAGGCGAGGTCATAGGAAGAGCCTGTGCCATGCGTTTCGGGCCGGATCGCAAATTCTTTCACGAAGGTGCCGTTCTTCTGGAACACCTGAATGCGATCGTTGGTGCGGTCGCAGACATAGACGAGCCCGTCATTGGCGATCCGCACGCAGTGGACAGGATTGGCGAATTGCGGTGAGGCCGGATTGTAATTGGGCAGCTTCATATCGGTCGGCGGCTTGCCATAAGCGCCCCACATGCGCTTGAAGCCGAGCGTGTCGGCATCAAGAACGATGACGCGGTGATTGAAATAGCCGTCCGAGAAGAAGAGTTCGTTTGCCTGCGTATCCAGCGCAATGCTTGCCACACCACCGAACGCGGTGGTGTCCTGGCTTCCGGCGGTCGGCCCCTGGTGGCCGAACTTCGCGAGGAACTTTCCGTCGCGGGTGAATTTCAGAAGCGTGCCGTCCTTGTTTCCGCTTCCGGTGAGCCAGACATTGTTCTTGGCATCGATAAAGATGCCGTGCTCGGTGTCCGGCCAATCGGGGTTGTAGCCCGGGCCGCCCCACGATGACACGACATTACCGTCCGCGTCGAATTCGATCACCGAGGGAGCCGCCTGGCAGCACTTGGCGTTCTTTGTCTTCGCAAGATCGACATCCCGGAGCGACCGCGGCCGCTGAAATACCCAGATGTGGTCCTGCGCATCGACATTCATGCCGCCGATCTGGCCGATGATCCAATTGTTGGGGAGTTGTTTGGGCCAGAACGGATCGACTTTGAACTCGGGCCCTTCGGCGGCGGCCGGCAAAGCGGTACCGGCAAATCCTATGCAAGTTACCGTCGCGATCAGAAGTGTCCTCAGACGATTGCTCATTGATTCCTCCCCGGGGAATTTGGTCCTATCCGTTATTCGCTGCTGGCCGTTGCTTACGGCGCCCTATTGGGCGTGAATTTCTGTATGCGCTTACCGGTGTCGACTTCACCAGTGTAGAGATTGCCGTTCGAATCGATCGCCATCACATGGACCCAATGGAACTGGCCCGCCTGACGGCCGCCGGTCCCGAAGGTGCTTACAACCTGGCCATCCGCGCGGCGAATGACGCGGATGAAGTTGTTCGTGCCATCGGCGACCACCAGATAGGTGTTGTCCTTGTCGGGCCATAGCGCGATGTCCCAGGTCGAGCCCGATTGCTTGGTTTCCTTGTCGTAGACGAACTCCTTCACGAACGTGCCGTTCTTCTGGAACACCTGGATGCGGTTGTTGGAGCGGTCGCAGACATAGACAAGTCCATCGCTCGCGATCTTCACGCAATGCACCGGATTGGCGAATTGCTGCGAGGCCGGATTGTACATCGGTAAATTCTCGTCCGAGGGCGGCTTGCCGTAGGCTCCCCACATCCGCTTGAACGCGAATGTGTCGGCGTCGATCACCATCACGCGGTGATTACCGTAGCCGTCGGCGAGATAGAGCTCGTTGGCCGGCGCGTCGTAAAAGATGTCCGCCACCCGGCCGACGCTGCTGGTGTCCTTGCTGCCGAAGGGCATGGCGGACTTGCCGAGCTGCTTGACGAATTTGCCGTCGGTCG
Source organism: uncultured Bordetella sp. (assembly GCA_964494505.1). GTDB lineage: Bacteria > Pseudomonadota > Alphaproteobacteria > Micropepsales > Micropepsaceae > CAIYRG01. The sequence goes on from CAZBRO010000003.1 coordinate 129,004, forward strand.
TGAATTTCAGCAGCATCTGGTCCTTGGCGCCGTTGCCGGCGAAATAGATGTTCCCTTTGCCGTCCAAGCGGAGCGCATGTTCCTGGTCGGGCCAGTCGTAGCCTTCGCCCGGGCCGCCCCATGCTTTCATCACATTTCCAACCGAGTCGAACTCCATGATCGAAGGCGCCGGCGCGCAGCACTTCGATTGCGGCGGGTTCTGGGCCGCGCCGGCTTCATCCTTGGTCAGCGAGCGCGGCCGTTGATTCACCCAGACGTGATCCTGCGCGTCCACGGTGATCCCGCCGATCTGGCCGATGATCCAGTTGTTGGGGAGTGTCTTTGGCCAGAACGGATCGACCTTGAACTGCGGCCCTTCGGCCGCTCCCGGTTGCGCCGAAAGCGCAAGACCGAGCCCAGCCACGATCGCCAACCCCAGATATCGCATGCGCTGCGGGAGGGACATCGATTTCCTCGTTTCTTCTCGGGCCGGTAACGCCCGTACTGTCAGCCCGGATTCATGTGGGCCGCATCTTTAGGGCGATACTAGCCGCTCGCGCGGTGTAGTTTCAAACAAACTCGGAGGCATACAAGGACGCGAGCAATTCTTCTTTTCGCCTGCTAGATTGGCCAAAAGGAGTCTCCATGCCGAAAGACGTGTTGATAAACGCCGGAGCGGGCGAGGTACGGGTCGCGGTGATCGAGGACGGGGTGCTCGATCAGCTTTGGCTTGAACGCACCATCGGCTTCGAGGAAGTACCCGGACGAAAGCGCGACCGTGCCGCCAACGGCGCCTCCCGCAGCATCGTCGGCGATATCATCCTGGGCCGTGTGCAGCGTGTGCTTCCGGCAATGCAGGCGGCCTTCGTCAATGTCGGTCTCGATCGCGCGGGCTTCCTGGCCGCCCGCGAGGCGAGACCCCGCACTGCCATCTTCCGCGACGATCCGTACACGGAAGAGGATCGGCAACTCAGGATTTCGGATTTTGTGCGCGAGGGCGAGGAAATCCTGGTCCAGGTCGTGAAGGACCCGATCGCCGAAAAGGGGGCCCGGCTTTCGGCCAATATCACCATCCCTGGCCGTCTTCTTATCCTGGTGGCGAACTCGCCTGGCGTGGCGCTATCGCGTCGTATCGAGGATGAGGGGGAACGTGCACGGCTGACCGCCATCATATCGTCCTTCGCGACCGATTCCTCGGGCGAGTTGATCCCAGAGGCTGGGTATATCCTTCGCACAGCGGCGATCGGCGCGGGCGCTGCCGAATTGAAGGAAGACGCGGCGAGACTTTGCGCGGCATGGCGCGATATTGCGCAGCGCCGCCGGGGAGTATCGATCCCCGGCACGCTTTATATGGATCTTGGTCCCATCGAACGGGCACTCCGGGACGAGGTGGATGGCGCCGTCGCACGCGTGCTGATCGATGATCGCGGCGCCGTCGGGGCGGCCAGAAGCTACGCAACGCTGGCCATGCCGGAGATGGCCGACAAAATCCAATTCTATGATGGCCGGCTCCCTCTGTACGAAGCCTTTGGCATCGAGGATGAGATTGCCACGCTGTCCCAACCGCGCGTGCCTCTGCCGTCCGGTGGCTGGATCACGGTCGAAGCGACCGAAGCCCTGACCGCCATCGATGTGAACTCCGGGAGCTATGTTGCCTCCGGCGGGCTCGAAGAAACGAGCCTCAAGGTCAATCTGGAGGCCGCCGAGGCGATTGGGCGGCAGTTGCGGTTGCGCGGCATCGGCGGTCTGATCGTGATCGACTTTATCCATCTGGCGGAGGCGGCCAACATCCAGCGCGTGCTCGATGCGCTCGGCGCGGCGAGCGCCAAGGGTCGTGTGCCGAGCCAGATTCTGGGGATGTCGGAATTCGGCCTCGTCGAGATGACGCGCAAACGCGTGCGCGATCCCTTGGCCAAGCGCCTCACCGAGAACTGCCGCCGCTGTGACGGACATGGCCGGCGCAAGACCGTTGAAACGGTCGCGGTCGAGATGATGCGACGGATGGAACGGACCGCCTCTGCAGCGCCTGGAAAGGAAATCGTGCTTCGAGCCGCTCCCGTGATGGTGCGTTGGCTGGACGCCCATGCGGACGAAATCAAGACCGCCCTTGCCCGCCGCGGCATTATGCGATTTCGCATCGAAACGCACGCCGATCAGCGGCGCGAAAGCTTCGAGGTGGAGACCGCCGCATGAGCCGAAGGGTCGCCAAGTCATGACGGCTTCGCGCCTCTGTCCCATCTGCCATCGCCCTCTTGCGAGCGGCGAGGAGCGCGCGCGATTCCGGCCGTTCTGCTCCAAGCGCTGTGCTGATATCGACCTCGGCCGCTGGCTGAAGGGCAGTTACGCGGTTCCGGCGGCTCCGTTGGACGACGAAAGCGAAACCGGGGCCGAAGGCGAAGACGCTGAAGGGCCGCCGGACGCCGTCTCCACCAAACCCTTGCGGCACTGAGGCTGCCTGATGGTCGGTCATGCGTCCCCGGGGCGGGGATGACAGCCAGAAAGGCTTGGCTGGACAGGGAAGCGGTCGTCTTCTACAAGACCGGTCCCACGCTGTTGGGGCTTGGCGCCCAGGTAGCTCAGTTGGTAGAGCAGCGGACTGAAAATCCGCGTGTCGGCAGTTCAATTCTGTCCCTGGGCACCATTTGATTTCAATGGGTTATATGACTGCCCCAGAGCAGCATCACACTTCCAGCCGATCGTTCGAACGAGCCACGAGAGCGTAGAGCGCGGGCATCAGAAAAATACTGATCAAAAGCCGCGTGAATAGGCCACTGACAATGACCAGCGCAAACGGCTTTTGAGTATCCGTGCCGACTCCCGTGGCCAGCGCCGCCGGCAACAACCCCAACGCCGCCACCAGCGCGGTCATCATGATCGGACGCAGCCGCAAAATCGCGCCTTCACGCACTGCCTGGGCGAGAGGCATACCGCTGTGGCGAAGTTCGTTGACATAGGAGATATAGACGACGGCCGTCTGCACGGAGACGCCAAACAAGGCCAGGAACCCGATGCCGGAAGAAACCGAAAACGGCGTGCCTGTGATCCAGAGTGCCACGAGGCCGCCCACCGGCGCCGACAGCAGCACCCCGAGCACGGTGATGAACGGGAACTTGAAATTGCTGTAGAGCACGAAGAGCAGGAGGAAAATCAGGAATAAGGTCAGCGGCAGAATGACCTTCAGTTGCTGGCTTGAAGCCGTATATTCCGTGTATTCTCCGCCCCAATCCAAACGGTAGCCCTGCGGCAGAGCAACCTTTGCGTTGACTTGTTTGATGGCATCTTCTACCGCGCCAGCCAGATCACGTCCTTCCACCGAGAACTGGACGCCGATGTAGCGCGAATTGTTCTCGCGATAGATGAACGAGGCGCCGTTCGCCACCTGGATGTCCGCGAATTCCTTGAGCGGTATTTGCTGTCCTCCGGGCGTCGCCACGGGGATATTCTCGATTTCTTCAGGATTGTCCCGGTATTCGCGGTCGAGGCGGACGACGAGATCGAACTCCTTTTCTCCCTGCACCACTTGGGTAGCGACGTCGCCACCGATGGCCGTCTGGATCAAACCGTTGATGTCGGAAACATTCAAACCGTAACGGGCAATCTTGGCGCGGTTGATTTCGATTGTGAGACTTGGCTGGCCGAGTTCCTGTACCAGGGTCACTTCACGAATACCGCGCACCCCTTCCAGGATTTGTTTGATGGCCTTGCCCTTTTGTTGCAACGTATCCAGATCGGAACCGAACACCTTAACCGCAAGAGCGCTCTTCAAACCTGTTTCGGCTTCATCCACCGCATCCTCCGCCGGTTGGGTGTAATTGAAGATGATGCCGGGAAAGGCCTGGAGCTTTGCGTTGATTGCCTCGGTCAGCGCGGCTTTGGTGCGGTAAGTACCGGTCCATTGCGAGTAAGGTTTAAGCCCGACATAAAACTCGACATTGAAGAATCCAGTCGGATCCGTGCCATCGTCTGGCCGGCCCAGTTCCGAGGCAACCGTGGTGACTTCGGGAAACGAGTGCAAAATTTCCCGCACCCTGGGAGCGATCTTGGCCGATTCGTCGAAGGATATCGTGTAGGGCATGGTTGCACGCACCCACAGTGCGCCCTCATCCAGATGCGGCATGAACTCGGCGCCAATGAAAGGGACAAGCAGCAGTGAACCAGCCAGCAGAATGGCTGAAGCAAATGTTGTCCCCCAGGGATGAGCCAGGCAGAAATCCAGTCCCACGGTGTAAACCGATTTGATCGCTTCAAAAACGGCGTTCCGCCGCTCCCGCACTCCCCTTCGCATGAACCACGAACACAGCACCGGCAGCAAAGTCAGCGTGATAATCAGGGACCCCACCAAGGCGAACACCATGGTGTCAGCCATCGGTTTGAACAACAGACCGGAAGGCCCGGACAGCACATAGATCGGCAGGAAGCTGACCACGATCACCGCGACAGCGTAAAAGAGCGGGCGGTCAACCTGGGCGGCCGCGTCTTTCACGATCTCCATGACGTTGAGTTGCGTTCCCCTGCGAAGGGCGATCTGGCGGAACACGTTTTCCACCATGACCACAGCGCCATCCACTATTATCCCAAAATCCACCGCGCCGATGGACAGCAGATTTGCCGAGGCGTGTTGGAGGTTGAGACCGATGAACGCAAACAACAGCGCCAGCGGGATAGTAACGGCAACAATCAAGCCCGCACGAAAATCGTACAAAAAGAATATCAGAACCGCGACAACCAGAAGCATGCCGCGTAACAGGTTTTGCTCCACCACCTGCGTCGTCAGCGTGATCAGATCGCTTCGGTCGTAGAACGGAAGGACTTTCACGTCCTTGGGCAGGATTTGCTCATTAAGTTCCTTGGTCTTCCCTTCGACCCGGTTCAGGACGTCTTGGGCTTTCTCGCCCTTTAGCATCATGATGACGCCTTCCACAGCGTCGTCGTGTTTTTCGTAACCGAACTCGCCCAGGCGGGGGGCAATGCCGACGTCTACATGGCCGACATCCTTTACCAGCACCGGCGTGCCGTCATGCACGGCGAGAACGACATTGCCGATGTCTTCGGTCGAGTTCAGCCGCCCCATGCCCCGCACGTAATAGAACTGGCCCCCTTGCGAATAGAAGCCGCCACCGGCGTTGCCATTGTTCGCCGCCAAAGCGGCCTCGACCTGCTGCACCGACAAGCCGACTCCGGCAATCTTGGCTGGATCGAGCAGCACTTGATATTGCATGCTTCCCCCGCCAAACCCGGAATCGTCCGCCACTCCGGCAACGGACCTGTATTGGGGTTCGACGACCCAGTCCTCGAAGGTCTTGAGTTCCATCGCCGACCTGTCGGGGCTCTGCAACACGTAACGATAGATGAGACCCGAAGGGGAGAAGAGCGGCGACACCGAAGGGGTGACGCCGTCCGGCAGACTGAGATCGCCCATCCGGTTGAAAACCTGCTGGCGGGCGAAATAATTGTCCGTGCCGTCTTCAAAAGTGAGGATGACGTCGGACAACCCGTAGAGCGAGATCGAGCGGGCCGTGGCCGTCTGTGGAATGCCGTTCATCCCCCTTTCGACAGGCACCGTTATCAACCGCTCCACTTCCTCCGCGGCGTGGCCGGGCCATTGCGTGATGATCTCGACCATAGGCGGCGAAAGATCGGGATAGGCATCCACCGGCAGGCGCTGCAGCGCCCAAACCCCGGTGCCAATCAGCACCAGCGTTATGAGGACGACCAGAAATCGCTGCTGCAGCGAGGACGCCACGATCCGATTCATCAGCGAAACCGAGCGAGGCGTGGACTCGGAGGGAAGCGGATCGGCGCTCATTGATTTTGCATGAATTGAACGAAGATCGCGCCATCGACGACAATTTGGTCGCCGGCTTTGAGGCCCGACGAGATGTCGTATTGGTCCCCGCTACGATAACCCAGAGTCACCTGCTGTCGCGCGAAGCTGCCGTCGGCTTGGGCGACATAAACGAACGGCATGTTCTCATCGTCGCGCAGAATTGCTGAAACCGGGACCAGCAGTCCGGTGCTTTCCTGGCGGGCCTGAATCCGTACACGGACATACATCTGTTTTTTCAGGAAGCCGCCCGGATTGTCGACGACCACTCGCACCGCCACCGACCTTGTGTCGGGATTCACCAAGGCGGAAATATTGTCCACCTTTCCTGAAAAATTATTTGAACCGATGCCGGTCTCCACTTCGGCCGGATCGCCGAGGCGGACCGAAGCAAGGTCGGAGCCGAATAACTGCGCCATGACCCAAACGCGGGAAAGGTCGGCGACGGTAAAGCATTGCGTGGTGCCTGCCTGCAGAAGTTGCCCGGGTGTGATGAGCTTCTCCACCACGGTTCCGGCGATCGGCGCGCGAATCATGCCTTCGATACGGGAAGTGGGACGTCCTTCTTGAATATCTTTGATGATCTGAGGATCAAGCTTCAGCGAGACGAGCGTCTGCAGGGCGGCGTCGCGGTCGAATTCGGCGTTCGCGGCATCGGTTTCCGCCTGCTCTGCTTCACGTTGGGGCACCCCCTGATGCTGAAGGAGGTCCTTGTCCAGGTCCGCCAGACGGCGGTCAGTCTGGGCGGTCGCGAGTGCCTTGCGATAGGCGCTGACGGCCGCCGCGAAATCAGGTGAATCGACCACAGCCAGCGGGTCCCCTTCCTTGACCCGTTGGCCGAGCGAAACGAGCAGCCTCGACACCGGGCCGGAGACGGGCGCCAAAACGCTTGTGGCTTGATCGTTGTCGAAATCGACCACGCCGTTGGTCTCGATCGATCTGCGGAAGGTGGCGGATGCGACGGTGTAAAGATGGATGTTCTGCCGCTGAGCCGAGGTCAATGTCACGTTGCTGGCCGTCACTGGCGGCGGCGATGGGTCGCTGTCAACTTTGGGCGAACAGGCCGCGAACAACGTTGCTGCTGCCACCAAAGCGGCGAGTAAAGTCGCGCGCGGGAATTTCTTCCGAAGCTCTACAGGCGGTGCCCTGAGGAAAGATCTGTCTTTCATGTCAGTTCTTGGCCAGGTCGGAACGGTGCCACCACCCGCCGCCAAGCGCCTGAAACAGCGCCGCCGTATCGGCATAACGGTTGGCCTGGGCCTGAATGAGATTGATCCTGGCTTGCTGATAGGCCTGTTCTGCGTTTAGCAACGCGAGGTATCCGGCGTAACCGTCCTGGACTTGCAGCTGAGCCAAATCCAATGTCACCTTGGCGGCATCTTCAGCGGCTTTAGCCGCCTTCAGGCCCTCGGCGTCCTGTTCGAGCGCCGTCAATGTATCGGCGACATTCTGAAAGGCGGTCAGGACCGTGCTGCGATATTGTTCGGCCGCTTGAACATAGGCGGCCTTCGCGGCGAGCTCTTGGTGAAGCAGTGTCCCGCCTTGGAAGATGGGCGCAGTCAACGCTGCGCTTAAGCCCCAGAAGCCGGTGCCCGACGCGAACACCTGATCGATGGCGAGCGCCGTACTGCCGGCATTTGCGGTCAGCTCGATATTCGGCAGGCGGTTCGCCTCGGCGATGCCGATTTGAGCGCTGGCGGCGTGCATGTTCTCCTCGGCCTGGAGAACGTCCGGACGCTGCGCCACCAGTTCCGAAGGGAGGCTCAGCGGCAGTTCGTCCGGCAAAATTAGACTCGCAAGCTCAAATTTTTCGTCCGGCGCGCGGTTCGGAAACCGGCCCGCCAGAACTGCCAGAAGGTCGCGGAGTTGGGTTGCCTGTTTGATGAGCGGCGGGAGCGTTGCGGTGGCTTGCGCGAGCTGCGATTCCTGCGCGGCAACGTCCATCCGGCCGGCATAACCTTTGGAAAGTTGGTACTGCAGGATTTCAAGCATATGGGTGTCGATGTCGATGAGCTGGCGAGTTGCATCAATCTGCATCTGCACCGCGCCCTCCTGAATCGCTGTTACCGCCACGTTGGAGGTCAACGTGGTGTAGGTCGCGATCATCTGGTAGCGGGCTTGCTGCTCCTGCGCCTTCAGTGACTCGACGGTGCGGTAATTCAACCCGAAAACGTCAGGCACATAGGAAACGCTGACCTGCGGGGTGAACAGATTGTATTGAAAGGCGTTCGTGCTCGGAACGGGCGCCAGAGACCCTGGTTGCTGTTGCCGGCTGGCCGAGATGCCTGCCGTGACATGGGGATAGTAAGCGCCCCGTTGGGCCTGGACATTTTCTCCGGCCACGGTCAACGCCGCTTGCGCCGCCTTGAGGTCGTGATTGTTGGTCAGCGATTCGTCGATCAAATCATTGAGCGGCTTGGAGTGAAACAGGTTCCACCAGTCCGCGGAAATATCCCCGCCCTTGGCAAATCGTTGGGCTTCGCCACCGGCGACATTCGCGGTCGCGGCCGTGGCCGAGAGCGGACTGGCCGTGTAATCGCTCACGTCCGGAGCGGCGGGTTTCTCGAAGTTGGGACCCACCGCGCAGCCGGCAATCAGCAACATGGCCGGTGCAATGATTAAGGACTGCACGCGCGACGCTGACGAATGAGCGAGCGATAGGACCTCTGCGGTCCGCGCTCTCTTCCCGTCGCTCTTCGCGAACGCGTGAGGTCGCTTGGACTCGACGGGGAGTGTATTCTCCATGCCGTTGACGATCATCTGATCCAGCCGTTCTTCGCCCGGCGAGGGACGAGATTCGGGATGAATTGAGACGGCAGCCGACGCGGGCTTGGCCCGCGCCTGCGCCGTCAGCGGTCTAAATGTGGGGAGTTAGTGCTGCGGAGGCGCGCGGCCTTGCCAGCTATGGCTGACGGCAAGGCATACCGGAAGGGCCTCGCAGAAGACGATGAAACTGACCGTGATGAAGTAGGGCACCGAGACCAGGACGGTGGTGCTCGCCACGAACTGCCCCGAATGCCCGAACTGCTGACACAGCGGACAGTTCGAAGGGTCATCGTTCACCGGATATTTGTCGCGCGGCGCGCCTGCGGAATGGTCGTCCCCCACGCCCGCCGCAACCGTGATCAGGCTCAGACTTTGGACTTTGGCGGCCGAAGGGGGGGTATGGATGTGGCTTTGGACGACCATGACCTGAATCGTCAAAGCCACGAAAGCGAGGAGGATCAACAAAATGCGCGAATATGCCGTCTCACGCGACGCGCTTGCCGCAGGCGCAGTCTTGCGCGCGGCACTTCGCTTTGCGTGGCGATTGTCGATCATCAGCTCTGCCAACACGCCTCTTATAGCGGCGTAAAGCGAAGCCTAGCGGAAATGCGGCGCGGGTTCCACCCTTCGAAGCCCTACGGCCGGGACCCGTCGTTTGGGCTGGCGGAACAAATGCGTCAAACCTGCCATTTCGGGGGAATTCCGCCATTTCGAGCGGGCCCGGTCGTGGTCGCAATCTACTTGCCGGCGCGGAACTCTCGCGCCTCGATTGAAGAGTTTTCGGCCAATTGTAGCAAACCGGTAATCCCGAAAACGCCCGGCTTAAACCATTCCGATCATTCGCCAGATCGGGACCAGACGATCGATCTTCACGGCATAGTCTTTCGCGCCGGCAGCGCGAGCCTCTGTCTCGTCCTCATAAGCCTTTCCATCGACGATGGCATGGCCGCCTTGTTCCTTGCAGCGCTCGACGAAGCGTGCCGCAAGAGCCTCGGGGTCGAGCGTCTCTCCGCGGCGCGCGCTCATGTAAAGATCGAAATCGCCTCCCATCAGAGTGACCCCGCCCGCGACACTGGGCACGGCAATCGTTGTACCCCGCGGCGCGCCGATCCTGCTTCCGGCTTCCGTCAACCGGTTGAGGCGATCGCATGCAGACTGAGCATCGTCCCGCGTTTCCATGAACGGGGCGGCAAGTCCCGTGCCTACAAGAACACCCACGAGCTCCACCGGCTTAACCCCATGTTCCGGCGGCAGGCCGGGGAGCGCAAGCAACTCCGCTACCGAATGCGGTCTGGTCAGGAGCGCTTTGACGAATATCGCATAGGCATCCGGAGAGGGCCGCCAAACCGAACCGTCGGGCCTGTATATTTCGATGAGACCGGGCGGCGGCCGCAGCAATGTCAGCTTCAGGCCCTGCAGGAGCGAATCCCGCCGTCCTTCCGACATGCGCCGCACACCGCGTACGAAAACATCCTGGCGCAACCAATCGTTGACGCAGTAATCCTTCAGCATCTCGCGAAGTTCCGGCCGGGGGATTTCGGAAATGAGCGCCCGCTGCGGCTCGGTGAGACAGAGATTCAAGAAATTCTTCAGAAGATCGGTGGAGCTGGCGAAACTGAGCTTCGCGCCGGCGAGCGTGCGCGCGACATCGGGATGATAGACCGGCTGCCAATATTCGTTCAGATATTCGTGCGCAAGGTAGGGCCTGAGCTTGCCCTCGGGGGTGTCGGTGATCCGCTTCAGGCCGTCATGCAGGTTGGCGGGAATGACCTTGGCCTCCGCGAGACGGCTAAGCATCGCCAGGGCGTTATCAATGGCATGATCGATTCGGCCCGGCCACAGACCCGTAAGCTCCTTCAAGGCGCGCTGCAGCGGCCCCATCGGCATCCAGGCCGGCAGCGCGTTGTAGCTGACATGGACAACCCCGCCTGGCTTCAGCCGCCGGTTCAGAAATTCGACAATCGCGCCCTGCAAGCGCGGAGCGATCCAGGTCCACACGCCATGCATCGTGACGACGTCGAACATGGGAAGCACCGGGCCATCCGCGGCCAGTAAATCCTCGAAGCTGCGCTCATGGAAGGTGACGTTGTCGAGGCGCGCGCCGCGCGCCTGGGCATTCGCATGCGCGATATGAGCCGGCTGGAAGTCGACGGCATGAAATTCGGACTCGGGATTGACGGCCGCGAGTATCAGGCTTGTCAAACCGCGTCCGCAGCCGAGTTCGCAATAACTGAACCCGCCATCGAGCTCGGCCGGTTCAAACCCGTTGATGGTGGCCGCAAGGGCGAGGTGATGCGGCGATTGCGCCGAATAGAACCCGTCCATGTACGGGACGTCCGTGACGTAGCCGCTGCCCCACCCCTGCATTTGCCCCGCCATGTGTTCGTTCTCTTGACAATTAATACAGCGAATTTCTTTGGGGGCAATGATCGGCGAACGCAGACCGGACCCCCGAACAGGCTCGATACGTCAAATCGATTCCACCCGAAAAATAGCGTCGCTCGCGTCACGGCGGAAATATTCCGTCGGCAGCCAGGTGTTCCAGCCGAGCCTCGGGCCTCCAACCAGATCGTTCGACAGCTTGAGCGGCGGAATCTCCTTGGCCTGGAGCGTCAATTGCACATCGAAGCTCAGCGCGGGGCCGACATAGGTGCGCGTGAGCGCGGCCAACTCCGCCATTTGCGGTCCGTCCGGCATGAAGTCGAGAAACTGTGGGTAATCGAGCGGTCCCAGGCGTACACGGAACGATCCCTGGACATCCCACATGCGCGAGCCGATGACGCTGCTCACGCCAAGTTGGGCATAATTGCCCCGGCTGCCCACGCCAAGCCTTGTCTGCTCGCTCTCGGGCAGGCTGACCCAGCGACCCTGGAACTGGGCGATTGTGACCGGTCGCTCGAAATAATCCGAGAGGATTTGGCCGAGGGCGCCAGCTGGGCGCGTCGCGCGAGAGAGGTGGCCCGAGTAGAACAGAAGCGTGGCATCGGGCACGGCCTGACGCCGCCTGAGCGCCGGCTCGTTCATCCCGATCAGCGCATAGAGTGCGTTGCTGACGGTGTCGAGGTCTTCATGTCCGGCGCTCTCATAGGCCAGGGCCAGACGGTATTTCTCCATCGCTCGGACGAACAAGGACAGCGCGCGATGATTGAACAAATCGAGAAAATCGCGCAGCGCGGTATTCTTTTCCCGCAGCGTCTCCATCACGAGCTGGGAGTAATGACCCGGCAGCACGCCGCTCGGTCCGTTCAGCCCCATCACCGCAACGGTGAGTTCGGGCCGCTGGTCTTCTGGCTCGTCGAATGCCGTGACCTCGGTGGCTGGGAAACCGAGCTCCAGCACCGCGCGCAGAAACAGGATTTCGCCGCGCGGATCGCTGTCGAACCCAACGCGTCCGGGTTTGGCGAATCGCGGATCGCGCGCGGCAGCGAGCGCCGCCCGCTCGACGATGCGCACGGCCTGGAAGAAGTCGAAGCGCTCCGGAGACGCGCGCAGCTCTTCGATCAGAGAAGCTGGAGGTCTCCGGCCCGAGGCGGCCATGTGCGGTAGGCTCCTGAGCGTCCCTTGAGGGTCGCGGTCAATCGCGTGAAAGCATTGATCGAGGCATAGTGCGCTAGGAAGCGCTCGAGCACGGCGGCCAGCAGAAAAACGCCCGTGCCGGACGTGCGGCTCTCGTCGAACTGGATCGTGAAGTCGAGACCGCGGCAAAGGGCGCCCATGGCGGGTTCCGGAGCGCGTGCGACCCCGCGCGTGGCGCGAATGCTCACCACGCTATCGATCATCGCCCGTGTCTCGGGGGCATCGCGGAAATCGTACAGCCTGAGGATTTCGCGCAGCGATTCCGCGCCGGTCTGCTGATCGACAAGCGAGAGGTGGTTCAGTGTCAGATGCGAGATCAGCCGCCAGGCTCCCTCCTTGCGGCTCGGCAGGCGCAATGTTGCCGTGGGTTGGCTGAGACAGAGGAGGGACTCCACGGCGGAGATTTCCTGAACCAGGCGGAGAAAAGGATGTCCGCCGCCGAACGGCAGCTTTCCGGGCAGGTCGCGATTGAGGCAGGTCGTCTCGATCGAACCGACCCAGTCGATGGGGATCGAAGGATCGGCATCGAGATCAACCAGGGTAAGAAACATCTCGCTACCGGGATCGCGGCCGCCGGCGGGGCGGCGGCTGGCCTGCCAGAACCGCGTTTCGCGCCGCCTCGCGCCCGAGTGCTTCAAGCCGAAGAAGGGGGCATATATCGCCATCTCACCGGTCTGCGATGTCGCGGTTACTCTGTCTACGGAATAGACCTCAAGAGCCGAGGGGCGGCGGCTGTCCGGCACAACGTGATATTCAGTCGCTGTTTCGGTCAGCATGATCGGCTCGGCCCGCTGCCGGAACAGATTGACGATAGGAACGCAGCCGAGCGCAAAGGAATCCGCGGAGACACCCCGCTCGAGCTCCGGCACGGTGCGGTTGAGATACAAATAGATGTCGAGCTTGCGTCCGGCCGCGACCAGCAGCTTGGCCGACAGGTCGGTGACTTCGAAGAAATGGAATTTCTCAGGAAACGCAAAATACTCGGTCAGCAGGCGGTAGCCTGCGAACGAGCGCGGCAGATAGGGAAGCATGCCCTCATCCGCGCCGAAGCCGACCGGAAGAATCGAGCCTGGCGGCAGAATCACGGGCCTCGGATCGGTGGTCGAATCGGCGAGCGCGATGGAAACGGTGTTGTTGAAGATGAGCTCATAAAGCTGGGACACTTCCGCCGAAGTCCCCCGCAGATAGAACCGGAGCGATTTCGGAGCCAATTCCGTGAAGGTCATCTCAGGGGTCAGACAGCGCAGCGAAAGCCTGAGCACCGCGACGGAGCCGGCCGCATTCGGGTTCACAGGCCCGATCAAGGGGCGTCCGGTCAGCGATGCGGACTCGATTTCGATCGGCCACAGCGTGAATTCCTGGCTGGTCCGGAAGCGGCAGGTTTCCCCTCCTACGGACTCGGTGTCGAGTTCGGTTCCGGCTTTCATCTTGAACCCTTCCGCGAGATCGCGCGTCGGCCGGAACTGGACGATCGCCATGGAGGGAATGGGAGCCAGATAATGCGGGTAGAGTTGACCGAGTAGTCCGTCGGTCAGTTCCGGAAACTCGTCGTCGAGCTTGTGGCGGATGCGCGCGTTCAGGAACGCCACGCCCTCCAGCAGGCGCGATACGTGCGGATCCTCGACCGCGTCGCCGGTTATTCGAAGGCGGCCGGCAATCTTCGGGTGCGTCTCGGCAAATTCCGCGCCGAGCTTGCGAAGATAGGCGAGCTCGCGATTGTAATAAGAGAGGAGTTCGTCAACCATCGCGCCGTCCGATGACCGAGAAATTGTGGCTCGCCGGATCGAGCAGGGAATCGAAGCTGACATATTCCGGCGCGGGCTCCGCATACATCAGCGCATCGATGCGGAAGCGCAACGTCCGGTCAAGCTGTGCAGCGTCTTCGACCAATTTCACCGTGACGCTCTTGAAGCGAGGCTCGAAGCGTCGAATGATTTTCTCCACCGCACGGCGAAAGTCCTCCCGCGCCTCGTCGGAGCCCGCATTTGCCGAAAGGAAGTCCGGCAAGCCATATTCGACGAGCGACGTCTGCAGTTCGTCGAGACCCTCAGGCGGGGAGATGCACCGGGATCGGCTGTTAAGAAGGGCTTCGAGATCGCGCCGGACCGCGTTGCGCAATATCGCCAAATTCTGGCCCCGGCTGCGCGCCGGGTCCTGTTTGAGATCGGGCCGGTCGTCCAGAAGGCGGTCGAGCACCGAGGGCAGGAGAGGAAGATCGGGGTTGACCATCGTGGCGCCATGATACTCCGGCTGGAAATCGGATCAGCTTACAAGCCGAGTGTGACCGCTGAAATCTGTTCCTGCAATTTTGCCCAGAACGCCAGCAGCAGCTTCTTCAGCTCTGACAGTCCCACATAGAGAAAAAAGAACGACAACACAAAGAGCGCAATTCCGGTCGCCGAAAGGCCCGCGACTTCCACCGCGAATGCGATGCCGACAATACCCACAAGCCCATAGATCAGCTTCATGAAAGACGTCATGTCGGTGAGGTTGCTCCTTACGGTCGCCATGAGTTGGTTCTTCAATTCCGCGAACTTCGCCGCATTCCTGCCGATATGCGATTTGAGCTGGCACACTTTGATTACGAGTTCTTCCCGATTGATGCATAGAGTGGTCGCAACGTAGGAAACCCTATGCGCTTCCGCTTCCGTTAGAATCCCTTCCGCCATATCGCCCCCACCGGCAAAAGCCCGATCAAGCCTTCGAGAATTCGATCTTGCCCAATTCGAGGATCGTGCGGCTTTCTTCGCCGATCAGAAAACTCCTGAGCCCCACGCCCTGCTGAGGTTCGTTTTCCCCGCCGAGAAAATCGGTCGCGTGGCCGAGCCGATACTGCGGGTCCAGATCCTTGTTTGCAGATCCATAGATCGCCGGCATGAAGACTTCGCCGTCCGGGCCGTCGATCACGGACATGGCAGCGCGCCGCCACAGGAGGTCGCGGCGCCGCTCAGGCGCGCGGAATTCGATCGCGCTGACGCTCGCGACGGGGATCCAATAATATTTTCCGGTCGACGTCAGGACCTCGAAGTGAGCCGCGGACAAATCGTCCAGATCGCGAAAATCGTCGAAGGACACGCCGTCGGCTGTTCCGGGCGCGAGCGGGCGAACCGATTCGGCTTCGGCGGCAAGGGCTGCGGCTTCCGCGGTTGCTCCGGCGCGCAGGGCGACGACGGCTCGAAGCTCAAGTTCTACTGCGCCGTCCGGCTTCTTGAGGAATTCCGGCATCCGGCCGTCCGAAAGGAACTGCTGGCGCGCCTGTTCGGCCCGCACGAGCTGACGGAAAAGCGACACCCCCATCACGGTGCCCGGATCGATCGCATCGATTGCAGCGAGGATCGCGTCGGCTCGTTCCAGATTCCCTGCGAAGCAAAGCAGCTCGGCGAGGACTGCCCGCCGGTTGACGTCGGTCGGGTTTTTCCTGACCTCGCCGTTCATCAACGCGATAGCCTCGTCGAGTCTTCCGGCGCCGAACAGAGCCTGCCATTCCGCGGTCATATCAATCTCCTCTTGCCGTGCCGTCACGCCCGTGACGGCGGGGCCAATTCCGTGACCAACCTGAATCCGGCGGCGATGTCGTCCAATTGGTAATGCGGCCGCAGGAAGATATTGCACGTATAGATGCCCGGCCTGCCGGGCACGTTCTTCACTTCGACATTGCCCTCGCGCAACGGATAGCGGGCTTTTGCTTCCATGGAGGTGCCGTCGCCCCCGACGCAGTAGCCCGTCAGCCAGCGCTGCAGATATTCCTGGCACTCCTCCGCGGTGATGACCGAGCCGGTCTTTTCGCGACCCATCACTTTTATGAAATGCGCAAACCGCGAGATGCACAGCGTGTATTGCAACATTGCTGCCAGGCGCGCGTTCGCGGTGGCCGCCGCCCTGTCATAACGAACCGGAATCTGCACCGACTGACATTCGTTGAACACCGAGTAGCCGGTCAGCGGAATCTTCCGCATGGCGATGAAGCCAAGTTCCGCCAGGTCCTTTTCGTGCAGATCGGAGATGTAGCATTCGCTCGAGGGCTTGACCGCGATCCCCGGGCGATCGGTCTGGAACGAGGGAACCGGAATATCGGCGACGATGCCGCCGCGCAGTTCGTCCCGCGGGGCTCCCCTGATATCGGCAAACCAGCCGTAATCGCCGAAGGCCCGCAGAACGATCCCGGCGAACGCGAAGGCGGCATTGCCCCAGAGATAGCCTGTGCCGCTCGGTTCGTGGACCGCTTCGGAAAAACGGAAGCCGTCAACCCGCCGCGTATCGTCGCGATAGGGCAGCCGCATCAGGATGCGCGGCAGGGCAAGTCCAATGAAATTCATGTCGGCTCCTTCGCGCATGGCGTTCCAGCGAAGGTAGTCGGTGCTCTTGAACACGGCGCGCACATCGATCGGCCGGCCGAGTTCGCGAAAGTTGTCGAGTTGAAATGTCGCAGGCGAAACGCCCAGCACGATCGGCGCAAAGGCGGCCGCCGCCACGGCGGCGAGCGATTTGAGCGCATTCACGTCGTCGGTTGGGTGGTCGGCGGTGCGGTGATGCTGCACGGCGTAATCGGCGACGATAAGGCCGAAGGGCTCGCCGCCGGGCATGCCGAACTCTTCCGAATAGATCTTGTGAAAGAGCAGGCTTTGATCGAAATCTGCGGCCCGCTCCAGATCGCGCACGATCTCGGTCCACGTAATCGAAAGAACACGGACTTTCGCGTCCTCGATGCCCGAGGCCAGATCCGCGAGATAGCGAAGCCCGCGCCAAGCCGCCTCAAGACGCTGGAATTCCGGGGCGTGCAGGATGGCGTTGACCTGGCCCGAGAGGAGGGCGTCTATCGCGGCGATATCCGAATCCAGCGCTGCGAGAAGCGAGCTCTTATCGCTGCCGATCCGTGTGAGCTCAGGGCCATACCAAGCCGAAAGTGCATCCGCAATCTCGGCCGCACCCCATGCCGCGTTGGGCTCAGGCGGCGACCCTTGCGCAGTACGCTCCAGCACATCGCCCAGCAACCGCTCGCGCAGGCCGGCTTCTAGATGCGCCTCGCCGGCCGAATCTTCGGGAGCCGCGGAGCCGACCCAATTGCCTGCGCCAAACTCACCCCCATCGTCCGGCAAGCCGCACCTATCATCAACTCCGCTGCGGAATCTTCGCCACCAGTCGCATGGAGGTCGTCAGTTCCTCCATCTGCAGCCAGGGGCGAAGGTAGGCGACGGCGTTATACGATCCGGGTCTGCCCGGGATATCCTTGACCTCGATCTTGGCGTCGCGCAGCGGGAATTTGGCCTTCATTTCCGCGGTCGCGCCATCCGACGCGTTGACGTAATTGTTGATCCAGCGCTGCAGCCAGTCGGCGCAATCGGTGACTTCCATGAACGAGCCAATCTTGTCGCGCGCCATCACCTTCAGGAAATGCGCAAAGCGCGAGGTGGCCATTACATAGGGCAGCCGTGCGGCAATCGCGGCATTGGCGGTGGCATCCGGCCGGTCGTATTTTTTCGGCTTCTGTGCGGTTTGCCCGCCAAAGAAAACCGCATAATCGGTGTTCTTGTAGTGGGACAGCGGGAAGAAGCCGCATGATGAAAGCTCAAATTCCCGCCGGTCGGTAATGGCGATCTCGGTCGGGCATTTGAGGTCCGTGTCGCCGTCGTCGCTCTTGAAGACATGGACAGGCAGGTTCTGCACCTTGCCGCCGTTCTCCGCACCTCTGATGGTGGTGCAGAACCCGGTTTGAGCGAAAGCGTCGGTCATGCGGGCGCCGAGCACATAGGCCGCGTTCATCCAGCAATATTCGTCATGCTTGAGGGCCTTCTCCGCGCCCTTGGCATCCTTGGGCGCTTCCTCATAGGCGAATTCCTCGACCGCTTTGGTGGCCGCGCCATAAGGGACGCGCGCCAGCACACGTGGCATGGTGAGGGTCACGAAAGCCGAATCGTCGCTGTCGCGGAATCCCCGCCAGCGCGCATATTCCTGCGCCTCGAAACCCTTCGCGATATCGCGCGGCTTGCTCAGTTCGCCGTAATCGGCAAGCCCGAACATCTTGGCGTTCGCGGCCGAGATGAAGGGCGCAAAGGACGCCGCGGCGACACTCGACATGCTGGTGAGAAAGTCGACGTCTTCAGGATGATTGGAGAATTCGTAGTCGCCGATCAGGACGCCATAAGGCTCGCCGCCGGGTGAGCCGAATTCGTTTTCGTAGATACGCTTGAAGATTTCGCTTTGATCGAACTCCACCGCTTTGGCGAGATCTTTGGCGAGGTCCTTCTTGGAGGCGTTCAGCATCCGGATCTTCAGACTGGTGCCGGTCTCGCTGTTCATGACGAGGTAATGAAGCCCGCGCCAGGAGCCTTCGAGCTTCAGAAAGTCCGGATGATGCATGATCGCGTTGAGCTGCTTGGAAAGCTGCTCGTCGATCAGGGCGATGGCCTTGTTGAAGGTGACCGTCAGGTTCCGCGAGAACGTGACCGTGCCTTTCAACGCTTCCTCGATCAGGTTCTCGATGAGAACCTTGGCATGCTCGGGCTCGGTCTGCTTCGTCGCCCCGATGGCCTGGTCGAGCAGGCTGAATTCCGTCGTCGTGGTTGCGCCGCCGCTCTCGGCGGCCGTTTTGGTCGTGGCCATTATGCGCCCTCCTCAGGCTTGCCGAGTCCGAGATCGCTGGACAGCTGCTTCAGTTCGTTTTCGTTCTGCAGCACCCGTTCGAGCAGACCTTCAAGCTCGTCGGACTTGTCGACTTTCGCCATTAAATCGCGAAGCTTGTTGCGGGTATCCAGCAGCTTCTTCAGGGCCGGAACGTTCTCCGCGACTCGGCCTGGCTCGAAATCGTCCATCGAGTTGAACTTGAGCTGCAGGCCCATCATGCTGCCGTCGTTCTTCAGCGTGTTGTCGACCTTGATGTTCAGCTCGGGCGCTGTCTTGGCGAGCACGTCATTGAAATTGTCCCGGTCGATCTGGACGAACTTCCGGTCCTTCAGGGGAGCCAGCGCCTTGGTTGGATTGCCCGAAAAGTCGCCCATGACGCCAACCACGAAGGGCAGTTCGCGTTCGATCTGCGCGCCCTCGGTTTCGACCTCGTATTTGATATGAACACGGGGTTTGCGAACCCGTTCGAGCTTCTGATGGATACCGGCCATTGTCGTCCCCTTTCGACCTGATCACTCAGTACGCGATTATTCAAGGCAAGAGCAGTCAGCTTGCGTTGGGTGGTTTGATTCCGGCGCTCGTCAAAGCAGACCGCCACGCAGTAGTATCCGGCAACAATTCGGCGAGCAACTCCGAAAAGGGCAGCCGCCCGCGCCGCACGATTTCCTGCAGACTGGTCGAGATCGGCGAGTGCGGTTCGTACTTGCTGAAGTAATCTGCGACTTCAAGCAGAAGGCGAAACGCATCCTCGCGACTGCGAATCGGTCCCATCACGTTGCCCGATCCCTGGCCATTGCCGCCCGATCCGTTCGGGGTCTCAGAGCTAGCGCCGGTAGCGGTTTCGGTCGCTGCGGGCCTTGCACGGTTCACGAGATCCTTGCTGAAGCCGCGCACCGTTTCCAAAATCGTCTGAAGCGTGTTGCGGATGGCGGAGCTTGGCGGGGCCGCTGGGCCGGCGCGCTCGTCCAGCGCCTGGGTCAGTCCGTCAAGCTCGGCAAGGCTTTCCTCGATGTTGCCGATGAGCTCGATGTAATACTCCCCGCCGCTCGCATTGACCGCCGCGGTGAAGCGTTCCAGCGTCACGCCTCCGGCCTCTTCGCGGCGCGCGCGCGCCCCGGGGTCCGAGATTTGCGACAGCGCCAGGGCTTGGTCGTAATGGTAGGCCGCGAAGGGGCCTTCATCGCCGCGTTTGGTGATCGGGGCTTTGCGGAGCGGCTGAATCAAGGTGCCTTCCGCGTCCTGTCCATTCAACCCGGTGAGCGGAGCAACCTTCGTGACGTCGCCTTCTTCGTCGGAAAGGGAATGAAGCCCGTCCCAATAATTTTCAACCAGGCCGCGTGAGAGCGCCAGGCCATCGCGCAACCCGGCAAACCCTTGGCTTCGAACCAGCGCCTCGATCAGCCAGACCGCGACTTCGAGGTCCTTCGACTTTTCGGCGAGGACCTTCGGCGCCAGGTCCATGATCGTCCGCCATTCGGGCAATAGCGCCGAATTTTCGCCTTCGGTGTCGGCGCGCCGTTCAGCGGCCCGCGCCGCATGCCGGGCGTCTCTCAGCTTGAAATAGGGAGAAGCCGGCGAAAAGTCCTCACGAATATTGACGCCGTTCGGCGCCGGACCCGGAATCGGCGCCAGCAGCGATTCGACGTCGATAACTCTCGGCGACCCCACCGTCTTGCCCACCCTAAGCTGCTAAACAACTTGAATATTACAGCCAACGCGACTCCGGCGTCACCAGTTATTTCCCAGCACGCGCGATTCGATCGCGAGGCTTAATTCGTCAGCTTGGCACAGGCCGCCTCTCCCTTCATACTCGTGACCTTCGGCCGTTGCTCGTAAGGGTTTGGCAAGCAAGCCTTCCGTTTTGCTCTTATGGCAGCTTGTATTTGCTTCGGCCGCGGGCGAATCATACCGCGGTTAACCGTGGCCCCTGTGCGGGGACGCGTCGGATGACAATGTTCGTCAGGCCGCCTGTTGCGGGCGGAGGGGGTGGATTGTGGCTGGAATCGATCTGAAATCGCTTGTGGGAAAGCTCAACGACCCTTGCCGCCGCGCGCTTGAGGCGGCAGCGGGGTTAACGCTTTCACGCAGCCACTACAATGTCGAGATCGAGCACTGGCTGTTGAAGCTGCTCGACCTTCGCGACGGCGATTTGGTGGCCTGCCTGAAGCATTACGAAGTCGATGAGGGGCGCCTCGCTTCCGACCTCAACAAGGTCCTGGATCGCCTCAAGACGGGCAATAGCCGTGCGCCGGCTTTGTCGCCCCAGATCGTGAATCTCGCCCGCGAAGCGTGGCTCCTCGCATCGCTCGCGGGAAACGCTTCCCGAATCAGGTCCGGCCACCTGCTTGCCGCACTTCTCAGCGATGACACGCTGGCTCCGGTTGCGCTGCAGGCAAGCGCGCAATTCGGCAGAATTCCCCCCGAAGCGTTGCGTAAGGATTTGGCGAAGATCACCGCTGGCTCCGCCGAGGACCAGGTTGCGGCCGCGGCAAGTGGCGCCCCTGGCGAGGCTCCCGCGGGAGGTGCCGCCGGAGGACCGCCAAGTGGAGGCGCGCTCGATCAGTACACCATCGATCTTACGGCGCGCGCGAAAGCGGGCAAGATCGATCCCGTGCTGGGGCGCGATACCGAGATACGCCAGGTCATCGATATCCTGACGCGGCGGCGGCAGAACAACCCGATCCTCACGGGTGAGGCAGGTGTCGGCAAAACAGCGGTGGTCGAAGGCTTCGCTCTCAAGATCGCGGCCGGCGACGTGCCTCCCGCCATGAAGAACATTGCCGTCCGGACGCTCGACCTTGGGTTGCTTCAGGCCGGAGCCGGCGTGAAAGGCGAATTCGAGAATCGCCTGAAATCGGTCATCGAGGAAGTCAAAGCCTCCCCCACGCCGATCATCCTCTTCATCGACGAAGCCCACACGCTGATCGGCGCGGGCGGTGCGGCGGGGCAGGGCGATGCTGCCAACCTCTTGAAGCCGGCTCTTGCGCGCGGCGACCTGCGGACCATCGCGGCGACCACCTGGGGTGAATACAAGAAATATTTCGAACGCGACCCCGCGCTTGCCCGCCGCTTCCAGGTCGTCAAGGTGGAGGAGCCGGACGAACCGGCCGCAATCGCCATGATGCGCGGGCTCGTGGGCACGCTCGAAGCCCATCACAAGGTCCGCATCCTCGACCAGGGAGTGATCGAAGCCGTTCGGCTCTCCAAGCGCTACATTCCCGGCCGCCAGCTGCCCGACAAGGGCGTGAGCGTTCTCGATACGGCCTGCGCCCGCGTCGCCATGAGCCAGAATGCCATCCCCGCGACCATCGAGGACCGTCGCCGGCGAATCGAACTCCTGGCCACCGAAATCGAAATCCTGGGACGTGAGAGCGCGTCGGGAGCCGATCACGCCGATCAGCTCAAAGACCTCGCGGCCGAGAGGGCGCGGACGGAAGACGAACTCGCCAATCTTGAATCGCGCTGGGCGAAGGAAAAGGAACTGGTTGCCAAGGTGCGCGACCTGAGAGACCGGCTTGAGGCCGACCATTCGGGCAAGGACGCGGCCAAGAAGCTCGGCGATTCGGAACGCGCCACGCTGCGCGAAGACCTTGCCAGAACCCAGGCCGAACTGTCCGCGCTTCAGGCCGAAGAGCCCCTGATGCAAGTCAGCGTGGACGGCCAGGCCGTGGCCGAGGTGATCGCCAATTGGACGGGTATCCCCGTCGGCCGCATGGTTTCCAACGAAATCCGGACCGTTCTCGGCCTCAAGGATTTGATGAGCGAGCGCATCATCGGCCAGCCGCATGCCTTGGAGGTCATCGCCCAGGCGATGCGGACCTCGCGGGCGAAGCTGACCGACCCGAGGAAGCCCATCGGCGTCTTTCTGATGGTGGGCACGAGCGGCGTCGGCAAGACCGAGACGGCGATCTCATTGGCCGAGCTGCTCTATGGCGGATCGCAAAACCTCACCGTCATCAACATGTCGGAGTTCAAGGAAGAACATAAGGTCTCGATGCTGCTGGGTTCGCCGCCGGGTTATGTCGGCTATGGCGAAGGCGGCGTGCTGACGGAGGCGGTTCGCCGGCGGCCCTATAGCGTCGTGCTGCTCGACGAAATGGAAAAGGCCCATCCCGGTGTGCAGGACGTATTTTACAACCTCTTCGATAAGGGGATGATTCGCGACGGGGAAGGTCGCGACATCGATTTCAAGAATACCGTCATCATCATGACATCCAACGCGGGCACCGATACCATTGCAAAGCTTTGCGCCGATCCCGAGACGATGCCCGATGCAGAGGGGCTGGCCGAAGCCTTGCGCCCGGACCTGCTCAAAGTCTTCAAACCGGCATTCCTTGGACGCGTGACGATGGTGCCCTATTTCCCGCTCAGCGACGAAACGCTCCGGCTCATCATCAAACTGCAATTGGGTCGCATTCAGAAGCGCGTCACGGAAAATTATCGCGCCAGCCTGTCCTACACCCCCGACGTTATCGAAGCGATTGCCGCCCGCTGCAAGGAAGCCGAGAGCGGTGCGCGAAACATCGAGAACGTGCTCTCGCGCGGACTGCTACCGGAGATATCGGCCCAATTCCTGCAGCGAATGGCCAACCAGGAGCCGCTTCGCGATGTCAGGCTTTCCCTAGACACCAACGGGGCGTTCACGTATATGATTGACTAGAGTTTAGCTCTCTTTCTTTCGCTTCTCGGGGGCCACGACTCGGGGAGCTTTAATTTATCGGTATCGGTGAGGCGTGAGTGGATCGCGGGAGTCCGGCGTAGGACGACTTCTCTCGATGGGCGCTTCTGGAATTGCGGCACGGTTTCGGTATTGGCAATTGGAGGCAGTCGATGGCTATCTATGTTAACATTCCCAGCATCAAGGGCAGCGCAACCGAGAAGAACCATGAGGGTTGGCTGAAGGTCGATTCGTTTCAGTTCGGCGTCGGCCGCGCGATCTCCTCGCCTGTGGGCGGCGGGACAAATCGCGAAGCGTCCCAGCCCTCGGTCAGCGAAATCACCATTTCCAAGCCGATGGACAATTCGTCGATCGAATTGTTCGGCTGGTCGGTTGCCAAATTCGACGCCAAGACAGTCAAGATCGATCTCGTCTCTGCCGGCCGCGACGACCCCTTCACCCAATATGAACTGACGAACGCAGTGATTTCCGGGTATTCGGTTTCGGGGGGCGCCGAGGGCATGCCGCACGAAACGATCTCGTTCAACTTCACGAAGATTCAGGACAAGTTCACGCCTGTGGGAGCCGACCAGAAGGCCGGCACGCCGGTGATCAAGACCTACGATATCGCTTTGGCGAAGGCGGGCTGATCCCCGCTTTTCGGCTGCGGTCGTTGAGCCTGTGTTGTCCTGAAGTGGCCGAGGCAGACATTGCTTCCATGACGGGGTGGCCTTCCATGAAGGGATGGCGGGTGGCGTGCATGCATCCGCCTTCGCCCTCTTGGATGATTCCACCCTGTATGGTTCTGGCGCGTCCATCCGGCGTTAGGTCTGCCGGCGTGAGACGCAGCCTTTGAGCGACCTGGAAGACATCGACATCAACCAGTCCGAACGGGTGATCTCGGTAGAATCGTTTCACCTCGGAAATAAGAAGATCCTGGTCATCGCATTCGAGGGGACGGAGGAATTATCCGCCCTCTCGCGATTTCGGCTGGAAATCGTGACGCATGGGCGGGCGCTGCATCCGAGCGAAATTCTCGGCAAGAGTCTGACCATTGCGTTGCGGTTTCGCGGGCTGGTCAAAAAGTTCAACGGCATCATCAGCCGTTTTCAAACTTTGCAGAGCACGGTTAGAGACCATTACCTGCAAATCGCCGAGATGGTGCCGCCTGCATGGCTGCTTACGCTCAATCAGCGCTGCCGGGTCTTTCACGAAAAGAAAGCCACCGATGTCGTCAGCCAGGTCCTGCAGGAGGGGAGCGTCAACGCGAGCGTCAAATCGTCCGGGGAGTCCAAGGAATATATCGTCGAATACAATGAAAGCGACTTCAACTTCATCTCCCGGCTCTTGGAGGATGAAGGGCTGTTTTACTATTTCAAGCACTGGGAAACCAATTGTCCCATGGTCATCGGCAGCGGCGCCTCCGATTATGTCAGGGGCGGGACGATTCCGTTGGACTTCAACGACGGAATCTCCAACTGGCACCCGCAATATCGCGTCGGGCCCACGGCGTTCCAACATGGGGCGTGGGACTTCAAGGCGGTCAAGGTCATGCCCGGTTCGGCAAACGCGCTGGCCAAGGCTCAGACCTCGACGCCGGGCGACCGCTCTTTTTTTGAGTATCCGGGCCGTCACGGCACGGCCGGAGAAGGCACAAATTACGCGCGTCTGCGAATGGAAGAACATGAGAGCGAGTATGTGCGCATCAGCGGCACGAGCCCTTTTGTGTCGATGCATGCGGGCGCGACGTTTAGCATCCGCGACCACAAGACCGACCTTCCCCAGGCCAAAGCGACGACCGATCGCTATGTCGTGGTCATGGTAGATCACCGGGCCCGCGACGGATCGGGCACGGCATTCGAGAACCCCGCCAGCTACGAAAATACGTTCGAATGCATACCGGCTGAATTCAACTTCCGCCCGGCTCGCACCACGCGCCGCCCCTTTATCCGCGGGCCGCAGACGGCCGTCGTCACCGACGGACCCGATCCATTCGGCCGCTCGAAAGTGAAATTCCCCTGGGATGAAAAGGAGGAATCCTGCTGGTGCCGTATTGCCCAGAATTGGGCCTACAATCAGATGGGGACGCAATTTCTGCCCCGGATCAACAGCGAGGTGGTTGTCGAGTTTCTCGACGGGGATCCCGATTATCCGCTGATCGTGGGGATGGTCCATAATGGCAAGAACAAGCTTCTCTATGAGACGCCGGCGAACAAGACCCAAAGCGGCATTCGTGGCGCCAATTGGGGCGATCCGGGCGCGGACAAGAAGAGCAATGAATTGCGCTTCGAGGATAAAGCGGGCTCGGAAGAAATCTACTTTCACGCCCAGAAGGATTTCCTTCGCGTCGTCAAGAACGACGATACGCTGACCGTCGAAGAGGGAAACCGCAAAATCGACATCAAGCAGGGAAATCTCGATCAGACGCTCGATCAGGGCAACGAAACCAATACGCTCAAACAAGGCAACCAATCGACGAAGATCAGTTTGGGGGACCACAGTCTCAAGATCGATGCGGGTCAGAGCACCGTCGAAGCCATGCAGTCGATCACGCTCAAGGTGGGAAGCAGCAGCATCGTGATCGATCAAAAAGGCGTGACGATAAAGGGCATGATGATCAGCATCGAAGGCACCGCCAAGCTCGATGCGAAGAGCCCGATGACGACAGTGAACGGCGACGGGATGCTGACGCTCAAGGGCGGCGTCACGATGATCAACTGATTCCGCCCTGGGAAACGAGGACAGACGCGTGCAAATCGGAACGCTCAGCAAGGTGACCGCGCGAACCGCCGAAGAGGTTTGCGGCCCGGCGTCCGAGAGCGCCACGCCCCTGAAACCTCCACCCGGGGTTACACCGGCTGCCTTTCTGGAACAGCTCCTTTCGGAGAAGAAACTGAACGATGCGGTTCATTTCCTCGCCTTTGCGCTTCCCAAGCGCGAGGCGGTGTGGTGGGCCTGCCTTTGTACGCGATTGGAGCTCATCAATCCGGTGCCTCCTCCGAACCTCGCCGCACTTGAGGCTGCCGAGGCCTGGGTGTACCGCCCGACGGAGGACACGCGTCGCGCCGCGATGGCCTGTGCCCAGGCGACGAAGTTCGATTCGCCCAGCGCCTGGGCCGCGATGGGTGCGTTCTGGAGCGGGGGCAGCATGGCCCCAGCCGAGCTTCCGGCGGTGCCGCCGGCGGCGCATCTGACCGGAGTTGCCGTCGCGGGCGCGGTTACCCTGGCCGCGGTGCAAAACGCCCCGGCATTGGCGGATGAGAAGCGCCGGCGATATATTGAAATGGCGGTCGATATCGCCAATGGCGGCGACGGCCGCCTCGAAGGCCGGAATCGCTAATTATGGGAATGCCTGCGGCACGCCTGACCGACATGCATGTCTGCCCAATGGTCACCGGGGTGGTGCCGCATGTGGGAGGACCGATTTCCCTCGGTTCGCCGAACGTGCTGACGGGCAAGCTCCCGCAGGCCCGTGTCGGAGACATGTGCGTGTGCGTGGGCCCGCCCGATACAATCCTGATGGGCAGCACCACGGTTCTCGTGAACAATATGCCGGCGGCGCGGCTGGGCGATCCGACCGTCCATGGCGGCACAATCATTCTGGGCCTGCCGACGGTGCTTATTGGTTAAGCAACCGTCCTGTATTATTCACCAGCTATGAGCATAACTCTCACCATCGAGAAAGCCCCGCCAGGTGGCGAGCCGGTCGGCACCTCGCGAAGCTTCGAAGGTCAAAGCGTGACTTTGGGGCGGGGCCAGAGGAACGATTGGGTGCTGCCCGACGACGGCGCCTTTCTGTCGCGCAATCATTGCGAGATCGTGTGCGAGGGCAACACCTACGCGGTCGTCGACACGAGTAAATCGGGCCTGTTCGTCAACGGTGCGTCGGCGCCGCTCGGAACGGGCAACCGTGCCGCGTTGCGCGACGGCGACATTCTGTCTCTTGGCGGCGAATACGAGTTGCGCGTCCATCTCGATAGTACCGAGACGCGCGTCGCGCCGCCCATCCCCATGCCGCAACCGGAACTGGATGTCCCATTCGGCATGAGGGACGAGCCTATCGGACCGATCCCGGACTTCCCGTTCGGCGATTCGCCCTTTCCGCCTCCAGTTCGGCCGGATGCCGGTGCTAGCGGATATGACGATCCGGGGCTGCCGATGCGCGATGACGCGGCGGTTGAACATGCGGCCATCGGCCCGCTGCGTGTCGGCGTCCCACTCATTCCTGACGATTGGGACCGTGAGCCGCGCCAGCAAAGTGTGCGGTCGCCGTCGCTTCCGCCCATACCGCCGCCGGTCATGCCTCAAGCTGCGCCGCAAGCTGTGCCGCAATCCGGGCCGCAATCCGGGCCACAGACCGAAACCGCGTTCGGGGCCTTCGTCGGCGGCGCCGGTCTCAAGGGTCGCGCACTCTCCGACGTCGATCCGATCAGCCGCCTCAAGGAAGCCGGCAAGACCTACCGCGCGGCCGTGGACGGCATACTCGAGATTCTGAGGGCGCGCGAACAATTCAAGGAAGCGCTTCGGATCGAACGGACACAGATAAATGCGTCCGGCAACAACCCCCTGAAATTCTGTCCCGATACGGAGCAGGCTCTCCTGACGATGATCGGCGGAGACCGTCCCGGTTACATGCTGGCGCGTGATGCCATGCGCGAAGCGCTCAAGGACATCAAGGCTCACGAAATGGCCTTGGTTGCGGCCATCCAGGTTGCCTTGACGCGGCTCTTGGCGCAAATTGACCCCGAAGCGCTGAAGCAGCGTCTGGAGAAGAGTTGGCTTGACGGGCTGGTGCCGGGCGCCAGGAAAGCGCGGACGTGGAAACTTTATGAAGCCATGCATGCGGAGCTTGCGCAGGAACTTGCCGATGATTTCGACCGCGCGTTCGGCAAAGCGTTTGCAGAGGCTTATGAAGAGTACCTTCGCACCAAATAGGGATGCCGGCGGTTTTGGCTCGCCGGCGCGAAGACCCTCTGTGACAGGAATCGGCGGGTAGCAAGACCGCATAGCCGCAGGTGCCGATGGAGAAATCGTCGCGCTGGAGACAGTGACTAGGGGCAGAAATGGGGGCTGATAACAAGGTCGTCTGGTCGGAGGGTATGTTTCTTCGCCCTCACCACTTCCAGCAGCACGACCGCTACATCGAACGGCTGGTGCGCAGCCGAGTGTCGGGCATCGCGCCGTGTTCTTTTGGCATCACCGAATTGAAGATCAATCGCGAACTTCTCATCGTGGGGAAGTTCGGCGTGGCCCAATGCCGCGGCATTCTGCCTGACGGCACACCGTTCGACATCGTGGCGGACGGCAATCATCCCACTCCGCTGGAGCTCGGCGCCAATGTGCGCAACGAACTCGTATATTTGACGGTCCCGGAGCAACAGCAGGGCCAGGCGGAAGTGGCGACGGAGGCAAACGACAGTTTGGCGGCGCGTTTCGGGGCCGCCACCTATCGCGCATTCGATGCCGTCGCGGGCTCGGACACGAGTGCGGACCTGGAGATCGGCAAATTGCGGCTGCGTTATGCGCTCGAATCGAGCGAGCGCGCCGGCTATGTGTCGCTGGGATTGGCGCGCATTCTCGAAGTCAGGAGCGACAAGGCCGTCATATTGGACGAGCGCTATATTCCTCCGACTCTTTCCTGCGCAGCCGTTCCCGCGCTCGCTGGCATACCCACCGAGATACAGGGACTTCTTCATCATCGTGGCGAAGAACTTGCGGGCCGTGTTGCCGGCGGCGCGGGCGAAATCGCCAATCTGCTCCTCCTGCAGATCGCCAACCGCTACGAGCCGCTGCTCAGCCACTATGCGGCTTTGGCCGAATTGCATCCGGTGAGCTTGTTCGCGACGCTGGTGGAGGTCGCCGGCGAACTTGCGACCTTCACGGCCCGCAATAAGCGCACCAGCGTTTTTCCCGATTACCGTCACGACGATTTGCAACAGACTTTTGCCCCGGTGATGGCCGATCTGCGCCGCTCCCTGAGTGCGGTAATCGATCAGACTGCCGTGCAGATTCCGATCCAGGAAAGGCAGTACGGCATCAAGGTGGCGACACTGCCCGACAAGAAGATGCTGGCCGATGCGAGCTTCGTTCTTGCCGTCAAGGCCGATGTGCAGGTGGAGATGATCCGGCAGAATTTCCCCCGGCAATTCACCGTCGGGCCGGTCGAGCAGATCGGCAAGCTCGTCAATGGCGGCGCCAGGGGCATTCCGATCCGCGCGCTTCCCGTGGCACCCCGGCAGCTGCCTTTTCATACCGGCACTCTCTATTTCGAGCTCGACCGCGCAAATCCGTTGTGGAAAGACCTCACCAACTCTGGCGGCTTTGCATTCTTCGTCGGCGGGGATTTCCCCGGGCTGGCGATGGAATTCTGGGCCATACGGAAATGATCAATGGCAGACGATCCGTTCTCCTATGACCCCGAGAAAACCGTCATCCGGCCCACGCCCGGAAGACGGACGGAAATAAAGCCGCTTCCCAAATCGGTGCCGCGGTCTGCTCCTCCGCCGCTGCCGGAAGAGGGCGTTGCCATCGGACTGCCTTCGGTTGGCGTCAACCCGATCGTTGCGGCGGCGGGGCCGCTCCTGGCCATGGCGATACGCTTGCGCGGCTCGGCTACGCAACCCGATGTCGAGCGGCTCCGCGAGCAAGTCATCGCCGAGCTGAAGCGCTTCGAGCAGAAGATGCGCGCTTCCGGAATACAAGCCGAGGCTCTGCGAAACGCCCATTACGCGCTCTGCGCGACGATCGACGACATCGTCATCAATACGCCCTGGGGTCATCAGTCTTCCTGGGCGCAGGAGCGACTCACCAGCGTCATTCACAAGGAGATGATCCACGGCGACCGGTTCTTCGAAATCCTGCGCCAATTGCGCGATGGCGGCTCGGGTGAGGACGACGTGCTCGAGCTGGTGTATCTGTGCATTTCGCTCGGATTCGAGGGGCCGCTTCGCGGCAATACCTCCGAACTGGCGAGGGTTCGCGAGGACCTCTATCGCACGATTTCCGGGCGGCGCGGGGAATTCGAGCGCGAGCTTTCCCCCCATTGGCAGGGCATTCAGGCCGCCCACAAACCGCTGACCAGCAAAATCCCGATTTGGGTGTTCGCGCTCGGCTGTGCTGCGGTTTTGATGGTGATCTATATCGGTTTTGTTTTCATGTTGGGCAATGCGTCCAATCCGGCCTTTGCGGAGGTTGCGAGCCTTCCCCCGGGGCGCGATTTTCACCCCGCCATCAAAGGCGGCACCGCCCTTC
This sequence comes from uncultured Bordetella sp., assembly GCA_964494505.1. Taxonomy (GTDB): domain Bacteria; phylum Pseudomonadota; class Alphaproteobacteria; order Micropepsales; family Micropepsaceae; genus CAIYRG01. Next base: position 159,678 of record CAZBRO010000003.1, read on the forward strand.
CGGCGCTCGTCAATCACACCCCCCGCCTGAGGGAAATTCTGGCTCCCGAGATTGCCCAGAACCTCGTGAAGGTCGACGAAGATCCCCGCACGATCACGATTTCCATCCACGGGAGTGCAGCCTTCGCCGTCGGCAGCGCGGACCTCGAAGACCAATATCGTCGCCTCCTCGAACGCATTGGGACTGCGATCGATACCGAGCCCGGGCAGGTGACCGTTTCCGGCCACACCGACAGCATCCCCATCCGCACCGCCCAGTTTCCGTCCAATTATGAACTTTCGCTGGCCAGGGCCGAAGCAGCACGCGACGTCATTCGCACCCGGTTGAAGGATCCGGCGCGGGTGGTGTCCGAAGGACATTCGGATGCCGAACCCATCGCCCCGAACGATACGCCGGAGGGTCGCGACTTGAATCGGCGAATCGAAATCGGCCTCATCAAGCCGTTGGCGAGGTAGCACATGCCCGAAGCCAAGACCGAAAAGGCGTCGTTGGGGCGGCGGATCGTCAATTTCCTGACGGAACGGTGGTTCCTGTCCTTTATCGGGGCGCTGTCGCTGGCGCTGCTGATCTGGTTCTTGGGACCGCTGATCCCGTTCATGGGAAGCGCGCTCGTCCGCTGGCTCTGTATCGCGGCGATCTTTGTCATCTGGCTGGTCGCGAATCTCGTGCTCGACATTCGCGCCGCGCGGCGCGAAGCCAGCATGATCGACAAGGTTGCCGACACATCGGGCAGCCGCCAATCGGCGACCGACAGTGCTGCCGCGGAAGAAATGGGAATTCTGCGCGAACGTCTCGGCGCGGCGCTCACGCAATTGCGCAAATCGCAAGCGAGCGGAAACAAGAAGCGCCAATATCTCTACGAACTGCCCTGGTACATCCTGATCGGCCCGCCGGGCTCTGGTAAGACCACCGCCCTCATCAATTCAGGCCTGAATTTTCCGCTATCCAACAAGTTCGGCCGCGATCCGTTGCGCGGCGTCGGCGGAACAAGGAATTGCGACTGGTGGTTCTCGGACGAGGCGATCCTGCTCGATACGGCCGGGCGCTACACGACCCAGGACAGCAGCGAGGCCGTCGATCAGAAGGTGTGGCGCGGGTTTCTTGCGCTGCTGAAGCAGTTCCGGCCGCGCCAGCCCATCAACGGCGCCATGGTTGCGATCGGTCTGCCCGACCTGATGCAGATGAAGCCGGCCGAGCGCAGCGCGCATGCGCGCGCCATCAAGACCCGGCTCGCCGAACTGCAGAGCCAGTTCAGTCTTCGCGTGCCGGTCTATGTGTTGTTGACCAAGCTCGACAGGATCGCGGGATTCGTAGAATTCTTCCACGACCTCAACCGCGAGGATCGCTCCGACGTCTGGGGCATGACGTTTCCGCTCGACGACGGAAAGGATCAGGCCGGCGCTATCGCAGGCTTCGATGAGGAATTCGATCTGCTGGTCGAGCGCCTCAACGCGCGGCTCCTGGAACGCGTCAACGATGAACGGGATTCCGAGCGGCGGGGCCGTGTCTTCGGCTTCCCGCTTCAGATCGCGACGTTGAAGGGGATGCTGCACGACTTCCTCGGCGAAATCTTCACCCCCAATCGGTTTGAAGACCGCCCGCTTTTGCGCGGCATTTATTTCACCAGCGCCACCCAGGAGGGGACGCCCATCGACCGGCTTATGAGCGCGATGGCGGCGACCTTTGGGCTTGCCGATCAACGGCCGCCGGCCTTTAGCGGCGCGGGCCGGAGCTATTTCGTCACGCGGCTCCTGCGCGATGTGATCTTCGAGGAAGCAAGCCTCGCCGGCGCCGACCCGCGAGTCGAGCGTCGCAACCGGATCATCCGTGCCGGCGCGCTGGCGGGAATTGCGGCCCTGGCATTGCTTCTTATCGGCGCCTGGACGGTGAGCTATTTCGGAAATTCTTCCCTCATCGCAGACGAGACGAGCGCCGGCACCGCCTACACGGCGGCGGCTGCTCCTTTCGTGCAACCGGCCGTCGCCGACGACAACGTCGCTCCCATCATGCCGTTGCTCGACCGCTTGCGCACATTGCCCGCGGGCTACGACACCGCGCAGGTGCGCGTGCCGCTAAGCCGCACCGTCGGTCTGGATCAAAGCCGCAAGCTCGAGAGCCAGGCCATACGCGCCTATCACCGGGCACTCACCGGAATGCTGCTGCCGCGCCTCGTGGTCGGAATGGAGAACCAGCTTCGCAACGGCGTCAACAATCCCGACGACGTTGGTGTGTTCCTGCCCCTCTATCTCATGCTTGCCGGCCAGGGCCCGCTCGACAAGCCGCTTGTCAAAACGGCCGCCTCCGCGTTGGCTGGCGCGCGCGCCTATCCCACGCTTCCTCCCGATCAGAGCCGCAAGCGCTTTGAAGCCCATGTCGATGCGATGCTGGAGGAGCCGCTTCCGGTGATCCAGCTCGATGCCGCGCTGCTCGCCCGCGCGCGCGACGTGATCGCCAATGTTCCGGTGTCGGCCCGTGCCTACAATGCGGTCAGGACCAGCGCGGCGGCGAGGGCGCTGCGCGACTGGCGCGTGATCGACCACGCGGGCGCAGCCGCCGATCAGGTTTTCACCCGCGCATCGGGAAAGCCCCTTTCGGAGGGCATTTCCGGTTTCTACACCTATGACGGCTTTCACAAGGTCCTGCTGCCCCAGATTCAGGATGCGGTCAAAGCCGCAGCCGAGGAGAGTTGGGTGCTCGGCTCCGACAAGACGACGCGCCTGACGGATGCCTCAGCCCGCGAGTTGGAGAATCAGGCGGTCGATCTCTATGTCCGGGACTTCACCTCGACTTGGGACCAGTTCCTCGCCGATGTCTCGATCATCCGCTTCAAGAGCCCGCAGGAAGGGGCCACCGTCGTCAATGCTCTGGCGGGTCCAAGTTCGCCGCTGAAGGTCTATTTCACGGCGGTCGCGCAGGAAACGACGATGAACCGCCCTGCCTCCGGCGTTGCGGGCGCCGCCGGTGCAGCAGCAGCGGCCGCAGTCGCCGCCAATCCTGCGGCCGGCGCTCTGGCGAAACTTGCCCAAGCCGGAAGCGCCGATCTCGAATCGCGCGGGAGCGCGATCGATATGCATTTCGCCACTCTGCACCAATTCGTGGGGACCGGCGCCCCCGGCGCCCCTTCGCAGCTCGACGATCTGATCAAGCGGATGGGGGACCTTTACGTTCAGCTCAGCAATCAGGCTGCCGGCGGCGCGCCCCCGGCGCCCGGAGGTGCGGCTGCCCAGTTGGGGCAACTTGCCTCGAATCTGCCTCCCCCTTTGGGTTCGATGGTTTCCGACGTGGCGGGAGGCACCAATACGCTCGCGACCGGTGCGACGCGCAAAGCCCTCGATGATCAATATCAGTCCTCGGTTTTGCGGTTTTGCCGGCAGGCGCTCGACGGCCGCTATCCGATTCAGAAGTCGAGCACCATCGACATTGCGATCGGGGATTTCACGCAGTTGTTCAAGCAGGGCGGTACGCTGGACATGTTCTTCACGGCCAGCCTGAAACCCTATGTCAACACCGCGTCCACCCCGTGGACCAATCAGAAGGTCAATAACACCGATCTGGGTTTGTCGCCCGCAACCCTTGCGCAGTTCGAACGAGCCGGCCGGATACGCGACAATTTCTTCGCCGGCGGTGCAGCGCCGATGGTGGAATTCACCTTGACCCCCACCGCTCTCAGCAACGATGCGACGCAGGTGGTCTTCGATCTGGACGGTCAGGTTCTGACCTATGCCCGCGGTGCGGCAACGCCGGTGAAGATGCTGTGGCCGGCGCCGAACGCCGCGGGTCGCGCGCATCTTGCCATCACCCGCAACGGCCAGGCGTCCGCCCTCGACGCGACCGGTCCCTGGGCCTTGTTCCGCTTGCTCGACCGCGCGCGGATTACCGGGAATCTCGCCGATCAGATGAATGTCACCTTCGACACGGGGGGACTTTCGGCCAGCTTCCTGTTGCGCGCCGCGAGCGTCCGCAATCCGTTTCGCTCCCGTGAGCTCGAGCAATTTCAATGTCCCGGCCAGCTCTGAAGGAGACCGCCGGCTGTTTCGGCAAAGTCCCGCAGCTGGGCGACTTCGTCAGCAATGGACTGCCTCGCCGGTTTGTCGAACCCTGGGACGATTTCCTGCGTGAATTCCTGGCGGCGAGCCGGGAGGCTCTGGGAGAAGCGTGGCTCGAAACCTTTCTGAACGGTCCGATCTGGCGATTTGCGCTTGGTGCGGGTCTTGCGGGCCCCGATGCCGTGGTCGGCACTTTGATGCCCAGCGTAGACCGCGTTGGGCGCTATTTTCCGCTGACTATCGCCCACCTTGTCGATAGAGTTCCGATCACGCTGGATGCAGACCCCTGGTTCGAAAGGGCGGAAATGCTGTCATTGGAGACGCTGGACGATGCGTTCGATCCCGCTACCTTTTCCGCGCGGCTCGAGGCCCTGGGCACACCTGACTTGAGCGCGGGGGAAGACGCGGAATTTCGCGGACGCTGGTGGACGCTGGGCTCGGGCACGCTTGAGCCCTTGACGCTGCGTGCGTCCATATTGCCACGAGGGCAGGCCGCCGCGGCGTTGCTGGACGGGGATTGGATGCGTTGGGGTTGGGACGCCCAGCCGATTGCTGCACCTGTCGAGGAGCCAACAGGCGCGACAGAAGCAGCGGACGCGACGGACACAACCAACGCAATCGACGCAACCGACGCAACCGCAGCCGCTCTCCATGACTGATGTTATGCCCCATGCTGCGGGCTTGACGAATGTCGGCCTGGTGCGCGCCGCCAACGAGGATTCGATCCTGCTGCGGGACGACGCGTCCCTGTGGTCGGTCGCCGATGGCATGGGCGGCCATCGCGGCGGGAAATGGGCCTCCGAGCAAGTCAGGGATGCGCTCGGCCGCGTCGAATTGAGCGAAGATTTCGACCTCAATGTGCAGCGCATCGAGGAGGCCGTACTCTCCGCGAATGCGGCCATCGTGAAGGCAGGAGAAAAAGCCGGCGCCCATATGGGCACGACGGTTGTGATCCTTCATGTGGTGCGATCCAAATTCGTGATTTTCTGGGCGGGCGACAGCCGGGTCTACCTTTGCCGGCAGGGACAGATTTATCGTCTGACCACGGACCATACGCAGGTGCAGGAGATGGTCGACTGCGGCCTGATCACCCAGGACGAAGCGCGGCGGCACCCGGAAAAGCACGTTCTGTCGCGGGCGGTCGGGGTCATCCCGGACCTTGAGCTTGATCTGATCGCCGACAACATCGAACCTCACGACATGTTTGTGCTCTGCAGCGATGGGGTGACCACAGTCGTATCCGATTCCGAGATTGGCGAACGAATGACCCGAGCATCGCCCGAGGCCGTGGCCAAGGAACTGCTGGAGCTTGTGCTGTCGCGGGGCGCGCCCGACAATACCAGCATCATTGTGGTGGCGTGCGAACCGCGGATGGCCGACGAAGATACGCCGATTTAGGGAGACGTGGGGCCTTCGATGTCCGAGCCGGAAGACAAACCTACCATCATACTGAGCGGGCCGGCCCCGGCCGTTGAGGCGACTGAGTTTGTCGGAGTCGTCTTGAATGGAATTTACCAGGTAAAGCGGTTCGTTGCCCGGGGCGGCATGGGCGAAGTTTATGAGGGTTCGGCGGTCAATAACGACCGCGACCGCGTCGCCATCAAGATCATTCGCCGTGAGCTCGCCGACGATCCGAACGTCCAGCGGATGTTCCGGAACGAAGCAGACACCCTGATGCGATTGGCCCATCCGGGGCTGGTGCAATATCGCGTATTCGCGCGCGACGGAGCTTTGGACGTCTACTATATCGTCACGGAATTCGTGGACGGGCCGACGCTTGGGGCCGCGTTGCAGACGCTGCCCAACGATACCGCCAGTCTGATTGCGTTGACGGCACGGCTTGCTTCCGCCCTCGGTGCCGCCCACGAACTGGGCCGGTTCCACCGCGACATGTGCCCCGACAATGTGCTGTTGCCGAAAGGCTCCGTGGAACACGCCAAGATCATCGATTTCGGCATCGCCAAAAAGACCGCCGACGGAAACGAAACCTTTTTCACGACCCAGGGCGCGTTTGTTGGACGGTTCCGCTATTCGGCTCCGGAACAGTTCGCCGAGCGGGAAATCGGTCCGTGGACGGATATTTACAGCATGGCGCTGGTAATGCTCGCGGTCGCGGGCCGAAAGCCGCCGAATATGGGAAGCAATTTCTGGGAGGCGGTGAAGCAGCGCCAGGCGGTGCCCGACCTTTCGGCCCTGCCTCAGGAGCTTCACCCCCTGTTCTCACGGATGCTCGCGCCCGAGGCCGCCCAGCGGCCGCAGTCGATGAGCGAGGTGATTGCCGAACTCGGGCAGATCGGCAAACCCAAACAGGCAGCCCCCACGCAAATAGACCGTATCGGCGGCGAGAAGAGGACGCTCAGCCCCCCACCCGGGGAGCAGGCGGAAAAGTCCCGCCTCGTCCCGATTCTGGGCGCCGCGGCGGCGGTCCTGCTCCTGGCCGGCGGCGGGGCGTATTATTTCCTGGCGCCGTCCGGAGGCGGGAACGACGCGCAACTCAAGCTGGAGCCGCCGCGCACAGCCGATGCCGCGGAGACCGCGTGGAACGCCGTGCAGGCGAGCAGCGACCCGGTGGCTCTGGGGGCCTTCGTCAAATCCTATCCCACCAGCGTTCACGTCGCGGAGGCAAATCAGAAAATCGCCGACTTGCAGCGACTTGCAGAGGCAAGGCGCACGCGCGCCGAAGCCGTCGAGCGCATCAACGCGTCGGCCGATACGATGACCTGCCGCTGGCTGGCCCACAACTATCCGGAAAACGGCAATTCCGATGCGAGCCGAACCATCCGTGTCGTGTTATCCGGGGTCGGCGGGGCGCCCGCCATCATCGCCTCCCAATTGCAGCGCGCGGTTACGCTGCCGCCCGACTGGAAGCTTGACGTCGACACGGCAGCCGTATTGCCGGTTCAGCCCGCGGCTTGCGCGCCGCTGAAGGCGATTTACGCCAAGCGGGATATGGCGGCGGCAGCGGCGCCGGCGCTTTCCGTGGAACAGCCGCGGTTCGCTCTTGGCCAACCCGCAGCCTGTCCACGCGGCGGCCAGAGACAGGCCGAGGTGAACGTCACCCTGAAGACCGGCGAGACGCAGCCGGACTTTTCCCTTGTGAGCATCCTGTCGGATGGCCGGATGAGGCAGGTGATTCCCAGCCGGGCGATTTTCGACCAGATGCGCAAGGCGGGCGCCCTGAAGCAGGCCGGGGGCAATGCCTACACCCTGACCTTATGCACCAGTGAAGCCGCTGCCCATGACAGCCCCGATGGCGTGTTCGGGCTGGTCCTTCTCAAGGGCGCTGGCCCGTTCCAGCTAGGGCTGAAACCCGCCTATGAGCGGGTGCCGGACGATTGGGCGAAGCAGTTCACCAATCTCGCAGATGCGAAAGGCTGGGCCACGGAGCTGGCCTGGTATGAGGTCGCCGACCCTTCGAAATCCTCTCCTGCGGGAACGCCTGGCACGCCATAAAGCCTGCCGAACCCCGTCCTTGGGCTTGATCCGCTATGTCCAGCGACTTGGGAACCGCGCGTTATCGTTAAAGTTTTCGTGTTTCGCCGCATGGCAAGAAATGCTTTCCTATTTTCATGTCCAATCCGTATAATTTGTTCAAAGAGGGATTGGGCGGTGCGGAACGCACGCTTTCGCGGATTGAATCGTCGGACCTGCCGTCTTTTGGCTGCTGGGGGCTTTTCGCTCGCGTTCTCGCTGAATGTTCCGGTCGACATCCTTGGAACGTCGTCCGGCGCGCAAGCCGCTGCGCCGTCGAACGGAACATGTACCCCGAAATATGACTGCCCCGGAGACCCGTTCGATCCGAACAAGGCTGCTCCGGCTCCGCCGCCGCCAAGGGCGGAACAGCCCCAACAGAGGCAAGCGCCTCCGCCGCAGCCACAGCGACAACCTCAGCTCGCCTGTGGCGGCGGTGCGGCTGGCGGACAGGGTTCGCCCGCGCGGGTTGCCCTCGTCATCGGCGAACTCGCCTATAAGAACAATGTCCCCCGCCTGACCAGCCCCGGGAAAGATGCCGACCTCGTTGCCGGAGCGTTGCGGGCGGATGGGTTCAACGTGACGGTCAAATGCAACCTCGACCGTACGCAGATTCTCGCCGAAGTGCGGAATCTCAGGAATCAGGCTGCCAGTGCCGACGCCGCGGTCATCTATTTTGCCGGCCATGCACTCTCCGATCAGGGCAACGCCAATTATATCGTGCCCATCGATGCCGATTTGCAGGCGCTTCCCGATCTCAACGGATATGGCGTCTCGCTCGACACGTTGGCCGAGGCGGTCGGACAGGCCAAGACCCTGCAGCTCGTCATCCTCGATGGATGCCGCGAGAATCTCCTGCTGCCTGGGCCGGGCGGCGGAGTAACGACCCGCTGCTTCAGTCCCGCCGACTACAAGGATCGCCGCGTTGTTGCGTTCTCGGCTGGTTCCGGATCGGTCGTGAAGGACGCCCCCGGACCCAGTTCTTATGCGGCTGCTCTGGCGGAAAACCTAAAAAAGCCCGGCCTGGAATTGAAGGACGTATTCGATGCCGTTGCGGTGGATGTGCAAACGGCCACGAACGGCAGTCAGGGGCCGCAGCTTTACCGCACCTCTCTCAGCCAGCCCTTCTTTTTTGTCCCGCAGGCTTGCGAAGCAAGAGAAGAAGGGGCCTGGGATCTGGTCCGCGGCAGCACCGATCCTGCGCAATTCGAAAATTTCCTCAAGGTCTTCCCGAATGGCTGTCACGCGAAAGAGGGAAAGGACAAGATTGCTTCGCTTGTGCCCAAAGACCCTTCCGAAGCTGCGTGGAACGTCGCGCGCAACGGGGATTTGACGATATTGAAGGCCTTTGCCGGCACATATCCCAACAGCTCTCATGCCCCCGAAGCCAACCAGAAGATTGCGGTGCTCGAAGAGGCGGCCGCCTGGGCGGACGCCGCGGACCTGCCGAAGCTGCAGGCTTTTATCGGCAAATATCCCAACAGCACTCATAAAGCCGAAGCCGCCGCAAAGCTTGCGATGCTGGAGGAGGCACGCGATTACGCCCTTCTGCCGTCTAATAACGATCCGCAAGTGTTGAAGGACTTCCTTGGCAAATATGCCAACAGTCCGCACAAGGACGACGTGAATAGAAGAATAGCGGCGGGCGAGGTGGTGGCGCGTCTCGCAGTCTGTCCGGTGAACATCGGGCCTGGTGCGGTGCAGGCAACTCTGGTTTCCACCTCCGCGCCGGCCGCCCCGGGCGGACCTGCTCCGGCGTCCGGTTCGCTTGGCAATGTTTCTGGAAGTGACCTGAAGTGGACTCAGGAGTGTCTCGGACGCTTGCAGGCTGATGTCGGGCGGACCATTCAGCAGGCGCGCGAGGCGGAGGCCAAAGCCCGCGAAAAGGCCGCGGCCGGGCGCGAGGCGCAGGCAAAGGCGCGGGCTGCGGCCGAGCAGGCGCGTGAAGCCGAGAAGATGGCGACCGCGCCAATGCCGCCCGACGGAGTCGTGGTCCAGGATTTCACCAAGCAGAAACTCGGGACCTACAAGGGCGGTCTCGTCAATGGCGTCCGTCAGGGCTCGGGCGTGTGGGTCGACGTCAGCGGCGAGCGCTATGAAGGGGAATGGAAGGGCGACGGCCGCAATGGCGTCGGCAAGACCATCCCCGGCAGGATGGGCGATCCGACCTTCGAAGGCACCTGGCAGAACGGCAATCCATGCGGGGTCGGCGTTCTCATTTGGCCCAATGGCGACCGCTACGAAGGCGATTACTGTACGGGCCATTATTCCGGGTACGGCATTTTCTATTTCTCGACGACCTCGAATACCAATTATGCCCGCGAAAACATCGGCCAATGGGCCAACGACAAGCAGACTGGCTATGGCGTGAGACTATGGGCCGGCCAGAACAGGTCCGAAGGCCAGTGGGTCGATGGCGAGCTGGTTGGCTACGGTGCGGAATTCGGGCCGGACGGCCAGATTCAAACCAAGCTCAATGTGATGCAGGAGGGCCTCTACGAGGCCGGTATCCTGAAGACGCCGCTCTCGCGCTGACGCCGATTTTCCGAAGCCGAATTTGGGTTTGCACGCCGTGCACAACGCGAAGCCGGGGTGACCTATTTGACGGCGGACACGGCTGACATCGGAACATAGCCGATTGCCACCCCTCCTTTGCCGACCAGCAGCCAGTCATAGCCCTTCGGTTTTGCGACCACATCGACCGGTTGCCCGGAATCGAGGTGGGCGCCTATGACCTTTCCCGCCCAAATGAATGGGCTGATGTAAAGGTCGGTGGCTTTGGCGGTCACATATTTGGCCGTTACCGGTTCATAGCCATCGGGTGCGGGAACAATATCGTCGGACAGCTTTACGTTGACGCCGCCCGTTTGGGCCGGAGCCTGAACGGAAATGCACAACCCCGCCGCCACTATGGCTGAGGCGAGGAAGGAAAGGCGTTTCGGATTCATTCGCGCACCTGACGGTATTGGCTCTGTGCCGCATTATTCCGGCTTATGGGGCCTCGAGCAATTGCCTTGATTGGAAACGAAAATCGGTCAGACTGGATCGGCAGCTATTTTTTGAGTAGCGCGGGCCTCGCGCGAAGGAGAAATGCCATGAAATCCCATCGTCGCCGGAATCTGCGTGGGCTGGCGGGGATGCTGCTTCTTTGCGCCGGAGCCGCCCTTCCGGCCGCATATGCGCAGCCCGCAGCCGAGACAAAGCCGGCTATTCCCGATTTCTCCACCAACAAGCTCTGGGTCTTGATGAACGGCACCGCGTATTTCCGCGTGCCCGGCGACGCGGGGCCAGGCCCGATCATGCAAAAGGGCAAGGAATACAAACACGACGACGTGCCGCGCATCGCCGACACCAGCAATCCGATCCTGAAGCCCTGGGCCAAGAAGCTCATGGACATCAACAACGACCGTGTGATCGAAGGCGGCATTCCCTTCTATACGACCTCGCGGTGCTGGCCCGGCGGCGTTCCGGGGCTGCTGCTCTATCCGGGCGAGCCGGTGCAATTCGTCCAGACGCCAAAGGAGGTCTGGATCATGTGGCAGCGCGACCAGCAGGTTCGACGCGTCTATCTCGACGTGCCCCACAGCGCCAAGCCTCATTACTCCGTGTACGGCGAATCGGTCGGTCATTACGAGAATGGCGACACGCTGGTGGTGGATACTATCGGACTGGACGCATCTGTTCCGATCGACCGATTCCGCACGCCCCACACGCCGCAATTGCATGTCGTGGAGCGGTTTCGCATGGAGAATGGCGGCAAGAACGTCGAGGTCTCCTTTACGGTCGAGGACCCCGGTGCGTTCAACATGCCGTGGAAAGGTAAAGTCGATTTCGAACCCGGCCGGGGCACGCGCTCGGGGCGTTGGGAGGAATCGATCTGCGCCGACGGTCCGACCGATTATTTCGCGGATTCGCGGCCCGACACGGTCCCCATCCCACGCGCCGACAAGCCGGATTTCTGATGCCGCTGGTTGCCGGATCGGGTAGGCGAGGGGGACGCCGGTGAAATCGCGCGGCGAGGCCTTGCGTGATTATGTGGTGCGGCGGCTCCTCTTGATGATTCCGACCTTCATCGGGATAACCTTCGTCACCTTCCTGCTTTGTCAATTGGTCCCCGGCGGCCAGATCGATCAGATGCGTCTGGCGCTCGCCGGCGGAGGCGCGGGTGCAGTTCGAAGCGGGCCCGCCGCCCGCGTTCAGCTCGAAATTCCCGAAGATCAGCTCAAGCAACTCAAGGAATATTACGGCTTCGACAAGCCCATCCCGGTCGCCTATGCGTCCTGGCTCGGCAAGATGTTCACGCTGAATTTCGGGCAGTCCTTTCGCTACAACGAGCCTGTGCTGCGCGTGATTGCCGATCGCCTTCCGGTCTCGCTGTATTACGGTCTGGTGACGACGTTCTTCATCTATGTGATCTGCATTCCCTTGGGAATCGTGAAGGCGATCCGGCACCGATCGACGATGGACAACATGACGTCGGTGCTGATCTTCATCGGCTATGCGGTGCCGGGATTTGCGCTGGGCGCGGTGCTCGTCAATCTGCTCTCCGTGCGCTATCAGATTTTTCCGCTCGGCGGCTTCCAGTCGCCCAACGCGTCCGATCTGTCGGCCTTCGCGAAGATCGGCGACGTGGTGTGGCATTCGATTCTGCCGCTTATCGCCTATCTGATCAGCGCGTTTGCGGTCGAAACCATGCTGATGAAAAACAGCCTGCTCGAAAACATGAGCGCCGATTACGTTCGCACGGCGCTCGCGAAAGGCTTGAGCTGGCGCCGCGCCGTTTTCGTGCATGCGCTGCGCAATTCGCTCATCCCCATGGCCACCAGTATCGGCAGCCTGCTCGGCATATTCCTGACCGGCAGCTTCCTGATCGAACGCGTGTTCAACATCGAAGGCATCGGCCTCCTCGCCTTTGAAGCCATCCAGACGCGCGACTTTCCGGTGGTGATGGGCATCCTGGTGATCGACAGCGTGCTGCTCCTGGTCGGCAACCTGGTGTCCGATCTCGCGGTCGCGTTTGTCGATCCGCGCGTGCGGTTCGAGTGACGCCATGGCCTGGATCGCGCTCGACCCCATCACGCGCCGGCGCTTCGCGAAGTTTCGCCAGATCAGGCGCGGCTATTATTCGCTGCTGATCCTGCTGGCCGCGATGGTGCTTTCGATCTTCGCGCCCTTTCTGGCCGAGAGCCGCGCGCTCGTCGTCTATTACCAGGGCCGCCTCTATTTCCCGACCTTCCAGTATCTGACCATGCAGACCTTTCGGCAGACGCCCCCGCCTGCTTGGGCTACCGCCGATCTGGAGACCGAATATCTCCGGCTTCAGCGCGAGTGGCAGGTCGAGCGTTATTTCTATGCGAAGGACAGCGCCGAAGCGGGCGGCGACCCCGCCAGACTTGCCGCGCTGAACGCGAAATACCCCGATCGCGGCAATTACGTCATCATGCCCATGATCCCGTGGGACCCCTATCAGAGCGACTTCTGGTACAACGAAATCCTGCGCGACATCCAAGCCCAGCTCGGCATGGGTGATCGGGCGGCTGCCGAATTCATCGCCCGCCGGGATGGCCTGAACGAACTCGCCGACGGCATAGGGAACGGCTCCATCGATGCGATTCTGAAGGACCCGAAGCGCTCGCCCACAGGCGATCTCACCGGCCTCGCACATACCGGCACCATGGCGTCGATTTCGAATCTCGGCCAGGTTCCGCCGAACGCCCCGGATTGGAACCGGGGGCACTATTTCGGCACCGACGCGCAAGGGCGCGACGTTGCATCCCGGCTGCTCTACGGTTTCCGCATTTCCATCTTTTTCGCGCTGTTCCTCACCTTCTTCGGCCAAGTGATCGGAACGATCATCGGCAGCCTTCAGGGTTATCTCGGCGGCCGCTTCGACATCTTCAGTCAGCGCATCATCGAGATACTGATCTCGATCCCGTTGCTTTACGTGGTGATCATCCTGGCTGCGCTGGTGGTGCCGAATTTCTGGATGCTGCTGGCGATCATGGCGATCTTCCAATGGATCACCATCACGTTCTACATGCGCACCGAAATGTACCGCGAGAAGACGCGCGAATATTGCCTGGCCGCGAAATCCTACGGCGCATCGCATATGCGGATCGTGTTCCGGCATCTCCTGCCGAACTGCCTGACACCGCTGGTCACGTTTACGCCATTCGCGGTGGTGGGCGCCATCTTCGCGCTGACCTCGCTCGATTATCTCGGCTACGGCCTGCCGGCGCCCACGCCCTCCTGGGGCGAATTGATCGATCAGGCCCTGCTGCTCGAAAACCGCGACAAGCTGTGGCTGACATTTGCGCCCTTTGGCGCGATCACCATCACGCTCGTCCTCGTCGTCTTTATCGGGGAATCGGTGCGGGAGGCGTTCGACCCGAAGCAATACTCCAAGTACGAATGAAGGCGGTCCAAGCCATGCGGATAAACAGGCGATCGGCGACGACACTTCTTCTGGCGGGCACGTTTCTGGCTCGCGGCTCGGCATCGCGATCCGCGGAACAGGCCAAGGACGCGCCCGCGCCGCCGCCACCCGCGCCCGCCGTCCTGCCCAAGGACATCGTCTGGCAAACAAACAATGACGACCCGCAAATCGGGTCGGACAAGGCCATCCGCGGCGGCACGTTCAACTTCTACATGGAGGCCTATCCGCTCACTTTCCGGCTGATGGGACCGAACAACAACGACATTTTCGCTTGGTGGAACCGGCAATTCGCATCGGCCTTCACGCTGGTCACCATGCATCCGGTGACGGACAATTTCATTCCGATGCTTGCCACGCACTGGTCCATACAGAAGGATCAGAAAACCATTTATTTCAAGCTCGATCCGGATGCGCGGTTTTCCGACGGGCATCCGATTACCGCCGATGATTTCGTCTTCAGCTGGAAGATGTGGCAGTCGAAATTCATCGTCGATCCGTTCCAGAATACCTACGCGAAGGAATACTTCGCCTCGGTCGACAAAATCGACGATTACACACTCAGAATCGTCGGCACCCGGCCGAGCTGGCGGCCTCTCTACGACTATGGCAGCATATGGCCGACACCGGCCCACGCGACGAAGCTGGACGATACCTGGGTCACGCGCACCAACAATGAGTGGCAGATCGCGATAGGCCCCTACGCGGTTTCCGATGTCGTTCGGGGCGAATCGGTGACCTTCAAGCGCATTCCGACCTGGTGGGGCGATAAGAAGCGCTATTTCAAAGGTCTGTACAATTTCGACACGATACATCTCAGGGTTATTCCGAGCGAGCGGGCGCTCGATTTTCTCCGGCTGGGAGAAGTCGACATCCATGTCGAAGGTACGGCAAAAACCTGGAACGAGGGTTACAACTTCCCCGCCGTGACAAATGGCTGGATCAAGCGCGCCCGCGTGTTCGTCGATACCCCTACCGGCCCGTTGGGCATGCAGATGAACCTCGAGGCGCCCATTTTCGCGGATCGCAATTTCCGCCTCGCCATGCAGCATCTGGTGGATTTTGACCGGCTGAATCGCAGCCTCATGTACAACGAATATTACCGCACCAATTCGTTTTTCGAAGGCACCGAGTTCGCCAACCCCAATATCAAGAACTATCCCTTCGATCCTGTTAAAGCGCGGGAATATCTTGAGCGCGCCGGCTATCGCCGCCCCAAAGGCCTCTACGACACGAGTTTCCTGGGGCAAATTCGCAACGTCGCCTATGGGCTTCTGTTCACGCGCACCGATACCGACGACATTCTGGTCAACAATCGCGGAGAGAAGGCCGGCTTCACACTGATCTATGGCTCGAAGGGGCTGGAGCCGCACCTGACCGTGCTGCAGCAGGATTTCCGCCGGGCCGGGGTCGACATGCGGCTTCAGCTGCTGGAGTCGTCGACCGCCTTCGAGCGCGGCCTTGAACGCAAATTCGAAATGGTCCTGGAAGGCTGGGGCGCCAGCTTTTATCCCGATCCGCGGCAATTCCTCCATACGGACTTCAAGAACTCCCGCAACAACAATGATTTTTGGGGTTTCGGGACAAAAGAGGTCGATGGTCTGATAGAGGTCTATGAAAAGAGCCTCGACGCGGAGGAACGTAAAAAAGCGATGTGGCGCATCGACCAGATCGTGCACGACGAAGCGTTCTACATTCCGTTCTGGACTTCGCCCTATGTGAGACTCGCCTATTGGGATTATCTTCAGTTTCCGGAGTTCTATCTTCCCAAGCGCACCCAGGCGCTGTCCGATTGGATGGTGTACTGGATCGATCCCGCCAGGAAGGCCGCATTGGCCGAGGCCATGCGCGACAACAAGCCCTATCCGCTCGATAAGGACATCGACAAGGACTTCTACGGCATCCGCAAGAAATTCCAGTAACTCGCATTTCCAAGGCTTTCGATTTGGCGCTTCTCGAAATCGACGATCTGAAAGTGGGCTTCGACACCGAGGCGGGCTTGGTGCGCGCCGTCGATGGCGTCTCGTTCAGCATCGACAAGGGCAGGACTCTTGGCCTTGTGGGCGAATCGGGCTGTGGCAAAAGCGTGACGGCGACCTCGATTCTGCGACTCGTTCCGCATCCGCCGGGCCGCATCATGGGTGGCGAAATCCGCTTCAGGGGCGTCGATCTGCTCAAGCTCCCACGCGACGACCTGCCGAAGATTCGCGGCAAGGAGATCGCAATGATCTTCCAGGACCCGATGACCTCGCTGAACCCCGTGTTCACCATCGAAAGGCAGATGGGTGAGGTCTTGCACCTGCGCTTCAAAATGGACCGCAAGGCCGCCCGCGAGCGCTCGATCGAAATGCTGACGACCGTCGGAATTGCCGATCCCGGCTCGCGCCTTTCGAATTATCCGCACGAGCTCTCCGGCGGCATGAAACAACGCGTGATGATCGCAATGGCGCTCCTGACCGAGCCGCAGCTTCTCATCGCGGACGAGCCGACGACCGCGCTCGATGTCACCATTCAGGCCCAGATTCTGCACCTCATCCGCGAGCTGCAAAAGCGGACCGGCGCGGCCGTCCTGTTCATCACGCACGACATGGGCGTGGTGGCCGAGATGTGCGACGAAGTCGCCGTGATGTATGCCGGCCGCGTGGTGGAGCAGGGCCACGTCATGGATATTTTCAAGCGCAGCCGCCATCCCTACACGAAGGGATTGCTCCGCAGCCTGCCGCAAAAGGGCCAAGTCAAAAAAGCCGAATTGCCGACCATAGAGGGCGTGGTGCCGTCGCTTCTCAATCCGCCGCGATTCTGCCGGTTCGCGGAGCGCTGCTGGAAACGCAGGCGCCTCAGCGACGACCAGCAACAGCGCTGCTGGAACGACGATCCACCGCTTCGGCACTTCGAAAATGGGCTCGTGGCCTGCCACTACCCGGTGCCTGGGGAAGAGCTGTGAGCGCAAACGGCCCCGCGCCGCTCCTCGCCGTCGAGGGCCTCAAAAAGTACTACCCCGTCCGGGGCGGCGTCTTCGGCGCGAAGATCGGCGACGTTCGCGCCGTCGATGGCGTCAACCTCAGTGTGATGCAGGGCCAGACGCTGGGCCTGGTCGGTGAATCGGGCTGCGGGAAATCGACGCTTGGCCGCACCATTATGCGCCTGGAGGAACCGACCGCGGGCCGCGTCTTCTTCGAAGGCGCGGACCTTGCTCACGCCAAGGGCGCGGAATTGTTCAGGCTGAGGCGCGATATACAGGCGATTTTCCAGGATCCCTATTCGTCGCTCAATCCGCGCATGACCGTGGGCGAGATTGTGCGCGAACCATTGTTGGTTCACCGCATCGGCAGCAAGGCGGAGCAGATCGAAAAGGTGCGGTCTCTTCTCGAAACCGTAGGACTTACCGGCGAAATGCTCGACCGCTATCCGCACGAATTCTCCGGCGGGCAGCGCCAGCGCATCGGTATTGCGCGCGCGCTTGCGCTTGATCCCAAGCTCGTCATCGCGGATGAGCCGGTATCGGCGCTTGACGTTTCCGTCCGCAGTCAGGTGCTGAACCTCATGGTGCGGCTACAACGTGAACGGAACCTTGCCTACGTTTTCATCAGCCACGATCTTTCGGTTGTCGAGCACATCAGCGATACCATCGCGATCATGTATCTCGGCCGAATCGTCGAAATGGGCCCTGCGGAGGAGGTTTTTGCCCGTCCCGTGCACCCCTACACACGAGCGCTGATGGAGGCGATCCCGGTTCCCGATCCGGAAAGGCGCCATACGGGCGCGCCCGTGCGTGGCGAGGCGCCTAGCCCGGTTTCACCGCCTTCCGGCTGTCCTTTCCACCCGCGCTGCGCCTATGCGATCGAGGCGTGCCGCTCCACGGTTCCGCTTCTGGAGGCCATCGGCACCCCGAATCCGGCCGGGGGCCGCGATCATGTGGCCGCTTGTATTCGCGCCCATGAACTTTGACCGCAACGTATTTTTACTATAGTGCCGTATCAATCTGACAGGCGATGTATTACAAGGCCTATTACAAGACTGATAAAAGACGTGTAGTGCGACCTTTCGACAGCCCTAGCGGGTGAACGCTTGTAATTGAACAAAAACTCGTACACAAAGCCGCCCCAAACCACGGAGGGGGAACCGATGAAAGAAAAGACGAAGTTGAGATTGAAGCTCGAAGCATTGAACAAAGGCAAGAGCGTGCGGGTATCGGGCATCGACTCGAGCAAGAGCCCGGAATATCGCCGCGCTGTTTCGACGGCCGCCAACGTGCGCAACAGCACGGGCCGCAGTTTCAGTGTCACGCTCGGACCCCGGGCATTGACGATCACGCGCATTAAGTAACGCGCTGTAAGCAACGCGCTGTTTTAAGCGTTCGTCAGATTTCCGTCAGTTTCAGCCTGAGCGCGTTGGCAATTACCGACACGGAACTCGCCGACATGGCGGCTGCCGCGATCATGGGCGACAGCAAGAGTCCGAAGACCGGATAAAGCGCTCCGGCCGCAATCGGAATGCCTGCCGCGTTGTAAATGAAGGCAAAGAACAGATTCTGCCGGATGTTCCGCATCACGGCATGGCTGAGACGCCGTGCGCGCAGAATGCCCTTAAGGTCGCCCATCACCAGGGTCAGGCCCGCGCTTTCCATTGCGACATCGGTGCCGGTGCCCATGGCGATCCCGACATCCGCGGCGGCAAGCGCGGGGGCATCGTTCACCCCGTCGCCAGCCATCGCGACGATGCGGCCCTGCGCCCGCAATCGTGTGACGGCGCTATGCTTTTCGGCGGGTAGAACTTCAGCCTCGACGCCCGACAAGCCCAGACGGCGGGCAACCGCTTCCGCCGTGGCCCGGTGATCTCCCGTCAGCATGATGACGGTTATGCCCAGTGCCTTCAGGCCCTGAATTGCTTCCGGCGTGTTCGCCTTCAGGGGATCGGCGACGGCGATCAAGCCCGCGGGCGTGCCGTCCAAGGCAACGAAGACGACGGTGGCGCCGTCGCCGCGCAAGGTTTCCGCGCTTCCGGCCAGCGCATCGGCTGAGACGCCGCTTTCATTGAGGAAAGCCGCGTTTCCGACGATGACGCGGCGGTCGTCCACCCGGCCGATCGCACCTCTGCCGGGCGGCGAGTCGAATTCCGACGGCGCGGTGAGGGGGATTCGGCGCGCCTTCGCTTCCGCGACGATGGCATTCGCCAGAGGATGCTCGCTTGCCTGCTCCAGGCTCGCCGCGAGGCGCAGGACATCGTCCGCCTGCCATCCGGTGCCGGGAACAATGGAGACAACCCTAGGTTTTCCTTCGGTGAGCGTTCCCGTCTTATCGACCAGCAGCGTGTCGATTTTCTCCATCCGTTCCAGCGCCTCGGCATTCTTGATCAGAATGCCGGCTCCGGCTCCCCGCCCGACGCCCACCATGATGGACATCGGCGTGGCGAGCCCAAGCGCGCAGGGGCACGCGATAATCAGCACGGAAACCGCGGCCAGAAGCCCGAACGCCATGCGCGGCTCCGGCCCATAAACCGACCACGCCGCGAATGCGAGCACGGCAGCTAAAATGACCGCCGGCACGAACCAGCCCGATACCTGATCGGCCAGCCCTTGAATCGGAGCCCGGCTTCTCTGCGCGTCTCCAACCATCTGCACGATCCGTGCGAGCATGGTGTCGTGGCCGATTTTGTCGGCGCGGAGCACGAAACTGCCGCTCTGATTCATGGTGCCGCCGATGACGCGCGAGCCGGGTTCCTTGGTCACCGGCATGGCTTCGCCCGTCAGCATCGATTCATCGACCGCGGAGCGGCCTTCCAGCACTTCGCCATCCACCGGAACGGACTCGCCGGGCCGTACTCGCAAGTGGTCGCCAAGCTGCACGACTTCGAGTGGAACTTCTTCTTCCGTACCGTCGGGCCCGATGCGGCGGGCGCGCTTGGGGGCAAGATTGAGCAGGGCGCGAATGGCCCCACTCGTCGTCTCGCGCGCCTTCAGCTCCAGCATCTGTCCGAGCAACACCAGGACCGTGATGGTCGCGGCCGCTTCGAAATAGACGGGTACCGCGCCCATGCCGCTTCGGAAAGCGGCAGGGAAAACCTCAGGTGCGAATGTGGCGATCACGCTGTAGGTCCAGGCTACTCCCGTCCCCATCGCAATCAGCGTGAACATGTTGAGGTGGCGGCTAACCAATGATTGTGCGCCTCGCACGAGAAACGGCCAGCCGCACCACAGAACGACCGGTGTCGCGAACGTGAACTCCAGCCAGTTGGTCAGGCTATCGCCCAGAAGCGGCCGCAAGCCGAGCAGTTCGCCGCCCATTTCCAGTGCCAGCACGGGGACCGCCAGAACCAGGCCGACCCAAAATCGGCGCGTCATGTCAGCGAGTTCGGCATTCTTGATCGGCGCGGCGGTTGCCACCAACGGCTCCAGCGCCATGCCGCAAATGGGACAGTTTCCCGGGGCGTCGCGGACAATCTCCGGATGCATCGGGCAGGTCCAGCGCACACGCTCGGCGGGTTGGGCCTGCGGCGCGGGCGCGGGCGTTTCCCCATGCCCAGGGCAATTGTGATGAGGGCGGTGGAGGCTGTGATCCATCCAGGTCTCGGGGCCGATCTCGGGCTGACTGATGCAGATACCCCTATATGGTATCCGCAGAACAAACGCCAAATCTCCGCAGGAAAATGCGCCATCTCATCTAGAGCCGCCGGCCTTCGCCCACATTGATCTGAAGCAAGGCGTATTCCGGGCTGCCGCCCGTTCGCCGCATCTGCCGAAATCAAGATTATCGTCCCGTTCTCTTGTTCTGCCGGCTTGGAACTTCACCCCCGAACATGCGTTGTTCCGAACGCCAGTTTCAGAGGCGAATGTCTAAAGGATGCATCGGCTTGCTCGGGGACTGACCGGGCCGGAAAGTTGATCGCGATGCCCGTATGTGAGGCGAGGGAAGCTGGCAATTCGTAATGGAGGTTCTCAATGACGTATCTGGATGTCAGCCCGATGATTTCCGCTCTGCGCGTCAGCCCGGAGCATTTCGAATTCACGCACGGGTCGCTCCATCACATTCCCAGCCGGCATAGATTCCACTTCCATCCCGACGGCGTGCAGATCGACGCCCTCTGCGACTGCTCGTTCCTGGCTGTGAGTCCGAAGCAGGAAGAAACGTTGCGCGAGGCATTCGGCGAATGGCGCGCAAGCTATTGGCGCCCTGCGGAGATCAACCGGGAATTTGCCTCGCATTTCGAGCAATATTCGCCGCTGCGGCGGTTGCTGATCGCGATGGCCGGCGCGCTGCACCGGGCATTGTTGCGGAAGGGAATTGTCCACCACGGCCACAACCACACGCTGGTTCCGGCGGAATAGGCTTTATCCGCAATAGGGGCTGACCGTCTGCTCGATGGCGCCGAAAATCGAGCGGCCGGTTTGGTCCAGCATCTCGATCCTGACCGTATCGCCGAATGCGAGGAACGGGGTTTCCGGCGCACCCTGTTCAATGGTCTCGATGGCGCGCCGCTCGGCGATACAGGATGAACCCATGCTCCTGTCCGCGTTGGCGACGGTGCCTGAGCCGATGATGGTGCCGGCCACCAATGGCCGCGTTCTGGCTGCGTGCGCGATCAGGTGTGGAAAATTGAACACCATCCCTTCTCGGGCATTGGGCCGGCCGAACAGCACGCCATTCAGCGCCGTTCGCAGGGACAGGTTGACCGATCGCCCGTCCCACGCGGAGCCAAGCTCGTCCGGCGTTGCGGCGATAGGCGAGAAGGACGTCCAGGCCTTGCCTTGGAAAAAACCGAAACCCTTGGCGAGTTCCGCCGGTATCAAATTGCGCAACGAGACATCGTTGGCGAGCATGAGCAGCTTGATGTGGCCGCCGGCATCATCGGCGGAAACACCCATCGGCACGTCGTCCGTGATGACCGCGATCTCCGACTCGAAATCGATACCCCAGGCTTCATCGGCGACCGGAATGGGTCCGGTGGGCCCCAGGAAATTGCTCGATCCGCCCTGATAGATCAGCGGGTCGGTCCAGAACGAAGGCGGCAATTCGGCCCCGCGTGCCCGCCGCACAAGCTCCACATGGACCACATAGGCGCTTCCGTCGGCCCATTGATAGGCTCGGGGGAGCGGCGCCGCTGAGGCGCGGGAATCGAACGCGAATGCACCGGCGGCGCGCCCTTCTTCCAGTTCCGCCGCGCGCGCCGCAAGTTGCGGCGCCGCTTCGGACCACCGGTCGAGCGCGGATTGCAGCGTGGGCGCGATGTCGGGCACGGCAACCGCGCGCGCAAGATCGCGCGAAACCACGGCCAGCCGGCCGTCGCGGCCCCCCTTCAGCGAGGCGAGCTTCATCCGCCTGTCCAGCTTGCCGCATAGCCCTGCCACTCGACGGCTTCCGCTGCCGGACCAACCTCCAGCCCGTCGCGGGCGTCGATCATCACCGCGATCTCGTCGGTCGCGGGTTTGCGCGGTTTCAGGGCCGCTTCCAGCGCCTTGGGATGGGGACCATGGGTGAACCCGCAGGGGTGGAAAGTGATCATGCCCGGCTTGATGTTGTCGCGGCTGAAGAAATCGCCTGCGTGATAGAAGATCACCTCGTCGTAATCGTCATTGTTATGGAAGAAGGGCACCTTGAGCGCGCCCGGATCGGTCTCGAACGGCCGTGGCACGAAGGTACACACGACGAACCGGCCGGCGACAAAGGTGGTGTGCACCGAAGGCGGCAGATGCACACGGTGGCTCATCACCGGCCTGATGTCCTTCACGTTCAGGCGCACGGGCGCGAGATCGCCATGCCAGCCGACGGCATCCAGGGGATTGAACGGATAGGTCACGGTCGAAATTGCGCCGCGCCGTTTGATGTGCACGCGCCATTTGCCCCCTTCGGCCTGCTGGGCGCGGAAATTCTCGTCGATTGCCGGCACGTCCAGGATCGCTGGATCGAAAATGGCGTGCGCGCCGATCAGGCCCTTGTCCGGCAGCTGGTACGACGATCCGGTCGCCTCGATGGCGAGGAGCCGCATCGGTTTTGAGGGGTCGATCCGCCACATCGTGCCGCGCGGGATCACGAGATAGTCGCCAGTTACAATGGAGAGGTGCCCGTAGTCGCAGAAGAACTCGCCTTCGCCTTCATGCACGAACAGCAATTGATCGCCGTCGGCATTGCGCGCGAGATCGCTCATGGGGCGGCGCAATTGCCAATAGCCGAGGCGCAACGCGGCATTGTGCAGGACGTCGGCCGCGCTCCAGGGCGAGGATCCGTCTTCGTCATTGACGCGCGGAAGCTTCGTCAAATCGAACGCGCGCGGCCGCAAGGGGCCTTCCCACGAGGTCCAGCCCGTCGGCGGATGCCGGTGATACATCAGCGTCGCCGGGCCGTAGAACCCTTCCTTCCCCAACTCGCGCTCATAGGTTCCAGCCGGCAAGTCCGCGTGAGCCTGACGGGAGGCCATCCCTTCCACGCGCGGAAACGAGATGTATTTCGGCATGGCGAGCTCCTTAAGGGATGCGGCCGCGATGGATGACCTTATCCCCGTCAAGGACGGCATCGGCGGGGTAGGGCGCTCTGTCTTTCAGGCGCGCATAAAGCGGCCCAAAGGGCTTGTGGGTTTCGGCGAAGAGCTGTTCGAAACTGTCGATAACGAAATAGGTCTGCTGGAAGGCATCGATGCGGAATTCCGTCGCGAGCACGCGTTCGAGATTGAAACCGATCCGGTTCGGCGTCTTGCTGTCGATGGCGTAGATCGTCTCGCCATGGGAAGAGAGGATTCCGGCGCCGTAGGCCTTCAGGCCTCGCGGCGTGCGGATGAGGCCGAACTCGATGGTGTACCAATAGAGCCGCGCCAGCAGAGGTATCGCGTCGAGCTGCGCCGCCGCGGGCCCCGCCTTGCCGTATTCCTCCATGTAGTCGGCGAAGATCGGATGCGCCAATAGCGGCACGTGGCCGAACAGATCGTGGAACACATCGGGCTCGACCAGATAATCGAGCTCGCTCTCTTCGCGGATCCACCAGGTCACGGGAAAACGGCGGTTCGCCAGATGATGAAAGAACACCTCGTCCGGGATCAGGCCTGGAACCGCGACGATCTGGAACCCGGTGAGACGGGAGAGGCTCCGATTGATCCGGCCGAAATCGGGGATGCCGCCGGCGATGTCGAGGTTCTCCAGTCTGTCGGTGAATTCCTTTACGGCATAACGGGGAACCAGCTCGATCTGGCGCCGGTACAGCCGCCGCCAGCGGTCGTGCTCCGCGGCCGTATAATGGGAAAACGGCTGGCCGACGGAATAATCGGGCCGCATCGAAGAATAGTCGCCCCGCAGCGCGTGCGATGAGCGGCCGGAATTCTCAACCCCTCCGGTGTTTGCCGGTTGCGAATCCATCCCTATCTATGTGGGAGGCGGGAGCCGAATAGTGAAGGGCGAGCCCCATGAAAACCGAAAACCCGGTGGCCCGGAACCCCATGGGAACCGACGGGTTCGAATTTGTCGAATTCACCGCCCCGGATGCCGCGGCCCTCTCCAAGGTGTTCGAGTCCCTGGGCTTCGGGTTGGTGGGCCGCCACCGCTCCAAGAACGTGCTGCAGTACCGGCAAGGCGACATCAACTTCATCCTGAACGGGGAACCGAGAAGCCCGGCCGAAACCTTTGCCCGCCTGCACGGCCCCAGCGCCTGTGCCATGGCGTTCCGGGTGAAGGATGCGCGCTTTGCCTATGAGCGGGCGCTGAAGCTCGGGGCCAAACCCTTCACGGGCCGCACTGGGCCGATGGAACTCAACATTCCCGCCATCGAGGGGCTAGGCGGCAGCGCCCTCTATCTGGTGGACCGCTATGGCGGGCACACGATCTACGATGTGGATTTCCTTCCCGTCGGCGACGAACAGGTGCCTGGCGTCGGGCTCTCCCGCATCGATCATTTAACCCACAATGTCTTCAAGGGCCGCATGGACCATTGGGCCAAATTCTATGAGGACCTCTTTGACTTCCGGGAAATCCGGTATTTCGACATCGAGGGGAAGCTTACCGGCCTGAAATCGCGGGCCATGACCAGTCCCGACGGGAAAATCCGCATACCCTTGAACGAATCGGCCGACGACAAGAGCCAGATCGCCGAATACCTCGCCCAATATCATGGCGAAGGCATTCAGCACGTGGCGCTCGCGACCGGCGATATCTACGCCACGGTCGAAGCCTTGAAGCGCCAGGGCATCGCCTTCGCCGAGCCGCCGCCCGACACCTATTACGAGATGCTGGACGAACGCCTCCCCGGCCATGGCGAGCCGCTTGGGCGGATGAAGGAACTGGGCATCCTCGCCGACGGATCGGGCAAGGATGGCGGCCTGCTGCTCCAGATCTTCACCACCACGCTGATCGGGCCGATTTTCTTCGAGATCATCCAGCGCAAAGGCGACGAGGGCTTCGGCGAGGGCAATTTCCAGGCCTTGTTCGAATCCATGGAGCGCGACCAGATCCGCCGTGGTGTGCTGCGGGACACGCAATCGGCTTGAGGCATCGAAAATTCGCCCGGCGTTGATCTGGATCAGGGCCGTCGGGGCTGATTCTGGTTTCTTGTAATGGAACAATCGAGGGACATTTCCATGAGTTCCATTTCCGCCGAAATCAGCCATAACCGGCCCGGCGCGCTGACTGCAATACTTCTGGGTCTTGCCGGGGTTGCGGTTACTGCCCTCTGGGTGTTCGCCATGTTCGTGATCATCCCCTACCTCTTCGGCTGACGGAGGCAAATTTGCGCCGGCTCGCCACGCTTGTACTTGCCGTTGTAGCCGCTGCTTTCGTACCGGCGGGCGTCGCCTATACCAGCGTGCCGGTGCCCTCCGTCTTCGATGCGCAAAACCCGCCGACCCTTGCACCAATCGTCAAAAAGGTTGCCGCATCGGTGGTCAGCATCGCCGTCCGCGCGCCGGAGGGCCAGCAGGCGAGTTCCTTGTTCGACGATCCGCTGTTGCGCCAGCTCTTCGGCCTGCCGGAAATGTCCACCGAGAAACAGACGGTTGCCGCGGGTTCGGGCGTCGTGCTCGACGCCGAACAAGGCACCATCGTCACCAACTACCATGTGATAGAGAACGCCGATCAGATCTTCGTCACCCTCCTCGACGGGCGCCAGACCAAGGGCCTGCTCGTGGGCTCCGATCCCGACACGGATATCGCGGTGGTCAAGGTGTCTCTCGGCAACCTTTCCGGTATCCCCTTCGGCGATTCGGAGCGGCTCGAAGTCGGCGATTACGTGCTAGCCATCGGAAATCCGTTCGGCATCGGCCAGACGGTGACGTCGGGCATCGTCAGCGGCCTCCGGCGCACCAGCATGGGCCTGGAAGGCTACGAGGATTTCATCCAGACCGACGCCTCCATCAATCCCGGAAATTCGGGCGGCGCCCTGGTGAATCTCAAGGGCGAACTCATTGGCATCAATGCGGCGATCCTCGGCCCCGGCGGCGGCAATGTGGGTATCGGCTTCGCGATTCCGATCAACATGGTCCGCGCAATCGCGAGCCAGCTGGTGAAATACGGCACTGTGGACCGCGGCGAGATCGGTTTCGCCCCCGCCGCTCTGACGCCCGAGATCGCGCAGAAATATCGCCTGACCCCGGGGGTAATGGGCGTGGTTGTCGCCAAGATCGATCCGCACTCGGCGGCCGAACGCGCAGGCCTCAAGCTTGGCGATGTGGTCACCGGCGTGGATGACATGCCCATCCGCGATCCCGCCGATCTGCGCAACAAACTCGCGCTGCTGAGAGTGGGCGACGTCGCCGAACTCAAGGTGCTTCGCAACGGCCGGCCGATCAGCATGAAGGCCACCCTCGCGGAGCCGTCGCTGAAGACCGCCGAGGGGGCGGAATTGTCAGCACTCTTCGATGGCGCGCTGTTCGTCAATTCGCAAAACGATGCGGCGGACAAGGGTGCTGAAGTGGCCACCGTCAAGTCGGACAGCAAGGCCTGGAGTTCGGGCGTGCGCGAAGGCGACGTGATCACATCGGTCAATCGCAAGCGCGTGATCGGGGTGGAGGAATTCGCGGCCGAAGTGGCGAAATCGCCGGAACGGCTGGTGCTGGACGTGGTCCGCAACGGGAAGCCCATGATTTTGTCGATCCGCGGCAGCGGGGCTGCCGTGCGCAAAGGTGCCACCCGCTGAATCGGCATCTTGAGATGCATCAATGCGGTCGAATATGCGCCGTGGCAGAAAATAACCGAAACAAGACGCCGACCGTTCGGAAGGAGGCTAAAATGAATACTCCCGTGACAGCCATTCTCGCCGCCGCCAGTGTTGCGGTTCTGTTGGGCTCCGCCGCGGCCCAGGACCTTGGCGATGCCAAGCGCGGTCATCTCATGGCCGAGACCGTCTGCTCGGAATGCCACGCCATCGACAAGGGCGCGCCGCGCTCGCGCAATGGCAAAGCACCCACCTTCGAAACGCTCGCACAGACGCCCGGTCTGAACGAGATGGCGCTGCGCGTGGCGCTGCGGACTTCGCATCGCGAAATGCCCAACCTGATGCTGAAGAATCAGGAAGTCGACGACGTGATCGCCTATATCTCCTCGCTGAAATGACGGTTTCTCATTGAGGCGATCATTCCCCTCCCGCGGCATATTGCACGAGGGGAGGGGCCTGTAATCCCCGTGCAGTTTGCTGCCCGCTTGGCATAAGCTCGCTCTTATTGCTGGGAGCAGGGCGATGTCGGTAGCGAGAGATACGGCGATCACAGGCGATGCTGCGATGGCGGCGTCCTTTCCGGTCGCCCGCTGGGGGCAGCTCGTGCTCGGCCTCATCGCCATGATGTCGATTTCGAGTCCGCAATATGTCTGGACGCTGTTTGTGGCGCCATTCCAGGCCACAACCGGCGCGACCCTTCCCGCCATTCAGATCACCTTCTCCGTGCTGATCGTGCTCCAGACCTGGCTTGCCCCCTTGCAGGGCTGGCTGGTCGACCGTTTCGGGCCGAAATTCCTGATCGCGGCGGGCGCGGGTCTAACCGGGCTCGGCTATGTGCTGGCCGCAGAGGCGACGAGCGTGTGGGCGCTTTATCTGACCTATGGCGCGCTCTGCGGGTTCGGCTCGGGGATCGTCTATATCGGCGTCATCGGTTTGATGGTGAAGTGGTTTCCCGACAGGCGCGGCTTCGCGGTCGGTATGGCGGCGGCGGGTTACGGCTTCGGCGCCATCCTCACCACCTTCCCCATCGATGCGATGCTGAAATCGAACGGCCATCAGCAGACGCTGCTGACCTTCGGCCTGTTGCTCGGCGCGGCCGGCATCTGCGCCGCCCTCGGCATGCGCGCGCCCAAGCCCGGTGAAATCCGCTTCGTGCCGGCGTCGACCGCCGTGAAGAGTTCGACCAAGGACTACGCGCCGGCAGAGATTCTGAAGACGCCGATCTTCTGGCTGATGTTCGCCATGATGACCATGATGGCGACCGGCGGGCTGATGGTGGTTTCCCAATTCGCTCCCGTGATGCGCGATTTCGGCATTGCCGATGTGGCGATTTCGGGCATGGCGGCGCTCCCCTTCGCGCTGACGCTGCAGCGCGTCGCCAACGGGCTGACGCGGCCGTTCTTCGGGTGGGTCTCCGACAATATCGGCCGCGAATGGACCATGTTCATCGCGTTCGGGATGGAGGCGCTCGCGGTCTATGTGATGCTGGCGACGCGGGGTAATCCCGTATTGTTCGCGGTGATGTCGGGCGTCGTCTTCTTCGGCTGGGGCGAAATCTTCTCGCTCTTTCCGTCCACGCTCACCGACACGTTCGGCACCACGCACGCGACGACGAATTTCGGGTTCTTGTACATCGCGCAAGGCGTGGGTTCGGTGCTTGGCGGACCGGCGGCTGCCTGGCTCCACGATGCGACCGGGAGTTGGTTCCCGGTGTTCTGGCTCATCGTCGGGCTCGATGCGACCACGGCGCTGCTGGCGCTCTTCGTGCTCAAGCCGATGCGCGCCCGCTGGCTCTCCGCCCAGCGTTGATCAGCGCGACGAGGCGCGGCGGCGTCACCGGCAGATCGGTAATCCGTACACGGAACGGCTTCAGCGCATCCTCGATGGCCGAAACGATACAGGCCGGAGCGCCGATGGTGCCGCTTTCGGCGGCGCCCTTGACGCCCAGGGGATTGAATGGAGAGGGCGATTCCATGTGGTGGATTTCGATGGGCGGCACGACATCGGATGTCGGCAGCAGATAATCGGCATAATTCACCGTCAGCGGCTGGCCGTTGGAATCGTAGCGCATCCATTCATACAGGGTCATTCCGAGGCCATGGGCGATCGCGCCCAACACCTGGCCTTCGACCAGCAGCGGATTGATCATGCGTCCGCAATCATGCACCACGACATAGCGCGTGACGGCCACGCGGCCGGTGGCGGCATCCACGTCGACCTCGCACACATGCGTCCCGTTGTTGTAGGTCATCGCTTCGGGCTCGAAATCGCACGACGCCGCCAGGCCCGGCGTCATCCCCGTGGGAAGCGCCATGCCGGGCGTGCCGTTCAAGGCTTGCGCGATTCTCCCGAGCGGGATTTGCACGCCCTGCATCCCACGCCCGCGCACCAGCCCATCGGTCAGCTCCAAATCCTCCGGCGCCACCTTCAGCATAATCGAGGCCGCTGCCATCGCCTTCTGCGCCACCGACGCGGCGGCGGCTTGA
This sequence comes from uncultured Bordetella sp., assembly GCA_964494505.1. Taxonomy (GTDB): domain Bacteria; phylum Pseudomonadota; class Alphaproteobacteria; order Micropepsales; family Micropepsaceae; genus CAIYRG01. The sequence continues at coordinate 189,238 of CAZBRO010000003.1, forward strand.
GCAGCATTCCCAGCATTCACCGCCTGGCGGCTCGCGAACGCCCCGAGCCCGAGCGGTGAAGCATCGGTGTCTCCGTCGATCACGCGGATGGCATCCGCAGCCACGCCGAACCGCTCGCCTACGATTTGCGCCAGCATGGATTTGACGCCCTGGCCCTGCGCCGTCGCGCCCGTCGTGACGATGATCTTGCCCGAAGGGCCGACGCGAACCGATGCGCTCTCGAAAGGCCCGCGGCCAGTGCCTTCGACGTAATTGCAAAGGCCGATGCCTATGTAGCGGCCTTCCTCTCGTGCGCATTGCTGGCGTACGGGGAAACCGGCCCACCCTGCCGCGTCCAACGCGCGGTGCTGGCTTTGGGGATAATCGCCGCTGTCATAGGTCATGAGGCTCCCGTCGCGCTGCTTGACCGGCGTGGGGTACGGCATCCGTTCGGGCGGGATCAGATTGCGCCGCCGCACTTCGTCGCGCGGGAGCGAGAGCTTTTCCGCAATCGCATCCAGCAGCCGTTCCATCACGAAGGTGCCTTGCGGACGGCCCGCGCCGCGCGTTGGTGCGGCCGGCGTGAAATTCGTCAGGCACATCGAGATGACGACATGACAGGCAGGCAGCACATAAGGCCCGATCATGTTGGTCGCCGCGTTATAGGGCAGCGCCACGCCATAGGGCGTGTTCGCCCCGTGGTCGTGCCGCAGAGTCCCGCGAATACCCAGCAGCCGCGCGTTCGCGTCGAACGCGGCCTCCATGTCCCAATCCTGGTCCCGTTCGAGCGCGGTGGCGGTGAAGTTCTCGCTGCGGTCTTCGATCCATTTCACGGGCGCGCCGAGCGCGAGCGCGGCGGCCGGTATCGCCAGTTCTTCGGGATGGAATACCGCTTTGGGGCCGAAGCCTCCGCCGACGTCGGGCGCAATCACCCGCACCTGATGTTCGCCGAGCCCAAGCGCCGTAACCAGAACCGATTTCGCGCGGTGCGGCATCTGGGTGTTGTCCCAGACGGTGAGCAAATCCTCGTTGGCATCGTAATGCGCCGCGATTCCGCGCGGTTCGATGGAATGGCCGCCGCCCTTGCTCATGCGGAAGCGCATTGGAATACGATGGGCAGCCGACGCAAACGCCGCATCCACATCGCCATAGGAAAGGCGATGCTGTGCCACCAGATTGTCCGGGCAATCCAATCGCGCGCGCGGCGAATGGGCGGCAAGCCCCGCAACCGGATCGGTGACCGCGGGCAACGGCTGGACATCGATCTCGACTTCGCGCACCGCGTCCTCGGCGATGCCGCGCGTTTCGGCCACGACCAGCGCGATGGGCTCGCCCACATAGGTCAGCTCGTCGCGCGCAAGAACAAAGGGATCGACGGCGAAGCGAACGGCTCCGGACGGCAAGCCAAGCGGAATCCGGTCAACTGTCAGGCGCTCACGCAAATCGTCATAGGCGAACACCGCCCGCACGCCCGGCATCCCGCGCGCTGTTTCCACATCGACCCGCATCAGTTTTGCATGCGCGTGGGGGCTGCGAAGAAACGATGCATGCAGCATGTTGGGCAAGCGGATGTCGTCGACGAAGCGCCCACGGCCAACGAGCAACAGCCCGTCCTCGACACGCAGCATCCGTCTGCCGATGAGTTCCGCCATGTCCCGCGCCGCTCCCGAACCGTGGGCCAAAGTGAAGGAGCCCGCAGCCGGTGACAAGTTGACAATCGGGGCCAGCGGCTTACAGCAAAGCGGTCAACAGGGGAGACGCCCGTGTCCGATCCGCGCCTGCATCATGCCGCCAATTGGGAGGCCCGCTTCACTGTCAATGGCGTGGCCGCGAGCGATTTCCACGATGTGCTGAATTCGCTCACCTCTTGGGACGATTGGTGCGGCACCTGGTCGGCGCGCGCCGCCGTTCACGAGCGGCTCGGCCGCGAGGCGCTCGATGCCAACCAATTCGTCTCCGCCGGCGAGCACCTATCGCGTGCGGCCGTCACCTACCATTTCGCGAAATATCTCTTCGTGCAGGACATGGTCCAGATGCGCGCCGCCCATATGAAGGCGGTCGAGTGCCTCGACCTGGCGCTCCCCCATCTCGATCCGCCGGGAGTGCGCGTACAAATCCCGTATATGGGGAAGCACCTTGCCGCAACCTTGCGCAGGCCCAAAGGCGCTGCCCGACCGCCTGTCGTTCTGATGACCATGGGCCTCGATTCCACGAAGGAAGAGCTCCTCACCTTCGAGATGGATTTCCTGCGCCGCGGCATGGCGATCCTCGCCTTCGACGGACCGGGGCAGGGCGAGGCGGAATATGATTTTCCCATTCGCTACGATTACGAGAACGTCGTGGGACCCGTGATCGATTGGCTGGAATCGAACTGCTCCGACCTCGACACCAGCCGCATCGGCATCTGGGGCATCAGTCTCGGCGGCTATTACGCGCCCCGCACGGTCGCCTTCGAAAAGCGCATCGCGGCGGCCATCGCCAATTGCGGTCCCTACAATTGGGGCGCGCTGTGGGAGAAGCTGCCCGCGCTCACGCGTGACGCCTATGTTCGGCGCAGCCATAGTGCGTCGGAGGCGGAAGCGCGCGAGAAAGCGTTCACGCTATCGCTGGAAGGGCTCGGCGAAAAAATCGAATGCCCGCTGTTCGTCATCGCCGCCGGGCTCGATCGTCTCTGCCCGCCTGAAGACGCCGAAAGGCTCGCGCGCGAGACGGCAGGACCGACGACCCTGCTGGTGGTGGAAGACGGCAATCACGTCGCGCACAATCGCTTCTACAAATACCGCGCCAAATCGGCCGATTGGATGGCCCGCCAATTGGACGCTTAAAGGAGGATTTGCGGTTCGGGAAGGCGTGCAATATCGTCCGGCCCGACCGGAAATCCCGGCTGATCCGGGATTGGGACTTTTGGGAGGAATGAATGCGCAAATTCGCTATGGGCGCCATCGCGCTCGCTTTAGCCGGGTCGGCCGCCATCTACGCCGTGCCGGCTTCGAGCGCCGATCAGCCGACGGTCGTCCGCAAGGTGCTGATGCAGCAGGACTTGCCGATGCCTAACACGACGGAAGCCCTGATCCAGGTGACCATTCCGGTCGGCGGACGCGAAGGCAAGCACACCCATCCGGGTGCGCTGATGGTCTATGTCGTCTCCGGCGCGATCTCGCTCGATTACGAGGGCAAGCCCAACATCACCTACAAGGCGGGCGAAACGTTCTTCGTCGAATCCGGCAAGATCCATGAAGGCATCAATCGCGGCAATGAACCCGCAGTCGCGCTCGCAACGTTTGTCGGTCCCAAGGGCCAGCCGATCACAAAACAGGTCGAATAGCGCATTTGAACGTCACGGCATTTCGCGGCCTTCGGCGCCGGCAATCAGTTGGGCAATAATCCGCTGATTGCTGGCGTTGGCCGCGGGGTCCACCATCGTTTCGCGCGCGACGCCCGCGAAAATATCCTCGCCTTTCAGCCAGCGGGCTTCGGCATCCGGCGTTTCCAGGGCGACCAGGAGCCCGTGATGGAATTCGTAAAGGGTGCTCGGGAGTTTCGCCGCATCGAGCGCCGCCCACAGCGCCTGCTTCTGCGCGCTCCTGAGTGCGGTCCACACCATTGGCGTATCGATCTGCACGTTCTCGCCGTTGTAGCCGCGTTCGCATGATTTGGCCGATGTCGAGGTGAAGCCGCGGCAGGCACCGGGCCGTGCCGCGTAGACCGTGCAGGCATTGTCTTCCAGCATGGCGCAGGGGATTTTCAGCCGCCCCCGCAGCTGGCTGGTAAGCCCGCGCGTTCTTTGATCGGCCGCGCGCACATGCGCGATGCCGGCGGCGAGGTTGTCCTTGTGCCGTTCGCGCACCGCATTGGCGACGAGGAATATCTCCGGCGCCGTCGCCGTCACGCTGACATGGCAGCAGAAGGCGCAGCCCTTGGCGCAGGCAATCGGAAACTTCGATGGATTGTTCTTGAGCGACGTCTCAAAGAATTCCATCACGCGCTTGGCCGCGGCGCTGGCCCGTGAAGGGCTTCGCGTTTCCAATATATCCAGCAGAATGCGTGTCGCGGCGATCACGGACCAGCTTTGCTCATTGCCGGGCGCGGCCAAATCCATCCCGCCGCGCGACACGGCCTCCACACTCCGCTTCAGCTGAATGCGCCTTTCGTGCCGCCCCATCCTATCCCCCGGTTGCGTCTCGGCTCATGCCATTTCCTTGCCGGTCGCGCCGGCGATCAGCCTGTCGATGATCCTTCGATTGTGCGCGTTGGCGGCGGGGTCGTTCAGGCGCACGCGCGCAACATCGGCGAACAAGTCCTCGCCCTTCAGCCAGCGCTCTTCGCCATCGGGATTCTCGAGCGCAACACGAAGTCCATGATGAAAATCATAGGATTCGCTCGGCAGGTTCGACGCGTCGAGGGCCGCCCACAGCGCCTGTTTCTGGGCGTTGCGCAGGCTTGTCCACACCGCGGGCGTTTCGATTCCCGAGACATCCCCATTATAGGCGCGCTCGCAAGTGTCCGCGGAAATCGACGCCAGGCCCCGGCAGACGCCAGGCCGATCCGCATAAACGGAACACGCATTGTCTTGCAGCAAGACGCAGGGGATTTTCGCCATCTGCCGCTCCCGGACCGTCAGCCCCCGCGTCTTCTCGTCGGCGATCCGGACGCGGTCGAGGATGGTCCCGAAATCGTCCTTGTACTGATCGCGCAGCACATTGACGATTTGGAAGATCTCCGGCGCCGTCACGGTGACTGTCATGTAACAGCAGAAGGCACAGCCTTTGGCGCAGGCGACGGGTTCCCGCGACGGGTTGCGCTTGAGCGACGTCTCGAAGAACGCGTTGGCGCGCTTGGCCGCCTGGCTCGCGCGGGTTGACCCGCGCCCGCCGAGGATGTCCATCAGGATTCGCGTAACGCCCGCTACCGCCCAGGTCCGGTCAACGCCGTTCGCGCTCAAATCCATGCCTCGGCGCGAAACCTCGTCGACGCTTTGCTTCAGTCTGATGCGCCTTTCGTGCCGTCCCATCTCAGCCGGCGTCGGCGAAGGACGAGGGGTTCTTGCGATAATCGAGCGGCGGCTTGCGTTCGCCGATCAGTGGCTTGTAGGTGAAATTGGGACCGCGGGCCTTGTTGAACTCGGCCTTCGCAGCGGCGATCGAATCCGGGCTCTGATAGAGCTGCGCCATCGTCAGCGCGAGCGTCTTGGCGGCGACGACAGCGCCCTTCAGTCCGATGCCCATGCCGTCGGCCGCGGTGGCCTGCCAGGAGTGGGCCGGCGTGCCCGGTACCCAGGTGGCGGTGTTCAGGGTCGCCAAAGGCGTCACCCAGCTCACGTCGCCCGAATCGGTCGATGAATATTTCTGCCCATTCACGCGATAGGGCTTGATCTGCTGCGCGGTGTCGATGGAAGGCACATTCGCGCCGAGCGTCTTCTGCAACTTTGCCGCCCAGGCTTTCTCGTCGGCGTTCCATTGCGGCGCACCGACACGGCGCAGGTTCGAATCCATGATCTTGCCCAGCACGTCGTTGGGGAGGATCGAATAATCCCCGCCGATCAACTCGAAATCCATTTTGGTGCCGGTGCCAAGAGCTGCTCCCTCGGCCGCTTTCTTCACGCGATCGAACACGTCGGCGACCACGCGCGGGTCGGGATCGCGCACCATGTAATAGGATTCGGAGAATTCCGGCACGATGTTGGGCGCTGCTCCGCCATTGGTGATGATGTAATGGATGCGCACGTCGGACGGCACGTGCTCGCGCATCAGATTGACCATGTTATCCATCGCCTCCACCGCATCGAGCGCGGAGCGCCCGCGCTCGGGGGCGGCTGCGGCATGGGCCGGTATGCCGTGGAAGCGGAATTTTGCGCTGATATTGGCAAGGTTCTTGTCCTGGGCTGCGGTATTGGCGTCCGCCGGATGCCAGTAAACCGTGACGTCCACGTCCTTGAAGAGTCCTGCGCTGACCATATAGGACTTGCCGCCGCCTCCTTCCTCCGCCGGTGTGCCGTAGACGCGCAACTGTCCGTGGACGCCGTTCTCCTCCATCCATTTCTTGACCGCGATGGCCGCGGCAACCGCGCCCGAGCCGAACAGATTGTGGCCGCAGGCGTGCCCTGAGTCCTGGCCGGCAATGGGCTTGCGTTCGGGCACGGCTTCATTGGAAAGGCCGGGGAGCGAATCCATTTCGGCCAGGATGGCGATCACCGGGCCGTCATTGGAGCCGGCGCGCGCGATGAACGACGTGGGCATGCCGGCGACGCCCGTCTGCACGGTGAAGCCCGCCTTCTTCAACTCGCCCTGCAGGAGCGCCGTGGTGTTGTTTTCGAGATAGCCCATCTCGGGCATGGCCCAGATTTTCAGCGCGACCTCGCTCATGCGCGGCGCGTAGGCATCGACGGCCGCGATGAGCTTCTGCTGATTGGCTGCGGACAATTCCGCGGCCCACGCGGAACCCGCCGACAACGCCAGCGCCGCAACCGTCACCGATAAAATCCGCCGCTTCATCCGATCCTCCTTGGGCCCGCCCTCAAACATCGGAGGGTGCAAACGCGCGCTTTCAGAAATCCGCTTTCTTTGCCACCGGCATTTCGTATTTCTCGGCCGCAAAATGTCCGCCATTGTTTTCAGCGCAGACGAATTCCTCCATGGCGCCCTTCTCGTTGCGATAGCGCATCATGCCGCCCCACGGCATCTTGAACGCGCCTGGATCTTCGACCGTGAAGCTGACCTCGATGCCTTTCACTTGGCCGGCGCCGCCGCGCCGCCCGCCACCGCCCGGCACATTGGTGATCTTCCAGCGCTCGACCGTGTGCAGTTGCTTGGTATGCGGCGTGCGGTAGTTGTCGACGAAGCTGAAGGGATGTTCGACAAATCCCACCGTGTCGATCACCAGCGTGTCGCCGTTCTCGTAATGACCGACGGATTCGCCGAACCAGGTCGGCCGCGGGTTCTTCGTGTGCTGGACGTTCAGCCAGACATGACGCACGAGCTGATCGCGCTCCCAGATCATGACCACCTCGTCCGGTTTCTGGATGAAATAGACCGTCGTCGGCACCAGCAATTGCCCCGGTACGCCGCCTGGCCAGCACAGCGAGGTGGCGACGAAGGGGATCGTTCCCTGCCTCACCTCCTCGTTGTATTTCTCCATTTGCGGCTTCATCCAATCCTGCAGGATCGGATTGGTAAGGTCGGCCACCCGCTCGGTCTTCTGGCCCGGTTGCAGATTGCCGATATGGGGATATTTCGGATCGTTGGTGACGGGCTTTGCGCCCGATACCGGATCCACGTAATCGGTTGCGTTGGTGTTGATCATGGTCCAGCCCGTTCCGGGCGCCATGAAGTCCGGGATGGCGTCCTTTGCGGGCTGACCATCCTGGGCGGCGAGAGGCGCGGAGATGAGCAGCGCGGCCGCCCCAGAGATCAGGCCGGCGCACAGCATCCGCCGCAAAAACACGAAATCGTACATCGGAGTTCCTTCGGAATGTGCCGGCCGCGGAGAATAGTGGGTCGAGGCCGCTTTGTCAGCGTTCGCGCGTTTCAAGCGCTCGCGAGCGGTTGACGGATTAAAAAGCGCGCCCATTTCGTTCATACTGCCCTGTCACTGCACGGGCCGATCAAACTTATGGCATCACCGCCACCCTCTGTCATCGAAACGCGCTTCGGCCAGATGTTCCCCGTTCTGGAGCCCGAGGATATCGCGCGCCTGATGCGCTTCGGCGAACTCAAGACCTGCGCTGCCGGGGAATATCTGGTGCACGCCGGTGAAACCTCGCCCGGGATGTTCGTCGTCATCTCCGGCGAAGTGGAGATCACGCAGCACGACGGCAAGCGCAGCGCGCCCATCGTGACCCATCGCGCCGGCTCCTTCGGCGGGGAACTGGCACAGCTCTCCGGCCGGCCCGCGCTTGTCGATGCTCAAGCCAAAGGCACCGCCGAGGTTCTGATCATTCCGCCGCAAAAGCTTCGCAATGTGCTGGTGGAAGAAGCCGACCTTGGCGAACGGATCATGCGCGCTCTGATCCTGCGCCGTGTCGGTCTTCTCCAGGAGAGCGTCGGCGGGCCGGTGATCGTCGGGCGGGCGGATAATGGCGATGTGCTGCGGCTTGAAGGTTTTCTCGAACGCAACGGCCATCCTCACCAGAGGCTTGACCCGGAAACCGACACCGAGGCGAAGGAGCTGATCGAGCGCTTTCACGTCGCCCCCGGCGAGCTTCCCATTGTGCTGTGTCCGAACGGACAGATGCTGCGCAATCCGAGCGAGCAGTCGCTAGCCCGCTGCATCGGTCTCGTCAGCGCAATCGATCCCGGCAAGCTCTACGATGTTGCGATTGTCGGTGCGGGACCTGCGGGTCTCGCGGCGGCGGTCTATGCCGCTTCCGAGGGCCTCTCGGTGCTGGTGCTCGATTGCCGGGCTTTCGGCGGGCAGGCCGGCGCATCGGCGCGCATCGAGAATTATCTCGGCTTTCCGACCGGGGTATCCGGTATCGCCTTGATGGCGCGGGCCTACAACCAGGCGCAGAAATTCGGCGTCGAAATGGCGATTCCCGATGAAGTCGTCAGCCTGGCCGATGAGGCCCATCCCGGGAGCGGACATTTTCAGCTGATGCTCGCGAACGATGAACGCGTCGCGGCGCGCGCCGTGGTGATCGCGAGCGGCGCGCGCTATCGCCGCCTCGATCTCCCGAATCTTTCCGAGTTCGAATCCACGTCGGTGCATTATTGGGCTTCGCCCCTGGAGGGACGCCTGTGCGCCGCCCAGGAGGTGGTGCTTGTCGGCGCCGGCAATTCCGCGGGCCAGGCGGCCGTCTATCTCGCAAGCCAGGCGGAGAAAGTATGGATGCTGGTGCGCGGGCCTGGTTTGGAAGCCAGCATGTCGCGCTATCTGATCGACCGCATCGCGGCCCAGCCGAATATCGAAGTGCTCATCGAAACCGAGGTTGCAGCGCTCGAAGGAAAGGACGGCGCGCTCGACACGGTCCGCTGGCGCAACCGCAGATCGGGAGCGGAGCAGGCCCGTCCGGTCCGGCACATGTTCCTCTTCATCGGGGCGGACCCCAACACCGACTGGCTGTCGAACTGCGATATTGCGCTCGATGCCAAGGGCTTCGTGCGCACCGACCTCAATGGCCGCCCGCTCGAGAGCAGCCGCGAGGGCGTCTTCGCCATCGGCGATGCGCGGGCGGGCTCGGTCAAGCGGGTCGCGGCTGCCGTCGGCGAAGGTGCTCAGGTTGTGGCCACGCTGCACGCCTATCTCGCCCAAGCCGGCGAGGGTGCGCCAATCGTCAATCCGGGGACAGTGTAATGGGCGACAGCGAATGCACGCATATCGACGGCATCCGCGACGTGACCCCGAGCGCGCTCGGCTGCGAGGAGTGCCTGAAGATCGGCTCCAAATGGGTGCATTTGCGCTTGTGCCGGACCTGCGGCCATGTCGGCTGCTGCGATCAGTCGCCACACCGGCACGCGACGAAGCATTTCGAGAAGACCGGTCATCCCATCATCGAAGGCTACGATCCTCCCGAAGGCTGGGGCTGGTGCTATATCGACGAAGTGTTCCTCGATCTTTCGGACCGCAAGACGCCGCACAACGGCAAGATTCCGCGCTTCTACTGACGAGCGAAGATCGCCTTCGGGATCATGCCGTGGATGCCGACCGTGCCATCCACGGTCTGGGTGACGTGGTAATCCACCGCCACGCTTGCGATCATATAGGCTTCTTCGCGGCTGAGCTTGGGAAAGCGCGCCGTGATGAAGGCTATGGTCTCGCGCACGGCCATCTTCATCGCGTCGTCGAGCTTGGGCGCGAGCCCCATCGCGATCCAATGTGTCGGCGTCTCGCCGCGCGGCCATGTGAGTTTCATGTCCTTGTGCACGATGAACTGAAAGCGCCCGCGCAAGCCCGTCTCGATGGCGGAAAGGTCGACCTCGCCTTCCCCTTGCGCCGCATGGCCATCGCCCGCCGAGAACAGCGCACCCGGCGCATGCACCGGCATATACAGGATCGATCCGGCGCCCAGATCCTTGTTGTCGATGTTGCCGGTGTGGATGCCCGGCGGCCCGCTGCCGATGCGCCCCATCACGGCGGGAGGCGCCACGCCCATGGTTCCGAAGAAGGGATGGTCGAGCGGCACCACCACGCCGGGCGCGACTTCGGCCGTCTTCTTCGCGCGGTCGAGCTTGATGACGCGCTGCCAGAATTGGGTGAAATCGTCGGGGACCGTGCCCGTATAGGGACGCTGGCGGTTGTAGGCGTAATCGACCGCAAGATCGACCGCGAGAATCCGCACCTCCAGCACGTCGCCCGGCATCGCGCCGTTTATATAAATGGGACCGGTCAGAACATGTGGCCCCGGCCCCCTGTCCTTCACGTCGCGATAGATGTCGCGGACATATTGCGGCACCGCTGACGGAGGCACCACGTGCGAAGCATCTATCGCTTCCGGTTCAAGCTGGGTTGCCGCTTCCAGATTGACGATGTCGCCCGAATTGATGGTGAGCGCAGGTCTGTTGGCCGCGTTGAAATTGCCGATGTTCACGGTCTTGGGGCTCGGCATCAGCGTGAATTCGGCGGCACGCGCGTCAGTTAAGGCGAGTATCGACGCAGCAATCGCAATCGTTGCCATTCGAGCCATGACGGCCCCCGCTCAATCGGTTTCGAGCGCGAGATTAGGCTCTGCTATTAGAAAAGTCAGGCGGCCGCGCGAAAGCTCGCTGTCACGGCAAATCCGCCGCCTTCGCGGTTGGCCGCGGCGATGTGCCCGCCAAGACCTTCGACGTTCCGGCGCACGATCCAGAGCCCGAGCCCGAAATGGTTGTCGCTTTGGGCCGGCGCTTCGGCGGGTTCGCGCGTCTGGGAGCGGGCGGAGAAATGCCGCTCGAAAATCAGCGGCAGGTTGTCGTTCGGAACGCCCGGGCCGTCGTCGGCGACGGTGAGATGCACCTGAGCATCGGCTGACTTCAGCGATACCTCGATCGTGCCTCCCGGCTGCGTGAAGCTCGCCGCATTTTCGAGCAGGTTCTCGAAAATCGTTTCCATGGCTTCTTCGGTTGCATAGGCATGCACGTTGGGCTCGATGATCCAGAACAGGTGCTTGCCTTCGGCGGTCAGCGTCGTTTCATACGCGGTAATGAGCTGCGCCAAATGCGAGGACAGGTTGATCGGCCGCGAACTGGATGAAATCGCATCGGCAGCCGCCTGTTCCAGATCGCGCGCCGCCGAAACCAGCAGATCGAGGCGCGCGGTCGAGCGCTCGATCAGTTCGAGGCTTCGTTGCGCCCGCACATTGGATGTCGGCACGGCCCGCTTCAAGGGCTCGATCGCCTGCGAAATCACGGCGAGCGGCGCCTTCAGCGCATGCGCATTCTCCTCCGCGGCCTGGATGATGAAATCCTTCGATTGCTGCAATGCCGAGACCAGCGAGTCGAAATCTTCGGCCACGCCGTTCAGTTCCGGGATCGTGTTCATCTCGTGAAACGAGATGTCGCCCGCGCCCTGGACGCGGATCTTGCGCGCGGTCGAGCGGAACTTGTCGATGCTGCGCCAAAGCTGAATGAACAGCCAGGCGACAACCAGCGCGCTCAGGAAGTAGACGAAGATCGCGATGCGCACCGTGGAGGTGCGCCAGACCGGCTGGCCGATGGAGGTATTCAAAATCGCCGCCGTCGATTGGGAGGTGATCACCACCCAGCAATTCTTGCCCGTATGGATGGAGGTGACGGAGGTGAGTATCTCCGGCCGGCCGGCGGGATTGGTGAAACGCATCGTCGGGTTGGTCTCGCCGGCACAGCTCGGCGCAAGCCGGTCGAAAATCCCCAAGCGGACAAGCTCGTCCCGCTCCTGTTCGAGGTAATCGGCCGACGTCTCCGGCGCCGAAGCCACATACAGAAATCCGTTGGTTGCGGGCGTTCCTTCCTGCCGGACCAGGACTTTGATGTTGGTTCCCGCCGCGATGAGGGCATTGAGCGCCTGCTGCAGCCGATCGGGGGGCTCGCTCTCGAAGCCTTCGAGGCGGGGCTGCAGCACGGAGGCGATCAGGGTTCCCTTCTCTTCGACCGTGCGCTGAAGCAGCGCGCCCTCCTGCGCGTCGGCGATCTGAAACAGCCGGTAGAAGATGATCGGCACCACGAGAAAGATGATCGCGACAAACCCGATCTTGATCGCGACCGCGCGATAGGCCGTCCTTAGCTTCTCGCCCAGGCTAAGGGGCATCGCCGTCGCTCCAGCGGTAGCCGAAGCCGGGATAATTTTCGATTTGGGTGAAGTCGGGATCGATATCGCGGAATTTCTGCCGGATGCGTTTCACGAAGGCGCGTACATTGGCGCGGAAGCCGATCTCGCCCTGGCCCGCCGCGAAACCCTCGCCGTGTACGATGTCGTAGAGTTCGCGATAGCGCACGTCGCGGCCCGCGCGCGTCACCAGATGGTCCAGCATCTGGAATTCGGTGACCGTCAGATCGAGCTGCACACCCTTCCAATAGGCGCGATTGACGTCGCGATGGAGCTTGAGATGACCGCGGTTAAGCACGGTGGCCTGCACATCGGCAACCCTCGCCTGATGGGCCTTGATCCCCTTCAGGATGAGGTCGATCCGCCGCGAAAGGATGGCGAAGCCGCGCGACTTCTCGACGAAATCGACCGCACCTCCAAGGAGCCCGGCCTCTTCGTAGATCTGATCGCTGAGCACGGTGAGGAACACCACCGGCGTCTCGATTTTCCGCTCCCGCAATTCGCGCAAGACCTCGATGCCCGTCATGCCCGGCATCTTCCAATCGAGCAGGATCATGTCGGGTGGAGGCGCTTCGCCCATATGGATGAGCGCGGACGGTCCGTCCCCGTAAGAGGTGATCGAGAACCCGGCATCCGCCAGGTTCTGGGCGAGCGATTCGCGGAACATCCCGTCGTCGTCAACGATCATGATTCGTGGCCGCGTCAGATCACGGTGCTGCAGAGTCATCGGCCCTCGCGGCTCTAAGTCCACGCATGCATGCGCTGGTGTCGCTGAGTTTCTCGCCGGCCGCATCCTTCAGATCGAATTTCAGCAAGCGGAAAACCTTGGTCTGGATGTCGGGGTAAAAATAAAGATCGAGATGGCAATCGGCCTGCTCATAGCTCCACACCACCGACAACGCCTGCTTCTGCGTGGAATCGGGTTTTCTCAATACGTGCAATACGCCGGGGAAATCGAAGCCCACGAGGTCGGCCGGCGCCACGGGCTCGGCGTCCAGCCTGTTCGGCTTCGGAGTCGGGATTGCCGCATTCGGCGGCGGCCTCGATGGCGGGACGATGCTCGCGAGCCGCGGAGGCTCGGGCGCGGGCTGCGCCGGAATATCGATGGTGGGCTCCATGATCGGCACTTCCTGCGCCATCGGAGGTATGACCACCACTTCGGGAGCCGGACTGACCGGAGCAGGCTGGTTTTTCAAAAGAGCGAGAGCGCCGACAAACGTGCTGCAATTGGCGAGCACAAGCGAGGCAGCGATAGAGGCTGCCGGACCAACAAAAGAAAATCGCCGTGTGCGGCTCATGGCGGGCCACCTTTCACGCGCTCAATGCTCATCACCCCCTGCGCCATTATTGCACAAGAGGTCAATCGCGTCTTATAGGCACGAACCGAAAGTTTGAACCAGATTTCGCCACGAAAGCAAACAGTCAGGACGCGAGCGCCTGGCTGGCATCCCCCCCACGCCAAAACAATCGGTGACTGCGTTCCAGGCGGGCAACTTCCGCCTCTATTTCTTTGGCAAATACCGCAACTTCGGCGGCCATCCGCCGATCATACAATATCTCCGCCAGCCCTTTGTACCGTTGCGCACGCGCGCGAAGCTGGTCGATACGTTCGGCTATGGCACTCTGTACGGGCATCGCAACCTCGGTTTACTCACACTCGCACTGGCGTTCATCATGCAGGGGACCCAGACAGGTCATCCCTTCTCGGGTTCCTGTTGGGGAGGGGGCCACGAGTACTCGGACGCTATTGCCTGGATTTGCCCCTGCATGTGAACTGCCGCAACATAAGCAACGCCAGCCAGGGCCGGTTGTAATCTATTTGGGACAATCTGGAGCGGGACCGTATGGAGCCAAGGGTTCCGTCGGCAGTGTTGTTTTGATTTGCCGCAAATTCGCCATGTGTCCGAAAGAGTAATAGAAGTTAATGCATACCGCGATTCTGGGGGAGTTGATCATGCGAATTTTGAAAACCGCAGCGCTTGCAACCGCCGCTTTGATGCTCGCGCAGGCCGCCATGCCCGCCGTTGCGCAGCCGCGCTTCGTGCCGAGGCAGGAAGGCGCCTATCGCGATGGCTTTGAAGCAGGCCGCCGCGAAGGCATCGAACAGGGCCTCCGCGACGGCTATCAGGACGGCTATCGCGCGGGGTATGACGACGGCCGCGGCAACCGGCGCTACGACGACCGCTATGGTGCTGCACCGCCTCCGCCGCGCGTAGCCGACGACCGCGACCTCCGCTGGCGTCAGCGTTATGCGCGTACGTACACGTACAATGACGACGTGTTTTATCAGCAGTGCCGGCAGACGGTGGACCCGGCGGGCGTCATCGCGGGCGCCCTTATCGGAGGGTTGCTGGGCAACGCGGCAAACCGCGGGCCTGCGCGGGGCGTGGGCACGGTGGCCGGTGTTGTGATCGGCGGCGCGCTCGGCGCGACCCTGACCCGGAACCTCGATTGCGAGGATCGGAGTTATGCCTACAAGACCTATTACGACGGCTTCAATGCCGGACGGCCGAATGCGTCCTATCAATGGCGCAATCCGAAGAGCGGCCATTATGGCGAGTTCCAGGTGCGCGATTACTACAACGACCCGGACGGGTTCCGCTGCGCCAACTACACCCAGCAGATCTTTATCGACGGGCGTCCGCAAGCGGCCTCCGGCCGGGCCTGCCAGCAGCCGGACGGCACCTGGACCATTGTGAGCTGATTTTCGGCTCCTTTCCCAGCAATGATGGGCCGGAACGCTTAGGCGTCCGGCCCATCTTGCGCTATGGTGGCTCCTTAGCCCGGGACAAGTCAGGGGAAGGGGAGACATGAAAACCATTGCCTCAATCGGAATGCTTGGCGTCAGCGCTTTTGCGCTGCTCGCAGCGAGTGCGGCAT
The DNA here is from genome assembly GCA_964494505.1 of uncultured Bordetella sp. Lineage (GTDB taxonomy): Bacteria > Pseudomonadota > Alphaproteobacteria > Micropepsales > Micropepsaceae > CAIYRG01. The sequence continues at coordinate 204,310 of CAZBRO010000003.1, forward strand.
CCGCGCAGGTTCGCATCGACGCAGACGACATCGGCGGGGTCGTTACCGGCGCCAAGGGGCCGGAAGCCGGGGTCTGGGTTATTGCCGAGACCAAGGACCTGCCGACCAAATATGTGAAGATCGTCGTCACGGACGATCAGGGACGCTATGTCATCCCCGACCTCCCCAAGGCCAATTACGACATCTGGGTGCGCGGCTATGGCCTGGTCGACTCGCCCAAGACCAGGGCGCAGCCGGGCAAGAACCTCGACCTTAAGGCGGTACCTGCGCCCAACCGCGCCGCCGCGGCCGCCTATTACCCCGGCATCTTCTGGTACTCGATGCTGAACATCCCCGATGCCAAGCTGTTCCCGGGCACCGGCCCGCAAGGAAACGGCATGCCCGTCACCCTGAAGGACCAGGGCATGTGGCTCCGCTATGCCAAGACGGATGGCTGCATCCATTGCCATCAGCTGGGCGATCTGGCGACCCGCACGATTCCTTCGCAGCTCGGCCACTTCAATACGTCCGCGGAAGCCTGGGAACGCCGGCTGCAATCAGGTCAAGCCGGCAGCGGCATGATGGATGCCATCGGTCAGTTCGACACGGGCCGCCAATTGTCGCTGCTCGGCCAATGGACGGACCGTGTGGCGAAAGGCGAGCTTCCGAAAACCGATCCGGTACGCCCGACCGGCATCGAACGCAATTTCGTGGTCACGGAATGGGATTGGAACACGCCCAAGGCCTATGTCCATGACGGTATTTCCACCGACAAGCGCAATCCGAATGTGAATGCCAAGGGGCTGATCTACGGTTCGACGGAACAGTCGACGGAATTGCTTCCCTGGGTCGATCCGGTGAACAACAAATCCGGTGTGCTGAAGACCGAATACCGCGATCCGAAAACGCCGACCACCAAGAGCACGCCCCCGCTTGCCGCATCGCCCTATTGGGGCGACGAGCCGATCTGGGACACGCACACCAATGTGCACAATCCCATGTTCGACGACAAAGGACGGCTGTGGCTGACCGCGCGCATTCGCCCGAACGCCAATCCGGCCTACTGCAAGGCGGGATCGAACCTGGCCTCCGCCAAGGTCTATCCGAAGGACACATCGAACCGTCAGGCCGAGGTGTACGATCCCAAGACGGGGAAGATCACCATGATCGACCTCTGCTTCAACACCCACCATCTGAACTTCGACGACAATGGCGTGCTATGGTTCAGCGCCGGCGGACCCTACGATGTGATCGGCTGGCTCGACACGAAGAAGTGGGATGCCACCCATGACGACGCGGCGAGCCAGGGCTGGTCACCCTTCGTCATCGACACCAACGGCAACGGCAAACGCGATGCCGGCTGGGTCGGCCTCGACGGCAAGGTCGATCCGACCAAGGACAAGCAGATCATGGGCGCGCCCTACGGCATCAATACCGCGCCCGACGGCAGCATCTACGGTTCCATCCTGGGCTTCCCCGGCGGTGTGATCCGCTTCGATCCCAAGACACAGCTGACCGAATATTACGAAGTCCCGTACAAGAACCCGAAGACGCCCTATTCCGGCTTCTCACCGCGCGGCATGGGGATCGCAAGCGATGGCGTAGTATGGCTCGCGCTTGCTTCCGGCGATGCGGCGAGCTTTGACCGGCGCCTGTGCAAGGGCCCGCTCAACGGACCCATCGCGGCGGATGCGCAGAACGTCTGTCCAGAAGGGTGGAAGATCTATCACCTGCCAGGACCGACGTTTGAAAACCTGACGTCAGCCACCGTCGGCGCCACTGCCGAAGCACCCTATGCCATGTGGGTCGATCAGCAGGACACGCTCGGCTTCGGCAAGAACACGCCGATCGCCACCGCCAGCCAATCCGACGCGCTGGAAGCCCTGGTCAACGGGAAATGGGTGGTCATGCGCATTCCGTATCCCATGAGCTATTACGCCAAGGGCATGGACGGGCGCATCGACGACGCAAGCGCCGGCTGGAAGGGCAAGGGCCTGTTCTCGACCTATTCCGAGCGCGCGCCGACCCATATCGAAGGCGGCAAGGGCCAGACCAGCAAGGTGGTGCATTTCCAGCTCCGCCCCGATCCGCTGGCGCATTGATTGGTTGAACGCCGCGTTTTCCTCCCCCGTTCACGGGGGAGGTCCGGCCAAGCCGGGGAGGGGGCGACAATCCCCTCCACTCGCTTCGCGAGCGCCTCCCCGTAAACAGCGAAGGAAAAGCCGCAATGTTACGCGCCCGGGTCGAGGCCGTGCTTCTTCAACACGGCCGCGGCCTGCGCCGAGGTCAGGAATCGGATGAACGCCTTTGCCGCGTCTGGATGGGGCGCGTCGCGATACATCCCCGCCGACCAAACCGTCACGTCCTGAACATCCGATGAGATCGGTCCGATCAACTCGATGCCCGGTTCGTCGATCAATTCGCTGACCTGCTGGAATCCGAGATCGGCGTCCCCACGCCGGAGCACATTGGAAACGTTCTCGCCGCGCCCGTTGGGGGAACGGTAAATCTTGGCCTCCATCTGATCGCCGATGCCCATCTTCTGGAACATCTTTTTCAAATAGAGACTGCTCGTTCCGTTGGAGAGCGCAATCTTCCGCGAGGCCAGGAGCGACGCCTTCAGCGTGTTGCCCGAGGACAGATCGGGCCGGGGCGAACCGGGGCGGATGGCAATCCCGATCAGCGACCGCGCCAAAGGCACCCGGCTTCCCGGCGCGAGGAACCCCTTCTGGATCAGGTCGTCGACTCCGTCGGCCCCCAGCACCGCAAAATCGGCCTTCTCCCCGCTCTGGACGTGCTTGGTGACTTCGAGCCCGGGACTCCAGATGATGGTCACCTTGTCGCCGCTCATCTTCTCATATTGCTGTGCGAGTTCGGTGTAGGTGGCATGCAGCGCCATGGCGCTGATCATCGTGATTTCGGCCGCCGACACCGGCGCGGAACCAATGAGAAGTGCTGCGCACATCGCCGCGCCGCCGGCAAGTTTCCACTTTGAACACACGAACATTGGAGCCCTCCCAGGGATAGAGTTCCGCTTTTATCAGAAGCGTCCGATCTGCGACATGTGATAGCTTCAAGGGGAGTGGGTGATGTCGAATTCCCAGCAGCCAAGCTACGGAGGATCATGTGAGCGACGACAGAATTCCGGAAGAAACCAACAGCGAAACCGCCGTCTCGCGCCGCGGCTTTGGTGCGTTTTCCCTGGGCGCCGGTTTGACGGTCATGGCAGGTGCTGCCGAAGCGGCGCCCGCCATGGCGCTGACCGAAACCGACCTCATGATCAAGACGCCCGACGGCATGTGCGATGCGGCCTTCATCCGGCCCGCAACCGGAGCCCATGCCGGCGTGCTGATCTGGCCCGACGCCTTCGGCTTGCGCCCGTCGATGCGCGCCATGGCGCGGCGCATCGCGCAGGAAGGCTATTCGGTACTGGTGCCAAATCCATTCTATCGGGTGGCAAAGGCTCCCGTATTCGATGACGCGAGCAAGTTCGACTTCGGCAATCCGGCGGATATGGCGAAGCTCGGGCCCCTGACGGGCTCGATCAATGCGCCGGGCGCGGCCGAGCGCGATGCGGTTGCCTATGTCGCGTTCCTCGACGCGCAGAAGGAAGTCGACAAATCCAAGAAGATCGGCACCCAGGGCTATTGCATGGGCGGCCCGCTGGTGGTGAAGACGGCCGCGGCCGTTCCCGACCGCATCGGGGCCGGCGGCTCGTTCCATGGCGGCAATCTCGTCAACGACACGCCGGCAAGCCCGCATCTGCTGGCGCCCAAGATCAAGGCGCGCATGTATTTCGGCATCGCCGCCAACGACGACATGCGCCAGCCCGATCAGAAGACGAAGCTGAAGGAAGCGTTCGGCAGCAAGGCCGAGGTCGAGGTCTACAGCCAGAGCAATCACGGCTGGTGCGTGCCGGACATGCCCGCGCAGGGCGGCAAGCCGATTTACAACATGGCGGATGCCGAGCGCGCTTGGGGCAAGCTCGTCGCCCTCTACAAAGCCGGTTTGGCGTAATTTACTGCACCCTCCCCTCGCGGGAGGGTCGAACCGCCAAGCGGTTCGGGGGAGGGGACATGGCGATCATCTCCCCTCCTTATCTTTTCTGGATGGATTGAAATTCGGGAGGATCCAATGGAACACATCATCGACAAATTGATCGGACGCTATGAACGGGGCGCACTTTCCCGGCGGGATTTGGTCGCCACGCTTGGCGCGGTCGCGCTGACCGGCGGCGCTGCATCCGCCGCCACCTCCGGTTTCGAAAGCAGCGCCATCAACCACGTGTCCATCACGGTCAGCGATCTTCAACGCTCGGTCGATTTCTACCGCCGTGTCTTCAATCTTCCGGTGATGCCCGGAAACGCCGGCGCGAATCTCGTACAGCTCGGCGTGGGCAAGTCGCAGCACCTTTCCATCCGGAAGGGCAGCCCCGTTGGTTTCGACCATTTCGCCATCGGCATCGAGCGGTTCAACAAGGACGCGGTGATCGCCGATTTGAAGTTGCGGGGTGCTGAGGGACTCGATGAGCCGGGCGTGGGTTTCCGCGTTGCGGATCCCGACGGCCTGAAGGTTCAGCTCATCGCCAACGCCGCCGCGTGACGGTCGATTCCGCGCCGGAGTCGAGAACCATTCAGGTGGGTTCGCAGCCCGTCTTCTACATCTACAGCGCGCCGCCGGGCGGAAGCCACGGGTTGCCCGTCATTCTGGTTCACGGCGTTTCCGGAACGACCGATTGGTGGACGAAGAACTGGGCCGCGCTCGCCGCACACGTCGACGTTTACGCGCTCGACCTGCCGGGGTTCGGCCGCTCGCCCCTCGCCGGCAGGTTCAGCGTCGATGACCAAATCGCGCTGGTCCAGGCGTGGATGTCGGCCGTCGGTGTCACCCGTGCCATCCTCATCGGTCATTCGATGGGCGGCTACATCGTTGCCAGCGTGGCGATTCGCGCCCCGGAAAGAGTTGCCGCATTGGTTCTGGTGGACGCCGCGATTTTTGCCCCCGGCCGCGGCTGGTTGCGCCTTGTCCTTGGGCTTTTGCCGGCGCCGCTGTTCGTGTCGCTCGATTTCTGGCCGACGCTCATCCGGGGTTTCTTTGCCGCAGGGTTATGGACCGTCTTACGGGCAGCGCGGGACCTTCTGGCAAAGCCCATCCTGCAACAGACTTCCGCGATTCGGGCGCCGACCCTCCTGCTTTGGGGCCGTCGCGACACGCTGGTGCCGCGTTCCGTCGCGCAAGGCGTGAAGGCAGCACTTGCGCATCGCGCAACCGGCCCCGTGTTCCTGAAGGGCGGCCATGTCGCGATGTGGAGCGATCCCCACCGCTTCAACGGCGAGGTCCTGGCGTTCATCCGCAACGCCGCTCGCTCGGAGCCGGAGGCGGAAGGCTAATCGTTCTGCGTTGTCGCGATGAATTCGGGATCGTCCTGCCGCCTGCGCTCGGACGACAGGAAATCGTAATAGCCGCAGCGCCCGCCCGGATAGGACCGGCACGTCCCGGGCCGCGCCTCATACACGGTACAGCGGCGCTTTTCGGTATCGAAGAAGCGGCAGATCTTGCCGAAAATATGATCCGCCTTCCGCCGCAGCACGGTTTCGCCCGAAGCTTCCTTGGTGAATTTCGCCTTGGCGGTTTCGAAGTCGAGGTTGAAGTGACGTGCCAACCGTTCGATGTCCCGTTTCGTCACATGGATGAGGGGATAGGAACAGCAATAACCGGGGCATTTCGCACAATCGTAAAGGACAGCCATTATCTCTCCAATGCCGCCCGGTCCCATTGGGCGGCGTCGGCTTCAGCCTCATACGTCGATTGCAGAAACGCAAGCACGACCGCGCGCGGATCGTCCGCCGCGCGTGCGGCATCATAGGGCAGGATGAACTCCCCCATCGTCTCATCGAAATACGCGCCTTCCGGCAAACCCGCGGCTCGCGCGAAGCCGGCCGGCTGCGGATAGGCGTAAGCGTAGAACGCCGCCTTTCCGAATCCGCCATTGCCCGGCCAGAAGCCGCAGCTCGAAACCTCGTGCGAATAGGCGTCGCGCATCACGCCAAGTCCCACATTCGGCGCGCCAGGATGCGGCGGCGCGCGCCGGCCGGAAAACCGCGTCACGGCCAGATCGAAGCTGCCCCAGAAGAAATGCACCGGGCTCACCTTGCCGATGAAGCGGCAGCGAAACTCCGTGAACAGCCCGTGCGCGATCAGCAGCACGCGCCAGAACCGCTGTGCAAACTCCGCGTCATAGGCCGCATGAACGCGGTCTTGATCGAACGGAATCGCGCCCGCGATTTCCTGGGGCATGGTCCAGATCTTTACATCGAGCCCGAGGGTCTTAAGCCTGGCCATGATGGTCTCGTAGAACGCGGCCACGCTCATCGGTGCGAGCGCGAAGGATTCCGCTGCCCCATCGCTGGCGGAAATATGCAGACGGTGCGCCAGAAAATCGAACCCGATCTCGAACGTCCGCCCGCCATGCGGCATCGCGGTGGTCGTGAGGCCACGGCTCGTCACGTAGAGCGGCACCTGCCAGCAATGATTGATCGGCGGCATCGTGGCGAGGCGGATTTTTCCGACGATCTGCGTCCATAGATGCAGCGTGGCGCACGTGTCGGCCCACGCTTCGAACTCTAGCTCGGGCCAAACCGCGTTCATTGTCACCTGCTCGGGCGAACAGGAACGCCCTCGATCAATCGTCGTACCACACCTAACATCACAACCACTTCCCGTTCGATATTCTTAGGAAGGAACGCATTCTCATCGAAATGTAAGATTTTGTTTGCGAAATTACGTAAACGATGTAGCGCCTGTCGGGGCACGTTCGCGGGAAGATCAGCGCAATTATCTATTAGTTCTTCTAGGGTCTTACCGGTGGCCAAGAAATGCTTCCTGAGAACAACTTCCAAGATTGATCTCATGAGAGCGATTGAAGCAAATGGAGATCCGAAGATAAATGCATCATGAGCCTGTCTCAGGTGCGTCAACAGAGACAGTCTTTCTGCTTCCCCGTGGTAGCGCGAGACCTGCCGCGGAATAAGAACGAATGGGATAAGCGTCCGTCGACGAAAGACATCCCGTAGATTCAGTCCCGTTTCTGCTCTCAGATGGTTCCAGGCGCGAATGCCCGTTTCTACTGTCTCGACAAACTTCGCATCATATTCGCCGCCGTGATCTTCTATGTCGGTTGCAGCCCAATCTACAGCGGATTCGATAGCTCCAGCTTTCGTACTTGCTTCCTCGTCAGCCCTTTGCCAGAGACCCTCGGATTCTGCGACGTCGCGTTTTGACGCATTTAGTTTTTCTGCGCTCATTCCCAACGAAAAGAGGAACACTTCCGCTAAGGGCTCTGCATAGCGTTGCTCAAAGTCCCTCCAATACCTAATGAAATTTGGATCAACTGGATGGGCGAATCGGCTGGGATGCTCGTGCATACGCCGATTTAGGAAATGGTGCTGCAAACTTAACTCTTCGCAAAGATCGCTCATGACTTTATCGTTCGCCGTCAGGCCAGTCAGACCTTCAGGATCATCATCAACCATATCACGGAGGCGATTAAACAACGTTAGGAAGCGAATTACGAGTTCATGATCCTTTGAGGCAGTCATATTCATTCCCTCAACATCAACTCCCCAGCAGCCAGCCGAATTTTTCGCGGGCGCGCCGCATGGTCTCCGCCGACGGCGTATTCGACGGCGGGAATTTGTCCCGCCAATGATAGGGCTTGCACGCGTTGATGATGGCGACCGAATGGGTCATGTCGCCTTTGGCGCGCCGGTCGGGCGGCAGCGCCGCATCGGCCGGCGAATCCCATGTCCCGCGCAGGAACTGGATCGACTCGGCCGGATCGGTCCGCATGATCATCGCCCACAACAAATGTTCGAGGCTGGTCACGTCCACGTCCTCATCCACCACCACGATATATTTCGAGGCATAGGCCGAACCCCCGCATTGCGCCGCGATGGTTCCCGCCTGCACCGCGTGGCCGGGATAACGCTGCCTGATCGATACGCCGTGGAACGAACGCGCCGCCCCCACTTCGTGGCACCACACCTGCTCGACGCCCGGCACGCCCGCCCGAATCATGTTCTCCTTGATGACGCCTGAGCGCATCACCGCCCGATAGCGCGCCATCTCGTCGGGCCCCGCGCCCATCGGCGGCACGCCCAGGAGAATCGGGTCGTTGCGGTGATAGATCGCGTGCACGTCGAGCACGGGCCATTCCTTGGCGCCGCCGGCATAATGGCCGGTCCACTCGCCGAACGGCCCTTCGATGTGCGTCTTGTCCGGCTGCACATAGCCTTCCAGCACGATCTCGGCCGCGGCGGGGAAGGGCAGACCCGTTACGCGGCCCTTGACCATCTTGACCGCGCGCCCGCGCAAGCCGCCGACCACATCGAGCTCGAACGTGCCGTAAGGCACCTCCAGCCCGCCGTAGAAAAACGACAGCGGATCGCCCCCCAACACCATCGCCACCGGCATCGGCCGCCCGGCCGCGCGGTATTTCTCGAAATGCTGCGCCCCGTGATGGCCCGCCGCCATCACCAGCCCCACCGATTTCGCGTCATGCACCTGCGCGCGGTAGGCGCCCGCGTTCAGCCAGCCTTCTTCCGGATCGCGCGTGATGGAGAACGTGCCGGTGCCGATGTATCGGCCGCCGTCCTTTTCGTGCCAGACGGGCGCGGGGAATTTCGTCACGTCTACGGCTTCCCCCGTGAGCACGTTTTCGAGCACCGGGCCGTCGTCCACGATCTCGTGCGGCACGAGTTTGGGATCGGAGAGATAGGCCTCGCGATAGGCATCGCTGAGCGCCCATTTGGTCAGATGATCCGGGAAGCCCAGCGTCATGTTCCGCCGTGTGCCCGCGAACATGTTCAGCAGCAGCCGGAACCCTTTCGCGCAGCCCGGCACTTCGTCGAACACCACGCACGGCCCGTTCTCGGCCCGCAGAATCGCTTCGGCTGCGAGCCCGATGTCCTCTTGCCAGGAGGCGCCTTTGACCTCGCGCACCTCGCCAAGCCGCTTCGCCAATGCAAGCCATTCCCGCAAATCGTCATAGGCGATATGGCCGGCGAAATTATTTCGTTCCGTCATGGCGAACCCGCGTGCCTGCGGGCCGCAATGTCGCATGGCGGGCACGCGCTCACCAAGGCCTCCCGGTTTTCCTGTGCCGCCCGGACCCGGTATACTCACCCCAACCGAACCCAAGGGCCCCATCGATGCCCAAAACCATTGCCGCTGTTTCCCTCGTCGCGAGCGCGCTTGCTTTGTCCGTCACGGCGGGTCCGCTGCTTGCCGCCGCGAACGGCGGAGCCGGCGAGACCGCGCCGGAATTCTCCGGCGTGTGGGTGCGCACAGGCGAGCCCATGTTCGAGCCCATCCCAGGCAGCACCGACGGCAAACCCATCGCGCGCCTCGAAGTGAACAGCAAGGACGCCGAGGAAATCATGGCCGGGAATTGGGACAATCCCATCCTGCAGCCCTGGGCCCGCGACATCGTCAAGAAGAACGCCGATTCCGAGATCGCGCTGAAGCACGTCTATCAGGCCGACGATTCCTGCTGGCCGGTCACCGTGCCCGCCATCCTCAACATGCGCGAGGCGGTGCAATTCCTGCAAGGAAAGGACCGCATCACCATCCTCTATCAGCGCGACCACCAAATCCGGCGCGTCTGGCTGAACCAGAAGCATTCGGCCAACGTGCAACCCTCCTGGTACGGAGAATCCATTGGCCATTTCGAAGGCGACACGCTGGTGATCGACACGGTCGGGATCAAGCCGCACGCGATGTCGTTCGTCGATCCCTTCGGTACGCCGCATACCGACAAGCTTCATGTCGTGGAACGCTATCGCATGGTCACGGACCAGCGCGGCAAGGGGCTGGAGGCGACCATCCGCGTCGAGGACTCCGGCACGTTCACGCAACCCTGGTCGGGGCGGCTGGTCTACCGGCCGAACCGGGTGCAGAACCTCGAAGAAGTGATCTGCGAAGAAAACAATGTCAGCTTCGACGGGAAGCCCTTCGGCCCCCTGCCGGAGGAAAAAGCCCCGCAGTTCTGAGCGACCTCCAGTTGTGTCATCCCGGGCGAGTGCGCCAGCGCGAGACCCGGGACCCACTCCGACGATTACGCCGCGGCTCCCGGCTCGCGCGCTGTTTCGCAGCGCTTGGCCGGGATGACAGCCGGCTGAACCAGCCGCTATAGTCCCGCCAACAAAACTGGGGAGGGGCCCATGGCCACGAAAGACAGAATCAGCCGCCGCGATTTGATCAAGACCGGCGCAGCAGGAGCGGCTGCCGCCGCAGCATCGACCGTCGCCGCAATTCCAGCCGAAGCGCAGGCGCAAACCGCGCCCACACGCTGGGATCGCGAAGCCGACGTCGTCGTCATCGGCGCCGGCGCCACCGGCATGCCGGCCGCCATCGTCGCGCGGGAATCGGGTTCCTCGGTGCTTCTCGTCGAGGCCGAACCCGACATCGGCGGTCATGCCATCTGCTCGGGCGCCAACATCCCCTTGGGCGGCGGCACCTCGATCCAGAAGAAGTCCGGCATCAATGACAGCCCCGACCTCGTGTTCCGCGACCTCACCGACTGGTCGCTCACCGAAAACAACGGCTATGCCGATTACCGCTTCAACGACCGCGAGATCATCCGCGCCTTCGCCGACAATTGCGCCCAGACCTTCGAGTTCCTGGTTCAGCACGGCGTCACCTTCGTCAACGACAAGCCCGACGGGCGTGCAGGCTCGGCGCACGGCAATTCGGTGCCGCGCCAGATGCACGTCTGGGCCGGCGACTGGCCGCAGGTGCAGACCGGCCAGCCCACGCCCATGGAAGTTCGCGCCACGACTTCGAACGGCAACGGCCTGATGCGGCCCTTGGAAGCCGCCGCGAAGAAAGCCGGTGTCGAAATTCTGCTCCAGCACAAGATGACCGCCATCTATCGCGAGCAGCCGCGGTCGGGACGGGTTGTCGGCATCGCCGTCACCAACAACGGCCGTACCCTGAACATCCGTGCCCGGAAGGCCGTGGTCATCGGCACCGGCGGCTCGTCGACCAACGTCAATTTCCGCCGCATGTTCGATCCGCGTCTGACCGAGGAATATTGCGGCATCGCCGGGATGCCGTGGTCGGAGCAGAACGGGAGCGGCGAGTTGGCCTCCATGGCCGTCGGCGCCTCACTGTGGGGGACGGCCAATTACGCGCTCGAAATCGGCGACAACATCACCAAGCCGGGCAAGATCGGCTGCCAATATGGCTACGTGAATCTCACCTGGATGCCGGGAAGCCGTGTGTTCGACAAGGCGGGCGCCTCGGGCCTGCGCGTCGGCGATTGGCAGAACGTGATCTGCGTGAACATGCTGGGCCAGCGTTTCTATGACGAAACGGGGAGCCAATATCCCGGCAACCGCTACAACACCGTCAGCCCCTATTTCCCGGACAGCGTCAAGAACGTGAAGAACGTGAAGTACAATCCGCCCAACTGGATTCCGGCGGCGATGGCCGGCATCGGCGACGGCAAGAACGGCGGCGGCCCGATCTGGGCGATCTTCGATGCCGATGCGGCGGCGCGCGAGAAATGGACGACCGCCTATCCCTGGGTGGACACCAAGAACGGCTTCTTCTTCAGCGCGGATTCGCTAGGCGCTCTCGCTTCCAAGATTCAGATGAAATATCAGCGCGTGGCAATGCCGCCCGCCAACCTGCAAGCCACCGTCGCGCGCTACAATTCGTTCGTGGATTCCGGAACCGACGAGGATTTCGGGAAGGCGAAGCCGATGTACAAAATCGCCAAGGGGCCGTTCTACGCGGCCTGGGCGACGCCGGTGATCCATGACACGCGCGCAGGCCTTCGCATCAATGCGAAATGCCAGGTGGTGGACATGAACGGCGAAGTGATCCCGAGCCTTTATTGCGGCGGCGAATCGGCGGGCGGTTTCTCCATGCACGGCCTCGCGCGGTGTCTGTGCCAGGGCTACATCGCCGGCCACGCGGCGCATGCGGAAAAGGCCAGCGCGTAAACCGATGGCGATCCTCCCCCGTTGTTGTGGGGGAGGAATCTCCCGTTATGTCCAGACTTTTCGATCTGGCGAAACGCGGCGGCCGGTCCCCGTGATCTTTCGCGTGTCGATCGCGAGCGATACCGCAATGGCGACGGCAAGAAACAGCGCCATCATCAGGCTCGCGCCCGTCTCCCAGCCGAAGATGTCCACCAATTTCGCTATGACATAACCGGACACGGCGGCGGGCAGGGTGGATGCTGCGTAGTAATAACCCGACGCGCGTGCGATCAGGGCGTTCTTCACGCTGCGCTGGGCGAGCGAATAGCCGTTGATATAGGCAAAGCCTCCAGCCACGCCTTCGGCCAGCGACAGCGCCTCGTGCTCGAACGAGGTTTCCGCGAAATCGAAAATGAGCAAGCCCGCAGCCGCCATCACGGCGAGACAGACGATCTGGAAGGTCTTCTGATTCGTCCGGTCTGCGATGGCCCCGGCAATCGGCGAGAAGAACGGCCCCAACCCGAACAGGCTGAGCGCTGCCGCCGCGGCGGCAAGCGGAAAATGCCGCTCCGTGGTGAGGAAGCTCGTGTACAGGCCGAGAAACGCGAAGAACGGAAACGAGCGCAGCGTCACGCCGAGCAGCACGCAGCAGAAATTCACGTTCCACAATCCATCGGGAATGTGCGCATCGCTCGCCGCTTTGGCGCCCGCCGCTTCACGCTGTTCGGTGAAGCCGCGCGAGACGAACATCACCGCGGCGGCGCCCAAAAGGCCCACCGCGCCGAAGGCATAGAACGGCACGCGCCAATCGCCGGTGCCGGCGAGAAGCCCCGCGCCCAATCTTGGCCCTATGAACTGGCCGAAGCCGAGCGCGCATTGAATGAGGCCGATCGCGAACGAACGCGTGCCCGGATAGAACGCGCACACCGCGATCACCAGGGCAACGTTCTGCACGCCTTCGCCGATGCCGGTCAGCGTCCGGTAAAACGCCATGTCGAAAAAGCCGAACGCAGCTGCGGTCAGCATCGTGAACGCCGAATAGACCGCTATCCCGATGATCATGGAGCTTTTGCGCGACAGCCGGTCCAGCAGATAACCGGTGGCGACACCCCCGATGCCGAGCCCGAGCAGATAGATCGTCGCGAGAAAACCGCCTTGCGCCAGCGTGAATCCGTATTCGGCATCCAGCGGGCGCAGCACAACGGGGAAGATCATCCGGTCGGCGGCGTTCACGATGTAGGTCGCCGCGCAAATCGCGAAGAAAGCTGCGCCCGCCGCGCCGCTCACGCGCGCGTGCGTTTCTTTCGTTGCGCTGTTCGATTCCGTTCTCAGGCGGTCCTCCCCCTCCGCCGGTCAAGCAGCGCTACCCGGCCTTCTCCAGAGACAGGACCATCGCCTTGATGAAGTTCGCGGCCTCGATGCCGGTTACCACGCGATGATCGAAGGTGAGCGATAGCGGCAGCGTGCGGCGCACCGCGGCTTGGCCGTCTTTGGCCACGACGCGAGGCTTGATGGTGCCCGCGCCAACGATGGCCACCTGCGGCGGCACCACGACGAGATTGGCGAACCGTCCTGCACCCGATACGCCGAAATTCGACAGCGTGATCGTGGCGCCGCGCATTTCCTCCAGCGGAATCTGCCGCGCCTGTACCGCAGCTTTCAGATTGTTCAGCCCGTGGCGCAAATCCGCATCGTCGCGCGCGGCAACATTGCGCATCACCGCCACGAATAGTCCGTCATCGGTGTTGATCGCCATGCCGACGTCGATTTTCTTTATCACCCGCACTGTCTTGTCCGCGCCATTGTACCAGGCGTTCAGCATCGGCGAGGCGGCACAGCCCGCGACGATGGCCCGGATCAGCGCGACCGTTATGTCGCCCGACCCGACCCATTCCTCGACATCGGCTTCGTCGTAGACCGAGGCCGGTACGATCTCTGCGTGGCTTTGCTCCATCTTCTGGGCCATGGCGCGGCGGACGCCATGCAACGGCTCGCCCGGCCCCGCATTGGAGATGGCGCTGGCATAGCGCTGCACGTCGTCGGCGGTGATAGCGCTGTTGGGTCCGCTCGGCTCGACGCCCGAAAGCTCCACGCCGAGCTTGCGGGCAAGCGCGCGCACCGCCGGCATCGCGCGCACTTGCGCAGACGCCACGGCCGCGCGTTCGGGCCCGGCGGCGCCGGGCGCGGGCTTGTCTTCCGCTGGTACAGAGCCGACCACGGTGCCCCGATCCTCATGCGCGGTGGCATCGTCGAAATCGATCAGCGGGCTGTGGATTTTCACGATGTCGCCGGCCGCGGCGTGCAATTTCACTACGGTACCGCGGTAGGGCGATGGCACTTCCACGACCGCCTTGTCGGTTTCCACCGACACGATGGGCTGATCGACCACCACATGATCGCCGGGCGACACGTGCCAGGTGACGATTTCGGCTTCGCTCAGCCCCTCGCCCAGATCAGGCAGGTTGAAGCTTCTCATTGGTAGTTCACGGCGCGGTGCGCCGCCTCCAAGATGTCCTTCTCGCTCGGCATGTAGGCCTTTTCCAGACGCAGCAGCGGCACCACCGCGTCAGGCGCGGTGACCCGCTCGACGGGAGCCTGCAGCGACAGCAGCCCGTGCTCGGCGATGCGCGCGGCGATTTCTGCACCCATGCCGGCGTTGTAGGGGGCCTCGTGCACGATGACGAGCCGGCCGGTCTTTTCAACCGACGCGAGAATGGTGTCGAAATCGAGCGGGCTGATCGTCGCCACGTCGATCACTTCGGCCGCTATACCTTCTGCCGCTAGCGTATCGGCGGCGGCCAGCGTCTCTTTCACTGAGGCGCCCCAGGTGACGAGCGTGACATCGCTTCCCTCGCGCAGGATGAAACACACATCGAGCGGCAGACTGTGGCCGTTGTCATCCACCTCTTCCTTGCTCGCGCGGTAAAGGCGGGTGGGCTCGAAGAACATCACCGGATCGGGATCGGCAATCGCCGACAGCAAGAGGCCATAGGCGCGGGCGGGCGATGACGGGATCACCACGCGGATGCCGGGAATATGCGCGAACAGAGTCTCGGTGCTTTCCGAATGATGCTCCGGTGCATGGATGCCGGCCCCCATCGGCGCGCGAAAGACGAGCGGACACGACAACCGCCCCCGCGTGCGGTTGCGCAGGCGGCCCGCATGATTGATTACCTGATCGAGCGCGGGATAAATGAATCCCATGAACTGAAATTCGGTGACGGGCCGCAACCCTTGCGCCGCCATGCCGATGGACATGCCGGCGAGCACCGTTTCAGCGAGCGGCGTGTCGAGCACGCGGGTTGCGCCGAACCGCGCCATCAATCCGTCGGTTGCGCGGAACACACCGCCGTTCACGCCCACATCTTCGCCCAGCACGACCACGCGCTCGTCGTCCGCCATGGCGCGGGCGAGCGCCATGGTGATTGCCCCGACCATGGTGATCTCGGCCATGGCCTAGCGCCTCTCATATCGCTTGCGCTGCCATTCCAGCGAATGGGGCAGCTTTTCGAACAGATGATCGAACACCTCGGACGGAAGCGGCGGAGGAATCGCGAGATATTCGGCAACCGCCGCGTCAACTTTTTCGCGCGACTCCTGTATCAGCTTTTCCTCGTCCGATTTGGTCCACCAATGCTGGTTCGCCAGATATGTGCGGAGCCGAGCCAGCGGATCGAGCTTCCATGCCGCGCTCACCAATTCTTCGCGGCGATAGCGCGAGGCATCGTCGGCGGTCGTATGGTCGCCCATGCGATAGGTGATCGCTTCCACGACCGTCGCGCCGTCGCCGGCGCGCGCCCGCGCGAGCGCCTCATCCATCACCGCCCGCACCGCGATGATGTCGTTGCCGTCCACCTGGATTCCGGGAACGCCGCCCGCAATCCCCTTTTGCGCCAGCGTCTCGCATGCGGTCTGCTTTTCGCGGGGCATGGATATGGCCCAGAAATTGTCGATGACCAGGAACACCACGGGGAGCTTCCACACGCCCGCCAGATTCACCGCTTCGTAGAAATCGCCTTTCGATGTCGCGCCGTCGCCCAGCGCGCACACGGCCACGCGCGGCTGGTTCCTGATCTTGAACGCGGTTGCCACGCCCGCCGCGTGCGGGGCGTGGCCTGCGATCGTGACTGCGACGGGGAAATCCTCGCGCGGAACCGCATAGTCGCTTCCCCGCTCGTCGCCGCCCCAGAACTGCAACAGCTCGGTCAACGTCACGCCGCGCCAGATTTGCGCGGCCTGTTCCCGATAGGTGATGAACATCACGTCTTCGGGGCGCATCGCGCTCGCATAACCGATGCCGGTGGCTTCCTGACCCGCGCAGGACGGATAGGTGCCGAGCTGGCCCGTGCGCTGCAGCGCAATCGCCTTGGCATCGAAGATGCGCGTCAGCGTCATGGCGCGGTAGAGCGCGATCATCGTGTCGCGGTTGCGCGCAAACGGCGGCGGTTCACCGACGAGCGCCCCTGTCGCATCCAGATAGCGCCGGTGCCGGATCTGGAATTCCGCCACGATGCGTTCGACTTTGTCTTCCGAACCGGCCGCGCGCAGGTCCTTGCCGCTCGATAATGCCGTCATGGGGTTCTCTGAAAGGGGATGCTTAGAGATGATCCGAAGAAGAAACTTTGTGCCATGCTTAGGGTTCCGCCACCATCCGAAAACAGTTCAGCTTGCCATCCGCGCCGCCCTGGACAGCGCGATATTCGCCTTGGAACCGGGTTGGCGGTGTAACGACTCCGCGATGAAGCGGCCCACCCGGGCCAGCGCGCCGATATCCACGCCGGTCTCGATGCCCATCCCGCTCAGCATATAAAGTACGTCTTCGCTCGCGACATTGCCGGAGGCGCCGGGCGCATAGGGACACCCGCCGAGGCCCGCGACGGATGAGTCCACGGCCGCGATGCCCTTCTCCAGAGCCGCCAGGATATTCGCCAGAGCCTGCCCGTAAGTGTCGTGGAAATGCACGGCGAGTTTCTCCGCCGGCACGCGGGTCGTGACGGCATCCAGCATGGTTTGCGTCTTCAGCGGCGTGCCCACGCCGATGGTGTCGCCGAGCGAGATTTCGTAACAGCCGAGCGCCAGTAGCCGCGCCGCCACATCGGCGACGCGCGAGGGTGCGATTTCGCCCTCATACGGACAGCCCAGCACGCAGGAGATATAGCCGCGCACCTTGATATTGGACGCCGCGGCCGCAGCACAGACGGAAGCGAAGCGTTCGAGACTCTCTTCGATGCTTGCATTGATATTTTTGCGTGCGAATGTTTCCGATGCGGCGGTGAAGATGGCAATCTCATTGGCTCCGGCTGCATGGGCCGCATCAAAGCCTTTCATGTTCGGCACCAGCACGGGATAGGACACGCCCGGTTTTTGGTGGATGCGCGCGAGCACCTCTGTGGAATCCGCCATCTGAGGCACCCATTTCGGCGATACGAAAGCGCCCGCTTCGATGACGCTGAGCCCGGTTTCGCTCAGGCGGTCGATCAATTCGACCTTGATCGCGGTGGGAACGATCTCGCATTCGTTCTGCAAGCCGTCCCGCGGCCCCACCTCCACCATCTTGACGGATTTGGGAAGGTGCATCCGCATCACATCCGGAAAATGCCGAATTTCGTCGGCGGAATCGGCGCTCTTGCCACAATCCCCAGACACCGCCCGAGTACGTCGCGCGTTTGAGCCGGCGCAATCACGCCGTCGTCCCACAGCCGCGCGCTCGCATAATACGGATGACCTTGCGCCGAATATTGCTTGCGTATTTCGTCCGCGCGCGCCTTTTCCTCCGCATCGGGCGCCGTCTTTCCCGGGTCTCGCTTGATCCGCGACAAGACTTGCGCGGCCTGCTCGCCGCCCATCACCGAAATTCGCGCATTGGGCCACATGAACAGGAATCGTGGCCCATAGGCGCGTCCGCACATGGCGTAATTGCCCGCACCGAAACTGCCGCCGATAATAACGGTGATCTTCGGCACTTCGGCGTTCGCAACCGCCATCACCATTTTGGCGCCGTCCTTCGCGATGCCGCCCGCTTCTGCCTTGCGGCCCACCATGAAGCCGCTGGTGTTCTGCAGGAATATCAGCGGTACGCCTCGCGCGCAGCACAGCTCGATGAAATGGGTCGCCTTGAGCGCCGATTCCGAAACCAGAATCCCGTTGTTCGCGATGATGCCCGCCTGATGCCCATGGATGTGCGCAAAACCGCACACCAATGTCGGGCCATAAAGCGGTTTGAACTCGTCGAACTCGCTCGCATCGGCAATACGCGCGATCACCTCGTGCACATCGTAGATCCAGCGCAAATCCTGGGGCACGATGCCGTTGATCTCGTCGGCGTCGTAGCGCGGGGGCTTGGCTTCGCGCGGCGGTGCGTTCGTCCCTGCCAGATTGCGGATGATCCCGCGCACCTGGCGCATGGCGTCCGCATCGTCCTTGGCCACATGATCGACCACGCCCGACAATCGCGCATGCGTGTCAGCGCCGCCCAATTCGTCAGCGGTGATGGTCTCGCCGGTCGCGGCCTTCACCAGCGGCGGCCCGGCGAGAAAAATCGTGCCCTGGCCGTTGACGATGATGCTTTCCTCGCACATCGCCGGGATATAGGCCCCGCCCGCGGTGCACGAACCAAGCACGGCCGCGACCTGAGGAATCCCCGCCGCCGACATCTGCGCCTGGTTGTAGAAGATGCGGCCGAAATGTTCGCGGTCCGGAAACACCTCGTCCTGCAACGGCAGAAAGGCGCCGCCAGAATCCACCAGATAGATGCAGGGGAGCCGGTTCTCGATGGCGATCTCCTGCGCGCGCAGATGCTTCGTCACTGTTAGCGGATAGTATGTGCCGCCCTTCACCGTCGCGTCGTTGGCGATCACCATGCAGTCGCGCCCGGCAATGCTGCCGATGCCGGTGACGATGCCTGCCGCCGGCACGGACTCGCCGTAGACGCCGTGTGCGGCGAACGCTGACAGCTCGAACAGGTCCGCACCCTTGTCCAGCAGCGCCTCGATGCGCGCGCGCGGCAGCAGCTTGCCGCGCTCGGTGTGGCGGTTGCGCGCGGTGTCGCCGCCTCCGAGCCTTATCTTCGCGAGTTGACCGTTCAGATCGTCGACCAGCGCATTCATCGCAGCGCGGTTGGCGATGAACTCTTTCGACGCAGGATCGACATGCGTGGAAACCAACGCCATGTCAGAAGCGCTCCACGGCGATGGCAGTCGCCTCGCCGCCGCCGATGCAAAGGCTCGCGATCCCGCGTTTCATATCGTGCTGCGCGAGCGCGTTCAGGAGCGTGACGATGATACGCGCACCCGACGCGCCGATGGGGTGACCGAGCGCGCACGCCCCGCCGAACACGTTCACTTTCTCATGCGGCAGATGCAGGTCGCGCATGGCCGCCATGGTGACCACTGCAAACGCCTCGTTGATCTCGTAAAGATCGGGGTCGCCGGTGTTCCAGCCGATCCGCTCCAGCAACTTCTCGATCGCACCGACGGGCGCGGTGGTGAAGAGCGCCGGGGCCTGCGCATGAGTCGCGTGGCCCACGATGCGTGCGAGCGGTGTGATGTTGCGGCGGTCGGCCTCCGATTCATCCATCAGCACGAGTGCGGCCGCCCCGTCCGAGATGCCGGAGGAATTGGCCGCCGTCACCGTGCCGCCTTCGCGGAAAGCGGGCTTCAAATGCGGGATTTTCGCCGGGTCCGCCCGGGCCGGAAGCTCGTCCACCTCGACCGCGTCATGGCCGACGCGAACCGCCACGATCTCGCGCGCGAAGGCGCCCGATTCGGTCGCGCGTTTCGCCCGCATCAGCGATTCGGTCGCGAACGCATCCTGGCTTTCGCGGGTGAATTGATATGTCTCCGCCGTGTCCTCGGCGAATTTGCCCATCAGGGTGCCGCGTTCGTACGCGTCTTCGAGCCCGTCCAGGAACATGTGGTCGTAAACGGTGTCGTGCCCCAGCCGATAACCGCCGCGCGCCTTTTTCAATAGATAGGGCGCGTTCGACATGCTCTCCATGCCGCCCGCGACCACCACGCGCGCGGAGCCCACGATGATCGCATCGTGCGCCAGCATAGCGGCCTTCATCCCGGAGCCGCAGACCTTGTTCACGGTGGTGCAGGGGACCGCCTGCGGCAGGTCCGCCGCGAGCGCCGCCTGGCGCGCGGGCGCCTGTCCAAGTCCGGCCGGCAGAACGCAGCCCATGAAGACTTCGTCAGGCACATGGGATTCGAGCCCCGAGCGCTCGACTGCAGCGCGAATCGCGATGGCGCCTAGTTGCGGCGCGGACATGGTTTTGAGCTTTCCCTGAAGGGAGCCCAGGGGCGTGCGTGCCGCCCCTACGATGACGATGGATTCAGCAGACACTCTTTACCATCCTATTCCCGGCCTTCGAACAATTCGCGGCCGATCAGCATGCGCCGGATTTCCGACGTGCCGGCCCCGATCTCGTACAATTTCGCATCCCGCAGCAGCCGTCCTGCAGGCATCTCGTTGACATAGCCCATGCCGCCCAGCGCCTGAATCGCCTGCAGCGCCACCTGCGTTGCGCGTTCCGCCGTGAACAGGATCACGCCTGCCGCGTCTTTGCGCGCCACGGTGCCAAGGTCGCAATTCTTTGCCGCGGCATAAACATAGGCGCGGCTCGCGTTCAGCGAAGTGTCCATGTCGGCGAGCTTGCCCTGCATCAGCTCGAACTCACCGATCGGCTGGCCGAACTGCTTGCGCTCGCGCACATAAGGCAGCACCAGATCAAGGCACGCCTGCATGATGCCGACGGGTCCGGCGGACAATACCACACGCTCATAATCGAGGCCCGACATCAGGATGTGCAGCCCGCGGTTCTCGCCCCCAAGAACATTCTCCGCCGGCACTTCGCAATTGTCGAAAACGAGTTCGCCCGTGTCTGACCCGCGCATGCCGAGCTTGTCGAGCTTTTGCGCGGTGGAAAATCCCTTGAAGCCGCGCTCGATCAGGAACGCGGTCAGCCCGCGCCTGTCCGAGGCTTCGCCCGTCTTGGCGTAGACGATGATGAAATCGGCGACCGGCCCATTGGTGATCCACATCTTGGTGCCGTTGAGCCGATACCCGCTGTTCGTCCGCTCGGCGCGCGTCTTCATGCCGAGCACGTCGGAGCCCGCGCCGGGCTCGCTCATCGCAAGCGCCCCCACCCACTCGCCCGACAGCAGAGGCGGCAGGTATTTGCGCTTCTGCTCTTCCGTGCCGAAACGGTTCAGATGATTGACGACGAGCGTTGCCTGGACGCCGTAACTGAGGCCCACCGACGCCGAGGCGCGGCTCAATTCCTCCACCGCCACGACCTGCTCGACATAGCCCATGCCGGCGCCGCCATGCTCTTCATCGATGGTTACGCCGAAGAGTCCGAGTTGCCCGAGCTTCGGCCAGAGATCGCGCGGAAACAGATTCTCGCGGTCGATGCGGTCTGCACGCGGCGCAATCTCGCGGGCCGCGAAATCTTTGACCGTCTCGCGAAGCATGCCGGCCGTTTCACCGAGCGCGAAATCCAAAGCGCATCTCCTTGGGCGCGCCGGGCGCGCCGCCGGCAATGATAGGTCTTAAACCAGCCGGTTAGAATGACGACGAGGAAGATATGGGGGTTCGGCTTTCCACGAAAAAGAACTCGGCCGCGGAAGCCCCGCGGCCGAGCGTTCGAGACGCAGTCAAACACCCCGAGGAATTGCCCCCCGGGGAACCGAATGACGTTATTCGTCGCGCCCCTGGCGTCCGGGCTGTTGCGACTGCTGGCCGGATTGGCCCTGTTGCTTGCCCTGCTGTCCGGTCTGGCCCGATTGGCCCTGGCCCGATTGGCCCTGGCCCGATTGGCCCTGCCCCTGTCCGGTCTGGCCCTGTTGCTTTCCCTGCTGGCCGTGCTGACCGGATTGGCCCTGCTGGCCCGTCTGTTGGCCCGATTGGCCCTGCTGACCGGGCTTGTTCATGTTTTCATTCGTCATGGGAAAATTCCTCAGAGTTGGATGAAGTGCCCCCTGCCAACGAAACCAGCGCGTCAACACTTTGTTCCTTGCTGCAGCGCAATGGCTGCGCCGCAACAAAGTGCGGCTTTGCGCTCCGGCAAGGTTACGCCGCCGCTTTCATTTCGCGGAAATCGGCGGAAAAATGCCGCGGCTTGAATCGGATTGGTCTCATGATGAATTTTTCTTGTCCGAATGCCGTGAAGGGAGCAGGCCCTCATGCCTGATCTCGCCGGCCGCAAGGTCGCCTATCTTGGTTATACCGGCGCCATCGATTCGGAAGGCGTTGGCCGGATCGCGGCTTCGCTTAACAATGCCGTGAACGGCAGCTTCGACGAAGCGCAACTCTGCTTCAGTTCACTCGGCGGTTATGTTTCGGATGGAATCTACCTTTACAATCACATCCGCGGACTGCCGATCAATGTAGTGATCCACAATACGGGCAGCGTCAGTTCCATTGCGGTGGCGGTGTTTGTTGCCGGTCACGAGCGCTATTGTTCGCCCTATGCGATGTTCATGATCCACCCGACCGTGATGCCCTCGCAGGAAGGCATGACCTCGGAGCGGCTGCAGAGTTCGTTGAATGCAGCACTTGCCGACGATACGCGCACCGAAAATATCCTGCGCGAGCGCGCCGCGATTCCGGAAGAGATTCTCGTCGCCCGCCGGTTCAAGGATGTCTACATCACCCCGAAGGAAGCGCAGATCTACGGGCTGGTGCATGCGGTGAAGGAATTCGCGTTGCCGAAGGGCCACCAGATTGTTCAGATTTAGCGTTGAAGCCTAATTCTGGTGTTTGAGGTCTTCGCTCTCGCGGTCGCGGGCATCCTGAGCCTCGGCCAGCCGGTCGAAATAGGCCGCCATCTGGAGCCGCCACGTGCGCTCATAGCTCGTCCCGAGCTTGGCGAACTCGCGGTACCATTGCGCCCGTTTCTTTAAATCATCCGATCCCGGCATTGAGGAGAGCCTTTTCTTCTCCCTTGATCAATACGCCTCTCTCCCTCTTGCGCTTTGACAGGGATCAATCGCGGAAGGTCGTCTTCTCGCCCGATTCCACCTGTTCGGGCCTCAGCGCAGAGGATAGATTCCGGCTTCAGCAATGCCTCGTTGAGGAGGAAGCCAAGCCGATGAAAGCGCCGGCCCAGGAACCGGAATTCGTTGCCGGAAATGGCCTTTTGCACCGGCGCGCACTGTTGGGGCAGGGGATTCTGCTCGCCGGCGCGACTGCGACCGGGCTCGGCGCATCACTCAACGGCGCGGCCGCCGAGCCGCTGAAAGAGGGACCCTGGAGCATGAAGGTGGGAAGCATCATCCCGCCCTATCAGACGCCATCGCGATTCGAAGCCCATGTCGTGCGCACCCAGGACAATCCCGATGGGTTGCCCCGGAACAGCCGTGCCCGCACCCCGCACCATCTGCTGAAAGGCATCATCACGCCCAATGGGCTGCACTTCACCATCTGCCATGGCGGCGTGCCCGACATCGACCCCGCGCAGCATCGCCTCGTCATCCATGGCCTGGTGAAGCGCCCGCTGATGTGGACGGTGGAAGACCTCGAGCGGTACCCCATGACGTCGCGCATCGGTTTCGTCGAATGCGGCGGCAATTCAGCGCCTTTGTTCTCGAACGAGCCGCTTCAGGAAAACGTTCAGGCGCTGCATGGGCTTTCCTCCTGCTCGGAATGGACGGGCGTGCCGCTCTCGGTGCTTCTGGACGAAGCCGGCATCGACCCGCGCGCCAAATGGATGATCGCAGAAGGCGCCGATTCCCCTCGGCTCTCGCGCAGCGTGCCGGTGGCCAAGGGCTTGGACGACGCCATGATCGCGCTCTATCAGAATGGAGAACGCATCCAGCCGGGGCAGGGCTATCCGATGCGGCTGTGGCTGCCCGGCTACGAAGGCAACATGAACGTCAAATTTGTGCGCCGGATCAAGCTTACCGAAGAACCGGCCATGAGCTATTACGAATCGCGCACCTATTCGCAGATCCTGCCGAACGGAAAGGCGTACCGGTTCTATTTCCTGCAGGAAGTAAAATCCTTCATCACCTCGCCCTCGCACGGGATGCATCTGAAGGAGCCCGGCATCTACGAGATCACGGGCGTCGCCTATTCCGGAACCGGCCGTATACGGAAGGTTCTGGTTTCCGCCGACGGAGGACAGAGTTGGGGCGAGGCCGCACTTCAGGACCCCGTGCTGCCCAAGGCCTTCACCCGCTTCCGCATGGCGTGGAAATGGAACGGCGGAGCGGCCACTCTGCAAAGCCGCGCCTTCGACGAAAGCGGCACCTTCCAGCCGGCGCGCGCCGATTTCGTGCGCCTGCGCGGACAGACCACCAAGCCGCCCGCGGTGACCGATTTCCCGAGCCAGCATTTCAACGCCATCACCAGTTGGGGCGTCGATGCGAAAGGGGCGGTGAAACATGTCTATGCCTAAGTTTGGATGCTCCCCCGTTCACGGGGGAAGGGGACCGCGAAGCGGTGGAGGGGGCGTTCCCCCGCTTGCAGGGGAAATCACGCCGAAGGCGGGAAAGGGTGCGGGGCTTGCTTTGGCCCTTGCCGCGCTTGCCTTCACCGCCACCGCCCACGCCGCCGAAACGCCCAATCTCGGCAAACCCATCTCGCCCGCCGACATCGCGCCCTGGGACATCACCATCATGCCAGACGGCACGGGACTTCCCGCCGGCAGCGGCACGCCCAAGCAGGGCGAACCCATCTTCCAGGCCAAATGCTCGGCCTGCCACGGCGAGAACGGAAAGGGCGGCATCGCCGCTCCCGTGACGCCGTTCGCGGCCAAGGCAACCCTCGACGGCGGCAAGACCATCGCCAATTTTTGGCCCTATGCCACCACGATCTTCGATTTCGTGCGCCGCGCGATGCCCTACAATGCGCCCCATTCGCTGAAGGACGACGAGGTCTATGCGCTGACCGCGTATCTGCTCAATCTGAACAGACTGATCGGCGACAATGACGTGATGAACAAGGATACGCTGCCGAAGGTGAAAATGCCGAACCGGGACAATTTCATCATCCGCTTCCCGGAACGGATTTGATTGGCTTTCCCAACCCATAACGGAGGCGCTTCATGGATATGTCACGGCGTGAAACGATTACCGCTCTGGCCGCATTGTCCGTAGCCGCGACCGCCGCCACCGCAGCCCAGGCGCAAAACGCCGCCGCCCAGCCCGACGGGCTCGCCGAGCAGAGGTTGCGCACCATCGCGAGCCTTTCGCTCAATCCCGACGGTTCGGCCAAGGAATATACCGAAGCCGAGGCCGGCCCCATCGACGGCGTGCTGTGGAAGGGCAAGGGCACGCCAGACGGCGAATTCGACTATCGCAAGATGAAGATCAAGGTCGACGGCCGCGGCACCTCGAAGCTGTCCGGCACGCTGACCTTCAGCGATCTGGAGAAACTCCCGCGCCACACGCAAGTGACGCTGCTGCAATGCGGCGCGGTCAAGCCCCACGGCATCGTCAAATGGACGGGCGTGCGCTTCTCCGATTTCGCCAATTCCGTGGGCGCCCAGAGCTTCGCCAATTATGTGCGGCTGACGGCCACTGACGATTACTATCTCGACGACGACATGAAGACGCTGATGCATCCCCAGGCGATGCTCGCATGGCTCGCCAACGACAAGCCGCTGCCGCCTGAGAATGGCGCGCCGATGCGGCTCGTGGTGCCGTTCCGCTACGGCGCGCGCAGCCTCAAGGCAATCACCGGCATCTCGTTCACCGCGACTTCATTCCCGCCGCAAAAACCCTGGCCGGTATGATGAGTGCTCGCACCACAAAACACCTGTCATCCCGGAACGCGCTTCGGCGCGTATCCGGGACCCACGGCAAAACTGTCTCGGGTGGGTCTCGGCTCTGCGCTCCGCTCCGCGTCGCTTGGCCGGGATAACACTATTTTCCTCGGGAGGATCACATGCGTAACGTGAAATTTCTGCTCGCCGCCGCAGCGCTCGCGGCCATCGCACTTCCTCAACTGACGGCAGCACAGGAAAAAGCCGATCCCAACAGCGCGCCCCAGACCTATCGCGAAGACGCGGGCTGGGCGAAGCTGATGAATGGCCGCAAATGGGGCGCGGTTTCCGCCGTCGACATCGACCGCGACGGCAAGAGCGTGTGGGTGTTCGACCGCTGCGAAACGGCGGACGATTGCTCGGCTTCCAATCTCGATCCGATCCAGAAGTTCGACGCGAGCGGCAAGGTCGTTTTTTCCTTTGGCAAGGGCATGTTCAATTATCCGCACGGCATCTATGTCGATGCGCAAGACAATCTCTGGGTGAGCGACGGCCGCGTGGTCAAGAACAACGGCAAGGGCCACACCGTCATGAAGTTCAGCCCGCAGGGGAAACTCCTGATGACGCTCGGCACGCCGGGCGTTCCCGGCAACGACGAGAAGCATTTCAACGCGCCGTCCGACATCCTCATTGCGCCGAACGGCGACATTTTCGTTGCCGACGGCCACGGCGGCGATACCAACGCGCGCATCGTGAAGTTCGACAAGAACGGAAAATTCTTGAAAACCTGGGGCAAGAAGGGCACGGGTCCCGGCGACTTCGACGCGCCGCATGGGCTCGCCATGGACAAGGCCGGCCGCCTCTATGTCGCCGACCGCTCCAACAGCCGCATCCAGATTTTCGACCAGGAGGGCAAATTCCTTGCTGAGTGGCGGCAATTCGGACGGCCGTCGGGCGTTTTCATCGACAAGAACGACATTATCTATGTCGCGGATTCGACTTCCAGCGACAAGGTCAATCCCGGCTACAAACAGGGCATCCGTATCGGCAGCGTGAAGGACGGCAAGGTCACCGCTTTCATTCCCTGGAATGAAGGCAACACGCTCGAAGGCGTGGCCACCGACGATGCCGGCAACGTGTACGGAGGATTCACCAACACGCTGAACTTCCGCCGCTTCGTGAAGAAATAGAGCGCTGCTCTACTTCTTCACCAGTTCCACGCGGCGGTTTTTGGCGCGGCCATCTTCGCTGCGATTGTCGGCGACCGGCTGAGACTGGCCGAAGCCCTTCGCCGTCAGCCGCTTGGCGTCGATGCCCTTTTCGGTCAGCGCTGCCATAACGGACTTGGCGCGCGCTTCGGACAAATCCTGGTTCGATTTTTCGTTGCCGGCATTGTCGGTATGTCCGTCCACCTCGATCTTCAGCTCGGGTGAGGCCTTCATCATGGCGACGATCTGGTCCACCAGGCCTTTGGAATCGTCCTTTATGACCGCCTTGCCGGTATCGAAATTGATGTAGAGCGCGACGAAGCCGTCCTTGTTCAGCTTGTCCAGCAGTTCGTTGGCGACGATGTCCTGCTTCATCGCCTCGCGTTCGGAGACCACCAACTCGTATTGGCCGTCGCTGGGCTGGACATAGGCCCAGAACTCGCGCCCGTTGCGGACGAATTTGAGCGTCGCGCCGTAATTCATGCAGTTGTTGCCGATCTTCAGCGATTGATCGAGCATGCCTTTGCACCAGTCGAGATATTCGCCCACCACCGTGCCGCCGCCGGCCTTCGCGGCGTTTTCGAAATTGCGCATGATCTGAAGATCGCTCGGCTTGGGCGCGCCCTCGTTCAGGTAATAGCGCAGATATTGATACGGCCCTTCCACGTCCTCGTTTTTGGTGGCGACCATGGAGTCCTTTCCCTCCACCAGCGGGCCGGTCGGAAAGCGCTTCAGATCGAACTGCGACTTTTCGCAATCGGCGATGTAGGTGTTGGGCATCCGGTTGAACAAGGGATGGTCCTTGCAGCCGTCGGCGTCGGCGGCCTCACCCGGCCCGGCGGCGGCGGTGAAGATCAGGGCGGCAAGGGCGAGGGCAGGACGGCGCATGGGGTTTCCTCATCGGGAGAACGGTACCTTCACTTTCGCGGAAGGCCGGCCTCGTGGCTTTGATCTGGCGCAAGCCGGCGCTTCCTCACATGCGGCGGGGGTGATATTTTCCCGGGCGCTTTGGGTTTGGCGCTTCACCACGAAACAGGGGCCGGCCATGACAAGACTGATGACTGCCTTATGCCTCGCCTTCACGCTGGTTGCGGGAACGGCGTTCGCGCAAGCCTTCCCGCCCAACGACATGGGCGTGACGAACGGCCATTGGCATATGAATTCCAGGGATGTCGAAGCCAACAAGAAGATTCTTGTCGCCATGGGCGGCACGGCCATGAAGGCGGGCGCCTTCGAAGTGGTGAAGTTCCCCGGCGTCTTCGTCTTCCTGCAACAGGGTCCGAACACGCCGCCCGCAACCGGCGGTTCCGTCGGCACGGTCGTGAACCATGTCGGCTTCCTCGTCCCGAACGTCCAGGCCTCCGTCGCGAAATGGAAAGCCGCGGGCGTGACCGTCGAACCAGGCGGCAACGGCCGGCTGGATCAGGCCTTCGTCACGACGCCTGACGGCATGCGGATCGAAATCCTGGAAGACAAGGCGCAAACCATCCCGATCAGGAGCCACCACGTGCACTTCTATGTGCAGGAAGCCGAGATTCCGAAAATCCAGGCCTGGTACGCGAAATATTTCGGCGCCAAGCCCGGCATGCGCGGCCAGAACGTCGCCGCCGATCTTCCGGGCGTCAATCTCTCCTTCTCCAAGTCCGATAAGGCGCTGCCGACCACCAAGGGCCGCGTGCTGGATCACATCGGGTTCGACGTGAAGAACCTGAAAAGTTTCTGCGAGAATCTGGCGGCGCAGGGCGTGCATGTGGATCGCCCCTACAGCAAGAACGAGGCATCCGGCACCGGCATCTGTTTCATCACCGATCCCTGGGGCACCTATATCGAGCTGAACGAACGTCCAAAGCCCCTGTAATTGAACCCGGTTCGCCCCCAATTCCCCCTTCCCCAGCACGGGGAGGGGGGATTGCCGTTTTCACCGACCCACCTCAAGGGCTGGATCGATGAGAACCGTCACCTCTTCGATCCGCCCTACAAGACCGCGCGGGTGCTCGCCCATCACGGCGACTTCATCGTGATGGTGCTCGCCGGCCCGAATGCGCGCCTCGATTTCCATTTGGAGCCGGGGGAGGAATTCTTCTACCAGATCGAAGGCGCAATCGAACTGCATCTGAAGCCCGACGCCATGGGCCCGCGGCAGATCGTGCATATCGGTGAGGGAGAGCTTTTCCTCTGCCCTTCCGGCATCCCGCATTCGCCGCGGCGCCCGGCCGGCTCCTGGGGGCTCGTGATCGAGCGCAAGCGCAAAGCGGAGGAAACCGAATCCTTCCTCTGGTTCTGCGAACGCTGCGACGCGCCGGTGCTCTCGAAGAGCGTCACGCAGGATGGCACCGCCGCTCAGGTGCGGAAGATGTACGAAACCTTCAACGCCGATGCGTCGCTTCGCACCTGTGCGGCTTGCGGTTTCGTCTTCCCCGAAACCGCTCTCGCCGAGCGCCTGAGTTTCCTTCGCTAGGCCCCGCTGCGCGACATCTTCTTCGGCTCGGTCTCGTTAGCGAGTTCCATCCATGCCTTCTCGATATCGCGAAAGGCACGCGCGATGTCGGGATAACCCATGGCTTCCGCCGAAGCCGCTTCCTCGGCGGCAACACGGGCACGCTCCAAAAACAATTCCCCTCTGGTCGGCATTCGTGGGTCCTCGCTCGCGCGGGAGAACCCATGCCCCATACTCAAAGTTCCCACTTTGATCTAACTCAATCAGAGGATGTTTCGGAAGCGCAATGGAGCGGGAACTTCATTGGGTTTGGCTCCGGCCGATGGCAGGCAGCGTATAACAATAGCGCCCTTTCGGATGATTCCAGGCAGCGGGAATGGAAGGCGCTCTTTCCGAGGGAAGACGCAAGGCGCGCACGAATTGGGCGCACAGCTCGAACGAAGACGCCGTGATGGGGCGGTATCCATAGGCGGCCGAGGAATCCGGATCGTTGAGCCTCATGTAGCTGCCGTCGCCTTGCGAGCTACAAGGCAGCAGAGGGCAGCCCAGGCATAAGCCCGGCATCTGGCTATAGAATCCCTTGCCCGCGCTGGCTATTCTCCTGACCCTGGGAACGGCGGAGCCAACCGTATCCGATCTTCAGCGAAGGTTTCCTGCATGCCGAAGCTCATTGCCGCTGCGATAGTCGCAACCACGCTCGTCGCGTCCCAGGCATCCGCGCAGGACCGTTCGCAGTCCCGCTCCATGGTCGCTTCGCAAAAAGGCGTGGTGGCGAGTGAATCCGTGCTCGCCTCCGAAGTCGGCGCGCGCATCCTGGAGCAGGGCGGCAACGCCATCGATGCGGCGGTCGCGACCAATGCCATGATGGGCCTGATCGCGCCGATGAACGACGGCATCGGCGGCGACCTTTTCGCCATCGTCTATGACGCAAAATCGGGCAAGCTTTACGGGCTGAATGCGTCCGGTTGGGCGCCCTCGGCGCTGACGGCCGATTACCTGCTCGGCAAGGGCATCAAGGAGATGCCGCAGCGGGGCATCAATTCGGTCACGGTGCCCGGCGCGGTGGAGGGCTGGAACCAGCTTCTGACGCGCTTCGGCACCAAGAAGATGCCGGACCTGCTCGCACCGGCCATCGCCTATGCCGAAGACGGATACCCGGTCGGCGAAGTGGTGCAGGCCTATTGGCGCGACAGCGAGAAGATTCTGAAGGAAGACGAGCCGACGGCGAAAACCTACATGCCGCTCGGACACGTTCCGGCGGTGGGCGAGGTGTTCAGGAATCCCGATCTCGCCTGGACCTATCGCCAGATCGCGGCCCAGGGCCGTGACGGCTTCTACAAGGGCGAGGTAGCGAAGAAGATTCTCGCAACCGAGGCCGCCCATGGCGGCGTGATGAAAGCTCCCGACCTTTCCGACTTCACTGCCGAATGGGTGGACACGATCTCCACGACCTACCGCGGGTGGACGGTGTCCGAATTGCCGCCGAACGGGCAGGGGATCGCGGCGCTCGAAATGCTCAACATCATGGAGAAGTTTCCGATTCCGCAGATGGGGCACAATTCGGTCAAGGCGCTCCACACCATGATCGAGGCGAAGAAGATCGCCTATGCCGACATGATCCGCTACGACGCGGACCCGCGATTTGCGAAAATTCCGGTCGAGGGCATGAAGTCCAAGGATTATGCCGCCGAACGCGCGAAGCTGCTCGATCCGGCCAAGGCCGCCTGCGACGTCGGCCCCGGCGTTCCTCCGTCTACGGACAATGGCACGACCTATCTTTCCGTGGTCGACAAGGACGGCAACATGGTGTCGCTGATCCAGTCGAATTATTCGACCGTCGGCTTCGGTTCGGGGATAGCGGTCGGTGGTGCGGGCTTCGTGCTGCAGAATCGCGGCGCTCTGTTCACGCTGGACAAGACCCACCCCAACGTGCTCGCCGGCCGCAAGCGCCCTGTGCATACCATCATCCCGGCTTTCATGCAGAGGGGCGATGTGCGCATCGCCTTCGGCATCATGGGCGGCTGGAACCAGGCCCAGGCGCATGCGCAATTCGTCTCCAACGTGGTCGATTTCGGCATGAACGTGCAGGGCGCAATGGACGCTCCGCGCTTCTCGAAGGAAACCTTCGCCGGGTGCGACGTGAATTTCGAATCGCGCATTCCCGAGGCCACGCGCAAGGATCTGACCGCCATGGGCCACAAGATCATCATGCGGGGAGATTACTCCTCCACCCGCATGGGCTCGGGCCAGGCCGTGATGCGCGACTTCGCCAAGAAGGTGAATTACGGCGCGTCCGATCCGCGCAAGGACGGCGGCGCGATTGCCGAATTGATCACTGCGCCGCGTTGAGGATGGGGCGCCGCGCGTTGCGCCGCCGGTCGAGTTCCTGCGTGTCTGCGGCCCCCGGCCCACCGCCGCGCAGCAGCGCCTTGCGCGCCTGCCATTCCTCGTTGGCCTCCAGCGTTTCGAGGAATTCCACCTCTCCGCCCTGAAGCACCGCAATCGGGAGCCCGTCGCGTATCAGCAGCCGGTTGCCCGTGATCGAAGCGAGCTTCGCCCCCGGCGTCAGAATGCCCACGAGGTTCAGCGGATCGGCTCCCGAGACGGAAACCCATGCGCCTGCCGGCTCCTGCCGCCGCATCTCGCGCAAAAGCCCGATGGCTTCCGGCAGCGCGAATTGCTCGCCCGAAAAACCCGCCACGAAACGCCCGCCGCGGATTTCGCCCCGCCCCTCCAGCCGTCGAAAGACGCGCAGGAGATCCCGCCACGGCGGCAGCCACTCCGCCTCGCGCGCGAGCAGACGCCAGAACACCACCCCATATCGGGCAAGCAGCGTGCGCGCGACATGTTCGTGGGCTTGCGCCTCCGTCTCGCGAATCTGGGCGCGGGGGGTGCGCGCGAGCGCCCAGCGGCCGGCATCCTCCATGCCGAGCTTGGCGCGGCGGCGGCGGCTGCCAGCGTGCGATTTGCGTTCGCTCGCAGGCACGATGAGCGCGCGAAGCCCCGCGAAACTGTCGGAATTCACGAGGCCGAGCGCCACCAATTCGGCCAGCGCCTCCTCGACCTGAATGCGCAGGAGGCCCGTCCCGTCCACGATTTCGTCGAAGAAGGATGCCCCCGTCGTGCGGATGAAATCGGCGACGGCTTGGGCATGGGCGCCGGGCGTCGCACCTCCCTCCTTGATGGAGAGCGAGGACCACAACGCGGCATGGCGGCGCGCCAATAGGGTGATGGGCGTGGACCGCACCGGGGCGGGCTTTCCCTCGCCGCCGCTCGCACGCGGGCGCAGGCGCGCCCAGGTGACGTGGCCCGCGACGCAACGGTCGTCCAGCCATGCCGGGTCGTAGCCCTTGATCCGTACCGGGAGAATTTCGGCTTCCCAGGCCGCGGCCGCCGCTTCGAAGCCTTCGAGCTGCCCGATCACGGTGTCGAGCGCATCCGGCCCTTCCATGCGCGAATCCGGCGTCGCCCGCTGCCATTCGGCCAGGAAGCGCAGATAATCGCGGGCCGCCACCGGCTGGATTTCGGCGCGCAGCCGTTTGACCGTATACTGATGAATGCGCGCGAGCAGCCGGCGTTCGCACCATTCTTCGGCCGTTCCGCCCGGAGTGAACCGCCCGCGCATGGCAAAGCCTTCCGCTTCGAGCGCAGCCAGTGCCGAGGCGATGCCTCCGGCGCTGAGACCGAGGGGTGCGGCAAGCGCCTCTTGCCTGACCGGTCCAAGACCCTCAAGGCGTCCGCGCAGAATTTCGACCAGCCCGTCCTCGGGCGCCCAATTCCGTGCCGCATAAGGCTCGGGCGCCGCGATCTCCGGGGTCAGTTTCGCCGTCGGAAAGACCGAGCGGAACTGCGGCAGGCGTTCCGCGGCGATCCAGATCGCGCCATGCGCCGTTGCAAGCGCAGCCGCGCGCTTCTGCTGCGCCAACCCATCCAGCCAATCGCGCCAGCCTGCTCCGGCGCCGATTTCGTCTTCCGTCAGAAACCCGAGCCAAACCAGCGCATCGTGCAGTTCGTCCGCATTCGTCGCATCGGGCCAGGCTTCGGCGCGCACCCGCTCGATGGCTTCGCTATCCAGCCGGCCGAGGTCGGAGGCCTGCTCGGGCGCCGTCCAGCGGCGGCTCATCACGGCCTGTGTACGGCGCTCCTCCAGCGGCGCGTCGTCGAGATAGGCATAGGGCCGCGCCGACAGGACCTCCTGCGCCAACGGCGAGGGCTGCGTCAGGTCGCACGCCACGATGCGGATGTCTGCGGACTCGATTCGCTTCAGGATGCGGATCAGCCCATCCAGGTCCATCGCTTCGGTCAGGCAATCGTGGATCGTCTGGTTGACCAGCGGATGATCGGGAATCTCGCGCTCGCCCACCAGATTCTCCGCGCACGCGATCTGGTCCGGGAACACCGACCCCAGCAAATCTTCCGCCGCCATGCGGGCAAGCTGCGGCGGGACTTTCTTGCCGCCGCGGAAACGCGGCTCGGCAAGCGCAATGCCGATCACCCAGCGCCAGCGCGTCGCGAACATCGGCGCATCCAGCATCGCCTGAATCAGGATCGGCTTGACGGTATTGGAATTCAGATACCGCGAAACGTCGGCCAGTTCGAAACTGTGCGCGGTCGTCAGCGACAGCACGATGTTGTCTTCGGTCGCGGCCGCCTGAAGCTCGAAGTTGAATTTGCGGCAGAAGCGTTTGCGCAACGACAAGCCCCAGGCGCGATTGATGCGGCTGCCGAAGGGCGAATGCACCACCAACTGCATGCCGCCCGCTTCGTCGAAGAAACGTTCCAGGATGATGGTGTCCTGTGTGGGCAGCGTGCCCAGAGCATTGCGGGCGGTGGCAAGATATTCGACCAGCTCGCGTGCTGCGATCTCCGAAAGCCCCAATCCTTCCGTCAAGCGGCGCAACGCGGAATCGCCGGACGGATCGGCTGCAAGCAGCCTGTCCATCTCGGTGCGCAATCGCGACACCGACGCGGACAATTCATCGCTCCGCCCCGGCGCCTCGCCGAGCCAGAATGGAATGGTCGGCGCCTGACCGTGCGCGTCTTCCACCCGCACCGTGCCGCGCTCCACGCGCATGATGCGATAGGAATGATTGCCGAGCTGGAAGATGTCGCCTGCGAGACTCTCGACCGCGAAATCCTCGTTCACCGTGCCGACGAAATGGTTCTCAGGCTCCAGCAGCACCTTGTAATCGGCATTGTCGGGAATGGCGCCGCCCGAGGTGATGGCCGTCAGGCGCGCTCCGCGCCGCCCGCGCATCATGTGCCCGACCGCGTCATGGTGGATCAGCGCGCCGCGCCGTCCCCGCCGCGTCGTGAAGCCCTCCGCCAGCATCTTTACGACCGCGTCGAAGTCATTGCGCGAAAGCGCGCGATACGGCCAGGCGCGGCGGGTGAGCGCGAAGAGTTCGTCTTCCTTCCATTCGCGCGCGGCGACTTCGGCAACGATCTGCTGCGAGAGCACGTCGAGCGGGTGATCGGGAATACTCAGCCGGTCGAGTTCGCCGCGGGCCACCGCATCGAGCAGTGCCGTGCATTCCACCAATTCGTCGCGCGACAGGGGAAACAGCCGCCCTTTCGGAGTGCCGTCGACCGCGTGACCCGAACGGCCGACGCGCTGCAGGAAGGCCGCGATGGCGCGCGGTGACCCGATCTGGCAGACGAGATCGATGTCGCCGATGTCGATGCCCAACTCCAGGGACGCGGTCGCGACAAGGGCTTTGAGCTTGCCGGCCTTCAGCCGCTGTTCGGCATCGAAACGCTGTTCCTTCGCGAGGCTGCCATGATGGGCTGCGACCGCCTGTTCGCCAAGCCGGTCGGACAATTGCGCGGTGACGCGCTCCACCAGCCGCCGCGTGTTGACGAATATGAGCGTCGTGCGGTGCGCCTCGATCAACCGCGTCAGCCGGTCATAAATCTGATCCCAGACCTCGTTCGACATCACCGCTTCGAGCGGGGCGGGCGGCAGCTCCAGCGCGAGATCGCGCGCCCGGATGTGGCCCGTATCCACGATCTTGCATTTGGCGTGGGCGTCGGCGCCGACCAGGAACCGCGCCACGTCTTCAATGGGCTTTTGGGTTGCGGACAACCCGACGCGCACCAGCTTGTGTTCGGTGAGAGCCGCCAACCGTTCGAGCGACAGCGACAAATGACTGCCGCGTTTGTTCGGCGCCAGCGCGTGGATCTCATCCACGATGACCGTGCGCGTGGTCTTCAGCATCGCGCGGCCCGATTCGGAGCCGAGCAGGATGTAGAGCGATTCCGGCGTGGTCACGACGATATGCGGCGGACGCTTGCGCGCCTTGTCGCGCTCGCCCTGCGGCGTGTCGCCGGTGCGCACCCAGGTGCGGATCGCCACCTCCGGCAGGCCGCGCGCGCGCAGCTCCTCGATGATGCCGGCAAGCGGCGCTTCCAAATTGCGCTGAATGTCGTTCGACAGCGCCTTCAGCGGCGAGACATAGACGACCTGAGTCTCGTCCGGCAGCGTGGCCTCGAGCCCTTGCCTGACCAGGCTGTCGATGGCCGTCATGAACGCGGCCAGCGTTTTGCCCGAACCCGTGGGCGCGGCAATCAGGACGTTCCGCCCCGCCTGGATCGCGGGCCAGGCTTCGGCCTGCGCGGGGGTAGGCGCGGCGAAACTCTTCTCGAACCAGCTTGCAACGGCCGGGTGGAACAGGCGCTTATGGATCATGGGTGAGAATGTAACGTGAACAAGGGCCGGTTTACAGCCCCCGTTTCGGGTACCTCAGCCTTTTTGTCCCTTGCGCTGCAGCACACGCTGCCGCGCCGCCACCCGGTCGGCATCGGACACATAGATCAGCCCGGCAACGCGGCGGAGCAGCACGTCCTCCTCCGGATCGAGCACCCCGTCGGCATAGGCGACCTCCCACAGCATCTCGATAAGCTGGACGCGTTCGGCGGGGTCCATGCGCTCGACCGCGAGCCGCGTGAAGGGGTGGATCTGGGCGGCTCGTTCGGCGGTGGATTCGGCCTGGGCTATCAGGTCCCGCGTCTCTGCCGGGGAAAGCTGGAACTTGTCAGCCAGCAGGCGTTCGATGGTCCTGCGTTCCACCGGATCGAAGGTGTCATCGCGGCGGGCGGCCTCCACCAGCAGCACGGCGACGGCCGTTTGAAGCGCGTCGCGGCCTTTGGGTTTGGCATCCGGCGCGGCAAGGAATTTGAGGATTTGATCGAGCATGGCTGCTCTATAACGCGTAGCCGCCCGCCCCGACAATGAAGCTGAGGATAGGATCGTCGCAGGCAAGGGCAGGCGGCGATTTCCCGCTACAATGCTGGCGAATGTCCGGAAGCGATTCGCATGGAGGGGTTCTGCCGCGATTGTCTTTCCGATGTGCCGCCGGAAGCCGTGTGCTGTCCGGCGTGTAGAGGCGCGCGCGTGCTGCGGCATGCCGAACTCGATAAGCTTGAAATCGCCCATCTCGATTGCGACGCGTTCTACGCGACGGTCGAAAAGCGCGACGATCCCGCACTCAACGGCAAGCCCCTGATCGTGGGCTTCGGGGGCGCCCGCGGCGTGGTCGCGACGGCTTGCTATGAGGCGCGCAAATATGGCGTCAGATCGGCCATGCCGATGTTCCAGGCCCGGAAGCTGTGTCCTCAGGCCACCATCATCAGCCCGAACATGGCGAAATATTCCGAGGTCGCACGCGAGGTCCGGGAGATGATGCTGGCGCTGACGCCGCTGGTCGAGCCGCTGTCGCTGGATGAAGCCTATCTCGATCTTTCCGGCACCGTGCGCCTGCACGGCATGTCGCCGGCCAGAACCATGGCGGCGCTCGTCAACCGGATCGAAGATGGTGTCGGCATCACCGTGTCGGTCGGGCTCTCCTGCAACAAGTTTCTGGCGAAGCTCGCTTCCGAGCTGGAAAAGCCGCGCGGCTTCGCCGTGATCGGCCGCAGCGAAGCCAAGGCGTTCCTCTCGGACAAGCCCGTGCAGATGATTCGTGGCGTCGGGCCGGTGCTGCAGAAGCGGCTGGCAAAGGACGGCATCGTTCGTATCGGGCAGCTTCAGGCAATGAGCGCACGCGACCTCGCCGGCCGATACGGCGACACCGGCCTTTGGCTGCATCGCTTGGCGCAGGGCGAGGACCGCCGCCGGGTCGAGCCGGACAACGAAACCAAGAGCGTGTCTTCGGAAACCACGTTCGAGCACGACATCAAGAGTCTCGCCGAATTGGAGCGCATCCTGTGGGATCAGGCCGAACGCGTGTCCGCGCGCGCCAAGGCCGCCGAAATCGGCGGGCGCACCGTGACCTTGAAACTGAAGACGGCAGCCTTCCGCATCAAGACGCGCAGCGCCAGCCTGGAATCGCCGACCCAGCTATCGGATGTGATTTACCGTATCGGCTGCGGTCTGCTCGCGCCCGAAGCCGACGGCACGGCTTACCGGCTGCTCGGCATCGGCTTGAGCCAAATTCGTCCTCAGGTGGAATGCGATCCGCCCGATCTTCTGGATGCGCGCAGTGTGCGGCGGGCCGCGGCCGAACGCGCCATCGACAATGTGCGCGCGAAATTCGGGCGCGCAGCCGTGCTCAAGGGCCGCAGCATCGTGTGAACCTACGCCCAGCTCAGATCGTGCTTGGCGAGCGGCACCGAGCGGATGCGTTTTCCCGTCGCGGCAAAGATCGCGTTGCAGATGGCGGGGGCCACCAGCGGCACCACTTCCTCCCCGATGCCGGAAATCCAGCGGTTCGTCTGGATGAAATGGAGGTTCATGTCGCGCGGCACCTCGGCCATCCTTACCGGCGCGTATTGGTCGTAATTCGTCTGCTCCACGGCCGCATTCTTGAACGTGATCTCCTGGTGCAGCACCGGCCCCAAAGCCCAGGCCATCATGCCGCGGATTTGCCGCTCGGCCGCTTCGGGATTGACCAGCGCGTGGCCGCGGTCGTGCACGATATCCATGCGGTCGACCGTGACTGCCCCTGCCTTGGTCACCGATACGGTGACGCCAAGCGCCACCAGCGCGATGCCGCGCGGCTCGACGGATTTGCGGTCGTCGATGGCAAAGCCCATGCCGGTGCCCTTCGGCAGAATGCGTCCGGCGCCCGACTTTTCCCGCACCGTGTCGAGCGCCATCAGCCAGTCGGCTTTGGCGTTGTCCTCGAAGGATTGAGGCTTCGCCGCATTCAGCAGCGCGTGCCGGTATTGCAGCGGATCGCGCCCCGCCGCATGCGCCATCTCGTCCACGAAGCTTTCGAGATAGAACACGTTGGCGTAGGTGCCTGTGGAGCGCCAGGTCGAGCACGGCACCCACGTCTTCATCGTATTCACCTCGACGCGCAAATTCGGCGTGCCGTAGGGGAAGAGGTGGAATCCTCGCAGCAATTGATGCGCCATCTGCGCCTTGTGCGGACCATAGGTGATGAGCGGCGTGCCTTCGAGCGCATCGTTGCCGGCGACCTTGATCCAGATCGCGAGCGGCATTCCGTCCGGCCCTAGCGCGGCGCGCAATCGGGCCACACCCATGGGATGAAACGCGTTGACATGGGCGAGGTCCTCCTCGCGCGTCCACAGCACTTTCACGGGGCGGCCGTTCAACGCCTTGGCAACCGCTACGGCCTGCTCCAATTCGCCATGCGCGCCGCCGCGGCCGAAGCCGCCGCCCTGGAAGCAATTGTGCACGAACACCTGATCGGTCGAGAGCCCAGCGACCTTGGCCGCGATTCCGGTCGCATGATCGGGGAATTGGGTGCCGAGCCAGATTTCGGCGCGCGCGTCCGTCACCTGCGCGGTGCAGTTGGGCGGTTCGAGCTGCGCGTGTGCCTGATGCGGCAGTTCGTATTCAGCCTCGACGATCTTCGCCGCACCCCGAAATGCCGCTTCGACATCGCCTTGATCGACCGCCGTGGGACCCTGCCGATCCAGCTTGGAACGGTAGAGCGCGAGAAGATCGCTGGTACCCTGTTTCGCGTTCGGGCCTGCGTCCCAAACCACCGGGAGCTTGTCGAGCGCCGTCTTCGCGCGCCACCAGGTATCGGCGACGACCGCGATGCCGCTTTGCGCGCCGATGCCCTCCATCGGCACCGCGGCGATCACGCCCGGCATGGCGCGGATCGCGTCGAAATTGAAGCTCTTGAGCGTGCCGCCATAGGACGGCGATTGCTTGGTGGCCGCGTGGACCATGCCGGGCAGGCGCACATCGATGCCGTACACAGCTTGGGCACGGGACTTCACCTCGACGTCGAAGCGCCGCACGCGCCGGCCGATCAGCGTGTATTGCTGCGGCGTCTTGATCGCGGGTTCCTTGTCCAGCTTGATGACCGCGGCCTTCGCTGCGACCTCGCCATAGCGCAGCGTGCGCCCGGTTGGCCGATGCGTGAGCACGCTGTTCTTCGCATCGACCTCGCCGGCCGGAACGCCCCAGACCTGCGCCGCCGCAGCCTTCAGCCGCTCGCGCGCCGATGCGCCCGCCTGCTGATAGAGCACACGCCCCAGCCGCACCGAGCTGCTCGCCTCCGTGTGCAGATGATCGTAGAGATTGTGCTCTTTCACGTGGCGGTTGGGCTCAGCATACACCGATTGCACCTTCGACCACTCGCATTCCAGCTCTTCGCAGATCATCATCGGGTTGGACGTCAGCACGCCTTGGCCCAAATCCGATTGATTGACGCGGATCAGTACGCGGTCGTCGGGCGCAATCACGATCCAGGGATTGACCTCGACCCCGCCCTCGACAGGGGGCAGCCAGGGACGCGCGTTCACATTGTTTCCCGCGGCCGTCTCCGCGGCTTGCGCGCCGGGTAGATAAAGGGAAAGCGCCATGCCGCCGCCCACCGCAGCGGTGGCGACGAGGAATTCGCGGCGGTCGAGCTCGTTGGTCATGTCCGCCCCCTCAGCCTTTGGCCATCGCGGCTTGCGCCTTGCGGATGGCGGCGCGGATCTCGGCATAGGTCCCGCAGCGGCAGATGTTCGTCATCGCGCGGTCGATATCGGCGTCCGTCGGATTGGGTGTGCGCTTCAAAAGCGCGGTCGCCGTCATAATCTGGCCTGCCTGGCAATAACCGCATTGCGGCACCTGTTCCTCGATCCAGGCCGCGACAAGGGGATGATTCCTGTCCGCTGCGATGGCTTCGATGGTGGTGATCTCACGTCCTGCCAGCGCCGATGCCTTGACTGAGCAGGAGCGCATCGGCTGGCCGTCCACATGCACCGTGCAGGCCCCGCATAGCGCCGCACCGCAGCCGAATTTTGTGCCGGTCATCCCCAGAGTATCGCGCAACACCCAGAGCAGCGGCGTATCGGCTTCGGCGTCCACCTGGACCGTCCTGCCGTTCACGTTCAGCGCGAACATCGCCGCCTCCTGACCATGGAGCCTCGAAAACCGAAGAGTACCCCAAGGGGCCTCTCGGGCGAAAGGCGGGGCGTTTACCGATTCGCCCATAACCGGCTACCATCGGTCCTGGATAGGGAAAGCAGGGCAGGGGGAGATGGCTGAAACGCGAGTCACAAGACGGCGGGTCAATCTCGGGCTCGCCGCAACCGGCGCTGCGGCGATCATCGCGAGTCGCGCGCGGGCAGCGGAGTTCACTCTCAGCCACAACCACAATCTCCCCGTGGAGAGCCCGCTGCACAAACGCGCGGTCGAAATGTGGGCGGCCGTCAAAGCCGAGACCCAAGGCCGGGTCGACGTGCAGATCACCCGAGGCGATGCGGGTTTAGATAAATTGGTCGGCGGCGGCCTCGCCTTCATGACGCTGGCCGGCAACGGCCTCTCCTCGCTCGTCCCTGCGGCCGACGTGCAGGCGACCCCTTACGGCTTCCGCAATCCCGCGCAGGTCTACGCGGCGCTCGACGGCGACCTCGGCGCGTATCTGCGCGAGGAAATCCGCACCAAGGGCCTCTATGCCGTTCCGGGCGGCTGCTTCGAAAACGGGATGCACCAGATCACATCCACGAATCGGCCGATCCGCACAGCGGCCGATTTTCAGGGGTTGAAAATTCGCGTGCCCGGTTCGCCCGAATATCAGAGCTTCTTCAAATCGCTCGGCGCCGACGTCCACACGATGAATCTCACCAAGACCTATGACGGGCTGAAGAGCGGCCTTGTCGAAGCACAGGACGACCCCTGGGATGTCGTCGAACTCTTCAAACTTTACGAATTCCAGAAATATGCGAGCGTCACCGAACACTCCTGGTCGGGCTACAACATGCTGGCGAGCCTCAAGGTCTGGCAGAGCCTGCCGGCGGATATGCAGCATGTGATCGAGACCAACACCCAGAAATTCGCCAAGCTCCAGCGGGCCGACACGGACGCGCTCAATCTCGATTTGCGGGCCGGCCTTGCCAAGAGCGGCATGATCTTCAACGACGTCGACAAGGCGTCGTTCCACCCGGCGCTTTCCGCCTTCTACCCCCGTTGGAAAGCCCATATCGGCCAGCGTGCCTGGGACCTCCTCGAGGCCCAGGTGGGACGGCTGGGTTAGCGTTTCTTGCCCGCCCGAGAAAGGGAGTTGCCTCTTGAACGATCAAACCGCTACACGGAAGGGGTTCCGTACTCCTTCGCGGTCCGCCCGCCTGATCTCCGGTCTTAAGGGAAGCCATCGTTTGAAAGAGGAGTTGCAGTTCCTTCGGGGTCTGGTCGCGAACCCGCGTTCCGTCGGCGCTGTGGCGCCGTCCAGTCCGTTTCTGGCGCGCGCCGTTGCCGCGCAGATGGACTTGAAGCTCACCGGCCCCATTCTGGAGCTAGGCCCCGGTACCGGCGCCATCACGCGGGAAATCCTGAACCGGGGCATTTCCCCGAGCCGGCTGACGGTGATCGAATACGACCCGGAATTCGCCAAGGAAATCGCGGCCCGATTTTCCGGCGTCAATGTGATCGTCGGAGATGCGTTCAATCTGGAACCCCTGATAAACGGGGCCCAATTCGCCGCCGTGGTCTCCGGAATTCCGCTCCTGAATTTCACTCCCGAAAAGCGCGAGACGCTCGTCCGGTCGTCCTTGGAACGGCTGAAGCCCGGCGGCCCCATGATCCAGTTTTCCTATGGTTTCACCGCGCCTGTGCAGGCGCCGGCCGGGGCGACGGTGCGTCAGGCGGCTTTCATCTGGCGGAATATTCCCCCGGCGAGGGTGTGGGTCTACCGCCGGACGTGAGCCTT
Organism: uncultured Bordetella sp.; assembly: GCA_964494505.1. Lineage (GTDB taxonomy): Bacteria > Pseudomonadota > Alphaproteobacteria > Micropepsales > Micropepsaceae > CAIYRG01. The sequence continues at coordinate 246,744 of CAZBRO010000003.1, forward strand.
GATCCCCGGCTTGCGCCTCAGTCCGTGTCTTCGGGCGGGGTCGCTGCGGAATAGATCGGCTGGGGCTCGGGCTCCTCGTCCTTGGCGAGCAAGGCGCGAATCGCGAACGGAATGATGCCGATATAGATCAGCAGCCCCGCGATCAGTGTCGCCCAGGGAACGTAGATGCCGAGCGGAATCAGCGCGCCCACCGCGGCGACGGAGGCGATTCGCGTCTGACGATCCAGCCGCGTGTATTTGAGAGCGGGCGTCGGCACGCGGCTGACCATGAGGGCGGAGGTGATCGCAACCAGGGTCAGGCAGAACATCGGATCGTGGAATATTTCGCGCCCGAATTCAAAGCTCAGCAGCAAAGGCAGCAACAGCACGCCCGCCGCACCCGGTGTCGGCAGCCCCGTGAAATAGGGATGGGATTGGGTCGCGCCTTCGTCGCGCGAACTCTCGACGTTGAATCGGGCCAGCCTTATGGCGCTGCAGGCACAGAAGATCACCGCGGCGATCCAGCCGGCCGTGCCCATCTCCGCAAGGCTCCAGGAATAGACCACCACTGCAGGCGCGATGCCGAAGCTCACCACGTCGGCAAGCGAATCGAGCTGCGCTCCGAACCGGCTGTCGGCTCCGAGCAGGCGTGCCGCCTGACCGTCCAGCATGTCGAATATCATCGCGAGGAAGATCGCGGCGACCGCCATCTTCCAATCCTGGATCAGAGCAAACCGGATGGCCGTAGCGCCTGCGCCGAGCCCCAACAAGGTAAGCGCACTCGGAACGATCCTGGCGATCGAAATATCTTCCAGGTGATCCGAAGCCCATTGCCTCGCAGACAATCTTTCGCGAGCCATCGCGCTTACTTCCCCTCGTTCAACGCCGCCAGAACGGTCTCGCCTGCTTTCACGTGCTGATTGGGTGAAACCAGCACCTTTGCCCCAGGGGGCAAATACAGATCGAGCCGGCTGCCGAACCGGATTATGCCGAAGCGTTCGCCCCGGCGGACTGTGTCATTCACACTAATGTCGCATTTTATACGGCGCGCGACCAGCCCGGCGATTTGGACCACGACCAGGTCGCCTACTTCGCCAGCCGCCTCGTTCCGGAGCCGGATCGACATCCGTTCATTGTGCTCGCTGGCTTTATCGAAGGAGGCGTTAAAAAAGCGCCCCTTCCGGTAGTTCATCGCAACCACGCGGCCGTCCATGGGGTTCCGGTTCACATGGACGCTGAACACGTCCATGAAGACGCTGAGCCGAACCCTGGGCTCGGGCCCCATGCCGAGTTCGGCAGGGGGTGCTGCGAGCACGATGGGCAGCAGCTTGCCGTCCGCCGGACTCACGACCAGGCCCGCGCCCTTGGGAATTATCCTCTCGGGATCGCGGAAAAACGCCACGCACCAGACCGTGAACGGTGCAAAGACCCAGCCAAGCCAAGGCGATATGAGGAAGAACAGCACGTTCAGCGCGAGAAAGATTGCGATGAACCGCCATCCTTCGCGATGGATTGGAATGCGCATTCGCGATCCGATGGCGCGGATGTTCGAGCTTGGCAAGGTGGGATTTCGCCGCGCCGCTTACGCGGTCGTGGGAAAAATACCCAGGTAATTCTCCGCAAGGGCTGAAGCGGCCGCGCGCGACCCCGCCAGTGCTTCGAACCCGGCCTTCTGCATGCGGCCCTCGAAAGGGTCGTTGCCGAGACGGTGGGTCAGTCCCGTCAGCCACCACGAAAACCGCACCGCCTGCCACGCCCGCCGCAACGCCGTCGTGGAATAGGCATCGAGCGGACCATCATCGCCGCCGCGATAATGCGCCGCGAATGCCGCGGCGAGCAGGCCCGCATCCGAGGCGGCGAGATTGAGCCCCTTGGCGCCCGTCGGCGGCATGATGTGGGCGGCATCGCCGGCCAGGAACAGGCGGCCGAAGCGCATCGGTTCGGCGACGAAGCTGCGCAATGGCGCGATGCTTTTCTCCTCCGACTCGCCGGTGACCAGCCGCTCGGCGGCGTCCGGCGGAATGCGGCGTCGAAGCTCGCCCCAGAAGCGGTCATCCGGCCACTCCTCGACGCGGTCCGTCAATCCGACTTGCACGTAATAGCGGCTCCGCGTCCTCGACCGCATGCTGCAAAGCGCAAACCCCCGCCTATGCCGCGCATAGATCAATTCATCGGCCACCGGCGGTGTCTTCGACAGGACGCCCAGCCAGCCGAAGGGTACCACCCGTTCGAAATTGCGGATTGCGCCTTCCGGAATGCTGGTCCGGCTGACGCCGTGAAAGCCGTCGCAGCCGGCAACGAAGTCGCACACCACCTCGTGGCGTACGCCGTTCTCCCGGTAGGTGACGTAGGCGTGCCCCCCGCCGGTCAATCGATGCAGAGCGATATCTTCGGCGCGGAATACGATGTTGCCGTTCAGCGCGAGCCGGAGCGCATTAAGGTCTTTGGTTATTTCGGTCTGGCCATAGACGGTGACCACGTCGCCCGCGAGCGCCTTCAGGTCGACGCGTATCGTCTTGCCGTCGAAGGCCAGGTGGAATCCGTCATGCCGGAGCCCCTCGTCGTCCAGCCGCGCCGCCGCGCCCGCGCTTCTCAAAAGCTTGACCGTGCCCGGTTCGAGTACGCCCGCGCGGATGCGGGCCTCGACATGGGCGCGGCTGCGCTTTTCCAGCACGATAGACTCGATGCCATCCAAATGAAGGAACTGGGACAGGAGAAGCCCCGCCGGTCCGCCGCCGATAATGGCAATCTGTGTGCGCAAGACGGGCCATGTTCCGGGCTTTCCGGATCATCATTCCCGCACCCGGGAGCAACATTCAATACGAAGAGGCGGGCAGCTTGCTTCGTTTGGACCAAGCTGCAAATCTGCGCCAAACGCCCCTGCGGCGCGGGAGGATCAGGGCCGACCATGCGGATAGACCGGCGCGATGTTATGCGGTTGCTCGGCTCGGCAGTGGCCGCCGGGCTGCCGGGCCGCGCGCTCGCCCAGCCTTTGCGGACAATCCGCGTCGGCAAGGCGATCGATTCGTCCTTTCCGTTTTCGGGTCTGGATCTCGGCGTCGCTCAAGGCATCTTCAAGGCGAATGGTCTTGCTCTCGAGATCTCCACCTTCCCCGGCGACGGGCGGCTGCAGCAGGCGCTCGCGGCCGGCTCGGTCGATTTCGGCTTCGGCTCAGGTCCGGGGATGGGCTATGCCGCCAAGGGCGTACCCGCGCACGCGGTTGCGGTCATCGCCAATCGCCCGGCCAACATGGCGCTGTTTGTCGGCAAGGCGAGCCATGTCACCAAGGTCGACGACCTGAAAGGCAAGCGCATCGGCGTTTCGACGGCGGGCTCGCTGACCGATTGGCTTGCGCGCAACATCGCCGCCTCGAAAAAATGGAAGCCCACCGACATCGAAGTCGTGCCGATGGGCGAGGTTCGCACGCGCCTTGCCGCCATGCGCTCGGGCGAGTTGGCGGGGCTCGTCACCTCCGTGCAGCAGGCCTACCAGCTTCAGAACAGCGGCCAGGGCACGCTTCTGATGACCTTCGGCGAAGTGGTGCCGTTCTTTCACAATCACGTCGTGTTCGCGCGCGACGCCCTCATCGATAAGGAGCCCGATTTGGTGCGCCGTTTCCTGAAGGGCTGGTTCACAACCGCCGCCTTCATGCGCGACCATCGGGCCGAAACCGTGAAGTCCATCGCCGCCACCATGAAACTGAGCGAGATGGTGGTCGATCAGACTTACCCCATAGAGATCGGCATGCTGTCTTTCGATGGCCAGTTCGATCCCCAGGCGCTGGAAGTCATCCGGCATTCGTTGAAGGATTTGGGGATTCTGGATTTCGTGCCGGATGCGGCAAAGCTCTACACGGCCAAATTCGTGCCCGTGAAAATCGGCTGATGCGGGTTCAAGAGGCAGTACCGAGCGTCATGGCGGCTGACGCGGCATCGAGCCGCGAAGGCCTCCCCGCCGCCATTTCCATCCGCGACGTCTCGCAGCGTTATGGCGAACCCGGTGCGGCGCAGAGCGTGGTTGCGCTCGAAAATATTTCGCTCGACGTGACGCGCGGCGAATTCCTGACGCTGCTTGGCCCGTCGGGCTGCGGCAAGAGCACGCTGCTCGGCATCATCGGCGGACTGATCGCGCCGAGCGAAGGGGCGGTCACGGTGGACGGCGCGCCCGTGCGCGGGCCCTTGCCGAATAAGCTCGCTTTCGTGTTCCAGGAAAGCACGCTCTTCCCCTGGTACACGGTGGCGGAGAATTTCGCCGTCGCGTTCAAATATCGGGGCATCGCGCGGAGCGAATGGCGCGAGCGGACGAAGACTGCGCTTTCCTCTGTCGGCATGGGCGGGTTCATCGACCATTACCCGAACCAGCTTTCCATCGGCATGCGCCAGCGGGTGAATCTGGCGCGCGGCATCGCAGCGGGAACGAACATCCTGCTGATGGACGAGCCCTTCGCCGCGTTGGACGAGCAAAGCCGCATGGTGCTGGGGGAAGACTTGTCGGTGTTGTTGGCGCAAACCGGCAAGACGATCCTGTTCGTGACCCATAGTCTTGCGGAAGCGGTGTTCCTCTCCGACCGTATTGCGCTGATGAGCGCACGGCCCGGCCGCGTCAAGACGATCATCGAGGTGAACGAGCCGCATCCGCGGCTGCCCCCGTTCATGCTGGAGCCGCGCTTCAGTGAGTTGCGCAACCGGTGCTACGCGGCGCTGCGCGATGAAATCCGCGCAGCACTGGCCGCGCAATCGGGCGGGGCGGCGTTATGAGCGGGCGGACGGCATGGCGGGCGCGCGCGATCCAGCTTGCGTTTCTCGCGGGGGCTATCGGCGCATGGTTCGTCATCGGCGGTACCGGCGCGATCAGTCCGTTGTTCCTGCCGCCGATGGACGCGGTGTGGAATGCATTCAGCCGGCTGATAGAGACCGAGCAATTCTGGTCGTCCGTCGCGATTACGCTCGGGACCATTGCGCGCGCCTATGCCATCGCGGTCGTGCTGGGCGTCTTGACCGGCTACGCGATAACCCGATCGCTTTTTCTCACGCGGTTATTGGAGCCCATTGTTTCGGGCCTCTTCGCCATTCCGATCACGCTGTTCCTGCCGCTGTTCATTCTCGTGTTCGGCATCGGCACGGCGTCCAAGGTGGCCTATGGCGCGGCCTATGGGTTCTTTCCCATCGCGCTGAACACGATGGCGGGGCTCGCGAGCGTGGACTCGCGCTATCTGAACGCCGCAAGCGCGATGGGATTCTCGCGCATCGGCACGTTCCGGCATGTACTGCTTCCGGCGGCCTTCCCGGTGATCCTGACCGGGCTGCGCATCGGATTTTTCATCTCTTTCGCGTCCGTGCTCGGAGGCGAGACCATCTCGTCGCTCGCCGGGGTCGGGCGCAACATCGCGCTGGCGGCCGAGCTGATGGAGCCCGCGCGCATGTATGCCTGGATCGTGTTCGTGATCGTGGTGGCGCTAATTCTGAATAGCCTCGTGTCCGGATTGGAGAACCGCCTGCGCGGTCCCGATGGAGGCTCGCGATGAGCGTCGCGGACATTACCGCAATTGCTCCGCGATACGCCCGCACGCGCATGGCACCGAACGCGCGCGTGGCCTGGGCTCGCACCGCCCTCGTGCTCTCGCTTCTCGTGGTGTGGGAGATTTGGGCACGCCTCGGCGGCGCATCCGACTTGGTCGCACCCCCGACCGCAATCGTCCGCGCGCTCTTCACCGACATCCTCTCCGACTCCACGATCCGAAGCGCCATTACGCTCACTCTGTTCGAGGTGGTCACCGCCTACGCTCTTGCCATTGCCGTGGGCCTCGCTCTCGGTCTTGCCATCGGCGCGAGCGAACTCAGCCGCAAGGCCCTGTTTCCGATCGTGCTCTTGCTGTACGCCATCCCGCAGGTCGTGCTGTTGCCGCTGTTCACGCTCGGCTTCGGCATCGGCTCCGCCGCCAAGATCGCTTTCGGCTTCAGCCATGGCGTGTTTCCGATTCTCGTCAATGTCGTGGCCGGTATGCGCAACGTGAATCCGCTGTATCTCCGGGCTGCCCGCGCCATGGGCGCGAGGCACTCCGATATCGTCCGCGATGTGGTTTTCCCGCACATGGTCGCGAGCTTCTTCACCGGGCTTCGACTCGCCATGACCATGACATTGCTGGGAGTCATCCTCGCCGAACTGTACGTCTCGACCGCGGGCGTCGGCTCCTTCACGCGATTGTTCGCGGAATCCTTCAATCCGGCGCCTTTGTTCGCGCTCATCGGCACGCTCGCGGCCATGGCAATCGCTCTCAACGAGCTTGTCCGCATGGTCGAGCGCCGCTTCACCCGTTGGAAAAATCCATGAACGTCGTCGGCGTCGATATTGGAGGCACCTTCACCGATCTCGTCGGCGTCATCGACGGGCGCATCGTCACGTCCAAGTCCTCGACCGTGCCCGCCGATCCGACCGAAGGTGTGGCCGCCACCTTGAAGCTTGCGCGCTGCGATCTCGCGCAATTGTCCGAACTGCTGCACGGCACGACGGTCGCCATCAACACGGTTCTGGAGCACAAGGGTGCGCGCACCGCGCTCATCACGACAAAGGGCTTCCGCGATGTTTACGCCATCGGCCGCGGCAATCGCATCGAAGCGTTCAACCTCTTCTTCCACCGCCCGAAGCCGCTGGTTCCGCGCGACCTGACCTTCGAAGTCGCCGAGCGCATGAATGCCGCGGGTGAGGTGCTGACGGCGTTGAGCGCGAACGAGGTGCAGGCGCTCGCGCAGACCTTGCGCACGCGCGGCGTCGAAGCGGTCGCCGTATGCCTGATGCATTCCTACGCCAATCCGGCGCATGAGCGGGCCATCGGCGAAATCTTGCGCGAAGCCTGCCCCGAAATGTTCATCACGCTGTCGCACGAAATCCTGCGCGAATACCGCGAATATGAGCGCACCTCGACCACCGCGCTGAACGCCTATGTGGGCCCGCGCGTGAAGACCTATCTGCACCGGCTCGAATCCTATCTCCGCAGGGAGCGCTTCGGCGGAAAGATCCAGATCATGCGCTCCAATGGCGGGGTGATGTCGATCAATCTGGCGCAGGTGCAACCCGTCTCCATGATGGAGTCCGGCCCCGTGGCCGGCATGATCGGGGCGGGGCGGCTCGCCCGCGACATGGGGATCGCGCGCGCAATCGGTTTCGACATGGGCGGCACCACCGCGAAATGCAGCCTCATCACCGACGGGGCGCCCTCCATCGAAGAAGGCTACGTCATCGGCCCGCCCGCCAGCGGCCATCCGATGCAGCTTCCCGTCGTCGATATTGTCGAGGTGGGGGCGGGCGGCGGCTCGATCGCGCGCGTGGACGCGAATGGCGGCGTGCATGTGGGGCCGGAAAGTGCCGGCGCCGATCCGGGGCCGGCCTGCTACGGCAAGGGCAATGCGAGCCCCGTGGTGACGGACGCGAATTTGATCCTGGGACGGATCAATCCGCGGCGCTTCCTGAACGGCGACATGCCGCTCGATGTCGCCGCGGCCGAGCGCGCCATCAAGGGAAAGATCGCCGATCCGCTGGGCCTCACCTTGCGCGAAGCCGCACTCGGCATCGTACGGATTGCCGACGCCGCCATGTCGCTCGCCGTGCGCGCCATTTCCGTCAACAAAGGCGTCGATCCGCGCGATACCGCGATGATCGCCTTCGGCGGCGGCGGCGCGCTGCATGCGGGTTCCATCGCACGCGAAATTTTCATTCCGACCGTGGTGGTGCCCAAATTGCCCGGTACGTTCTCCGCGCTTGGCATGCTGATGGCCTCCTGGCGGCAGGATTTCGTCCGTACCCTGATCGGACGGCTGGGCGCGCTGAAACCGGCCGACGTCGAAACCGTGTTCGCCGAGCTGCGCAGAGCAGGCGCGGATCAGGTCGCGCGTGACGGCATCGCCGCCAATTCCGCCGTGTTCTCGTTCTACGCGAATTTGCGCTATGTCGGCCAGGAGCACACCATTCCCATTCCCGCGGCTGGACCCCATGTGCTGACCGGCGATCTCGGACCCATCCGCAGGGCGTTCCACGCCGAGCACGCCAAACGCTACAGCCAGTCCGCACCCGACGAATCCATGGAGATCGTCTCCTTGCGCCTCGTCGTCACCGCCGCGCGCGGCGATCGCATTGCGGAAGAATGGCTGAGCGAACCCTGGCGCGCGGAATCCCCGCCCGAGGAAACCAGCCGCGAGGTGGTCTTCGACGACGCCGAGCGCCCACGGAAAACCCGCATCCTCTGGCGCCCCTCTCTTTCCGCCGGGACCACGATCACCGGCCCCGCCATCATCGAAGAACCGAACGCGACCACGCTGATTCATCCCGGCGACGTTGCGACCGTGACCGAAGCTGGCCATTTGACGATTGCCATCGAAAGCATTCACGCATGACCAAGGTCCATCCCATCACCGTGGAAGTCGTGCGCAACGCCGTCGTCGCTTATGCCGATGAGATGGCGCATGTGCTCGCCAAATCCGCCTACAACATGATGATCTACGAGGTGCGCGATTATTGCTGCGGCCTGCTCGACGCGAAGGGCCGCATGATCTCGCAGAATCGTGGCGGGCTTCCCATCTTCCTCGCCGATCTCGGCGAGGCGGTCGAAGACGGCATCGCCAAATACGGCCTCGACGGTTTCAAACCCGGCGATGTCGTGATCATGAATCACGGCGGCGTGTGCGGCCAGCACCTGAACAATGTCGTGATCTACACACCATATTTTCACGAGAACGCCGTCGTCGGCTTCGCTGCCACCCGCGCCCATTGGGTGGACATCGGCGGTGTGCGCCAGGGCTTCGGATCGAGCGCGACCACCGATATTTTCGGCGAAGGGCTCCAGCTCCGCTCGCTGAAAATCTACGAGGCCGGCGCGCGCAACGAGACCCTGTGGCAAATTCTGCGCGACAATATCCGCTTCCCTGATGCGAGCCTCGGCGATTTGCGCGCCCAGGTCGCGGCCTGCGAAATCGGCGTGCAGCGTTACGCCGAGCTGCTCACGCGTTATGGCCGCGAAACGGTGGAAGCCTGCGTTGCCACCGTCTGGGATCAGGCCGAAGCCGCCGCGCGCCGTGTGGTCGAAACCATTCCGGACGGCGAATACGAAGCCGAGAGCTTCCTCGACAATGACGGCCGCAATCTGACGCAGCGCCTGCGCGTCAAAGTAAAGGTCATCGTCAAGGGCGCGAACATGACCGTCGATTTCAGCGAGATGCATCCGCAGGTGCCGAGCCCGCTCAATTCCGGCCGGTCCGGCGGTATCGCGGCCGCGCGCGTTGCCTTCAAGGCGTTGACCTCTCCCGACCTCGACGTCAACGAAGGCTGCTTTCGCCCGTTGGATGTGATTCTTCCCGAAGGCACCATGCTGAGCGCCAGACCGGGGGCGGCACTCGGTTTGTGGAGCATTTCGCTCCCGACCGTCATCGACACAATCCTCAAAGCCCTCGCGCCCGCCTTGCCCGACCGTATTCCCGCCGCGCACAAGGGCGACATGGGCGGCTGTTCCTTTTTCGGTTTCCGGAAAGACAATGGCAGCCGTTTTCTGCTGCTCAATATTTTTGGTGGCGGCTGGGGCGGGCGGCCCGGCGAAGACGGCGAATCCGCCAGCGTCTCCATCTGCCAGGGCGATGTGCGCAACACGCCCATCGAATTACAGGAGATCAAATATCCCTTCCTGGTCGAAGAGCACGGTCTTCGTGCCGACAGCGGCGGCCCGGGAAAGCATCGCGGCGGACTGGGCGTCGTGATCGCCTATCGCTGCCTGCAGGCATGCAGGGCGAACATCAATCTGGAGCGTACGACGGAAGCGCCATGGGGCCTGCATGGCGGCAACAAGGGCGCGATCAATGTCGCCACCATCCGGCGGGGAAACGGAGAGGAAATCTCGGTCAACAAGGAAACCGAAATCGCGCTGGAAGCCGGTGATGTCGTGACGTTCCTGACGGCCGGCGGCGGCGGTTACGGGGATGCCCACGCCCGCACGCGCGAAGACATCGAGCGCGATTTGGCGGAGGGTTTCGTCACACAAGCAGGTCTTTCCGCCTATGGGGGGCGCGCATGAGCGCGGACGTAATCGCGAAAGCCCGCCGCAAGCGGCTTGCCGATGCCATGGAGGAAGACGGCCTCGATATTCTCGTTCTCTATGGCAATGCCTGGCAGAGCGATTATCTGCGTTACGCATCCGATTTCGGTATTCTGGAAGGGGAGGGGCTCGCGGTGATGCGCCGCGATGGCGCCGTAACGCTCTATCTCGATCATCCGCTGGAAGCCGAACGCGCAAGCGTCGAAGTTCCCGGCATCGAAGTGATCGATGCGCCCGATATGCTGGCCGATGTGGAGGCGCTGCTGGAACGTTCGCGCAATTCGCGCATCGCGATTGCGCCGAAGCGTCTGCTGCCCCAACGCCTGGCTGCCCACGCCAAGGACTGGGACCTTATCGACCGCACGGCCCTGGTGGATCGCCTGCTGATGCGGAAACTCGATTGCGAGCTCGACGCCATCCGCGCCGCTGCCCATGTGGCGGACGAGGGGTACGCCGTGTTCCGCAACGCGGCACGTGTGGGCCGTGCCGATTACGAACTGGTTGCCGAAGTGGAAGCGTTCTTCCGCGCGCGCGGCGTGGACGACAATTTCATGATCATCGGCGTCGGCGGCAAGGAAGTGCGCGGCATGGCCCCGCCTTCGGGGAGAAGGCTTGGGCCGGGCGATCTCGTCACCACCGAACTCACCCCTTGCGTCAACGGTTATTACATCCAGATTTGCCGCACGCTGGTGATGGGCGAGGCGAGTGAGGCACAGGTCCGCGCCTTCGGCGTCTACCACGATGCGCTGGTGGCCGGTGTGGCCGCCATCAAGCCGGGCATCACGGCCGCCGATATTGCGCGCGCCGAGAACGAAATCTTCCGCGCCCACGGTTTGGGGGATTATGTGACGGAGGCCTATACGCGCGTGCGCGGTCACGGGCTCGGCCTGTTCGTGGATACCAAGCCGCACATCCTTGAGGACGTGACCACGCCCATTGTGCCGGGCATGACCATGATCGTGCATCCCAACACCTATCATCCGGAGGTGGGCTACATGGTGCTGGGCGATGCCCTGATCGTGACGGAGACAGGGGCGGAGGTGCTGATCAAAACGCCGCGCGAACTGTTCACGGTATGAGCGATGCAATCGGCGATGATCGCTCCCATATTCTCTCTTCAGTCCTCGGAGCGACGCAGAGACACATGTACCGGAATTGCACTTTATTGCACCGAAATCGCACCGGAATTTCCTTGCCTGGGCACGCCCAAAACCCGCACTTTTCCTGGAAGATGACGCCTCCATCCCGGCAAAATGGGGGGAGGGGGGGTAAGGCGGCGGCCTGCCTCTCCAACTAGGAGCACAACATCATGCGACGCGGCCTGATGGCTTGGGATGCGGACGAGATTCCGCTCGACATGTTGAGGGGCCGTGTCCGTCGGCTGCAAACCGCGATGGCGGCCGCCGGCCAGGACGCGTTTGTTCTGTATACGAACTTCATCCGCTCCGGCGCGGTGTCCTGGTTGACCGCGTTTTCGCCCTATTGGGCCGACGGTGTGCTGCTGGTGCCGCGGGAAGGGGAGCCCGTGTTCGCGACGACATTGTCCAAGCGTGTCGGAACCTGGATTCAGACGGTGAAACCGGTCGGCGATCTGGTGAATTCGCCCACACCCGGCGCGGTCCTCGGCAAGCGGCTGGCGGCGGCCGGTCATATGCAGCGCGTGGCTGTGCTGGAAGCCGATTCCCTTCCCTCGGACCTCCACGACGATCTGACCGCCGCGTTGCCGGGCGTGGAGATCGTGGATGGCTCCGCGACCTTTGCCGCGGCGCGCGCGCAACTCGATTCCGTCGAGCGCAGGCTGCTCGAAAAATCCTACGCGATTGCCCGAAGCGCGCTCAATGCCTTGACGCTCGACGCGGCCACCGATGCCGGCAACGCCGTTGGCGCGGTGGAAGAACAGGCGCGGCTGCAAGGGGCGGAAGAAGTGTATCTCGCGATTGCGCCCGATCTGGACTTGGGGCGCACCTTCCTGCGGCTTTCGGGCGAGCGGGCCCTGGGGCGGCGCTTCGCTATCCGCGCCACGGTCGCCTACAAGGGAAGCTGGGTCCGTTGCGTGCAGACCTATGCACGTGACGAGAACGATCGTCTCGCGATCCAACAGGCCGACGATTGGTTCTGCCGCTTGATCGCAAACGGAAACAGCAATGGGATCACCCAGGCAATCTCGGAACTTCCCCATGCCGAAATCACCGGCTGGGTCGAGGAAGCCCCCGTCGGCACGCGTCCATTGTCGGTCATCGCGTCCGGCAAGAATTCGGCCGCCTCCGGACGCGCGCCCGCGTTCATTCTGACGCTGGGGATGACGGTGGACGGCGTTCCCTGGTGCGGCGCGGGGCTGATGTTCGGAAGGTCTGCCGTGTGATGCTTGACGCCTGGGCCGAGCGGCTGCTGCAGGCGCAAAGCCCCTGCGATGTCGTTGCCCTCCATGTGAACGATAATTTCGTGGCTTTCCTCACGGGATTGCGCACCAAGGAAGGCCAGGCGGTCGCGCGTTTCTTCGGCGGACGCGCCGGCTCCGCCGAAACCATCGCTGCGGCGTCCGCCATTTCCCGGCTTTCGGAATGCGACGACATCCATTTGCGGTCCTGCGTGACGGCCGGGGCCGCCGTGATTCCTGTCGCCTTGGCATTGGACACCCATCGCGATGGCGATGCCTTCGCCAGGGCGGTATCGGCCGGTTACGCGGCCGGGCTCGCGCTCGGCAGTTCCATCGGCGGGGCGCGCGCGCTTGCTTCCGGCACGTGGCCAAGCTTACTCGCCGCGCCCTTGATGGCCGCGGTGACCGCTTCGGTTCTCTGCGGTCACGATGCGGAACGGCTCGCCCACGCCATGGCGCTGGCACTTGCCGGCTCAAGCGGCCGCCCCGGCCGGCCTGAAGGTTCTCCGTCCGGCCGTTGGTATCTGTTTGGCGAAGCGGTCGCGCGCGGGCTTAGCGCCGCTGATGCCGCCGGCGCAGGTTTTTGTGGTGATCTTTCGCTGCTCTCGAAATCCTGGCTCGCGGGGCACACCATTCCCGATGCGGTCGACATGAGCGCGTTCGACGCCGTTCCTTCCAGCCCTTCGATTTCGGACGCCGGATTCAAGCCTTTTCCCATCGCCCGCCAGGCTGCGAATGCGCTGTTCGCTTTCCGAAAAATCCTAGCGGCGGGCATGGACGCGCGCCGCATCCGTTCCGTCGACGTTTTCGTGCCGGCGATGAACGCCGGATTGCTGCAGCGTCCTTTGACGCCGGACGACCGCTTGAGCCGGCTGTCCAATATGGGATTCCAGTTCGCCTGTGCCGCGTTTGCGCCCGAGGCGCTTCACGATGCGGAGCGCGGAGTCCGGCCCGATCTGCTCGAATTCGCACGCCTCGTGACCGTCCGGCCCACTCCCGATCTGGAAAAGCAATTGCCCGATCGCTGGGCCGCGAGGGTTGCCGTCGTCACGCCTGCCGGAACGGTGGAGGAGACGGTGGTGAGCACGCCCTTCGACGCCGATGCGCCCGATCTGACGCAAACCTTGAACGAAAAATGGCGCAGCCTGACGGTTCGTGGGTATATGGCGGCGCTTTTCGACGCCCCCTTTTCCCATGCTATGCTGTGGGAAGAAATGGCGGGCCGTATCGGTGCCGCGGCGCGCAACGAAGCCCCGAAGGATTGAGCAGCATGCGGATCATCGATTCCCATTTCCACTGGTGGCCGAGGCCGGTCTTCGAGCAGCTCTGCAAACGCGACCGCTATCCGCTGGCCACGCCCAACGGCCGCGGCGGCTACAATTATGTCGGCGAAGAGGGACGCTATTCGCTCAACAGCTGGACCGAATGGTTCGATCTCGATCGCCAGCTCGAACACATGGATGGGCTCGGCCACGAGGTCGGCGTTGTCTGCTCGCTCGGGCCGTTCTCGATGTATTTCTGCGATCTGCCGCCCGAGGAGGGCCGCGACGCGGCCTTCATGTGGAACGAGGAGATGGCAGGGGCGCAGCGGAAATATCCGGGCCGCGTGTGGGCGAGCGCAGCGGTGCCGCTGACCAACACGAACATCGCCATCGAAGTGTTGGATCATGCGATCCACAAATTGGGGCTCATGGGCGTAAATCTCCCAGGCAGCATCGGGCGCGATCCGCGCATCGATGCGGAGCGGCTGGAGCCGTTTTACGCGCATGTCGAACGGCTTGGCATTCCGGTGTTTCTGCACCCGACGGACGCCATGTTCGCTGAGGACCTCGAAGGCTATGGCGGTGCGCTGCATTTGAGCTTGGGACGGGTGATCGAGGTGAGCACCGCGGCGATGCGCCTGGTGTTTTCCGGCCTGATGGAACGGCACCCCGATTTGAAGATCGTGATGTCGCATACGGGCGGTGCGCTCCCCTACCAATCGGGCCGTATGGACAAGAACGGCAAGGCCGCGAAGCTCCCGCACCCGCCGAGCTCTTACATCAGGCGTATGTACACCGACACGGTGTCGCCCCACAGTATGGGTATGAAATTCGCCATCGAGTATTACGGCATCGACCACGTGATGTACGGCTCGGATTATCCGTGCTGGGATCCCGCAACCGCGCTCGCGCTGATCGACGAGATCGGATTGTCGGACGCCGACAAGGAGAAGCTGTTCTACAGCAATGCGCGCCGCATCCTCGGTTTGAAGGATCCGAAGCCGGCCCCGCGCGAGATGGCGGAGGCCTTGATCTGATTACGGCAAGCGTTCGTCCGGTGGCGCGATTTCGGTAACCAGATCGCGAATGTGCGGCTTGTTTGGCAGCGGTTCGAGCCGCATTTCGCGGGGTTCGAGCCGCGCGGTGCAGGCATAGGTCGTCTTGCCGTCCACCAGCATCATGCATTCCTTGCAGGCATTGGCGTTGATGCAGGAATAGCGGAAGGCAAGCGTCGGATCGTGCTCGATCCGGATACGGCGGAGGGCATCCAGCACGGATTGACCCGGCTGATACGCCACCTCGAAGCGCGACCAGGCGGGCTCCTGTCCTGGGGCGCCGCGGCGGATGACGAGGGTTGCGATGGCGCTCATTCCGCGACGCTCCGCGTGGCTTCCCCGACGCGAGGGCCGGGTTCGATTGCGAGCCCATCCGGCCCCAGGCGGATCATTTGGTTCGCGGCCCATTCTGGATCGGTGAGCGGGAAATCCTCGCGCTGGTGGGCGCCACGGCTTTCCTCGCGGGCAAGCGCGGCCGTAATCACGGTTTCCGCCACCAGCAGCATGTTGCGAAGGTCGAACCAGTCCAGCCGAACGGTGTCGAATCCCGGCTGCGGCGGCGGGGCGACGCTGCCCAATGCCGCTTTCAGCGCCTCCAGTTCGGTCAACGCCGATTGCAAACCTGCGCGATTCCGGATCGGCCCCGCATGGTTGGCCATCACACCCTGGAGTCGCGCCAGCAAAGCCGCGGAATTGCCGGCCATAGGTGTGCGGCCCGCAATGAGAGCTAGCACCGTTTCCGCGGCTTCGTCGCGCCAGTCCTGCGCGCGGTTGGCTTGCGCGCATTTTGCCGCTGCGAGGCCCGCCACGCGCCCGAACACCAAAGCTTCCGATATGGCGTTGCCGGAAAGCCGGTTCGCGCCATTGGCGCCGCCCACCGCTTCGCCGGCCGCGAAGAGATGGGGCACGCAAGTCTGCATGTCCGGCATTACTCGGACGCCGCCCATATGGTAGTGCGCGATCGGGGACACTTCGACCGCTTGCCGCGTGAGGTCGATCCCGTTCGCGGTCAACCGGTCGATCACCGGTCCGAAGGCTTCTCGCAAGCGGCTCTCAGGCACATGCGTGAACGACAAATACACACCTCCGGAGGGCGAGCCCCTGCCGGCCGCCACTTCCTTCAAAATGGAGTAGGTCGCGATGTCGCGCGGTGCCCGGTAGCGGCCCTCTTCGGCGGCATGATAATCGCCGATGAATTCGTGGCCATCGGCGTTGAGCAAGCGTCCGCCGAGTTTGTAGCGGAATGGGTCCCACATGATTGGGTCCATGCCGACAAGCCGTGGCGCTAGATGGCCGATCGGGAAGAATTGCACGAATTCCATGTCGATGAGTTCGGCCCCGGCACGAAGGGCCAATGCATAGCCGTCCCCGCCCATATTGGCCGAGGCCGAATTGCGCGCGTAGGCACGCGTCAGGCCGCCGGTCGCGACGATCACGGCGTGTGCGGCTATCGTAACGCTTCGTCCATCGCTTACCGAAAACCCGGCCGCACCGCAGACGATGCCGTCATGCACCGCGAGATCGACGATACACAAATCGCCGATTCGCTTGATCGCCGGCCGCCGCTGCACCTGCGCGCGCAACGTCCGGGAAATGGCGGGGCCTGTGTTGAGAAAATCGACATAGACGCAGCGGGGCCGGTCGTGCCCCGGCGCTTCGGCCTGTCGCATGCGCCCGTCGGAATGTCTCGCCCAACCCACATGCCATGCGTCCATCTGACGGATCGCGGCGGGCGCACTCTCGCACAACAGGCGAGACAGCTTCTCATCACACAATCCGCGTCCGGCTTTCAGCGTATCGGCGTAATGATGGCGCCAATCGTCGGGCGTTTCCTCGCCGACAGCCGCGGCGACGGTCATCTGCGCCATCACCGTAGCACCGCCACGCCCGATCAAGCTGCGATCCACGAGAAGGACGTCCGCGCCCGCGTCGTGCGCGGCAATGGCGGCAGACATGCCCGCCGCTCCCGCGCCCACGATGAGTACACCGGTTTGAAGATGTACGCGTTCCGATGGTGAATTCATTGCGCTGGCTCGTGACGCTCCATCGCGACGATGTTGCGCCGCGACGGCAAGGTTCGGCTGAGCGCCAGCACGATCAGACCCGACGCCAACAATTCGAACCCAAGCAGGGCGAGACCTGCTCCATATCCGCCGGTGTGCTCTTTGAGCAAGCCCATATAGAAGGGCGCGAGAAAGCCGCCGAGGCTGCCGATGGAGTTTATGAACGCCACGCCGCCAGCCGCCGCCTTGTCGCCCAGGAACGACGTCGGAATGCCCCAGAATGGTCCGAACGTCGCGTGCATTCCGAGCATTCCGACGGTCAGCATAAGCAGCAGGAGCAGATAATTATGCGACATGCTCGCCATGGCCAGGAAGGCGGCGGCGAGGAAGGCGGCCGATGCATGATGCCAGACCCGCTCTCCCGCACGGTCGCTTGCCCGGCCCCAGAGGATCATTGCCGCAGCGCTGATGAGATAGGGCGGTGCAATGACGAAGCCCGTGGCCTGCGCCGAGAAGCCCATGGCCTGCACGATCTGCGGCAGCCAGAAGGCAATGCCGAACAGGCCGGACTGCATGCCCAAGGCGACAATGCTGAGCGCGTATACGCGCGGGTCGCGCAAAGCCGACCACAGGCTGTGTTGTTGACCGATGTTTTCGGCGGCTAGATGACGGGCGATCGTGGATTTCTCCTCGACGGTAAGCCAGGACGCATTGGCAGGCCTGTCAGGCATCAGGCGCAGCACCGCGAAGGCGAGCAGCGATGCTGGCAGGCCTTCAATCAGAAAAAGCCATTGCCAGCCATGCAGCCCCAGGGTTCCGTCCATGCCGAGAATGACGCCCGAGAACGGTCCGCCAACGACGCCCGCGAACGGCCCTGCCGCGATCAAGCTTGCCGCGAAGCGGGCCCGATAGCGTCGTGGGAACCACAGGGTCAGGTAATAGAGGACGCCGGGAAAGAAGCCTGCTTCCGCAGCGCCCAGGATAAAGCGCAAGACGAAGAAGCTCCTAGGCCCCTGAACGAAGGCACAAGCGGCCGAAACCACGCCCCACACCGCCATTATGAAGCAAACCCAGCGACGCGCTCCCACGCGGGTGAGCACCAGATTGCTTGGGACCTGGAACAGGAAATAGCCGGCGAAGAACACGCCTGCTCCGAACCCAAACACGGCGGGCGAAAAGCCCAGGTCCCGATTCATCGTAAGGGCGGCAAGGCCCACATTCACCCGGTCGATGTAATTGACGGTGAACAACAGCACCAAGAACGGGACAAGCCGCCACGTGCATTTGGCAAAGACCGCCTCGTCCGCGTCCATCGAATGCCTTCCCATGCGCTCGGAGGCTGGCCAAAACACCCACTCGAGGATGTAACACTGCCTTCATGGGGCGGGCACGTCCATCGCTTTGAAGCGTCGCACAAACGGGGTAGATTCCCGGACGATCAGCCGGAGAGATGTGCCGTGTCCAATGGCCGAGGATGGTTGCGAAAGCTCGCTTTGGCCGGGGCCGCCTTGGTTCCGGTAACGGCAGCCGCCCAGCAGGCGCCTGCACTGGTCCAGAGTTCGACGGGCGTCGCGGCAGTCGTCAACGAAGCCGTGATTTCGAATTACGATCTCGATCAGCGAACTGCGCTGTTTCTCGCCACCTCCGGCGTGCGCGCGACCAATGAGAATCTCCCGCAAATCCGCGGCGAAGTCCTGCGCTCGCTGGAGGACGAGGTGATTGAGACGCAGGAAGCGGCGAAACGCAGGATCACGGCCAGCCGTCCCGAACTTGAGAAAGCGCTGCAGAATATAGCGGCAGACAACAAGTTCACGGTCGATCAGCTCCTTGCCAAACTTGGGCAGGCTGGCGTTTCAAGCATGACGTTCATCCAGCAAGTCAACACTCAGCTCATTTGGCAGAAGCTGGTGGCCGCGCGATACGGAACCGACATAGCCATCAGCGATCAGCAGGTGGACGAGGCGATGGACCGGCTGAAACAGGGCGCCGACAAGCCTCAATTCCTGATCTCGGAAATCTATCTTGGCGTGGACAGGCCGGAGGATGAAACCAAGGTCCGCGCCAGTGCGGAACAGATTGCCGAGCAGGTGATGATGGGAGCGCCGTTTCAGACGGTCGCCAGCCAGTTCAGCCAATCGCCCTCGGCGGCTGACGGCGGCGACATCGGCTGGGTGGTTGAGGGCCAGTTGGCGGATGAACTCGATCGCGCCCTGCTCACCATGCAGCCGGGGCAGGTCACAAAGCCGATCCGCGCCGAAGGCGGCTATTATGTGCTGTTGCTGCGCGACCGCCGCGAACCTCAAGGGGCGAAGGCGGACGCGCAGCCACCGCCACCGCCGGACCCCAACGCACCGGTGCCGTTGGACCGGCTGCTCATCCCGCTGCCGGCGAATGCCGATATGCCGGTGAAGACGCGTGCACTGGCTCTTGCGGCCAACGTCAAGAACACGGTCCGCAAATGTGCCGACCTTCCCGCGGTCGCGAGCCAGCTTCAGGGGAGCGTCTACACCAGCCTCGGCACGATCGATCCGAAGGTTCTCAACCCGGAGCTCCGCGCCGCCCTTGCCATGACTGGCCCAGGCGAAGCCGTAGAACCATTCTTCTCGCCGGCTGGCGTGGAACTGATCATGCGCTGTGATGCGCGGGCCGCCGGGTTCAGCGCCTTCGCGTTGCCGACCCGCGAGGAACTTCGCCAACAGCTCGTCGCGCAGCAAATGTCGGTCTACGCCAAGACCTATCTGCGCGATTTGAGACGGGATGCGATCGTCTTTTTGTATGGCCGGTAAGGTTCATCCGCCCGCGAGCGATTTCAGGAACCAGCCGATCAGCCCATGCATCCGCGGCGGGCTCTCGGACGCGATGATGCAGATGCACTCGCCTTCGGGCCCGGCGAGCGGCTGGTGTTCCGTGGCCTCATCGATCTCGACAAAATCGCCGGCCTGGTAGCGCCCGCTCGCATCGGAAAAACTTCCCTTCAGCACGCAGATCATCTCCGATCCTCCGTGTCCGTGGAAGGGGATCCTGCGGCCGGCGCCCAGCCTCAAGAGATAGGTTTCCGCCGGCGCGTGGCTCGCCGCGGGCACACCCATCCGCCAGATTCCCGGCGCGATCCAGCGCCGCTTGCCGATGCCGGCGGCGAGGAGCGCGGGCGGCAAGTCGATGCCCGAAAGTTTCGGTTTCGGCGGCACCGCCCTCTTTGCGGGACCTTGCGTCTCGGATACGCGCGCCATTGCCTCAGCCAGCGCGTTCTCCGCCATCTCGCAATCCGGGAGGGAATCCAACAGCGTGCCGGCCGCGCCCTCCCATGCGGCGATCGGTTTGCGGCACGCCTTGCAAAATCCAAGGTGGGCCGCCAGCGCAAGCGATGCGCCAGCAGGCAACGTGCCTGCCGCATAAGCCAGCAGCGTCGCCTCCGAGGGATGGCTGTTGATCGTCATGATACGCCCTCGAGCGCCGACTTCAGGCGTTGAAAAGCAAGCCGAAGCCGCGACTTCACGGTGCCCAGCGGAATCCCAAGCTCCTGCGCGATCAAGGAGTGGGGTTTGTCTTCGAAAAAGGAGAGCCGCACGACTTCGGCCTGATCGTTGGGGAGGGAGACGAGGGCCTCGCGGGTTTTGGCCTCTCGTTCAGCGCTCAGGACGATGTCGTGCGGCAGGGGGGCCGTACTCTCGATCCCGGCATCTTCGGACAGCGCTTCGGGGTGCGCTGTGCCGCGGAGCACATCGACGCGCAAATTCCGCGCGATGGTGAAAATCCAGGTCGAAGCCGAAGCGCGCGCCGGGTCGAAATAGGCTGCCTTGCGCCACACGGTCAGCAACGTCTCCTGGGCCAAATCTTCCGCCACGCTGGGCTCCATGTGAAAGCGCATCAGGTAACTCTTCACGCGCGGCGCAAAATAACGAAACAGAAGCGCGAACGCCTCTTTGTCTTGGTCGCGTGCGATCGCCGCAATGCAGGCCGGCCATTCGCCGCCCCCCGTTGGCGCACCTTGCGGCCAGGTGCTCATCGCGAGCCGCGGAGCCACGCCGAACGGAACCGGAGGGTGAGCGATCGTATGCACGACGCTTCTACGGAGGGCGCGGCCGGTTGGATCACCTGGTTCATCGAAATAATCGAAAAATTCCGGCGGCAATCTAGCGGAAATCCGTGTCCGCGCGCCCAAGCGCGGAAGGCTCCCGAAAAAACCTGAACATGCGGTGATCCGCCGTCCGGCTCCCAACGTAGAAGCGCCCGTAACTCGCGTTCAAGACAAAAGGGAAGGGCAATGGCAGAGCACAGCATCATCGAGAGCCAGAACATCGACGTCGTGAAGAAGGCCTATGAGCATTTCAAGACGGGCGACCTCCAGGGACTTCTGGCCCAGTTTTCGGACGACATCAGCTGGCACACGCCGGGCTTCCCGAAGGTGCCGTATGCCGGCCGGTTCCGCAGCCGGGGCGAGGTGGCCCAGTTCTTCGTCGGCCTCGGCAAGACCGCCCAATTCGAGCGCTTCGAGCCGCAGGAATATCTCGCCCGCGAGGACCGCGTGGTGGTGTTCGGCTTCTACGCCGGACTGGGGCGCGAAACCGGCCGCCCCTTCGCCACCGACTGGGCGATGCTGTTCACGGTGCGGAACGGAAAGATCGCCGCGTTCCGCGAATTCTTCGACACCGCAAATCTCGGATCGGCTTTCAGCTGAATCCCACAACAGGAGCACGTGACATGTTGAGAGAGTTTGTCATCACCGCCGGATTGGCTTTCGCGCTGACCACGGCCTTCGCCAAGGACGAAGCCAAGATCAACGACGCGCAGATCGCGCACATCGCCTACACCGCGGGCGTGATCGACATCGCGGCCGGCAAGCAAGCGATGATGAAATCGCAAGACCCGAACATCCGCGCCTTCGCGGAGGAAATGGTTCGCGACCACACCGCCGTCAACGACCAGGCGCTGGCGCTGGTCAAGAAGCTCGGCGTGACGCCCCAGGACAACCCGACCAGCATGTCGCTGTCGGCCGCGGCGTCGATGAAGCTCAAGGATTACGAGAAGCTCTCGGGCAAGGCCTATGACATGGCCTACATCCAGAACGAGGTCGCCTATCACCGCACCGTCAATGGCGCGGTCGAGATGACGCTGATCCCGAATGCGCAGAATGCGGAGCTGAAGCAATTGCTCGAAACCGGGCTGAAGCTTTTCACCGAGCATCAGCACCATGCGGAGCATCTGGCCGAATCCCTCCACTGAACGCGGGCTGTCCATGAGACGCGCGTTTTGGAGTCTGGGGGTGGTGGCGGGGCTGGCCGCGGCGTTCGTAGCCGGGTCAAGCGCGGACGGTCCCGCCGCTCCGGCGGCAAAGCAGATACTCATCAGGCAATTGGCGTTCGGAGAATCGCCTGCAGGAATACATGTGGGCGACACGATCGAATGGGTGAACAAGGACATCTTCGTCCATTCGGCGACTGCGGACGACAAGAGCTTCGACGTCGACATTCAGCCCAATGGGGTGGGGCGCTTTGTGGTGCGCAAGACGGGGATGATCCGCTACATCTGCAAATACCATCCCGGCATGACCGGCACGCTGGTCGTGGAGCGATGACGCTGCAACATCGCCTCATCCGGATGAGGCCGGAGGATCGGGACGGCGCCGAACGCCGTCCACTCCCCCCCTCCCCCAGGAGCAAAACGGGGATAGTCAAAGCCGATTTCCAGGTTTCCCGCAGGTCTCGGCGGGGAGAAGGTCATTTTATTTGGTGCGTATAAGGGCGCAATAAGGTGCCGATTCGGTACCGCGGGCCCGCTTTTGCGGCGCAAAGGCGTCCGCGGGTTCGCGCCTGAACCGGCGTGCGATTTTTGAAGAGGCCGGACTTGTCAAAGAACGTCCGGCAGATATGGGGACGCCCCTCTCCGGATGCGAGAGATGGGAAAGCGCAAATGAGCGAATTATATAGGAGGCTACAAGCAGTTACTACAGTTTAGAAATGTGGAGGCGCAGAGCGAGTGCCTTTAGCCATAACCAAATCTCACACCAACATTTTCCGCGAAGACGACGTTCTGCGACAGATACTCAAAACTCGGCTGACGCTACAGAAGCCACATGGTAGCAAGTGAAGAAAGTCGGGGCGGCAATAATATCACTAACCGGTCGGCGAAAAGAATCGCTTTAGTGGCCCCGCCGGTTTGGCAGCGAGGTTTTTGCGGATTAGCTCGATAGCTTTCTGAGCCTCTGCGCCAGGTTTCTTCTGAAGATGATCGCAAGCAGTGAAGAAATTAGAATATTCCTTGTTTATCCGGTTCTCGCAATTGCCGCATACCGAATATGTCCAGAGCAGACAGATTGGCA
Organism: uncultured Bordetella sp.; assembly: GCA_964494505.1. Taxonomy (GTDB): domain Bacteria; phylum Pseudomonadota; class Alphaproteobacteria; order Micropepsales; family Micropepsaceae; genus CAIYRG01. The sequence continues at coordinate 269,815 of CAZBRO010000003.1, forward strand.
CTGGCAAGAAAAACATCATTCCGACGATAATTACAATCCAATTTGGATACTCGAAATCTGGAGCCATCGCTGAGGCAAAAAGCCCAATCAGAGAAACGACTGCCATTGCTAGCATCAATGTGGCAAATATTTTGGCCACCTGGACCAAATAGGCTTGAGTCTCGGCGACGAGATTCCCAGTCCGGATTTCATCGCCGTCCAAGACGACCGGGAACGCATCGTCCTCCTTCTTAAACAGTCCATGAGCACGGACTACTTCTGAATGGCGAAGCTTGGCATAGCACGCGAGATCGTCACCTTGCAGCTTCCCCAATCGAAGCAGGGCTGCATAAGCCAAATTTGAACCGAAAGACGCCTCCAGCAAATGCCCAAGAACGCCCAACTTGGTTGTGCCAACCAAGAACATAAAGGCAGCATACATTGGAGTGCGCCTAGGCCAATAATTGTAGCTCTGCCCCAGGTGCAAAGCGACGATGCATGTTTCGACTGCCTATAAATGTAGCCAAGCGGTCAAAAACCTCAAACAATCTTTTTGCTGTTCTAAAATCACCAAAATTGGCGACAGCTTTGACTTTTTCATCATCAAGTTCAAAGCGGTATGCAAGTGCGTCTGTAGCCAAGAAATGCGGTATGCGAAGTTGATCTACAAGCCTTTGTCCGAAATAAAGAAATATATCGCCAACGCGCGCATTATCCGTCACGACGCCCGTTAGGAAGCGGTTCTCCATATGAAGATGAATGGGTTTCTCAATGATTATTCGCAACGTCGAGTTAGGTCTGCGCAAAAATCGCTTTGCGTTGTCGATCAAATCAGGATGACCATAAATATCTATGCCCGGTGTTGTTCTGTCCGTCAGCATCCCAGATAGAAGACGGACATCCTGTCTGGCGGTTTCAAATAATTTAGTAATGAGTATCCGCGCATGGGTCGGATCCCCGTTCGGAATTGGATAATTCAGACGATCTCTCGCACAACTTGCAACAAGCTCAGTGTACGTTCGAATATCAATTTCACTTTCGCTCGGAAGGGGAAGCTCGGGTTCAATAACAGCATTTTGTTTAACCATGCATGCCCCCCATATAAAGAATCCCTTATATACTCGGTTGTCGTTATATTAAGCAGATCGGGGACGAACCTCAAAGGCTTTAATTTCGACGGTCGGCGCTGATTCGGTAACGACAGTCAGTTCAATCACTTATTATCCGATCTGCGCATCGGTTGCCGTCTGAAACGCTTTCTTAGCGCGACAGGAACCCGCTCTTGCTACGTCAGTGGATGAAGTGCTGAAGGGAGCATTATTCCGCTGATAGGTCGGCGCTTTCCAGCGATCGCGGTTAGTCGCCCTCGCTGTGATCGACCGCACGACGGTCGAAGCCAGGTCCCGATGCATGGAGGCTGGCCTCGTCCTTCGAGTATATAATTGCCGAAAAACGCATTCGTGCGTAGGGAACAACGGTGATATATTCCGTCGCGATATAGGACCGGTCGCGGCCGCCAAGAAGTCGGACCGTCCAACCAGACCAATCTTGGGGGAGAGCATGATACCTGCACGTCTTTCGAAATTCGTCCGTGTGGCCGCCGGAACGGCAGTGGCGGCGTTGTGCGTGAATGCAGCCGCGAACGGGGCGGAGGCGAGGCGGATCATCCAATTCCAGATGACTTCGACGACCTTCGAGGATGGCGGGCTGATACCGCCCAAAGTCGGCTATACCAAGACGGCCGAGTTCGGCAACTGCTTTGGGCAGAATGTTTCGCCGCAATTGGCCTGGATAAACGTCCGTCCGGAGGTCAAGAGCTTCGCGCTCACCGTGCACGAATTGGAAGATCCCCCGAATGTGAGTCTGGTCGTCTATGGCATTCCGGCCGATGTCAGGTCGTTTGCCGAGGGCGAACTCGTCAAGGCCTCCGACAAGTTTGTCGGCGGCAAGAATGGCCGGGGCATGGGCACGTGGCGCGGGATGTGCCCGAATCACGGTCAGAAGAAGCATTACGAATATACGATGCGCGGGACCGATCTCGATCCGAAGGCGCTGCCGCCGGGCCTGACCTTCCAGGAACTGGACGCCAAGCTCGAAGGCCATACCATCGGCAGGGCGGTTCTGGTCGGCAGGTTCGACGTGGATGCGCAGATCCCCTGAGGCTGGGGTGCTGGGTCCTCACCCTTCGACAGGCTCACCCTTCGACAAGCTCAGGGTGAGGAGTTGGAGATTGTCGTATTGAATCAAAGCGTGTCATGGCCCGCAACAGCGGGCCATCCAGGCGATCGTAGATTCAATCGCCGCGCGGACGCGCGGCGGCTGGGTGGCCCGGTCGCGCCGGGCCATGACATCGGGGCATAAGCGCAACTTGAAACTGCTCTCGTGGTGGCAGGGTGAGGATTTGGCGCTAACAGGGTGAGGATTTAGAGCTGTAGCGTCCGCGTCATTCCGGATAGCTGCCGAGCGGCGGGTTCGTGGCGCGGCAGTGAAATCCGTTCACCAGGTTCAGGTTGGGCATCTGGGCCTGAAGCAGCGGAATCAGTTCGGAGAGGGGCATCTTGTCCGAGAACCACCGGTTTCGGATGGTCACGATGGTCTCGTTGGTCGCGACCGCCTGGTTGGCGATCGACTCGTAACTCTCCAGCATTCCCCACCGGCCCTGGAATTTCTCCAGCGTATAGTCCCAGGTGCCGGCCGTGCCCGGCGCAATCAGCAGGCCCGGATTGCCGCTCGGATCGGGCCTCATATTGGGCACCCGCCTGATGCTCGCCTGAAGCGTCCAGCCGTGCTTGCAGAAATACTGGATCGAGACATTGGCCGGGAGGTCGAAGCTCTTGCCGTTGTATTCGCCGTGGGAGCTCACCCAGACCCGGTTGTTGTTGAGGACGCCGAAGATGAAGAACTTGCTGCCTTCGTAGATCGGACAACCCGGAACATTGTTCCGGACGGTCTGGATGCTCTCGCTGGGGTTCCATTTGATATCCATTGCGGCGACTCCCATGGGTGGGGGGCAATGTTCGAGGGATAGGTTCGGGATTAGCCCGGCGGTCCTATTCTTTCCCCGCGCAACTTCAGTATAATGCACGATGGGGGCTGGGAGGCGGAATGGATCTTTCGGTCACGGTGTTACCGTTGAGCGGCACTTCGTCACGCGAAGTGGCAGAGCTCACCGATGAATTGCGTGACGCGGTCGAACGGCACCGCGATGTCCAACAGGTCAAGCCCGTCGAGGCTTCCGCACCCGGAGGCGCCAAAGGCGTCGGACAGATGCTCGGCGCGTTTCTCGTGAGCCTGCCGGGAAGCGCGCTTCCCGCGATCCTGGACTTAGTGAAAGCCATCGTTTCGCGGCCCACACAACCGCCGGTGCAGATCGAGCTGACCGCGGGCTCGACGAAAGTGTCGTTCGATCCGAGGCAAATCGGGCCGGGCGATCTGGCAGCTCTCATCGCCGCGATCCAGCCCAAAGGGGCGGGCGCCTAGGCCATGGGTGCCTATGCGCTCCTCGTCGGCATCAGCGAGTTCAAGGACCCCAGGCTCGCCAAGCTGAACGCACCCAAAGGCGATGTCGAAGCGCTCGCCCGCGTGCTGAAGGACCCCGCGCGCGGCGGCTTCGACAATGTGGATACCTGCATCGATCAGGACCTCCAGACCGTGCGCGACCGGCTGGCCGCGCTGCTGGACGACCGCAGCCCCGACGACATGGTGCTGCTCTATTACTCCGGACACGGAATCATGACCCGCGGCCAGCGCCTGTTCCTGGCGACGGGCGGATCCGATTTCGACCGGCCGCAGGCGCGCAGCCTCGCGGCCGTCGAAATGCGCGACATGCTGGAGCAATCGCGCGCCGGCAAGCAGGTGGTGATTCTGGATTGCTGCCATTCGGGCGCGTTCGTGGACGGCGCCAAGGGCGTCGCGCAGACCGTGACCGCCGATACGTTCGGCAGCGACAGCGCGGAAGGCCAATATGTGCTGACCGCGACGGACGCGCTGCAATTCGCCTATGACGCGACCGGCGCGCTACGCGATTCCGCGCCCGAGCCCGCGCTGTCGCGCTTCACAAGCTGGCTGGTGGACGCGGTCGGGAAAGGGGAGGCCGCTCCCGACAAGGATCGCATCACGCTGGACGCGGTGTTCGATTATCTGAGCCGGCGCGCGCGCGTGGAAGCCGCAGGCATGACGCCCAGGCGCTTCGTCAAGCGCAACTCGGGCGAAATGGTGATCGCGAAGAATCCGGCGGTGGCGCCTGCGCAATTGCCCGACGCGCTGATGGCCGGGCTCGATGCCAAGGAGTGGCAGGCCCGCCGCGATGCGGTGCTGCAGCTTGGAAAATTGGCGGAGCAGCCGGCTTTGCGCGATCTGATCGAGCAGGCGGTGACCGACCGCGTGAGCCTGGAACGCGATGTCGATGTGCGAAGCGCGATGCTGGGATTGCTGCGGCGGATCGGGACGCCGGCCCCGTCTGTAATTGCGCCGCCTGAAGCAAGACCCGAGCCGCCCAGGATGAAGCCCGCACAGGCGGCGCCCATGACTCCGCCGCGGCTGCGCGACCCCAAACCGGCGGAGGCCGAACCCGATGCGTCCTGGGGCGCGGTGCTGGGGCGGGTGTTCCTGGCGCCCGGGTTCAAGCGCCGTCGGAACTGGGCGCTCGGCTTGACGGGGGCGGGCGTTGCGCTTCTCGCGCTCGCGGGCACGTTTTTCCTCACGCCGCGGGTGCGCGATATTCCGGCCGGGGAATCAAGGACGACGGACGCGCGCGTCACCGGCGGCGATGTGTTGAACGGAATTTTCGACAATTCGGATGCGGGCGCGAACGCGGCCAACGCGGCGAATGCCAACGCCGCGGAGCCGCCGTCGAAACTTTCCAAGGCCGCGACGGACGACTCCGCCAATCTGGCCGCCAAAGCCGAAAGCACCAACGCGGCCGGCGCGTTCCCGAGCAAAGCCCAGGCTCCTGACGTAACGGGCAAACGCGCACCCGACGAAGCCGAAGCCAAACGCAAGGCGGCGGCCGCCGAGGCTGCGAAACGGGCAGAAGCCGCCAACGCAGCGAACGCCGCCAACAAAGAAGTGGCTTCGGTGGAGCCGCCGTCGGGGGCCACAAAGGCCAGCAGCGATCTCTTTGCCTTTATTCGCGGCAAGCAGGCCGAGGCGCAGGCCCGCAACAATCCCGGCTTCGAATTCAAGGAATGCGCCGAATGTCCGGTGATGATCAGCTTGCCCGCGGGGACCTTCGCGATGGGCTCGCCGCCTCCCCAGGGCATCGCGGCCTTGTTCGGCGGCGATGGCCGTGACGAGCAGCCCCAGCACGACGTGACCATCGCCACTCCCTTTTCGGTGGGAAAGTTCGAAGTCACCTTTGCCGAATGGGATGCGTGCGTCGCCGATGGCGGCTGCGGCGGGTACCGGCCGCCGGACGAGGGCTGGGGCCGCGGCAACCATCCCGTCGTGAATGTGAGCTGGAACGACGCGCAGTCCTATATCGCGTGGCTGCGAAACAAAACGGGGAAGCCCTATCGGCTGTTGTCGGAAGCCGAATGGGAATATGCGGCCAGAGGCGCGACCGTGTCCGATTTCTACTGGGGCGCAAACGAGAACAAGGCCTTCGCGAAATATGATTCGAGCGACGGCACCGCACCGGTAGGAACATACCGGCCCAATTCGTTCGGCCTTTTCGACATGGCGGGCAACGTCAACGAATGGGCCGCCGACTGCAACAACGACTCCTATAATGGCGCGCCCAAGGACGGCAGCGCCTGGATGACGGGCAAGTGCAATCTGCATGCGTTGCGCGGCGGCGGCTGGAACAGCCCGGCCGCCAATCTTCGCTCCGCCAACCGGGATTGGGACGCGGCGGGTTTTCGCGTCAACCGCAACGGTTTCCGCGTCGCGCGCGGACTCTGACGGGAGCGCCGGGAGAATGCCGTGAGGATCGACCGCAAATGGGTTGAGAGAAATCTGGGCTTCGACCCGATCGCGAAGCCTCCGCCCGCCCAGACCTTTGCGTTTGCGCCCGCGGCCAAAGCGGCGAGCGCCGAAGACATTCAGCGCGAAATCATCGACTTCGATTCGGAAAGCCCGGCGGGCTTGCAATTCCTGGCCTTCACCACCGCGACCGGGCTCTCGCGGTTCACCGACATCCCGTGGCCCAAGGGGCTGGAGCCCAAGACCGGAGCCAAGCCCAGAGGCAGAAGCAACAGCCAGTTGCCCCAAGCCGACGTCCTCGTCGTCACCTGGACGGTCGATGAGGGGCACGCGCTCAGCCGGGTGCTGACGCCGGGCAAGGATTCGCGCAACGATTATACTCCGTACACGCATAATTTTGCGGCGATTTCAAAGAAGATGCGCGCGGGCTGTCCGGCCCTGGAGCTGAAGCGGCTCGGCACCTATTGGACGACGTCCATCGGAACGAAATCGGCGGTGATCTTCAAGTCGGACTCGCATATGTCGCAGGACGGTCCGCAACTGCCCAATATCGATGTATGGCGTCAGATCATCGGGGAGGTGCGGCCCAAGCTCGTGATCACGACCGGAACCGCGGGCGGCATCGGCACGGCGTTCGAGGTCGGCGACGTGATCGTGAGCTCCATCGTGCGCTTCGATTGCACGGCAAAGTGCAAGAAGCAGAAATTCGCGCAATCCCATTACACAAGCGCACCCGCCAAGGCGTCTCATTTCGCCAAGGCCCGCTCCCTCTTCAAGGCGAACGCGCCGCAGCTTCCCAAGGACAATACGCGGCTTCCGAAGATCGTCCGGGTGGCGCCGGACGCGCTCGGCTCGTCGGTCGTCACCACCGATTTTTTCGGGTTCGACACCTCCGACAATCATTACAAGCTGAAGGGCCTTGGTGACGTGTCGGAGATGGGCGACGCGATTCTCGGCATGGTCGCCTCCGAGATGGGAGAGCGCGCGCCCCGCTGGCTCGCCATCCGCAACGTCTCCGACCCGCAGATCAAGGCCGATGGCCTGACTATCGGTCAACAGGCGGCGATTGCGGCGCAGATCTACAAGGGCTTCGGCCGATGGAGTTCGGTCTGCAGCGCCATCGCGTGCTGGGCGGCCATAGCGGCGGAATAACGGCCTGAATTCGCAAACGGCCACACCAAATCACTGACAAGCAGGTTCGTTTAAACCGTCACTATCCGCGTGACGCGGACGGCGCGCCGATAGCATCGGCAGGGCGCTCTTGTCCCTGAGGGCCTTTAGACACGGGCTGAGATTCCACGGCGATACAGCCGCCAAAGGACACATATGGAAATAGCCGCTACGGCGGCCAGCGGTGAGAAACGGCTTGAGTAAAAGGCGATAATGAGTTGGTTATCAGATTACCTGATGATTATTTTTTTTTGAGTCGGCACAGCGCTAGCTCGAATGTAGTAATGGTCATTCTGTAGACACCGAATGTTAAAATTCGGGCGGGGGGGGGCATGCGTAATGTGACCCTAAACAATGTAGAGCATAGTCGTGTTCATCGCGGGGTTACTTTGCGTCAATTGTCAAAGACATTTGGTACCGCCATACCGTTCATTTTGCTGATTGCAGCATTTGCTATAGCGGCGTTTCTGACCGGGCTTTGGGCCGGAGTTTATAGTCTGTCGGCCGCAAATATGGCGCATTCGGCAGCCGATGCTTATCACACGCTCATAGAGAAAATTGCGGGTCGAAGCTCATTTTCTCGCCAAGCGTCCGATGCTCCGCCAAACCAGCTGGCGCAATATCGCGTCATTGCGAAAGTGCCGGTCGAAGACAAATCCGATTTTCTCCTCGGCGGAGGCCCCGGCCAATATCTGGATTATTGTCCAGGCACAGGTTGTGTGGCGGTCATCCTGCGCCGTGATGGCAGCCTGGTGCACGCCTACCCCTTTCGCCCAGACGAATTCTACAAAAAGCGTACGGTAGACCTTCCTTATCAAGAGATACTGCATGATGACGCCAGCGATACGAGCGTCTTCGGATTAACGTTTTTGCCGAATGGCGACCTCATCGCGGTCATGGATATGCCGGGTTCCCTGCCTTATGGCGGTGGGGTCGCTCGTATCGATAAGGACGGCCACGTTCTTTGGTATCGGCGGGATTACAGCGACCACTGGCCCACCCTTACCGGTCGAAATGAGATTCTAACGATCAGTCATAACGTCGAAAATGAATCAACCGGGGAGAGTTTTCCGGACGGGACGAGAATGCGTGTCACTTGCCCGTCCGGAAGATTTGCCGACCTCATACGCGTTCTGGGCGTCGATGGCTCGGTAAAAGAGGAAATTCCACTGCTCGAAGCGTTTCTCCAATCACCCTACCGAGCCCATTTGACTTCGTCATACAACATCGTGGGACAGGATCTGGACGGCTGCGATCCGCTACATACCAATTCGGTTAATCTGGTTGGCGCGGAAATGGCGGCAAAACTCGGGGACGTCCAAGCTGACGATCTCCTGGTTTCGTTCCGAAACATCAGCGCGCTCGCGATCATCGGACGCGCCGACCACACGGTCAGACATTTCTATAGGGGCACTTTTCTTTACCAGCACAGCGCGCAGGTTGCCCCCGGCGGCAATATCATCCTGTTCGACAATGTGGGGGGTGGCGGCACCTCATCGCGCGTTCTGATGATCGATCCATCAACAGGGTCCGAACATCAGATATTTCCCAATGCAACGACTCCAAAAGAGATGGAAATCTTCAATCTCTATGGCGGCAATATCAATATTTCCGCCGACGGCACGCGCGCGCTTGTCGCATTCTATAATCGCGGCAAAGCCTACGAACTAAGCTTATCGGACGGAGCCATATTGACCGAGTTCAATAATCTCCATGACGTGCACACGGTGCCGCAATTTGCCAATGACGCGAAGAAAGTCCGTTACTTCGTTCAGGGCGGAGTTTACTACGTCCCACCCCAACTTTTTAATTGACTGACCGCGGGCTCGGTTGGTTCGAAGCGAACATCAGCCGCGAACACGAACATGGGGGAGCGTTGGGCGCTCCCGGGCAGCATCTGTGCTGCCAAATGACGCCGTCGTCGTGACAGCAAATGCGAATGTTCCGGTTCGGGACATGGGATTTTGCTTCCCGTTCCTATCTTGCCGCGTCGAATGTGCTGGGCTCGCGCAAATTGTCCTTCAAGAGCTTCTTCAGCTCGGGAATGCAGGAGCCGCAATTGGTGCCGGCCCGCAAGGCCGAACCGATTTCTTCGACATTGTGGAGATTCTTCTTGCGGATCGCCGCGGCGAGCCGGTTGCCGCCCACCGAAAAGCAGGCGCAGACAATATTGTCCGGCGCTGCGACGCCCACAAGCGCGTGACCTGCAAGCAACGAAAAGCGCTCCGCAGGCTCGAGCGTGCGCCCGAGAAACAGCGCCGCGGATTCGCGCGAGGCCAATGCCGTGCCTGACGGGGCCAGGAATAGGCATGCTTCCAACTGGCCGCCCAACAAACCCGCATAGCGAAAGACCGATCTCTTCGGATCGGAATAGGACACCAGTTCCGCCTCGGCCGGAATCTGAAGCAGCCGCCGCAGGATCGCTTCGGAATGAATGACGGAAGCAAGCTCCGTCCAGCCCGCCAGATCGTAGGCGAAGCCGGATTCGATCGGGGCCTTCGACCAGTAGACGCCTTCGCCAAGCTTCGGCGTGCCGGACGCGCGCCGCAGCAGCAATCCCGTCCACAGCATTTCGACCGGGCTCACGCGCACCCGGCTAGCCTTCAAATCGGGCTGGCCCGACACGGGATCGGTTCTGTCGTGGACGAGCCTCGCAATGGCGCCAGCCGATGAGAACTGGTCGGTCCAATGCATGGGCGCAAAGCACTCGCCGCGCCGTTGCGATTCCGTCACGGCCACGCGCATGACCGTCGAACCCTGGCCGCTTTCGATCCTGGCAAACCCGTCTGCGGCGACCCCGCACATCTCGGCATCCCACGGATGCATTGCGAGTTGTGGTTCGGCGGCATGGGTCATCAGATGCGGCACGCGTCCGGTGCGCGTCATGGTGTGCCATTGGTCGCGGACGCGGCCCGTATTGAGCGTCAGCGGGAAATCCGGTGTGCCGTCTTCATGGGTGAGACCGCTGACGGGCACCATGCGGGCGCGCCGGTCGGCGGTCGGAAATTGGCCATCGCCGAACAGCCGGGAATCCGTGTGGTGCGTCCGGCCTGCGGGACAAGGCCATCGCACCGGCTCCAGCACGTCGTAGGAGGCATCGTCGCAATCGGCGAGCGCGCCGATGTCGAAAATTCGCCTTCCGCCATTCTCGAACGCCGACAGAGCGGCATGTTCGCGAAAGATGCTGGCCGGACTGGGATAGGAGAATTCCTTCTCCCAACCCATGCGCCGCGCGACCTCCGCAAACATCCACCAATCGGGGCGGGCGGCACCGGGCGGCGCGCGGAATGCGCGCTGGCGCGAAATGCAGCGCTCGGAATTGGTGACGGTTCCGTCCTTCTCCGCCCAGGCGGCAGCCGGAAGAACGACATGGGCCCGCGCGCTGGTATCTGTCGGCCAGGCATCGGAGACGACGACAAACGGACAATGATCCAGCGCGGCGCGAACCTTGTTCGCGTGCGGCATGCTGGCGGCGGGATTGGTGGCTGCGATCCAGATCGCCTTGATGCGGCCCTCGCGCACGCGCCGGAACATGTCCACTGCTTTCAGTCCCGGCTTGGTGGCGATATTCGGCGCGTTCCAAAAGCGCCGCACGCGGTCCAGATCCTTTGCCGAGAACGTCATGTGGGCGGCAAGCTGATTGGCGAGGCCGCCGACCTCTCGCCCGCCCATCGCATTGGGCTGTCCTGTCAGCGAAAACGGCCCCATGCCTGCGCGGCCGATCCGCCCTGTGGCGAGATGGCAATTGATGATCGCGTTGACCTTGTCGGTCCCGATGACGGATTGATTCACGCCCTGGGAATACAGCGTCACCACCCGTTCGGTACGGGCGAACATTTCATAGAAGCGCAGCAGATCTTCGGGCGGGATGCCGGTTGCAGAGGCGATAAAATCGACGGACGGCGCCGAGAGGGCCGCTGCATTCATGGTTTCCGCGAAGCCGGAAACATGCCGCGCGATCCAGCCGCGATCCAACGCGCGGGCCTCTGACAGATGTGTGAGCAAGCCGTTGAACAGCAGCATATCGCTTCCCGGGGCCAGCGGAAGATGCAGATCGGCGGTTTCGCATGTCGCGGTGCGCCGCGGGTCGATCGCCACGATCCTGGTGCCGCGCTTCTCGCGTGCCGCGATCAGGCGTTGATAGAGCACCGGATGGCACCAGGCCGTATTGCTGCCCACGAGCACGACGAGGTCGGCCTCGTCCAAATCCTCGTAGCGGCCGGGCACGATATCTTCGCCGAAGGCCCGCACATGGCCGGCAACCGATGAGGCCATGCAGAGCCGCGAATTGGTGTCGATATTGGCCGAACCGATGAACCCCTTCATCAGCTTGTTGGCGACGTAATAATCTTCGGTGAGGAACTGCCCCGAAACATAGAACGCAACCGCGTCCGGCCCATGGTTGCCGATCACATTCGAGAATTGAGCCGCGATCAGATCGAGCGCCTCCTCCCAGTTGGCCTTCCGGCCGTGGATCATCGGTGAATGAAGGCGATCGGGGAGGGAGAGCGTGTCCTTCAGCGCCGCACCTTTGGAACACAGGCGGCCGAAATTCGCGGGGTGATCGGAATCGCCTTTGAGGACGCCGTTCGTCACGGCGATTCCGCAGCCGACGCCGCAATAGGGGCAAGTGGTGCGTACCGTACTCATGCGGCTTCTTCGTTCGCCAATTGCGGCAGGCCGATATAGATTTCGCGGTCGATCAGACGCACGGGAAGCGGTTCCGCCCGGCCCTCATCGGGTGCCATCGCCTCGCCATTGGCGAGTTCGATCGTCCAATTGTGCAGCGGGCAGGTGACGGCGCTTCCGGAGACGATGCCTTCGGACAGGGGCCCCTTGCGATGGGGGCATTCGTCGATCAGGGCGAAGATCGTATCCTCGCCGGTGCGGAATACCGCAATGGGACGTCCGCCATGGCCGAAGCAAAGCCGCCGCGCGCCACGCACCGGAATATTTGCCAGCGGCCCTATATTTTTCCACGCATGAACCACGCTCACAGGCTCTCCAGTTCGGGAAGGCGCCGGAACTCGTGCGCGTCGGCGCCTTGCGCCCGCTCCGCCCAGGGATCGGTTTGGACGAAGGTCTGGGAATGGAGGAAGCGCGCGTGCAACGCGCGCCGGCCCTCACAATCTTCGACGAGGCGCTGTTTCACATAATCGATGCCGACGCGCGCAATCCAAGGTGCGGTGCGTTCGAGATAATGCGCCTCTTCGCGATAGAGCTGCATGAAGGCGCCGGCGTATTCGAGCACCTCGGCTTCGGTGGCGACACGCACCAGCGGATCGGTCACGCGCACCTCGATCCCGCCATTGCCGCCGACCAGAATGTCGTATCCCGCATCGACGCAAACCACGCCCATGTCCTTGATGGTCGCTTCAGCGCAGTTGCGCGGACAACCCGACACCGCGAACTTCACCTTGTGCGGCGTCCACGAGCCCCAGCACATTTTTTCGAGCTTGATGCCGAGCCCCGTCGAATCCTGCGTTCCGAAGCGGCACCACTCGCTTCCTACGCAGGTTTTCACCGTGCGAAGGCCCTTGGCATAGGCATGGCCCGACACCAGCCCTGCCTTGTTCAGGTCGCCCCAAACCGCGGGCAAATCGTCTTTCTTCACACCCAGCAAATCGATGCGCTGACCGCCTGTGATCTTCACGGTGGGAATGGAAAACTTCTCCGCGACCGACGCGATGGCGTGCAATTCGGCCGGAGTGGTGACGCCGCCCCACATGCGCGGCACCACCGAATAGGTGCCGTCCTTTTGTATATTGGCGTGCACACGCTCATTGACGAAACGCGAACGGGAGTCGTCGCGATATTCGCCGGGCCAGGCACAGAGCAGATAATAGTTCAGCGCCGGGCGGCATTTGTGGCAGCCCTCGGCTTTCTTCCATCCGAACGTATCGCGCACGGCCTGCATGGATTTGAGGCTTTGCGCCAGGATGGCCCGGCGGATTTCGTCATGGCCGCCTTGCGTGCAATCGCACAGCGGCGTGACGGTCTTCGCGGCGGCGACACCGGTCGTCTGCGCCAGAAGCGCTTCGACCAGCGGCGTGCATTGGCCGCAAGACGCCGACGCCTTGGTATGCGCGCGCACCTGCGAAAGCGAGGTCAGCTCTTTCGCCTTGATGGTGCAGACGATGGTCGATTTCGAAACGCCGTTGCAGCCGCAAATCTGCGCCTCTGCCGCCATGGCGGCGACATTCGATTCGACGGAGCGCGACGTGCCCGCCTCGGCGAAGGCGCGGCCAAACACCAAGCGGTCGCGCAACGCGGCTACTTCGGTTTTGTCCCGGATCAATTGCAGATACCACTGACCGTCCGCGACATCGCCATACAGGACCGCGCCCACCAGCGTGCCATCCCGCAGCACGATCTTTTTGTAGAGGCCCCGGTTGTCGTCGCGCAGCGTGATCTCGTCGTCGCTCTCGTCGGCCGCCATCAAAGCGCCCGCGGAAAATACATCGACGCCGGTGATCTTAAGGCTGGTGGATAAGGCGCGGGAGGCGAACAGCATCGTTTCGTCGCCCGCGAGCTGCGCCGCGCACGCCTTGGCCTGGTCCCACAGCGGCGCCACCAAGCCGAAAACCTGGCCGCGATGTTCCACACACTCTCCCACGGCAAAAATATCGGGATCGCTGGTCCGCATATCGTCGGCGACCATGATGCCGCGATTGACTTCGAGTTCGGCGGCGCGCGCCAGATCGATATTCGGCCGGATGCCGATGGCGAGCACCACGAGATCGGCGGGAATGAAACGCCCGTCCGCCAGCCGCACGCCGTCGGCGCGGTTGGTGCCGGTAATCTCTTCGGTCTGTCCATCGGTGAAGAACGCGATGCCGCGCCGGTCGAGGTCGCGTTGCAGAAGCTGCCCCGCTGCAGCGTCGAGCTGGCGCTCCATCAGGGTCGGCATCAGATGCACCAGCGCGACAGACATGCCGCGCCGCTTGAGCCCCCACGCCGCCTCCAAGCCCAGGAGCCCGCCGCCGATCACGACTGCGCGTTTATGGGTGCGGGCCGCCTCCAGCATCTTGTCCACATCGGCAATATCGCGAAAGGCGCAAACACCGGGGAGCCCGAGGCCCGGTATCGGCGGCGCCAGCGGCTTCGAGCCCGTCGCGATCAGAAGCCGGTCGTAATGGGCCGTGATGCCGGCCGCGGATGTCACGGTGCGCGTCCGGCGGTCGATCTGCTTGACGGAATCGCCGGTGATCAGCGCGATGCCGTTTTCCTCGTACCAATGGCGCGGGTTTATGACGATCTCGTCGAGGCTTTTGTCGCCCGCAAGCACCGCTGACAACATGATGCGGTTATAGTTGACGTGGGGTTCGGCCCCGAACACCGTGATGCGGAAGCGGCCGCCGCCATCGCGTTTCAGCAGCTCTTCTACAGTGCGCATGCCGGCCATGCCGTTGCCGATCACAACCAGATGCTCGCGCGGGTCTGAGATCATGTTCATGATGGGCTCCTAAACGCACGCGGCGTCGAACGACGCGCCTGTGAAGATTTCGAGCGGTGCGACGGCGCTCGAAACGGCAGCTGTCACTTCGCCGACGAGAATGATAAGCGGCGCGCCGGGCGGGAATTTCTTCACCGCCTCCGGTACGTCCGACAAAGAAACGCGCAGGCGCATTTGCGTGGCATGCGTGACGTCGCTCATCAGGAGCACCGATGTGCTTGGGGCGAGCCCGTGCGCGGTCAGCCGTTCGGCGATCAGGCCGGCGGAATGCCGTGCCATATAGAAGACCGTCGTCGCTTGTGCGTCGGCCAGACTGCGCCAATCCAGTGCCAGTTCTTCTCCTGCCCGAACATGAGCGGTCACGAATTGCACGCGTCTGGCGGAGCCGCGCATCGTAAGGGCAATGCCGCTTGCTGCCGCTGCGGCCGATGCGGCGGTGATGCCCGGAACGATGGCGAACGAAATGCCGGCGTTCTCAAGCGCCGCGGTTTCCTCAGCCAAGCGTCCGAAGATCGCCGGGTCTCCGCCTTTGAGTCGTATGAGGACTTGATCGGGCCTCGCCAACCGCACCAGCATCCGGTTGATCTCGTTCTGCGTTATGCAGAGTGCGCCGGCGCGTTTGCCGACCGAGAAACTCTGCGCACCCGGCGGGATCAGATCGAGGATCGCATCGCTGACCAGCGCGTCGTAAAGCACCACGTCCGCATCGCGCAGAAGCTTGTACGCGCGCCTTGTCAGAAGATCGGGATCGCCCGGCCCGGCACCCACAAAGAAGACCTGAGGCGCGCTGCCGGGTTCATTGGACGCACTCTGCCATTCACGCCGATCGGACATGGTGTTCATGCTCCTAGATACGCGCCGCGGCGAGACCGGTATTTTCCGAAACATCCTTGCGCCAGCGCAGACGGACATTGACGATTCCGGCAAAGGCGGCGAGGGCGAGGATGCCGAACACGATGAAGCCGAAGGCGTAGCTGCCGGTGAGTTGCTGGGCGTAGCCGAGACTCGCTGCGAGATAGAAACCGCCTACGCCGCCCGTCATGCCGACCAATCCCGTCATCAATCCCACGTCGCGCGCAAAACGCTGGGGCACGAGCTGGAACACCGCGCCATTGCCCATACCGAGCGCGGCCATGCCGATGACGAAAATGCCGAGCGCGATGGGGCCGGGCAGGTTGCCGCGGCTGACGGCGAGCAGCACGGCCGCCACCAATGCGTAGACGAAGGACAGGGTCCTCGTCCCGCCGATGCGGTCGGCGAGAGCACCGCCCAAGGGCCGCGCGAACGAGCCCGCGAACACGCACGTGGCGGTGAAATAGCCGGCCGCAATGGTCGACAGGCCATATTGGTTGTGAAAATAGATCGGAAGGAAGGATGAGAGCCCGACGAAGCCCCCGAAGCTGATGCTGTAGAAAAACATCAGCCACCACGCATCGCCCGCTCTTAAAACGCGCGCGTAATCGGCGAGGGTTTTTCGCGGCGGGTAATGCGGGCTGTTCCTTGCGAAGACAAGAAACAGAACAAGCACGGCGACAAGTGGGAGCGCCGCGAGACCCAGCACATTGTTCCAACCCAGCGCGACCGCGAGCGCCGGCACAAAGAGGGAGGCGAGCACAGTGCCCGAATTGCCCGCACCCGCAAGGCCGAGAGCCATGCCCTGATGCTCGGGCGGATACCAATAAGACACCATCGGCAGCGCGATGGCGAAAGACGCGCCCGCCACGCCGAGAACGGTCCCGAGGATGAGAACCTGTGGGAAGCTGTGGACACCGGTAAGCCACGCGATTGTGAGACCGGCGATCACGACGAGTTGCATCACGATGCCGGTGAATCGCGGCTGCCATTGTCCGATCAGAACGCCATTGACGATTCGAAGGAGCGCACCCGCGAGGACCGGCGTCGCCACCATCAGACCCTGCTGACCGGCGTTGAGCTGCAAATCATGGGCGATCAGGACAGCCATGGGACCGAGCAGCACCCAGACCATGAAACTGAGATCGAAATAGAGAAAACAGGAAACCAGCGTGGGCAAATGCCCAGCATTGAGAAATGCGCGCTTCATCGGGATTCGGCTCACTTCATTCAGCGCCGTGGCGCCGTCGGACCTTCGTCCGCATGCGAACCGTCATTGGTCCGCGAATCTCACTCGGGACGATTTCGTCCCATGATGAGAAACATCCGCCGTTAGATGGTCCCCAGCCGGGCATCTCATGCCTGACGCAGACTTCTACGCAAATAACGGGCCAGTTCTCCTGCGCGGCAAAAAGCGAGCTATTCCGCGAAAACCGGCAAGAAAAAATACACCGGCAAGGCAAAGGCTTGCACAAAAGCGATGCAATGCCGGTCAAACATTGTGCAGTGCAGCGTCAGGCCGTGCCGGAGTTCACCGTCACGTTCGGTGCGAAAAATTCGCCATCGCAGAAGAGGTCGGGTCCCATCGCGATGGGCGTAAGCGAACTCTCAAGCTGCCATGCGCCGGCATGTGTTCCTTCCGTCTTCATATCCGTCAGCGGCGCCGGCACACCCATCGTGGCGGCAGCCGTTCGGTAGAGATCGGGCCGGTAGACGCGCGCGGCCAGGCCCGGCAGATCGAGACCGTCATCGATCAAATTCCAGCGTGTCATCTCCCGAAGGAACCAAAGCGCGTGCGAGCGCCATGGGAATGTCGCGGCATTGCGATAGAAGGTGGAGACATTGTCAGGTGCAATCGCTCCGCCCGGCAGTGACGACAGAATGGCGTGACTGTCGACATTCAGATATTTCTGCCGCGACAACAGTGCGGCGGTGTAAGAGGCATTCTCCCGCGCGTCGCAGAATTGCGCCGCCCGCAAAAGCGCGCGGATCGCGCCATGGAGCGCGCCGCCGGAACCGTCGGCCCATTGTTTGCGAACCGCGAACGCCTTTTCGGGTGCGTTGCGCCAGATGTCGTTCGATGTTGCAATGGTGGCGCCTGTCCCTGTCCTCGCCGCGATTTCACCCCAGGGCGCACCGGCGCAAAAGCCGGCGATTTGGCCCGTCTGCAACGCTTCCACGGCGCGGGCCGGCGGGACCACAATCAGCTTTACGTCGCGGTCCGTATCGATTCCGGCCGATGTCAGCCAATAACGCAATAGAAGATTGTGGGTCGAATAAGAATGGACAATGCCGAGCGGCAGCGGCCCGGCGGTCTGTGCCGCCAGCCAGCGCGCAAGCGCTTGGACCGGCGAAAGCCCATTCGCTTCGGCAATGTCGCGAACGCGCGCGGCGAGGTCGCGATTCAGGGTGATCGTGTTGCCGCCCAGACTGACCGCGCAGGGGATGATCAAACGCTGCGCCGCGCCGCGAAGGCCCATTTCCACCACAAATGCCAGGGGCGGCACGATCACCGCCGCGTCGAGAAAACCGTAGGTGAGCTTGTCGGCAATGTTTGCCCAAGAGGGTTCCAGCAAGAGTTCGGCATCCACCCCGTCCTCGGCAAAGAACCCGAATTCCTGCGCCACGATGACAGGGGCTGCATCGGTCAGCCGCAAGAAGCCGATCCGCATCTTGGTTTCGGTGCCCCGATGCGGAGAAGGCGTACCCAATTCGCTCATGGCGCGGCTCCCCGTCGGCCGGGAGCTGTTTCAAATGCGGCGCGCATTGGCTTCTTCCTTTTTCACGAATTCGGCAACGATTTGGGACAGCTTGCGATTTTCGTTCATCGCCTTGCGTTGCAGCCAGCGATAGGCTTCCGGCTCCGACATCTTGCGGTCACGCATCAGGATCGCCTTGGCGCGCTCGAGCAACCGGCGCTCGTCAAGCAACGCCTTGGCGGCGGCAAGCTCCGTCTCGACGTGGCGGTAGCGCCGGAACAAGGCGATGGCCGAGGCGACGATCGGCTTCACCTCCTGGTTCGCGATTCCTGAAAGATTGTAGGAGCACACCCCCGCTGCAATGGCTTCATCGACGAAAGCAGGGTCGTTCTGGTCCGAGAACATCACGATCGGACGGGGAATATTGGCCGAAAGATTGCGGATATCCTCAAGCGTGTCGCGGTCGGGCAATGCCATATCGATGATCACGAGATCGGGCGAGATGCGATTCACCGCCTCGATCAGATGATCGCCGCCCGTCACCCGGAATATTTCGACAAATCCGGCTTCGCGAAGCTTTTTTTCCAGGGCTTCCGCGCGGTCGGAATCGGTGTCGATGAGGAGAATCTTCATTGTGCCGATATCAGGCGAATACGCCGGAGAATATGCAATTCGGCGAAAAACTCATAGACTGCGCCTCGACCGTTGATGCCATCCAAATTAACGGGCCCGTCCTATTTCGAATGCTGAGATGCGATTTCGATGTCTTGCTTTTGCGTGACGGAGAGATCATCGCCTGAAATGGCGATCTTTTGCTTGCTCACATTGCTGCCATCGCCGCTTCTCAGCTTGCGAAAAACGATCGTGGACAGGATCGTGAATCCCCCAAGCACGTAAAAGGCTTCATGGATACCTCGAATCATCTCGGCGGGATTCGAGCGGTAGCGGTCGGGTATGAAAAATGCGGTCGTGAGCCCGGCTGACGCAATGCCGAAGCTTATCGACATCTGCTGCATTGTGCTCGCAATGGAACTTGCACTGCTCGTCTGCGGCTCTGTGACATCGGCATAAACCAACGTGTTCATGCTCGTAAATTGCAGTGACGCGACGGCACCGTAGCAGAACGCCTGGAGTACGATCAGCCAGACTGGCGTGTGCAGCCCGACGGTTCCAAAAAGCAGAATGAGAACTCCGAGGAGGATGGTGTTTGAGATCAGCACACCACGATAGCCGACGCGGGTCAGGATTTGCGGCATCAGGAATTTGGTGCTCATGGCGGCAAAAGCCTGGGGCATTATGAGCAGCCCGGACTGAACCGGCGTGAGCCCAAGGCCAACCTGATACAGAAGCGGCAGGAGAAATGGGACGCCGCCGGTGCCTAAGCGCGTGATGAAGCTGCCCATCACCGCCGCGTTGAAGGTGCGAATGCGAAATAGGCCGAGTGCCAACAACGGAAATCGCGTCTCCGCGGCATGCAGGCCATAGCCGGATAGAAGGACCAAGGAAATCGCCAATAGACCGACAATCTCAATCGCGCTAAGCGCATGATCTCCGAACACCTCCAACACATAGGATAGCAAAGCGACGCCGGAGCCGAAGAGAATGAAACCAATCGTATCGAGCGGATGGGTTTTCTTTTCGCGGTAATCGGGAAGATGCAGATAAACCAGCAGCAGCCCGACGATGCCTATTGGAAGATTCACGAAAAAGATGAATCGCCAGTGCAGGTACGCGACAATAAGGCCGCCGGCGATGGGGCCTAACATTGGGCCGACCAGAGCAGGAATGGCGACGAAGCTCATCGCGCGAATGAGCTCGGATTTGGCGAAGGTTCGCACCAGGGTGAGGCGGCCCACCGGTACCATCATGGCTCCGCCGCAGCCTTGTATGACGCGGCAAGCGACCAATAGATGAATATCGCTCGAAATGCCGCAGAGAAACGATCCGAGCGTGAAGAGTCCGATCGCGGAGGCGAAGACCCGGCGCGTTCCAAAACGGTCTGCCATCCAGCCGCTGATGGGGATGAAGACCGCAAGGCTGAGCGTATAGCTTGCGAGCACCGACTTCATGCTGAGCGTTGCGACCTTGAGAGCTTCCGAGATCGCGGGTACGGCTGTATTCAGAATTGTCGTGTCGAGCGCCTCCATGAAGAAAGCGACTGCCACCAGCCACGGTAGCAGCGCCTTGCTCGAAGCTGACGATGAAGATTGAAGCGAAGAGCCGATGGCTGTGTTCCGGAGATGGTCATCCGTCGCTCGCACCCAGCGAGGATGTAGTTCAGCACGAATGAGCGGCAGTGCACCCGTCAACCAGCGAAGATGCAAGAAAACCTTAAGGCTTCGCGGACGCCACCTGGACCGGCAGCCGGTAGACCTTACGGGCAACGCCGGCATAGAGCGCGGCCTTCTCGTCGGCAGAGGCGCCTGCCGTGATGCGCTTGAATGCGTTCCAGATGGTGTCGTAGCTGGCGGTGGTCTTGTCGACCGGGAAGTTGCTTTCGAACATGCAGCGCTGCACGCCAAACAGCTCGATCGACGTTTCGATCCACGGCTTCCACTTCTCGGCCAACGCCGTCGAGGTGGTCGGCGGACCGACATGGCCGATCGGATAGTTCCAGTCTTGGCCCTGGCCGCCCAGCTTCACCATCACGTTCGGCCGCTTGGCCAGCTCGGTCATACCCTTCTTCCAGTCGGCGAAGGTGGCGGCCGGGTTGGCGGCATAGCGGCCGATGGTCAGAGGGCCGCCGATATGGTTCAGCACTATGGTCACGTCGGGGATGGCGGAGGCGAATGCGACCATGTCCATCAGCTGGGGATGGTAGCAGCCCGTGTCGAGGCTCAGGCCATAGCCGGCGAGCGTCGCGGCGCCTTGGCGAAACTTGGTATCCGACAGGAGTCCTTTCGGGGTTATGAGCGGCGCGTGCTCCATCCCCATCACCGGAATATCGGTCCAGAACGCGTTGTAGCGGGTGCCCTTCAGCCGGCCGTCGCCCGCATGGATCAGCGCTTCCAGCACCGGCTTGACCGCGTCGCCTGTGGTGAAATCGACGCGGCCGACAATACCCGACGCTATCCGGGTTGGTCCGTAGTTGCCGCTGGCGCTTTGGGCTGCGACGCCGTTGACGAATTCCACTTCGCCTACGAAGCGCATGTCCCGCGGGCCGTCGGCGCGATACATCGAACCGCACTCGATGAACACGGTCTCAGTGATCTTGTGTCCGCTGGAGCCGATCTCGGCCAGGACCTCAGGGAACATGAAACGCGGCACGCCTGGGCGCAGGTCCCACAAATGATGATGCGGATCGACGATGGGCAGCCCTGGCTCCAGCGCCGCTTCCTCGTCTCCACGCGGGTTCGGCCACGCCGGGGCATCGGGCACGGCGGCCCTGGCGGGCGCAGGTGCGGCGAGAGGAGCGGCGACTGCCAGGCCGGCGAGGGCGCCGGCTCCAAGGAAACTGCGACGATCCATAAAAAAAAGCCTCCTTATGCTGGCCCCAATTTTCCAGCTTGCGGCCCATTTGTCACGCGCACAAGTAACAGCGCATCGGGAACGCCTTCCATCGAAACCTAGGTCCGCTCAATGGCGCAAGCGGGTCAAAAGCGGAGGTCGGCCGCAGTGATGGCTTATCAGTGCGCGAGAGGATCGGGACGGACTTGAATATGGACCGCACGCGGTGAGGAGCCTTTGCCAGTCTCCATCAGCCATGGTGTGCGATCGCCGTTCGTGCTCCACAGGCCGCGGCCTTTCCATCCCGCATTCGGATCATCGATCCGCGCGTCCAGCCCTTTGGCGAAGAAGCTGATCGGATAGGGAATGCGCATGGTGACGAACTTGCCGTCCTTCAGCGCGAGGAAGCCGTCGTTCAAATTTCCCGTCGATATCGGAACGTTCTCGCCGAGCCCAACCGCGTTATGCTGGTCAACCCAGGTATAGTAGCTCGCTTCGGCGCTGTTATCGCCTAAACCCTCGAAACCGGGACCGGGATATTTGTACATCGACCAGCCTTCGGGGCAGTGGTTGCCGGTTGCCTTAGGCCCGTTCAGCGGAGCTTTGCACTTGCGACGATCGAAGCTGACGAGATGGCCGCTCGACGCCGAGCCCCATAGCACCCCGTTCTTGTCGATGTCGCCGCCGCGAATACCGAAGGCAGGCGCCGGCACATTATAGACCTCCGACAAGCCGGTCTTTGGATCGAAGCGGAGGAACCCGGCCTGCCCAATGAAGACGCCCACCGTATACCAGATGCTGCCGTCGGTCGGATGCGGCATCACCGCATAGGGCCCATCGCCCCCGGTGATGCGCCGATCCTTGGCGGGATTATCGGCTTGGTCCGGCTCGACATAGTCGTCGCGCTTTCCGTTGCCGTTCGTGTCGAGGACGAACGGCGACCAACCTTGCGCTTTCGTCGCATCGTGCGTTTGGTCCCAGATCCGTGTGTTCACCCAGCCGGCGACCTCGCCCGTGCCGGACAACCAGAGCGTATTGTCCGCGTCATAGCCGAACTGCGGGTGATGCGTCCCGAAGCACGTGTCGATGAAGTCGTACTTCATCGTCTTGGTATCGAGCACCGCAACCTGGCGCGCACTGCGGTCGAGCGGGAAAACTTTCGCCGACGGAAGGGCTGAGCCCTTCTTGCAGAACGCAGGGTTTTCGACACCGCGCACGGTTGCCGAGAGCCACAGCCGGCCGTCCTTGCCGAACATCGAATTGTGATTGTTGGCGCGCGTGTCCCAAAGCTTCTGGTCGCCCCAATAGGCGGACGGTTGAAGCGGCGTGACGGCGGCGGCGTGATCGGGGCCGAGCGACTCCGGCATCTGCGGATCGCGCACCGGCATTTTGAAGAATGACACTTTGTTCGTCTTCGGATCGAGAATCGGCATGTTGTCGGTGGAATATTCCGGCGAGCCGTAGAGCGGACCGTAAGCATTCACGCTGGGATTCCGCTTATCGGACGATATCAGATCATGCAGATATTTGTTCGGCGTCGACCATTCCCACGACGTCACGACGATATTGCGCTCTATCCCTTGCGGCCGCGGCGGCTTGGACTTCGGCAATTCGCCTTTGGCGATGCGGTCGGTCCATTCGCCGAGATAGCCATACGGTACGCCGCGAAAATCGCCTCCGATCTGATTGGTCATGATCTCGCCGGCCTGACCGGACTGCGTGCGCCGCATCCAGGCTTCCTTGCCCGACTTGAAGGAGCCGAATTGCGCAGGGATTGTGCGCGTCGCTTCCTGACCTAGCTGGTGGCATCCGATGCAGCCGATGTTCTTCATCTGCTTCAGCCAGTCGATCTGCGTGAGGTCTTTGGGGATACCGCTCTTCGCGGTCGGGCCGAATTGATCCTGGCCCGGAATCTTCATCATCGAATACCAATAAATGGCCGGATAATAATGTGCAGCCGCCGCCTCATTGGGGGCGGGGACGGACGACATATTGATGTGCTGACCGGGCTTGGCGCGCAGCTTGGGTGAATCGACGAGCCCATATCCGCGAACCCAAACCTGATAATTGGCAGCCGGCAAATCGGGGATGACATAGCGTCCGGAATCGTCTGTCACGACGATGCGTGCGAATTTCGTGGGCAAGTCCGTGGTTTCGGCGATCACCCATACCCCGGCTTCGGGCTGCCCGTTCGGCGCGCGCACGATGCCGCCGATATCGTCGGCATCGATGGCAGGTGCGGCCGCAGCATTCTGCGCCCGCGCCGGGTTGGCCGGGACAACCATCGCAGCACCTACCAGCGTCGCAATGCCAACCCAGGCCACGCTCGAATGCAGAATGTCCCGAACTTTCATTTCAGACCTCCCTTGGACCGGAGGCGGTTCACGCCCCCTCCGATCGAATACAATGCATGGATTGGCAGGAGACCGACGGCAAAATGGCCTCCCTTCCGTGAGTTAGAAAACCGCACCTGCCATCTTCTCTCATTCCGCTTGGCACCAAAAGAGCCAATGGCATGTGAGGAGCGGCCGATTGGCTGACCCAAGCGGTCATTGGTTGCCGTGCCCTCATGGTGCACAGTTTCAGGTCCGCGCTTGCCTTTGCGCTCTGATTCCATGGTGCGCTCGCTCGAGTTCTGTAGTCCTGGCCGTCTGGGGTCTTCATGCCCGCGCCTTTGGCGTAGAGGACTTTCTTGCCGGGGCCGGCAAACGCGACACGGGAGGAAGACCTCGGTCTGTGTTGTTTTCAAACCGGTCTCTGGACCTTCTTTTGAGGTCGGGACTTTTGGAAATGAGCTGACGGTTTCATCTCATGCATTCGCAGCGAAATTGCTGCGATTGTCCCGCGTGCGAATCAAGTCTCCGGCAAAGGTGACCCGTCTCCACCAACCGGCTCCCCGGATTCGGGAAATCGGTCATTCACGGGCGGAGACTAAGGCCTGGATTGCCGCCGTTTTGGCCCTGGAAACGCGACATTTCGGTCTCCAGTTCTAGGGTATGCCTAGTAAGCCACGGAATTGACGTGTCAATTTTGGCCAGTTCGGATATGCGCCAGGAGACCGGGCTGGGTGGCTGGGGCGGAAGGAATCGAACCTTCGAATGCCGGAATCAAAATCCGGTGCCTTACCGCTTGGCTACGCCCCAAGGCTTTGAATTAAAAAGCAAATTTACCCTGTTGCCCAGCATTTTTTCGGATTGCCGCCGAAATGCGGTCCAATCCCTCATTTGCCGGCAGCGCGGCTTATAGCAGAGCGGAGTGGCGAGTCGAACCGCTTGGTCACCCCTATCCGTTGCACCGCCCGTCGGGGCCGGAATCGGTCTTGTTCGATCGACCTTTCAGCAATGCGATCAAGACGGAATCGTGGCGCCAATGCGCGTCCAAATTGCACAGGAGCAAGGCCATTGCGAGACCGGCAGGCTGATGCTCGAATGTCCCGGTTGAGTCAAAAATCGCCGATCTTGGCGCCGCGCTCAGCCACGAACTAGAATTTGCAGCGGGCCACCATGCAAGGGGGACGATGATACGCGGCTACGTGATTTGCACGGCTCCACGCTCGGGCAGCAACTTTCTGTGCGAACTTCTGTCGAGCACCGGCGTGCTGGGAAATCCGCGCGAATACTTCAACGGTCCGGGGCGCCGCGTACACGACGATCCGACCTATCCCGACGATCCCGCCGCCCAGTTCCGCCGCATCCTGACCATGGGAGCGACGCCGAACGGCATCTATGGGCTCAAGGTCTTTCCCGATCAGCACGACATGATCGCAGGCACGTGCGCCTGGACCAAGCTGCTGCCGGGCCTCAAATTCATCGCGCTCGAACGCCGGGACATCCTGGGGCAGGCTTTGTCTTTGGTGCGCGTCCTTCAGACGGGGCAATACCGTTCGACGGTCCCGCCGATTAATCGCGAATCCTACAATCCCGCCCTGATCCGCGCGAGCCTCTACAAGGTGATCAAGGACAGAGCGCGGTGGTCGTTGTTTTTTGCCCGCACGGGCATCGAGCCCTTGCCTGTGGTCTATGAGGACGTCGCCGAGAATCCGCAGACCGAAGTCGATCGGATCGCAGCCTTTGTCGGGGGCAGTGCTTCCGCAATCATCCGGCCGGAATTGATCGGAGTGAAAGTGCAGCGCGACGCGGTTTTGGAAGAATGGCGCATCCGCTTCCGGGCGGAAAACGGCAGCGCGGAGACAATCGATCCCGCCTGACGTGAAGCCCGCGCGGCGTGCCGGGGTTCAAAAATCCGCCTTGGCCGCCGTCGGGAGTTGAACGTCCCTTTCGGTGCCGTATTTGTGCGGATTCTCGCCGCAGACGTTTTCCGCCCAATCGCCCAGCGGGCGCCCATAGGTGACGGTCGCGGACCAGGGCGTCGTGAAGACTCCCTTATCCTCGACCGTGAATTGGAGCTGCAGGTACTTGCCCCTGTATTTGAGATCGACCGTCACCGGCTGGGGCAGGGTATTTTCCTTTGCGCTGCGGTCCAGTCCTTCTTTCGCGGCTTCGTAGTCCAGCAGCCGGTAGCGTTCGACAACGTGCAGAGCCGGGGTTTGCGGTGTGCCGAACCAATCGACCATGGCAAAAGGTCCGGCCTTGATCCCCACCGTGTCGATGACCAGCGTGTCGCCCTCGTAATGGCCGACCGAATCGCCATACCAGGACGGGGTCACGCGTGCGGGATGCGGCTGGTTCATGCGCACGTGACGGACTTGATGATCGACCTGATAGACAATGGTGATCTTGTCGGGCTGCTGAAACATCTCCATTCCGTTGCTCGAAAGAACGAAGGGCACTCCGTTGGGCCAACATTGGTTGCGCGGGTTTGGAAAGCCGAAATGGCCTAACGACATATCGCCGAACTTCTTCACGATCGCGGCTGCTTCCGGCTTCAGAATCGGATTGGTGTAATCGCCGACAAGCTGAACGGGGTTGCTCACGCCATTGCGCCGCGACCTGTTCCTCAGCGATGTCGGACCAGACGCCAACGGTTCGAAGCCGGGGAGCCAAGGGTGGGCCCACATGCCGGAGAAATCGGGGACGGATACGGCGCTGCCGGCAGCCGGGGCTGCGGTTTGCCCGAGGCCGGGTGTCGCGGCGGCGGCTGCTACTGTCACCAGCAAAAGGAAATTCCGACGCCGCGCGTTCATCCACCCCTCCCTTTCATGGTTTCTGACGATATTTGTTAGATGATAGTACACCCGTTCCGCGTGCGTCCGAAAGCGGCCTTTCGGGGGCGCAGCGCCCGGGCTTTCGCGCTAATCTGACAACGAAAGCGAAGTGCCGAAGGGAGCGGGCGATGAATTTGCACCGGCTGGATGTTTTGCTTGCGATGACGATGGCAACTGCTGCTGTGGCGGCCGCATCCGGACAAGCCGCGGCACAAGCTGCCGCGCCGCAGCCTGCGCCGAACGCCGCGGGTGTTCCGGATTTCTCCGGCTTTTGGGCGCACCCGTCGCTCGGATTTGGGCCTCCGCTATCGGGGCCCGGTCCGGTACAGAACAAGTCCCGGCTGCCCTCCGGCGGAGGCAATTTCGATCTGCTGGTCGGCGATTACGCCAATCCCATTCTGAAGCCCGAGGCCGCGGACATCGTCAAGAAGCGCGGCGAAATTTCATTGTCCGGCCACGCTTTTCCTGATCCGGACAACCAGTGTCTACAGAACCCCGTGCCCTATATTTTTTGGAACTTCGATATCCAACTCCTGCAGCAGCCGGACAAGGTCACCATCATCTATCAGCACGACGATGATTTCCGCGAGGTGCGGATGAACCGGCCGCATCCGGCAAAAGTGGTTCCCTCCGTGCACGGAGATTCCGTCGGCCATTACGAGGGCGATACGCTTGTCGTCGACACCGTGGGGATCAAGGTCGGGCGGTACTCCATGATCGACCGCTTCGGCACGCCCTACAGCCAAGCCTTGCATGTGGTGGAGCGCTACCGGCTGCTCGATTATGACGCCGCCAGGCAAGCGCAGGAACAGGCCGAAAAGGAGTGGCCGCGCGTCGGCGACAATGTCGATCGCAGCTACAGGGGCAAAGGCCTGCAGCTCGAATTCACCGTGGAGGATCCGGGCGTCTTCACCATGCCCTGGTCGGCCACCCAGACCTATCTGCGCGCCTCACGCACCGCCTGGGAGGAGCGTATCTGCGCCGAAAATGTGAGCCACTATTATGAGGCTCAGTATTACTCCGATAAGGACGCTCACATTCCGACGGCGGACAAGCCAGATTTCTGACGGGATCGGCCGGTCGAGGGCCCCGCTTATATGCGTGGGCCCTATCCGCTTGCCGGGCCCAGGGCCCATCGCTATAACCCTCGCCCTTGGCCGCGCCGGAGAGTAGCTCAGCCTGGTAGAGCACCACGTTCGGGACGTGGGGGCCGGAGGT
>CAZBRO010000004.1:0-289995 GCA_964494505.1 uncultured Bordetella sp.
CAGCCTTGAATCAATTCGGGATTCACGCGTCAAGGAATTTGTCCACGCCGCCTAAAGCGCTGCCCTTCACCCATACACTGCCGGCAGAAAATATAAAACCGCGTCCCGGCGTTCGGGCTCTCATCGGCATAGACAATCCAGCCAAGCAGATAAATCCGTTTATGGGTTTCGCTGAGGGCTGCTATTTGCGCCCCGCCATCTGGACCTGTGGACACCTCAATGGTGTGAAACGCTCCGACTCCATAAATGCCGGGCAAAATGTCCGGACCAATATCCTTGAACTGAAGGGGGTGTGGCAGATCAGTCGGGTAATAGGTTTGCAGTTGGATAAATCCCCCTCGCACGTGAGCTACCCCTGTTCCTCGATTAATGAGGCCAACTTCGACTCTTCTCGGTTGCGCATCATCAGGAATGTTTGGATTAGCGGGCAACAACCGCACGAATACGATTGCCATTTCTGGTCGATGGCTGGCTCTGAATTCGTCGCGAGCCAAATCGATGGATTGCCGAATAAGCCGCCCTTGTTCTGTGCTTGCCCACCACAAAGTGCCAGTGAAGATTGCCATGACGACGGTGGCGAGAGCTGTAGTACCTTCGCCATTTTCCTTGACAAATACCCCAAGACACCAATAGGCCACCCCGACGAAAGCGGAAGGACTATTGTATGTGGCTTTATAGGCTTCTGCGCCTTGATTGGTCTTAACGCACTCCTTAAAAGTGGGCGAAAGACAAACAATGACAACAGAAATAATAAGACCCGCTGCTATCATAACGACAAGCCTGTGCTTTGAGATACGCGCCGTCATTTGCAGTAATCGAATCAGCATCCCTTCCCCGACCTCTATTCGATCCATTCAATCCGCAACCGACAATGCTACGGTTGTTCTATCCGGTACGTGACGGAGGTCATCGTCGCATTCACCACCACGATCCGTTTGCCAGATATAATGAAGGAATCTTCCCTGGCGAGATCGAGATCGATAGCAACAACCTCTTGCGGAAGCACTTGCGGTTCGGGAGGCCTCGCCGGGATAACGGTCGGTGGGCCGTAGGTCGTTGTTGAACCGCTAACGGGAACGGTACCAATTGTCCCCGAAGTGTACGATGTGCTCGTATTGGGAATGATTATCGGGGTGCTGTTTAGCGTCGTGGCCCCGGTGTTGATGACAAGCCCCTTCCGGAGAAAATGGGCGACCGACCCATTCCGCCCCAAATATTGAATAGTGATCAATCCAGTCGGCGTCGTTCGACCAAATACATCGGCTTTGCCAAATGCGTTCGGGAGATTCATGGACGAGTTGATTGTAAGTATCGTGTCCCCAATCCCACTCTGGAGGACCCGCCCGAGCGGCTGCGCGATTTGATCCATCTCCCGGATGGGTGCGCACGCAGCGCACCCAGCGATTAGCATGACGGTTAGTCGCCGCATCCGAAGCCCCCCCAAGGATTGAATTGGCGGTCAAAGTCTGCCCGGGTTCTAGCAGATCGACAACATGCCGCTGATCCGTAAGCCCGGTGGAATTGATGACCTGGCCGTTTGATCGCGCTCATATAAGTCTCTGATTCTGTTGTACTTTCCTCTAGTCAGGACCGCACCGACACCCCATTTTCTGGGGCATGAAAAGCGACAGCACCGATTTCAGCCAATCCCGCGACGACTGGTAAGCAGCCGTCTTCCGCGATTGCTCCTATTTCACGGTCGTACATTTTCTCGGGCGAGTTCCTAGCGGTGGACCGCTTTGGGAACGGCAGGAGTTCAAGCGGTCAGAGTTGGCGGAAGCCGTTGCCGCCTCCCGCGTGCCGACCGCCAACGGCAAGCCAAGGCTGCTTTACGCGGTGACCGCCTCGGGTCGACAGATCGTGCTGGATCGCGCCGACCATGAACGCTGGCTGGCACTGGATCGGTCCGCCTAAACCCTTGCATTGGGAACCGAGCAACTCGGCGTCGTCAAGCTAACCAAAATCCGGGTAGTGGGTCAGTTTGAAAATCACCAAAGCGCATAGAGTCCCCAAATTATGACTAGGAAACAAAGTGCCCACATCACGATTGGGCCGGACGCCCCCTCGAACTTGAAAATCCAGATTTCAAATTTTACTGGGCCTTCCGTAGTACGAAAAAGTGATACTACAATCGTTGATAGCAGTACCGCACAGGGGATGCCGATAACCGCCCTAGCATGAGCAATGGATAAGTCCCGCCACCCAGGGTCTGGCCACGCAGACCACGCGAATAAGATACATAGGGTGAATGATCCAACAATGCCTAATGCCGCGGTAAGGAAAGTCAGAGACTGGAAATCAAATTCCCCAGCGGATTTTGGAGTCTCCAAATCGTTTGACATTACCCCTCGTAAAATTTCCCGGCTGCATCTTACTGTATCGTCATGCCTAAAGGCCCCAAAGGCCGGAATCAACCGGAGGCTCTCTTTAGCTCTGGATTCCTCCACCTACCGAGGGCCTCCTTACCCGACGTTTGAAGCCACCTGCACCGCCGTCCTGATCCGCTAGGCTCCATTGCTGGCGGAGGCTGGCAATAGCCGCCGCTGGGCTTGGCTGACAATCAGCGAGGTATTGAGGCTTAGGTCGACCCGAACCCTCGGGTGGACTCGGGACCAGCTTTTCATGGCCGCTCAATTGCAATCCAATTGCAATAGCACCTGACCGCGGTTGGCACCTCCGGCGGGCCTGGCTGTTAATTAATTGAGTTACCTGGATTTTTTTGGCTGGGGGACTAGGATTCGAACCTAGACAGGCAGAGTCAGAGTCTGCAGTCCTACCATTAGACGATCCCCCAAGACCGCCGCTTCCGCGCGAGAGCTACCCTCGCGCGCGAAGTCCAATTATCGCCTCTCCCCGGTAAGGACAAGGCCCGCCGCAGCCTCTGCCTGGGCGTCTGGCTCACCGCGAGCCCGGCGGCCCCGCTTCGGGGAGTCGAGAACCTGAAGGCCGCCCAATCCGCCGCCCTTGCGGAAGGGCCCGGCATGAAACACTCTTCGCGCCCAAAACCGGGAGGGAGAGCAATTGGAAATCCTGCACGCCGCGGGCGGGGCTCTCTTCCTTATTTTCAACACCCACACGCTTCCCTTCCTGTTCCTTGGCGTGATGATGGGCCTGTGCCTGGGCATTCTGCCGGGCATCGGCGGGGTGGCCGGAACTGCGCTGCTGCTCCCCTTCACCTATGCCATGGACGCACCCACCGCCATGGCGCTGCTTTTGGGCCTCGGCGCCACCACCACCACCGCGGACCCGATTTCGGCCATCGTGCTGGGAGCGCCGGGCCATGCGGCCTCGGCCGCGACCACGCTCGACGGCTATCCCATGACCAGGCGCGGGGAGGCCGGGCGGGCACTCGGCGCCTCCTATATGTCGGCCATGATGGGGGGGCTGTTCGGGGCGGCACTGATGGCCGCCCTCCTTCCCGTGGTGCGGCCCTTCATTCTGTTCGTGGGGTCGCCGGAACTGCTGTCGCTCGCGGTGTTCGGCATTTCCATGGTGTCGGTTCTCTCGGGCAACACCCCGCTCAGGGGGCTCACCTGCGCCTGCTTCGGGATGATGCTGGCGATGATCGGCTCGGACCCGCAGACGGGCACGCTGCGCTGGACCATGGGGCAGCTTTATCTGTGGGAGGGGCTGCCGCTGGTGCCCCTGACGCTTGGCATCTATGCGCTGCCCGAGCTCTGCGATCTGCTCGTCGGGCGCACCTCCATCGTCACCGAGAACAAGCATATCGACACGCGGACCGGCCTGATGATGGGCATCCGCGACTGCTTTCAGAATTGGTTCCTGGTGTTGCGCTGTTCGGCGCTGGGTTCGTTCATGGGGATGATTCCGGGCATCGGAGCCGCCGTGATCGACTGGCTTTCCTATGGGCACGCGCTGCGCACCGAAAAGGGCGCTCAACAGACGTTTGGCACCGGCGATGTGCGCGGCGTGATCGCGGCCGAAAGCGCCACCAATTCGCGCGAAGGCGGGGCACTCGTGCCGACGGTCGTGTTCGGGGTGCCGTCCTCGGCCGGCATGGCGATCCTCTTGGGCGCGTTCCTGATCCATGGCCTTGTGCCCGGCCCGGACATGGTGACCAAGAATCTCGACATCACCTATTCGATGGTGTGGAGCATCGCGATCGCCAATGTGCTGGGGTCCGGCCTTTGCTTTCTGCTGTCGGGGCAGTTCGCGAAGCTGGCGACGCTGCGCTACACGCTGATCCTTCCCGTGGTGCTGTGCCTCGTCTATATCGGCGCGTTCGAGGGCAAGCGCGAATGGGGCGATTTGTACGCGCTGCTGTTTTTCGGCGTGCTGGGCTGGGGGCTCAAGCATTTCCAATGGCCGCGGCCGCCGCTGGTGCTGGGATTCATCCTGGGCGGCGTGCTCGAACGCTATATGTTCATTTCCATCCAGCGTTACGGATCGAGCTGGATGGCCCGTCCCGTCGTGATTTTGATGTTCACGCTGGCGGCGGTCAGCCTGTTCCGGCCGCTCATTCAGGACGTGCGCAACCATGGCGGCATCAGGGGAATGCTGTCGGATTTCGGGCGGCCGCATTTTTCCTGGCACAATCTGTTTCCGGCGTTCCTGCTGGCGCTGTTCGCGGCGATGCTGACCGAAGCGGTGGAGTGGAACGCGCTCGCCCGCATCGTGCCGCTGATCGTGGGAACGGGAGCGATGATTTTCGCCGCGCTCGCGCTGGTGAACGAGGTGTTCAAGCGCACCCAGGTGAAGAAGGAGTCCTTAAGCGAATTGGCCCGCGCCCAGGTTCAGGAAAAAATCCATATGGACATCAAGAGCACGGTCAGCCACCTGCCGGCGAAGACGCTCATCGCACGCGGGCTGATGTTCTTCGGCTGGATGGTGGTGTTCCTCGGGTCCATGGCGCTGATCGGGCTCATTCCCACGGTGCCGCTATTCGTGATCGCGTTCATGCGGATCGAAGGGCGCGAGCCCTGGCGGATCGTGCTGCCGCTGGCGGCCTTCATGTGCGTATTCATTTATGTGCTGTTCGATCAGCTCCTTGCGATCCCCTGGCCGCCGAGCGTGCTGGGCGATTTCCTGCCGGCGCTGAGGGGCGTGATCCCGAGCGTGTAGCGACGCCAGGTCCCTTTGTGGGAGGCCGATTCCCCGGCTATACAGGGATCACCACGCTTTTGGAGGCTGCTCATGAGAACGCCGCTTGTCCCTGGAATCGCGCTGGCCGCCATGCTTGCGGCAGGCGCAGCCCTGCCCGGTCAGGCCGCACCGGATGCCGCGACCGCGCTGGAGCAGCCCGATTTTTCGGGGGTGTGGCAGCGGGCGAACGAATCCTGGTACTCCGCCGTCCCGGGGGACACCGAAGGCAAGCCCCTCACCAAACTGCCCAACGACAACCCGGAGGTCGAAGCCGGCGATTATAACAACCCGATCCTGCAGCCTTGGGCGCGCGAGGTGGTGAAGGCGAACGCCGAAAAGGAACAGACCCTCCAATATGTGCCGACGGCCCACGGCACCTGCTGGCCTTCGGGCGTGCCGGAGGTGCTGAACCTGCGCGAGCCGGTCGAACTGCTGCAGGCCAAGGACCATATCGTCATCATCTATCAGCGCGACCATCAGGCGCGCTGGGTGTGGCTGAACGGCGCCCATTCCGCAAAGCCCGTCCCCTCCTGGTACGGCGAATCCGTCGGTCATTACGAAGGCGACACGCTGGTGATCGACACCATCGGGCAGAAGACCGATCCGATCTCGGTGGTCGATCCCTATGGCACGCCGCACACGGACAAGATCCACGTCGTCGAGCGCTATCGCGTGGTCAAGGACGCCAAGGGCAAGGGGTTGGAAGTCATCTTCCGCGTCGAGGACCCCGGCACCTTCACAATGCCGTGGAAGGGTACGGTCACCTATCGCCCGAGCCGGGGCGGATTCGAGGAAATCGTTTGCGCCGAGAACAATCGCACCTTTGACGGCAGCGCCTTCGGCCATATGCCGGTTGAGGCGCATCCGGATTTTTGATTGAAAGCGCCCATATCCCATTAGCGGCTGCGTGATGGCATCGATAGACGTTCCCTCGCCCAGTTTCGATAGGAAAAAGGCTCCGGTTTTTGCCATCGGTTCGCCGCGTTCGGGAACGACGCTGCTGTTCCACAGCCTGCTGTCGGCGGGAAATTTCGCGGTCTTCCGCAGCGAGACCTGGGTCTTCAACGCGCTCGTCCCGCGCTACGGCGATCTCGCGAACCCGCGAAACCGCGAACGGCTGGTAGAGGACTGGCTGAAAAGCGATCTCCATAAGCTCTCGGGACTCGAGGCCGGCGATATCCGGGCCAAGCTGATGGCCGGGTGCCGGAACGGCGGCGACTTTCTGCGCATCGTCATGGAGAACGTGGCGCTGAAGCAGAATGCCGGCCGCTGGGCGGAAACCACGCCCGCTCATCTCCTCTATATGCGCGAAATCAAGAAGACCATTCCCAACGCGCTCTTCCTCCACATCATCCGCGATGGGCGCGACGTCGCCAATTCGCTCGCCCGCCAGGGATGGGCGCAGCCATTGCCGTGGGACCGCAAGAAACCGGTCGTCGTGGCCGCGATGTATTGGAACTGGATGCTGCGCCGGGGCCGAGCGGACGGCGCCGCACTCGGACCCGATTATATGGAAGTCCGCTACGAAGACCTGGTGGAAAAGCCGCAACCCACACTCGACCGCATCGGCGCCTTCATCGCGCAGGAACTCGATTACGAGCGCATCCAGAAGAACGCCATCGGTTCGGTGAAGAACCCGAACACGTCGTTCTCCGGTTCGTCGAGCAGCTTCGTCGGCCGTTGGCGCGAGACGATGCAAGCCGACGAATTGGCCGAGGTCGAGTGCGTTATCGGGCCGTTCCTGCAGGAGCTCGGCTACGAACTGAGCGCCAAGACAAAGCCCAAATCCGCAGCGAGGCTCAAGACGTCGAAGGCCCTCTATATGCCGTATCTCGATTTCCGTTTTCACATGAAACACATGCCGCTGCTCGGCCGGATGTTCGCGACCGCCGAGATTTTGACGCCGGGCTATGTTTCGGGCCTCGCGCACAGCCTTCCCTGGGCGGGCGCCGACCGCTAGGCCGCCAGTTTTTTTCCGCGCACCACGTCCAGCATGTGATGCGGGCATAGAGCGCCGCGCCATACACGCGACCGCTCAAAAGACACGCAACATCGCGGATGATGCTTCTATTCTGTGTACTGACTTTTATGGCGGGTACCGCGATTGTCACCCGAGAAATGTCAATCCCAAGAGCCTTCGGATCGGGTACCGGTTCGCCACGCTGACGAGACGGGGCAGGAACAGGAGTTGGGCCATGGGCACGGACATATGAGTTTCCCAACCGAATAATCGTGCGGGCCTCCCTGTTCGCCGCCGGCCATTAAGCCGGACGAGCGCGAACGAATCGCCGGACGATAGCGACCCACGACTTCCTCACGGTCGAACAGCGAGCGCTGAACTGAGCGCGCCGCCCGGAGAGAAGTAACCCTAACGATGAAATCAGCGCGCTATGCGCTTAAGCGGTTTCGGCCGCAGGAGAGAACCAATGGCCAGTCTTACCGTCGGTGCAGGACAGGAATACACCACCATTCACGCCGCCGTCGCAGCCTCCCATGACGGCGATACAATCTACGTTCAGGCAGGAACCTACGTAAACGACTACTCCGAGATCACCGACAAGATCAGCCTCGTCGGCGTGGGTGGAATGGTGCACCTTGCCACCGATAAGGCTGCTCCGAACGGCAAAGGCATTTTTGTCCTCGTCGCCGACAATGACATAACGGTCGACCATTTCGAGTTTTCGGGTGCGACGGACGGGAGCTTGAACGGAGCGGGAATCCGCTATCAGGCCGGAAATCTCACCATCACCAACTCCTATTTTCACGACAACCAGGAAGGATTGCTCGCCACGCCGGACCCGGCGCATTACGGCAAAGGCAGCATCACGATCGACCATAGCGAGTTTGCCCATAACGGCGCAGGAGACGGATACAGCCACAACATTTATATCGGCAAGATCGCAAATTTCACGATCACCAACAGCTATGTCCATGACGTGGTGACCGGTCACGAGATCAAGAGCCGCGCCGTCAATACCGTTATTGAGAACGACCGCATCATCGACGGTACCGGAACGGCCAGCTACAGCATCGACATTCCCAGCCGCGGCAACGCCATCATCGAAAACAATTACATCGAACAGGATGGCAAATCGATAAACAAAATCATGATCCGATATGGCGAGGAGCACCAGATCCCGCAATGGCCGGAATCCTCGCTGCTGATCGAAGACAACACGATCGTCAATAAGGGCATCCGAAATCCCATCGGCGTGGTCAACGGCGCCGCCGACATGACCGCCCAGATGATCGACAACCAGATTTACGGACTGACGGCCGCCGAAGTGACCGGGGGCGTTGGCCCCGTTTCACAGACCGGCGATACCATGCTGACTTCGGCTCCGATTGCGGACACTTCGCACCCGTTTCTGGCCAACGTTTGGGCCGGCCTCATTTCCGGCAGCGCGGCGGCAAACGTTCTCACCGGCACTGCGGGCAACGATCTCTTCGTCGGCAATTCGGCAAGCGACACTTTCGTCATTCGCGCCGGCGGCGGCAGCGACACTATCGCTTCTTTCAACAGCCCAGGGATGCATGACGTCGTGCGCCTCGAGGGCTACAGCATCACGGACTTCGCGGGCGTGCAAGCGGCCATGACCCAGGTGGGAGCCAATGCCGTCCTGACTTTCGCGAACGGCGAGACGCTCACGTTCCTGAATGAGAACATCAGCGACTTCAGCGCAAACGATTTTACATTTGCATCGCGGCCCAGTGCGTTCACGGTCCCGACCAGTCAAGGCAGCACGACCACCATAACCGCCGATCCCGTTACCGGCGTGGCCACCGGCACCGACGGCAACGATTACCTTATGGGCAGTCCCAATCCAAAAGTCATGCAGGGCGGCGCCGGCGACGACACCTACAACATCAACAACGTAAGTGATGTCATCGTCGAAAATCCCGGCGGGGGAACCGACACGGCCAATGTCGAAGTCGCGAGCTACGTGCTTGCCGACAATGTGGAGGACATGACGCTCGGTTTCCAGCCCGGCGCGGCCGTGACCGGAAATGCCCTCGACAATCGAATCGGCGAAAACTCGGGCAACGATACCATCGATGGGGGCGCCGGAAACGATCTCATCTGGGCCGGAACCGGGGCGAGCGTCCTCACCGGGGGGGCGGGCAACGACATGTTCGTGTTTCCGTTCGTGGGCGGGCTCAACGTGATCACCGATTTTCATCTTGGGGAGGACATTGTCTCCTTCAGCCCCATGATGAGCAGCGCGGATTACAACGGCGCCGACCCGGTTGGCGACCACGTCATCTCGCTCGCACCGGACGGCAGCGGGGGAACGCTGATCTCCGTGGATCCGACCCGCAGCGGGACCATGCATGCCGTCGTCGATATCCTGGGCATAGCGCCCACGATGCTCGCTGTCGGCGCCGGCTACGGCGTTTCCGGCGCAAGCTCGCTCACCGGGGTCACGGGGTTCACGCTGGCCGATATCGCGCGGCCCGATCCGTTCACGCTCGCACTCGGCCATGGCACCAGCGGCACCGTCAAAATAGCCGGCACCGCGGGTAACGATTATCTGACGGGCACCACCGGTGCGGACGTCATGCAAGGCGGCACCGGCGACGATACCTACATCGTCAACAATGCGAACGATAGCGTCGTCGAAAGCGCGGGCGCAGGGACCGACACCGTCACTGTCCAGGTTGCGAGCTATCTGCTTCCCGACAACGTGGAGAACATGACTCTCGGATTCAAAGGGGGCGCGTCCGTGACCGGAAATTCTCTCAACAACCGGATCGCGGAGAATGCAGCCAACGATACGATCGACGGGGGCGCCGGAAACGACCTTATCTGGGCCGGAACCGGGGCAAGCGTGCTGACGGGCGGGGCGGGCCACGACATGTTCGTTTTCCCGACCGTGGGCGGCCTTAACACGATCACCGACTTCCAAGTCGGGCAGGACCTCATCTCCTTCACCTCGATGATGAACACCGCCCATTACAACGGCGCCGACCCGGTTGCCGACCACGTCATGTCGATCGCTTCGGACGGCATGGGCGGCTCGCTCATCTCGGTAGACCCGACGCGCAGCGGCACGATGCATGCCGTCGTCGACATCCAAGGCGTCACGCCCGAGATGCTTTATGTCGGGCACGACATCCTCTTCGCTTAACCGAAGCGGAAGCTTACGCGAGACGGCGGCCCCTTCGGCCGGTTCCCCCAGGCGGCGCCCTCAGCGGCGAGGCCCAGGGGAGCCGCCCACGGCCTTCCCTGGGTGGGCGTCGGGCCGCTGGGCGGCCAGCTTTCTTCTTACGCATCGCGTCCAGCATGTAATGCGGGCATAGAGCGCCGCGCCATGCACGCGACTGCGTAAAAGACAAGCAATACCGCTTATACATCTACTCCGTGTGCTGACTGTTTCGTCGAGACAGCGATCTCACCCGACAAATATCAAGATCAAAATTGCTCACATCGAATACTTATTCATCACGACGGTACGGTCCGTCGGGAGCAGGTCCGGTGTCATGAGCACTGACGGATTGGTCGAGAACCAGCCGATTGTCACGACGCTCTCGTTTGCCTCCAGCCACATAGCCTGGCCGAGCCGCGAACACATAGCCAAACGATAGCCACGCCTTACTCGCCGTTGAACAGCGAGCGCCTAACTGAGCGCGCTGCCCGGAGAGAAACGACTCTTCACGATGAAATCAGCGCGTTGCGCGCTTTAAGCGGCTTCGGCCGCAGGGAGACAGCTATGACCATTCTTACCGTCGGCATAGGACAGGAATTTTCTCGCATTCAGGACGCCGTCGCCGCCACTCATGACGGCGACACGATCTATGTGCAAGCAGGCACGTACCTGGAAGATCATTCCACGATCAACACCAAGATCAGCATTATCGGCGTCGGCGGCATGGTGAATATCGTCTGCGGCGGACTGCCGCCGAACGGCAAAGCCCTCTTTATCGTCAACAACGACCTGACGATCGATCACCTCGAGTTCTCGAATGTTGGCGGCTTCGACCTGAACGGCGCAGGCATCCGCTATCAGTCCGGAAACCTCACCGTCCTGAACTCGTATTTTCACGACAACCAGGACGGAATTCTTGCCACGCCGGACCCGGCCCACTACGGCACCGGCAGCATCACGGTCGAGAACAGCGAGTTCGACCATAACGGCGCCGGCGACGGCTTCAGCCACAACCTCTATATCGGCAAGATCGCAAACTTCACGATCACCAACAGCTATATTCACGACGTGGTGGTCGGTCACGAGATCAAGAGCCGCGCGATCAATACCGACATCGAGAACGACCGCATCGTCGACGGCACGGGAACGGCCAGTTACAGCATCGACATTCCCAGCCGCGGCAACACCATCATCAAGAACAACTACATCGAGCAGGATGGCGGGTCGGAAAACAAGATCATGATCCGCTACGGCGAGGAGCACCAGATTCCGCAGTGGACGGAATCATCGCTTCTCATCCAGGACAACACGATCGTCAATTTCGGCATCAGGAATCCGATCGGCGTGGTCAACGGCGCCGCCGATATGACCGCCCAGATGGTCGACAACCAGATCTACGGAATAACGGCAGCACAGCTCACAGGAGGTGTCGGCCCCGTTTCGCAGACCGGCGACAGCACGCTGAGTTCCGCTCCGAAGGCAGACACCTCGCACCCTTGGGCCGCGAACACGTGGGATAATCTCGTCTCCGGCAGTGCGGCGGCAAACATTCTCACCGGCACGACCGGCCGCGATCTCTTTGTCGGCAATTCCGGAAGCGACACCTTCGTCATTCGAGTTGGCGGCAACAGCGACACAATTGCAGCGTTCGACAGCCCGGGCCTGCATGACGTCGTGCGG
Source organism: uncultured Bordetella sp. (assembly GCA_964494505.1). Taxonomy (GTDB): domain Bacteria; phylum Pseudomonadota; class Alphaproteobacteria; order Micropepsales; family Micropepsaceae; genus CAIYRG01. The sequence goes on from CAZBRO010000004.1 coordinate 11,931, forward strand.
CTCGAAGGCTACAGCGTCACGGACTTCGCAGGCGTGCAAGCGGCCATGACTCAAGTGGGAGCCGATGCCGTCCTGAATTTCGCCAACGGCGAGACGCTTACGTTCCAGAACGAGAACATAGGTGATCTCACGGCGAACGACTTCACGTTTGCCGGGCGCCCCCGTCCGTTCGCCCTCCCAACCAGCCACGGCAGCACGACCACCATCAAAGCCGATGCGAAGACCAATTCGCCATCGGCACGAGCGGCAACGATTATCTTACGGGCGGCACCGCCGCGAAGCTCATGCAGGGCGGCGCCGGCGACGACACTTATGTGGTCAGCAACGCGAAGGACACCATCGTCGAAAAGCCCGGCGAGGGAATCGACACCGCCAATGTCGGGGTTGCAAGCTATGTGTTTCCGGACAACGTGGAGAACATGACGCTCGGATTCAAAGGGGGCGCGGCCGTGACCGGAAACGCCCTCGACAATAGGATCGCGGAAAATTCCGGCAACGACACGATCGATGGAGGCGCCGGAAACGACCTCATCTGGGCCGGAACCGGGGCGAGCGTGCTGACCGGCGGTGCCGGCAACGACATGTTCGTGTTCCCGACCGTGGGCGGGCTCAACACGATCACCGATTTTCATCTTGGGGAGGACGTTATTTCGTTCAACTCGATGTTGACCGGCGCGGGTTACACCGGCATCGACCCGGTCGGGGACCACGTCATGTCGCTCACCTCGGACGGCATGGGCGGCACGCTCATCTCGGTCGACCCGACGCACAGCGGCACGATGCACGCCGTCGTCGACATCGAAGGCGTGGCGCCCGAACTGCTTTATGCGGGCCGAGGCAATTACCTGTCCGGCGCGACAGCGCTCACCGGCATCACCGGTTACACATTGGCCGAGATCGAACGGCCCGACCCGTTCACGCTCGCGCTCGGCCATGGCACCAGCGGAACCATCAAAGCCGACGCAAAGACGGGTCTCGGGATCGGCACCGCAGGCAATGATTACATGACAGATGGTACCGGCGGGACCACCATGCAGGGTGGGACCGGCGACGACACTTACGTCGTCAACAATGCGAAGGATAGCCTCGTCGAAAACCCGGGCGCAGGGACAGACACCGCCATTGTCCAGGTTGGAAGCTATGTGCTTCCCGACAATGTGGAGAACATGACGCTCGGATTCAAAGGGGGCGCGGCCGTAAGCGGAAATTCCCTCAACAACCGGATCGCGGAAAATGCAGCCAACGATACGATCGACGGGGGCGCCGGAAACGACCTCATCTGGGCCGGAACAGGCGCAGCCGTGCTGACCGGCGGCGCGGGCAACGACATATTCGTCTTCTCGACCGCGGGCGGCCTTAACACGATCACCGACTTCCAAGTCGGGCAGGACCTCATCTCCTTCACGTCGATGATGAACGCGGCCCATTACAATGGCACCGACCCGCTGGCGGACCACGTGATGTCGGTTGCCTCGGACGGCGTGGGCGGCACGATCATCTCGGTCGACCCGACGCACAGCGGCACGATGCATGCGGTCGTGGACGTCCAAGGCGTCACGCCCGAAATGCTCTATGTCGGGCACGACATCCTGTTCGCTTAGCCCAAGCCGAAGTTTACGCGAGACGGCGGCCGCTTCGGCCGGTTCCCCAGGCGGCGCCTCCAGCGGCGAGGGCCGGCGGAGCCGGCCGGAGCGCACCGCGTTGCGCTCCAAGGCCAGGACGACGCATCGCCAGGCAGCGTTCGTTTCCGCCCGGATTACGGCCCATGCAAAAATTAAGTAAATTCACTTATATCCGTATACTGATATTTCTTCGGCGAAGGCATGAATGACCTGACGAAAGTCAACATCGGGATGGAACGAATGGCGTATCAGTTCACCATGATGGGGATCATGGACGTGAACAGGAGTAACCCGATGTGCACTTACGTATGAAACTGCCGGCTTTCGGCGATCACCCGGCGCTTCGTTCGATTTTTAATCAAATGAAGCCGCCCGTCACGGACAAATGCAAATTACACAATAAGAGTCCGTCAACCGCGATTGAAGACTCGCAGGCGCAAACGCGCGATGTGAATTGACGATCGACCGGCATCGCCGCATACACAACTCACCTCGCGGTTGAACAGCGCGCGCCGAAATGAGCGCGCTACCGTAGAGGGGGGCGAACTTCACGACAAAAACCAGCGCTTACGCGCTTACACGGCCTTTGGCCGCAGAGGACAACTATGGCTATTCTTACCGTTGGTTCAGGACAGGAATTCACGACCATTCACGACGCTGTTGCCGCATCGAACAACGGCGACACGATCTACGTTCAGGCCGGAACTTATGTAAACGACTTCGCCACCATCAACACGAAGATCAGCATCATCGGCGTAGGCGGCATGGTGAATCTGGTCGATACCGGAACGATTCCGAACGGCAAGGGCATTTTCGTCGTCAACAACGATTTGACGATCGATCACCTCGAATTCTCCGGTGCGAAGGTGACGGACATGAATGGCGCCGGCATCCGTTATCAGGCCGGGAATCTCACCGTCACGAACTCGTATTTTCACGACAATCAGAACGGAATCCTCGCCACGCCCGACGCGGCGCATTACGGCACCGGCAGCATCACCATCGACCACAGCGAGTTCGACCATAACGGCGCGGGCGACGGCTACAGCCACAACCTCTATATCGGCAAAGTCGCCAATTTCACGCTCACGAACAGCTATGTGCACGATGTCGTGGCCGGCCATGAGGTCAAAAGCCGCGCCGTCAATACCGACATCGAGAACAACCGCATCATCGACGGCACGGGCTCGGCCAGCTACAGCATCGACATTCCCAGCCGCGGCAACGCCATCATCAAGAACAACTACATCGAGCAGGATGCCGGGTCAGTGAACCACACCATGATCCGTTACGGGGAGGAACATCAAATCCCGCAATGGACGGAATCCTCGCTGCTCATCGAAGACAACACGATCGTCAATATCGGCATCAAGAAGCCGCTCGGCATCGTGAACGGCGCCGCTGACATGACCGCCCAGATGGTCAACAACCAGATCTACGGCATGACGGCCGCACAGCTTGCGACAGGCGTCGGCCCGATCTCGCAAAGCGGCGACAGCACGTTGAGTTCGGCGCCCGTCGCCGACACCTCGCATCCGTGGATCGCAAATAGCTGGGCCGATCTCATCTCAGGCAGCGCGGCTGCGAACGTTCTCACCGGCACCGCGGGCCGCGATCTCTTCGTCGGCAATTCTGGAAGCGACACCTTTGTCATCCAGGCCGGCGGCAGCAGCGACACGATCGCAGGATTCAACAGCGCAGGGCTGCATGACGTCGTGCGGCTGACCGGCTACAATTTCACCAATTTCGCTGGTGTGCAGGCGGCCATGACCCAACAGGGCACCGACGTCGTATTGCACCTCGCGAAGGGTGAGACGCTTACGTTCCTGAACGAACATGTCAGCGACTTCAGCGCCGCCGATTTCACGTTCGCTCAGATGAACGCGCTATCGGGCGCAAGTACGCCGGCGGCGCTCGCAGGGTATACGCTGGCCGATATCGCGCGGCCTGATCCGTTCACTCTGGCACTCGGCCACGGCACCAGTGGCACCATCAAGGCCGACAAGACGGGCCACGGGGTCGGAACCACCGGCAACGATTACATGACGGACGGCGGCGGCGTGGCCACCATGCAAGGCGGCGCCGGCGACGACACCTATATCGTCAACAATGCGAAGGACAGCGTCATCGAAAAGCCCGGCGAGGGAACCGACACTGTCAATGTCGGGGTCGCGAGCTATGCGCTCCCCGACAATGTGGAGAACATGACGCTCTCCCTCAAAAGCGGCTCGTCCGTGACCGGAAATGCGCTGAACAACCGGATCGCGGAAAATTCCGGCAACGACACGATCGACGGGGGCGCCGGAAACGACCTTATCTGGGCCGGAACCGGGGCGAGCGTGCTGACCGGCGGCACGGGCAACGACATGTTCGTCTTCCCGACCGTGGGCGGCCTCAACAAGATCACCGACTTCCATGTCGGGCAGGACCTCATCTCCTTCAGTTCGATGATGAACACCGCCCATTACAATGGCACCGACCCGCTGGCCGATCACGTCATGTCGATCGCTTCGGACGGCGTGGGCGGCACGATCATCTCGGTCGACCCGACGCACAGCGGCACAATGCATGCGGTCGTCGACGTCCAAGGCGTCACGCCCGAAATGCTCTATGTCGGGCACGACATCCTGTTCGCTTAACCCGCCGGTTGTCGCGATAACGAACGGCCCCGCCATGCTTCATGGCGAGGCCGTTTCGCTTTTGGGCCGGGTCAGCGCGAAGCGGTCGTCGTCGCGTGCGGCAGCAGATCGTTGCGGATGATCTTGCCGCCCTTCATCACGAATTTGACGCGCTGCAGCTCGGTGATATCGGCAACGGGATCGCCCGACACCGCGATCAGATCGGCATACTTGCCTTTCTCCAGCGAACCCACGCGATCCTTCCACCCCAGCATTTCGGCATTGCCGATAGTGCCTGCCTGAATAACGCGAGCCGGCGCGAGATGGGCCTGCTTGACCAGCGCCACATATTCGAGGGCCTGTGTCCCATGCGGGAACGTTGCGCCGTCGACGCCGCTGCCGACCGTGATTCTCAGCCCCTTGGTGTTGGAGGCCATGGTGACGGCCTTCTCGAATATCGGGATCATCCGGTACTTGCCGCCGGTGCTCTTGTTGTCGTTGTCGTCCATATAGGGCTCGGTGTAGCGCTGCAGCGTCGGGTCGTAAGTGAGCCCTTTCGCGACGATCATATTGGCCTGTTCCTGGTCGAGGCCGAACGCGTGTTCGATGCTGTCGCAGCCGGCGATGATGGCGTTCTTCTGACCTTCGCCGCCATAGACATGACAGGCCGTCTTGTGGCCCAGGCGATGGGTCTCGTCGATCAGCGCCTGCAGCACCGGCATGGGATAGGTGAGCACATATTGGGCCTTGCCGTCGGGCGCGAAGGAATAGGCGCCCGTCGGGAACAGCTTGATCCAATCCGCGCCGTGCTGGATCTGGTCGCGCACCGCGGCGCGGGCTTCATCGACATTGTGGACCACCGCACTCGCGAGCGGATTGGCCGGCTTGTTGTCGCCGGGCGGACCCCAAACGATGCCGCGGGTCGAAACCTGCTGCCGCGGGCCTTCGATCAGGCCCTTGTCGATGGCATTGCGGATATCGACATCGGCATAGCCATTGCCATGGGTGCTCATGTCGCGAATGGTGGTGAAGCCGCCGCGCAGATCGGCCTGCGTGTTCTGGATCGCGATGAGAGTGGACATTTCCCGCGACATGCCGGGCTTGGGCGTGTTGAACATATGGGTGTGGGCGTCGATCAGGCCCGGCAGAACCGTTTGCTGGCTGAGGTCGATGACCGCGGCATCGGCCGGAATTTTCACCTGCGCCGCCGGTCCCACCTCGGCGATGCGCTCGCCCTGAAGCACCAGCACCTGATTGGTCAGCATCTGGCCCGTGTTGCTGTCGAACATGTGCCCTGCGCGGACGGCGATCGTTTCCGAACCCTGAGGACATTTGTTCGCGCCCTGGTCGATGGCTCCGAAACAGGGTTGCACGCCTGCCCCGCGCCAGGGCTGCCCTAGCCCGCCCACGCCTTGGGCGTGAGCCGTGACCGCCAGCGTGAATGCTGCAACGGCGCCAAGCCCTGTTGTCCGGAATGCCGATTTAACCCGCATCGAATCCTCCCATTCTTGGCCGGGCCGGAATGGTTCTCTTGCCCAGCGGCCTCCACTATATACCAGCGCCAGCCGGTTTGGTGACGTATTGCGGGACCGCGGCGGGCGGCCTATGGCTCTTTCCGGGTTTCCGGGCGGCATAGGCAATGGATCTTTCGCATCTCGAAGCGGGGCTGACCGGCTCGGCGGAGCTTCTCGTTGGCTTCGAACACACCGCGCCCAGTGTGGGAAGCGGCGTTGTGCCAGTGCTCGCCACGCCGGTGATGATCAACCTTTTCGAGGCGGCCGCCTTGGCTGCGGTGGAGCGGCTTCTGCCCGCGGGCCATCAGAGCCTGGGCATCCATCTCGACGTCCGCCATTTCGCGGCAACCCCTATCGGCATGCGCGTGCAGGCGACGGCCGAGCTTACCGGCGTCGAAGGCCGCACACTCTCCTTCCGCGTAGAGGCGCATGACGAGCGGGAGCCCATCGGCGGCGGCACGCATCAGCGCGTCGTGGTCAATGTGGCGCGCTTCGATGCGCGCGTGCAGCGGAAATTGATCGCACCCTGAGGCGCTCATGCTTCGGCAAGCTCATGCTTCGGCAAGCTCAGCATGAGGATTGGTTATGTCCTCATCCTGAGCTTGTCGAAGGATGAGGAGCGGCGACGATCTGGGTCGCCTTGCCGCTGAATTGCGCGCCCCAGGTGAGGATGTTTGGAAAACGCTCCAGAAGCGGGAGTGCGGGCGCGAAGAGGTCCGGGCGGCTCCCCAGTTGCGCAAAGAGGGCGGCAACGCGAATGCGGGGTGCAAAGGATTTCCGCCAGGCCGCGGAATAGGCGCGGCCGGCCTGCGCCAGCGCATCGGCAGAGAACCCGCTCTTCGCTTCGAGCAAAGCCCGCGACAACAGCCAGGCCGATTGCATGGCCATGCTGATGCCCTCGGCCACGATGGGATGGGCTTCGCCGGCGCTGTTTCCGGCAAAGAAAACGCCACCCGAATGGCGTGGGCGAATGCCGGGGCGAATGGGCCCCGCCGAGAGCCAGGCGTCCTGAACCCGCGCGCGCCCGAGCGCGTCGCGCACCCCGACCGAAGAGGCGGCGATGTGGGCAAGCACTGCATCCCCTGCGCGCAACCCCGGATGCGTGCGGCGGCACGCGGCCAAGGAGTCGCGCCGGATGCAGCAGGAGAGCGAAACGCGGCCCTCGTCGGTATGGACCATGCCGCCATAGCCGCCCGTAAACACCAGAAGCGGCATCAGATCGGCCGAAAGCTCGCTGTTCTCGAAATGGGCCTTGAAGGCCAGAAGGTCGCCAGCGCGATGGGCCGGAGCAGCACTTTGCGAAAGCGGGCTCTGTTCCCATGAACCGTTGGCCGCGATCAGTACCCGTCCGGTCAGTTCCGCCATGCGCTCGCCGGAGGCGATGGTGCAGCGATGCCCGTGCGGGTCCGATTTCACTTCGGTAAGCTTCCACGGCTGCCAGAGTTGCGCGCCTGCCCGCACCGCCGCGTCGCGAAGAAGCGTATCAAGTTTTTCGCGCCCCAACGCCCTCCCCCATGCGGCCACGCCGTTTGCGGCCGCCGGCATGGGCGAGGACAGCACGGTCTCGCGCGCGAAAAATCCGACGCGGCGGATTTCCGGGCCCGCCTGGGCGAGAAAAGCCTCGCGCAACTCCGGCTCGTCGAACAGGGGAAGGCTCGTCGCCGAAATGAATTCGCCACACACTTTGCGGCGCGGGAAACGGGTCTTCTCGACGATGGCCACCGACCAGCCGGCGCGGGCGAGAAGACGCGCTGCCGTAGCACCCGCCGGTCCTGCGCCAATCACAACGGCATCGAACATCATGACGCCCCGTCCCGCCGCGCGACGAAGCAATGGCTGAACGGGAAGGCCGCGTTCTCTGCGAGCGCCCACCGGCCCTTCGGCCACAGTGCGGACAGTTCCGCGTCGCGAAAGCCCGCGCGCACGCTGGTGATCGCATCGTGCCGGCTGACATCGTTGCAGCCGATGGCCCATAAGAGCCGGCTCCCGATCAGCCCGGAAAGGCCGCGTTCGGGCTCGCAGGCAACGAACGCCTCCGTGGCGCGCGCGATGCCGTCCAGCAGAACCGAAAGCCTCTCCGGCTCGAAATGATGCAGGAACAGATTGGCCGTAATCAGATCGGCGCTCATTTCGGGTGCGCTCCCGAAGAACGCGAACACATCGGCGCAAACGGTTTCGGTTTCCCATCCCAGCCGCCGAAACGCCTCGCGCGTCGCCGGCGCAACGATGTTCTGGCGGTCGAGCAAGCTCAGCCGCACGCCCGGCCAGGCCGGCGCGAGCACGCGCGCGACCGAAAGCATGAACGTGCCGTCGCCCGCGCCCAGTTCCAGAATCCGGCGTGGCGGGCGGCTGCCTTCGCAGGCGCGTTTCATCAGTCGCGCCACGATGGCCGCCTGAAACATAAAGCGGTTGATGCGCTTCAAATCGCGGCGCGAGCGTTCGGCACGGGGATCCTCGGCCGGCAATTCGTCCAGCCATTCCGGGTCGATGATGCGCGCAAACGGCATGGCCGCGGGCCCTAATTCGCGCCGTGAAACAGCATGGTCTCCGCGATCAATCCGGGCCCGAACGACATGGCACAGCCGCGAGCGCCGGGCGCATGATCGGCCAGCATGCTCTCCAGCACGAACATTACGGTCGCCGAAGACATGTTGCCGAAACGGCGCAGGATTTCGCGCGATTGGAAAAGTGCGGCCGGCTTCAGTTCAAGCGCGCGCTCGACCGCATCCAGAACCGAACGGCCACCCGGATGCACCGCCCATAGGTCGATGGCCGGAATGGGCGCGCCCTTCAGAATGTCGGCCGATTGCGCGCGGATCGCATCCAGGATGGCGGCCGGCACCTGCCCCGACAGCACCATGTTGAACCCGTTGTCACCGATTGCCCAGGTGATCAACTCGCGGCTTTCGGGCACCAGCAGCGCGCGGAAGCTGTCCATCGCGAAACCCACCGGCTCCGCCGTGACGAGCGCCGCAGCGCAGCCGTCGCCGAAGATCAGGAAAGAGAGGATTGCGTCAAGGTCGTCGGTCTCCTGCAAGTGAAGACTGCAAAGTTCGAGATTGAGCAGGAGCACGCGCGCGGCCGGTTCGGAGCGCACGATATGGCGCGCAAGCTTTAGCCCATTGATCGCCGCGTAGCATCCCATGAACCCGACCATGGTGCGCTCGACCGAACCGGGCAGCCCGCAACGCGCAACCAGTTCGAGATCGAGCCCGGGCGCGGAGAAGCCGGTGCAGCAGGTGATCACCAGATGCGTGACGCGCGCCCTGCCGCTTCCGAGCGCGAGCTTCTCGACCGCGGCGGCGGCAAGCTCCGGTGCGTGCGCTTCGAACAGCTTCATGCGGGCCCCCGTGCTCGGGAAACGCCCCCGCACATAGAAATCATACGCCCATGGCGAATGGGAATTCGGGACGGGGGAAACATCGAGATGCGAAAAACGACGCTCGATGCCTGCGCGTTCCACCATGCGGCCGAACAGGATCGCTTTGCGCTGATTGGCTTCGAGCAGCGAATGGCCGAACGCGACGAAGGCCCGATGCACGTCATGGGGCGGGACTGCGGTCGCTATCCGATTGATATAGGCCTCAGTCAATGGCCGCCGCCTTTGCCGCGATCTGCTGTTCCACCAGCCGGCACAGATCGCCATAGGTGAAGGACATCAGTTCGCCCGCAATTTGAGGCAACTGGATCTTGTATTTGTCTTCGATGTCGAACGCGACCTCGATGACATCCAGGCTGTCGAGGCCGGCGTCGGTGAGCTTTGTCCCCGCCTCGATCTCGCTCGACGTCTTTCGTTTGACGATGGGGAGCAATTCCTGTTCGAGGGTCATGCGTGTTCTCTGGAGGTGCGTCCCATCATTCCGGTTTTTTCGCGATCAGGACAGAGTTCAAACCGCCAAAAGCAAAAGATGCGGACATGATCGCCTCGGCCGCGATGGGAACAGGTTCCAACGCCAAAGGCAGATCGCATTCGGGATCCGGTCCGATATAGCCCAGAATCGGCGGCGCCATTTGCGCATTCAAAGCCAGGATGGCGGTCAGCAATTCCATGGCGCCCGTCGCCCCCAGCATGTGCCCGTGTGACGATTTCGTGGCAATCACGCGATGGCGCGTGAGATTCCCGTCATAGGCCAGGTGCAAGGCCCTAGCCTCCGAACGGTCGTTGAGCCGCGTGCCGGTGCCGTGGGAACTGATCAGCAGCGGCGCATCTTTGGCGAGGTCCGCGTCGCGATGCGCGGCCGCGATCGCAGCCGCCGCCCGTTCCGGATCGGGCTGGGTCAGATGGCGCGCATCGGAATTCGACGCCGCACCCGCCACCTCGGCCAGGATACGCGCGCCGCGGGCCCGCGCATGCTCCTCCTCTTCCAGGATAAGGGTGGCCGCGCCCTCGCCCAGCACCATGCCTTTGCGGTCGATGGAAAACGGGCGGCACATATCGGGCGCCATCGCCTGCAGCGCTTTCCACCCGTACAGCGATCCGAAGGTGAGGCTCGCATCGGCGCCCCCCGTCACGACAATATCGGCGCGGCCGGCTCGGATCATGTGCATGGCTTCGGCAATCGCATGGGCGGAGGATGCACAGGCGCTCGATATCGCCAGCGCGTGGCCCCGGATGCCGAACAGCATAGCGAGATGGGAAGCCGCCGCACTGCTCATCAGCCGCGGTACGGTCATGGGATGAACGTTCGCAAGCCGCGACAGGAACAGCCGTTGATATCCTGCCTCGATGGCGGCATTGCCGCCGCTGGCGCTGCCATAGACGATGGCCGCGTCCGTGAGCCGGGCGTCCTTCCAGAGTCCTGCGTCCTGGAGCGCTTCCAGCGTGGCGGCGGCGGCGAAATTCGCGAAGGCATCGGCGTTGAGCTGTTTTTCCTCGAAATGCCGCCGCAGCGGGTCGGCCGCTCCCGCGACGGCCGGCGCGGCGACACCCGCGAAGCTCAATTCGGGTTGCCCGTCGGGGTGAATGGCAAAGGGACGGATGGCGCTCTGCCCCGCGATCAGGTTGGCCCAGGTTTGTGCGACGCCGGCGCCGAGGCCCGACACGCATCCCATTCCTGTCACCACCGCCTTGCGCAAATAGCCGCTTCCGTTCCGGTCAAGCCGGGCGCGCCCACGACACCCTCCGGTGGACATGGTATCAGACGCCAACGCCCTTCAGATATTCCCGGATGACGCCGCGCCCTTCGCCACCCCAATCCGAACCTGCCTGCTCTCAGCCGATCCGTTTCGCGCCGGAGGCCAAGGGGCCGCTCGACGGAACCAAAGTGCTCGATCTCTCGCGGCTGGTTGCCGGAAACATGCTGTCGCTGCAACTGGGCGATTTCGGGGCCGAAATCATCAAGATCGAACCGTTGGAAGGCGATCCTTTGCGCCATTGGCTGGACGGCGGCGAGCAGTTGTTCTGGAGTGTTTACAGCCGCAACAAGATGTCGGCGGCGCTGAATTTGCGGAACGAGACGGCGAAGAACGCGCTTCTGCATCTGGTCGAACAGGCCGATGTGTTCATCGAGAGCTTCCGGCCCGGGACGCTGGAGGCGATGGGCCTCGCGCCCGACCTGCTGCTTGCGCGCAATCCCAAGCTGATCGTGGTCAGGGTTTCCGGATTCGGTCAGACGGGGCCCTATGCCGAACTGCCGGGATTCGGCACGCTGGTCGAAGCGATGAGCGGACTGGCCGCGCGAACCGGTTTTCCCGACCGCGAACCGCTGCTGCCGCCGCTCGCGCTCGCCGACATGATCGCGGGGCTTTCCGGCGCGATGGCGACGGTGACGGCCCTCTTCGCGCGCGAGCGCGGTGCCCCGGGTCAGGTGATCGATCTTTCGCTGCTGGAACCGCTGTTTTCGGTGCTGGGGCCGGAGGCGGCGATCTACCGCCGGACCGGCCAGGTGAAGCAGCGTGCCGGCAACGGCATCAGCATCTCCGCGCCACGCAACATCTATCGCTGCAGCGATGGCACCTATGTCGCGCTCTCCGGTTCGACGCCCGCCATGGCCAAGCGCGTGTTCGAAGTGATCGGCCGGCCCGAGATGGTCGAGGATCCGCGCTTCAAAACCAACACCTCGCGCGTGCAGAACCGCGCCCTGATCGACGAAGCCGTGGGCGCGTGGTTCGCGGGCAAGACGCGCGAGGACGCCCTCGCCCATATGCGCGCGGCCGGCGTCACGGTGGGGCCGGTCTATGGGGTCGATGACGCGGTGAAAGACGCGCACTTCAGAGAGCGCGAGATCATCGTCGATGTGGAAGACCCCCATCTCGGTCCCCTTCCGATGCACAACATCGTGCCGCGCCTTTCGGTGACGCCAGGTGTATGGCGGCGGCCCGCACCCACGCTCGGCGAGCACACGGACGAAGTGCTGGGCTGGGCGGGTCTCGATGCGGGCGCAATCGCGCGGCTGCGCGCGGAGGGCGGCTGCGCATGAGCGCGCATATTCCCGCGATTGCCAAGCGGCGGAGTTTCGCGGCGGTCTCGATCGATGTGTTCGAGCGCTGGATGCCCGACCCGTTCGTGCTGGCGATTGCATTGACGGCGCTGGTGGCGCTGGCCGCTTTTATTTTCGCGCCGCAAGGGGCGGTGCCTATCATTCTCACCTCCTGGTATGCGGGCGTGTTCGGCATTCTCGGCTTCGCCTTCCAGATGATCCTGATCCTGGTGTCGGGACATGCGCTCGCCCATTCGCCACCGGTGCAAAAGGGATTGCGGCGGCTGGTCGCCACCGTCTCGACGCCCAATCAGGCCGTGGTGCTCACGTTTTTCGTGGCTGCGGCCGCGTCGTGGATCAATTGGGGCTTCGGACTTGTGATCGGCGCCGTGCTGGCGCGCGAAGTGGCGAAACAGGTGCGGGTGGATTTCGCCTGGCTGGTGGCCGCGGCCTATTCCGGCTTTGTCATCTATGACAGCGGGCCGTCGGGCTCGGTTCCCTTGTCGTCGGCATCGCCGGGGAACGCATTGAACATCGTCGAGAAGTTCACCGGACACGTATTGCCCTACAGCGCATCGATTTTCAGTACGCTGAATGTCGTGCCCACGCTGCTGATTCTGCTGGTGATGCCGTTCGTCCTGATCGCCGTGCGGCCGCGCGCCGAGGAGATGCAGGTTTTCGTGCCGCCGCCCGAAGCAGCCCCGGTGCCGGAGAGAAAATCCGCCGCCCTCCCCTTCTCGCGCCGGGTCGAGCGTTCGCCACTCGGCAATCTGTTCCTGGTCGTGCTGGGTGTGGGCTATCTCGTGACGGTCGCGATGAACGGAAAGCTGACCGTCGATGCGAACATGGTGATCTTCATCTTCCTGATCGCGGGGCTGCTGCTGCACGGGACTCCGCTGAATTTTGCCGAAGCGGTGAAGAATGCGGCCAAACAGACCGGCCCGATGATCCTGCAATATCCGATCTATGGCGGCATCATGGGCATCATGACCGCGACGGGCCTGGCGCAGCAGATTTCGAGTTCCATCGCGGCAGCGGCAACCGCGTACACGCTCCCGCTGTTCAGCTTTCTCTCGTCGATCTTCATCTCGCTCATCATCCCGAGCGGCGGCGGCCATTGGGCGGTGCAGGGTCCGTTCACCATTCCGGCTGCCGTGACGCTGAACGCGTCGGTCTCGGCGACCACCATGGCGGTGGCGATGGGCGAGGAAGTCGCCAACATGCTGCAGCCTTTCTGGGCGCTGCCGGCAGTCGCAATTGCCGGGATCGCAATCCAGCGCGTGATGGGATTCACCGTGCTGACGTTCATCGTCGCGGCGGCGGTCTATGGCGGGGCGCTGCTGCTGTTGGTTTAGGCTCATGCTTCGACAAGCTCACCCTTCGACAGCCTCAGGGTGAGGAGGTGCGAATATTCAAAGGTGAGCTAACGGCCCAGGCCAGCGGGCACGGCTTGCGGTTGCGGATCGTCACTCGCGGCTGTTTCCGGCAGATCGTAGTGGGAGCCCGGCTGCGGGATGCGCGAATTGTCCCAGCCTCCGCCCAATGCGACGACCAGATTGACGCTCGCCGCGAGCCGCTGGTTCAGCACGCCGAGCGCGGCGCTTTCGGCATTGAGCCGCGCGGTCTGTGCGGTGATCACGGTCGTGAAGTCCGCCGTACCCGCGCGATATTGATTGAGCGCAAGCTGCTCGGACTGGCGCGCGTCGGCGACGGTCTGGTTTTCCACGACCGCCTGCTCCTGCAGGATTTTGAGCGCGGCGAGCTGGTCCTCCACCTGCTGAAACGCCGCGAGCACCGTCTGGCGATAGGTTGCCACCGCCTGATCGTAGCGGGCTCGCGCCTGCTCGTTTTGCGCAGCCAGTGCGCCGCCGTCGAACACGAGCTGGGTCAGCCCCGGCCCGAACGACCACAGCGAACTCGGCGCGCCGAACAGCGAGCCCAATGACGTCGACGCGAATCCATATGACCCGGTCAAGGTCAGGTCGGGATACCACGCGGCCTGCGCGACCCCGATGCCGGCATTGGCGGATGCCATGGTGAATTCCGAGGATGCGATATCCGGCCGCCGTTCCAGCAGCGTCGAGGGCACGCCCGCCGGCACCACCGGCACGATCACCGCGAGGGATGCGACAGGAACCATGACATCGCCCGTCGGCCGCCCGACGAGGGTCGCGATAGCGTGCTCCATGCGCGCGCGCGTGAGCTGCAAATTGACCAATTCCGCTTGGGCGTTGTCGATCTCGGTCTGGGCCGCGAAAACATCGGCTTCGGTCGTGATGCCCACCTGATAGCGGTTTCGCGCGATCAGGAGCGCCTGCTGGAAATCCTCGATGGTCGCCATCAGCAATTGCGCCTGGGCGTCGGCGGCGCGGATCTGGAAATAGTCCACCGCCAGTTCCGATTGCGCGGACAGCCGCGCGGCTGCGACGTCGGCGGCGCTTGCCTGCGCGCTCGCGACGGTTTCCTCGACGGTGCGCTGGATGCGGCCCCAGACATCGACCTCCCAGGAACCGCCGAGCGAGGCCTGATAGGTGGTTCGGGTGGAATTGCCGCCGCCGGCAGACCCGTTGCCGCTGCTCGCCTGACCGCCGGAACCGCCGCCGGATTGGCGCGCCGACGCATTGGCGGTGACGGTGGGGAGCAATTGCCCCCGCTCGATACCAACTTGCGCGCGGGCGGCGCGATAGGACGCTTCGGCGGCCTTGAGGTTCTGGTTGGACACGTCGACCTGCTTCTCGAGTCCATCCAGAATGGGATCGTTGTAGATCGCCCACCAATTCTCCCACCCTGCCGCCTGCTGCGGCGAAGCAGGCATCCAGCCCTGATCCTCGCGATAGGTTGCGGGAACCGGGGCCATGGGGCGCATGTAATCGGGGCCAAGCTCGCAACCGGCGAGCGCCGCCAGCAAGGGAAGCAGGAGCGCGCGCGATTTCACGGCGCAGCCTCGCGCGGGCGCCGGAACAATCCGCTATACCATCCCCCCCACAGACTGCCGCTCCAGCGCCCAAAACGGCCTAGATAGAGGTAGACCACCGGGGTCGTGTAGAGCGTCAGCAATTGGCTCACCAGGAGGCCGCCGACAATCGAAATCCCGAGCGGCTGACGAAGTTCCGCGCCGTCGCCCGTAATCAGCGCCAGCGGCAGGGCGCCGAACATGGCGGCAAGCGTCGTCATCACGATGGGCCGGAAGCGCAAGAGCGCCGCCTTGTAGATGGCGTCGCGCGGGTCGAGGCCCTCGGTCCGTTCCGCCGTGAGCGCGAAATCGATCATCAGGATGGCGTTCTTCTTGACGATGCCGATAAGCAGAATGATGCCGATCAGCGCGATCAGGCTGAAATCGGAGCCGAAGATGAGCAGCGCCAGCACCGCGCCCACCCCGGCCGAAGGAAGCGTCGAAAGAATGGTGATGGGATGGACGAGACTCTCATAGAGCACGCCCAGCACGATGTAGACGGTCACGAGGGCCGCAAGAATCAGCACAGGCTCGTATTTCAGCGATTGCTGGAAGGCCTGGGCGGTCCCGGCAAATGTTCCGTGTACGGAAATAGGGACATGAAGCTCGGCCATGGTGCGCTGGATGGCCGCGACGGCTACGTCCAGCGGTTCGCCTTCCGGAAGGTTGAAGGAGAAGGTGGTGGCGACGAACGGCCCCTGGTGGTTGACCGATAGCGGCGTCGTGCCGGGCGCGTAATGGCTGAAGGCCGCGAGCGGCACCATGCGCTCCACGCTTGTGCTCACGGATGCTCCCGCCGAAGCGCCGCCGCGCGCGGTATTGGCGATCTGGTTCTGGGTCTGGTTGCGGAACGCAGCCGCATCGTCGGTCGTACCGGCGGTGGTACTGGCGATTGTTCCCAACGTGCCGCCGCTCCCGGCATTGGGCGTGCTGGCGGCGGTCGCGGTAGGGGCTGTCGTGACAATTCCGCCCGAAGCCTGGGTGCCATTGATGTTGCCGGCCGTGCTGACATAGATGTCGTTCAGCGTCTCCGGGTTTTGCCAGAAGGCCGGGGCCACCTCCATCACCACGTGATACTGGTTGAGGTCCTTGTAAATGGTGGACACCTGACGCTGGCCGAAGGCGTCGTAGAGCGTATTGTCGATCTGGGACGCAGTGACGCCAAGGCGAGCGGCCGTGGCGCGGTCGATCTGCAATTCGACGTCGAGGCCCGCCTCCTGCCGGTCGGAATTCACGTCCAGCAATTCTGGGACATTCTGCAGCGCGGCCGTGATGCGCGGAACCCAGGTTTCCAGATCGCTCAGCGCGTCCGCCTGGATCGTGTACTGATATTGTGCGTTGCCCTGGCGGCCGCCGATGCGCAGATCCTGCACCGGCGCCAGGAAAAGGCGCGCGCCTGCGACATTGGCGAGCCGCCCGCGCAAGCGTGCGATCACGCGGTCGGCGGATTCTTTGCGCTCCGACAGCGGCTTCAGGCTGACGAACACGAAACCGCTGTTGGTCTGCCCGCCGCGCCCGGAAAATCCCTCCACGCTTTGGACCGCGGGGTCCTGCTGCACGATGTTCACGAATTGCTGGAACTTCTGCTGCATCGCCTGGAAGGAGATGCTCTGGTCGGCGCGAATGCCGCCGGTGATGCTGCCGGTGTCCTGCTGCGGAAAGAATCCCTTCGGTATGATCATGAAGAGATAGACGTTCAGCCCGATCACCAGGAAAAGCACGACGATGATGGTGCCCGGATTGGTGAGCGACCAGGAGAGCGAACGGTCATAGGCGCGGTGGACGCGCATGAAAGCCCGCTCGGAAACGCGCATCAGCCCGCTCTGGCTTCGCTGGCGGGGACGCAGGCCCAGATAGGCGCACATCATCGGCGTCGTGGTGAGCGAGAGCACGAGCGAAATCACGATCGCGATCGTAAGGGTCAGGGCAAATTCGTGGAACAGCCGGCCGACGATGCCGCCCATCAGCAGAATGGGCAGGAACACCGCGATCAGCGACACCGAAATGGAAAGCACCGTGAACCCGACTTCGCGCGCGCCCTGAAGGGCCGCCTGCAATCGCGGTACGCCCTCCTCGATATGGCGCGAGATGTTCTCCAACACCACGATGGCGTCATCGACCACGAAACCGGTCGCGACCGTCAGCGCCATCAGCGACAGATTGTCGAGGCTGAAACCGAAGAGATACATCGCGCCGAACGTGCCGAGCAGCGAAACCGGCACCGCCACACTCGGCACCAGCGCCGCGCGGCCGTTGCGCAGGAACAGGAACACCACCACGATCACCAGAAGAACGGCAATCGCGAGCGTGGTTTCCACATCGCGCAACGAGGCGCGGATGGTGGTCGTGCGGTCGTTCACCGGGGTGATCGTGATGGAGCGCGGAACGGAGGCCTGCAGCATCGGGATCAGCGCCTTCACCCGGTCCACGACGTCGATGATGTTAGCGCCGGGCTGGCGGTTGAGGATGACGAGCACCGCCGGCTGGCCGTTGGCGGTGCCCTGGTTGCGCACGTCCTCGACGCCGTCGCTGACATCGGCAATGTCGGAGAGCCGCACTGGAGCGCCGTTGCGATAGGCGACGACAAGGGGGCCATAGTCGGCTGCCTTGGTGGCCGTGTCGTTGACGTAGACCTGGAAGCGCTCGGGGCCTTGCTCGATGGCGCCCTTGGGGGCGTTCGCATTGGCCGCCGCAAGGGCCGCGCGCACATCCTCAAGTCCGATGCCGTATTTGAATAGCGCGCGCGGGTTCAGCTCCACCCGGACCGCAGGAAGCGAACTGCCGCCGACCTGCACCTCACCCACGCCGTCTACCTGGGACAGCTTCTGCTGCAGAACCGTGGACGCGGAATCGTAAATCTGGCCGGGGGTCAGCGTATTCGACGTCAGCGCCAGGATCAGGATCGGCGCCTCGGCCGGGTTCACCTTGCGATAGGTCGGGTTGGAACGCAGCGCCGCGGGAAGATCGACCCGCGCCGCGTTGATTGCCGCCTGCACGTCGCGGGCGGCACCTTCGATGTCGCGGTTGAGGTTGAATTGCAGCGTGATGCGGGCCTGGCCGACCGAGCTGGAAGAGGTCATCTCCGTGACGTCGGCAATCGTCCCGAGATGGCGTTCGAGCGGGGTCGCCACACTGGTCGCAACCGTTTCGGGGCTGGCGCCGGGGAGCTGCGCCGTAACCGAGATGGTCGGGTAATCCACATTGGGAAGCGGCGAAACCGGCAGCAGGAAGAAGGCCGCCCCTCCCGCGATGGCGAGACCAATGGTGAGCAGGGTCGTCGCAATCGGCCGCGCAATGAAGGGGGCGGAGAAATTCACGGGCGCACCCCTTGAGCGCCTTCCGGCGGAAGGACGGTGCGCCGTTTGCTTGAACCCCGCGCCAGCCGGTCGAAATAAAGATAGATTACCGGCGTCGTGAACAGCGTGAGCAATTGGCTCACCAGAAGCCCGCCCACGATAGAGATGCCGAGCGGATGGCGCAGCTCCGACCCCGTGCCCCCGCCGACCATCAGCGGCAGCGCGCCGAACAGCGCCGAAACCGTGGTCATCAGAATGGGCCGGAAGCGCAACAGGGCCGCCTGATGGATGGCTTCGCGCGGGGACTTGTTGTCCTCGCGTTCCGCCACCAGCGCGAAGTCGATCATCATGATGGCGTTCTTCTTCACGATGCCGATCAGAAGAATGATGCCGATGATGGAGATGATATCGAGATCGTGCCCGGTCAGCATCAGCGCGAGCAGAGCGCCCACGCCCGCGGACGGCAAGGTGGACAGAATCGTGACCGGATGAATGAAGCTTTCATAGAGAACGCCGAGCACGATATAGACAGTCACGATCGCGGCAAGGATCAGCAGAAGCTCGTTTCCGAGCGCGGATTGGAACGCGAGCGCGGCGCCCTGGAAACTGGTGGTGATTTCCGGCGGCAGGCCGATATCGGCTTCGGCCTGGCGCACCGCATCGACGGCTGCGCCGAGCGAGGCGTTGGGTGCCACGTCGAACGAAAACGGCGCGGCCGGAAACTGGCCGACATGATCGATCTGCAACGGCCCGGATCGCTCCTCCACCTTCGCGATTGCGGAGAGCGGAACCTGGCCGCCGCCTGACGCCGGCAGATAGATGTTGTCCAGCGAGGCGAGCGAATTCTGCAGCGCCGGATCGGCTTCCAGGATGACCCGGTATTGGTTGGATTGCGTGAAAATGGTCGAAATGATGCGCTGGCCGAACGCGTCGTAAAGGGCGTTGTCGATGGTCGCCGCCGTGATGCCGAAGCGGGCCGCCGTATCGCGGTCGACGGCGATATAAGCGGCGAGCCCCCGGTCGAGATAATCGGTGGAGACATTGGTAAGCTCAGGCGCGCGTCCCAGCCGATCCATCAGGCGCGGCACCCATTGGTCGAGCGTCGAACCAAGGGCGGCCTGCAGCACGAACTGGTATTGCGCACGCCCGATACTGGATTCGACCGTCAGGTCCTGAACCGGCTGCAGGAAGAGCGCGATCCCGGCTACGTCACGCGTCGAGCGCTCGATCCGGCGCATGATCTCGGTCACCGACGCGTCGCGATCGCTCAGGGGCTTCAGATTGATGAGGATGCGTCCGCTGTTGAGCGTGGTGTTCGAACCGTCCACGCCGATGAAGGACGAGAGGCTCTCCACATCGGGGTCGCGGCGGATGACATCGGCAAGAGCGCGCTGGCGATCGGTCATGGCGGAAAACGAGATCGTGGGGCCTGCGCGCGTGATGCCCTGGATGAAGCCCGTATCCTGAACCGGGAAGAAGCCTTTCGGGATCGCGATATAGAGCCCGATGGTGACGACAAGGGTCATCAAGGCGACGAGCAGCGTGAGCGCCTGGCGGTCGAGCACCCAATTCAACAGGCGGCCATATTGGGCGATCACGCGGTCGAAGAAGGCGGCCGATTTGCGGGCAACCCAGCCGTGTCTCTGCTCCGATTCGGGCCGCAAGAGCTTCGCGCACATCATGGGCACCAGCGTCAGCGACACCACCGCGGAAATCAGGATCGTAATGGCCAGCGTCACCGCGAATTCGCGGAAGAGGCGCCCCACCACCTCCTGCATGAAGAGAAGCGGAATCAGCACCGCAATCAGCGAAACCGTCAGCGACATGATCGTGAAGCCGATCTCGCCCGCCCCTTTCAGCGCAGCCTGAAGCGGACGCTCGCCCATTTCGAGATGACGGGAGATGTTCTCGATCATCACGATGGCGTCGTCGACCACGAAACCGGACGCGATGGTGAGCGCCATCAGGGACAGGTTGTTCAGGCTGAAGCCCAGCAGGTACATCGCCGCAAAGGTGCCCACGATGGAAAGCGGCACCGACAGGCTCGGGATGATCGTCGCCGGCACGTTGCGCAGAAACAGGAAGATCACCAGCACCACGAGTACAACGGCGAGCCCGAGTTCGAACTCGACATCGGATACCGAGGCGCGAATGGTGTTGGTCCGGTCGGTCAATACGGTCACATCGACGGTGGCGGGAAGGCTCGTGTGGATGGCGGGCAGAAGCGCCTTCACGCTGTCGGCCACCGCGATGACATTGGCGCCCGGCTGACGCTGAACGTTCAGCAGGATCGCCGGCGTCATGTTCATCCAGCTTGAAAGCTTCACGTTTTCGGCGCTGTCGACCACGTCTGCGACATCGGAAAGAAAGACCGGCGCGCCGTTGCGGTAGGCGATCACGACGTTGCGGTAATCCTGCGCCGACTGAAGCTGATCGTTGGCGTTGATGGTGTAGGCCCGCGTCGGCCCGTCGAAATTGCCCTTGGGCGCGTTCGCGTTGGCGTTGCCGATGGTAGTGCGCAGATCGTCGATATTGAGGCCATAGGCGGCGAGCGCCTGCATATTGGCCTGCACCCGGACGGCCGGCCGCTCGCCGCCCGCGATACTGACGAGGCCGACGCCCGCAAGCTGCGAAATCTTCTGCGCGATGCGCGTATCGGCGATGTCTTCGAGCTCGGTCAGCTTCATCGAGGGCGAGGTGACGGCGAGCGTGAGAATCGGCGCGTCGGCCGGATTGACCTTGGCGTAGACCGGCGGGGCGGGAAGATTCTGCGGCAGCAGATTGCCCGCGGCATTGATGGCAGCCTGAACCTCCTGCTCGGCAATATCGAGGCTGAGCGAGAGGTCGAATTGCAGCGTCAGGACCGAAGCGCCGGCCGAACTCGCCGATGACATCTCGCGCAAGCCCGGCATCTGCCCGAATTGCCGTTCGAGCGGCGCGGTGACGGACGAGGTCATCACTTCGGGACTGGCGCCGGGGAGAAAGGTCTGCACCTGGATGGTCGGGTAATCGACCTCCGGCAAAGCCGACAGCGGCAGGAAGAAATAGCCGACGATGCCCACGAGGAAGATCGCGATCATCAGAAGCGATGTCGCGATCGGGCGGACGATGAAGGTTCGCGACGGATTCATCGAAAGCTCATGGGGCGTCCGTGCCGCTGGCGGTCATTGGCCGCCCTGCCCGCCCCGGCCGCCGCCTCCCGCTTGTTCGCCTGGGGCGGCTTGCCCGCCAGGGGCGGCTTGCCCGCCAGGGGCGCCTTGCCCGCCACGGGCGCCTCGCCGGCCGCCTCGGCCCTGCCCCCTTCCGGCATTGGCGCCGTTCTGGCCCCGCCCTTGCGCGGTGGCGGCCGCCGGACGGTCGCCGGGAAGCTGGACGCTGGCGCCGTCCCGCAGACGGTCCGCGCCGTCGATCACCACGGTATCGCCGACCATCAGGCCGCTTGCGACTGCCACCCTGTCGTTTGCAGTCTTGGCCAGCGTCACGGTGTGCATGCTGACGGTACGGTCGGCGTTCACGACGAAGACATAGGTGCCTGCCGCACCGCGCTGGATGGCGGAAGCCGGCACCACCGTCTGATTGTGCATGACATCGATGAGCAGGCTGATGTTCACGAACTGATTGGGAAACAACTCGTCGTTCCGGTTGTCGAACATGGCCCGCAGCTTCA
This sequence comes from uncultured Bordetella sp., assembly GCA_964494505.1. GTDB lineage: Bacteria > Pseudomonadota > Alphaproteobacteria > Micropepsales > Micropepsaceae > CAIYRG01. Next base: position 34,020 of record CAZBRO010000004.1, read on the forward strand.
CGGTGCCGGTCGTTGGATCGATCTGGTTGTCGACGGTGGCAAGCGTGCCCGAGGTCAGCTTCTTGGTTTGAGCGCGGTCATAGGCGTCGGCGGTGAGCTTGGCGCCCTGGCGCACCTGGCCCATGATGTCGCCGATGGCGTCTTCGGGCACGGAAAACACCACCGAAATCGGCTGCAGCTCCGTCACCACCGCGATGCCGGTCGCCTGCCCTGCCGTGAGCAGATTGCCGAGATCCACCTGCCTGAGGCCGATGCGCCCGCTGACCGGCGATTTGATGCTGGCATACTTCAGATTGATGTCGGCCGCTTCCACATTGGCCTGATCGGATTTGATGACTCCCTGAAGCTGCCGCACCAGCGCTTCCTGGGTTGCCACCTGCTGCTGGGCGATGGAGTTCTGCGCCAGCAGGGTGCGATAGCGGTCAAGATCGACCTGCGCGTTCGCCAGTTGGGCCTGATCCCGCGCAAGCTGGCCGTTCGCCTGGTCGAGGGCGGCCTGATAGGGGCGCGGATCGATTTCGGCGAGCACCTGCCCCTCCCGCACCATCTGGCCCTCGGTGAAATCGATGCGCACCAGTTGGCCGCTGACCTGCGGCTTCACGGTGACCGTGGCGAGCGGGGTCACGGCGCCGAGCGCGTTTATGCGGACCTCGATATCGCCGAGCGACACCTTGGCGACGCCCACGGGTGTCGGCTGATTGATGCCGGCGAAAGCGTTGCGGTTTCTAACCGGGGTCTGCACCGGGCGTATGGCCCAGACGAGAAAAGCGATCAGAATCAGGGCCGTGCCGATCACCACGGTTTTCCATTGACCCGGAACGAAGCGAATCCAACGCCGTCCCGCCGGCCGCGCATGAGCGGCCGGATCGGCGAGTGGGGCCGGCGTGGCGAAGGAATCCCCGTCGTTGCGTCGATCCATGTGCGTCAGTCCGAGCTTTCAGGGCCGCGTAACGCCTTGAAGGCAACGCCAACCGACGTTGGACAGGCTCCCAGGCTGGTCCAACCCCGGACTGGGAACGCCAAACAAGGGCGAAGGTTCGCCGCCACGACGATTTTCATAGGCACAGCCACACCCACACGGCCGCCCCGGGATTCGGAGCCCGATATCCGAGTTTGCGCCGGTTTCTTTGCCGGGTGTCTGAAATCTTTATGAAAACTCCGACAGATTCCCCGCGTCCTTCGGTTGAAGTCCTGCCGCGAACCGATAAGAATGAACAATCATTCATTTAAATAATTTCCCGGCCGGATTTTTTCGGCGCGTATGTGCGGCGTTCCTTTGTGAATAATCGTTTGTTCATTTTGTCCCGAGGATAGGGGGGAACGAATGCTTGGCGCGCCTTCCAGTCGGGGGCAACGATGCCGCTCTGCCAGCGTCAGTTGCGCACGATCCTGGCTCCGTGACGGTTCCATAACGCCGGTTTCACGCTGCGCCGATTGACCCTCAATGAATGCTTGTTCAGTATCCGAAGCGGTACTTGCGGTCACGGCGCACGGATGGCTGTCAGAAGCGAACGCACCGAAGAAACGCGGATGCGGATCGAGCGTGCGGCGCTGAAGCATTTCGTCGAACAAGGCATCGCCGAAACTTCGATTCGCGAAATCGCGGAGACGGCAGGCATCTCGCTCGGCGCCATGTACAACCATTTCGAGAGCAAGGAAGAGCTTGCCTGGCAGCTCTTCATCAATGGCTGGAACGAGATCGGCCAGGAGCTGCGGCGGCGGGCCAACGCCGAAGCGAAATTGCCCGGCAAGATGCGGGCGATGATCGAATATGTTTTCCTGCGCTATGACGAGGATTGGATTCTCACGACCTATATCTTCGCCTCGCGCCATCATCACCTGAAGCGCGTGGCCCCTTCACGCGGCAATCCGTACACGATCTTCCGCCTGGTGATCGGCGAAGCCATGCGCGCGGGCGAGATTCCTCCCGGCGATCTCGATCTCAAGACGGCGCTGATTGCCGGGGGCATCATCCAGACCATCGATTCGCGCGTGCTGGCACGGCTGAAGGGACCGCTCGCTCAATCGGCTCCCGCCGCGGCCGAACTCTGCGTGCGCATGCTGGGGGGCGGTTAGGGCCGGTTCAGCTGCCGAAGGCGCGGCGAAGGGCGCCGATCAGCACCTCGTCGCCCACTGGCTTGTCGATCAGATCGAGCGCGCCGCATTTCAACGCCCGGTCCTTCAGGGCCGCATCGCTGCGGCCGGTGATCACGATGGTCGGAAGCAGACGTCCTTCGGCCCGCATATGCTCCAGCAGGTCGATCCCGGTCATGGACGGCATATGCAGATCGAGCAGCAGGCAGCCTTCCAGATTTGCGCCCCGCCGGTCCAGGAAATCCAGCGCCGAACTGTAGTCGTAGACTTCGAACTCAAGCGATTCGAGCAGCACGCGCATGGAATCGCGCACGGCATCGTCGTCATCGACGATGTGGACCAGGCGGCGCGGAGGATCTGCGAGCATTATCGATGGCCCAAAAACTGCAACACGCTAACAAGCCGGCTTCTCGGCCAGATATAAGGGAAAGCCCTTAGAGAATCCTTCGTCCGTGTCCTGCCCATGCCGCCGGATCGGCGCGGCGCGGGCGATCCCGGAAGGGACGGCCGATGCTCTAGGACTCGGCGGCGGGGAGGAAGAATTGGAAGGTTGCCCCGCCGCTTTCATTGGGGTTCGCCCAGATGCGGCCGCCATGGGCCTCGATGATCGAGCGGCAGATCGAAAGCCCGATCCCCATTCCCTTTTCCTTGGTGGTGACGAAGGGGTGAAACAGCCGGCTCGCGACTTCGGGCGGCAGGCCGGGGCCGGTGTCGGAAACCGAAACCTCGACCCCGCCATCTCCGGCCAGCAAGGTCCTGACCGTCAGCTCGCGCCGGGGGACATTCTGCATGGCCTCAACCGCGTTGCGGACCAGATTGATGACCACCTGCTGCACCTGGACCTTGTCGATCAGAATCTGCGGCAGGGCGGAAGCAAGTTCGAGGATGGTTTTGACATTGGCATCGGCCGATCCGACCACCGCGAGCGCAATGGATTCCTCGATCACCGAATTCATATTCACCAGGGTGCGGGCGGTTTCGCGCTTTTCCACGAAATCGCGCAACTGCCGGATGATCTGGCCGGCGCGGCCGGTCTGGCTTGCGGCCTTCTCGATGAGGTCGGCAACTCGGGCGGCCTGGGGATCCTTGAGGTTTGCGACCGTCCGGCGGGCGGCATTGATGTAGTTCAGCACCGCCGTCAAGGGCTGGTTCAGCTCATGGGCGAGGGCCGCCGTCATCTGGCCCATGGCCGAAAGGCGCGACACGTGCAGCAGCTCGTTCTGGAGCTCCTGCATTTGCCTTTGGGTGACCTGGCGAGGCGTCAGATCGTGAATGATACCGACGAAGATCTGCTCGCCCTCGATCTTGCCTTCGCCGACCGAGAGATACATCGGAAAGGTGGTGCCGTCCTTCCTTTGCCCTACCACTTCGCGCCCGATGCCGATGATGCGCTTTTCCCCCGTACCGATGTAATGCCCGAGATAGCCGTCGTGCTCCTCGCGGTAGGGCGCGGGCATCAGCATCTTCACGTTCCGGCCGAGCACCTCGTCCGCGTGGTAGCCGAACAGCCTCTCGCAGGCGTGATTGTAGATTCGCACGCTCCCGTGATCGTCGATGACGATGATCCCGTCCACGGCGGTGGAAATCAGGGTACGGAAGAGGGCGTCCGAATGTTGCGCGTGCTCCGGCATGGCCGGACTCTATAGGAGCCAAGTTCGGCCTTGACCATCGCTAAAATAATTGATCCCGGTCAAAATGACCTGGTCCCAGCCCTGCTATGAGATCGCTGTGTAAAAAATGGAGGCGGCCATGCGCAGGGATGCGATCTGGGTTCTGATCACCGACGGCGCACAGGCGCGGGTCTGCTCAACCGCGGGCGGATTGGCGATGCCGCTGAACATGCCGGCGCGCGCCCTCCAAGGCGGCGCGCATCGTTTCGCCAGAGGCCTGGCGGACTTCCTGCGCGATGCAGGCGCGGAGGGCGCTTATGCCCGGCTGATCGTCATTGCCTCCCCGCTGGTTGCCGAGGAACTGGACGACGCCCTGCAGCCCGAAACGCGCGCCCGCCTGATCGGCCAGGTTATCCGCGATGCGGAAACCGGCGATATTCCCAAAACCCATGTGAGCGAGCTGCGGCATTGACCGGACTCGCCTGAAAAAAGGAGGCTTTCATGAAAACCCATTCCGTCCTGGCGGCCTGCATTGCGATCGGCTTTTCGCTTCCGGCCGCCGCGGCCCAGCTCCCCGGCAACGCCGATGCGGGGCGCACGCTCGTCACCCAGTCCTGCACCAGCTGTCATGCGCCGAGCGAGACCAAGACGGCCAGCGATCAGGCCCCGCCGCTGTCCTTCCTCGCCCGCGACAATAAGCAGAATCCCGCTTGGGTCCGCGGCTGGCTGATGAATCCCCATCCCCCGATGCCCGGCATCATGCTGAACCGCCGGCAGATCGACGACATCATCGCGTATCTGAACACGCTCTCGAATTCCTGAGATTGCGAATTGACCGCAATTGCCCGCAGCGATTCGCCAAGCTCGCTGCGGATATTGCTGTCCCTTTCGATACGTAATGTTCCGTACGTGGAACCCCTAAATGCAAACGGGCCAAGCTTCAGGTCACAGTGAGGGCGATCAACGACGTGAACCCGAAAGGGGTTAAAGATGTCCATCGCCGAAGATACCCGCAGCAATGTCCACCGCTTTCCGATGATGGCCGCACCTGCCTCAGGCACGGTCTCCTCGCAGACGGCTTCCAGCAAGGACGAGGACCTGAAGTCGCTGCACCGGATTGAGTCGCGGATGCACTTCAACCGCGGCGAAACCATCTTCAACGAAGGCGATGCCGCCGATTATGCCTACAAGGTGGTGAGCGGCGCGGTGCGCCTCTGCAAGCACCTGGCCGACGGACGGCGGCAGATCGCGCAATTCCTTTTTCCCGGGGACTTTTTCAGCTTCATGGATTTGAAGGAGCACAGCTTCACGGCAGAAGCGGTGAACGATGTGGTCCTGCTCGCCTATCCCCAGCGCCAGATCGAGCGGCTGGGCGAGGAGCGCCAGGGCCTGCGCAAGCAGTTCGCCGCTCTCCTGACCACCCGCGTGCGGGACATCCAGAATCATCTGGTCATGCTCGGCCGGCAGACCGCGAAAGAGCGTGTCGCCTCATTCCTCGCCCATGTGATCGAACACACCGGCGTCGAAAACGGCGGCATCCTCGAACTGCCCATGACCCGCCAGGATATTGCGGATTATCTCGGGCTGACCATCGAAACCGTGTGCCGCGTGCTATCCTCCATGAAGCGCAAGGGCCTGGTGGGGATTCCCAACCTGCACCAGCTCATCATAAAGGACCTGGACGCGCTCCTGACCATCGCGGGGGGCGACGAATAAACGGAGGACACCATGACGCTGAAACGCATCCGGCTGGAGCTCGCGCGGACGGAAGAGTTTCCGGAAGGAAGCCCGGACCGCGGCTATGAATTCGTGGCGCCGCTGACGGCGGACGATCACATCGACGTAACGGCCTGGAAATCCGTCAAGGACCGTTGCGAGGTGACCCGCTTCTGGGCGGGCGAATATGAGACCGGGCGCTTGCGCCACACCGGCGGGGGCTGGCGATTCGACTACAAGTCCGGCGACGACACCGACGACGAACCGTTCTTCAAGCTCGACCGCCACCCGCTCACGCCGGGCGCCTATGTTTCCATCACCGAACATGACCGCGTGCAGCGGCCGTTCCGCGTGGTGTCCGTGATCGACGCCCACTAGCCTGCGAAGGGCCCACGGCCGCCATGATGTTCGTGAATCTGGCTTTGGGCACCCTGCTCATCGCGGCCACCGTGCTGATCCATACGGTGGGCCTCGTCGCGGTAACCGGTCTCATCAATCGTATGATCCACTGGTTCCGTCTGCACCGGCACGATTTCGGTAGAATCGTTGCGATGGTTTCGACAGTGCTCGGGATTTTCCTGGTGCACACGGTGGAAATCTGGGTGTGGGCGGTCACATTCTTCGCGAGCGGCGACATCCCCTCGTTCGAGGACGCGCTCTATTTCTCGACGGCGACGTTTTCCACCGTGGGCTATGGCGACATCACGCTGGCGCCGCAATGGCGGCTCTTGGGATCGCTGGAGGCGATCAATGGTTTCCTGCTGATCGGCTGGTCGACGGCATATCTGGTCGCAGCGTCCACGCGCCACGGCCCGTTCCGCCTGGGCGAGCATTTCTAGCGCTTGCGCGATTCATAGGCGGCCATGAAGTCCGGCGAGGTGCGGCGCAGACGCTCCATGTCGATGCGGCCCGAACGGGTGATGTAACTCATCGCGAATTCCAGCGGCGGCAAACGCATGTGGCTGTCGAAGTGCTCATACCATTGGGCGCTCGCATTGGCGGCGGCGACGAGCTTTTCCACCACGGGCCGGCGGGCCTCTTCGTAGGCCGCGAGTGCGGCCGGAATGGCGAAGGAGGCCCTCTCAAGGGCATGCGACAGCGCGATTGCATCTTCCATCGCGAGCCGGGTCCCCGACCCGATGGAAAAATGGGCGGTGTGCAGCGCGTCTCCGATGAGCACGCGGTTGCCGGCGGACCATCTTTGGTTGACGATCCTTGGAAACCGCCGCCAGATGGATTTGTTGGAGATCAGCGGCGCGCCCTCCAGCGCATCCACGAACAGGGCCTCGCAGGCCATGCGGGATTCATCCTCGCCCATGCGATCGAAGGCGCACGCGTGGAAGGTCCGCTCGTCCATCTCCACGACGAAGGTGCTCATGTCGCGCGCATGGGGATGATGATGGGCGTTGAAGCAGCCCGCCGGCGTCCGGATGAAGGTGTGCGTCAGCGCCCCGAAACGCTTCGGCGTGCCGTACCAGGCAAAGCGGTTGGAAAATTCTTCGATCTTTGTATGGAAATCATGTTCCCCGTTTCGGCGCACCAAAGAATTGGCGCCGTCGGCGCCCACGATCAGATCGGCCTCTCCCAATTCGGCAAGCGAACGGACGGGCCGGGAATAGACGGGCGCGACGCCCACGCTCTGCGCGCGCGCCTGCAGGATTTGCAGAAGCGCGAGCCGCGCGATACCGGCATAGCCCATGCCGTCGATGCGGATTTCCTCGCCGTTCAGATACAGAACCGAATCGTGCCAGCGCTCCAGCGCAGGCTCGATCGCGCTCCACGTCGCTTCGTCCTCGCCGCGAAGGAACTCGAGCGCGCGTTCCGAAAAAGCCAGCCCGAAACCGAAAGTCGCATCCGGCGGGTTCTGTTCGAATATTTCGATTGTTAGATCGGGACGCGCGCGCTTCAGCAAATATCCGAGATACAACCCCGCAGGCCCCGCGCCGAGAATCGCGATCCGCATAGCCGGCCCTCGCGACTTTACGGCACGCAGCTTGTGGCGCCGGTCGGATCGGACAGGCACGCCATGACCTCGCGCGGGATGGGTTCGGGCTTGATGCGGCCGGGCCGCTCCGGGTCGGCAATCGCCCAGACGCGTTTTTCGAATCCCTCGACCGCGATGTCGCCCGTCTTGAGCAGCCGGTGGCGCACGGTAAAGCTCGTACGGCCCCATTCGCCGACTTCGCTTTCGACCGTCACCGCGTCGTCGAAGCGGCAGGGGGCGATGAATTTCGCTCCCTGTTCCACCAGCGGCATGCCGACGATGCCGTATTTCCTGCGCATCTGGGACGGCGAAAGCCCCGTGCGGGCGAACAAAAGGCCCGTGCTGGTGTCGAAGATGATGAGATAATTCGGGTAGAACACGATGCCCGCCGGGTCGCATTGGCCCCATTCGATGGTCAGTGTACGGCGGTTCACGAGCGCGGGCATGATCGGGTCCTAAGCGAACAACAAGAGGGCGCCGCCATAAAGCACGAAGCCCACGAAAAGCGCCATCACGCAATATCCCATGATGTCCTTGATGCCGAGGCCGGCAATCGCGAGCACCGGGAGCGCCCAGAAGGGCTGGATCATGTTGGCGGTCTGCTCCCCCATGGCGACCGCCATCGCGGTCATCGCGGGTGCGACGCCAAGGCTTTGCGCGGCCGGCACCATGAACGGCCCCTGCACCGCCCAATGGCCCCCGCCCGACGGCACGAACAGGCTGATGATGTTGGACGAGACGAAGGACCAGAACGGCAATGTCTGATGGGTGGAAAACGCAACGAAGGCCTGCGCGATCACCGCGGCGAGACCCGTTCCGGTCATGATTCCCATGATGCCGCCATAGAGCGGGAATTGCAGCAGGATCGGTCCCACCGTGCGCGCGGCGCGGTTGAAGGCGCGCACGTAACGGATCGGCCGCCAATGGAAAACGAGCCCCAGCATCAGCGCGATGAAGATCATGCCGTTGATGTCGAGGGTAAAGCCGGTGGTAGCGATCACATGGGCTTCGTAGGCAAGGCCCATGCCGACAAGGGCAAGCGTGAACAGCGGCGAATTCTCGATGACGTTTGCGAAATTCTTCTCGCGCGAGATTTCGGGCTCTGGCGTGTCCTGGGTTTTCAGCACCTGCGGATCGATGCGCTTCATCTCGGCCTCGCCTGGCGCGATGGCGACCAGCAGAATCGGAAGCAGGATGAACACGAGAATTGTCGGAACCAGGTTGTAGGCGGTGAAAATCGTCTCGTTCAGCGGCGCGATGCGGCCCGTCACCTTCTCGATGATGTTGAGCGCGCTGCCGTGGGTCGCAGATGCCAGCGCAATCGAACTCGATAGCCCCGACGCCCATACCATGTTGCCCATATAGGCAATCGCGACCAGAAGGCCGAAATCCACCTTCGCAATGCGCTTGGCCATCTCGCGGGCAAGGAGTGCACCGGCGACCAGCCCGAAACCCCAATTGAGCCACGAGGCAAACCCCGAGACCAGGAACATCGTGACCGCCGCGCTCGACTGGTTGGAGGGAATCGCGGCCAGATGCTGCAGAGCGCGCTTCACGGGCGCGGCTTCGGCCAATGCGACGCCGGTGGAAAGGATCAGCGCCATCTGCATCGCAAAAGCGAGAATCGCCCAGATGCCGTCATACCAGGAGGCGACGATCTTGTTCGCGTCCGACGCCGTCCACACCAGGGCGGCAATCGCGGTGACGAAGGTCAGGATCAGCGCATAGAGATAAGGATCGGGGATGTAGCGCTCGGCATAGCGGACGAAAACACGCGTGAGCCGGCGCAGCATTTGCTCAATCTCCGATCGCCAAGCAGGCCGGAATGACCTTTTGGCCCGCCGATCCCACGTTTCTATTGAGCCAATCCGCGTTGAGGCAAATCAATGCGCCCACGGCCGCTCCCCCCTATGTTGCTTAATTAACCTGAGGAGTACCCCGAACATGGCCGAACGTCCAATCCAACTGGCCGTCAAGAAAGTCACCCCGCTGGAGTCGCCCGTTGTGTGGCGCCCATACGAGAATCTCCGGCGTGAGGTGGATCGGCTGTTCGAAGATTTCTGGCGGCACGTCCATCTTCCGCCACCGCGTTCGATCTTCGATCGCGAGCCGGCCTGGCAGGGCGAAACCGCGTGGGCCGCGTCCCCTGCCGTCGATATTATCGACTCCGGAAAGGCTTATGAGATCATCGCCGAATTGCCGGGCTTGGATGAGAAGAACATCGAAGTCGCCGTGATCGACGGCAATCTCACCATCAAGGGCGAGAAGCAGTCCGAAGCGGAAGAAAAGCAAAAGGGCTATTATGTGCGCGAACGCCAATTCGGCTCCTTCGAGCGCAGCTTCCGGGTGCCCGAAGGCGTGAATGCCAGCAAGATCGAGGCGGCGTTCAAGAACGGCGTCCTCACGGTCACGCTCCCCAAAACTGTGGAATCGCAGAAGCCGGAACAGAAGATCACTGTAAAGGCCGCCTGAATATTCGCCTGAACGGCATCCGGGTTGCACGCATCGCGCAATCCGGATGTTTCTTTGTCAATTGATCGCGTACTTCGTTCTCATCGCGTCGATGAAGCCTTCGCCGCGCAATTCCTCGATCAGGCTCGCATCGACATAATCGGCGACGTTGGTGCTTTTCACGGGCGCGCCCAATCCGGGCAATTCCTTGATCATGGTCTCCGCGCCCTCGCGCGAGGGTGCCGCGTCGCGCGGCACGCGGTTGACGAAATCGGCGTAGGCCGCCTCCACCACGTCGGGCGGGAAATCCTTGAACTCGCCCGCCAGCACCAGCATCGCGCGCTGCGGGCTCGCGAGCGCGGCATAGATCGATTCGATATAGCCGCGGAGAAATTCCTTCACCTCCGCCCGATGCGCGGCGAGAAACTTCCGGTCCACCACGATGGCCGTGAAAATCCAGGGCAGGTTCGCCCGCAGATCTACAAGCAACGGCAAATTGGCGTGATCGGCTTGCGTGTCGGCAGGCTCGTTCAGCGCAGTCGCGGCGATGGCCCCGGATTTGAGCGCGTCCAGCCGCTTCAGCGTGCCGCCCGCTTCGACCATGGTCACGTCGGAACGCGCGAGCCCCAGCTGCTTCAGCGCAAGGGACGCAGCGCTGTCGGATTCCGAACCGAACGCGCTGACGCCGACCTTCTTGCCCTTCAGTTCGTCGGCGCCGGTGACGAGCTTGGACCCGAAGACGCGAAAGCTCATGGTGTTGGCGCCCGACGCGATCAGCCGGTAATCGCCGCCCTTGCCGTTGGCGTCGATGACGGCCGAAAGGCCAACCGTCATGGCCTCAAGCCGCCCCTGCCCGACTTCGGCGAGTCCCCGGCTGCCGCCATCGGTGTTGACGATTTCGACGTCGAGCCCGCGCGCCTTGAAGATGCCGGACTGCTGGCCCATCCACAGCGGCAGCATGTTCACGGTGGGCGCGGCGATACCAATACGGAACACGGTTTCGGCAGCATTGGCCGCACCCGCCGCACTTGCGAAAACAAGCACCGCCATCACCAGTAAAACGCGGCGCATCGGCGATCCGGGCATGGCGTTTTCTCCCCTTCGCTCTCCTTAACAAGGAACCGGCGCGGAGGCCAGACGCGCCGGTACCCGCTTCAAATCGGACCGGGATTGCCACTAAGGTGCCGTCATACGGTCCAGCCGGGTTCGGGGGAGTGTTTCAATGTCGTTTTTCAGGGCACGCGGGGTTGCGTCCGTCATCCTGCTGACCGCCGCGCTTGGCCCGGCTGCCCTCGCCGCCAATGGCGCGGTCACCGTCCACGATATGTCGCTGGACATGGCCAAAGCCGCCGCCGATGCCACCCTCACCGCGTGCCGCGCCAAGGGCTATCGAACCGCCGTTACGGTGGTGGATCGCGCGGGCGAGGTGATCGTGGCGATGCGCGATGAACTGGCGACGACCCAGATGGCGGAGATGTCGCGGCGCAAGGCCTATACCGCGCGGATGTTCCGCCGCTCGACGCTCGATTGGGCGAAGCGCACGGCGGAGGACCCCGCACTTGCGCCGCAGCGGGACTTGCCCAATGTGCTGGCGCTCGCAGGCGGCGTGCCGATCAAACTCGGCGAGGAAACCATCGGCGCCGTCGCGAGTTCCGGCTCGACGCAGGAACTCGACGATGCCTGCGCGCATGCCGGCGCGGCCAAGGCCGAAGCGATGATGAGATAGGGTTGTGATAGAGGCATCGTGTCATTGCGGCGCAGTCCGCATGGATATCGAGGACGCACCCAAATGGGTGACGCAATGCAGCTGCTCGATCTGCCGCAAACTGGGTGTGCTATGGGCTTATTACCGGCCGGAACAGGTTCATTTCCTTCCGCCGGTGGGCGCAACCTCGGTGTATTTGTGGAACGACCGGGTTATCGCGTTCCATAGTTGTGCGGTTTGCGGCTGCACGACGCATTGGTCCCCAGTCGACAAATCCTTGAACCGCATGGCGGTGAACGCGCGCCTCATGGAGCCGGCCGTCCTTGCCGCTGCGAGCGTCGATAAGATCGACGGCCCCTCATAAGCGCCCGCCCAGCCGGACTAAAAACTGCGCCCGTAGTCGGCTCCCATGACGAAAGCGACCCTGTTGCTGTTCCCATCGACCGCGAGCGGCAGCAAGAGCCGGCTCACTTCGCTGTACCAGCGGCCATTGGCGATGCTGACGGGCGCAAATAGAGGCTGCTGCGTTCTCACGACCTCCTGGTAATGGAGAATCATGAGAGACCACAGGTCCCGCGGCGTCAGTTCGTCGAGGAAACGGCCGGTCAGGTCTTGACCGTAGACTTTCGTGAGGTCGGTACCGAACAGCCGAAACTGGAAGCGGCCCGCCGGCATCACGGTTGCGATGGACAGATGGGGCGCCCAGCGGTTCATCGTGGCCAGATCGAAATCGGCGCGCTGGGGCAGTGCCCTGTCGCCCCGCAGTTTCGTCCACATCGCTTGGAGGGCATCGAGTTCCCGGTGGGTCGTGAGATGTGTCGGCAGGTTACCAGCCGGGAATTCCTTAAGCGGCATCGGAAGGTGGAGGGTGACCAAGGCGGTGCCTTCGCGTACCGCTTTGGGCGCCGGCACGGCGTCCGCCGATCCGATCAGCGACTCGACGAAGATCAGAAATTGCGCTTCGCCGTCGGGCTCGACGAGCGGCGCAACCATTGCGCGGGCCGCGTATACCGAGCCATCCTTGCGGTATCGGAGAATCGCAACGCTGCACGGCTTGCCCTGCCTGATTGCCGACTCGCATTCTTCCAGAGCCGCCCGGCTGGTCTTGGGACCGTTCAGAAGCTCGGCCGGCCGGCCGAGCGCCTCTTCGCTGCTGTAGCCGGTCAGATCGGTGAAGGCCTGGTTGACGTAGCAGATGTTCCGCTTCCCTGGATCGCTGTCGAAGTTGAGCAGCGCCACCGCATTGGGCGAGACCTCCCATATCGGCTGTATCAATTTATCCAGGGCCATCATGGCCGCTCGTTCCCGCGCCGAATCGGTCCCAATTGCATCTTATCCATACTCAGACGCTCGCCCCAGCGCATTGCGCAAGATCAACTCCGCGGAACCGCGGAACGGGAGGCTGCACGGACATCGGTTTGCTCGCCCCTCGGATAAAATTTTCAGTCCTCGCGACGTTCCAATGCTTCAGCTTCCTGCGCGAGTCTGACCGCGCAAGAAGCGATAATCTGCTTGATCCTCGGATTGTTTTCTTTCTGCGCGGCGGCAAGAGCGAGATAACATAGTCTACGCAAGTCCGAGGCCGACCGCGCCGCCGACCTTGTGTAATCCAGCGTCAGCCGGGTCTCATCCCACACTTCGACCTTGTGTGCCTCAGGATAACCGGAGAGCAGGCCGAGCGCGTAGTCTTCCGCTTCCCCATCGTTCGCGCTTTCGAAAGCGCGCCACGCCGCGGCAGCGCCATCCTTTTGGACGAAGTAACAGTGATATTGCCTCATGGTTGCACCGTTCCCTGATATCGAGCGGGAGCGCGCACACTATGAATGTGGCTAAAGGTCTCTCAGCCGCCGACGCTCCTTGGGGATATCGACGGTGATAGGAAACTACCCTTTGGTGCAAAGTCCGTCTGTAGTATCTTTGCCTACCGATATTCAATGATCCGGCTTATTCGGGGAATGCGGCTCCCCGAAATACGCTATAGCCTGGACCCGCTATCGCCATGAACCGTCAAGCCAATCGCGGCGGGGCGATGTGATCGCGCGTGATGGACCGCAGATTTGCCGTGCCGGCAAGCTGCATCACGATGTAGAGATCGTCGCGCAGATATTCGAGCACGCTCTGCGCACCGAGATTCCCGCCGAGCGCGAGGCCATACAGAATCGGCCGCCCGCAGGCCACCACATCCGCACCCAAGGCGATCGCGCGGAAGACATCCTGCCCTCGCCTTATGCCGGAATCGTACACGATGGGAATCCGCCCCTTCACCGCATCCGCCACGCGCGGCAATACGGTAATCGCCGCCGGCACTCCGTCGAGCGCGCGCCCGCCATGGTTGGAGACATAGACCGCATCGATGCCGCGCTCGACGGCCTGCATTGCCGTCACCGGCGACATGACGCCCTTCACGACGACGGGCAGACCCGTCTCCTGCTTGATCCACAGCATGTCGTCCCAGTTCAGATCGACCTTGCGGCGTCCCATGATTGCAGCCGCCTTGACCGGGTCCTTCTCGTTCAGCGGCGCATTGCCCTTGCCCAGAGACACCGGAATCCGGAAATCGTTGCGGATGTTGTTGTCGCGCGGATAGGCGAGCGTCGAATCGATGGTCGGCACGATGGCCGAGAAACCGGCGGCTTTGGCGCGCATGATGATTTCGCGGGCGTAGCCGCGGTCGGCCGGGAAATAGAGCTGCATCCATTTCGGGCCGGGATGGGCCTTGGCCACGTCCTCGAGCGGCACGTTGGATTGCATGGACAGGATCATCAGCGTGTTCATTGCGGCTGCGGCCTGGGCGGTGCCGATTTCCTTGGACACATGCGCAAGGCCGTGGCTTCCCATCGGCGGAATGATGATCGGGAACGGTAGCTTGTGGCCCAGGATCGTCGCCGACAGGTCAGGTTTCTGAACGCCCGCCAGGAAATGCGGTTCCAGACCGATGGCGCGCATGGCGCGCAGGTTCTCGGCCTTGGTGTATTCCGCGCCTGAGCCGCCGAAAATGTAGCCATAGCCGCCCTTGGGGAGAATCTTCTCGGCTTCGATTTCCAGTTCGTCGGTGTTGACGATCTTGAGCTTCTTCACCTCCTTGCCGCCCTCATAGACGACCTTCTCGTCGCCTGGGCGCACGCTGCTGCCGCGCTCCTGACCCGGCCCATCGGCCGCAGGCGCCGTCTGTGCCATGGCCGGTGCGGCCACCGCCGCTGCCGCCAAAGTGCCCGTCAAAAGGAAATCGCGCCGCTGCACGTCCATGGATCCCTCCCGTTTGCCCGCCAGATGCGGGGCTCATGCGCAGTCTAGCCGAAAACCGCGCGGATCGGATTGCAAAAGAAAGCGGGAAACCCGGGTTAGGGCGACGGCGGAATGGTCACTTTCAGGTCGTGGAAGAAGCTGCCGATTTCGGGGCCCGCATCGAAATCCGCCGGATAGGCGAAGTCGTATTGCACGACCCATTTTCCGGCGACGTTGCAATAGTAATAGCGTTCCGACCGGAACAGAGGCCCGCCGGGAATCGGCTGGTATTCGTAGCGGCCCGCAACGCCGGCAATTGTGGAGAAGCCGTCGATTGCCGGGGCGTCCCGGGGCTGCAGGGATTGCACATCGGGATGGCTGCTGAGGAGTGCTTCCTTTTCCGTCGCGATATAGTCCCGGCAGAAATCCGGATTGTCGGGCGGCAGAAAGACGGTGAACGTGGCCGCGATGCGCCCTTCCAGGCCCTCATAGCCATAGCCGGCGCTGGCGGCGTTCTCGACACCGGGTGTCTCGCGAAAACGCCTGAATTCACCCACGCTTTCGGGAAGCACCATGCCGGATGCCGGATGGACAAACGGTCCTTCGACGCGCCTCGTCTGGGCGGACACGGACCCGGCGAGAGCTGCCAGCGACGCACCCAAAGAGAGCGCCCGAAGAACGTCACCGCGCTTCAATGTGTTCGACTCCCCGCATTCCCGAGCCGGACCAATCTACCCGAGATTCTGGAAACGGCCTAAGGGAGACCCGCGGCGAACCGCGCATCCAGGCGGGCGAGGAGAGCGTCTTCGTCGAGCCCCAGCGTCTTCAGCCGCCCGGAGCGGGAGAGCACGGCAAGCCCGGCAATTGCGGCCGCCGCAAGAACGACATCGGCCTGATCCTCGCGGGTCTTGGGCGTACGCCCGGCCGCATCCGCAAACGCCGTCAAGGCTGTTATCAGGCGCCCGTTGAACAGCCTTTCGGCTTCCGAGGGCACGCTTGCGCCTTCGAGCGTCGCCACGGCCGCGGGGAGCGCGCCGCTCTCCCGGAGCAGGCCGAGCGCGGTCTTGGCGGCCGGGGCCAACCCGCAATGACCGTTATCCCGGTTTGCCGGAATCTCCTTCAGGGCGCGGGCGAGCCCCGCAAGGTCTTCCGCCGCCAGCGCCAGCACCAATTCGGCCCGGTTGCGGAAATATTCATAGACCGAGGCCGGCGCATAACCCGCCTCGCCCGCGACCGCGCGCAAGGAAAGGGCGCCCGCGCCCTCCCGTCCCGACACCCGGCGGGCAGCCTCCAGGATGGCGCTTCTGTTGGCCGCACGCTGGCGGGTGCGCCGTTCGACGCGGCGGGACAGCACTTCGCTCATACCGCCATGATAAGCGATTCTCGGGTTTCGCCATGGCCCGAAACGAAAACGGCCCGGAAGGACAACCCTCCGGGCCGGCGAGAAGGCTATGCGGTGCGGATCTATTTCGTCGCGGGATGGGAGGATTTGTAGTCGGCCGCGGCCTTGTTGTAGGCGGCGCCGATGCGTTCCTTTTCCTTCTGGTTGAGATCGCCCTTCGCCTCCAGGCCCTTGCGCACGCTGGGATCGATGCCCTGCTTGCTGCCTTTGGCGTCGGTCTCATATTTGTTGATCGCCGCCAGGAGGCAGGTCTGGTAGTCGTCCGAGGAGCGGATGAACGCCACGACATCCTTCGCCGCCTGGCTAAGCTGGGGCAGGCTGGCCGTCTTGCCATCCGGCACCACCGGCGGGATCGGCGCGGAGCACGCATCCTGCTGAGCGAAAGCGGGGGCTGCCACCAGGGCAAAAGCGGCGGCGGTCAGCCAAATTCCACGGGTCATCCAAGGCTCCTTCGATCCATCAGCGCGAGAATAAAGCATACCCGGAAGGCCGCTCAAAGGCCAGTTACAGCGACGCAAAGCGCGACCGCGAAACCCTCGACGGGCACGTTCGCCTCGCTGCGGGGGGAACACGCCAACAGGCCCATGACATCGAAGCCCGCGCTTTCGGCGGCTTCGCGCAAATAGGCCTCGCTGTGGCGATAGCGGCGTTTGGGACCGCACTCATAGCCTCCGCCGTCCGGCTTTTTCTCCACCGTGAAGAGGAAGAACCCGCCGGGCACGAGGCGTGCGGCGGCACTCGCGAGCGCGCGCGAGAGGTCGCCCAAATAGACCAGCGTGTCCGCAGCCAGGATCAGATCGTAGCGCGGGCCGTCCGAAGCGGACAGATCTTCCAGATCCCCGACGCTGAGGCTGTTGTAAATCGCACGCGCGCGCGCCTTCTCTATCATCCGTGGCGACAGATCGATCCCGTCGAGACGGTGGGCGAGGTCCGCAAAGATCGTGCCGGCCAACCCCGTGCCGCAGCCGAGATCGAGAATGGCAAGGGAGCGCGGTTCGGCACAGATGGTCATCCGCGCGAGGTCTTTCAGCAGCAGCGGCGCGCGATAGGACAAATCATCCAGCATGCGCCGGTCGTAATCGGGCGCGAACTGATCGAAGAGATGGCGAACGAAGCCCGGCGCCGCACGCGCGGCAGTGCGCATGGCTTCCGCCTCGGCGATCTTTCCGGCGGCCGCCTCGGCCAATTCGGACTGCGAAAGGACGGGCGCAGATAGTATCTCGATTGCGCGTTCGGCTTCGCCCGCATCCAGCCAGGCACAGCCGAGTGCGTAATGCGCCGACACCAATGTAGGCTCAAGCCTTACAGCACGTTGGTATTCCCCAATGGCCGTCGGCAAGTGGCCCGCCGCGAGCAACGCTTCGCCGAGCGCCAACGCCGCATCTGCGATTCCCGGCGCAAAGCTTTGCGCGTCGCGCAGCACTGAAAGCGCGCCTTCGCTGTCGCCGGCGGCGATAAGCGCGCGCCCGAGCGCCAGCCGCGTCAGAACGCCGCCGCGACCGGCTTGGAGTGCTGCACCGAGCAGTTCGGCGGCGTGCTTAGGGTCGCCTTGCGCCATCATCGCGCGCGCTTGTTCAATCGGATCGTCCGGCTTCTGCATTTGCGTTTCTCTCGCATCTCCGGCGGATGCGCAAATTGTGTCGTCATCTACAAAGAACTCTAACTTTGTGTTCACCGACCGGAACGCCAAAGGCATTAGGGCTTGGCATGCATTGTGCTAAAAGACCGGTATCCGTTCCGATTGAATCGGTACACAAACCCACGAGGATCATTGGGTGCTCGACGAACCGGTGAAGCCTCACTGCCCGAAATGCAAGGGCAAGCCCACCACCGGACAGCGCAAGCTGACCGAGGGGGAGCGCGACAAACTCACCGGCAATGCCTGGAAGGCGGCCGCTGCGCGGTTCGATACCGCTTATGTCTGTAAGACCTGCAGCGCGATCTATTCGCATCAAAACGGATTCAGCACCTATATCGCGCGGCTGAAGAACTAATCCACCGCGCGCGGGAGGGAGAGGGCGGGACCCGCGGCCCAGGAATCCGACAGCGGCACGCCGTGCTTTTCGATTTCCAGAACCGCATGCGCGTAACCTTGCGCGATGGCGCGTTCGAAGGATTTGAAATCCCGGATGCTGACTCCATCGAGCGGAGGCTCGAACAGGAAATCGGCCTGGGCGCGCACGCTGCGGCGCTGCAGGTCGCTGCCGACCGTGCCCGCGCGCATCAGAATGGAGATGATGGAAGGGGACCCCCGCATGCGCTGCCAGATGAGCGACAGCAGCGAGCGCTCGCCATAGCGGTCGTCGTCGGCGCGCAGATCGATTTCACCGGAGACATCGACCGCGATGATGGGCCCGCGCGCTTCGGCCGCCATCACGTCGACGGGAAGATTGTTCATCACCCCGCCGTCGACCAGCAGGTGCCCGCCCTCTGCGGTCACAGGGGGAAGGATTCCCGGAAGCGCCACGCTGGCACGGAGCGCACGCCACAACGGCCCGCTGCGATGGACATAATCGCGCCCCGAGGTCAGATCGGAAGAGACGCAGAAATAGGGTTTGGCCAAGTCCTCGATTCGCACATCGCCGAAATGCTTGCGCAGAAGCGCGCTCACCTTGGCGCCGCGGAACAGCGCGATCAGCGGGAAGGTGAAATCCGACAGCGGCTTGTTGTCGACAAAGGCGTCGCGCACCCGCTCGGTCACCTCGTCGATGTCCCATTCCATCGCCAGGCCCGCCGCGACAATTCCCCCCATGCTGGTGCCGGCGACGTAATCGAACGGCACGCCCGCTTCCTTCAGCGCCTTCAGCACGCCGATATGGGCAAAGCCGCGCGCGCCGCCGCCCGCGAGCACGATGTTCACCGCCGAACCCCCGATGAACCGGGCAAGCCGTTTCAGGTCGGCGGTGTTGCCTGATCGCACATGATGATGGGTGCCATAAAGATCGCGCCTGAGTTCGATATGCTGCGGCACGCCGCGAACCGCCGCACTTCCTTCATGCACCAGAAGAAGCTCCGGCGCGGCCGCCATGTCGCGACGGAAATAGCGCCGCTCGAAGGGATGCAGCGGCACGCGCTCATCGGCGCGTGCGATCAAGAGCACCCGGTCGGCCTGGCGCAGACAGAACTGCGACCAGGTGCTGTCCGGCAGGTCGCCCTGATAGAAGACGACGTCGTGCTCGTCTTCGAAGCGGTTGAACCATTCTGTGCTTTGGGCGCTTGAGGATTTGTCCAGCACAGCGGCCTTGGCGCCCATGCCGGTCAGGATCGACGCGATGCTGTGCGCGACGGGGTCGTCGGCGAGGCCCCGCTGCAGGGGTACGACTGCAAAGGTCTTCGGCCGCGAAAGCTGGTGGCCGCCGCGCGTGGTCTCGCGCAGGCGTCTGACGACGATCTTGAGCAGGTTCAGCATGACGCGGGGATAGCGCGTCAACAGCATGTCGAAGGCTTTGGCGCCCAGCCGCAGCAGCTCGGTGTCGCGCAGCGCCACCAGCATCGCCGAATGGGATTCGCCGGTGAGCATCGACATCTCGCCGACCGTCTCACCGGCGGGGATGGTCGCGACCAGCCGCCTCGGCGCATTCTCCTCGTCGAGGAAGACTCCGAGCGAGCCCGTGACCACCAGGAACACCGCGCGGTCGTTCTCGCCGTCGCGCGGCAGTTCCAGGCCGCCGGGAAGCCCGAACCAATCCGATTCGGCAAGCAAACGCCTGAGCGCCTGGTCGCCGATGTCGTCCAGGAGCCGGAAACTTTTCAGCCGCTGAATCAGCGATTCGGGATAGAGCGAATCGCCGAAACTGCGGAAAGGCGCAAGCAAAGCCATATCGAGTGCATGTGCGATGGCGGGGTTCATACTACCAAGCCGTCCAGCCGCCGTCCGCCGCAAGCACGGCGCCGGTCACGAAACTCGAAGCAGGGCTCGCCAGGAACAGGACCGGCCCGGCGATTTCGGCCGCCCTTCCGATGCGGCCGAGCATGGTGCGGGCCGCCAGACGCGCGGCGAAGCTCGCGTCGTCCTTGACCACGGAATCGCGAGGAAACGGCCCCGGGGCAAGCGCATTGACGCGAATTCCCGAGGGGCCGAGCTCGGCCGCAAGGTGCCGCGTAAGCTGGATGAGACCCGCCTTGGCCGCCCCGTAATGGGGCGGGCTCATCTTGCCGGGCTCCGCGTAGAGCCTCGGATCGGGACTGACGGACGCGTACATCGTGGCGATATTGACGACGCTGGCATCGCCCCCTTCGGCGGCCGCCCGCTTCAGCGCCGGCAGACCTGCGCGCACCGCCTCGAACGCGGCCGTGACCGCGCTCCGGTAGGCGGTGTCGAAATCCTCCGGAGTCGTCTCCGCCAGGGCCTTCGGGGTCATGGTGACGGCGTTGTTGATTAGGATATCCAGGCGCGGGAGAGCGCCGAAGAAGCGGCGCACCGCCGCAAAATCCATCATGTCGAATGAGGCGCATTCGCTCGCGATACCCGCTCTCCCAAGCTCCAATGCGAACGCGTCCAGCCGCGCGGCGTTCCGGCCGTTGATCAGAAGCCGCGCTCCCGCATTCCCCAAAGCGAACGCCATTTCGCGGCCAAGGTGCCCGGCGGCGCCTGAGAGGAACGCAACCCGGCCATCGAGGCGGTACGGAGTCTCCGGGCTCATTGCGGCTTCCATTGGGCGGGATCGAGCAGTCTTTCCGGCACGCGCGGGGCGCTCATGTCGATGCGGCCGCAATCCTCAGGCGACAAAGGCGGGCGCGCGGCGAGGCCCAGATTGGCGTCGAGCTGGGCTTCGGTTTCCTGGCCGACCACCACGCCGTCGATCCAGTCCTGGCCCCGCACATAGGCAAGCGCCAGATCGGCAACCGAGGAACGTCTGAACGCACGCGCGGTCTCCGCGAGCCAGGCGATCAAATCGGGCGGCGAGATTCCGGGGATGGAGGGCCACACGCGCGCATCTTCGGCGGCGAGCACGCCCTGCAGGAAGGCGCTCCGGGCATGGACCGTAACGTCGGGACGCGTCCGCAGGGCAGCGATGATTCCCGCTTCGCGCCAGCGCCAATCGAGGAGGTTGAAGGGAAGCTGGATGTGGCTGACCGAGGGTTCGGCGAGCGAGCGATGCGCCTCCTGCGGCGATTGCACGGAAACGCCGAGCGCCGCGATGGCGCCGGACTCGCGGTGTTCCAGCAGTCTTTGCCAGATCGCGCCGTCATAGGCCGTCATGTGGTGTGCCCGATGCAGCAGCAGGCAATCGAGGCGCTCCCGGCGCAAAGCGTGTCGCGACTGCGCGATGCTGGCGTCGACCGCTTCACGCACCGCTTCGGGCGGGGCATCCGGCGCAAGTTCGCTCAGCGAAGAGAGTTTGGTGATCGCGCGCGAGCGGCGTCCGAGGAGCGCGTCGCCCAGCCGTTCCTCGGCGTCGCCATAGGTGCGCGCGGTGTCGAAGGCGCCAATACCGGCATCGGCGGCACGGCGGATGAGCGCGAGCGCGGTCTCCCGCACAGGCTTGCCGGTCCGGTTGGCCGCGCCATAAGCGAGGCCCAACTGAGCCGATCCCATGACAAGTTCGGCCGGATGGCCTGTACGCATGGTTTCCAGCACGTCCCGAGATTCGAAGGCAACCCTCCCAGATCGTGGTAAAGGACGGGTTAGCGTCTCCGCGACTCCGGGGAACGACGCGCGAGGACGGTCCACGCTCCCATGATGAAACGGCTAATCCTTGTCCTCGTCGCTCTCGCGCTGGCGGGCTGCGCCACCCCGCCGCGCCTGGGATTCCAGATGCCGCCCGGGCCGCCGGAGCGGGTACAGCCGCTGCCGGTCCCCCCCCTGGACGTCCAGGTGAATGCGCTGAGGGACCGGCTGTTCATCATGGTCGAAGAACAGCGCCACCGCCTGAATCGGGACGCGAGGCCGCTTGCGCTCGACCCCGAATTGACCGCGGCAGCCCAAAGCCATTCCGACGACATGGCCCGAAAGGGCTCGTTCGACACCGAAAATCCCGACGGCAATGTCGCGGTCAATGCACTGCTTGCCGATCCCAAATTCCGGGGCTATGTCGGCGAAATCGCGGCCGCGCAATATTTCACGCCGGGCGCGGCAATCGATCCCGACAAATATGCGCGCGGCTTCCTTATGATCTGGATCAACAGCCCGGATCACCGCATGAACCTGACCTATTCGCGTTTCGAGCGGACCGGGATCGGCGTCGCGGTGAGCGGCAATACCATCTACGCGGCCGCGCTGTTCGCAACCGACCTTGGCCTTCCCGAACCGCAATGAGCGATCCTCCCCGCATCGAGTCCTACGCGGCGTTCTGGCCCTTTTACCTGCGCGAGCACTCCAAGCTCGACACGCGCCTTTGGCATATCGTCGCCACCGGCGCGTCGAGCATCATTCTCGTCGCCGCATTGGTGACCTTCAGCCGTCAGCTCCTGATCGCAGCCATCATCGCCGGCTATGGCCCGGCCTGGGTCGCCCATTTCGCGATCGAGAAGAATCGGCCGGCCACCTTCCGCTATCCGCTCTGGTCGCTCGTCTCCGATTACCGGATGGCGGCCGCCTGGCTCACGGGTACGCTCGACGCGGAGTTGCGCGCGGCCGGTGTTTCACCGGCCGGCTAAACCCCTCCTTAACCCTGATCTGTAAGGGTTCGCTAAGGACGTTGAAGCGTCCCCAGGAATCGGGAATTGGATCGGGAACTTTCCTTTACACCACATTTTGCGCCAGCTACCTTCTGTTGAGGGGGCGGGCGCCGCGCGGGCGACATGAAGCATAATCTTCCTTGGAACGTGACGGGAATCCCGCCGGAAGTGCGCGACGTTGCGCGCGCCGCCGCCCAGCGGGAAGGCACAAGCGTCGGTGAATGGATCGCGCGGCGCATCCTGGCAGAGGGTGCGTGGCCACAGTCCCTGGGGCTCGACGAACCGGCGCCGCCGCAGGCTCTTCGCGTGATTCGCAGCGAGCCGCCGAACCACATCGACGAAATTCTCCTGCACCTCTCGCGCCGGCTGGACGAACACGAGCGCACGCGCGACGAAGCTCAGCGCGCCATGAGCACGGCCGCGGAAGACATCGCCGCAGCCGCTCGCGATCAAGCCAAGACCTTTCACCTCCTGAACGCCCGAATGGACCGCATCGAGCGCACGGCCGATGCCAGCGCTCTCAAGGATGCGGTGCGTGCGCTGCATCAGGGTCTGTCGAGGCTTGCCGAGCAGATCGCGAACACGACGAACGATTCCGGCGCACGGCTGGCCGCGCTCACCGGACAGGTCGAAACGCTGGCCGCCGGCACGCAAGGCGCGCGCGAGGACACGCAGCGTCTAAGTGAGGCACTGGAAGAACGATTCGCCGCTCTTGACGAGCGCGCCGCGCATGCCGACGAGCGCCTCAAAGAGGTGGAAGCCCGCATCGCCCACCCGCACAAAGACGATGGGCTCGCCGAACTCGAACACCGTATCGCCATCGACGAGGAGCATATCGGGCATAGCCTGGAGAAACTGGGCGAGCGCCTCGATGCGATCGAGCACCGCGGCATCGAGGCGGGCGTCCAGGACGCCTTGCGCAGCCTGACGGCCCGGATCGCGTCGGTGGAGAAGAAGCATCACGAAGCCATGGCCGATCTGGAATCGCACCTCGACGGTACGGCGAGGCGGATCGATTCGCTTGAGGGCGCGCTGAAGGCGGCACCGCACGAGGACACCGCGCCGGCCGATCCAGAGCCCGTAGACGACATCCCTTCATACGCCGCGCTTGGCGAAGCCGAACCCGAACTGCCGCCCTTTCCCGACGCGATTACGGCCGCCCCATCGATCGACGAACCCGTCCTCGATTCCGCGGAGTCGGCGTCAACCGGCGAGGACTACATCGCTCAGGCGCGCCGCGCCGCGCGCGCTGCAGCCGAGCCGAATTTCGAGCGGCATGCCCGCCGAGCGCAGACCGGCGAAGACACGACGCCGGCCACCGGCGCCGGAGGCGGGCGCCCCAAATTGCGCCTGGTGGGAATCGCGGCCTTGGTGCTTGTGCTGGCAACCGCAGGAGCCCTGGTCGCACGCAACAGTTTCTCCCGCCTCAGCACGCTCTCACCGGCAAGAACCATCGCATTGGATGCACCGAAAGCGGCGGCGGTGTCGCTGAAGGCCGGCCCGCAAGAGCCGGCCATCATTGTGGCCGCGGCGCCGGCTTCCGCTGTCGCAACGGCCGAGCCCAGTGACGGGATGCCGGTCGCCGACCTTCTCGGGCAAGCCCGGGCCGGAAGCGCAACGGCAGCCCTGCTGCTGGGAGAAAAATTCGCAGACGGCAAAGGCATCCCCCAGAAAGACAAGGAAGCGGCACGCTGGCTGAAGGTGGCGGCGGAGGCGGGCGAACCGGTCGCGCAATATAGGCTCGGCACGCTCTATGAGCGCGGGAACGGGGTGCCTGAGGATGCCGCACAAGCCATGCATTGGTATGGCGAGGCCGCCATGCGCGGCAACCGGCGCGCGATGCACAATTTGGCCGTCGGTTATGCGGATGGAAACGGCGTCGCCAAGGACCTCGGAGAGGCCGCGCGCTGGTTCAAGGCGGCCGCCCAACTTGGACTCACCGATTCGGAGTTCAATCTGGCCGTCCTCTACGAACGCGGACTCGGCGTTCCGGCCTCTCTCACCGAAGCCTATCGCTGGTATGCCATAGCGGCGGCCGCGGGCGATGCCGAATCCAAGACGCGGGCTGCCGCGCTCGCGGGGCGCCTTGCAGCGCCCGACCGCGAAGCAGCCGAAACGCTCGCCAGGGCCTACAAGCCCGGCACCGTCGATATGGCGGCCAATGGCGGCTGACGCCGCCTGATCCGGCCAATCAGAAATCAGAAGACCGGAACTTCGCAAATCGCGTTATTCTGATTTGCGTCTCCTTTTATCCGCGTTCCGATTTCCGGGTCCTGAATGGAAGTTTACCTCCCCGTCGCCAATCTATCGGTCAATTGGGCGATGATCCTCGCGATGGGCGCGGCGGTCGGATTCCTGTCCGGCATGTTCGGCGTGGGCGGCGGCTTTCTGATGACGCCGCTCCTGGTGTTCTACGGCATTCCGCCGGGCATCGCGGTCGCAACACAGGCAAGCCACATCACGGCCTCCTCGCTCTCCGGCGCGCTCGCCCAGTACCGCCGCCAGGGCGTCGACGCCAAGATGGGGATCATGCTGCTCGCGGGCGGCGTCGTGGGATCGGCGGCCGGGGTCTATGTCTTCCGCATCCTGCAGGAGCTTGGCCAGATCGAACTGGTGGTGACCGGGAGCTATGTCGTGCTGCTCGGCTCCATCGGCGGGCTGATGCTGAACGAAAGCATCCGCACCATTCGCGCGGCGCGGCGGAACGAGGTGCCCCCGGCGGCCAAGATGAGGCAGCACGGCTGGATACACGCCCTTCCCTTCAAGATGCGGTTCCGCCGTTCCAAGCTCTATATCAGCGTGATCCCGCCGCTGGTCCTGGGATTCCTGGTGGGCGTGCTGACCGCGATCATGGGAGTGGGCGGCGGCTTCATCATGGTGCCGGCCATGATCTATCTGCTGCGGATGCCGACCAATGTCGTGATCGGAACTTCGCAATTTCAGATCCTGTTCGTCACCGCAGCCACAACATTGCTGCACGCGGCCAGCGACCAGACGGTGGATATTGTGCTCGCTTTCCTGCTGGTCCTGGGGGGCGTGACGGGCGTGCAATTGGGCGTGCGGGTCGGCTCGCAATTGCGCGGCGAGCAGTTGCGCGCGCTGCTGGCGATCCTGGTGGTCGCGGTGGCGCTGCGACTGGCGGTCGGGCTCGTCACCCGGCCGGGCGATGTCTATTCCATCGTGGCAGGCTCGCCATGAGGATGGCGCGGTTTCCCTGGGCCATGCTGCTTGCGCTGCTCTTCGCCTTCGCTCCGGCGCGCGCGGACGATCTGGTGGCGGGTCTTTCCACCGATCTGATTCAGATCACCTCCAATTTCGCCGGCACCGATATCGTCCTCTTCGGCGCCATCGAGCCCAACGAGAATTCCGGGCCCGCCAAGGACCAGGACCTCGTCATCGTCATCCGGGGGCCTCAGATCGACATGACGGTCCGGCGCAAGGAGCGCATCCTCGGCGTCTGGGTGAACCGCGATCAGGCCGAGTTCACCGGCCTTCCCGGCTATTATTTCCTCGCGAGCACCCGGCCGCTCGACGACATCGCGACCCTCGCGACGCTGCAGCGTTTCCGGCTGGGCACGCCCAATCTGGAATCGGCCGTCAAGGGCAGCATGACGCCGGACGAGGCGACGGCCTTTCGCGCCGCCCTCATCCGCGACCGCAAACGCGAACATCTCTATTGGGAAAGCCCGACCGGCATCGAATTCCTGAGCCGCACATTGTTCCGTGCACGGATTTCCGTACCCGCGGCCGTCCCCCCCGGCGAATACCGCGCCGAGGCCTATCTCTTCCAGAACGGGACCGTAGTGAGCGCGCAATCTTCGCCCCTCTTCATCGACAAGAGCGGCTTCGAACGGCAGGTCTACAACTATGCCTACCAGGCGTCTTTCGCCTATGGGTTCGCGGCGGTGGCGATGTCGTTTGCGTTCGGCTGGGCGGGCTTCCTGGTCTTCCGCCAGCGCTGATCAGTTGAACGCCTGAATGCCCGTCTGCGCGCGGCCCAAGACCAGCGCGTGGATGTCGTGCGTGCCTTCGTAGGTGTTGACGGCCTCCAGGTTCAGCATGTGCCTTATGACGTTGTATTCGTCGGCGACGCCGTTGCCGCCATGCATGTCGCGCGCGACCCGGGCGATGTCGAGCGCCTTGCCGCAATTGTTGCGCTTCATCAGGGAAATCATCTCCGGCGCGGCTTTGTGCCGATCGGCGAGCCGCCCCAGGCGCAGCGCGCCCAGGAGTCCCAGCGTGATCTCCGTCTGCATGTCGGCGAGCTTCTTCTGCACCAGCTGATTGGCGGCAAGCGGCCGCCCGAACTGCGTGCGGTCGAGCGTGTATTGCCGCGCCGCATGCCAGCAGGCTTCGGCCGCCCCCATCGCGCCCCACACGATGCCGTAGCGCGCCTTGTTGAGGCAGCCGAACGGCCCCGCAAGTCCCTTCACATTGGGGAACATGTTCTCTTCCGGCACGAAGCAATCGGAGAGCACGATCTCGCCGGTGGGCGAACAGCGTAAGCTGAATTTGCCTTCGATCTTGGGTGTGGAGAATCCCTTGGCGCCCCGCTCGACGATGAAACCGCGGATGCGGTCGTCGCCGGCTTTTGCCCATACCACCGCGATATCGGCGTTCGGCGAATTGGTGATCCAGGTCTTGGCGCCATTCAGATGAAACCCGCCCGGCGCTTTCGTTGCGCGCGTCTTCATCGAGCCGGGGTCCGAGCCGTGATCGGGCTCGGTCAGCCCGAAGCAGCCGAGCAGTTCGCCCTTCGCAAGCTTGGGCAGATATTTCCTCTTCTGTGCCTCCGTGCCGTAGGCGTGGATCGGATGCATCACGAGTGCGCTCTGCACGCTGATGAGCGAACGGTAACCGGAATCCACGCGCTCGACCTCGCGCGCGATCAACCCATAGGACACATTGTTCAGGCCCGCTCCGCCCTCTTCCTCCGGCAGCGTCGCACCGAGGAAGCCCATGCCCCCCATCGCCTCCATCAATCGGCGATCGAAGCGCTCATGGCGGAAATCGTCGCGCACGCGAGGGGCAAGCTCGGCCTCGCAGAAACGGCGGGCGGAATCGCGCACCATGCGTTCCTCGTCCGAAAGTTCCTGCTCGATCAGCAGCGGATCGGCCCAGTCGAATTCTGCCATCTGTATCAGCCTTTGAGAAAACCGATGACGGCGTCCTTATAGACGCGATCGCCGACCGTCGAATGATGATTGCGCTTGGGCACGATGACCGTTTTGGCCTCCCCGAACGCGCGCGCGAGCGGCGCTGCCGAACCTGTCATGTCGTCCTCCTCGCCGCAAACCACGAGCACCGGCTGAGTCAATGCGTGCAGCTCTTCGGGCGCGAAGATGCGGCGCGGCCGGCGGATGCAAGCCGCCATCGCCTGAAGATCGTCGCCCGCCCTTTCGCAGAAGGTGCGGAATTCCCGCGCCACGGGATCGGTGATCTTCGCGGGATCGCGCACCAGAAAGCCCCTGGCGATGGTTTCGGCGGCTTCCTTGGATGCGCGGAAATAGGTCTCGCCGATGCCGCCCAGAACCGCGCGGCGCACGCGGCCCGGCGCATCGTGCATCAGCCGGATCGCGAGCTGCGCGCCCATGGAATAGCCCATGATGTCCACTTCCGGAATTTCAAGCGCGGCGAGCACGGCGATGACGTCCATCGCCATGCGGCCTTCGTCGTAATCGGCGGGATCGTGCGGCTTGTCGGATTCGCCGTGGCCGCGGCAATCGACGGCGATCAGCTTGTGCCCGGCTCGCGTCAGCGTCTGATACCAATTGGTGTTGGACCAGGTGATGAGACGGTTGGCGCCGAACCCGTGGATCAGCACGACCGGCGGCCCCTCGCCGATGCAATCATAGGCGATGTCGGTGCCGTCCGAGGCGGTGACGAAAGAGGTCATGGGGCGCGTAACTCGCGCGTTTGCCGGCCGTTTGCAAGCGGGTTGCCCTGGGACACGAACCGCCGCAGCATGGGGCCATGAACGGGCGGCTTCTCACGGCAGCGGCGAACGGGTTCCTGGCGGTGGCGGCCGGGGCTTTCGCGGCGCACGGGCTGGAGGGCCGCGTCAGCCCGCGCGCGCTCGAGATTTTCCAGACCGGGGCCCATTATCACCTCACCCACGCGCTCGCCATCTTCGGAACCGCGCTGATTGGCGGTCCGGGGGCGGCGCGGGCCACGCTGGCAGCCTGGCTGTTCGCCATCGGCATCGTTCTGTTCTCGGGCTCTCTCTATTTCCTGGTCCTGGCCGATTCGACGGCTTTGGTGCTGGCGACGCCCGTGGGCGGGGTATCGTTGCTCGCGGGCTGGGTGGCGCTGGGCCTGGCGGCATTGAAACAAGCCTGAGGCGCTGCGATTCTCCGAAAACCATGCCGTCCGACGAGACCGACAGCTTTTCCTACGCCACCGATGAGGACCCGCGGCTGAAGCGGTTGCTCATCCGCGCCATAGAGCGGATGACCGGTCAGCCCTATCTGAAGCGCCTTTATGACGAGCATCGCGCCAACCGCCCTCCGGGCGAGAATTTCTGGGCCGCCGCGGTGCGGAGCCTCGAAGTCAGGATCGTCTGCAACGAGGATGCGCTGGAACGGCTGCCCAAGACGGGGCCCCTCATCATCGTCGCCAACCATCCCTTCGGCGTGCTCGACGGCGTCATCATCTCCTATCTCACCTCGAAGGTGCGCGACGATTTCATCGTGCTCACCAACAGCGTGCTGTACCGGGCCGAAGAAATCCGCGCCCATCTCCTTCCCATCGACTTCGCCGAAACCAAGGAAGCGCTCACCACCAATCTCAAGACGCGCGCCAAAGCCAAGGCGCATTTGATCGGCGGCGGCTGCCTGGTGGTGTTTCCGGCGGGCGGCGCGTCGACGGCGCCCAAGCTCTGGAGCAGGCGCGCGGTGGATGCGGAATGGAAGAACTTCACCGCCGGGCTGATCGTGGCGGCCAAAGCGCCTGTGGCGCCGGTCTATTTCGCGGGACAGAACGGGCGGCTCTTCCAGATCGCGAGCCACATCAGCCTCACGTTCAGGCTCTCGCTGTTCTTCAAGGAAGTGTATGACAAGATCGGGAGCGAAATTCACGTTCGCATCGGCGAACTTATTCCGTACAAGGAACTGGCGGCGTTGGACCGGAAGAACGTGATGGAGCATCTGCGCAAGGCGACCTATGCGCTCGCCGCGAACCTGCCCCATCGCGCGGTGCGGGGGCCGCGGCGGCGGCCCGCAAAGGCGAAATCGCCATGAGCGCACAGAATCCGAGCGTCGGATTGCTGGCGACGTGCCTCGTCGATCTGTTCCGACCCGAGGTCGGATTTGCGGCCGTGAAATTGCTGGAGCTTTCGGGTTGCGCGGTCAGCGTGCCGGAGCAGAGCTGCTGCGGACAGCCGGCCTACAACGCAGGCGACCCCGCCGATGCCGCTTCGCTTGCCCGGAACGTCATCGCCGCCTTCGAGCCGTTCGATTATGTGGTCGTGCCGTCGGGGTCCTGCGGGGGAATGGTCAAAGTGCACTATCCGCGGCTGCTGGCGGATGATCCCGTATGGGGGCCCCGCGCGCAGGCGCTCGCCGGCAAGACGCATGAATTGTTCTCGTTCCTCGCCAATGTGCGCGGAATGCGGCAGGTGGACGCCGCGTGCCAAGCCGACGCCGCCTATCACGATTCCTGTTCATCCTTGCGTGAGATGAACGTGCGCGACGAGCCGCGGCTTCTGCTCAAATCCGTACACGGATTGAAAATCTGCGATTTCGCGGAAAAAGAAGTGTGCTGCGGCTTCGGCGGCTTCTTCTCGGTGAAATATCCGGAAATCTCGGCGCGAATGGCCGACGACAAGATCGCCGACGCCAAGGCCAGAGGCGCCGATACGATCCTGGCCGGCGATCTCGGCTGCCTGCTGCATCTGGCCGGGCGGATCGCGCGGAACGGCGAAAGCTTGCGCGTGCGCCACGCAGCCGAAGTGCTCGCCGACATGGCGGCCGGCCCCGCAATCGGCGAGTCGGAACAATGACAATCATCGCTGCGCTCGATCTAAACTCTTTTCACCCTCCCCTTGAGGGATCGTCGAAATTATTCGAGTGGAACGAGAGGAATTTCGGGGAGGGGATGAGCCTCTGTGAACTCCCCTCCCCGAAGCGGCCGACGCCGCTTCGACCCTCCCTCAAGGGGAGGGTGGTAATTCGGGGGCGGCATCCATGACTACGGATGCGCGCGAATTCCCGAGAGACGCGAGAGCGGCGCTGCGCGACCGGCGGCTGCAAGGCGCGCTCACCCATCTGAAGGAAGGCTTTCAGGTCAGGCGTGCGGCCGCCTTCGCCGCATTTCCCATTCCGTTCGAGGAATTGCGCGAGCAGGGCCGCGCCATCAAGGAATCCGCGCTCTCGCGCCTTGGCGAATTGCTGGTGCAATTCGAATCGCAGGTGGTGGCCGCGGGCGGCCATGTGCATTGGGCGCGCGACGCGGCCGAAGCGCGCGACATCGTGGTGCGTATACTGAAGGACGCGGGTGCCAAGACCGTCACCAAGGGCAAGTCCATGGCGACGGAGGAAATCGAGCTCAATCCGCATCTGATCGCCAACGGCTTCGCGCCCATCGAGACCGATCTCGGCGAATATATCATCCAATTACGCAACGAGAAGCCGAGCCATATCGTGGCGCCCGCTTTCCATCTGCAGCGCAGCGACGTGGAAGCGAGCTTCCGCAAGGAACACCAGACGCTGCCGCAGGAGCGCTCTCTGGACGACCGCCCCGCGCTCGTCGCCGAAGCCCGCACCATCCTGCGGCGCTATTTCGAATCCGCCGATGCCGGCATCACGGGCGCGAATTTCCTGGTGGCCGAAACCGGCAGCGCGATCATTGTGACCAACGAGGGCAATGGCGATCTGACGCGCCTCATTCCGCGCACGCATATCGTGATGGCCGGCATCGAGAAGATCGTTCCCCGGCTGGCCGATGCATCGATTCTGCTGCGCCTTTTGACGCGCTCCGCCACGGGCCAGGAAATCACGTCCTATGTCAGCTTGATGAGCGGGCCAAAACGGCCGGACGATGCCGATGGACCGGAAAATTTCCACATCGTTCTGCTCGATAACGGCAGAAGCGCGGTTCTTTCGAGCCCCGCGCGCGACGTGCTCAACTGCATCCGCTGCGGCGCCTGCATGAATCATTGCCCGGTCTATGGCGCAATCGGAGGGCACGCCTATGGCGCGACCTATCCGGGGCCATTGGGGGCTGCGCTCGATCCCGGACTCGACGGTCTTGCCAAGACCTATCACCTGCCCAATGCGACGAGCTTTTGCGGCCGTTGCGAGAGCGTCTGTCCGGTAAAGATTCCACTCACCCGCATCATGCGCCATTGGCGCAACGACGCGTTTGCGCAAGGCATTCCATCGCGCAGGTTTGGCTTCGGACTGAAGCTTTGGAGCTGGGCGGCGCGGCGCCCGGCGCTCTATGCCATCGGCCAATCGATGGCGGCGCGCGCGATGCGTGGAATTGCCGGCAAAGGCGGGGGCTTGCGCTCACTCCCCGTCCTCACCGGCTGGTTCGTGGCGCGCGATCTGGCCAAGCCCGCGCGCAAAAGCTTCCAATCGCAATGGCGGCAGGGGAAACGTCCCAAATGACGGCCGCGCGCGACGCCATTCTTCAGTCCATCGCAAAGGCCAGCGCGGCGGCTCCGGCGAAACCCGTTCCCGATTACGCGCTTCCCTCCTGGACGGCCGACACAACCGCGCACTTCGCCGCGAAAGCGAAGGCGAGCGTGGCCGAGGTCCACGAAATCGCCGCACCGGAAGATGCGCCGGAGCGGATCACGTCCATCCTGGCCGCGGCTGGCCTCCCGCTGCGGCTGCATTTGTACGCCGATTCGCCGCTCCGCGCTTTGCCCTGGCAGCGAGCGCCCGCACTTGTCCTTTCGGCGGAACCGCCATCGGGCGACGACAGCGCATTCTCGGCCGCAGACTACGGCATCGCGGAAACCGGCACGCTGGCGTTCTTCTCCGGGCCGCGTTCCCCCTCATCCTGGCATTTCCGCCCCGGCCGTGAATTCGTGCTGCTGCCGCGCGCCTGCATCCTGCCGCGAATGGAGGACGTCATCGCGCTCCTCACCGTCGAACGCCTGAGGCCCGCCACGCTCAATTTCGTCACCGGCCCGTCGCGCACCGCCGATATCGAGCAGACCATCGAGCTCGGCGCTCATGGCCCCCGCGCCGTGCACATCCTGATTGCCGGCTGAGCGCCGCAATTTCCCGCGCAGCGTTAACCATCCGCGAACCAGGGTTAAACCGCTCGTTAATTCCGAGCCTCTATGGTTGCGGCGAAAGAACACGGGGAATCCCGCCGGAGTGCGGGAAAGGGGGCCAATGCGCGCACAACAGGCATTGTGGACGGCCCATCAGGGCTGGACGGGCGATTCCAGTAGTGGACCGGCCGATCTTCTGCTCGCCTTTGGCGGCACAAAGGCAATCACGGACACGGGCTTATGGAACGACATCGCGTCCCGCCATCCGGGCGCGATTCTGCTCGGATGCAGCACCGGCGGCGAGATCCATGGCGCGGACGTGCTGGACGAGAGTCTGTCGCTCACATCCCTCGAATTCGCTCGCACGAAGCTACGCTCCGCCGAAGCAGCCGTGGACGCGGCAGCCGATTCCTTCAAGGCCGGCCAGGCCATCGGGAACGCTCTGTCCGCGCCCGATCTCAGAATCGTCTTCGTGCTTTCCGACGGCACCCGCGTGAATGGCAGCGAGCTGGTCCGCGGTATCCGCACCCGCACCGGCAATCAGGTCGTCATCACCGGCGGCTTGGCGGGCGACGGCCCCCGTTTCGGCACCACCTATGTCGGGCTGAACGCAGCCCCGGTGCCGGGGCGCGTAGCCGCGGTCGGTTTTTATGGCCATGCGATCACCATCGGGCACGGCAGCGCCGGCGGCTGGGATGTGTTCGGCCCCGAGCGCCGCATCACCTGCTCCAGGGAGAACGTGCTCTACGAACTGGACGGGAAACCGGCCCTCGATCTCTATAAGCGCTATCTCGGCGCCGATGCCGAAAGATTGCCCGGCAGCGCGCTGCTGTTTCCGCTGAAAGTGTTCCCGCCGGACCGTCCGGACGAGGCGCTGACCCGCACCATCGTCGCAATCGACGAGCAGGAGCGCACGATGACCTTTGCCGGCGACATGCCCGAAGGGTTCTCGGCCCAATTGATGCGCGGGAATTTTGACCGCCTGGTCGAGGGCGCGGCCGATGCCGCCCATCAGGCGGCCGTCCCCGTCAACGGCGACCAGGTAGCGGTTCTAGTGAGCTGCATCGGGCGCAAATTGCTGCTCGGGCAGCGCATCTGCGAAGAGGTGGAGGCCGTGCAGCACGTCTTTGGCGGCGGCACGGCGTTGACCGGTTTCTACTCCTATGGCGAGGTCTCGCCGCATGGGGCAACCCATTGCGCGGAGCTCCATAACCAGACCATGACCATCACGGTTTTCGGCGAGAGCGGCTGTGCATAAGCTCCTCGTCCGCCAGCTCCGCGCGGCCGCCAGGAAGGACGGCACCGGGATCGATCTCGACGCGTTCATCGCGATCGTGGATCAGACCTATGCCGAGTTCGACCGCGAAAGGCGGCTGAACGACCGCGCCGCGAAACTGATGGAGGACGAACTCAAGGCCGCGAACGCCGAGGCCAAGCGCGAGCATGATTCCGTGCTTGCCGCCATTCTCGACAATTCCTCGGACGGAATGATGGTGCTGCGCGAAAACGGCACCGTCATATTCGCCAATACCGCGGCCGAAAAGCAGTTTGCCGCTCAGCCCCGCGGTCTTCAGGACCTTACCATCGGCACCTTCCTCGGCGACGCCGCGGACAGCGTGGCGGCCGGAACCTATGGCGGCGGTGCGATGCCGGAGCTTTCCGGAACGGCGCTCGACGGGCGCGTCTTTCCGGTCGAATTCTCCTTCGCCGATCTGCATATGTCGGACGGCAAGCGCCAGCTCTGGATGGTGCGCGATATTTCGGAGCGGGTGCGGACCCAGCGCGAGATCATGGAAAGCCGCATGCGCTTCCAGGATTTCGCGGAAGCCTCCTCCGATTGTTTCTGGGAGATGGACGAGACGCTCCGGCGCGTGGAGGTCACCTCCGCCATGGAGTCCGACCTCGTCGCCACCCTCCCCTCCCTGCTGGTTCCGGGCTTGGACGGCCGCCCCCCGGAGGGCGTGGCCGACGATGTCTGGCGCGCGATGCGTCACAATCTTTTGGCGCGGCAACGGTTCCGGCTCCGCATCGACCTGAGCGGGCGGGACGGCGAGATGCTCTACATCGCCGTCGGCGGCAAGCCGGTGTTCGACCTGGACGGCAATTTCCGCGGCTATCGCGGCACAGCCCGAGATGTCGCGCGCGAGGTCCTGGCGCGTGAAGCCGCACGCCGCGCCGAACGGCGCCTGATCGAAGCCCTGGATGCCGCCCCTTCGGCGGTGGCGCTGGTCGATCCCGACCTTCAGCTCGTGAACGGCAATTCGGCTTTGCGCGCCTTGGCGGCAGCCCATGGCGAGCGCCTTCCCTTCGGGGGCTCCTTCTCCGGCTTTCTGTCGCGCCTGAAGGCCGACGCCGTTTCACCCGAGACGCTGCGCAGCCTTGCCCAATCCGGCGAGATGCGCGAGCTCGCCATCGGGGAAGCCTGGTATCTCGTGGCGGCGGGCGGCCTTTCCGACGGCGGCATGGTGCTCATCTTCTCCGACGTCACCGCACTGAAACAGCGCGAACGCGAGCTTGCCGAAGCCAAGCTCATCGCCGAATCGGCGAGCCGTCTGAAGTCGCAATTCCTCGCCACCATGAGCCATGAGCTGCGCACCCCGCTCAACGCCATCCTGGGGTTTTCCGAAGTCATTCGCGACGGAGTCTTTGGCCGCACCTCCAATTCCTGGGACAAATATTCGGAATATGCCGCCTCGATCCACGCGAGCGGGCGGCATCTTCTGTCGCTGATTTCCGAGATTCTCGATCTGTCCAAGATCGAGGCCGGCGCCTATGTGCTCGACATCCGCACCGTCGACCTGCGCGACCTGATCGATGCGGCGCTGACCATCGTCTCGCCTGCGGCCGAGAAGGCGGGCGTGACGCTGAACGCAATCGTGCCGGAGGAACCCGTGTGGCTCGCGGCCGATGAGCGCGCCCTGCGCCAGATCGCCATCAACATTCTGGCCAATGCGGTCAAGTTCACGCCGAGCGGCGGCAATGTCAGGGCCGAGATGTCGGTGAGCGATATAGGCGTCCATCTTTCCATTACCGATACCGGCATCGGCATTGCCAAAGAGCATGTCGCGACGGTGTTCGACCTGTTCCGCCAAGTGGATTCCAGCATTCGCCGCCGCCATGAGGGCACCGGGCTGGGCCTCGCCATCACCAAGCGTTTGGTCGAACTGCATGGCGGCACCATCAGCCTGGAAAGCGAGCCCGCGGTCGGCACAACGGTCAAAGTCACGCTGCCGGGCAGGCTGCAAAGTGCGGCGGTGGCGCCCGTCCGCCGGGAAGCCGTCGCTTAGCGCAGGCGGCGCGGCCTTGCGTGGCCGGAGCGGCGCGGTCTACTAGCACGACGCCGTGGCCCGAGACCGTGCCGTTCATGACCGCCGAATTGCCGCCCGATACGCAGGCCGAGCCGCCCTGGCTGAGGGGGCTGCCGCGCGTGTTCCGGCATCGCAATTACCGGCTGTTCTTCCTCGGCCAGGCGGTGACGCTCATGGGCACCTGGGTCCAGACGGTGGCGCTCTCCTGGCTGGTCTACCGGATGACGCATTCGGTTTTTCTGCTGGGATTCGTGTCCTTCGTCTCGCAGGCGCCGATCTTCTTCATCACGCCCTTTGCCGGCATGATCGCGGACCGCCACGACCGCCGCTCCGTCTTCATCGTGACGCGCGCGCTCTGCATGATCCAGGCGGCCATTCTCACCGTGCTGACGCTCACCGGCAATATCGGGATCGAATCCATCATCGTGCTCGCTTTGGTGCTCGGCCTGATCACCGCGGTCGAAACGCCCGTCCGCCAATCCTTCACGGTCGACATGGTCGGCCGCGAGGATTTGCGCCACGCGATTGCCTTCAACGCGATGATGTTCAATCTCGCGCGCACGGTCGGCCCGGCCATCGGAGGCCTGATCGTGGCCGCACTCGGCGAAGGCCTGTGCTTCCTCCTGAACACGGTCTCCTTCGCCGCCGTGCTGACGAGCCTCTTCTTGATGCGGACGAAAACGCGGAGCGCGCGGCCCACCACGCATGCGCTGGACGATCTGAAGCAGGGCTTCCAATACGTCACGCGCCACCCGCACATACGGATGGTGCTGTTTCTTTCGGCAGTCTGCTCCTGCTTCGGAACGTCCTATCTCGCGCTGATGCCGGCCTTCACGCAGGACGTCCTGCACCAGGGCGCCGATGTGCTGGGCTATCTCATCAGCGCCTTCGGCGTCGGCGCGATTTCCGGCGCCATCATGGTCTCGCGCCTGCCCGAGCGGCGTCTGGCGGTGATGCCGACCATCATGGCGGTGCTGCTCGGCGTGAGCCTGATTGCCTTCGCCACGACGAGTTCGCTGTGGCTGGCGTTGCTGCTGGTGGTGCCGACGGGTCTCGGCTATCTCGGCATCGCGGTGTCCAGCAACAGCCAGGTGCAGATCCTATCCGATGACGCGATGCTCGGCCGCGCGATGAGCTTCTACGCCATGGGCGCGCTTGGAACGCCCCCCTTTGGCGCGCTCCTGCTCGGCTATGTGTCCGATCTCATCGGGGTCAGGCAGGCATTCGCGCTCTCGGGTGCGGTCTGTCTGATGGCCGCGGCGATCTCGCTGATGAGCCTCAGGCGGCGCGGCGTGGTGGATTTCGTCGCTTTGCGCGAGGCCGAGGAACCATGACGGCCGATGCCGCGCTCGATATCCGCGACCGGCTGCGGACGGCGATCGCGGTGCATCAGCAGGGCCGGCTCGCGGAAGCCGAGCAGCTTTATCGCGATCTGCTGCGGCGCGCGCCCGAGCAATCCGATGCCCTGCATTTCCTCGGCGTGATCGAGACCCAACGGGGCCACAACGATGCCGGGCTCGCGCTGATGGATCGCGCCATTGCCGCCAATCCCCGCAATGTGGCAGCGCTCTACAACCGCGCCAATCTCTTGCGCGACCTTGGCAGGCACAAGGACGCGGTGGCCGGATATGACGCGGCGCTCGCGATCAGACCCGGCAATGCGCCGGCGCTGAACAATCGGGGCACCGCGCTGCAGATGCTTGGACGCTACGAGGATGCGGCCTCCAGTTACGAACGCGCGCTCGCGGTCAACCCCAATTATGCGGACGCCCATTCCAACCGCGGCAATGTTCTGGCGCTTCTCGGCCGTTTTGCGGACGCGCTCGCTTCCTATGACCGCGCGCTTGCGTCGGGGGCGGCGGGTCCCGAACTCGACAACAATCGCGCCTGCATGCTCATGCGCCTCAACCGGAACGACGAAGCGTGCATCGCTTTGGAACGCGCCATCGCCGAATCGCCGGGCTATGTGGATGCGTTCAACAATCGCGCCCTTGCCGCGATGCAGCTCCGCCGATTCGAGCAGGCGCTTGGCGATTTCACCCGGGCGCTGGAATTGAAGCCGGAACTGCCCGAAGCACTCTATGGACGCGCCTCCGCCCTCATCGAATTGAACCGTCACGACGAGGCGATTGCCGATTTCAATCGCCTGCTGAAACTGCAGCCCGATTATCCCTATGCGTTGGGGATGCTGGTCCATGCGCAAAAGACAGCTTGCGATTGGCGAGACGCGGCCGCGGAGACCGCCATGCTGGACGCCGTCCGCGCAGGCAAGCGCGCCGTGACGCCGCTGGTGCTGCTCGCGGTATCGGATTCGAGCCAAGACAAGCGCCGCGCGGCCGAAATCGTGATCGCCGACAAATTTCCCGCACCCGCCACCCGCTTGTGGCGCGGCGAGCGCTACGGTCATTCGCGCATCCGCATCGCGTATCTCTCTGCCGATTTCCGCACGCACCCGGTCGCCATGCTGATGGCGGGCGTGTTCGAGCATCACGACCGCGCGCGATTCGAGACCGTCGGCGTTTCCTATGGCCCCGACGATGCGAGCCCCATCCGTGCACGGCTGATGCGCGGCTTCGGCCGCTTCGTCGATGCGCGCGAAAAAAGCGATGCCGCAATCGCATCGCTGATCCGCGAGATGGAAGCGGACATCCTCGTCGATCTCACCGGCTTCACCGCGAGCACACGTCCCGCCATCCTCGCGTTGAGGCCCGCCCCCGTGCAGGTGAACTATCTCGGCTTCGCGGGAACGCTCGGCGCGGATTACGCCGATTACATCATTGCCGACAGAATCGTCATTCCCGAGGAACAGCAGCGCTTCTACACCGAGAAGGCCGTTTATCTTCCCGATTGCTACATGGCGCAGGATGCCACACGGATCATCGGCGAACCCATCCCAAGCAGAACCCAAGCGGGCCTGCCGGAAACCGGATTCGTGTTCGCCTCCTTCAACAACAGCTACAAATTTGCCGCGCCGGTCTTCGACATCTGGATGCGGTTGCTGCAAACAATCGATGACAGCGTGCTGTGGCTGCCGGCGTCGAACCCGGCCGCGATGCGCAATCTGAAACGCGAGGCGGAAGTGCGAGGCGTCTCTCCGGCGCGAATCGTCTTTGCCGCACATCTGCCGGATGCGCCGGCCCATCTCGCGCGGCTGAAACTTGCGGACCTGTTCCTGGACACGCTTCCCTACAACGCCCACTCGACGGCCGCCGATGCCTTGTGGGCGGGGCTTCCTTTGCTCACCTGTGCGGGCGAAAGCTTCGCCAGCCGCGTCGCGGCGAGCCTGCTCCATGCCGCCGGTCTCCCCGAATTGGTGACGCACACTCTCTCCGAGTACGAACAAACCGCACTTTCGCTCGCGCGCGATCCGGCCGCGCTCAATCGCATCCGGAGCAGGCTCGCCAAAAATCGCGATACCTCGCCCCTGTTCGACACCGCCCGTTTCACCCGCAATCTCGAAGCCGCGTACACGATCATGTGGCAGCGCGCCGAAAGCGGTGAGCCGCCCGCAAGTTTCACGGCCGCTGCGAGTACACACGCATGAACGAAGCCGTGCTACAGAGCGCTTGGCGCCTGCAACAGGCCGGCCGCCATGCCGATGCCGCCAAGCTTTATGCCGAGGTGCTGCGCTCGGACCCGCGCCAGTTCGACGCGCTGTACCAATTGGCGAACATCTATCTCGCGGGCGGCCACTTTGCGGATGCCGAGCGGCTTTATGCCGCCGCAGCCCGGGTCAATGCGGAATCGGCCGAGCTTTTCTACAACCGCGGCTGCGCGCTCCAGAACTTGGGACGAAACGAAGACGCCCTCGCCGCCTTTGCCCGCGCGCTCGCCATTCGCCCCGGCTACGCCGAGGCACGCAACAATCGCGGCGTGGTGCTGCTCGCGCTCGGGCGCCCGCTCGATGCGCTCCAATGTTTCGATCGCGTGCTCGCCGAGCGGCCGGACCTTTCCTTCGCGCACAACAACCGTTCGACCGCGCTGTTCGCGCTCAGGCATCCCGAAGAGGCCCTCGAAGCAGCCGGGCAAGCCTTGCGCGACAATCCCCGCTTTGCCGACGCGCTCTGCAGCCAGGGGGCCGCACTCGTTGCGCTCGGGCGTCCGAAGGAAGCGCTGCAAAGCTTCGACCGCGCGCTGTTCGCCAACCCGAACTGCTTCAACGCTCTGGTGCATCGCGGCATCGCGCTTGCGGTGCTCAGCCGGCACGAGGAGGCCATTTCAAGTTACAACAATGCGCTGGCGCTGAAACCCGACAGCATCGAAACACTCTATAATCGCGCCACCTCCTATTGGTCATTGAAGCGCTTCGAGGAATCCGCCCGCGACTGCGAGCGAGTCCTGGCGCAGGACTCCCATTTCAAATATGCACGCGGCAATCTGGTTC
The DNA here is from genome assembly GCA_964494505.1 of uncultured Bordetella sp. GTDB lineage: Bacteria > Pseudomonadota > Alphaproteobacteria > Micropepsales > Micropepsaceae > CAIYRG01. The sequence goes on from CAZBRO010000004.1 coordinate 74,745, forward strand.
TGAACCGGATGCAGTGCTGCGATTGGCGGGACGTGGCCGCCCACAAGGCGCGGATCGCCGCAGACCTGGACTCGGGCGTTCTGAGCCTGAATGCGCTCGCGAGCATCGCGATTTTCGATTCGCCCAAGGCGCTGCTGAAAGTTGCGCGCATCTGGACCGCGCAGGAAGCCGCTCAATGGCCGGATTCGGTCTGGCGCGGCGAACGCTACCGGCACGAGCGCATCCGCGTCGCCTATGTCTCGGGCGACTTCCGCCAGCACGCCGTGTCGCTGCTTGCGGCGGGCGTATTCGAGCACCATGACCGGACGCAATTCGACACCTTCGGCATTTCGCTTGCGCCCGGAGACGGCACGCCGTTGCGGACCCGAATGGAAAATGCCTTCGGGCGCTTCATCGACGCGCACGACAAGCCGGACGCCGAGATCGCAAAGCTGATGCGCGAGCTCGAAATCGACATCGCGGTCGACCTTATGGGCTACACGGAAGGCGCGCGAACCGCAATTTTCGCCCGCAGGCCCTCGGGGATTCAGGTCAATTGGCTCGGCTATCCCGGCACCATGGGCGCACCCTACATGGACTACATCCTTGCCGACCGAACGGTGATACCGGAAGAGAACCGCGCCGATTTCTCAGAAACCGTGGCCTATCTCCCGCATTGCTATTTGCCGAACGATTCGACGCGGGAGCTTGCCGCACCGCCGAGCCGCGGCGCTGCAGGCCTGCCGGAGAATGCGTTTGTCTTCGCGTGCTTCAACAACCTCTTCAAAATCACGCCCGAGACGTTCGATTGCTGGATGCGGCTGCTTGGCGGGGTTGAGGGGAGCGTGCTCTGGCTGTCGCAACCCAACCCGAGCGCCATGCGCAATCTGAAGCGCGAAGCCGAAGCGCGGGGCGTTGCGGGCGAACGCATCCTGTTCGCGCCGTTCGTCGCGAGCCCCGGCGCGCATCTCGCCCGGCTTTCGCTGGCCGATCTGTTTCTCGACACGCTCCCCTATAACGCGCACGCGTCGGCTTGCGACGCGCTTTGGGCGGGCGTTCCGGCTCTCACGTTGAAGGGCGCAAGCTTCGCCGGGCGGGTGGGCGCGAGCCTTCTTTCCACGCTGGGCCTGCCCGAGTTGATCGCGCAAACGCCGGCGGAATATGAGGCAACCGCGCTTCGCCTCGCGTGCGATCCCGGCGCGCGCACGGCGTTGCGCGAAAAACTCGCGCGCAACCGGCTCACCCTGCCGCTGTTCGATACGGCCCGCTTTACCCGCGGCCTCGAAGCCGCCTATCGCACCATGTGGGAGCGCCACCAAAGCGGCGCGCCGCCCGCAAGCTTCGGCGTTCCCGAAGCCGCCGCGCCATGAGCGAAGCGCCGATCCAGACCGCGCTGATGCACCACCGGGCCGGGCGGCTCGACGATGCCGCGCGGCTCTATCGCAACGTGCTTCAGACCGAGCCGCAAAATGTGTGGGCGCAGTACCTTCTCGGGTCGCTGCATTTCCAGCGCCGCGAATTCGTGCAGGCACTGGCGCGCTTCGATCTTGCGCTGGCCGTCAAGCCTGGCCTCTTCGAGCCGCTCGCCGGGCGCGGGGCGGCCCTATCCAATCTCGGCCGGCACGATGAGGCGCTCGCGGCCTATGACGCCGTGCTCGCCGCGAACCCCGGCCACGCGCAAAGCTGGAGCAACCGCGGCAATGCGCTGCTGACGCTCGGCCGCGTCGAAGAGGCGGTCAGGAGCTACGACAAGGCGCTCGCGCTGATGCCGGATTTTGCCGATGGCTGGCGCAATCGTGGTTCCGCTTTGATGCAGCTCGGCCGCATCGAGGACGCGCTCGCGAGCTTCGACAAAGCGGTAGCCCTCAATCCCGGTTTCGCCGATGCCTGGGAGGATCGCGCAACGGCGCTGACCCAACTCGGCCGCCGGGGCGAAGCGGTCATCGCCTATGATCGCGCGCTCGCGCTCAAGCCCGGCAGCCCGGAGCTGTTCTACAACCGGGGCAACGCGCACGCGATCCTCGGTCATTATGCGCAAGCGGCCGCCGATTGCGAAGAGGTGCTGGCGCGCGACCCGGATTATCCCTATGCACGCGGTGTGCTGATCCACTCCAAGCTGCAGGCTTGCGATTGGACCGGACTGGAAGATCAGAGAGCGAAAGTCTCGGCCGCACTCGCGCAACGCAAGCGCGCCGTCTCGCCGTTCAATCTCAAGGCGCTGTCGGATTCCCCGGCTGAGCATCTCAGTGCCGCAGAGATCTGGACCGCGGATCAATGTCCGCCCGCGGCCAACCCGCTCGCGAGAGGCGCGCGCTATGCCCATGAGCGCATCCGGCTGGTCTATGTCTCGGGCGATTTCAACAACACCGCCGTCGGAAATCTGATGGCCGGCGTATTCGAGCGTCACGACCGCGCCCGCTTCGAAACCATCGCCGTCTCGTTCGGGCCGCTGGATCGCACACCGTCGCGGCTTCGCCTGGAAGCGGCGTTCGAACGTTTCGTCGATGTGCGCGCGCGAGGCGACGAGGACATTGCGCGTCTCATCCGCGGCATGGAAGCCGACATCGCGGTCGATCTTATGGGCTTCACCGGCCAATGCCGGAGCGCCATCTTCGCGTGGCGCCCGGCGCCGCTGCAGGTGAACTATCTGGGCTTTCCTGGAACCATGGGCGCCCCCTACATGGATTACCTGATCGCCGATCCGACGCTCATCCCGGAAGAGCAGCAACGCCATTACGCCGAGAAGATCGCCTACCTGCCGCATTGCTATCTGCCGGGCGACCGCTCGCGCGCGATTGCAGATGCGCCCTCCCGCGCCTCCGCCGGTTTGCCGGAAACCGGCTTCGTCTTCGCCTCTTTCAACAACAGCTACAAGTTCAATGCCGCGATGTTCGACATCTGGATGCGCCTGCTGCGCGAGGTTAAGGGAAGCGTGCTGTGGCTTCCGGCCAACAACGCCGAAGCCCGGCGCAACCTGGCGCGCGAAGCGGAAAAACACGGGCTGCCGGCGGAGCGCATTGTCTTCGCGCCGCCCATCCCCGCCGCCGATGCCTATCTGGCACGGCTTTCGCTGGCCGATCTGTTTCTGGACACCGCGCCCTACAACGCGCACTCGACCGCCATGGATGCGCTGTGGGCGGGCCTGCCGTTGCTGACCCTCATCGGCAACAGCTTCGCCAGCCGGGTTGCTGCGAGCGCGCTCAAGGCCGTGAACTTGCCCGAGCTGATCGCCCAGACGCCCGAACAATACGAAGCCATGGCGCTCAAACTCGCGCGCGATGCCGCGTCGCTGGCGCAAATCCGCGCCCGGCTCCGCGAAGCCCGGACGACGGCGCCCCTGTTCGATGCCCACACCTTCACGCGCGATCTGGAGTCCGCTTTCGAGACCATGTGGGCGCGCCACCGGGAGGGCGCTCCGCCGGTGAGCTTTGCTGTCGCAAGGCCGCGCTAATTATGCTTCGATTGCCGCACACATGAACGATCGCATCCTTCAGAACGCCTGGCGCCTGCATCAGTCGGGCCAGCTTGCCGAGGCCGCCCGGCTCTACAATCAGGTGCTGAGCGCCAACCCCAAACATGTGGGCGCGCTGCAGATGCTCGGCTACCTGCATTTCCAGCGCGGCGAGCTTGCCGACGCCGACCGGCTGATGGAGCGCGCGCTGAAGCTCAACCCCACTTCGGTGGATGCGCTCTACAATCGCGGCTGCATCCTGCAGGCGCTCGGCCGCGCGAAGGACGCGCTGGGCTGTTTCGACCGCGCGCTGGCGCTGAAGCCCGATTATGTGCCCGCCATGGTCACGCGCGGCAACATGCTGGCGCAGGCAGGGCGCTTTGCGGATGCGCTGGCGAGCTACGATCTGGCACTTGCTTTGGTGCCGCCATCGCCGGAATTGCTGCTCAACCGCGGCAATGCGCTGTTCGAACTCGGCCGCCACGCCGAGGCGCTTCAGAGCTACGAAAAAGTGCTGGCGAAGGAACCCAATCACCCGATCGTATGGACCAATCGCGGCAATGCGCTCGCCGAGCTTGGCCGCCTCCCCGATGCGATCATGAGCTTCACGCGCGCCATCGCGCTCGATCCGAAATCGCCGGATTTCTATTTGAGCCGCGCTCTGGCGCTGGCGAAACTCGATCGCGACACCGAGGCGCTTGCCGATTTCGACAGATTGTTGGCGCTCGAGCCCGCAAGCATCGCAGCACTCCACAGCCGCGGCCGGCTCCTGCGCAAGACGAACCGTGCCGCCGAAGCGCTCGCCGCGTTCGAGCGGATGCGCGCGCTCGACCCGAAGAATGCGGATGCCTCCATCGAATGCGGCATATCGCTGATGGCGCTGAAGCGCTACGACGAAGCGCTGGCCGCTTTCGATGCCGCGCTTGTGCTCGCGCCCGGCAATCCGGAGGCGCTCACCGACCGGTCCAGCGTCCTGATCCGCATGAAGCGCATGAAAGAGGCCGAGCGCGACGCCGCCCGCGCGCTCGCGGCCGATCCGGACAATTCCGCGGCATGGCACAATCGCGGCAGCGCGCTCTCCGGGCTGAAGAAGCACCGCGAGGCGCTCGCCTGCCTCGACAGGGCGCTTCAGCTCGCACCCGACAACGCCATGAGCTGGAACAATCGCGGCGCCGCGATGGTTGCGCTCAAACAAGAGAGGGCAGCGCTTCCCTTCTTCGACAAGGCGCTGCAGCTCAATCCCAACGATCCCGACATCTGGAGCGCGCGCGCGCGCGCCTATCAGAGCCTGAAGCTGTTCGCCGAAGCCACCGCGGACAGCGAGCGGGCGCTGCTTCTCGATCCCGATCACGCGCCCGCGGTGCGCATCGGCATCCATTCGCGCCTGCATATGTGCGATTGGCGGCGGCGTGAGGCCGATATCGCGCGCACACATGCCGGACTGAAGGCGGGGCAACGCTTCGTCAACGTGCTCGACCATCGCGCGCTGATCGATTCGGAGGAAGAGAATCTGGTCGCCGCGCGGCTGTGGGCGTCGGAGGAATGTCCGGCGGATGCCGAACCGCTATGGCGCGGGGAACGCTATCGCCACGACAAGATCCGCCTCGCTTATCTGTCGACGGATTTTCGCCGGCACGCCGTGGCCACGCTGATCGTCGGCTGCTTCGAGCAGCACGACAAGAGCCGGTTCGAAACCATTGCCATCTCGCTCAGCCCCGACGAACAGAGTGAAACCCGGCAGCGCATCGAAACCGCCTTCGACCGCTTCATCGACGTGCGGGCCATGAGCGACGAAGAAGCCGCAAACATGATGCGCGAGATGGAAATCGACATCGCCGTCGATCTCAACGGCTATACCGGCGATGCGCGGACGGGAATCCTGGCGCTGCGGCCCGCACCCGTGCAGGTGAATTATCTGGGCTACCCCGGCACCATGGGCGCGCCGTTCATCGATTACATAATCGGGGATCACACGGTGATACCGGACGGCCACGCGGTCCATTACAGCGAGAAAGTCGCCTATCTGCCGCACGCCTATCAGGCGAACGACAGGAAGCGGCGCGTGGCCGAGCGCACGCCCACGAGGGCCGAAGCGGGTCTGCCTGAGAAGGGCTTCGTCTTTTCCTGCTTCAACAATACCCACAAGATTGGCCCGGAGATGTTCGCCATCTGGATGCGGCTCTTGCGCGATGTGGAGGGGAGCGTTCTGTGGCTGCTCGCGGACAATCCGCTGTGCGCGGAGAATCTGAAGCGCGAAGCCGCTATCTTCGGCATGGCGCCGGAACGCCTCATCTTCGCACCGCGGGTCATGCCGGACGAGCATCTGGCGCGCGTGCCGCTCGGCGATCTGTTCCTCGACACGCTTCCCTACAACGCGCACACCACGGCCAGCGACGCGTTCTGGATGGGCCTGCCGCTGGTGACCTGCCCCGGCGAGACGTTCCCGGCGCGCGTGGCGGCGAGCCTGTTGAAGGCGATCGGACTCCCCGAACTGATCGCGCCAACGCTTGCCGATTATGAGGAGATGGCGCGGACGCTGGCGCAAGCCCCGGAACGGCTGGCCGCAATCAGGGCGAAACTCGTGAAGAACCGCGACACCGAGCCGATGTTCGATACGCCACGCTTCACACGCTATCTCGAAGCGGCCTACACCGGGATGCACGAACGCCATCAAGCGGGACGGCCGCCCGAGAGCTTCAGCGTTCCGGCTGATATATAGATCGTCCGCCCCGGGTTACGGGAACGTGCTCGCGGCGCGAACGGAGGGGCACTTGCCCGAGACGAGTCCGAGCAAATCCGAGTTGGCCGAGAATCTGGCGCGGGCGCATTTCCAGTCCGGCCGATTCGCCGTGGCGTTGCGGCTGCTCGACGATGCGCTCGCCGCCGAGCCCCAGCGCGCGCAGGCCTGGAACCATCGCGGCATGGTTCTGGCGGCACTGCGCCGTTTCGAGGAAGCGGCGGCGAGCTTCGGTCGCGCGCTCGACCTCGAGCCCGGATTTGCCGGAGCACGCCACAATCGGGCCCAGACCTTGATGCTGGCGCACCGTTATGAAGACGCCGCGTGCGATTACGAAACCCTGCTCAGTCTCGATCCCCATGTTCCGTTTGCGCGCGGTAGTCTGATCCGTGCGAAGCTGCAAACCTGCGATTGGCGCGGACTGAAGGAGGAATGGGAGCGCGCGCTGGCCGATATGCGCGCCGGCCGCCCGGCCGTTCCGCCGATGGTCGCAACCGCAATGTGCGAAGAGCCGGAAGATCAGCTTCTTGCCTCGCGCATCCTGACGCAAACGCGATTTCCCTTAGCCCCTCCTTTATGGACCGGCGAGCGCTACCGCCACGGCCGCATCCGCGTGGCCTATCTGTCGGCCGATTTCCAGGCTCATGCGACGGCCACTCTGATGGCCGGCGTGTTCGAAGCCCACGACAGGAGCCGGTTCGACACTTTCGCGATCTCCTATGGACGCGACGACGGCAGCCCCATGCGACGGCGTCTCGAATCGGCGTTCACGGAATTTCTGCAGGCCGGGGACAGGAGCGATGCGGACATCGCCGCTTTGTTGCGCGCAAAAGAGATCGACATCGCAGTCGATCTCAAAGGCTTCACCGATCAGTCGCGCCCCCCCATCATGGCCCGCCGCCCGGCCCCCCAACAGGTGAATTTTCTCGGGTTTCCCGCCACCATGGGGGCGCCCTATATGGATTACATCGTCGCCGACGCCGTGATCGTTCCGCCTGCGGACGATGCGCATTACAGCGAAAAGATCGTGCGCCTCCCCTTCAGCTATCAGCCGAACGACAGGACCCGCGTCCTTGCCGCAACGCCGTCGCGCGCGGAAGCCGGATTGCCGGAGCGCGGCTTCGTCTTCTGCTGCTTCAACAATGTCTACAAGATCGCGCCCGCGATGTTCGACATCTGGATGCGGCTGCTCAGCGAGGTTGAAGCGAGCGTGCTGTGGCTCGTGGAGGATAATCCGGCCGCCTCGCGCAATCTCAAACGTGAAGCGATGGCGCGCGGCGTTGCGCCCGAGCGGTTGGTGTTCGCAGCCCCTGCGCCGGTCGAACGGCACCTGGCGCGGCAGCATCTCGCCGATCTGTTCCTGGACACCCTCCCCTACAACGCCCACACGACGGCGAGCGACGCGCTCTGGGTTGGTTTGCCGCTCGTCACCTGTACGGGCCGCACGTTTCCCTCGCGGGTTGCGGCGAGTCTGCTGACAGCCATGGGACTGCCGGAACTGATCGCGTCTTCACTTGCCGGATATGAAGAACTCGCTCTGGCACTTGCGCGCGATCCCGAACGGCTGGCCGCGATCAAGGCGAAGCTTTTAACGGCACGCGAGGAATCGCCGCTGTTCGATGCCGGCGGCTTCGCGCGGCATCTGGAATCCGCCTACACGGCGATGTGGGAACGCCAGCAGCGCGGCAAACCGCCGGTGAGTTTTTCCGTGACGGCGTAAGTCCTCACCCTTCGACAGGCTCAGGTTGAGGAAAATATATTCCTCATGCTGAGCATGTCGAAGCATGAGAGCGTCAATATTGGGAACCGGAGAATCCGTTCGAACCTAACCCGGCTCCATGCCGGCCCGGCGGAACGCGGGCGCGGCGGCGGGTGCGCTCAAATACTTCACCAATGCCTTCGCGGCATCGGGCGCGGTTGCCGAATTGTGCAAGGCCGCCGCGAAGACGGTGGTTTCCTGCACGTCCGGCGACAACGGTCCCAGATAATCGATGCCCTTGATGTGAACCAGTTCGCTCACCTGCTGAAAGCCGATGTCGGCGTCGCCGCGCGCGATCGCAATCCCCACCGGCGTATCGGGCTGCATGACGACGACCTTCGCTTTGATCGTGTCCCAGATGCCCCATTGCTGCATCAGCCGCTGCAGATAGACGCCGCTCGGCCCCGTGGACCAGGCGACTTTCTTCGCTTTCAGGATCGCGCTCTTCAGCGCCTCGCCGGAACCGAGATCGGGTTTCGGCGCGCCCGCCGGAATCGCCACCCCGATGCCGGACTTCGCGACATCGGCGCGGCCGCCGGGTGCGAGCTTGCCCGCTTTGGTCAATTGCTCGATCTGCGCCACGGGCAGGATGACGACGTCTGCCGTCTCGCCGCCGCCCACCCGTTTGGTCACGTTGGCGACGCCATCCCAAATGGTGATGACGCGGTTGCCGGTGGCCTTTTCGAATTGCGGCACCAGCTCGGTATACGCCTCACGCACACCGGGCGACGCGATGACATGAATCTCGGCCGCATTGGCGACATTGCCGAACATAATTATGGCCAAGGCAAAAACTGCAAAAACGGGATTCATGCGCAAGCACTCCTTTCCCTCTCCCCTTGTGGGAGAGGGCGGTTCGCGCAAGCGAACCGGGTGAGGGGCAGACTTTACATACTCAACTCACGCCAGATTCTGTCCAGCACACCGTCAAAGGACTCAATCAAGTCCAGATTCCAGAATCGCAGAACACGAAACCCTTGGCTTTTAAGAAATGCGGTCCGCACAGCGTCGGCTGCTGCATTCTTGTCGTCAGCATGTTGCCCGCCATCGAGCTCAACAACAAGTTTCGTCTCGAAGCAAACAAAATCGACGATGTACGGACCAATGGGCTGCTGCCGTCGGAACTTGAATCCGTCAATGCGCCGATCCCGCAACTTGTACCAAAGTTTCCGTTCCACATTGGTTTGCTCGCGTCGAAGACGCCGCGCAAAAGCGTGCTTCACGACCCCTCACCCGCACACGCTCCTTCGCCCAGCTCAGGAGCGCGTGCACCCTCTCCCACAAGGGGAGAGGGTATCATTGCCATGCGGAATAGACCTGCTTGCCGACCAGGAAATTCGGGTTCACGCCCTGGCGCGGAGCGAATTTCTGCACCCGTCCCGAATCCACTTCGGCGACATAGAAATTGCCTTCCTGGTCCACGCTGAACCCGTGCACGCCCCAGAAGCCGCCGGCGAAATCGCCCCATGTGCCCCAGCTGTAGAGGAAGTGCCCTTCCAGATCGTATTTCAGCATCTTCGAGGTGCCACGGTCGAACGCCCACAGCGTGCGGTCGGCGCCGATATAGATCAGATGAATGTCGGACGGCTCCACGCCGAAGCTCCAATCGTAGAGGAACTTGCCGTTCTCATCGAACACCTGCACCCGATGATTGCCGCGGTCATTGACGAAGACGCGCCGGGTCTGCGGGTCGACCGCGATGCCGTGCACATTGTTCATGTAGCCGGGGCGCTTGTCGCTGCCGTTGGAGCCTTTCTGGCCCCACGCCATCAGGAACTTGCCGTCCTTGTCGAATTTCGCGACGCGCGTCCCGTTATAGCCGTCGGCCACGAACATGGTGCTGTCCGGCAGCCATGCCATGTAGGTCGGCCGATTGAAATGGGTGCCGTCCGCGCCTTCCTGCTCCGGCGTGCCGATGGTCTGGACCAACTGCTTGCCGTCATGGGTGAATTTGTAGATGGCGTGCATGTGGTCGTCGATGATCCAGACATGCTTTTCCGGATCGTAGGGATTGACGGCGACGAAATGCGGCCGCTTCAGGATCTTATCCCATTGGGTCCAGCGCTCGATGATGTCGCCCTTGGAATTGATGACGACGATGCAGTTCTCCCAGTTCGCATCGACGCCGAGCTTGCCGTAATAGAGCCGCATGCCGTCGCGCGGGTCCTGGCCGGTGCCTCCGGCCGCGGGCGGTGAAGACACCGTCGCATCGCGATAGGGAAGCCGCCCGATGGGGAACAGCACGGAGGGGCCGAACTCGTCCAGCTTCTTGGTCGCGGGCCGTTTGATGTTCGGAAGTTCGCCGCGCTGAAGCACATAGATGCGGTCCGGGCTTTCGGCATAGATGCTCTGTCCTGCGCCCCAGGTCCATTTTTCGTTGCCGGGAACGGTCGAGATGTCCTTGGGCCAGCCCTTCACCACGTCGTAGGGGCCGAACATGTCCTGCCCCCCGACGGCGCCCGGAATGGCCGCAAAGCCTGCGCCCGGACGCGGCACCGCCTCGATGGCCGAGGTTTGCCGCGTCAGCTCGACGCCGCCGATGACGCCCAGCAATGCTGCGGCAAGTGCCAGATGAGATTTGCGCATGATGTTCCTCTCCCCGATTGTTCCCTGGGCGAGAGGATTATCACAAGCGTTTGCGAACCGCGACGGTGGGCTATTCGGCGGGGTTGAGCGTCTCGCGGCCCAAGCCTGCTCCGCGGCCGGTCCGCTCGCCGAAGAGCGGGATATGCCCGACCGCCGCCGCCGTAACCAGCACCGGAATGGCGAGCACCGAGTAATAGGCAAGCCGCTGCCAGCCCGCTCCGATCAGAAGGCCGCCGAGATAGGGCCCGACCACCGCGCCGAGACGGCCAAACCCGATGGCCAGCCCCGTCCCCGTGTTGCGCACGCGTGCGGGGTAGATTTGGGGCACCAGCGCATAGAGGCTCGTCATCGAGCCGATCAGGAAGAACCCGGCCACGAAGGCGCCCGTCATCACCGGCACCAGGCCGGAGCGCAAGGCGCCGAAGCCGACGATGGCAACGAACAGAGCCACAAACATGTACGGCGCCAGTTTGCGCGCATGCGAGCGGGCGGCAAAATAGCCGAAGGCGAGCCCGCCCAATATGCCGCCGACATTCAGCAGCACCGAACCGAAAATGCCCTGCGAATTGGTGAAGCCCATATCGACGAGGTTCTTCGGCGTCCAGGAGAGCACGAAATAAAAGCTCAGCATCAGCATGAAGAAGCAGATGCAGATCAGCAGCGTGCCCTTCAGGAAACGCGCATCGAACACGCCGATCACGGCGCGGGTGGAGATTTCATCGCGGGTGACCTGAGGCAATGCCGTCATCGGCGGGTGGCCGAGCCGACGCATTACCGCATTGACGCGGGCGAGCGCATCGGCGCCCCCGCGCGCCAGGATGAAATCGATCGATTCCGGCAAATACAATACAGCCGGCAAAAGTACGGTCGAGCAGGCGCCGCCGAAGATGAAGGCCGCACGCCAGCCGAACGCCGCAATGAGATAGGCCGCAATGGAGCCCCCGATGATGGCGCCTCCGGAATAGCCGACGACCATGAACGAGATGGAGAAATCGCGCCATTTGTCGTTTGCATATTCGGCCAAAAGCGTGTTGCCGCTCGCGAGCAGCCCGCCGATCCCCAGCCCCGTTGCGAAGCGCAGGGCCGACAATTCCCACACGGTCGAGGTCGCAGCCGAGCCCAGCATGCCGGCGCTGATGATGGCGGTCGACAGGAACACCACCGCGCGGCGGCCCCAAATGTCGGCCAGCGGCGCCAGGGTGAGCGAACCCAGCGCCATGCCGGCCAACCCCGCCGACAGCAGCACCCCCAACGTCGCGGGGTTCACGCCCCATTCCTTGGCAATGGCGGGTGCGGTGAACGAGATCGCCAGCACGTCGAAACCGTCGATCATGTTCACGAGCGTGCAAATCGCAACCACGGCGATCTGGAACGCCGTCATGGGACTCTCGCGCACCAGCGTTCTTGCGTCGGCGGTCATGGCTCTATTCCGCAGGCTCCCGCCTGATCGTAGCCCAGCCACCGGCCCGTATCCATCGCACGAGGATCATGCCGGTCAGCATCGCGCCCGCAAAGATGAGGACGCCCGTCCGGCCCGACGCCAGCGAGACCACGGCCGGGCCGGGGCAATAGCCGGCCAGACCCCAGCCGACGCCGAAGATGGCGGCGCCCGCGATAAGCGGCGCATCGATGAGCGTTGCCGTCGGGAGCGAAAAGCGGGAGGCCCAAAGCGGGCGCGATTTCGGCACCAGCAGCCGGTAGCCCAGGAACGTCACGGCGACGCCTCCCGCCATCACAAAGATGAGGGCCGGATTCCACGCCCCCGCGATGTCCAGGAAACCTTGCACCACGGCCGGGTTCGTCATGTTCGAGAGGCACAATCCCAAGCCGAACAGAAGTCCCGTCAGAAGTCCTGCCGCGATTTCGCGCATCACACACCCCCCAGCATATGACGGACAACGAAGACGGTCGCGATGCCTGTCAGCATGAAAACGCCGACCGCGGCCATGGAGCGCGGCGACAGCCGCGAAATCCCGCAAATGCCATGGCCGGACGTGCAGCCCCCGCCAAGCGCGGTGCCGATCCCGACGAGAAGCCCCGCCGCGATCAGCGTCGCCGTCCCAACCGTGGGCGCCCCGATGTGATCATCGCCGGTCAGCACCCGCAAACCGACCGGCGCCAGCACCAGCCCCAGAATGAAGGCAAGCCGCCAGGAGCGATCGTCGGCCGGTTTGGGCGGCAACAGCCCGCCGATAATGCCACTGATCCCGGCGATGCGGCCGGAGAGCGCCATCAGCATCACGGCCGATAACCCGATCAGAACACCGCCAATGGCGGCAAGAACAAAAGGATTCATGGTCTCGAAGTCCGTTTCCAGGCAATGCCGGCCCAGCTTCCACACTTCCTTCGCCCGGGCAAGGCATGGAGGTGAGCCCTCTTCGTGCTAGGTTCGAAGCGTTACCGAAAATGCAGGGACGATGAGTTCGGATACCGATTACGACGCAGCGCTGTCCCGGTGGTTCTCCGGCAAAACCGAAGCCCCCGACGATTCCGACAGCCTGATGAGCCCGGCCGCCAACAACGCCGCACAGCTCGAGGCGATCGAACGCGTGCAGGGCTGGGTGCGCGCGCGTTTCAGGCTTCAGCCGGATGCGGCCATTCTGGTTTCGGAGGTCGCGTGCAAGCTTCCCGGCTGTCCGCCGCTCGAGACCGTGGTCGCGTTCTGGGAGAACGAACAGCGCCATCACTTCAAGCTGTTCAAGCCGGTCGCCGATGTCACCCTCGACAATCTTCCCTTCGCCTGGATGAAGGAGACGCTGATCGTTCCGGAAGGCTTTGGCTGCGAATGCTGCTGAGGCCCAGCAAGAAACGGGCGCAAACGGAAATTTCCGCTTTCCCGATTGGAGACAATTTGAATCGAATGCGGAATTCATCCGTGTACGATTTAATATGAGCTAACCAGAAAATCGCAGCTTTTCCCTGCCTCTCGCGGCAGCCGGTTGAACGCGCGACCCAGTAATACAACTACCAATGGCGCAAGGCCGCACGTGAATTAGCACCATCCCAATTCTGTGCGACACAAGCGCGTATATCCGTCCGCTGACGGATTATATACCACGGCCGTGCGATGCATCGACCCATGAACAAGAAGCTCCCGACCTTAGCGCGCGCCGCGTTTGCCGCCGCGCTTTTCGCCTGTGCGCCGTCTTTGGCGCACGCGACCCTGATCCCCGACACCACCCAGAACGTCTCCTATGCGGGGACGTCGCCGATCAATTGGTACGGCGGCGGGACCGCATCGACCGGCGACGCGGTCGAAGGCGGCAACGATTTCAACACCGACCGTGTCGACATCTCGACCGGTCCGCGCACCTTGATGCTGAGCTTCTACACGCAGTTCGACGGCGACGATCTGGGCGCCCATTACGCCGATGTGTTCCTGGCGACCGATCCTCTTCATCCCGACAGCTTCAATTACGCCATCGCCTTGGGAGCACAGCTTCCCTATGGCGGCGTCGGGGCCGGCCTCTACGCGATCACCAACAATTACATGACATCGATCGATCGCTGGAAAAACACCGGCTACATTTATGGCGGCAAGTACATCTCGCCGAACGACGGACTTGCGCACGACGCGCCGACCATCGTGACCGGCGGGTCGGCGCTTCCCGGATGGACGGTGGACGTCTCGCAGAACGCAAGCGGCGACGCCACCTATCCCTATCGCGTGGACGTGAGGCTGACGGCGCTCACCAACAACATCCTGAACACGGTGTTCACGGCGGCCAATGTCGCGCTGATGTGGGGAACGGGCGATTGCAACAACGATACGGTCTATGTGGCGCAGACAAACACGCCGAAGCTGGCGGTGCCCGAACCCGCCTCCGGCGCGCTGCTGCTGACGGCGGTTGCGGCCTTTCTGTGGTCGCGGCGGAAGAAACCGGCGCGTTTCGTTAGCTGAGCTTCGTTCCCTCGCGCCGCAATGCTAAGGTTCCCGCAGCCGCTCTGAGACTCGCGCGCCCATGGACCGCTTGATCGCCGGACTGAAATCATTTCTGCCGGGCCCGGCAGCCGCAATCCTGTTGCTGCTGTGCACGAACGCCGTCCCGGCGCCCGCGCAGCCGGCACGCCCGCGCCCCACCGTTGCCGTACTTCCGCTCGACAACGCGTCGGGCGAAGCGGACCAGGAATACCTCGCCGACGGTTTGACCGACGAGATCGCCTATGCGCTGACCGGCGCACCCGGCGTGGGCGTGGTGGCGCGGTCGTCCGCCTTCCGCTTCAAGGAGGGAAACCGCGACTTGCGCGCAATCGGGAAAGCGCTGAACGCAACCTATCTGGTGCAAGGCACCGCGCGCCTCGTTGCGGACCGCGTGCGCATAAATGTCTGGCTGGTGGAGGCGGACACCGGCGTTCAACTGTGGTCGCAGGATTACTACACCGAGCTTCCGAACATCTTCGACATCGAGGAAGACGCGGCCGAAAACATCGCCGCCGCCCTGAAGGCGCAAATCCCCGCCGGCACCATGCTGGTGCGCAACCGGACGCAAACCATCGAGGCCTATCAGGATTTCCTCCGCGCCAAGGTCGCGGGCCGCGCGCGCGGCGCGCAGGCGCTCGCCGATTCAGCGAAGATCCTGGAAACCGTGGTGGCGCGCGAGCCCGATTACGCGCCGGCCGCCGCCATGCTCGCTTATGACGACGCGCTGATTCCCTTGTTCCAGCAGGCGCTCCGCAGCAACGCGCCCGATCAGGAACGCCAGATCGTGGAGCGCACGATTCCCAAGGCCGACGCGCTCGCGCGCGCCGCGGTGCAGCACGATCCCAAGGGCGCGGATGGATATGTCGCGCTTGGCTATGCCAATCTGGTTCAGCGCAAGATGATCGCCGCCGAAGACGCGTTCAAACAAGCGCTCGCGCTCGATCCCAACCAGGCGGACGGACTGCACGGCTACAGCCAGTTTCTCGCCGCGATGGGCAAGATCAAGGAATCGCTCGTCATGCGCGACCATCTGCAGGCGATCGAGCAGTTCATCGTCAATTACACCGCGGACACCGCCGAAATTGTCTGGTTAGACGGCGACACGGACAAGGCGCTTGCCATGCTCCAGCCCTTCCGCCCCGGGCGCACGCTGGAAATGGCGCTGATCCAGGCCTCCGCCGGACGCTACAAGGAATCGGCCGCGTTGATTCGCGAAATGCCGGCGACGAATTATTTCCCCGGCTTTACCGAGAACGCAGCGAAGGTGCTCGAATCCGCGCCCGTCAAGGCCGCGTCCGAGAGCCTGCCCAAGCTCGGCAGCATGAGCTTTGCGTATATGCATGTGGGTGCGCCGGAACGCGTGCTCGAATTCTACGAAGATGAGATCAAGGCCGGTTATTTCCAGCCGATCTCGGCCACCTGGTTCTGGCATCCGAGCTATGCCGCCGTGCGCAAGACGGAGCGTTTCAAGAAGCTCGCGCGCGATTTGGGGATGGTCGATTATTGGCGCGCGCGCGGCTGGCCGGCGCAATGCCGGCCGATGGGCGCAGACGATTTCGTGTGTGATTAGACGCGAATAGCGAACGGCGAATGGTTTCTTCTATTCGCTATTCGCTATTCGCTATTCGCTATTCACCATTCCCCTCAATTGATCGCGAAGCAGTAGAACAGCCCCGCCCCGCCGGTCGCCACAAGGTCCGCCTGGCTGCAGCCGCGGCTCGCATGCGCGGAATTCCACGAGGTGTTGCCGCCGCCGCTCCGGTCGGAATGGCCAAGCTGCGCGGTGCCCGTGGTGCTGCTCGTCCAGTTGTTGCAGGTGTGATCGGTATTGTCCGTATACGCACGGCCATCGGCCTGCGAGCCGGTCAGCATATCGTGCGTGTTCGGCATGTCGCCGAAGCCGTTGACCACCTGGCCCTTTTCGGTCAGCGCCGATTGCTTGAACAGATTGCTGCCGCGCTGCGCCTCGATCAGCGTGTCGCCGTGCAGTTCGGACTGGGTGTCGGAAATCGGCTGGCCCTTGGAATTGTACCAGGGGCCCGTGCCGATGCGGTCGCGCGCGTTGATCGCGGGCTGGCCGGGGCGCGCCTGCGTCGATAAATAGGCGTGCCACGTCTTGTTTCCGGCGCCCACCGCGGTCGCGAGTTGCTGGCAGTGCGCATCCGCGCCCGCAAGTCCGCCGAGATCGGCGCCCTTTCCCATGCCGACACTGGTGACGAAGAAGGTCATCGGCCGTTGCTGCGCGGCAAACGCGAAATAGGACCCGGCAAGAACAGGCAGCGCAGATGCGGCAACCAGCAATGTTTTTTTGATCATCTTTTCTTTCCTCGATACGCGAATGGCGAGCAGCGAATGGCGAATAGCCACTCGCTATCCGCCACTCCCAATTCGCCTAATTGACCGCGAAGCAATAATACAGGCCGACGCCGTGCGTGCGGCGAAGATCGGCTTGGCCGCAGCCCGTCGTGCTGTGCGCGGAATTCCACGATCCGTTGCCGCCGCCGTTGCGGTCGGACATGCCGACCTGGACGGCCGCGCCCGTGTTCTGGCGCAGATTCTCGGAATTGCCCTTGGCCTCGCTCGTCCAATTGTTGCAGGTGTGGTCCTGATTGTCGGTGAAGGCGCGCCCATCGGGCATCGAGCCGGTCAGCGTCTCGTGACGGTTGGAGGCGGGATGGGCGGCCATGTAATCCTCATCCCGGTCGTTCGGGGCCTGAAGATCGTACAAGCCCGGCACCACCTGTCCCTTTTCGGTCAGATTGGTGACTTTGTTGATGTTGTTGCCCATGCGCGCGAGCTCGATGGTGTCGCCATGGAGATGGGCCTGATCCTGCGCGATCATATCGCCTTTGAAATTGTACCAGGGGCCGCTGCCGATGCGGTCGCGCGCGTTGATTGCGGGCTGGCCGGGACGCGCCTGTGTGGAGAGATAGGCATGCCAGGTGTGGTTGCCCACGCCTGCCGCGGTGGCAAGGTCCTGGCAATGCTTGTCTGCCCCCGCGAGCCCGCCGAGATTACCGCCGTGACCGCCGCCGACGCTGGTGACGAAGAAATTCATCTTGGGATTGGGCTTCGCATTCGGATCGGGCGGCAGCTGGGCGTAGGCGAAAAGGGAGCCGGTCATCACGCATATCGCGGAAGCGGCAACCAGCAACGGAGTCCGGGTCATTGTCTCTCTCCTCGTCTCGGCGGGCCGGAACCTAGCAAGGCTCGGGTTCGGCTTCCAGATGGTCACGCCGGGAAGGGGGGGCTAAAGTGACCGAAAATAGGAGATCACCTTGCGCCGATCCTCCCTCCTCGTTTCGCTCAGCCTCTCGCTTCTTGCATCGGCCGCGGCGATCCGCGACGGACGGGCGGCGGCCGCTTCGCCCTCGCTCCCGGACCTCATGTCGTTTGCCCTGATGCGCACCGATCAGGGCGCGCCCAAGGCGGTGAGCGTCGAGCAAACGGCCGACGCGCTGAAAGACTATGACGTCATCGTGATGGGCGAATGGCACGATCACACCGGCAATCATCTGGCCGAGATGGCGCTGCTGCGGGCCCTCTACGCACGCAATCCGCAGCTCACCCTCTCGATGGAGATGTTCGAGCGCGACGTGCAGCCGGTGATGGACGATTATCTCGGCAACAGGATCGGCGAGGACGCGCTGCGCCGTAAGGGCCGGGCCTGGAGCAACTACGCCGAGAGCTACCGCCCGCTGGTCGAATACGCCAAGGACCACGGGCTGCCGGTGATCGCGGCCAATGTGCCCAACAACGTGGTGCGCTGCGTCGGCGTGGAAGGGCCGGGCTTCCTCGCGACCATTCCGCCGGAGAAGCGCGGCTGGGCGGCGGCCGAATTGCACCTGGATGACGGTCCGTACAAGGATAAATTCATGCGCTTCCTCGCCGAAGACGGCGCCCACGGTCCCGATGAGAACCGCACGCCCGAGCAGAAGAAGGAGGCGGCCGAAAGGAGCTTCGCCGCACAGGTGACGCGCGACGACACGATGGCGGAATCGATTTACCTGTCGCTGCAGAAGAATCCGGCGCGCAAGGTCGTCCACATCACGGGCGCTTTCCACGCCGAAGGCGGGCTCGGCACGGTGGAGCGGCTGAAGCTGCGCGCGCCGAACCTCAAAATCGCGGTGATCGTGCCGGCCGAAGCCGAGCACCCCGATGCCCCGTCGGTCCAGGCCGACGACGCCAAAGGCAACAATTTCGTCTTCCTGCTGCGCGGCTCGCCCAAGGAATATGTCAGCGACGCGGAACAGAAAGAGGCGGAAATGCGCATGCAGGCGAATTTCCGCAATTTGAGACCCGCAACGGGCAAGTGCACGCTTTAGCCAATGCATACCGACGCAATAGATACAAAGGTCATCCCGGGCGAGCGCGATCGCGCGAGACCCGGGACCCACCGGGACAGCGTCTGGGTGGGTCCCGGCGCACGCGCTGCTTCCGCAGCGCTGGCCGGGATGACAACATTTGCTGGGAGGATGGCGTGACAAACAAACGAGGCATCGTTTCTTATGCGTGCGTTGCAGCCGCGGCGGCCGCGTTATCGAGCGCTGTGACTTATGGTGCGATCGGCTTTGCCTCGCCTGCTCTCGCGCAAACCGCACCGGCAGGCACCGTGCCGCTCTTGCTCTGGCGCTGACGATGGAGGCGGCCGTCGCCTATTTCATTCGCGACAACCTCACCCTGAACGTGCTCAATCTGCTGTACCCGATGGACTTCGTTCACCGCTGGCAAAGCGGTGGCGCATAGTCACCGCCCGCGCCGGCGGAAATCAGCGAGGATTTCGCGCGCCGCGTTGTGGCCTGGGACGCCGGTGACGCCGCCACCCGGATGCGTGCCCGACCCGCACATATAAAGCCCCTTGAGGGGCCCGCGATAATCGCCGTGCCCGAGAACGGGGCGCGCGGAGAACATCTGATCCAGGCTCATCCTTCCGTGGAAGATGTCGCCGCCGACGAGGCCGAACGTGCGCTCGAGATCGAGCGGGCTCATGATCTGGCGTCCCAGCACGGCGGCTTTGAAATTGGGCGCATATCTGTTCACGGTTTCGATCATCAGATCGGCGACGGTTTCGCGCGCATCGTCCCAGCTTGCGCCATTCGGCAATGTTGGCGCGACGTGCTGGCAGAAAAGGCTCGCCACATGGCGTCCCGGCGGCGCAAGGCTGTCGTCCAGCGTGGAGGGAATCACCAGTTCGACGATGGGCTCGCGCGACCAGCCGAAAAGACGCGCATCGAAATAGGCCCGCTCCATATACGAAAGCGTCGGCGCGATGACGATGCCGGACGTCAAATGATCGCCGGGCTCCGGCAAACAGGTGAACCGCGGCAGCTCGGAGAGCGCCACGTTCATCCGGAAGGTTCCGGAACCGCAAGCATAGGCCTCGATCCGATTGCGGAAATCGGCCGGAAGATGCCAGGGCTCCATCAGCTTGCGATACAGCAGCTTCGGATTGAGGTTCGAGACCACCGCGCGCGCAACGATCGCCTCGCCCGCCTCGGTTACCACACCCATCGCGCGGCCCTTTTCCACCAGCACCTCGCGCACGCCGGCATCGACGCGAATCTCGGCGCCCCTCGCGCGCGCCGCGCTCGCCATCGCCTGCGTGATCGCGCCCATCCCGCCGATGGCGTGGCCCCAGGCGCCCTTTTCTCCATTCACCTCGCCGAAAACGTGATGCAGCAGCACATAGGCGGTGCCGGCTTCATACGGGCTCGCATAGGTGCCGACGATGCCGTCGAATCCGTAGAGCGCCTTGAGGGGATTGCTCTCGAACCAGCGGTCGAGAAAATCCCCCGCCGAACTTGCGAACAGCGTCAGGAGATCGCGCCGCACCGCCATCGGCAGGTGCGAAAGCAGGCGCACGATCTTGCCGCTGCGCCACAATTCCGGAAGCGCCCGGCGCCAGCCGCCGCCCTCCACCACATTGGGCGGCGTCTGTATCACGAGGGTCCGCAGCGCATCGGCAACACGCTCCAGGGCCGCTGCGTAATCGCCGAGCCGGGCTGCGTCGGCGGCAGAAAATTTCGCCACTTCGTCATGCGTCCGCCCGCCCCCCGTCAGCAGATAATTGCCATCCTCCGTAGGCAGAAAATTGGCGGCCCGGCGGTGGACGATCTTCAGGCCGTGCGCGGCCAGATCGAGGTCGCCGATGATCTTCGGGTTGAGCAGCGAGACGGTATAGGACGCGACCGAGTTGCGGAAACCGGGATGGAATTCCTCCGTCACCGCGGCCCCGCCCACGACGGCGCGCCGTTCCAGCACGAGCGTCTTCAGCCCCGCGCCCGCAAGATAGGCGGCGCACACAAGCCCATTATGCCCGCCGCCGATAATCACGGCGTCGTATGCGATGTCCGCCATTTCTCTCCCCGTCCGGAGAACGATGCTAGGGCCGGCGCGAGCCGCGGGAAAGCAACCCCAGGGGGCGCCCTTGCCCGCGCCTTTCAGTTGCGGCACTCTCCGCCCAAATTACAGAACAAGCCCAGTGAAACCCACATTGTGAGGAAACCGCCATGAAGAAATTCGTTCTTCCGCTCGCTCTTGCCGCCATGGCGATCCCCGGCTTGGCCTATGCCGAACTGCCGAAGGACGTACAGGAGGCCATCGCCAAGATGGGCCACGTCAACGATCCCAAGACCGCGCCTTTGTTCGCGCCGTTCCACAAGGACGGCATTCCGGCCGACATGAAGGTCAGCCGCGACCTCGCCTTCGGCTCCGACCCGGCCCAGAAGGTCGACATCTTCACCTCAGGTCAGGGCGCCGGCAAACCGATCCTGATTTATGTCCATGGCGGGGGCTTCACCCGCGGCGACAAGCATCCGCCGGGACAGTTCATGTACGACAACGTCATGATCTGGGCCGTGCAGCACGGCATGGTCGCGGCCGAAACGAATTACCGCCTGGCGCCCCAGTTCAAATATCCCGCCGCCAATGACGACGTCTCGGCCGCCGTGAAATATGTCCGCGAGCACGCACGCGATTACGGCGGCGATCCCAACAAGATCTTCGTCTGGGGCCATTCGGCGGGCGCGTCGCTCGTCGCGATCCTGGTGTCGCATCCCAATTTCGTGAAGGCGACCGGCGGCAATCTCGCGGGCGCGATCATCACGTCGGGCCAATACGAGTTCAAGGCGCCCCATCCCTATGCGGGCGACGATCCGGCGAAAGTGGCCGAGGTCAATGCGGTCGAGGGCATGAAGAAGACCGACATCCCGCTCTATTTCACGCGCGCGGAGTGGGACATGCCGAGCCAGATGCAGCAGGGGGACATGATCGACAAGACGCTGACTGCCGCCGGCAAGGAACACGGCTTTCATCTGATGGCCGGCCACAATCACATGTCGCAGGTCTATTCCATCGGCACCGGAGAGACGCAGCTGTCCGATCCGATGCTTGCCTTCATCCAGAAGAATGCAGCAAACGTGAAATCGGCCTCCGCGAAATAGGCCGTCCGATGTGCGTTTTGCGCGCGGGCGGGGAACATGTTCCCCGCCCGTTGCGTTTGGGGACCGGCGATGGCGGACAAAGACGACGATTTCAAACGCGAACTGCGCGGGCTTCAGATTCAGCTCGTCAGGCTCCAGCGCGATCTCATCGAGAACGGGTCGCGCGTGCTCGTCATTTTCGAGGGGCGCGACGGCGCCGGCAAGGACGGCACCATCAGGCACCTGACCGAGCATATGAGTCCGCGCGACACCCGCATCTTCGCGCCGCCCAAACCCTCCGACCGCGAAACCCATGAATGGTATTATCAGCGCTTCGTGCGCCATCTCCCCGGCGCGGGCGAGTTCGTGTACTTCAACCGCTCCTGGTACAACCGCGCGGGCGTCGAGCGCGTAATGGGCTTCTGCACCGAAAAGGAGGTCGAGGAATTCTTCGACACGGTGAAGGAATTCGAGAGCCTGCTGGTGCGTTCGGGACTTTCGTTGCGGAAATACTATCTCGACATCACGAAGGACGAGCAGAAGCGCCGCCTCGCCGACCGCCAGAAGGACCCGCTGAAGGCCTGGAAGAACTCGCCCGTCGATGCGGCGGCCCTGAAGAACTGGAAGGCCTACTCATCGGCGCGGGACGAGATGTTCCTGAGGACCAGCCACGGGCTCGCACCCTGGCGCCTCGTCAAGGCCAACCACAAGAAGCGCGCCCATGTGGCGGTGCTCAGGGACCTCCTCGACAGCTTCTCCTACCCCGGCAAGAAGAACGCCCTGGTGGAACCGGATCGCGAGACGGTATTCGTCTGGACGCCCGGCATCGAGCGCGACGGCGTGCTGGCACGCTGAACCGCCTCGTTCGCGGCTCCTTAACGCTGATTTCCGTGCGGACCCGGCCGGTGTTTACAGCCCCCCTGCCTCGGGCTAATACCCCCCTACACACATCTATCGGAGGCAAGACAGTGGTTGAGAAGGTTCCCGCAGCCGTAAAAATGGGCCCCTATGAGACGGTCTACCGCGAATTCGACATGCCCGAAATCGACGACGAATCCGCGCTGATAAAGGTCGAGATCGCCGGCATCTGCGGCAGCGACGTGAAGAATTACGGCAAGCCCATCCAGAACGTGATCATGGGCCACGAGAATGTCGGCATCGTCGCCAAGGCGGGGCACAAATGGCTGGCGCGCAAAGGCGTCAAGGAAGGCGACCGCATCCTGCTGGAGCATTATCTCCCGGACATGACCTGCGAATGGTGCCATCAGGGCGAATACCGCCATTGCGAGGCGACCGACTGGCACACCAACCCCAATGCGATCCGCTATGGCTATACCTCGGCCGATCTTGCCCCGCATCTGTGGGGCGGCTTCTCGCACTATCTCTACGCCCCCTGGAACGCCATCGTGCACAAGGTGCCCGATAACGTCACGGCCGAGCTTGCAGGCATCGCGACCCCGCTCGCCAACGGCATCCAATGGGCGCTGTTCGAAGCGGGCATCGGCTATGGCTCCACCGTGCTGATCCAGGGTCCCGGCCAACAGGGCCTGGCCCAGATCGTTTCCTGCAAGCAGGCGGGTGCGGACTGCATCATCATCACGGGGACGACCAAGGACGCCAAGCGTCTGGAAGTGGCCAAGGCCTTGGGCGCCGACTACACCATCGACGTCCAGACCGAGGACCCGCTCGCCCGCATCAAGCAGATCGTGCCCAAGGGGGTCGACGTCTCCATCGACTGCACGGCAGGCGCAGGGACCGCAGCGATGCTTCTGGGCATCTCGGCGCTGAAGCGCAAAGCCGGCGTCCTGGTCATCCAGGGCAACGAGATGCCGACCTTCCCGGATTTCCCGATCTATCGGGTGACCCAGAAATACGCCTCTTTGAAGAGCGCGCGCGGGCATTCCTACAAGGCCTGCGAACTTGCGCTGAAGCAGCTCGCATCGCACCGCTTCCCGCTGGAGAAGGCGATGACCCACACCTTCGGTCTGAAGGAAGTGGATTGGGCCATCAAGTCGGTCGCCGGCAAGGGCGCGGAAGGCGTGATCCACGTCTCCGTCAACCCCTGGAAGGACGCGGCGTAATCGCGTTTCGGGTCGCAGACCGCCCCCTCTCCCGCTCGGGGCTCCAGCCCTTCGCTCCCTCTCCCCCTCCGCGGGGAGAGGGCAGCTGAGGATTGGCTTGCCAAATCCGAAGCGGGTGAGGGGGCGGTGTTTGTCCCATGCTTGACTCAGATCAAGGCTCTCGCCCGGCCAAAACCCATTGTACCAGCGAGGATTTGCAGGAAACCCCAGCCCTTGCTCTCGGCTTGTCTCGGCTTCGCACTGGTTTATATACGTCCGATGATCCCGTCCCCCATCAAGGACGCCGCCGCTCGATGAACAGCACCTCCCTTGCCGCGGTGATGTTGAGCCCCCGCCAGACGGAGCTGCGCGAGCTGCCGATCCCTGAGATTCCGACCGATGGCGGCCTCCTGCGCGTGGTCGCTTGCGGCATCTGCGGCAGCGATTGGGGCAAGTATCTGTCCGGCAAGTTCAGCCCCTGCATCCTCGGTCACGAGATCGTGGGTTATGTGGAAAAACTGGGCGAAGCCGCGCGCTACCGCTGGGGCATCAAGGAAGGCGATTACGTCGCGCTGGAGGAATACCTCCCCTGCGGCCATTGCGATTTCTGCCGCACCGGCGAATACCGCTCGTGCCTGGAGACCGATCATTTCAATCCCAAGGGCGTGCGCTTCGGTTCCACGCCCATTACGGTCGCACCCGGCCTTTATGGCGGCTACAGCCAGTTCCTCTATATGCACCCGCGCACCGTGGTGCACCGGCTGCCCGCCGATATCCCGCCCCACATCGCCGCCATGGCGCTGCCTTTGGGCAACGGCTTCCAATGGGCCTGCATGGACGCGAAGACCGGCCCCGGCCAGACCATCGTCATCATGGGGCCGGGCCAGCAAGGCCTGGGCTGCGTGGTCGCGGCAAACGTCGCCGGTGCGGCAAACATCGTGGTGGTGGGCCTCGCGCGCGACGCCAAGCGCTTCGAAACCGCGAAAGCGCTCGGCGCCACCCACACCATCGCGGTCGATGAAGACGACGTGCGCGAGCGCGTGAAGGACATCACCGAGGGCCGCATGGCCGACA
Organism: uncultured Bordetella sp.; assembly: GCA_964494505.1. Classification (GTDB taxonomy): domain Bacteria; phylum Pseudomonadota; class Alphaproteobacteria; order Micropepsales; family Micropepsaceae; genus CAIYRG01. The sequence continues at coordinate 99,734 of CAZBRO010000004.1, forward strand.
CCGTGATCGATGTCTCCAGCGCCGGCCCCGAAATCGTCAATGGCGGGCTGTCGCTGATCAAGAAGCGCGGTCAGATGCTCTGCACCGCCTGGAAGAAGACGGCCGTTCCGGTCGATCTCGACCGGCTGATCCGGTTCCAGGCGTCCTTGCGCGGCGTGCGCGGCCATTCCTATGAGGCGGTCGAACTCGCGATCCAAACCATGAAATCGAAGAAGTACCCGCTCGATCTGATCTCGACGCATGTGGTCGGCCTCTCCGACGTCGATCGCGCCTTGAAGATCGTCGGCGGGGAAACCAACGAACCCGCCATCCACATCACGGTTGAGCCTTGGAAATAGGAAGACACTCATGTTGACGGTCGAAGAAAATGAACGCGTGACTCGAGTAGGCGCCGGAACGCCGGCCGGGAAATATTTCCGCCGCTTCTGGTGGCCGATGTGCCTCTCCACCGAACTCCCCGAACGCGACGGCGCGCCCTTGCGCGTGCGGCTCCTTGGCGAAGACCTGGTCGCCTATCGCGACACCGAAGGAAAAGTGGGCCTTGTGGATGCCTATTGCCCCCACCGCCGGGCGCCGCTTTTCTTCGGCCGCAACGAGGAGTGCGGCTTGCGCTGCGTCTATCACGGCTGGAAATTCGACCGGCACGGGGATTGCGTCGACATGCCGTCGGAGCCTGCCGGAACCACGCTGCAGGCAAAGGTGAAGATCCTCGCTTATCCGTGTATCGAGAAGGGCGGCGTGGTCTGGGCCTATATGGGGCCCAAGGATTTGCAGCCGCCCGAGCCCGATTACGAATGGACGCGGGCGCCTTCGACGCACCGCTATGTCTCAAAGACGTTCGAGAACTGCAATTATCTGCAAGCGGTGGAAGGCGGCCTCGACACCGCCCATTCCTCCTTCGCCCACAACAACAAGCTCGGCGACCGCAGCAATCTGCGCCAGCACGACAAGGCGCCCAACATCGACGTCGAGCGAACCGATTACGGTTATTGCTATGTTTCGACGCGCCACGTGGACGACGGCAAATACATCCGCGTCTACCATTACGTGATGCCGGCCCAGCAGCTGCGCGCCTCCATCATCGGTTACGAGGGCGTGCGCAACAAACCCGCCCGTCTCGACGGACACATCTGGGTGCCGATCGACGACTACACGACGTTTGTCTACAACATCATGTGCGCGCCCCATCCCGAGGACGAATTGGTTCCCGAAGCGGTGGAAAAGCGCGAGATCGCGGCGGGGCGCGGCGATATCAACAATATTCCCGGCACGTTCCGTCTCAAGCGCAACCAGTCGAACGATTACCGGATCGACCGCCAGATGCAGAAGACGCAGAACTACACCGGCATCGTCGGCGTCAACACGCAGGATTTCGCACTGCAGGAGGGCATGGGACCGATCTGCGACCGCTCGAAGGAATTCCTCGGAACGTCCGACAAGGCCATCGTCGCCATGCGGCGGCTGCTGCTGGACGCCATCGCACAGAACGAAAAGGGCGGCACCATTCGCGGGCTGCATCCCGACACGTACAAGACGGTGCGCGCCTATGATCGCGTGATCCCCACCGAGGCCAATTGGAAAGACGCCATGGCCAAGGACCTGGTGGCGATTTGGTGATGCCCGGCGCCATCTGTTCCTCCCCCGCTTGCGGGGGAGGTGTCCGCGAAGCGGACGCAGGGGGGGATCTCTCCGTATGCTGACGGCTGAAGAAAATACCCGCCTCACACGCGTAAGCCCCGGCACGCCGATGGGGACGCTCATGCGCCGCTATTGGCAACCGGCGTGCCTGTCGTCCGAACTCCGCGAACCGGACGGCGCGCCATTGCGCGTGCGCCTCATGGGCGAAGACCTCATCGCCTTCCGCGACACGTCGGGCAAAGCCGGCCTGGTCGACGCCTATTGCCCGCACCGGCGCGCGCCGCTTTTCTTCGGCCGCAACGAGGAATGCGGCCTGCGCTGCGTCTATCACGGCTGGAAATTCGACCGGCACGGCAATTGCGTCGATATGCCGTCAGAGCCCGCCGGCACCACGCTGCAGCAGAAGGTGAAGCTCCTCGCCTATCCATGTGTCGAAAAAGGCGGCGTGGTCTGGACCTATATGGGGCCCAAAGATCAGCAACCGCCCGAGCCCGATTACGAATGGACGCGCGCGCCGGAGACCCACCGCTTCGTGTCGAAGACCTTCGAGAACTGCAACTTCCTGCAAGGGCTCGAAGGCGGCCTCGATACCGCGCATTCCTCCTTCGCCCACAACAATTTCAAGAGCGACAAATCCGAGCCGCGCCAGCGCGACCGTTCTCCGAAAATCGATGTCGAACGCACCGACTATGGTTATTACTATGTTTCCACCCGCGACATGGGCAACGAAGGCCGATATGTCCGCGTCTATCAATATCTGATGCCGGCGCAGCAGATGCGCTCCAACACGGTGGGCTGGTTCGGCGGCAAGAACGAGCGTCCGCGCATCGACGGCCACATTTGGGCCGCGATCGATGACGAGCACACCTGGGTCTACAATTTCATGTGCTCGTATGACGAGACAGTCGCGTTCGACGAGGCTTGGATCGAGGAGCGCGAATCCAACATGGGGCGCGGCTCGAACGATCTGATCCCCGGCACGTTCCGGCTGAAGCGCAACCAGTCCAACGATTACCTGCTCGACCGGCAGATGCAGAAGACGCGCAACTATACCGGCATCGTCGGGATCAACACCCAGGATTTCGCGCTGCAAGAGGGCATGGGCCCGGTCTGCGACCGTTCACGCGAATTCCTCGGCACATCCGACAAGGCGGTGGTCGCCATGCGGCGTCTGCTGCTGGAAGCCGTTGGCGTCGCGGAGAAGGGCGGCAATCCGCGCGGGCTCGATCCCGCCTATTGCCGCACGGTGCGGCCGCACGATCGCATCGTGCCGCCGGGCGAGGATTGGCGCGCGATATTCGATAAAGAACTCTCGGCGAAATGGTGATGGGGGAATCGGTGGGGCATTTTACGCAAAGTCCGGTCGATCCCGGCCGTTCGGTGTTGGAGCTTTCGGTCGCGCTCTCGGACAATCCGCGCACACGTCCCGTCATCGAAGGCCGGGTGCCGTTCGAGGGCCTCAGGCTGGTGCCGACCACCGTCCACCCTTCCGAGATGTTCTGGCGCCAGCTTCGCTATGGCGATTTCGATGTGTCGGAAATGTCGCTGTCGACCCTGACCATCCTGACGTCGAAGGGCAATCGCGACTGGGTGGGGATTCCCATCTACACGATGCGCAAATTCTTCCACAACGAGATATTGGTGCGGAAGGACGCGGGCATCGAGGTGCCCGCCGACCTCAAAGGCAAGCGCGTCGGCGTGCCGGAATATCAGCAGACCGCCGCCATCTGGACGCGCGGCGTGCTGCAGCACGAATTCGGCGTGCACGCGCGCGACATGACCTGGTGGATGGAGCGCAGCGACAAGAGCCACGGCCATTCGTCGGGGTTCAAGGCGCCCGACGGCGTCTCCATAACGCCGGTGCCGCTCGACACCAATCTCGGCGACATGCTGCTCGGCGGCGCAATCGACGGCATCGTGCACTACATCGCCAACAACAATCTGGTGGATCGCAGCCGAGTCGATGTCACTGCCGATCCGAGGGTGAAATATCTCTTTCCGGACCGCGAAGCGGAATCGGCCCGCTATTACGGCAAGACCGGCATCTTCCCGATCAACCATTGCATGGTGATCAAGCGTTCCGTGTACGAACGGCATCCCTGGGTGGCCCTGAACCTCTATTCCGGGTTCCTCGCCGCCATGGAGCAGGTGCGCAAGGATTCGCTTGCCTGGATGGCGCTGTATTACGAAATGGGGCTGGTGGACCGCGACGTACGCCGCGTGGTGACCAAGACGCCGATGCCCTATGGCGTGAAGGCCGCGCGGCCTGTGCTCGAAACCATCACGCAATATGTGCACGAGCAGGGCCTCTGCGACCGGCGCGTGGATGTGGCCGAACTCTTCGCCCCCAACACGCTGGACCTGTGACCGGTCCCCCGCGGCTGCCTGTTGCGATTGTCGGGGGCGGCCCGGCGGGTTTGATGGCCGCGGAAATTCTCAGCGCGAACGGCATCGCCGTCAGTCTGTATGACCGCATGCCGACGGCCGGGCGCAAATTCCTGCTGGCCGGGCGCGGCGGGTTGAACCTCACCCATTCTGAACCCTTCGCGACATTCCTCACCCGTTACGGCACAGCCGCGGAACAGTTGCGCCCCATACTGGAAGCGTTCCCGCCCGCAGAGCTGATCGCGTGGGCGGAAGGATTGGGCCAGCCGGCTTTCGTCGGATCGAGCGGCCGGGTGTTTCCCAAATCCATGAAGGCCTCTCCGCTGCTGCGCGCGTGGCTTGCGCGGCTGCGCGCACAAGGCGTGCAATTTCACATGCGCCACGAATGGCGAGGCTGGGACGACGAGGGCCATCTCCTTTTCCGCACGCCCGGCGGGGCGGAGGTACATGCGCGCGCCGGCGCAACGATTCTCGCGCTCGGCGGCGGCAGCTGGCCGAAGCTTGGCTCGGACGGCGGCTGGATGGAAATCCTCGCGCGCAAGCACGTCGCCGTGAACCCGCTGCGTCCCTCCAATTGCGGCTTCACCATTGCCTGGAGCGATATGGTTCGCAGGCGCTTCGCCGGTCAGCCGCTGAAGCACGTCGCCCTTGCGTTCGGCGGACGCACCATCCGCGGGGAATGCGTGATTACCGAATACGGAATCGAAGGCGGCGCCGTCTACGCGCTCTCGGCTCCCTTGCGCGATGCGATTGCGGCGAAAGGAAGCGCGAAACTGACCGTCGATTTGCGTCCGGACATCTCGGCGGACGAGCTCGCGAAAAAGCTCGCGCGTCCCCGCCGCGGGCAATCGCTGGCCAATTTCTTGCGCAAAGCAATCAATCTGTCGTCGCTGGAAACCAATCTCTTGCGCGAAGCCTACGGCGCCAATCCCGATGCCGACAGCGATGTTCTGGCGAAGCGGATCAAGTCTGTGCCGCTGATAGTGACTGCGCCGCAAGGGATTGAGCGCGCGATTTCGACGGCGGGCGGCGTCGCATTTTCCGCGCTCGATGAAAACCTGATGCTCCGCGCCATGCCGGGCGTCTATGTGGCAGGCGAAATGATCGACTGGGAGGCGCGGACCGGCGGCTATCTCCTGCAGGCATGCATGGCCACGGGCGTGACGGCGGCAAGGGGCGCGCTGCGCGCGCTCACGTAAGGGCACCTGACTGTCACGCCCGCATCCCGCAGGCAACTCCCGAATGCGTGAGCAGCGATCACGCGAAATTGCGCGAAACAAGGCCGCATAGTTTTAGCTCCATGATGGTCCGTCTACAGATCACATGAATGTGCGAATTTTGTACCGGTTATTATCCGCCTACGGATCGATGAAGCAAATGCGCCACACATCGTTCCCAATCGCCGCGTCTTAAGGCGATTTAAGGCAACCACCGGCGGGCGAGTCGACTATAGCCCCTGACGCCGGACGATTCATTCCAGATGCGTCCGTCGGCGTTGCGCAAAAAACACTCTGGAACCTAAGGGGATTGGTAATGTCAAAACAACGTTTGTTGGTGGCCGGTGCATTCGCGGCCACGGTGGGTCTGGTTTCGGTCACGCCGGCGTTCGCCGACGCGCCGCAGGGTTTTGCCGGCACGCTGAGCGGCAGTTACTCCAGCATGAATTTCAGCGGCTCCGGCAGCGGCGGCAGCGCCAATCTGTGGAGCGGCGAGGGTCAGGCCGCGTTCGGACTCGGAATGAATAACCTCGCTGCAGAATTCGACGGCGGTTATCACAATCTGTCGTCGCACGGCAGCAATGACAGCCTCGATATCTGGAATCTCGGCGGCCATCTCTTCTGGGCTCCCGCGGAAGGCCGTCTCGGCGCCACGCTTCAATATGAGGGATTGAACGGCGGCGGCTCGGATACGCATCTGACGCAATATGGCGCGTTCGGAGAATACTACCTCAGCAACATGGTCACGCTGGGTTTGAACGGGGGCGGCTGGAGCGGCAGTTCCGACGTGTTCGGCACCGGCGGCGACGGCACCTATATCGGCGGCGGCGGATCGGTCTATCTGATGCCCGATCTCGCGCTGACGGGACAGATCACCTATTTCGGCGACAGCGGCGCCCATCTGACGAATTATTCCGCCACGGGCGAATGGCTGGTTTCGGAAGACACGCCCATATCCGTATATGGCGGCTACACCTACTCGGACATTTCGAATGTCGGCGGCCACCTCAATCAATGGGTCATCGGCGTCAAGTTCTACACCGACGGCAACGGCACGGCGCTGGTCGACAAGCACCGCAATGGCGCCCTCGACAATCTCGTCCGCCCGTCGCTCCTGACCGGGCAGTAATAACGTTGCGACCCCTGCCCTCTTCCGCGAACGGGAGAGGGCGGGTTTCTTCCGCCTGTAGGCCCGGGCTGCTAAGCTCGCGCGCCTACAAGCGGGGAATCAGTGCCCATGATCACGCGACGCGCCGCAACTGCCGGGATGGTCGGACTTGCTGCCGCCGCGCCGCTGGCGCGCGCCGCGACTGCGCCCGCCGCCAAGCCCGCCTGGAACGTGCCGCCGGAAGGCGTGGGCAACCGCATCAAACACGTCTCGTGGAGCGATCAGGGCGGCCGCCTCGACGGCGTCCAGATCATGCTCAACCGCAATCACATCTATCTCGGCCACCAGTTCACTGATGGCTTCAGCGTGCTGGACGCCTCAGACCCGCGCAACATAAGGGCGGTGAAATACATCCTCACCGCCCCCAACACGAGCACGCATCATTTGCAGGCGGCAAACGATTTCCTGCTGGTCGCCGAAGGCGCCAACGTCATGGCGATGCAATCCTATGACGACGCCCGCTCCTATTTCGAGAACACGCTCGCCGATTCCATCACCAAGAAGGTGCCGTTCCGCGCCGGATTGTCCGTGTACGATATAAAGACCGACCCGGCCAATCCGCGCGAGATCGCCTTCCTGCAATTGCCCGGTTTCGGGATCAACCGCCTGTGGTGGACGGGCGGGCGCTATGCCTATGTGGCGGCCCATTTCGACGGCTTCACCGACCACATCCTCGGCATCGTCGATGTCAGCAACATCACAAAGCCGGTTCTGGTGTCGAAAGCCTGGCTCCCGGGCATGAACCGCGCAGCCAAAGAACCCAACACCACGCCGAAAGGCAAACGCTACGCGCTGCATCATATGATCGTCGCGGGAAACCGCGGTTATGGCGCCTGGCGCGACGGCGGCTTCACCATTCATGATATCTCAGATGCCGCGCATCCCAAGCTCTTGTCCCACATCAATTGGACGCCGCCCTTCGCGGGCGGGACGCATACGCCACTGCCGCTGCCGGGCCGCAAGCTTGCGCTGGTGGCCGAGGAATCCAACGCCGAGAATTGCGAAAAGGGCATGTTCTATACCTGGGTGGTGGACGTGCGGAACGATTCCAATCCCCTTCCCATCGGCTCGCTGCCCGCGCCCAAGGACCGCAATTATTGCGCCATGGGAAATTTCGGCCCGCACAATCTGCACGAGAACCGCCCCGGCTCGTTCCAGAGCGAGGAGACGATCTTCGCCACCTACCACAACGCCGGCGTGCGCGTGTTCGACATCAAGAACGCGTTCGAGCCCAAGGAGATCGCCTTCTGGGTGCCGCCCGCGCCCAAGAGGCTCGTGGACACGCACACGGGCGTGGCGCTCGCGCCGCAGTCTTGCGATGTCTATGTGCGGCCCGACGGCCTCATGTATGTCAGCGACTGGAACGCCGGATTGCATGTTCTGCAATATGAGGGGTAACGCTTTTCCAACCCAATCGTTACGCGGCGTTCAGATTGGGCCTCCATTCAGAATACGTTCATCTCGTCTCAGCTATCGGGCGGATGAATTTCAAGGCTGACCCAAGAGCAGCAATGTTGAGGAGAATGGCATACATCGGAACCTTGCTTGGCGTCCTTGCGGCGCCCGGTTCCGCGTTCGCATCCGCCGATGTCACCGGCGTGGTACAGAACATCGACTTGTCCTCGCGCCAGGTCGTCCTTGACGGCGAGCGGGCTTACGCGGTCGCGCGCGGCGTCAATCTCACCAAGTTCAAACTCGGCGATACGATCACCGTGCATACCGAGGACCAGAACGGCAAGGACATGGTCACGCGAATCACCAAGGGCGACCATTTCGCGTCCGCGCCGCTGAAGGCGCATTCCCGCATTCCGCGCCTGTAAGACCCGCGAATGGCGCGCTTAAATTCGCAAGGCCGGAAAGCCACCTTCAAAAATCCGGCGTTTCGGCCTGAGGTATCGGCGCGTCCTGGTGCGAATAATATTCGTGCGGGTTTTCGGAACAGACCGCTTCCGGCCAAACGCCGGTGACGCGGCGGTAGGTGACGAGCCCCGTCCAACGTGTGGTGAACACAGCCGGGTCTTCCACCGTGAATTCGACCTGAAGCCCTCTTCTCGCCGTGTCCTGGTCGATGAGGCCGCGGCCGAAAGCCGGGGTGGTTGTATATTTGCCGCCGTTCTTCTCTTGCGCTTCGGCGGCGGCCTTTCCGTCGATCAGCCGGTAGCGCTCGACGACATGCAGCGCGGCGCTGTGCGGCGTGCCGAAACCGTCCACCGTCGAGAGCGGCGATGTCTTGATGCCGATGGTATCGATGACGAGCGTGTCGCCTTCATAATGGCCGACGGAATCGCCCTGCCAGGTTGGCGTCACGTTCTTTGCGTGCGGCACATTCATGCGGACGAGGCGCACCGTGTTGTAGAGCAGATAGAACAGTTCGATCTCGTCCCTCTCCTGCACGATCAACACGCCATAATGGAGGCCGAGCACATAGGGCGGCGGTTCCGGCCAGCAGGCATTGTGAAGATCCGGCGGCACCGTGCCGCGCAGGGAGAGGTCCGCAACCTGTTTGACCGCTTCAGCGGCTTCCGGTTTCAGAATCGGATTTGCGGGGTCGCCGAACCATGTCTGTACGATCCCGCAGCAGGGCAATTGCGGCGCGATGCTGCCGTCCGGTTTGCGCATGCCGAGCATCACCGGGCCGGGTCCGGCCGCGGGCGGCTCGAAGAACAGCATGTCCCGGCCCCATTGACCGGAGAGATCGGGGATCGCCGCTTCCTCCGATGCATGCGAGGCAGACCCGGCCACGGCCGCAAGCAACACGCCTCCCATCAGGGGCAGGAGTAGCGAACGCGGCCAGGAACGGGGCACGGCTTATTTTTTCCTTTTCGCCAATCTGTCGCGCGCGTCGGGGATGAGCTTTTCCACGTTCAGCCCTTCCAGCATCGCGCGTTCGTTGGGTCCGAGCGCACGCACCTGGTCGACATAATCGACCACCTCCTGATCCACGCGAACGGCCTGCGGATAATCGGTTGCGAACACGAGTTGCGTCAGCGACACCTCGTTCATGCCGAAGCGCACCCATTCCGCGCCCCAGGCGCCCGCGTGATCGGGCCCCGCCCAGCCGGCACAATCGTAATAGAGCCGCTGCTCCAGGTAATGATCGAACGGTTTGGGCGGGCGGCGGTTATGCCCCTTCACCTCCGACGTGCCCCATTTGTCGCGCTGCTGGAATCCGCGCACGCGGCCGAGATACCGGCCGATGCCGCCCGCAAAATGCGCGAACTGGATGTTCAGGTTCGGGATGTCATCCAGCAATCCGCTGTTGATGAGCCGCACGGTTGCGACCTGAAGCGAGAATTCCCAGCCCAGCATGCGCCCCAGATCGTCCGCATACACCATCGGCCAATCGATCACCCGCGGGAGGGGATGGATGAACACATACATGTTCAGATCGGCCGCCGCCTTCCAGAACGGGCGCAGCTCGGGCGAATCGAGCGCCTGCCCCTGAAGCTCGGAGGCGATGACCGCGCCGGGGAAGTTCAGCTCCTTGCGGCAGCGCTTCAGTTCGGCCACCGCTTCGTTCGCGTTCAGCGCCGGAACATGGGCGAGCCCGATGAAGCGCCCGGGGTGCTTGCCCTCAACCTCTTTCATGTCGTCATTGATGGTGCGGCAGATGCCCAAATCCGGCTGGTCGAAGCCCACCATGCTGGATAGCACCGCGGCGTCGATGCCGGCCTTGTCCATCATGCGTACATGCGCGTCGATGTCGCCGAGCAACGGGTTCAGCAGATGCATCGGATTGCCGCGCTCATCGATGCCGACGGAGACGGCGTCCTTTTTCCCCTTCAGCAAAGACGGCGGGGTGTAATGATGCTGGAAATCGACGATCATGGATGCTCCTCGGCAAACGGCTCGGGTTTGGGTGGGCAGCTAATGCCACGCGCCGCCAACCTTGCCAACGGAAAAGGCACCACGATCCGATCGGGGGCGCCCTGAACGTACACGGAAACGGTACGTCCCTGTTGACAGTACGTACTGCCTACGATTACGCTCCCCCGTGATCAAAAGCTTCGGCGACAAACGAACCGCTGCAATCTTCGCGGGCTACGCCATCCGAGATCTGCCACCGCAGATTCAGCGCCGCGCCCGGGCAAAGCTCTTGGCAATCGATGCAGCGAAGGACCTCGCGGACCTGCGCGTGCCGCCCGGCAACCGATTGGAAGCACTTCGCGGCGACCGAACTGGGCAATGCAGCCTTCGGATCAACGATCGATGGCGGATTTGTTTCGTCTGGCGGGAAAGCGAAAGCTGGGACGTCGAGATCGCCGACCATCATCGAGGAACGGAACCATGAGCGTCAACCGAAACGACATCGACAATCGGAAAATCGACTTTTCGGACATTGTGTCGGGGCGCCGGTTGCCTCCCATTCATCCCGGAGAAATCCTTCGTGATGAGTTCCTCACTCCGATGGGAATCAGCGTTTATGCGCTTGCCAATGCGATCAAGGTGCCGCGTTCGCGGGCCAACGACATCGTGCTGGGGCGGCGGGCGATCACGACCGACACGGCGATGCGGCTTGGACGGTACTTTGGCACCTCATCGGAGTTCTGGATCAATCTTCAGGCCCGTTACGATCTCGATGTTGCCGAGCGAACCCTACGGCGAAAAATCGAGCACGAGGTTGCTCCGCGGGCGGCGTAGCGGCGTTCGCGCGATAAATCGACTCCGACGCTTCCTCCCGGGACGTCCACGCCCCATATCTTTGGGGCGCTCTTTGACACGTCCGGTCTTTCACAAAAAATCACGCGGGCGTGCGCCCGTCCGCCGCCACGGTTTCGCCTCAATGCCGGCATCACGGCGCGTAGCCGATGCGTGCCCAATTGCACTTTATTGCACCCTTATTGCACCGTTATTTTCGACCCTTCCGCCGCGCGTTTTCCAGGGTTTTCCTGGAAGAAGCCAGCCCGCGACCCCGAAAACAGGGGGGAGGGGGAGGGGGGCTTCCGGAATGCGGCCGGAGTTAGGCAATTCTCCTCGATTTGGGGTAGATTGCCGCCGCCCATGCGGCCCGCTTCGGAGGGAAAGCCATGAACCAGATCGCCCCCATTTCTTTCGCGTCCGATCCCTATTTCGCCGACATCATCCGCGAAATGGAGGCGGTTCCGCCCACCCTTCGACAAGCTCAGGGTGAGGAGGTAGGGCTTGCCCGCCGGCAATTCATGAAGATCGCAGGCGGTGCGAGCGCGGGTCTGGTGCTCGCCTTCTCGGCCGGCGGTTTCGCGAAGGACGCCGAGGCCGCAACCAATGCCGCGGGCGACTCGGTGTTCAACGCCTATATCCGCATCGCTCCCGACGGCGCGATCATCCTCTACAACAAGGCCCCCGAAATCGGCCAAGGCATCAAGACATCCTTCCCGATGATCCTTGCCGAGCACCTGGACGCGGATTGGGCCGACGTGCGCATCGAGCAGGCCCCCATCAATCCTGCCGTCTACGGCCGCCAGAGCGCGGGCGGCTCGCGCTCGACTCCGACAGGCTGGGAGCCGCATCGCCGCGCCGGAGCGGTGGCGCGCGCCATGCTGGTGTCGGCGGCGGCGAAGGAATGGGGCGTTCCCGAATCCGAACTCTCCACCGAGAAAAGCACCGTCTTCCACAAGGCGAGCGGGCGCAGCGCGAAATATGGCGCCCTGGCGGTCAAGGCCGCCGCGCTGCCGGTGCCGGACGATAAGACAATCCCGCTGAAGGCGCGCAAGGATTACAAACTCATCGGCACGCGCGTCATGGGGGTGGACGTCCCCAAGATCGTCACCGGTCAGCCGCTCTATGGCATCGACCAGAAGCAGCCGGGAATGCTCTACGCGACGTACACCAAATGCCCGGCCGTCGGCGGCAAGGTCGCCAAAGCCAATCTGGACGAGATCAAGAAGATGCCCGGCGTGAAAGACGCCTTCGTGGTGGAAGGCAATGGGCGGCCGTCCGAACTGATGCCCGGCGTCGCCATCGTTGCGACCTCGACATGGGCCGCCATCAAGGCCAAGCGCGGGCTGAACGTGAGTTGGGACGAAAGTGCCGCGTCCAAGGATTCCTGGACCGGCTTCATGAGCCAGGCGAAGGCAATCGCCGGCAAAGCCCCGGCGTCGATGCTGAAACAGGGCGGCGACGTGGAAGCCGCCTTCAAGGACGGCAAGATCGTGGAGGCGTTCTACGCCTATCCCTATCTCGTGCATGCGCCGATGGAGCCGCCGAACTGCACGGCGCTGTGGAAAGGCGATTCCATCGAATTCTGGGCGCCGACGCAGGCGCCGGATCGCGCGCTGGATCAGATCGCCGAACTGGTTGGCGTCGATAAGAGCAAGGTGCTCATCCATCAGACGCGAGCGGGCGGCGGCTTCGGCCGGCGGCTGTCGAACGACTACATGTGCGAAGTGGCCGCCATCACCAAGAAGATGGGCGTGCCGGTCAAGCTGCAATGGACGCGCGAAGACGATTTCGCGCATGATTTCTATCGCCCCGGCGGCTTTCATCAGATGAAGGGTGCGGTGGATTCCAAGGGCCGTCTGGCCGCGTGGTCCGACCATTTCATCACCGTGTCGGCCGACGGCAAGCAGCCCAACGGCAGCGCGAACATCGAGGAGAATACGTTCCCCGTCTCGACCACGGCGAACCACCGCGTCGGGCAGACCTTCCTCGCATCGACCACGCCCACCGGCCCGTGGCGCGCCCCACGCAGCAACGCCATCGCCTGGGTGATCCAGTCCTTCATGCACGAAATGTCGAGCGCGGCGGGGCGCGACCATCTTGAATTCCTGCTCGAAGCCATGGGCGAGCCGCGCTGGCTGCCGCCATCGGGCGAGACCGCGCTCAACACCGGCCGTGCCGCGGCGGTGATCAAACTCGCTGCCGAGAAAGCTGGCTGGGGCAAGCCCATGCCGAAGGGCCGCGCGCTCGGACTTGCCTTCTTCTTCAGCCATTCGGGCCATTTTGCCGAGGTCGCCGATGTCAGCGTAGATGCGAACCGGCGCGTCACGGTGCACAAGGTGACGGTCGCGGGCGATGTCGGGCCGGTTATCAACATGAGCGGCGCCGAAACGCAGGTTCAGGGCGCGGTCATTGACGGTTTGTCAACGATGCTGGGCCTCGAAGTCACGATGGAAAACGGCCGCATCCAGCAGCAGAACTTCAACAATTATCCGATCCTGCGCATGGCGCACGCACCCGAAGTCGAGCCGCACTTCATCCAGAGCGATTTCCCGCCGACCGGTTTGGGCGAGCCCGCTCTGCCGCCGCTGGCGCCGGCCGTGTGCAACGCGATCTTCACCGCGACGGGCCATCGCATCCGTCAGCTTCCCCTGATGCGTGAAAATTTCACGGTCTGATGCATGGCATACGAATTCGGCGGCAAAGGGCGAGGTGAGGGTCAGCCTCGCAATGTTTTCGGGGGCACGCTGGAAACCTGTTCCATGCAGCCGATGACGGGCTTTTTCCGCGATGGCTGTTGCAACACCGCGCGTGAAGACGTGGGCAGCCACACCGTCTGCGTCGTAATGACCGACGAATTCCTGGCGTTTTCCAAATCGCGGGGCAACGACCTCTCGACGCCATTGCCGGAATACGGCTTTCCGGGATTGAAGGCGGGCGATCGCTGGTGCCTCTGCGCGCCGCGCTGGCGGGAGGCGCATCTGGCGGGACAGGCGCCGCGCGTGGTACTGCGCGCGACCCATGAGGGCGCGCTTGCGTTCTGCGCCCTGGAAGATTTGAAGCGTCACGCCATCGACCTTTCGTAATGCGCAAGTCCAGCGCTTTCGTTCCGCACGATATTGCGAGTGCCATTCGCGGCTCGGCCACCGGCCCGCTCGCGGGGCTCACCGTGGCCGTCAAGGACATGTACGATATCGAAGGCGAACGTACCGGTGGCGGAAGCCCGGAATGGCTCGCCACCCACGCGCCCGCGAAGCGGCACGCCGCGGCGGTGGCGCGCCTGTTGGAGGCGGGGGCCTCCGTCATCGGCAAGACCGTCTGCGACGAATTCTTCTTCAGCCTCTCCGGCGCCAACGCCCATTACGGCACGCCGGTGAATGTGCGTGCGATGGGCCGCCTGCCTGGCGGCTCGTCGGCGGGTTCGGCCGCGGCAGTGGCGGCGGGCGCCTGCGACATCGCGCTCGGCAGCGACACGGGCGGGTCCATGCGCGTACCCGCGAGCTTTTGCGGCGTGTACGGCATCCGCCCCACCCATGGCCGTTTCGATATGGCAGGCACCATGGAGATGGCGGCCACCTTCGACGTGGACGGCTGGTTTGCAGCGAGCCCGGGGACGTTCCGCCAAACGGGACTTGCACTGCTCGATGGACCGGCGCGGGCGGAGCCCATCGCCCATGTGCGGTTCGGGCGCGATGCGTTTCATCTTGCCGACGAGGCCGTAGGCAGCGCATTGCGTCAATTCGTCAAGCGGGCGCGGTCTGTTTTTCCCGATCCCGGCGATACGACGATTGCGCCGGACGGCTTCGACGCGTGGCGCTCCGCCTTCCGCAATATCCAGGGACGGGAGATCTGGTCGATTTATGGCGCTTGGATGGAAGCGAACACGCCGAATCTCGGCCCCGGTATCGGCCAGCGCATGGCCTATGCCTCACGCGTGACCGAGGAGATGGAAACCGCGGCGCGGAACATACTCCAAGTCGCTCGAGCGCAAATCCGCGAGCTCGTGCCGCGCGGAACGGTGTTGTGCCTGCCGACCGCACCCTGCATCGCGCCCCGGATCGATGCGGGCGCAGAAGAACTCGAATCGTTTCGCGCCCGCGCATTGTCGCTCACCTGCATCGCAGGGATCGGTGGCTTGCCGCAGATCAGCATTCCGGCGGCAATCGTGGATGGTTGCCCAGCGGGGCTTTCCTTCATCGGTTGGCCGGGCGGCGACGAAGTCCTGCTCGACCTCGCCATCGCGCTCGCACCCTATAACGGCGCGTGATATTCTGGAAAAAACGGGAGGACACCATGCGGCATCAGCTCAAATATGCGTTCGGATTCGGGATCGCCGCGAGCATCGCGCTTTCGGCGGCAACGCTGGCGCAATCCGAATCCCTGCCCAATCCCTATCGTGAGGACACAGGCTGGGCGAAGCATGGCGTGGGCCGCAATTTTGGCTCCACGCCCGGCTTGGCGCTCGACCGCGATGGAAAGAGTCTGTGGGTGTTCGATCGCTGCGGCGGGCAAGGCTGCGAAGGCTCCAACATCGACCCGATCACCAAATACGATGCATCGGGCAAAGTGGTTACGACGTTCGGCGCCAAGATGTTCGTTCGCCCGCACGGCGTATTCGCCGACAAGGACGGCAGCGTTTGGGTGTCCGACGGTGTCGGCGTCGCGCCGAAAAACGGCAAACCCGGCATGGGCCATACCGTCATGAAGCTTTCTGCCGAGGGCCAGGTGCTCATGATGCTCGGCACACCGGGCGTGCCCGGAGAGGACGCGACGCATTTCAATGCGCCTTCGGATATTCTGGTCGCCCCCAATGGTGACATCTTCGTCGCCGACGGACACGGCGAGAAGACCAACGCCCGCATCGTGAAGTTCGACAAGTCGGGCAAATTCATCAAAGCGTGGGGCAAGGAAGGGACCGGTCCTGGCGAATTCAACGAACCGCACGGGCTCGCGATGGATTCGGCCGGGCGCCTGTTCGTAGCCGACCGCGCCAACAATCGTTTGCAGATATTCGATCAGGACGGGAAGTTCCTCGCCGAGTGGAGACAGTTCGGACGCCCGTCGGGCGTCGCCATCGACAAGAACGACGTCATCTATGTCGCGGATTCGCAGTCGGACGAGAAGGTCAACCCTGGCTTCAAGCAGGGTATCCGCATCGGCAGCGCCAAAGATGGCAAGGTCACAGCCTATATTCCGGAGACGCAGAATTTGGGTTCGCTGGAAGCGGTGGCCTATGACGATGCCGGAGACGTCTATGCCGGCTACACCGGCGCAATGAACCTGAAACGGTATGTGAAGAAATAAGGGGCGCCCCTCACCCCAAACCTCTCCTCCATATGGGGAGAGGAAGAGTTGCTAAAACGCGACTTCGCTCCCACCTTTGAGGTGTAACATCTCACGGGCCTCATCCGGCGTTGCAATCGTCAGCCCCAGCCCCTCCACGATTCCCCGTGCGATACGCACCTGTTCGGCGCTTCCACGCGCCAGCCGCTTCGGCCCCGCCCAGAGCGAATCCTCGAGCCCTACGCGCACATTCCCGCCCATCGATGCCGCCATCGCTGCCACCCGCATTTGGGCTGCGCCTGCACCCAGCACAGACCATTGACATTGATCCCCGAACAACCGGTCGGCGGTGCGCTTCATGTGCGCCAGGTCTTCGGCGTGCGTGCCGATGCCGCCCAAGATTCCGAATACCGACTGCACGAACAAAGGCGGCTTGACCAAACCGCGGTCGAGGAAATGCTTCAGATTGTACAAGTGCCCGATGTCATAACACTCGAACTCGAAGCGCGTGCCGTTCCCGGCGCAGGTGGCGAGGATATATTCAATATCCTTGAACGAATTGCGAAATACCAGATCGCGCGAATTTTCCAAATGCTCGCGCTCCCAGGGGAATTGCAATTCCTTGTAGCGGTCCAGCAAATGAAACAGCCCAAAATTCATCGAGCCCATGTTGAGCGACGCCACTTCGGGCTTGAACATCGCCGCCGGCTTGACGCGTTCCTGCGGCGTCATGAACGGACTGCCGCCGGTGGTCAAATTGATCACGGCATTCGTCTGCTGCTTGATGCGGGGCAGGAACTGCGCGAACGCCTCCGGCGTCTGGTCGGGCTTTCCCGTTTCCGGATCGCGCGCGTGCAGGTGCAGGATCGCGGCCCCGGCCTCCGCCGCCGCCAACGCATCGGCCACGATCTGATCGGGCGTAACCGGCAAATAAGGCGACATCGACGGCGTGTGAACCGCCCCCGTCACCGCACAGGTGATGATAACTTTACGCTGCGAAGACATGCGCGGGCGGCGTCCCCTCCGGCCCTGCGGGCCACCTTCCCCGCAAACGGGGGAGGAATTCGATCATTAACCGCCGCCCCGTTCCGTGAGCCAGACATAAAGCCGGCGCATCCCGCGGACATCCGCACCCTTACCCGTGATCTGCGGAAAATCCTTGGCGTGCGAGGTCAGGTCGATGGCCTTGGCCGCGTCGTCCGCGGACATGCCGGAACGCTTGAGCTCATTGCCTTTGACAATCAGGTCCTGAAGATAATCTTGATACGCCGTGATCAGGCCCTTGTCGCCGAACGGGATGCCGTGGCCGGGAAGATCGACAGTGAAATCGAGCTTCTTGAGTTTATCCAGCGTATCGATCCATTCGTCGAAAACGGCGCTGCCCATATAGGCAAGCCGGCTTTCCATCAGGTCGCCCGAAGCCACGATCTTTTCCTTGGGGAGGTACACGACCGTGTCGCCTTCGGTATGTCCGCGGCCAAGGAAAAGAAGATCGATCTCTCGCCCGCCGCTGTTGATGACGAGCTTGTCCCTGTAGGTTTTATTGGGCGGCGTGGGCTTCAGCTCTTTCAGTTCCTGCTGCATGAGCTGCACATCGGCAAGCTGCTTGTTCAGCGCCGTTTTCTTGCCGGCGTCCTTCTCGGCCGCGATCTGCTTCTTCAAATCGTCCATCTGAGCCACAAGAATGGGACCCGTCGAGGTGAGATACGGTTCCTGGTTCACGATGCCCGGGTTGATCGCCTTGGCGAGATATTCCTGCCCAATGATCTGCACATCCGGACCGAATATCTGATTGCCGTCGGTGTGATCGAAATGAAAGTGCGTGTTCACCACATATTTGATCGGCTTGTTGGTGAGCATCTTGACGTCGGCCACGAACCGCCGCGCATTGCCGGGCGTCGTGCCGGCGTCCACCAGCATCACGTCGTTGTCGTTGACGATGACGACGTTGTTGCTGCCGAACCCGCCGGTCGCATAATAAACGCCGTCTGCGATCTTCTCGAATTTATAGGTCTTGCCCTGGACAACCGGGAAGTTCATCGGTTTCGCCGACGAGGGCTGTGCCTCCGCTGCAAAGCCGACGGTCATCGCCAGCGCAAAACTCAACACGAAAATGCGCACGTTCATGTTTCCCTCCCGCTTTCGTCCCTAATCTCCGCGGCCGGCAGCACCGCCCATTGCATCGTTTGCGGCCTTCACCACGTCCGGCGGCATGCCGAAGGCGTTGGCGAGAAGCTGCGCCACCTTCTCTCCGCTTACTTCCTTCACCTCGATCCGCTGCTTCTTGGCATCCGCCAGAAACGCCGGGTCGTTGACCGCGTCATGAAACGCCGCCTTGAGCGCAGCAACCCGGTCGGCCGGCACACCGGGCGGCATCAGGATCGGGCGGTCCATCGCCATAGGTGCGAGCACGAGCTGCAATATCTGCTTCGTCCGCGCATCCTTCGCGAATTCGATCAAAGCCGGGGAATCCGGAAACATCGGATCACGTTCAAGCGAAATCTGTATGGGCACGGACACTTTCTTCTGCTCGAACCAATCTGGCCGAGTCGAATTGATCGACGAGATCAATCCGCCGCAGCGCCCGGCTACCTCGCCTCGCTCCATGGCGAGGTAGACTTCATTGCCGCCTTTGTAGCCGGAAATGATCTTGATCTTGGTGCCGAACAATTTGTTCAGCATTGCGGGAATGGTTTCCATCTGCGAACCGGCACCCGAGCTACCCACCAGATATTGCTTGGTGAAGAGATCGTTCCAGGTCTTGATGTTCGACGTGTGCCAAGCGACGCAAATGCCGGAGGTCGCGTTGATCGAACCGATCCAATTGAACTTGCGCGGATCGAATTTCGCCTGGCTCATGCCGTAAACCGGCGCGTAGGGGACGCTCGAATGGACGAGCGCGATGACGCTGCCGTCCTTGGGCGCGGCCGAATAAAGATAATTCATGGCGCGGAGCCCGCCTGCACCCGGCATGTACTCGACAACGATCTTGGGCTTGCCCGGAATATGCGCCGACAGATAGGGCGCGAACGCATTGGCATAGCTGCCATAGCCGCCGCCCGCGTCGGCCGACAGAATCATGATCATCTGCCGGCCCTTGTAGAAATCGCTGACGGCATCGGCCCGCGCCAGAGACGGCGCAAAGGCAAGCGCGAGGAACCCGGCAACTCTGAGCGCCATGCGCATCGAACGCCGCATTGCCGTCCCTTTCCCCTAGTTCGCGTGGATGTCGAGGAGCACGCCGTCGCAATCGGCCAACCGGTGCTCGCCCAGGGGACAGCAACGCTCGAACAGCTTTTCCAGCGTGGCCCCTTCCGCGCCTGTTCCGACCGGCTCCGGTGCAAGACGAGGATTGTCGGCTGCGATGCGAGCGATGTCGGCCTTGCAAGCTTCCACGTCCTCCACTTTGAAGCCGATATGATCCATGCCGCAGGTGACAATGCCGGTGCCGGCATAGTCGGTGATATCCCACGGCATGATCACAAGGGTCACATGGCCGTCGCTCAGATAATAATTCGGGTCGCCTTCTTTGCGGTTCACCGGCTGAAGCTCGAAAACCCGCGCGTAGAACTCGGCCATTTCCGTGGGATGCATGGTCCGCATGGCGAAATGGTCGATGTAGCGGGTGTTAAGCGCCCCATCATTCTCGACATAGACGTCCCTGCGGTTGGCCATGTCCTTTTGCGAAATGTCGAACACGTTCCCGTCCGGATCGTGGGTGGTAATGCCAGCAAAGGGCCGGTTGGCGGGCCGCTGCTGCCATTTCACCATCGGATACCAGCGCCGCAGCCGGTCGAAAGCGGTTTCGGTGTCCTCGACCTGGATGCCGAAATGGTCGAATCCTGCAGAACGCCCCGCCCGGCGCGGATTGATGTTCAGGCCCACATAGCCGTCGCGGACGGTCACAGCCCTGGCCGGGCGCGACTTGGAGGAGGTCGTCATCCCGAACATCGCCTCATAGAATTTGCAAAGCTGGGCGTAGTTCTCGCTGACGATGGCAACATGGTTAAGCTTGGCGAACAAGATCGCTTCTCCCGGTGTCTGGCGTTTGGCCGAAAACTTACCCGAAAGCTGAGCCACCCGCCATAGACGAGGCGCGTTTCTGCTGGCAGACCAACCGCTTGGCACGATGCTAAACTTGGCTTAATCAGGGGGAAGAAGATGGTATGGGGGAAGCGGATGAACGGCGATCACAACGGAGGCATCGAGCGCGGCGGAAAGGTCCTTTTCTGGCTGCTCATCCCGATGCTCGTGCTCTATGTGCCGCTCTATAACCGGATCGAGCCGACGCTGTTCGGATTCCCGTTCTTCTACTGGTTCCAGCTCGCCTGGATATTCGTCAGCATGATCATCACGGCCGCCGTCTACTACGCGACGGAACCACGGGTCTAGGGTCGGGGAAGCGCCATGCCACTCAACATCACGGCCCTCGCCGTCTTTGTGTTCTTCTTCGGCGTTGTCACCTTCATTGGCTTTGCCGCCGCGCGCTGGAAGCGGGGCGACCTCGATCAGTTGCACGAATGGGGGCTGGCAGGCGGCAAGTTCGGAACGCTGATCACCTGGTTTCTTCTCGGCGGCGACCTTTATACGGCCTACACGTTCATCGCGGTCCCGGCGCTGGCGTTCGGGGCGGGTGCGCTCGCGTTCTTCGCGGTGCCCTACACCATCGTGATTTATCCGTTCGTGTTTGTGGTGTTCCCGCGGCTTTGGTCGGTGGCGCGTGCTCGGGGCTATATCACTGCAGCCGATTTCGTCCGCGGCCGCTACGGCGACCGTTGGCTCGCGCTTGCCATCGCCATGACCGGGATTCTGGCGACACTTCCCTATATCGCGCTGCAGCTGATCGGACTTGAGGTGGTCATCGCCGCCATGGGCGTACAATTGGCAGGCGCCCTGGTCTATCTGCCGCTCATCATCTCCTTCGCGATTCTGGCGGCGTTCGATTATTTCAGCGGTCTTCGTGCACCCGCGGCAATCGCCATCATCAAGGACATCATGATCTACATTACGGTGTTCGCAGCCGTGATCGTGATTCCTTACGAGGTCGGCGGCTGGGGCAAGGTCTTCTCCTCCGTGCCACCTGAGAAGTTGCTGCTGCCGGATAATCTCGGCTCCTACACTGGCTATGCAACGCTTTTCCTCGGGTCGGCCATGGCGCTGTTCCTGTATCCGCATTCGGTGACGGGCGTGCTGTCGTCGTCGAGTCGTCATGTGATTCGCCGGAATGCTGCGCTGCTTCCGGCCTATTCGTTCCTCCTCGGGCTGATTGCGCTTCTTGGCTACATGGCGCTTGCGGTCGGGGTAAGCTCCATGCCGGCATATGCCAGTGCGTTCAAGCAATTCGGCGCCAATTTCGCGGTGCCGGCGCTGTTCCTGCAGGTATTTCCGTCGTGGTTCGTGGGATTCGCCTTCGCCTCCATCGGCATCGGCGCGTTGGTGCCGGCTGCAATCATGTCCATCGCGGCGGCCAATCTGTTCAGCCGCAACATCTATCGGGAGTTCATCAACCCCAACTGCAATCCGATGCAGGAATCGCGCATGGCCAAGACCATGTCGCTGGTGACCAAAGTCGGCGCGCTGATGTTCATCATCTTCCTGCCGCACGAATACGCCATCCAGATGCAGTTGCTCGGTGGCATCTGGATCATCCACACCTTCCCGGCGGTGATCTTCGGCCTCTATACGCGCTGGCTGAACTCCAAGGCGCTGCTGATTGGCTGGGCGGCCGGCATGATCGCAGGCACCTGGATGGCAGCGAGCATCGGATTCCGCCCGATTTTCCCGCTGCAGATTTTCGGCACGACCATTCCGGCCTACATAGCGATCTACTCGGTGCTGCTGAACTTCGCGATCAGCGTGGTGCTGACGCTGGTGTTCAACGCAACCAAGCGATCGCACGCGGATGAAACGCGACCGGCGGATTACTACGCGCTGGAAGGCATCGGGGGCGGCGGCCACTAAGCCTCGGGCTTATGGTCGTAGATCCAGGCGAGCCCTTCATAGCTCGCGTTCTTGACATAAGCGTTGCGCAATTCCCGGCGCACGCCATCGGCGTGATAGAACTCGCCGTATAGCCGCGCCGAGAGCTGGACCCGCCCCGTCCGCAAATAGCGCGCCCGCGGATAGGCAATGAACGCGTCCTCGACGCTATCAGCCTCATCAAGGCATTTTGCGAGGCAAAGGGCATCCTCCATTGCCATACCGGCCCCTTGCGCGAGATATTGCAGCATGGGATGGGCCGCATCGCCCAACAGCGTCACGCGGCCCTTGCTCCAGTCCTTGATCGGCTCGCGGTCGCACAGCACCCACATGCGCCATGCCTCGATCTTGCGAAGCATCAGTTGCACGACGTCACAGGTGCCGCTGAAACGTTCGTGCAACTCAGCTGGATCGCCGAAGGAATTCCAACCTTCCTCGTAGCGGTTGCTGTGGAAGGTGGCGACGAGATTGTAGAGCTCGCCAGTGCGCAGCGGGTAATGCACCATGTGGCACTTGGGACCCGCCCACAGCACCATGTCGTTGCGGCGCAAGCTTTCCGGAACGTCCGAGGTGGGCATCACCGAGCGGTAGGTAATGTGCCCAGATACACGCGGCTTGCCATCGCCAATCAGCCTGGCGCGCATGGCCGACCAGAGCCCGTCGGCCGCGATAAACGCAGGCGTCTCGAAAACGCGGCCCCCGGCCGTCGCAAGTCGAACGATACGGCCATTGTCCTCGAAACCGGTGACTTGGGTCGAGGTCTCGAGCGCGATCAGCGGTGAGGACTTGCACGCCTCCAGCAGAGACGTGTGGAGATCGGCACGATGGATCAGAGCGTAGGGCGCGCCAAAGCGCTGCTCGAACCCGGCGAGCGGGAACGAGACCACTTGCTCCGCGCTCACCGCGTCCATCATCACGAGTGCTTGCGGAAACACCGCGAGCCGCTTCGCCGAGGGCTCGACTCCGAGCGCGCGCAGACACCGCCACGAATTAGGCCCAAGCTGGATGCCGGCGCCGACTTCCTTGAACTCCGGCGCCTGTTCCAATACGAGGCTTCGAAAGCCGCGTTTGGCGAGCGCGAGCGCCGCGGCAAGCCCGCCAATGCCGCCGCCGGCGATTGCTATGGGATCGGAGCCGCGCTTGAGCGAATCCATTTAGGCCAGCGTTTGGCTGCGCTCTTCGCGCCAGAGACCGAGCTTTTCCTGCACAGGCCGGTCCGAAAATTGGAACAGCACCAGATCGTCATCGGCTTCCAATTTGCGCCAAGCCCAGGCCGGGCAGACGAACACGTCCTGCGGCGAAAGAGTGAGACGCGTGTCCCCGATAATCGCAGTGCCGCGCCCCTCCGCGACCGCGAAAATCGTGCCGTCGGTCGAACGATACGGCGCCGTCGCAAAGCCCTTCGGCACGAGTTGGATCGCCGGCCCCATCGTCGGCATGCACCAATCGCCGGTACGCGGATGGGCGTATCGCATGCGGATGCCGTTGCACGGATCCCAGGCCGACGCCGTCTTCATCCGCTCCAATGTCGCGCGCGCCTGATCGAAGGGATAGCGCATCAGCGGCGAATTGAGAGAAGCGGGAGAATCGTCGATAGGCAGCAGATTGGCGCCGTAGCGCGTTTGGCTTGCCTCCTTTTCGCGGGTCACTTCCTGCTCGTGCCGGTTCGAGCGCTGCATGAAGCTCGCATCGAGAAGATTGACCAGCGCGATATCGAGCCCGTCCATCCAGACGATGGGCACGTCGGTCTCGTTCTGGTGATCGTGCCATTGCCAGGAAGGAGTGAGGATCAGATCGCCCGGATGCATCTCGAAGCGCTCGCCGTCCACTGTCGTCGTAGCCCCGTGCCCTTCCAAGATGAAGCGCAGGGCAGCCTGGCTGTGGCGGTGCTGAGGCGCGACTTCGCCGGGCATGACAAGCTGAATGCCGGCATACAGAGAATGCGTGATGGAGGATTGCCCCGGCAGGCCGGGATTCTCCAAGACCAGAACGCGGCGCTCGGCCTGCTCGGCTGAGATCATGCCCGCCGATTCGAACAGCAGCGGCCGCACATCGACATAACGCCATTGGGCGGGCTTTGCCGGCGACACCGGCTCGGGCGTAACCAGGTTCTTCAGCACCTCCCAAAGCGGCGCCATGTTCGCTTTGGCGAGGCGCCCGTAATAGCGCTGAAATTCGTCACTGTTCATACGCGACGCGAGATGGCTATCCATGGCTTCCGCCGTAATTGGTTCTTCCGCGTCTATATAGGCCCCGGCGCTTTACGGGGCTAGACTTTGTGGGTGCTCAGCAGCTGCTTAGGGAAAAGCTCTTCGACCTTGAGCAGCCGTTTGCAGACGCCCTGTTCATGGGCGTAGCCGAGGAACGCCTCCAGAGTCTTGCGGTTCTTCTCGATTCCGTAAGGGAAATAATCGTCCCCCATCAGTTCAAGGCCAAGGCGCGCATATTCGAAACCCCACGGAATGGGATACAGCGAGACCGTATTGTCGAGCGCTCGTGCGATGCTGCGGCGGCGCGCCTCATCGAAGGCCACAAAGAGATTGCGCGCGACCCAGGGATTCTTGTCGAGCACATCGCGGCGTATGGCGACGGTGTGCATGATCGGGAAAATGCCGGTCTCTTTGTAATAACGCTGCTCGATCTCCATGAAATCGGCGAAGAAGCGGCTGATGTTGGAATCGCCTGCAAGGAACGCGTCCGGCGCGCGCGCCGCGAGCACCGCATCCAATTCGCCCGAGACCAGCATGCCGTTCAACGATTTGTCGGGCCGCCGCTCGATGGTCACCCCCTTCGGCAGTTGCAGCTCGACCTTCTCAACCCGGCCCGGCTGGTTGACCCCGGCCTGCACCCATTTGATGGAAGCGAGATCGAGCCCATATTGATGATGCAGGAAGCCGCGGGAATAGACCGCGGCCGTCTGCGCCCATTCGGGGAGGCCGACGCGCTTGCCGGCGAGATCGGCGACCTTTTTGATCGGGCCGTCCTTGCGTACATACAGCGAAGAGTGGCGAAACACCCGCGAGGGAAATACCGGCAAAGCCCAGAAGCTCTCATCGCCCTGCGCGATGAGGGAGCAATATTTCGCCATCGATATCTCGGAAATCTCCCACTCCTTGTAGACGATGAAGCGGTAGAAGATTTCCTCGACCGGAAAGGAAAGCAGCGTCAAGTCGATGCCTTCCGGTCGTACGCGGCCGAGCGCAAGATCGCGGATGTGGTCGTATTCGGGCATTGCCGCTGTAAAAGCGAGCTTGTTCATCCATAACTCCAGGTAACGATCTCAATTCGGATTTCGAACGCGGGCGGGGCTTCAATGAGCGAAGCCTCCTGCCTTGGCGAGCGGTATTTCGGATTCGGCTCCGTCGCGCGCGCGCTTGGCGAGGTACATCGCATAAAGCGCAAAGGCGCAGAGGAAGAACGGAATTGAATCGAGGATCAAGAGCGTCGGCCGCGAAATTCCCATGCCGATCAGATAGCCGCCCAATATGGGGCCTATGAGCGAACCGATGCGGCCAATGCCGAGGCCCCAGCCGGCGCCCATAGCCCGCATATAGGTCGGATAGATGGTACCCGACAGCGCATTCAGCCCGATCTGTCCGCCCAGCACGCCGATGCCGGCAATCATCATATGGGGAACAAGCACGCCATACCCGGTATGCAAGCTCAGAGCCGCGACAATGGGCCCGGTAATGAGGAACGTGAGGGCAACCACCCTAATGCCGATTCTGTTGAGCAGGAAGGCAATGAGAAAGCTTCCGATCGCGCCGCCGAACTGGAACATGCCCATGGCGCGGTTCGCATCGGGGAGAGCGAACCCATCGTCCAAAAGCACTTTCGGCATCCAAAGCGTGATGAAGTAATGCCCGGCCAAAGCGGTGATGAATGAAATCCAAAGGAGAATCGTCACCGGCGCACGGCCTTCGCTGAGCAGGCTGAGCGGCGCGTTGCGGCGGTGTTCTTCGTTGACGATGTAGCGCGTCACATCCGACAGATCGGCTTTCGGACGCAGCCGGCGCACGATTTCGGCGACCTGCGCCGTGGGCGCACCGCTGACGATCAGGAAGCGCACGGACTCGGGAAGCGTAATCGAGAGGCCTATGAACATGGGCACGGCCGCAAGTCCGCCGATCAAAAATACCGATGACCAGCCATAATCGGCCATCGTCCAGGAGGCGATGAAGCCGCCGGCGCCGGCGCCGACATTGTAACCCACATACATCAACCCGATCATGGTCGCCCGCATGCGCATGGGCATGTATTCGGCCGCGAGCGCGATTCCGGAAGGGATTGCTCCGCCCAGCCCGAAACCCGCCCCGAAACGCAGGAGATAGAGTTCGGTGGGCGACGTGGCATAGCCGGCGGCGAAGGTGAAGGCGCCAAAAATCATGGCGCCTGTGACGATGATGTTCTTCCTGCCGAACCGGTCGCCGAAGAAGGATAGGATCATCGCGCCCACGAAATAGCCGACAAGATGGGACGTGGCGACGTAGCTGAAATCGCCGGGGCTGACATGCCATTCCGCCAAAATGGCCGGGGTCGTAAAGGACAGCGCCTGCATGTCGTAGCCCTCAAGCACCATGAGGGTGCAGAGCCACATCGCGATCCCGATCTGGGGGCGCGCAAGCTTGCCTTCGATGAGAGCGGTAACGTCCAGCGTCCGTTCGGCAGCCATGGTCCCTCCCCGGCCGGAATCCTCGTCCCGGTCCTAACGCGGCAGATTGACAGAGTTTTCCCCTGAATCAACTGCCCCGGCCTTCAGGCCATTCTGCCGGTTGAGCCTCAGTGCGACTGCGCCACCATTGCGCGGAATTCGTCGTCGGTCACCAGCCGCTTCTCCGCGGTCCCGAGCGATTTGACCTTCTCGAGAATGGCGCCGTGCTTTTCGGCCGGGGCATTGAGACCCAGCTCATCGAGCTTGATCTTGATATTGGCAAGTCCGCTCTTTTTGCCGAGCGCAATGTGGCGGTCGGCGCCAAGGATGTCGGCCGAATAGGGCTCGATCGCAGAGGGCATATGGAACTGGGCGGCGACACCACCGCTTTCACGGGTGAAGATGAATTTGCCAACCACCGGTTTCCAGCTCTCGACCTCGTATTTACCGCATCTCTGCACCATTTCGGAAACTTCGCGCGCCTTGCTCAGGTCCATTTCGACCGGCACGTGATACAGGTACTGCAGAGCGAGTGCGACTTCGCAGATGTCGGCATTGCCGGCGCGTTCGCCCATGCCGTTGATGGTGCCCTGGATCCAATCGGCGCCGCCGCGGACCGCGGCGATTGCCGACGCTGTCGCCAAACCCATGTCATTGTGCCCGTGCCAGTGTATCGGCACGGAGGGGCCCACCCACGATCTCAACTGCCGCATCAGATATTCGACCGTCTCGGGCGCGCAGACGCCGATGGTATCGACCATCGACACTTCGTCCGCCCCTGCCTGCAGAGCCGCTCCATAGATGTCGCGCAGATAACCGAGATCGCTCCTGGTGCTGTCCACCGCAAAGAAATTGACCCGTTCGATCCCTTTGTCTTTCGCATATTTGATGGAATCGACGACGCTGTTCATGACCTTTTCGCGCGTGAAGCCGAAGGCCTTCATCTTCATGTCGCTGGTGGTGATTTCGAGCAGCGTGTAGCGCGTGCCCAATTCCACATGGGCGTCGATATCGGCCTTGAGGCAACGCGCGAAACCCCAGATCTCGGAGCTCAAATTCGCCGCGAGAATGCGCCTGACGGCCTCGGTGTCTTCATCCGAAACGCGGGGGAACCCCGATTCAATCCGTCCGACGCCGAGTTCGGCCAGCTTGCAGGCGATTTCGAACTTGTCATTGGCGGAAAAACAGATGCCGGTCGACTGCTCGCCGTCGCGAAGCGTCGTGTCGTAAAAACGGATCGTCTTGCTGCGGTCGAAGCCCTTCTGAACAGCGTCCAGATCGTTGAGGGGGGTGGTCCAAATCTGGTCTGGCCGGATGTTCATGCTCTCTCTCCTCGTGTCGCGGCACCCCGTGAGCGAGTGCCCGAAATCGCGCAAATCTCTGTTTGATGCCCGAGGGTTCCGCGTGATACCAACCGCGTCAATTCGAGCGGCCTTCCTATAGCCTGTCCCGGCGCGAAGTGGAAGGTTCCGATTGGCGGGAGAAAAAGCAGCATGAGATTTTTATCCTTTCGCGCCGGCGGCGCGGCCAGGTACGGCCTGGTCGACGGCAACGATGTGGTCGACCTGACGCGCCGGCTGAAATATCCCGACCTCAAGGCGATGATTGCAGCCGATGGACGGGCCGATGCCGAGCGCGCGGCAAAGCGGGCAACAGCCGATTTCACGCTTCAACAAATCACCTTCGATCCGGCGATCCCCAATCCCGACAAGATCATTTGTGTCGGCCTCAACTACCATGAGCATCTCAACGAGACGGGCCTCGCCAAGCACGCCTACCCGTCGATCTTCATCCGTTGGGCCGATACCCAAGTCGGCCATCTTCAGCCGCTCATCCGACCGCGCAATTCCGACAATTTCGATTACGAGGCCGAACTCGTTGCCATCATCGGCAAAGGCGGGCGCGGCATTGCGGCCGCCGACGCCTTGAACCACGTCGCGGGATATTCCTGTTACAACGACGCCTCCTTGCGCGATTACCAGAGACACTCCTCGCAATGGACGCCGGGCAAGAATTTTCCCGGCACCGGCGCGTTTGGTCCTTTCATGGTGACGCCGGACGAAGTGGGCGAGCTTTCCGGCAAGAAGATTCAAACCCGCGTCAACGGCAACACGATGCAATCTTCGACGCTGGAGATGATGATTTTTCCGGTGCCGCAACTGATCGAATACATCTCCGGCTTCGCGCCGCTTTCGCCCGGCGACGTCATCGTCACCGGCACGCCGGGCGGCGTCGCCTGGGTCCGCACGCCGCCCCCATGGATGAAGCCGGGCGATACGGTGGAAGTGGAGATCGACGGTGTGGGCTTGCTGAAGAATACCATCGCCGCCGAAGACTGATCCATGGCGCTCGCCGAGGCGCTGCCGCGAAGGGCCGGAATTCCCTCCGGACAGATTGCGGCGCGCCTGGACCGGCTGCCCATGACGCGGACCCTCTGGGTGCGCGTCCTCCTTCTGTCGCTCGGCGGATTCTTCGAATTCTACGATCTGTTGTTCACCGGCTATATCGCGCCGGGGCTGGTGAGGAGCGGCATCCTCACCCCGACCACGCCAGGCCTGTTCGGCAACAGCGGGATTGCCAGCTTCGTGGCCGCGTTCTTCGCGGGTCTCTTCTGCGGAACGTTGCTGTTCGGCTTTGCCGCGGACCGGTTGGGACGGCGCACGATCTTCACCGTTTCCCTGCTCTGGTATACGGCGGCAAGCGTCGTGATGGCGTTCCAGAACGACGCTTTCGGGCTGAATCTGTGGCGGTTCATTTCGGGGCTTGGCGTCGGCGTGGAGCTGGTCACCATCGACACCTATGTCGCCGAACTGGTGCCGAAGCATTGCCGCGGGCGCGTCTTTGCGATCAATCAGGCGATGCAGTTTTCTGCCGTCCCCGTGGTTGCGTTCCTGGGCTGGCAACTGGTGCCGATTGCACCGTTCGGACTGGACGGCTGGCGCTGGGTGGTTCTGATCGGAGCAGCCGGCGCGTTGTTCGTGTGGTGGATACGCTTGCGCGTACCGGAGTCCCCGCGCTGGCTTGCCAACCATGGCCGCGCGGCGGAAGCCGATGCGATCACATCCGACCTCGAACGGCGCATCGAAAAGGAGACGGGTGCGCCTTTGCCGCCGCCGGCCGGGAGCGACATGCCCGCCCCTCGCGGGCGTTTCGCTGAAATATGGCAGGGTGTGTATTTGCCGCGCACGCTGATGCTGATCGTGTTCAACATTTTCCAGGCTGTCGGATTCTACGGCTTCTCCAACTGGGTGCCGACGCTGCTGATCCGGCAAGGCATCGCCGTGACCACCAGCCTGCAATACACCTTCATGATTGCGATCGCCGCGCCATTCGGGCCGCTTTTGGGAGCGTTGCTGGCCGATAGGTTCGAACGCAAATGGATGCTGACCGCGGCAGCTCTGGGAGTGGGTGTCTTCGGCATCGCCTTCGGGCAGTTCACGCTGGCCGTCCCTCTCGTGGCGTTCGGCGTGATGCTGACGCTCTCCAACAACGCGATGTCATTCCTCTATCACGCCTATCAAACCGAGCTTTATCCGACGCGCATCCGCGCGCTCGGCGTCGGCTTTGTGTATTCGTGGAGTCGGCTTTCCACCGTGTTCAGCGGCTTTGCGATTGCCTTCTTCCTGGACCGTTTCGGCACGGCAGGCGTGTTCGCCTTCATCGCAGGATCGATGCTGATTGCGGCGAGCGCCATCGCCGCCCTGGGGCCGCCGACCAGCAACCGCGCGCTGGAAGATATCTCCCACTGAGCCCCACTACATGTAGTGGGTGGCGGCGTTGCCGGGCGGAGAGCACGCGCAACCTCCCCCCTCCCCCTCTTTCGGCACGGTCACGGGCCGAAACTCCACGGATTGCCTGGATTTCATGCGGCGAACGACCCGGATTTTTGGGTGTGATAACCCCACCATAATAGTGCAATAGGGTACAGGGATGAGAATTCCTTGGGCCAAATCATTGTCTGTATATAGGGATTAGGAGATGCTCTTCTCAGGGCTCCGGTTCAGGCTGTTCAATAGGCGCAAACGCGCCACCCGGCAAAACCCGAAATACCAACGCGGAGGCAAATCATGACTCATTCCGGAAGCTGCTTTTGCGGCGCTGTCACGCTCGAAGTCGAAGGCTCGCCGGAGGCGATGGGCTATTGTCATTGCCGCTCCTGCCGCTCGTGGTCAGGCGGGCCGGTCAACGCCTTTTCGCTGTGGAAGCCCGAGGCCGTGCGCGTCACATCGGGCGCCGAAAACATCGCCACCTACCAGAAGACACCCGTCAGCCAGCGTCAGTTCTGCACCAAATGCGGCGGACACCTGATGACGAATCATCCTCCGCTCGGGCTGGTGGACGTATTCGCCGCCACCATCCCGACGCTCGCCTTTGCGCCCGGCGTTCATGTCAATTATCAGGAGACGGTGCTGCCGATGCGGGACGGTCTGCCGAAGCTGAAGGATTTCCCCGCCTCGTTCGGCGGATCGGGCGAGACGATGGCGGAATGATCGGCGCCGGGGCTTTCTGACCGTCCTACACAGACGCGTTATATTGCCAAGACGAGGCTCTGCAGCCCTAGGTCGGAGGGCGGCAAAATGATACCCTTACAGCGAATTCACGATCACTCGGAGTAGCGCAAAGAAGCTACGGAACGGCGCATCCGTTCCCGCAGGGCGCAAGGCTCCGAAAACGGAGAATAGAATGACGGTGAGAGTTCTGGGCGGTCTGACCGCCGCGATGCTGGCGGCATCAATCCTGCCGGCGAATGCGGCTTGGCATGGCTATTTCAACAATGAG
This sequence comes from uncultured Bordetella sp., assembly GCA_964494505.1. Lineage (GTDB taxonomy): Bacteria > Pseudomonadota > Alphaproteobacteria > Micropepsales > Micropepsaceae > CAIYRG01. The sequence continues at coordinate 131,472 of CAZBRO010000004.1, forward strand.
GCGGGATTTTCCTTCAATGCGCCGGGCGAGGTGAAGACCACGAAAGCCGCCTACAAAAGCGCCATTGCGGGTCAGCGCAACGCGACGCTTTTCACTTCGGTGGAAGACAATGTCGAGTTCAAGGTGACGGTGGTCGAGTTCGGACGGACGAGCGACGACTCCGCCATCATCAAGGAAGCCACTTCCGCATTCCAGGGAAAGAGCAAGGTCCTGGCCGACAACGACGCGCGGGTCAACGCGAGCTATGGGCGCAAACTGACCGTCGACCTGCCCAACAATGGCGGGCGGTCCATGGCGGCCATCTACTTCAACAACAACCATCTGATCGAGATGGAAGTCACGGTGCTCCCGGCCAATGGGGACCCGGACTCGGGAGATATGGGACGGTTCGTCGACTCGCTCGCATTCTACGTCGATCGCAGCGATGCCGACATGACCGAATTGAAATTGATGAAGTGACGCCTGATTTGTTGCCACACGAGGAGGGAAACCATGATGCACGGAAGAGGGCTGTTGATTGTCGCGTCCGCTCTGCTGCTCGCGCCCGCATTTGCGGCGCCCGCGGCCGCGCAGAACGCAAAAGCCTTGCTGCAAGCTGCCGACCAGGCGGTCGGGGCGAGCAAGGTGAACTCGCTGCAGTTCACCGGCAAGGGCAGATTCGCCTATCTGGGCCAGAACTTCACCACCAACGACGACTGGAACCGCGTGGACCTGCAGAGCTACACGCTCACCATCGACTATCCCAGCAAGTCGTATAAGGAAGAACAGGTTCGCGTTCAGGGGAATAACCCGAAGATCGGCGGCGGCGCAGGCTTCCCGATTGTCGGCGAGCAGCGGGCAACGGTTCTCGCAAGCGGCAACTATGCCTGGACGCTCAGCCCGCAAGGCCAGCCGCAAGCCCAGAACGATCAGGCCGAAACGCGCCAACTCTTCGTTGCGGTGAGCCCGCACGGCTTCATCAAAGCGGCGATGGCCGATCCGAACGCGTCCGTATCCGACCGTGAATTCATCACCCAGGGCAAGACCCTGAAGGTCGTCCACTTCACGACGATGGGCAAATGGCAGGCGACGGGCGAGTTCAACGCCCAGAACATGCTCGAGCGCGTGGTGACCTGGATCCCGAGCCCCATGATGGGCGATATGCAGGTCGAAATCCGTTACAGCGATTGGCGCGACATCGGCAACGGCATCAAGGCGCCGTTCCACATTCACATGCACCAGGGCGATCATCCCCTGGTCCGCGGCATGAACCTGATGGATGTGCAGGCCACCGACGTGAAGGCCAATGTGCAGAACGCGTCCTTGACCGTTCCCGACGCCGTGCGCTCTGCCGGGATGCCGAAGGTCAATATTCAAACCACCAAGCTGGCCGATGGCGTGTGGCTGATCGGCGGCGGTTCGCATAACAGCATCGCGGTCGAGTTCAAGGACTTCGCCGCCATCATCGAGACGCCGCTCGACGACGCGCGCACCCTCGCGGTGATCGCGGAAACCAAGCGGCTCATTCCGGGCAAGCAAATCCGATATGTCGTCAACACCCATCACCATTGGGATCATGCGGGCGGCTTGCGCGCGGCCTATGCGGAAGGCGCCACCATCGTCACCAATGAAGCGAACAAGAACTTCTACGAACGAGTCATTCTGGTGCCGCAACCCCGGACGCTCAGCCCGGACCGCCTGTCGATGACGCCGTTTGCCACGACGGGCCCCGGACCCGGAAAGCTCGAGACCTATCGGGAACGGCATGCCATCACCGACGGCGACCAGTCGATCATCAGCTACCATGTCGAAGGCTTCACGCACGCCCAGGACATGGCGATCGTCTATCTGCCGAAGTCGAAGATCCTGATCAACGCGGACATGGGGCCGCCGCCCGCAAATGCGACCCCCGATCAGATCAACGCCAACACGATCGCACTCTACAACAACATGAAGCGGCTGAAGCTCGACGTGGTGCAGCACGTGCCAATCCACGGCAATCCAAGCATGAACGCCGATTTCGAGCGGACCGTCGGACCGGTGGCGGCACGGGCGCGTCCGGCCGGCGGCGAAGGCGGCTAAAGAATCGCAATTGGCATGATTGTCTCGGGCGGGGCGTTGATATGGCGCTCCGCCTTGTTTTTAAAGGGGACCGCGTTCTGCTAAGGTTCCGTTGCAAACGAAACCACTGGATTGACCGATGTTCACGCTCTCTCTTCGTCCCCTGATCGCCGGGGCAATCTTTGCCATCGCGCCTTTGATGAACGCGATGGCCGCGGACGCGCCCCGGCCCGCCAATGCCGACCAGGCCGTGCAGGCATATTTGAGCAAGCTGCAGGCGGACCAGGAAAGGGCGCGGGACCAGCTCGTCGCCAACCAGACACCGGCCTTGCTGCGCGACCCCGGCACGCCGGCGATCGGCAATCCCAATGGCGACGTCGCCGTGATCGAGTTCTTCGATTACGCATGCCCCTATTGCAAGGCGGTCCAGCCGAGGCTGGAGAAGCTTGTCAAGGACGACAAGGGCGTGAAGCTGATCATCAAGGAGTTCCCGATCCTGACGCCGGAATCGCTGGTCGCCGCCAAAGCGGCTCTGGCCGCGGTCAAGCAGGGCAAGTACGAGCAATACCACAACAGGCTCATGGCGTTCCGCGGCCAACTGACGAACGATGTGATCTTCGACACCGCCAAAGAAGTCGGGCTGGACGTTGCGCGGCTGCGCAAGGACATGGATGCGCCCGCGATCACCGATGAAATCATCGCCAATTTCAACCTGGCGCGCGGCCTTCGCATCTTTCAGACGCCGGGATTCGTGGCGGGCGGGCATGTGCTGACCGGCGCCTCGGCGGACATCGATTTCCCCAAGGTCGTTGCCACCGCGCGCGCGACCCCGCGCTAAAGCCGATTCCGTCGCGCCGTTAGGTAATTATCCCTACCGATTATCGCTCAAGCTGAAGGCAGTCGGCCCGAAGCTTATGTAGTTTGCCTAAGATGATTCCGGCGAGGCATGACGTTAGTCTTGGAATCGGAACGTCGAGCTGCATGGTTCTTCCAATGAGCATCAACGCCCTCACCATCGACCAGATCAGCCATTATCGTGAGCTTGCACGGTGCGCGGAAGACCGGGCCTCCAGGATGGCCGACCGCCGCTCGGATTTTCGCGCCCTTGCGAAAGGCTGGCTCGCGCTCGCGACCGCGCTCGAATATTCCGAAGGCCCGCCGAACGGCTAGACGCCCCTCCGTCGCTGACGCGACACCTCCCCCGCTTCGCAGGGGAGGACCCAATTGACGACCCGCTTCGCAGGGGAGGAGCGGATTAAAACCCGCCGATCCGGTCTGCGCCGGAGGCGCCTTCCGCCGTATAGAAACTCTGTTCCATCCGCGAGGCGAGCCCATCGCGGGCGAGCGATCGTTCGTATTCGCGGCGCAGGAACGGGTCTTCCATGTGATAGGGAATCGCAGCACCGCCTTTGTTGAGATCGACCGCCCAGATATCGCGCAACGCTTCGCCGGGGCGGCCGGCTTTCAGCGCCGGATGATTGTTCGGCCCATGCCAGGCGAGCACGCGAAGCCCATCCCTGGCGATGCCAAAATGCTGGTGGAACCAGTCTCCGGACATCGGCGCGGCGCTGACGATGCCGCCATAATCGTAATCCTGCCGCAGCACGCGTTCGCCGCGTCCGTCCTGCCACGGTGTCGGGCCTAGGCTTTCCGGCCAGGTGTAGGTGTAGCCGCGGCCCTTCAGGCAGATCAGCACCGCGGTCGAATGATGCTTGTGCGCCTTGGAATAGCGTCCCGTCTCGTATTGGCCGATGAATTGGTAGAAGCGGTTGCCCGCCATCATCGGTTCGATGCGGCGATAGCCGGGCGAGCGGCGGTTGTCGAGCGGCAGCTCGGTCGCGATCACGTCGGGGATCAGATTGGTGCGCCGCATGGCGAGGCCGCGCACCGGATCGGGTTCGACGTCGTCCCTTGGCTTGAAGAAATCATCCGCCCCCGAAAAGCGGGCGCGGAAGGCGTGCGGACAATCGAACACGAAACCCGGATCGTCGAGCAGGTTGATGATGTTCGGGGCCGACGTCCCGCACAGCAGAATTGCAGGCGAGCTCGACGCATTCACGATGCGGTGAAACGCGTTCAACGGAATGGTGAAGAGCGAACCCTTCTGCCACTCGAAGACATGGCGTTTGGCGTCGCCCTCGTTCCAGACCTCGGTCGAGCCGCGGCCCTCCACTACGAGCACGATCTTCTCGTAGAGATGGCGCTCCACATTGAGCGCGCCCGCCCCCGGCACCTCGGCCACGTACATGCCCCACAACCCTTCCGTGCCGTAGAGCTGGATGTAGCTGCCGCGCCCGCCCAGACGCCGCCACGGCGCCATGGGAAGGTCCTGCACGCGGACGGCCCCGATGCCGCGGAAGACGGGCACGCCCTCCTCCTCCATGAACCGGTCATAGGGAAGCTTCGGGCGCTTGAAGTCGCCGGTGCCGGCGTTCTCGCCCGCCTTGGGCTCGTGCCAATGGGTGTCTTTTACTGCGTCGTGCATTGATCTATGCCAAAGGATGACCGCCCATAGCATCGGAAAAATGCCGACGCTACTGTCTTTGTCCTTCGGCTTACCATTCGCCTCCCGAAGAGGAATACCCATGGCGCGCAGCTATATCGTCGACGATCCGGAGAGGAAGCGATTCCTGCTCGATCGTGAAACCCTGGTCTCCGAAACCGTGCTTCGGGAGGAACAGGAGCGGATATTCTCCAAATGCTGGATTTATGTCGGCCATTCCAGCGAGCTGAAGCAGCCCAACGATTTCGTCACCCGCCGCGTGGCGGGACGCCCGGTGATCTTCAACCGCGACATGAGGGGCGAGATTCACTGCTTCCTGAACACCTGCCGCCACCGGGGCGCCGTCGTCTGCACCGAACGCGAAGGCAGCCGGCGCGCGTTCCGCTGCATCTATCATGGCTGGGCGTACCGCAATGACGGCGCGCTTGGCCAGGTGCCGGGGGAAGAGGCCTACAAGGGCGAATTCGACAAATCGGGGCTGGGCTTGCGCAAACCGGCCAAGTTCGAGTCCTACCGCGATTTCTGGTTCCTCAATCTCGACCCGGATGCGCCGGCTTTGCGCGATTATCTCGGCGGGGCGACGGATTACATCGATCTCGTGATCGATCAGTCGCCTTCGGCGCGGATGGAAATCGTGGCGGGGGCGCAGGAATACGACGTCGCCGCGAACTGGAAGCTGATGGTCGAGAACAGCGTCGACGATTATCACCTGCCGAGCACGCATGCGACCTGGCTCGCCTATATGGCCAATTCCGGCGTGAAGATCGAGCGCCCGACCGAAGGCCGCGTGCTGCCGACCAAAGGCCTGGCCGTCGATCTCGGCAACGGCCATTTCACGACCGACAACGTCAATTTCCGCGGCCGTCCGGTGGCGGCGTGGATTCCCATCTACGGCGAAGAGGCCAAGCCCGAGATGGAGGAAATCCGCCGCGAGCTGTGGGCGCGCGTCGGGCCGGAGCGGGCGCAGCGCATCGCCGATACCAACCGCAACCTCGTCATCTTCCCCAATCTCGTCATCAATGACGGCTCATCGGTGACGGTGCGGACGTTCTTCCCGGATGGCGCAGGGAAGATGCATGTCTCGGCCTGGGCGCTGGGGCCCGTGGAGGAGAGCGAAAGCGCGCGCGCGCGGCGGCTGGATGCGTTTCTCACGTTCTACGGGCCGGGCGGGTTCGCCACGCCCGACGATGTGGAGGCGCTCGAACTGGTGCAGCAGGGGCTCGCCAATTGGCAGGACGACCGCTGGACGGAGATGTCGCGCGGCATGGGGCGCGAGGGCGATCAGCTCAATTCCGACGAGCATCATCTGCGCATTTTCTGGCGCAAATGGAATCAGATGATGGAGGCGGCGTGATGCGCAACGACATCACGCGCACCGACGTGGAGGATTTCCTGTTTCGCGAGGCCGCACTGCTGGACGAATGGAAGCTCGAAGAATGGCTGGGCCTGCTGACGGAGGATGCCGCCTATTACGTGCCGCCCAACGATCATCCCGAAGGCGATCACCGCACCACCTTGTTCATTCTGGCCGACGACATCGTGCGCATCCGCGAGCGCGTCAAGCGGCTGATGAGCCCGGATTGCCACGCCGAATATCCCCATTCCCGCACCCGGCGGATGATCTCCAATGTGCGGATCGTGGGCGTCGACGGCGAGTTCGTGACGGTGGCGGCGAATTTCATCTGCAACCGCTTCCGCCGTTATGAGCGGGTGCGCGAATATGTCGGGGCCTATCGCTACGTACTGAAGCGGGTGGGCGACGATTTCCGCATCAAGGAGCGGCGCATCATCATCGATGCGCATGAACTGGGCTCGCTCGGCGCGGTGAGCTTCATCCTGTAAGCAGACCAAGAAAATTCCGGAGGGGAGAATGGCCGATCTGAAGACCGCCATCGACGAACTCGTCATCGCCAATCGCATCGTGTCGGCGGAGAAAGTCTGCGACGCGTTCGGCCATGTCAGCATCCGCCATCCGGAAGACCCATCGAAATTCCTGCTGTCGCGCGGCCGTGCGCCCGAGCTGATCGAAGCCTCCGACATCATGGCCTTCACGCTGACGGGCGAGACGGCGTCGGGCACGGGCAAGCCCTATCTCGAACGCTTCATCCACGGCGCGATCTACGAGGCGCGGCCCGACGTGCAGGCCGTCGTCCACAGCCACAGCTACAGCGTGGTCCCGTTCAGCGTCATCGGCGAGCGCCTGCGGCCGATCATGCATGTCTGCGCCACCATCGGCGCGGACGTGCCGGTATGGGAGCCGCAGCTCAATTTCGGCGACACGGACTTGCTGGTGGCCGACATGGAACAGGGGCGCGATCTGGCGCGCGCGCTGGGGCCCCGGACATCGGTGCTGATGCGCGGACACGGCTCGACCGTGGTGGGCGGGTCTCTGCGCGAGGCCGTCTATGCGGCGGTGATGCTGGAGGTCAACGCGAATTTGCAACTGAAGGCGCAGGCCTTCGGACCGGTGACGTTCCTGACGCCGGGCGAGATCGAGAAGATTCGCGCGCGCCAATTGAAGGGCCGTCCCGGCGAAGGATTCGACCGCGCCTGGCAATATTGGCTGCGGCACGCGGGATTCAAGTCGGACGAGTAATTCGGAAATGGCGGCGGAATAGAGGCCCTGACTCGCTGTCGAGTATTTCCACTCCGACTCCGTCTTTGTGTTCTTGCTTCAATTTCACTCGTCCGATTTTGGCCGTTGCGCGCTGCGCTGGCGGGGGCGTAGTCTTTCGTCATGAAGCAGCCAATCATATGCCGGAATCCCGAGGTCATGGGCGGTACGCCCGTATTCTGCGGCACGCGCGTGCCCGTTCAGACGTTGCTGGATTATCTGGAAGGGGGCGACACGATAGGCGAGTTCCTCGCCGGGTTCCCCTCCGTCACGCGCGGGCAGGTCATAGAATTCCTGGAAGAGGCGAAAGACAGGCTCGTCGAATCGGTGGCATGAAGGTCCTGCTCGACGAATGCGTAGACTGGCGGTTGTCGCGCGACATCATAGGCCATGACGTCAAGACCGCCCGCCAGATGGGCTGGACGACCATCAAGAACGGCGAACTGCTCACGCTCGCGATCCGCGGCGGTTTCGAGGTGTTCGTCACGGTAGACCGGAATCTCTCATTCCAGCAGAATCTTGCGGCGTTCGCCATTGCGGTCGTTGTTTTACAAGCGCCGTCCAACCGGCTGGCGGATCTCAAGGTTCTGGTTCCAAGACTGCTTGCCATTATCGATTCCGCGCTACCTGGCACGGTAACAATTGTCAGCGAACTCTAGGCACGCTCTACGGACCCGCCGTCCCGGCGAAGGGTTCGACCGCGCCTGGCAATATTGGCTGCGCCACGCGGGATTTGAGTCGGAGAAGTGAGACGGGACTTTGCAGTATCATGAGTTAGCTGACTGGAGCCAACTCAGCTTCAACGCTACCGATCAGATGATTTTCCAACTGGCTGCGAACTTGGAGACGACCCTGGCTATCTTGTGGGCGTCCAAACTCTTCTTAGAAAGGATGCGGCTCATGCCCGGGTACTTGATCTCCTGACTTTTTCCATTGTTCCAATACTCCAAATAGCAACAGGGGGCCGGCTCGGATACAGGAAAAGAGAAGCCGCAATAAATGTGACAATCATTCCACGACCGCTGGATTTTAAATAAACCAAAACCGAGGTGGTGTTCTGAGATAGACCCGTCTTCAAATTGTTCATGGGTATATCCGGGGCCCCAAACTCGCCATTTTGCTAGCTGCGGATGCAGTTCTTGCAGAAGACGTCGTACGTCACCGAGCAGTTCCAGACAGTTGTGAGCGATGCCGAAGCCGGCTCTCGGAACTACCTCTCCATGGCTACTCGTATTTGAGACTTTGGCCAGTAGCACGCGCAGATCCTTCAGGTGCTTTTCTGTAATATCTTCGCGGTAGGCCATCCCATTTTCCTCCAGATACTTGGCAAAGGCATCGCATAGGAACTGATCCGTTCCGCGGCATTTTGTCTGACGTAGCGCGCGGCAAATATCCTGCCAACGGAGGGACTTAACGCCTTCTTGGTTCAATTCTTTTTTCGTGACCTCTGGCCAGTTCTTCGTGATAGCGACCAGAATATGCGTTTTGTGATCCTTATAACGCCGAAGCTGCTCTTTGCTGAGACGGCTGCCCACTTTGCTTTCTAGCCAGATTGGTTGGTGTATTGCTGTTCGCTCCAAATTAGCTTGTGATGCGGGGCGGAGGCATAAGTCGGGGCGGCCACCTCCATCCATCGGGGTAGCGGGCTGATAGACACATTCCCATTTCTCGGCTTTCGGGACACGCCCAGGCCCCCTGAGCCTGCCTTCGTTCCAAATTGTGTTGAGCACCGCTTGCGCAAAGACCGGCGAATTCATAAAGCAGGCCCGGAATAGGCGGGACAGATAATTCTCAGCATCTCGGAGATTCCGGCCAGCAATTACTCCGAAAAACTCTTGATGCTCACGATTCGATCGGTTTGATGGAATCATCAATCACCACGCGAAAGAAATGGGTGAGTAACCGATTTGCATAGCGTGCATTAGTTGCGAATGCTGAATTGTAATTGTGCGCACCGTGTCCACGTCTCCGTCATCCCGGCTTCTTGAATTTGAAATAGAACTTGTCCGACTTGTCGCCGATCCCGCCCTGCCCCGGCACGCGCGCCGTGTGCGGATCGCCGGCATTGGCGAGGGCCTTGCTTTCTCCCTCCAGCACGAAGCCCGCCGACAGAACCTCCTTCTTCACCAACTCGGGATCGATGCGGTGCAGCGTCCCGGTGTCGCGCGCGCCCGATCCTGCAGCCGCGACATGATCGATGATGACGTAGAGCCCGCCGGGCTTCAGCGCCGCGAAGATCGCCTTGTCCATCGCCACCGTGTCGGCGAAGAACATGCCCGGGTTCTTGAAGTCGTGATAATTCTGCGCCGTCCACACGACATCGACACGTTCCGGCACTTTCAGGTTTGAGAAATCCTGATCCGACACGGAAACATTCGCATAGGCCGGATCGTTGGTGACCGGCTTGATCTGCGCCTTGATGTTGTTGTTCAGCGTGGCGAGATTGATCGCGTAGACGTGGCCCTTGGGACCGACGGCGGCGCTCAGAAGGCGCGTGGAATAACCGCCCGCCGGTATCAGTTCGGCCACCGTGTCGCCCGGCTTCACGCCCGAGAAGCCCAGCATGACCGCGGGCATTCTGTCCGCGTCGCGGTCGGTGTCACTCTTGGGACGGTGCGGGTCGGCAATGGCCGCCTTGACGAAGGCCGGCACGTTGGGCGTGGCGCTGAAGCTTGCGCCGCCCGATAAAGCGAGCGATCCGGCGGCGGCGAGGACGGCAAGGGCGATGCGGATTTTCATGTTTTTGCTCCCGAAAGTGAAAAGCCGCCGGCCGATGAAGACCGGCGGATTCCGATGTGCGGCTCTCATCCTTCGACAGGCTCATCTATCGACAGGCTCATCTATCGACAGGCTCATCCTTCGACAAGCTCAGGATGAGGCTCGTTGCCTAGCGGGCGGGCTTGCGGAATTTCAGCATGATCTGGGACGAGCCCTGGCCCGAGCGTTTGGTCAGGTCATCGGCCGGATTCATCATCGCATTGCTTTCGGCCTCCAGCATGAAGCCCGCCGCCGTCACTTCGTCCTTGATCACCTGCGGATCGATCCGGTGCAGCGATTGCGTTAGGGTCATGCCCGATCCGGCCGGTCCTACATAGTCCGTGATGACATAGAGGCCGCCCGGCTTCAGCGCCGCGAACGCGGCTTTGTCCAGAGCCTTGGTGTCGGTCTTGAACATGCCCGCGTTCTGGTAGTCGTGATAATTCTCCGACGTGAAGACGATGTCGACCGGTTCAGGCAGTTTCAGCTGCTCGCCCGGCGTTTCGACCACCGACACATTGCCGTAGGCGGCAGTGTCCGCGACGATGGGATTGACGCCGGTCTTGAAGCGCTCGTTCAGGGTCGGCAGGTTGGTGGCGTAGATGTGGCCCGTGGGTCCGACCACCTTCGCCAGCAGCCGCGTTACATATCCCCCGCCCGGAACCAGTTCGGAAATCTTGTCGCCGCGCTTGGCGCCGATGAAGGCGAGCAGCTCGGCCGGATGGCGCACCGCATCCCGATCCTTGTCGGCTTGCGGCCGGTTGGAATCCGCGATGGCGGCGGAGATGTCCGCCCCCGCCTGCGCGGCGATGGACACAACCGGATAAGACATCAGCAGTCCCGCAGCAGCAGCGGCGGCAACGATAATGCGGCTCCTCATATATTTTCTCCCGTGATTTGTCGGCGGCACCATATCAGCCTCCCCAATTCCCCACCAAGCGTCTTGTGCTTTAGGAGAGCGATGCCCTTTCCCGCCGCGGGTTCAACTTTCCGTGGCGGGCCAGGGCCGTTTTCGACGGGAGGGAGGGTCTACGCCGCGGCGGCGGAAACGGCGGTGGTGCTGGCGGCGGCGGGGGCCACGCGCACCGGAATTTCAACCGTAACGGTGGTGCCGATGTTTTCTTCGCTTTCGATGCGCATCGAGCCGCCGTGCTGTTTGGCGAGGGCCGCCACCAAAGCGAGCCCCAGCCCGGTTCCGGTCTGTTGCGGAATCCCGGCCTGATTGTGCACCTGCACAAAGGGCTGTCCGAGCCGTGGCAGATCGTCAGCCGGAATGCCGACGCCGGTATCCTCGACGGAGAGCGTCATGCTGCCGCCGTTCGAATTGGCGCGGATGGTGATGCGTCCACCGGGCAGCGTGAATTTGATCGCGTTCGACAGGAGGTTCAGCAGAATCTGGCTCACCGCGCGGCGATCCGCGAACAGAACGAGAGGCCGGGCCGGAACCTCGACGACGATTTCGAGCCTGGTTTCGCTTGCCCGCTCGTTCATCAGCGCAACGATTTCGCCGATCACCCGGTTGAGATCGAATTCCTCCGGCGTCAATTCCAGCTTTCCCGCTTCGATCTTCGACATGTCGAGCACGTCGTTGATCAACCCGAGAAGATGCGAGCCCGCATTATGGATAAGGCCCGAATATTCGCGATAGCGGCTGTGTCCGAGCGCGCCGAACATCTGCCCCTCCATGATCTCGGAGAAACCGATGATGGCGTTGAGCGGCGTCCGCAATTCGTGGCTCATATTCGCGAGGAATTCGGATTTCGCCCGGTTGGCCGCATTGGCGCGTTCTTCCGCGGCGAGCGATTCCCGGTTCGCGTTGCGCAGCTCGGCGATCAGCGTTTCGCGTTCCAGCTCCAAACGCTTGGTGCGCTCGAAGCGGCCATGAATGCCGCGCGCCTGATTGACCACCAGAACGATATAGGTGATGCCAATCGGCAGAAGGGTCAGGCGTCCCGACAGCATGTTGTTTGTCATGACCGCAAGCAGCGAGCAGGAGATCACGGAAACGGCGCCAACCGCGGCCGCGGTGTGCATGGCCACCATGATCGAGAGCGAGCCCAGCGTGCAGGCGAGGATCAGCACCACGAACAGGCGGTTGGCGACGATCTCCGTGTGATACATGGAGATGACGAGGCCGCACCACACGACGGCGAGCACCAGCGTCATTGCCGCGATCAGATGGGCGCGTTGGCGAATCTGTCCCACGATATCGGCCGCCGGCGCGGGCTTGCGGGTGAACAGATACTCATTGAGCAGGCAATTCGCGGCCAGGATGGCGAAGACGGCCGCAGGCGGAGCGAGGGCAATGCCATAGGCATGCGCCGTCAGCAAGACGGTCAGGCCGGCAAGCGGCAGCGCCCAATCCAGGCGCCGGATGCTCGATTGGACGAATTGGAGCTGTGCTTCGACGATGCGCGCTTCGTCCGGCGTCTCAGGATTGAGCGACGCGGCAATGCGCGCCGGAAGACGCGACACCGCGTTCAGGACGTTCTGCAATGCTGCCAAGGCCTTCGGCATCGACTGTTGTCCTAGCGTCAAGGAATGCGCGCTTTGTGCGCTTAACCCATTGACGGCGCTTAACGGTGGATAGTGCGCCCGGGTCCGTTAACTTCCATTTAACGCCGTACTTGAGCGCGGCTGAAAAACGCCTGCAATCAGAGGACGATGGATTGCGGATCGAGGTGTGCGAAAGGGTTTCCGAACAAGCCCGGTTGCGTACGCGCAAGTGTCTCGACATGCCGGACGATTTCGCGCCAGCCGGCCAGGATTTCGGGGCCGGTGCGGCCGCGCGCGAATACGGGCCCTTCGATGGCGATTGCGGCAATCGGCCGGTTTTGGGCGAGCACCGGAAAGGCGATGCTCGAGGGGCGGCCGCCGTCGCTATCCCCTACCGCAAAGCCGCGCGCCCGTGTGGCCGCGAGTTCGTGGTCGAGCATATGCAGGGGGCTGGAGCCCTGCTCCGCCGTCCAGGCGCGATAGTCCATGATTTCCCCCGGCGCGAGGAAGGCGAGGATGGCTCTGCCCGCATAATGCTGCCCGAGCGGGCGAGCTTCGCCGAGCGGGGGCGTATTGGTGACTTCGGCGGTGCCGGGGGCCGACGCGACACGCAACCCATACCAGCCGAGCCGCGCATGCAGCGATGCGGTCTCCCCGCTCAGCGACGCAAGCTGGCGCAGATAGGGCAGGACGGCCTCGCGCATGTGGAAGCCCGCAATCAGGCTTCGCTGCAAGCGCTCGGCGCCTCCGCCAAGCACGTAGCGCGATGAGGCCTGGTAGCGCCGCACCAGATCGGCGCGGGCAAGTGCATCGAGACTGCGGAACACCGTGCCTGGCGGGAGCGACAGCGCGTGCGCGATTTCGGTGACGCTGAGCGCCCGATCCGAGCGGCCGACGGCTTCGAGAATGCGCAGAGCGCGTTTGGCCGAACTGCTCATGCGCGGCCGAGAAAGGGCGGCGCCGGGAACGCCTGCGCCTCCCGCTCCAGGGGTTCCAGGATGGCGCGCATCCGCGGCAGCAGCGCCTCGATGTCGGGGAGATCGAAGCGCTCGCGCGGGCCGCCGATGGTGACGATGGCATGAGCGCGGGCCTGCGCGTCGCGGATGGGAAAGATCGCGTAGGCCGCGCTGGAAAGAAGCGGATTGCGCCACAGCACATAAGGTACGGCGCGAATCGCGCGGACGTCTTCCCAGACGCCGGCAGCGGTCTCGCTCGGCGGGTCGGGGAAACGGCCCGGCCGGCGCAGCGGCGCAGCGGCGGCAAGGTATCCGGCGATCTCCGCATCCGTAAGATGGGCGAGGAGTACGCGCGACATCTTGGTGCAATGGAGCGGCACGGGGCTGCCGCGCTGGCTTCGCAGCACGCGTGCGCCTTGCGCCTGGATATCGTCCACCGTCACGCGGTCGTGGCCCACGATGATGGAGAGATAGACGCTCTCCGCGGTCAGCGCGTGCAATTGCTCCAGTGCGGGGCGCGCCAGAGCGACGATGTCGGTTTCGCCGCTTGTGCCAACGCCGAGCGCAAGCACGCGAGGCCCGAGCTGGTAGCGCTCGCCCGATGGGTCGCGGGTCAGATAACCCTCGGCGGTAAGCGTCGTGAGCGCGCGATGGACCATGTTCTTGCTCATGGAGAGCGCGCGGGAAAGCTCGGTCACACCGCGCGGCTCGCCCGATTCGGCAAAGGCGAGGAGCACGCTGAGCACGCGCTGCGTCGCCTGGTTGCGGTAGCGCGGCGGCTCTGGGATGGCAGGTTCGGCGAGGGTCATGGCCTGTTTGACACCGGCGACGGCATCCCGATAGGATTGAGAAGTAAAAAGAATTTCACATACTAGAACAAATAGGGAGGTGGGGCAACATGGGTGTAGCGGCCCCCGAATTGCGCCGGCTCGACGTTACCGGCTGCGCCATCGAATATTCCGAGCGCGGCAAGGGACGGCCGCTGCTGTTCCTGCACCCCGGCCACCCCTCGGGGCGCGTCGATCCTGGCGCCCGCGTGTTCGAGCTGCTTGCGGAGAATGCGCGCGTGATCGCGCCGACGCATCCGGGCTTTGGCGCCACGGCGGCGCCCGCGCACCTGACCAATGTGGACGACCTCGCTTATCTGTATCTCGACCTGATGGAGGCGATGAACCTTCGCGATTGCGCGGTTGTGGGCGTCGGGTTCGGCGGCTGGATCGCGGCCGAGATGGCGGTGAAGAATTGTCAGCGCATGTCGCATCTGGTGCTCGCGAACAGCGTCGGCATCAAGGCGGGCGACCGCGAGACCCGCGACATTGCCGATATCTATGCGGTGACGGACAAGCAGCTCGCCGAACTCGTCTATGCCGACGTGAAGGCGATGATGCGCGATCCGAAGTCGCTGCCGGAAAGCGAACTCATCATGATGGCGCGCTCGCGCGAAGCCACCGGCCGCTATGGCTGGACGCCCTATCTGCACGATCCGAAACTGAAGCAGCGGCTCCATCGCGTGCAGGTTCCCGCGCTGGTTCTGTGGGGCGAAACCGACCGCGTTGTGACGCCCGATTACGGCCGTGCCTTCGCTGCGGCCATTCCGGGCGCACGCTTCGCGGCAATCGCAGGCGCGGGCCATTTCCCGCATCTCGAACAGCCCTATGATTTTGCCGCCCGCATCAAGGATTTCGTCGAGGAGACCGGTTTCGTCAAGGAGATTGGCCGATGAGAGTCTTCCAATTCACCGAACAGCCCTATCCCGACGCGTGGAACGACCACAACGGCTCGCTGCGCGTCAATCTGCCGAACCGCAAACTCGATCCGGTGCACGCGGCCGACCTGTTCCACCGCTATTACGACGAATGGCAATTGGCCGACGAACTCGGCCTCGACATCATGCTGAACGAGCACCACGCAACGGCGACCTGCATGAGTGCGGCTGTTGTCATCGGCCTATCGGTGCTGTCGCGCATCACCAAGCGGGCGCGGCTTCTGGTGCTGGGCTACCCCATCGCGAACCGTCCCGATCCGCTGCGCGCCGCCGAAGAACTCGCCACCATCGACGTGATTTCGCGCGGGCGTCTGGAAATGGGCTTCGTCCGCGGCGTGCCGCAGGAAGTGCCGATCGCGAATCTGAATCCGGTGTTTCAATCGGAACGTTTCTGGGAAGCGCACGATTTCATCATGAAGGCGCTGACCAGCCACGACGAGCCGTTCAACTGGGAAAGCGCGAATTTCCAATACCGGCAGGTGAATGTGTGGCCGCGCTGTTATCAGCAGCCCCATCCCCCCGTATGGAGCACGACGGGAAGCACCCAGACGGCGCGCAAGCTCGGCACCTATGGCTATGTGATGGCGACGCTGGGCACCGGCTACGACACGCGGCGGCTGTACGACGCGTACCGGCGCGGATTTTCGGAAGCCCGCGGCGGCGCGGCGGCGCCCGCGGACCGCTTCGCCTATCTCGGACTGGTTGCCGTGGGCCGGACCGAGGAAGAGGCGCGGCGGCGGGGCGAACTGATCGCCTCCTATCCGCGGTCGTCGTCCATCGTGTTCATGCCGTTCCGCAATCCGCCGGGCTATCTCTCCGTCGAGGATAATGTCCGTATGCTGAAGGGTGAGGGCAAGCCCAGGTCGTATACCAAGGACGGGCGCGTGGTGGAGATGGCCACCGGAAGCGTGCAGGATTTGATCGATGCGGGCGTGCTGTTCTGCGGGACGCCCGATCAGGTGTACGACCAGATCGTGGATTTCGTCGAGCATTGCGGCGGGATGGGCAACCTCCTGATGATGGGCCACGCCGGGCCGATGTCGCACGAGGACACGGTGGAGAACCTGACTTTGTTCGCCAAGGAGGTGTTCCCGCGGCTGAAGGAATTGCGCCAGCCCGAACCGGTTGCCGCGGCCGCGCAGTAGCCGCCTCATGCGCGCGATGGAAAGCAAGTTCGTCCTCGTTGACGGCATGCGCACGCATTATTTCGAAGGCGGGCGTGGGCCAACGGTGGTGCTGCTGCATTCCGGCGAGTTCGGAGCGAGCGCCGAATTGTCATGGGAATTCACAGCCCCCGCACTCGCTGAACATTTCCATGTGCTCGCGCCCGATTGGCTGGGCTTCGGCGAGAGCGCGAAGATTTTCAGCTTCGACGACATGCGCGCGCTTCGGGTGCAGCACATCGCCTCGTTCCTGAAGACGCTGCGCGTGGAACAGGCCCATTTCATCGGCAATTCCATGGGAGGCGGCCAGCTTGCGAGCGTGGCCGCACAGGACCGCCCGGTTTGGCCGGTCGACAGGATGGTGCTTGCGAGCGCGGGCGGCTTCGCGCCGGTGAACGAGGCGCGGAAAATCCTGAACTCCTACGACGGAACCCGCGAGCATATGAAGCGCGTACTCGAAACCACGCTCTTGGTATCGCCTTTGCGCAACGACGAGGCCTATCTGGAGAAGCGGCATCGCCTGTCGCTGGCGCCGGGTTCATGGGAGTGCACGGCGGCGGCGCGTTTCCGGCGGCCCGGAGTGAAAAGCGCCGAGAAGGAAGAGATCGACTACCGCAAGATCAAGCGCCCCACCCTGATCGTGGCCGGCGGCAAGGACCCGTTGCGAGAACCGGGCTACGCGGACGGATTGCAAAAGGAGATCGCCGGCTCGGAACTCGTGGTGTTTCCCGAGGCCGGCCATTTTCCGCACATCGATTATCCCGATGCGTTCAACGACGCGGCGATTTCGTTTTTGAAACGGTAGCGCGGGCTTCGTCAGTCCATCACCTTCGACAGGCTCAAGGGTGAAGAAATACATACACACCTCATGCTGAGCCTGTCGAAGCATGAGGCGCGCCGCCTTCATGGGAAGCGTTTGCTCAAGGCCCCCTCCCCGGCTTCGCCGGACCTCCCCCGTAAACGGGGGAGGATCATCGCGGATAAAACGAAGCGGGCGGGGAAATCCCCGCCCGCTTGTTAACGTCGCAAGATGGTACGCGAATTACTTCGCGGCCGTCTGCTTCAGCTTCGCGATGTCTTCTTCGCTGCGCGGCTGCATCACGCCCATCTGGTTCGTGCGATAGACCGGCATGCTGACCTTCAACACGCCGCTATGCTCGTCGACCGTCAGGTGGCGCATTTCCGTACCGCGGACCGGCAGCGGGAACATGGTCCATTCCTTGGTGGTGGGGTTGTATTTGAAGATCTGGTCGTTGGTCCAGAGATTACCCCACACATTGTGCTTGCTATCGACGCTGATGTGATAGGGCTGCATCGAGTCGCTCGGGAACGGGATCATGTCGACTTTGTTGGTCTTGGTGTCGATGCGGGCGAGGCTCGAACCCCACGAATCGCCGACCCACAACACGTCGGCGTTCTTGTCGGTGCCCATGCGGCGCGGGCCTTGTGCCCACGGGTACGGGTTGCCGGTGGAGATGTCGGTGACCTTGCCGTAGGCGGCAACTTCGGCCGGGGTCAGGAAGTCACGGATCTTCTTGTTTTCCGGAAGCACGATTTCCGTGACCTTGCCGGTCGCGAAGTCGGCTTTGCCGATGGTGTCCCAGGCCATTTCGGCCCAGTAGCCATTGCCGTCACGGTCGCCGGCGGCGCCATAGGTGCCGCCCGTACCTTGCGGACGCTTGAACTGCGTCGTCTTGAATTCCGTGAACTCAAGAGTCTTGGGGTTGAACTTCACGGCGCCGGCCGGTGCGGAAGCCCAGATCATGCCCTTGCCGTCGACGTCCATGGTCACGGCGCCGCCGAGCGGAGTCATGGTGTCCGGAGTCGGGTAGACGGTGATCTTGCCGGTCTTCGGCTCGACCTTGCCGAGGCTGCGGCGGCCCGGGTTCACGTCGAACCAGAGGTTGCCCTCTGAGTCGCGCGTGATGCCGTGCGTCGGGGAAGCGAGCTGCGGATTGTTGGCCCGCGGCCATTTGTAATAAGACACTTCGCCGGTCTTGGCGTTGACCTTGCCGACCGTGACGATGCTATTCATGCTGTTCGACGTGAACCAGATATTGCCGTCGAAATCCTGCTCATCGTCATGGATGATGAGGCCGCCCTTCGACGGGGTGCCCATCGCCCAGTTCGTGCCGTCATTGTCGGCGGCGCTGACCGGAAGGGCGCCTGCGCCCGCACCTTGCACGCGCGGAACGTCATAAAGGGTCCACACCACGCGGGCGGCTTCGCCCGACGGGCGCGGACGCTCGGCGATCTTGATCTGGCTGTTCGGCCCGCGCACTTTCGCGAGATAGGCCGCGATGCGCTGCTGATTCATCTGGATGATCTGATTGGCGGGACGATCCGTCGGGAGCCCGGCGCCGATGACCTTCATCAGGTCGATGATCCGGCTCCAGCCCTGCTGATCGAAGCGGAATTGCAGCGGGAAGCTCGGCGTATGGCAACCGTTGCAGTTGTTGTGAATCAGCGTCTTCATGTGGACGTCTTCGGCGTTGTCGGCGGGGAGCGAATCCCACACCAATTCGCCGGGGAGCTGTTTCCACTTGGCCTCGTAATCGGTGAGTTCCTTCAGCGCGACATTCTGGCGCTTATTGGCGGAAAGGTCGACCGCGACCTTGTTCATCTCGTAGCCGAGAGTCTGCGCCCAGACATTGTACTTACCGGCGGGCAGCGGCGGGAAATAGTAGTTGCCGTCCTTGTCCGTGTAGACGCTCGTCGTGATGGTCGATCCGGCCATCTTCGCGGACACCGTCACGCCGTCGAGCGCCTTGCCCCCCGCCGTCACAGTGCCGCTCAATTGCTCATCGGCGGCAAACGCGAAACTCGTTGTGGCCACCACCGCGGCAGTCGCCATAAGCATGCTGCGCATAGTCATCATTGTGGTTTCTCCTGTGGAATTTATTCCGCGCCGCCGCCGCCGCGACCTGGTGTAGGCGGCGGGGGTTCCGGCAGTGTCCTTACGTATGAAATAATATCGCTGACATCTTGTTCTTTGAGCGTGTACTTCCAGGCTGGCATTCTCACGAGGCCATTCATGATGACGTCATGCATCAGTTTGTCGTCACCATTCGTCGTGGTCTTGCTGAGGCGGGGACCATAGGTGGCCGAACCTGGATTCTGAGGCAGATGGCAAACATTGCAGTTCTGCGTGAGAATCTGTCTTCCATGGGCCTGCTGCGGGCTCAGATTCTGCGCCGCGGCGCCTTGCGCACCCAATGCTAAGAGAACTGCGAGCGAAGCAAGAGCATGCTTCATAAGACTCCTCCCCATTACGGTGTTTTCATGAGCCTACCCCTTCCGGCCGGGGACGAAAAGGGGTTTGCGGCGGGAATTGGCCGGATTTGAGGGCGAAATCGGGCACGCCCGCAAGCCTGTGGCCGGGGCGGTTTTTCCGGGTTAGGCTTCAGGAAACAGACGGAAACCCCGGACGCTCGGGCGTTTCCTGGGGAGTACCCGTGGCCGAGGCAATCGACACCGATGCTGTCATCAACCGCGCGCAAATCGGTGCGCTTCAGATCGTTGTCGGCGTGCTGGGCGCGCTGATTCTGTTCGTCGACGGCTTCAATACACAGGTCATCGGTTATATCGCGCCGGCCATTGCCAAGGACTGGAACCTCTCCAAGGACGTGCTCGGCTGGATTCTCGCGGCAGACAAGATCGGGCTTCTGATCGGCTATCTCTTCGTGGCGCCGCTATCGGGCACGTTCGGGCACAAAAGGGTTTCCATCGGCTGCATCATTCTGTTCGGGCTGCTCGCCTGGGCCACCACCGCGTCGGGCAATCCGGTGGTGCTGTTTGCCTTGAGGCTCCTGACCGGCATCGGGCTCGGCGGCGCGCTGCCCTCGGGCGTGGCGCTGACCGGGGAATATTTTCCGCTGAGGCGGCGGTCGACGGCGATCACCTTCATCTATTGCGGGCTGTCGGGCGGTCAGTTGTCGGCCGGCGAAGTATCCAATGCGGTGCTCGCCCCCTTCGGCTGGCAGGGGGCGCTGTGGGTCGGAGGCGCGCTCGCGCTGCTGCTCGCCGCAACGCTTGCGGTGTTGATGCCCGAATCGCTCGAATATCTGGTCAACCGCGGCGGCAAGCCGGAAACCGCGTCGCGCATCCTTTCGCGGATCGACCGCCAGCGCATCATTCCCCAAGGCACCCGGCTGGTCGCGGGCGAACGCAGCGGCGCCAGGCTAACCCTGTGGCAATTGCTGCCGAAGCTGTTCGAGAAAGACCGCACGTTCGGCACGCTGGTGATCTGGCTCGCACTCGGGATGAACCTGACCGTCAACACCTCGCTGCAGGTGTGGCTGACCAAGATTCTCGTCGACTCCGGTTTCAGCCAGGAAATCGCCAGCCGCGCGACGGAGGCGTCGTTCCTCGCGGGCATCGTGGGCGCGTTCATCATCGGCCCGCTGATGGACCGCTTCGGACCGTACCGCGTCATGGGGCTGCTGTTCGTGGTGGGCGCAGGCTTCAGCCTGTTCCTGGGCCTGTCGCTGTCGTGGACGGCAGCCGCGCTGATCGCGGCCGCGTCGTTCGGCTCGGGCTTCTGCACCAGCGGCGTGCAGAAGGGCGGGAATGCGCTGTCGGTGTATTTCTATCCAACGGCGCTACGTTCGACGGGGCTTGGGTGGGGGCTCGGCATCGGCCGCATCGGAGCGATTTTGGGACCGCTGGCCGTGGGGTACCTGCTGACGGCGGCGTGGTCGGCGGCTTCGGTGTTTGCGGCCTTGTCCGTTCCGATGCTGATCGGTGGAGCGGCCATATTCATCATGGGGCGTACCTATGGCGTAACGCGCGCGGACACCCATGAGGCAAGCGTCGAACCCGCACCCGAAATCGCCGCCACCAAGGCATAGGACCTGACCCATGGAAACATCCGGCGCCGTCGACACCGATGCGCTGATCAATCGAAGCCGGGTCGGCGGATTGCAGATATTGGTGGGCGTGCTCGGCGCATGCGCGCTGCTGGTCGAAGGCTTCGATACCTCCGCGATCGGTTATATCGCGCCGCAATTGACGCGGGCCTGGCACGTGCCGCCGAGTACGCTGGGCACGATCCTGACCGCCGACATGGTGGGGTTGCTGCTCGGCTATCTGTTCCTGTCGCCGCTCTCGGCGCGCTTCGGGCACAAGCGCATGGTGGTGCTGTGCACGGCGGCCTTCGGAGCCTTGACCTTTCTCACCATCACCTCGACCAGCGTCGCGATGCTGATCGGATTTCGCTTTCTCACCGGCATCGGGGTGGGCGGCGCGATGCCGAGCGCGGTCGCGCTGACCGGCGAATATTTCCCGGAGCGCGTGCGCTCGACCTCGATCACGCTCATCTATATCGGCTTCTCGCTCGGTCAGATCGGGGCTGGCGTGGTGGCGAACATGCTGCTCGAACCGTTCGGCTGGCAGGCGGTGCTCGGGTTCGGCGGGATTGCGACGCTGATGCTCTCGGCGCTGTTCTGGTCGAGCCTTCCCGAATCGCTCGAATATCTGATCAACCGGGGCGATGACCCCTCTGGCGCCATGCGTATCCTCGCGCGGCTTGCGCCAACGCTGGCGCTCTCGCCCGCGACGCGGTTGATTGCCGGCGGCCAAGGCGGGCGCAAGGTCACGGTCGGGCAATTGCTCGAAGGCGGACGCGGGCTCGGCACGGGCTTCATCTGGGCCGGCATGTTCATGAACCTGATGATCTATTTCTTCCTGCAGAAATGGCTGACCCAATTGCTGGTCATCGTGGGATTGCCGCAAGCAACCGCGATCACCGCGACCACCGTGGGATTGGCAGGCGGTATCGTCGCAGCCTGCATTCTGGGACCGCTGATGGACCGCTTCGGGCCGTACATCGTGGTCACCGGCCTATTCGCGCTGTCGGCAGCGGCTTGCGTGCTGATGGCAAAGGTCCTGGCCACCCCCTCAGCCGCCATCGTCATCGCCGTGTCCACGCTGGTCGGGTTCTGCCTCTCCGGCGGGCAGAAGGCGAACAATGCCCTCTCGGTCTATTTCTATCCGACGGCGCTGCGCGGAACCGGGCTCGGCTGGTCGCTCGGAATCGGGCGCATCGGCGGCGTGCTCGGGCCGTTCGCGGCCGGGCTGCTGCTCACCGCCCGCTGGACGCCGGCCGCCCTCTTTTATGCTGCCGCGGTTCCCATGGTGCTGGGCGCCATTGCCATTGCGCTGATGGCGCAGTTCTATGGCCATGCGGGACAGCAAGCGCCCGTGCCGCATAAGGTCTGACGCTTAAGGTGTCCTCTTGAACATTCCCCGCCTCATCGCCGACATCGGCGCGACGAATGCGCGATTTGCAATCCTGAAAGACGGCGCGTTCTCCGACGCCCGCATCTACATGGTTGCCGATTACGACAACGTCGCCGATGCGATCGCCGCCTATCTCGGAAACTTCGTGGATGGCGACCGGCCGCTCGAGGCCGCCTTCGCGGTGGCCGGGCCGGTGTTCGAAGACCGCGTCATGCTGATGAACAGCCCGTGGACGTTTTCCATATCCGGGCTGAAGCAGCAATTCGGGTTTTCCGCGCTGCATGTGATGAACGATTTCGCGGCCAATGCACTCGCGGTGCCGCATCTCATCGCGACCGACCTGGTGCAGGTCGGAGAGGGTGCGCCGGCGCCGGGCGCGCCCATCGCCGCTCTGGGCCCCGGAACCGGATTGGGCGTGGCGGGCCTTATCCCGTCGTCCACAGGATGGATCGCGATTGCCGGCGAAGGCGGGAACGTGACGCTCGCCGCTCTGGATTCGCGCGAGGCCGCGATCATCGACATTCTGCGCCGGCAATATGCGCATGTCTCCGCCGAGGTCGTGCTCTCCGGGCCGGGGCTGGTGAACTTGTACGAATCGCTGTGCGAACTTGCCGGAAGGCCGGCGACGCCCGCGACGCCGGAGCACATCACCAATCTCTATCCCGGCTGTGAGCCGCAATGCCGCGAGGCCGTGGCGCTGTTCTGCGCGATGCTCGGCACGTTTGCGGGCGATGCCGCGCTGACCTTCGGCGCGCGCGGCGGCGTCTACATCATGGGCGGCATCGTGCCCAAGATTTTCGAGACGTTC
Source organism: uncultured Bordetella sp. (assembly GCA_964494505.1). Taxonomy (GTDB): domain Bacteria; phylum Pseudomonadota; class Alphaproteobacteria; order Micropepsales; family Micropepsaceae; genus CAIYRG01. Next base: position 154,814 of record CAZBRO010000004.1, read on the forward strand.
CGGCTTTCGGCGTTCCGCGAGCGCTTCGAGTTCAAGGGCCGCTACAGGCATTATCTCTCGGCAATCCCGACCTATGTGGTGACGCATCCCTTCCCGGCCTTCGTCGGATTGCGGACGGTGTTCGCGGGCAGCGCATCGTGACGGGGATGAGCCGCGCCGCGTTCTTGCGCGGGTGCGGCGCGGTGTTGCTGTGCGCATCGGCGGGGGCGGCCTGGGCGCAGGCGGCCGGGGATTTCTTCCGTGGACGGACGATCACGCTGATCGTGCCGACGGCGCCCGGAGGGATCAACAATCTGGCCGGCAGGCTGGTGGCCAAGCATCTGGGACGCTTCATTCCGGGCAATCCCGCGATCGTTGCGGAGAACCGGGTGGAGGGCGGCGGCCTTGGGCTCGCCAATTCTTTCGGGAACGGGACGGCGCCGAACGACGGCTCGGTCATCGCGATTCTGCAGCGGGGAATTCCGCAGCTTGCGATCCAGGGCGATAAAAGCGCGACGTTCGATCCTTTGCGGCTGACCTGGCTCGGCAGTCTCTCCTCGTTTGCGACCGACGCCTATGTGCTGATCGTGAACGCGCGCCACCCTGCGAAAACGGTCTACGACCTTGCGCCGCCCGCTCCCCCTGCGCTGATCGGGGGCGACGATCCGGGCTCGACCAATTTGACGTTCGCGCAAGTGGCGCGAGGCGCGCTCGGGCTCAACATCGACGTAAAGGACGGCTTTGCCGGCGCGCCGGGTCTGTTCTTCGCCATGATGCAGGGCGATCTGGACGGACAGGTGATCGGGCTGAATTCCGTGATGGCCAATCAGGCGGAGCTATGGAACGCGGGCGAACTCACGCCGCTGGTGCAGTTCGGGCGCAAGGAGCGGCACCCGCTGTTGCCGAACGTGCCGCTCGGGAGCGAATTGACCGGAGATTTGCGTGCGCTCGCCGTGCTCGAATTCTGCGAGGCGCCTTTGTATATGGCGCTGCCGTTCCTGGCGCCCGCTGGCGTGCCGGCAGATCGCGCCGCGGCATTGCAGAGCGCGTTCATGGCGATGGTAACAGACCGCGCATTCCTCGCCGATGCCGAAATGGCGAAGCTCGACATCACCTCCGTCGATGGTGCTGCGGTACGCGACATCATCGCGAAAATGTCCGCGACACCGAAAGAAATTATCGCCCGGTATAATGAAATAGCTTCCCTCTCCCCTTGAAGGAGAGGGCGGCGCGCCGCGTGCGAAGCGCGCCAGTGGCGCGCCGGGTGAGGGGGAATTTACACACCCCCTTGCGGCGCTGCGAACCACCTTCCCCCACAAGGGGGAAGGCCGTTCGCATCAACCTGCATAAGCGCGTTGAAGTTCGGCGATGTCGAGCTTTTTCATCTGCATCAGCGCCTTCATCACGCGCTCCGATCTGGACCTGTCCGCATCCTTGAGCAGCTTCGGCAACACAGACGGCACGACCTGCCACGACAGGCCGAATTTGTCCTTTAGCCAGCCGCACATTTGCGCGTTGGGGTCGCCGCCCTCGGAGAGCCGCTTCCAGTAGTAATCGACCTCGTCCTGCGTCTCGCACATCACCTGGAACGAGACAGCCTCGCTGAACTTGAACTGGGGGCCGCCGTTCATGCCCACGAAATCGATGCCGTCGAGCCGGAACTCGGCCGTCAGCACCTTTCCTTCCGGCTGATGATGGATATCGAAACCTTCCTTGCCATAATGGGTCAAGTTCCCGACTTTGGAATCCTCGAAGATGGAGGCGTAGAACTTCGCTGCGTCTTGGGCCTGATCGTCGAACCACAGGCAGGGGATGATCTTGGGCATGGCGGTGCTCCTTTTCCGCTGGTTTCTACCCATACGTCGAACGATCGATGCGGGAATCGACAAGGTAGAGAATATTTTGAGCGGCTTCGCCCCGCCCCCTCCACCGCCTTCGGCGTCCCCCTCCCCCGCATGCGGGGGAGGATCAATCTTGATCGGGTCCTCCCCTGCGAAGCGGGGAGGTGGTGCGAAGGACCGGAGGGGGCGGGGATTAGGCTGCGGCCTTCACCAAATCGCGCTGGAACAGCGTGCCGAGGGCGGGGATGACGTCGGGGAGTCCGAGGGTCCGGAGGGCGCACCACAGGGCCGCCTGATTGCTGGTGATGACCGGCCGGTTCAGGTCGCGTTCCAGATCGGCGATGATTTCGGTGCTCGTGATGTTCGCGCAGGAGATGAAAACGGCATCCGCCGCATCGTTCCGGAGCGACATCGCCATGTCGTACCAGAACTTCGGCGGCGTGATGCAATATTCGTCCGTGCCGGAGAGCGAGGCCGCCTTGTCGGCGACAAGGTCGTAACCGGCTTCCTTCAGGAACCTCACCTTCTTGTCGTGGCCCGCCTGTTCGGTTTCCGAAATGAACACCAGCCGCCGCGCCCCCAATGCCGCAAGTGCCGCCTTCACCGCGCCCGCCGTGCTGATGGCGGGACGCTTTGCGCACCTTGCGATTTCGGAAACGATATACTCATCCATGTCCACGCCGCCCGACATCGACGTGCCGGTGCATTGGAAAACAATGATGTCGCATTTGGAATCCATCAGATGCGAAGCCGCCTCGATGATCGTCGGCAGCAATTCCGGCAGCGGGCGCTTGTACTGATTGGTCATCCTCAGGCGCATGAAATGGGGCTGCACGCCTGCGGGCGCGAAGCGGGCCATCTGCGGCTCGACCTGACGGTTGGACGCGGGAATTATAAAGCCGATCCGCGCACGCGGGACGATGGGGTCGTATTTCATAAGGGTGAACCTCCACCCGCCCCCTTGAGGGAGGGTCGAAATTTCGAGCGTCCAGCGAGAAATTTCGGGGAGGGGATGTGCCCGAAGATGTCCCCTCCCCGAAGCGGCCTGCCGCTTCGACCCTCCCGCAAGGGGAGGGTGGGACTCTAATGCTCGTGCGCGGCGGCTGCCGGGGCGCCCGGCGGGGTGGGGCCGCGCTGCACCACCACGGGCGGCGCGCTTGCCACCGCATCCCCCGTCACCACGATCTGACCGATCATGGAAGGATGCGGCGAGCAGTTGAAATTATACGTACCCGGACGATTGAAGGTGATCGCCACCGTCTGCCCATGCGCCATCAGGCCGGTGTCCCAGCCACCGGCCTCGGACGATGACGCGTTGTGCATCTCCGACCCGTCATTGGTGAACGTGACCTTGGTTCCCGCCTTCACCGTGACGCGCGCCGGCATGAACATGTAATCGGCGAGCTTGATGTCGTTCGCCGCCACCACCGGGCCATCGAAATCCACCACATTCACCGGCGGCTTCGGTGGGTCGAAGGGCTGGAGCCTTCCGTTCGGGCTCCCCTTCAACGAAAACGCCCAGATCATGTCGCTGTTGGCCGATGTGGTCTGGATGGCGACGCCGCCGGCCGCAATCGCCACATATTGCTCGCCGTCGATTTCATAGGTGACGGCGGGTGCGTCCGCGCCCGCACCCGTCTGCCATTGCCACAGCAGCGCACCGGTTTTGGCGTCATAGGCTTGGAATTGGCCGCTCGGCTCGCCGTGGAAGACGAGACCCGAAGCGGTGGCCAATGCGCCGCTCCCCTGCCCCACCGAATAGGGCATCTTCTTCTGCCAGACGATTTTGTTGGTGCGGGAATCGACCGCCGACAGCGTGCCGGAATAATGCGCGCCGATGGGCGGACCCACGGCCTTGCCCAATTGGCGCAAGATACGGCTTTGCGGCCGGTCGGCGGCGGTGACGTAGAAATATCCGGTCTGCGGGCTATAGGCCATCGGCGACCAGTTGGTGCCGCCATTGCCGCCGGGCGACATCAGGATGGGCATGTCGTAGATCACGCCGAAGATGCATTTCGTCTGCCAGCCGGGGAGCGGCGCCGGGCATTGCGGGATCAGCGCATCCCCGCGCGGGACCGGTTGGGTCGCGGCGGTCGCCACGCGCTTGTCCTGCTCCACCGGCTTCTCGTCGATGCCGATCAGCGGTTTCCCGTTGGTGCGGTCGAGCATGTAGATCCAGCCGGTCTTGCAGGCTTCCGCGATCCCTTTGCGCGCGGCGCCGTTGATCGTCTGGTCGAACAGCACGACCGGCGACGGGCAATCGAAATCCCAGAGATCGTGATGCACGAGCTGGAAGTGCCAGGCATAGGTGCCGTCCAGATGCAGCGCGACGATGGAGGAGCTGAAGAGATTGTCGCCCGGGCGCTTGATGCCCTCGCCCACCGCATCGGGGCCCGGCTGTCCGGTCGAGAAATAAATCAGGCCGAGGTCGGGATCGATGGCAGGCGCCTGCCATATGTTGGCGCCGCCATGCAGGTACGCTTCGCGCTTGTCCTTGTCGGGATCGTTGGGCGCGGGCCAGGTGTCCCCGCCCTTCTCGCCCGGACCGGCGGCCGTCCAGAAATGCCACAGCTCCTTGCCGGTCTTGGCGTCAAGCGCGGTGAGCTTGCCGCGCGCGGAGCGGTCGCCCCCCGAAACGCCGGTGTAGACGACGCCTTTGTAATAGGTCGGCGCGGTGGTGATGGTATAGCCGTCCTGCCATTTGCCGATTGTTGCCTGCCAGACGCGCTTGCCGGTCTTCGCATCCAGCGCCTCGAAGGTGCCGTCGAGGCGGCCCAAGAAGACCTTGCCGTCGCCGACCGCGACGCCGCGATTGTCCCAGCCGCAGCAGACCGTGCTGATGTTCTGATCCAGCCCTGAGCGGTGCTCCCAGATGAGCGCGCCGGTCTTGGCGTCGAGTGCGAAGACATCGTCATTGCCGCTCGTCACATACATGACGCCGTCTTTGACGATGGGGGTCGATTCCAGCGAATATTTCGCGCCCAGCCCCGAGCCCAGATGCACGACCCAGGCGCCTTTCATGGTCTTGACGTTGGCGGGCGTGATTTCGGTCAGCGTGGAATAACGCGAATTGCTCCAATCGCCGCCGGCATGCAGCCACTCCTTGCTGGCAGGCTGGCGCAATTCGGGGTCGGCGGCGAACCCGCGTGTCGCGACGGCCACCACGGCCGCGCCGATCCCGAGAGCGGCACAAACGAAAAAAATCGCGCGTCGCATGGGTTCCCCCGAACGAAAATCATCCCGCCAAATCTAGCGATTGCGCGCGGGCGCGTACATGCCGTCCGCAATGGTTCCAATTTTCCAGGAACCCGCCCGTCACGGAGAATTCAGAAGCAACACGGCCCTCCCCGCGGACCGCACCGGCCCGGCGGGCATGACAATCGGGAAGCCCACGGGTAATCTCCGGCCCCGGGCAGGGCGACCGGCTATTCAACCTCTTGACCTTCCGAGGAGGGTTTCATGGAACGCAAGAAAGCAACCGATTTTCCGCAAGAACTTCTGAACCTTTTCGACCGCTATCAGCATGGCGGCATCAGCCGCCGCCAATTCTTCGACCGCGCCCAGAAATATGCCGTCGGCGGCGTGACCGTCACCGCGCTGTTCGAAGCGCTGAAACCCAATTACGCGCTGGCCATGCAGGTGCAGCCGACCGACCCGTCGATCAAGACGGAGCGCGTCACCATTCCCTCGCCGGAAGGCAATGGAAGCATCAAGGCCTATCTGGTGCGGCCCGCGAATGCGACCGGCAAGCTCCCGGCGGTGATCGTGGTCCATGAGAACCGCGGCCTCAATCCGTATATCGAAGACGTGGCGCGGCGGCTGGCAAAGGCCGGCTACATGGCGATGGCGCCCGACGGGCTCACCTCGGTCGGCGGCTATCCCGGCGATGACGAGAAGGGCGCGGAACTCTTCAGCAAGGTCAACGCCGGAAAGATGCGCGAGGATTTCGTGGCGGCGGCCAATTATCTCCGCACGCGGCCCGATTCCACGGGCAAGCTCGGGGCGGTCGGCTTCTGCTTCGGCGGCGGCATCGTCAATCAGCTGGCGGTGCGGCTGGGTCCCGATCTCGCCGCCGCCGTTCCGTTCTACGGCGTGCAGCCGACCGGCGCGGACGTGGCCAAGATCAAGGCCCCGATCGATGCGCAATACGGCGAACTCGACACCCGCATCACCGGCGGGTGGCAGGCATTCGACGCCGCCTTGACCGCAGCGAACGTGCCGCATGAAGGCCATGTGTATAAGGGCGCCAATCACGGCTTCCACAACGACACCACGCCGCGCTACGACGAAGCCGCGGCGACGGAAGCCTGGAAGCACACGCTGGACTGGTTCAACAAGTACCTGAAGGCCTGAACCCGCTCACGTTACCGAAGCGGCTGCAACGGAAGAGGTTGCGGCCGCTTCTTTTTTTGGCGCCGGACCGGTTCGTTGTCAGACGCACGCGGCGGGGGTAATATTGTTTTCGACGCCGCGGTTTCAGATGGCGGTTTCCAGCAGCGCGCGAACGTCTTTGCCTTTGACCAGATTTCAGAGGAGATGCGCATGACCATCAGAATCGACGCAATGAAATACCTTGCTGCCGCGCTGCTGTGTGGCGCCGCGTTCATGCCGGCCAAGGCCGCCGACGATTCGGCGAAGGCGCCGGCGGGCGTGCCCGACTTCATGGCGGGCGGCATGGGATGGAATTCCATCGGCGGCCAGAAAGGCCGCATCGGCAACGATTTCATTCCGATGCCGGGCAGCCCCGATCCCGTAACCTGGAGCGAGGCCAATCCTTACGTGCCTAACAATGTGGGCGGGCAGCCGACCTGGCGCGTGGCCGACCTTTCCAATCCCAACCTGACGCAGTTCGCCAAAGAGGGGCTGAAGAAATCCAATGACATGATCGCGGCCGGGTTCTCCATGTACAACCGCACCTCGCGCTGCTGGCAGCCGGGCGTGCCGGTGCTCAACACCAGCCCCGGACGGACCTATTTCCTGCAGACGCCGAAGGAAGTCCAGATCATCTGGCAGCGCGACCAGATCGTGAGGCATGTGTATTTGAACGTGCCCCACAGCGCCAATCCGAAGCCGTCATGGAACGGGGAATCGGTGGGCCATTATGAAGGCGATACGCTGGTGGTCGACACCATCGGGCTTTCCACCAAGAGCTTCGTCGACAATTACCGCACGCCCCACAGCGACAAGCTGCATGTCATCGAACGCTTCCGCATGACCGATGGCGGCAAGAAGCTCGAAGTCGAAATGACCATCGACGATCCGGTGGCTTTCGTGAAGCCGTGGAAGGCGATGCACCGCTGGGACATCGTTACGACGCGTCCGACAGCCGAAGGGAACGTCACGGGCACATATCTCGAAGAAATCCGCTGCATGGACGGGGAAATGGTCAATCCGCTCAATCAGGTCTATGCCGCGAAACTGGAGCCGCTGCCGACGGCCGCCAAAGCGGACTTCTGAAGGGGCCAACCGATCGCCATCTGCGCTTCTCACCCTTCGACAAGCTCAGGGTGAGGAGACGTATAATTACTCCTCATGCTGAGCTTGTCGAAGCATGAGGAGCGCGGCGCTAAACCAGGGCGGCTTTATGGCTTCGCGCCGTAATCGCGCAGGAAATCGACCAGCAGTCTGCTCACCTGTTCGGGCTGTTCCTGCTGCACCCAATGGCCCGCGCCGTCCAGGAGATGCACACCCACCATGTGCGAGCAGGCGGTCGTCTGCATCTTCTCGAACGCCCCCGGCGTCTGATAGACGCCCCAATCGCTTTTCCCGGCGATATATTGGGACGGCACGTCGATCCTGCGCCCCGAGAATGTCAGCATTTCGCCGATGCTTTTGGGATCGCCGCCGCGCCGCACGCGATAGCCCTGCAGCGCGCCGGTGAAAGCGGTGCGGCCATATTCGGTGGCGTAAACGTCCACCTCGGGTTCGGTCAGCCATTTGCATTTGGCGATGTAATCGGCTCCCGGCATCAGAGGCGCCACGTTCGCGGCCATGCCCTGATCCTTCAGCATCACATAATAATGGGGGATCTGCGCCATCTCCTCGGCCGTCCGCCCCTTCAAGGGATGGGGCTTGTTCCCGGCATAATCGGCGCTCTTGTAGAAGTAATAGGCGCGGAAGAAATTGTGCAGGCCTTGGGGCGCATGAAGCATGTCGTCGCTGGCGCCGCGCGTGCGCTGGTAGTTCTGATAATATTTGCGCGGCGGGTTCAATTTGGCGAGTTCGGCGTCGAGTTCGTCGTCGGAAATCGCACGCGGCGGCGGCTTGGCGCCGTTGGCGGTGTCGAAGGGGAGCGAGGGCGCGCCCTCGAAGGGCGACGACATGATCGTCACCGTGCGGAACACGTCCGGCCGGATGAGAGCGGCCCATGAGGCGACCGGCGCACCGGCATCGTGCCCCACAATCATCGCCACCGAGCGGTAACCGAGCGCGTTGACCAGCGCCATCGCGTCGCGGACCATGTTCAGTATGCGGAATTGATCGGGATCGGCGTCGTAGGAATCGTCCCAGCCAAGCGTGCGGCCATAGCCGCGCTGATCGGGCGCGATGACGTGATAACCGGCCGCCGCCAGCGGCAGCATCACCTTGCGCCAGCTGTAGGCAAGCTCCGGAAACCCGTGCAACAGCAGAACCGCCGGGCGGTTCGGCGTCTCGAACCCGGCTTCCAGAATATGCACGGAGAGGCCGTTGACGTTGTCGATGTTGCGCGAGCGGATGCCCGCGGGGACGGTGCCGTTGCCGTATGGGCCAAGACTCGCGAGATCGGTCTTCACGATTGCCGCGCTGGCCGGCTCCACGAGCGCGAAACCGCCTGCCGCAAGCGCCGCGCCAACGCCGATGAAGCTCCGCCGCGTAACGGCGTCGTTGCTGTCTTCCATGGTTCCGCCCACTTTACGCGCGCTGAACGCGTTTGCCGTTCAGCACGGTCGCGCTCGGGAAGAAGCGCTGCTTGCCCTGAATCGTGTTCTTGAAGTTGTCGATGAAGTCAAAATTCCCATCCCGCAGTTCCAGCACCGCGACATCGGCGGGCGCACCCACATTCAGCGTGCCGCGGTCGCGGAACAGCGGGAACATGCGTGAGGGATTGACGGTCCCGCGCGCAATCGCTTGATCCACGGTCATGCCGTAACCCAGAAGCTTCGACATGCAGTTCGGCATGTCGATCACGCCCGTCATATGCGCGTTGGTGTTCCAATCGGTCGAGAACGAATCCGGCCAGAAGCCGGTCTTCATGATGGCGGCGACCGTGTCCCAGCGCATATGGCCGGTCATGCCGTTGCCGACATCGAACCACACGCCGCGGCGGCGCGCGGCCAGCACTTCGGGCAGGATATGGCCGCTGTTGTCGATGATGCTGTTCGGCGGCGGGGCGAACATGTGGGTGACGATGTCGCCGGATTTGAGGATCGGGATCAGCTGCTGCATCGGGGTGATTGTCTGACCCATGTGGATCATCACCGGCAGGTTGAAGGACGACGCCACCTCCTGTGTGCGCCGCAGCACCTCCAGATCGTTAGGACCGGCAACATCGCGCGACAGCCGCGCCTTCACGCCTGCGATCCAATCGCGGTTGGCGGCAATGGCAGCTTTCGCCGCGGCTACATCCGCGCGCTTGATGTCCATGGTGTCGCCTTCGGGGAGGATGCCCGCGCGGCCGATATTGATAAGCACGCGGGCCTGTTCCGGCGCGGCTTTCGCCACCGCGATCGTATCGGCGATGTGGTCGGCACCCTGCGAACCCGCATCGATCCAGCCAGTGACGCCGTCGGCGAGCATCATGCCGGGGCCTTCCTTGCTGCGGGCCGCATGAGTGTGGACGTCGATCAGGCCCGGCACGACGAGCTTGCCGCGGGCATCCATCATGTCCATCGCAGCTGCGGTGATGCTGGGTTCGACGGCCACGATGCGGCCGTTGGAAATCGCCACATCGCGAATGCCGTCCAGCCGCACCGACGGATCGATCACGCGTCCGCCCTTGATAACGAGATCATAAGGGGCGGCCGCGGCAAACGCTGCCGTGGCGTGCGCGAAGGTCAGCGTGCCCGCTGCGCAGGTGAAACCGTGGATAAAACGGCGCCTGTTCATCATGTCAGTGCCTCCCAGCTACTGAAGCTTCATCCGCGCGACTTGCGCGCATTCGTCCGTGACTTTGAAATAGCGTGCGATGGCCTCCGCACCGATCTCGAAAGGATGCGGTTCGCCGGGCTTGCGCGCGGCCATCAGCTTGATCTTGGTGACGGCATTGTCGAACTCGGAATGATTCGACATCAGGATCGTGGCGCCGGCTTGGGCTGCGGCCGCCGCCATCTTGCGCTGCGAATTGATGTAGATGTCGAAATGCGGGGCGTCGTTGACGAAGTTGAACGCGGTGCCGCCGGAATAGGCGACCGTCAGCGGCCGGCCCTTATCCTTCACCTGGAAAATCATCGACAGCGTGCCCGGGGTATGGCCCGGCGTCGCGATCAGCGTGACGCTCACATCGCCGAGCGTGATCTTCTGGCCGTCGGTGGCGACGATGTCGCGCTTGGGCTTGCCGTTGGGAAATTGGTTGACGGACTTTTCGATCGATTCCCAATCCGGCGCCGCCATCACGAGGCGCGGATGGAACCGATCCTGTATCAGCTTCGCCCCGCCGACATGGTCGCCATGGGCGTGACTGATGATCACGTATTTGATGTTGGCGGGATCCAAGCCCAGCTTCTTTAGGCCGCCGACGATCGCCTCATCGGTCGCGTAGTCGTAAAGCGTGTCGATCAGGATGATGCCGTCGCTGCCGGTCAGCGCCCAGGAGGAATGAATCTTTGTGCCGACGAAATAGAGGTTGTCGAACACCTTTGCGGGTTCGGTGTACCAGGTGGAGCGATCCGGCGCGGGGCCGGGCGCCACGTCGCGTCCGGGACCGGTTTGCGGCGCAATGCAGACGCGCGCCAAGGTGCCGGTGAAGTCGAACGCGGCGGCGGCTTTGGCGGCGGCCAAATGGGCTTCCACGCCGTTGGCCGCAGGCTCGCGCGCATCGGCCGCGCTCAAGGCCGCCGCGAGGACAAGAGCCGCACCGATCCGGATTCTCATACGCGCGCCCGTGGATTTCATGGCTGTCCTCCCCTGGGCCGCCCGGCTTTTGGCTTAAGCAGTCTGGCCGAAACATATTGTACCGCCGCAGGACGCCGTTCGGAAAGCGCAATTCGTGTATAATGGGGAGGGTTTCAAGTCAGGGGCAGCGAAATGATCGCGCGACTTCTCCGCCGGACCTTCCTCATTCTGTTCGCGATTCTGGTGGCATCGCCGCTCGCGATGTCGCAGCAGAGAAACGCGCAGCCGCCGGCCAGTTTGCGGCTCTACGTCTTTGACTGCGGCAAGCTCGATATCCCCGACCTCACGCCCTATCAGTTCACGCGGGACCAGGTCGCGACCAATGTCATGTCGGTTCCGTGCTTTCTGGTCGCCCATCCCAAGGGCACGCTGATGTGGGACGTGGGCGCGGTCCCGGACAGCGCGATCCCCGCGGGCGGCACCGGGCGCTTGCGCCAATACGGCACCTCGACCAGGAAGCTGCAAACGCAAATGGCCGAAATCGGCTATGCGCCGGCGGACATCCAATACCTCGCGCTATCGCATTTCCATTGGGACCATGTCGGCAACGCCAACCTGTTCGCGGGCGCGACCTGGCTGGTGCGGCCGCGCGAGCGGGAGATCATGTTCGCCGATCCCCCAAGCCCGCGCACGGAGCAGGCCAATTACAGCCTGCTGAAAAACAGCAACACGATTGTCATCACGAGCAGCGACTATGACGTCTTCGGCGACGGCAGCGTCGTGATCAAATCCGCACCGGGTCATTCGCCGGATCATCAGGTGCTGTTCCTGAAACTGAAGAACACGGGTCCGATTGTGCTCAGCGGCGATCTCTATCATTACCCCGAAGAGCGGGCGCTCAATCGCGTGCCGTCGACGGAGTTCGATCCGCAGCAGACACGGACTTCGCGGGCGGCGATCGAGGCGTTCCTGAAGACGAGCGGCGCGCAGCTGTGGATCGAACACGATTTCAACGGCAACGCGAAACTGAAGAAGTCGCCTCAGTTTTACGATTAGACGGGGTGACGTTAGTTCCTCATGCTGAGCTTGTCGAAGCATGAGGTCACGCGTGCGGAAATCGTGCCCTACGGGCTGAGTTCGTCCATCGGCATTTCGCCGTCCCGCGACACCGGCACCGGCAGTTTCACCTTTGTCTTGTTAAGCGCTGCAATCAGCGGCCCGTCGCGGCCGTAAAGATCGGGGCGAAATTGCACGTTCCCATCGGCATCGGCAATTGCCGTCCAATAGAGAAAATACACCGGCAGCGGCTTTTCAAGCGGCAGGCGTTTCGTTTCGCCGGTCTTCACCGTCTGGTTCAGCATCGCCACCGCGCCGGACATGTCGTCGCTGAGCGCGAGCGAGGCCAGCGGAAAAATCTGCTGCACGCGGACACACCCATTGCTGATTTCGCGGTCGCTCTCTTCGAACCGCTTCTTGTTCGGCGTGTCGTGGAGATAGACGTCGAAATCGTTGGGCGAATCGAGCATCACCGTACCGAGCGCCGTATTGGACCCGGGCAACTGACGAATGGCATAGGGAAAATTGGCCGGAACGATCTTCTTCCAGTCGATCTTGCGGCCATACGGATCGCCCGGCAGGCCGTCCGTGACGACCATATGGTTCGCCGCCAGGAAATTGGAATTCTTCTTCAACTGCGGCAGCAGATCCCGCGCAGCGATGTCGCCCGGAATGTTCCAGGGCGGATTGACGACCACCGCCACGATCTCGGACCGGGTGATCGGAGTGCCGCTCGTCTTGCGTCCAACGATGACTCGCGAACGCAGGATCGATTCTCCGTCGCGGACAAATTGCACGCTTTGATCGGGCACGTTGACCGCGACATAGCGCCGTTCGAAGGTGGGCGGGAGCCAGCGCCAGCGCTCCATATTGGCGGCAATCTCATCCGCACGCGCTGCGGCCGTGAGGTTCAGCGCGGCGAGCGTCGCGCCGCGAACGCGCCCGTCCTCGTCGAGTCCGTTCCTCGCCTGGAAACGCTTCACCGCGTCGCGCAAGGCCGCGACAGCAGGATTGGGCATCGCGGCGAGAACCGGGTCTTCGAACGAAAGCCGCTGAACGAGAGCGACCCGTTGCGGGTCTTTTCCGTCGAGCTTGATCTCGGTCTCGCCCGGAAGCGACGGCCAGCCGCCCTTCTCCGCAATCGCGCGATAACGGGCGAGCGCTGCGACAAGCGCCCGGTATTCGGGATGCGGCGGCGGCAGGCCGGCCAGAAAACGGTCCAACGTCGCGTTCTTCAGCGCGCCGTCGAGGCCTTGGGCCGCGTCGAATGCCGGCGGCGGAACGCTGACATCGTTGTAGACGGCATCGGGATTGATGCGGCCCGCGCGGACCTGCCGCGCATAGCGGAGAACGGCATCGCTGAAGGCGATGTCACGCTGCGCAAGTTTCGCGCCGGGTGCGGCCGGCCCATCGCCGGGAAGCGCGTAGTCCTTGTCGCTCAAGCCCTGTTCGTGGGCGCGGGTCAGGACGGCGCGCGCGCTTTGCGCGTCCGCGTTTGCGGTCCAGGCGGGACGATAATCGCGGGCCTTGTAGAAGGCGAGCACGTCCGCATCGCGCTTTTCGCCGGGCGACAGCAGCATGTCCCGCAAGGCGAAACGCGTGATCGAAACGGGGTCCTGCTCCACGATGGCGGGCGGAGGCGAAACCGGCTTCATGCCGGCGCAGCCCGCGGCTGTCAGTATACTGATTGTCATCATTGCTGCGCGAAAGGGGCGATTCGCGCGCTTGCGCTGCGCGGGACTGGCGCGGCCGTTCCATGGAAGCACGCACATCTCCATCGGACGTGGGACCGTCGATAAACGCGCGGCGCAAGCGTTCCGTTCGCGACGCAACCGTAACGTGGAAATACTTTGTGGCAAAACTTTGCGCGGCCACGCCGATGCCTTTCTGTGACATTTTTCGGCGGCGCAACTATTACCTCACATCGATGTTATTCTAACAACACGCTGGGCGGCGTCTCTGATTTGTCCACCCCAAGGGAGGAACCTCCGTATGCATAGTTTTCTACGTATGAGTTTGTTGCCGATGGCGCTCGGCGCAATACTTCTGGGCGGCTGCGCAACCCACGAAGACCTGGCAATGACGCAGGCCGCCGCCGACGCCGCCAGGATGCAGGCGGAGCAGGCTCGCGCTACAGCCGATCAGGCGCTCGCCGCGGCCCGCGCTGCGACCGAGAAGTCCCACCAGGCAAGCGCGGCCGCATCTCAGGCTCAGCAGTCGGCGAGCAATGCGCAGACCGCCGCGCAGACCGCGTCCGCAAGCGCGCAGCAGGCCAAGGATGAAGCGCAGGCCGCCGAAGATCGCGAGACGGCTGCACGCGAAACGGCCGAGCGCGAAGCCGCCGAGCGGACTCGACCCGCCCGCACGCGTCTTGCCAGAGGCGAGCGCGGATAATCGCCTATCCGGTGGAGGGGACGCGCAAAGCGCGCGTTCCCTCCACCTGTGCGCGGTCACACATGGTGGTCTGGCCGCCAGACGTCGAATTTCTTTTCGATGATTCTCAGAACGTGGGTCAGGCCCATTCCGGCTGCGGCGATGATGAAGATGCCGACCATCACCTTATCGGTTTGAAATGTCGCGCCGGCCGTCTGCATCATGAAGCCGATTCCCGCGGACGCGCCGTACATCTCTCCCACAACGATGCCGATCAGCGCGTGACCGAGCCCCAAGCGCAAGCCCGTCAGCAGATTGGGCACCGATGAGGGCAGCGCCACCGTCTTGAACAATTGGCCGTCGGAAGCCCCGAAAGAGCGCGCGACCTTCACGAAGTCGCGTTCCATGGTGCGCACGCCGGTCATGGTGTTGACCAGAATCGGGAAGACCGTCGAGAGAAAGATGATCGCAATCTTGGCCGACAGATCGATGCCGAACCAGATGATGATGAGCGGCATCAGCGCGATGCGCGGAGTCGCGTAAAGCGCATTCACGAACGGATCGAGCACGGCGTTCAGGCGCGAATACCATCCCATCAAAATGCCCAGCGGCACGCCAACGACGACGGCAAGGCCGTAGCCAAGCACGAATTCCTCCGCGCTCACCGCGAGATCGGGATAGATGCTGCCGTCGCGGAACATCTCGAAGCCCGCCGCGAGGATGCGGGACGGCGAACTGGTGAAGAGGGGATTGACCAGCGCAAATGCGACGGAGCCTTCCCAGAACAGCAGGAACGCGATTACCGAGGCGAGCCCGAGGATGAAGTTCTCGTTCCTGCGCCAGCGCGAAACCGTTGGCGTGGGCATCGCATCGTCGCGCGCGGGGATCAGTTCGTCGTCAGCGGGGGTGACAGCCATCGCTCTAGCCCGCAATCGCCATGGAGGCGGATTCTTCCTCGATCAGGCGCCAGATGCGATCCTGCAATTCGCGGAAAGCAGGCTCCAGCTTCACTTCCAGCGTACGCTCGCGGGGCAGGTTCACATCGATGATGGCCTTGATGCGGGCGGGACGGGCGGAAAACACCGCCACCCGATTGGCGAGGAAGATCGCCTCGTCGATCTGATGGGTGATGAAAAGCGCGGTCTTTCCGGCGCGCGCGAGAATTTTCAATAGCTCAGCCTGCATGAATTCGCGCGTCTGCGCGTCGAGCGCGGCGAAGGGTTCGTCGAGCAGCAGCAGCTCCGGGTCGGGCGCCAGCGCGCGCGCGATGTTCACCCGCTGGCGCATGCCGCCGGAGAGTTCGTGCGGATAGTGCTCGGCAAAGCCGGAGAGGCCGACAAGCTCCACCAACTGGGCGGCGCGTTCCCGCATCGCCTCGCGCGGGAGGCGCTTCTGCAGCTCGAGCCCGTACATCACGTTGCGCGACACCGTGCGCCAGGGAAAAAGCGAATCCTGCTGGAACACCATGGCGCGGTCCGGTCCCGGTGCGGTGACGATGCGGCCATCCACCTTGATGGCGCCGCCGGTGAGCTTCACCAGCCCGTCGACCGCACCCAGGAATGTGGATTTGCCGCAGCCGGACGGGCCGACAATGGCCACGAGTTCGCCTTCCGCAACGGCGAGATCGATGCCCGCCAGCACCGGAAGTCGGCGCTTCATGCGTTCGTTGTAAAAGGCGAGCCTGACGCCCTGTGCTTCAAGCTTGGCCGCGCGCGAAACGTTCATGCTAATTCAGCTTCGCGAAGAAGCCTTCCTTTTCGAGCGCGTCGATCGGTCCGGTGTCGACGAGCTGTTCGGGCTTCATCCTGGCGGCGTTGGGCACGCGCGTCTTCAATTCGTCCAGCACGAGCGCGATGCCTTTTATCGAAGGACGCGGAACGACTGGATAGACCTTCGTGGTGAAGATGTCATAGGCCTTGTCCAGCGCAGGGCCGGGCTTGGACTTCAGGAACGCGGCAGCCGATTTCAGCGCCTCCTCCTTATGGGTGCGGAATTCGTGAATGCCGTCGGAAATCCCCATCAGGAAATGCTTCACGACGTCCGGATTCTTGGCGATGAAGGCGCGGGACGAGACATAGGACGTGTTCGGATAATCGCTGGCGATCTGCAGGCAATCGGCCAGCACGTGGAAGCCCTTTTCCTCAAGCTCTCCGGTGCGCGGATATTGTTCGAGCGAGGCATCGATCTGGCCCGACAGCATTGCGGCGGTGCGTGTGCCCTCCCCGCCCAATTGCAGGATCGTCACATCGGTGCGCTTCAGGCCGAGGCTCTTCAGCGTGTAGGTCGCGGCCACGTCCGAGGTGGCGCCGTAGCGCGATATGGCGATCTTCTTGCCCTTCAGGTCGGCGGCCGATTTGATGGCGCCCTTCACCACGAGCTGGAACGGAAGCTGGTTCGAGATGCCGCCGATGAAGACCATGTCCGCGCCCTGCACCGCGGCGGCGGCGGCCGGTGCATAGCCGTTCTGCGCGATATTGACCGAGCCCCCGACCACCGCCCCCGACAGCGTGGTGCCGCCGTCGATATAGACGAGCGTCACGTCGAGGCCGTACTTTTTGAAGATGCCCTTTTCCACCGCGTAATTCATCGGCGCGGTGGTCATGGAATAGCCGTCATAGGCAACCCGCAGCGGGACCAACTTCTGCGGAGCTTGCGCGGACGCAGGCTCCGCACCCGCAAGGGCGACGAGGCACAGCAGGGCGAAAGACATCAACCGGAACACGCGAAAACTCTCCTGCTTAACCCGTCCCGATGAGGCGCCAGTCTGCCCCCTCCCGGCCCTTATGGCGGACCTCCCCCGTAAACGGGGGGAGGAAACCACCACCCAGGCGATTGTGGCGGCATCTTCGGCCGAATGCCAGCGTTTCGGCTCGCGAAGGGCACGCTGTCGAGGACAGGCTCAGAAATCGGGCTTTTCCGCTTCCGGAATGGGAACGAGGCCCTGATTGAAATGATCGGTGTTGTTCTCGGCGCAGACCATTTCGTGCAGCGGCACCTCGCCCGGGCGCTGATCGAGTTTGTAACGCTGGACCGCATTCCACGGCATGGTGAAGGCGCCGGGGTCCTCGACATGGACCGCCACGTCCATGGATTTGCCGTCTGCGGCGAGCCTGAACCGCTCCACCACATGAAGCTCTGTCGTGTGCGGCGTACGGTAATTGTCGACATAGGTCCTATCGTTGAGGCCGATGGTGTCGACCACCAGCGTGTCGCCGTTTTCGTAATGGCCGACGGATTCGCCGTACCAGGACGGCTTGGGATTCTTGCTGTGCGGCTGGTTCAGGTAAACGCGGCGGAGCTGGAAATCCTGGCCCCAGGTCATCAGAACTTCCTTCGCCGTCTGGATGAAAATGATCGGATGCACGGGATAGAGCAGAAACCCCGGCACGCCATGCGGCCAGCAGCGCGAGCGCGCTGTGAAGCCGACCTTGCCGGCAATCACGTCTTCGTTGGATTTCCGCATCTGCTCCTTGACCCATGGCTGCAGGATGGGATTGGTGAGGTCCGCGATCTTCGGGGTTTCCTGCGCATAAAGCGCGTTGGTGTAATAGGGATGGGTGGGATCGGCCTTGACCGGTCCGGGGCCCGAATCGGGCTGGATGAATTCGTCACCGGGCGGTTTCAGCCAGCCGGTGGCGCTGTCCGGGGCGAAGTTCGGGATCTTTTCGGTTTGCGCGGCGGAAACCGGCCACAGCGCGCAAACCAGCACCGCCGCCGCGCTCGCCGTGAGGATATTCCTTCTCATCGCAGTCTCCGATCAGAAATCAGGCTTTTCGGCGGTCGGAATCGGAAGCGCGCCGCCGCCGAAATAGGAGATGTTGTTCTCCGCGCAGCTTGCCTCCAGAATCGGACCCGCTTCCGGAACCGACGAACTGGCGTCGTTCTCCACCACAAGCGGGCTCTCGGCCTTTATCGGCTCCGCGCGCCGGTATCGCTGGGCCGCGCTCCAGGGCGTAGTGAAGGCGCCGGGGTCTTCGACGCGGATATCAGCTTCGAGCGTGCTGCCGCCGCCGGTCAGATGAAAGCGCTCGGTCACATGCAGTTTGTCCGTATGCGGCGTCAGGTAGCCGTCTATGAAGGTTCTGTCGCTGAGGCCGATGGTATCGACGACCAGCGTATCGCCCTCATAATGGCCGACCGATTCTCCGTACCAGGATGGTTTCACGGTCTTGGAGTGGGGCACGTTCAGATAGATGTGGCGAATCTGGTGATCGCCCTGCCATGTCAGCAATACCTCTTTCGGGCCCTGGACGATAAAGACGGGCTGTACCCCATAGAGAAGGAATGCCGGCACGCCGCGCGGCCAGCAGCTCTGCTGCGGCCCGAAGCCCGGCTTGCCGGCGAGCACATCCGCGTTGCGCTTGCGCAGAACCTCGCGCACCCAGGGTTGCAGGATCGGGTTGGAGAGATCGGCCACCGGAAAGGTCGGCTGCCGTCCGGTCCGGCGGAGGTCGTCATTGCTGATGGTCGGGTGCGCGGGATCGTCGGTCACCGGACCCGGCCCATTCGGCGGCGGCTTGAACACCGCTTCGCCGATGCGAATCCAACTGACGCTGGGGTTGGGCGCAAAATCGGGCGGCGATGCGGATGCGGCCAACGCGGGCGCGGCGCCTATGCAGAGAAGAACAGTGACCGCGGACACAGCACGCGCCTTCACAGCAAATCCTGACATGGCGGCCTCCCCTGCCCTCTCGACCCAGGGTCCAACAATATCACCCTCGCCCTTACGCGAGCAGCGCCTTCATCTTCTCCTGGTTCATGCCCTTCATAAGCTGATCGACCATGGCGGCGAGCGGCACCGGCACCCTTGCGTCCTGGGCCAGCTCCAGCGCCACGTCCATGTCCTTTTCGGCCCATTTTCCGGTGCTCTTGCCCCAGCGGGAGAGCGACCAATTGGCGCCGCTGGAGTGGGCGAGCGCAGCGATCAGCTTCGGAATATCCGCGTCCAGTTTCTTCGCGAGGCTCAGCACTTCGTAATTCGCGACCATCGTGACCCAGAGCAGCATGTTGTTGGCGGTCTTGGTCAACTGGCCCATGCCGGCCGCGCCGACATACATGACATTCGCGCCGAAGGCGGACAGCGCCGGCTTCGCCTTGGCGAAGGCCGCTTCGTCGCCGCCGCAGAAGACGGTTAGCGTGCCGTTGTCGGCCGCCTCCTGGCCCAGCACCACAGGCGTATCGAGGCAGCCAATCCCGTGTTTGGCGCATGCCGTTTCCAACTCGCGCGCAGTTTCGATCGAGGTGGAGCTGGCCACACAGATGACCGCGCCCTTGGCAAGCCTATCGAGCAGGCCGGAATTGACGATAACGTCCTCGACCTGCGCGTCCGTCGCGACCATCACGACGACGACTTCGGAAGCGGCGCCGACCTCGGCCGGGCTGTCGACGACATTGATGCCGGCATCCATGGCACGCTGCGCGGCCACGGCCGCGATGTCGTAGCCGGTGACGGCGAAGCCTTTGTTCACCATGTGGCGGGCCATCTGATAGCCCATGGCGCCCAATCCGATGATGCCGGTGTTTTTCACGGTCATTGCAATCTCCCTTTCGAGACCGCCCCCTCACTCCCACCCTCTCCCGCTCCGGGGGCGAGGGAAGCGCGCAATCGGGCGGTTGCGGTTTCGTCGATCTGCCAGTGGCGGCCGTGCATGGCGACGGCGACACCGTAATCCGTCGCGGCCCGCTCCGGCGAGACATATCCTTGCGCCACATCGGCAAGCACCTTTGCGGGCTCACGCTCGAATGGCAATCCAAGTCCGCCGCCGCCCGGCGTTTCCAGCCGGAAGATGTCGCCCGCTTTCAACGGATAATCGGCGTAGCGCGTCGGCAGGTGCTTTTCATCGGCAGTACCCGGATTGACGGTCAAGTCGCCGGTGCGTCCGGACGTACCGCCTGCCGCACCTAAGGGCGGGATCACGTGCTTGGACGAGCGGATGGAAAAACGCGCGTCCGCCAGATTCACATATTCGCGCAAAATGCCCAGACCGCCGCGGAATTTTCCGGCGCCGCCGGAATCCTTGATCAGCTCGAAGCGCTGCACGCGCGTCGGGAATTCGCTTTCGATGATCTCGATGGAGGCGATCTTGGCGTTGCTCTGATTGACTGAGGTGCCCGACGCGCCGTCCTTGGTGGCGCGTCCGCCCGCGCCGCCGCCGACGATCTCGTATTGCACATAGGTCTTGCCCGCCGACGTCGAGCGTCCGCCGATGATGATAGAGCGGCTGCCGCAGCCATCCGCGCGCGCCCGCGACGGGATCACGTGCGAAAGTGCGGAGAACAGCGCTTCGACCATCGCGTGTACGGTCGCGTTGTAGGTATTGACGGGCGCGGGGAAGCGCGGGTTCAGCACGCTGCCTTCGCGCGTCTTCACTTCGAAGCTCCGCAGGATTCCGCTGTTGATGAAGATGAGCGGATCGACCAGCGAAATCAGCACATAGCCGACGGCCGCCTGCACCAGAGGCGGGCGCACATTGGCGGGGCCTTTGGTCTGGTCGGCCGACGCAGTGAAATCGAAACCGATATGATCGCCCTTTTTTTCGACCACGACGTGAATGCGCACGGGCTTGTTCAGGTCGATGCCATCGTCATCGACGAAGCGTTCGCCTTCGAAGCGGCCATCCGTCCATTCGGATATGGCCGTGCGCATCTTGATCTCGGCAAGTTCGAGCAGGCGGTTGAAGCTAGCGAGCGCGTTGGCCTTGCCGAATTTGCGCAACAATTCGACCACGCGCTGTTCGCCCAAGCGGCTCGCGCCCAATTGGCCGCGGATGTCGCCGAGCACGAGTTCGGGGGTGCGCGAATTGGCGGCGATGATGCGTTCGATTTCGACGTTGCGCTGGCCTCCGCGGAAATAGCGCACGGCTGGCAGATGCAGGCCCTCGTTGAACGTCTCGCGCGCCTGCCCCGAACAGGAGCCCGGCACCGGGCCGCCGATGTCGCTCTTGTGCGCGATGGAGCCGCAGAACCCGATGAGATCGCCTTCGTAGAAAACCGGCGTGATCACCGCCATGTCGGGCGCGTGCGGGGAGCCACCATCGTAAGGGTGATTGATGAGGTAGGCGTCGCCCTCGACGATGTCGCGGCCATAGGCCTTGAGCACCGCCCGCCCGCAGGCGGGAAACGCGCCCATGTGCAGCGGCAGCACCACGTGCTGCGCGATCACATCCGCATTGGTGTCGAGAATCGCGCAGGACGCGTCCTGGGATTCGCGCACGATGGTGGAGAAGCCGGTGCGGAAGAGCGAGTTCTGCATCTCCTGCACGATGCCGGAAAGCGATGCCTTGACGATTTCCAGATCGACGGCGCCGAGTGCAATCATGAGCGCGCCCCCTCCGGTTCGCTGCGCGAACCACCTCCCCCGTGAACACGGGAGGATCCGCGCGTGATCAGGATGTTCTTGAAATCATCGACGCGCGCGGTCTGGCCCGGCGGGATCACCGTGGTCGCATCGAGCTGATCGACGATGGCCGGTCCGGTAAATGCCGCGCCCACATCGAGCAGGTCGCGCTGATAGACGGGGCAATCCAGCGTGATGCCGTTGAAGCGCGCTTTGCGGATTTGCCGCAGCGCATCGCGGACAGGGATTCCCTGGCGCTCGAATTTGGGCAGATGCACCGGCGGCACGCGTCCGATGCCGCGCAGCCGATAGGACACGATCTCGACCGGCTCTTCGGGTGCGGTATGGCCGAACATCTGCTTGTGCGTTTCGTCGAAGCGCGCGCGCAACCGCCCGATGCTCTGGCTATCGAGAGGATAATCGACCGGAATGGTGATTTCGTAACCTTGGCCCGCATAGCGCAGGTCGAGCGCGCGCTCGATTGCGATCTGCGGAACCGGAAAGCCCTCGTCACGCAAATCGCGCGAGGCGTGACTTTCCAATTCTGCGAACGCGGCGCCGACATCATCCGCAGTCGCCTTCGCAAGCGGCGCCATCTTGGAGCGGATGTAATCGTGCTTCACGTCGCTCATCAGAAGGCCCATTGCGGAATAGACGCCGGGATAAAGCGGCACCGCGACGCCCGCCATGCCGAGCTCGGCCGCGATGGCGCAGGCATGCAACGGCCCCGCCCCGCCAAAGGCCAGCAACTGGAAATCGCGCAAATCGTGGCCGCGCATGGTGGAGATGGCCTTGATCGCCTCCTGCATCTTCACGTCGATGATGCGCACGATTCCTTCGGCGGCCTCTTCGACGGAGAGATTCAGCTTCGAGGCGACATGGGTTTCAAGCGCGCGGCGCGCGGCCGAACTATCCAGCCGCATCTTGCCGCCGAGGAAATTGTCCTCGCCGAGATAACCGAGCACGAGATTGCAGTCGGTGATGGTGGGTTCGGTGCCGCCGCGGCCGTAGCAGGCCGGCCCCGGCACGGCGCCCGCACTCTCCGGCCCCACTTCGAGCTGACCGAAACGGTCCACCCGCGCGAGCGTGCCGCCGCCTGCGCTCACCGTGTTGATGTCGATCATCGGCAGCGCGATATCGCGGCCCTCGATCTTGCCCCGGTTCTGCACCGCGGCTTCGCCGTCCTTGATCAGGGCCACGTCGCAGGACGTGCCGCCCATGTCGAAGGTGATGAGGTTGGTGAAGCCCGTGGTGCGGCAGGTCTGCACGCTCGCGGTGATGCCGCCGGCCGGACCCGACAGCACGGTGGCCACCGCTTTCTTCGCGCTCGCGGCAAAGGTCGCCATGCCGCCATTCGATTGCATGATGTATTTCTGCGGCGTCGTGACGCCCGCGCCAGCAAGCCGGCTTTCCAGATTGCCGATGTAGCGGGCGAGAATGGGTTCGAGATAGGCGTTAATCACCGTCGTCGACAACCGGTAATATTCGCGGATCTGCGGCACGATGTCGGAAGAGAGCGAAACGGCGCAGCCGGGGATTTCCTCGGCGATGATCGTGCGGGCGCGTTCCTCATGCTCGGGATGCAGGAACGAGAACAGGAGGCACACGGCGATGGCTTGCAGCCCTTCCTCGCGCAATTCGCGCAATGTGAGACGCAAGGCGTCCTCATCCAGCGGCAGCAGAATTTCGCCGGAAGCCGACACCCGCTCCGTCACTTCGCCGGTGAGGCTCTCCGGCACCAGCAGAGGCGGGCGGTCGTAGAAGATGTCGAAGATGGCCGAACCATGTGGCCGGCACTGCTCCGCCACTTCATAGATGCCGCGGAACCCCTTGGTCACCAGAAGGCCGGTGCGCACGCCCTTTCCTTCCAGCAGCGCGTTCGTGCCGACCGTCGTGCCGTGGCAGAAATAGCCGATGTCGGCGGCGGCAACGCCCTTGTCCAGCAGCACCTGGACGCCTGCCAGAATCGCCCGCGACGGATCGTCCGGGGTGGAGGGCAGCTTGGCGATGGCGATGCGGTTCGCATCCTCGTCCCAATAGACGAAGTCGGAGAACGTGCCTCCGGTATCCACGGTCAAACGGTAACGGCCCATCAGGGACTTTCTTGAAAATGGCGATTGGCTTTGGGGTGGGGTTTATAGAAGGAACAATCGGGCAACAAGGCGGTAATCCCCCTCACCCGCCGAGCCCCCGGCTCGGCGCCCTCTCCCCCGGAGGGGGCGAGGGACAAGCCTGGAAAGCACGGGCCAAAACACCTAATTTCGGCGCGGCTCAGAAACAAGGGGACGAAATGGCTTTTACATCCTGGCGCGGCGTCGTCGGCAACATCAAGCCGACCATGCGCCCCGGCTCCGTCGAGGAATTGTGCCGCATCCTGCCCGATGGCGTGGGGATCATTCCCCTGTTCCTCGATATCCAGCGGGGAGCGCGCGAAGAATTCACGCACATCATTCCGCATTACGAGCCGCTCATTGCCAAGCTCGCGGATTGCGAGGTGGACCTGATCCATCCCGAGGGCGCGCCGCCCTTCATGGTGCTGGGTTATAAGGGCGAGGCCGATCTGATCAAGAAATGGGAGAAGAAGTACAAAATCCCGGTGTTCACGTCGGGCACCAACCACATCCGCGCGCTCAATGCGCTGAAGGTGAAGCGGTTCATCGGCGCTTCCTATTTCAGCGGCAAGATCAACGCGACGTTCGCGCAATATTTCGTGGATGCCGGGTTCGACGTTCTCGGCATGGAGGGGATCGAGGTACCGTTCCAGGAGGTCGGGAATCTGTCCGGCGAAATGGTCTATGCGCATGTGAAGAAGATTTTCCTCAAGCACCGCGAGGCGGAAGGGATTTACCTCCTGGGTTCCGGCTGGCGCGTGATGGGGATCATCGACATGCTGGAGCGCGATCTGGGCATTCCGGTGATTCATCCGGTGCCGGCGCGCTGCTGGGAAATCCAGCGGCGGCTGATGATCAATCATCCGGTTTCCGGATATGGGCGGCTGTTGTCCGAGATGCTGCCGGGATGATGCGGTGGCTTGCGCGCGCGGGTTTGCTTTTCGCGCTCGCCGCGAGCGTCCCTGCGTCCGCGCAAGCGCCGCAAGCCTTCTACAAGGGCAAGCAGGTCGTGATGCTGATCGCGAGCGGTGCGGGCGGCGGCTACGACACCTATGCGCGCGCGCTGGCGCGCTACATGGGCAAGCATATTCCGGGCGAACCCGCCATTGTGCCGAAGAACGTACCGGGCGCAGGCGGTCTGATCGCGGCGAACACGCTTTATAATTCGGCCGTGCCCGACGGGCTGACCTTCGCCGCGCTCACCAATGGCGAGGCCATGGACCCGCTGTTCGGCGAGCCGGCAGCGCGTTTCGACGGGCAGAAATTCGGCTGGCTCGGTTCAATCGGCAAGCTCGAAAATATCTGCGTCACCTGGAAAGGCAGAAGTCCGATCACCAAGATCGAGCAGGCCAGGCTGCGCGAGATCACGGTCAGCACCACCGGGGCCACCGGCAATTCGTCGATCATGCCGAAAATCGCCAACGAACTCCTCGGCACCAGGTTCAAAGTGATCGGCGGCTACACCGAGGGTGCAGGCCAGACGCTCGCGCTCGAACGCGGCGAGGTGGACGGGATTTGCGGGCTTTCCTATTCGACGCTGAAGGCTTCGCGGCCCGATTGGTTCCGTGATGGAAAGCTCAACATCATTTTGCAGATCGGGCTGCACAAATTGAAGGAGCTGCCGGACGTGCCGAACGCCATCGATCTGGTGTCCGATCCGGACAACAAGAAGGTTCTGGAGCTGATCCTGATCCGGCAGGAGATGGGGCGGCCTTACGCCGTGCCGCCGGGCACACCGCCCGACCGCGTGGCGATATTGCGCAAGGCCTTTGCCGATACGCTGAAAGACCCGGCCTTCATAGCCGAGGCCGGGAAGCTGCAATTGGAAATCGATCCGCTGACCGGGCCGGAGATAGAAGGCTTGCTCAAGACAGCCTACAGCGCGCCCAAAGCCGTCGTCGCCCGCGCGGCCGCACTCGCGAAATGACGAGCGGCAATTACGACTACATCGTCATCGGGGCGGGGTCCGCGGGCTGCGTGCTGGCGAACCGCTTGACCGAAGATGGCGCGGCGAAAGTGCTGCTGCTGGAGGCGGGCGGGCCCGACAAGCATCCCTATATCCACATTCCGCTCGGCCTTGGCCGCATGCATGCGAGCCGGATGTTCGACTGGGGCTATGACAGCGAGCCCGAACCTGCGCTCAACGGCCGCCGCATCGAGGCGATGCGCGGCAAGGTGCTGGGCGGCTCGTCCTCCATCAACGTGATGGCGTTCACGCGCGGCGATCCCAACGATTACGAGCGCTGGGCGCAATCGGGCGCGCTCGGGTGGTCGTATGCGGACGTGCTCCCCTATTTCAAGCGAGTCGAGACCTGGGAGGAGGGCGACAACGCCTTCCGCGGCGGGGCCGGCCCTATCGGCGTCGAATGGGCCAAGACGCGCGATCCCTTGTTCGATGCCTGGATCGAAGCCGCGAAGGCGGCCGGTTATCCGCATGTCCACGATTACAACGCGGGGAGCCACGAGGGCTTCGGCCGCAGCCAATATTCCATCCGCAACGGCAAGCGGTCGTCCGCGGCGGCGGCTTATTTGCGGCCCGTGCTGAAGCGGCCGAACCTGACGGTGCACACCGGGGCCCTGACCACGCGAATCCTGATCGAAGCCACAAAAGCGACTGGCGTCGAATATGTGCGCGGGGGGCAGACCGTCCGCGCACAGGCCGGCGCGGAGGTGATCGTGTCGGCGGGCGCGTTCAACACGCCGCAAATCCTGATGCTGTCCGGCATCGGGCCGGCCGAACATCTGAGCGAGATGGGCATCAAGCCGGTGGCCGATCTGCCGGTGGGGAAGAACCTGCAGGATCATGTGGCGGCGCTCATCATGTACAGCCGTCCCGCACCTGGACCGTTTCGCGACGCGATGCGCTTTGACCGTATGGCAAAGGGGATGATCGAGGCCCATTTCCGCGGCACCGGTGTCGCGACAATCGTGCCGGGGGGCTTGCACGCCTTCGTGAAGACGCGGCCCGAGCTAGCGGCGCCCGATATCGAGTTCATGTTCCGCGGCGCGCCCACCAATGCCAAACTGTGGTTGCCACCCTTCAAGCGCGCCTATGCCGACGGGTACGGCATCCGCCCAACCCTGTTGCACCCGGAAAGCCGCGGGCAAGTGAAACTTGCCAGCGCCGATCCGCGCGCCCATCCCCGCATCTTCCTCAACCTGCTGACGGTCGCGTCCGATCTGGCGACCTTGCGCGAGGGTTTCAAGCGCGCCCGGGAGGTGGCGATGCAGAAGCCGCTCGATCCTTATCGGGGCGTTGAAACCTCGCCCGGGGAAAAGGTGAAGACCGACGCTGAAATCGACGCCTGGCTGCGGCGCGTCGTGGTGACGGCCCACCATCCCGCCTCCACCTGCCCCATGGGTACGCGGGACGACTGCGTGCTCGACCCGCAGATGCGGGTGCGCGGGATCGATAGGCTTCGCGTGGCCGATGCCTCCGCCATGCCGGACCTGGTTTCGGCCCATATCAACGCGACCGTGCTGATGATGGCGGAAAAGGCGGCCGATCTGATCCGGGGACGGGCCGCGGCAGCCGGATGAGGACCGCAGTTGCGCGCGCCCGAGCCCATTCGGTACTGTCGCCGCACACGCTAATCGCCATCCCGTACGGGAGTTTCAAATGTCCGTCCTGACCAAGACCCGGCTCGAAATCGTGCCGATGACCCGGCATATCGGCGCCGAAATCCGCGGCCTCGACCTGCGCGAACGCCCGGACGAGGAAACCGTCAAAGCGATCTATCAGGCCTGGCTCGACCATCTGGTGCTGGTGTTCCCGGGGCAGACTCTCACCCAGGAAGACCTTATCCGCGTCACCACCTATTTCGGCGAGACCGGGCACCTCGACCGCCCCGCCAAATACCACCCGCCGGGGTTTTCCAAGATGCTGCCCGGCATCATGCTGATTTCGAACATCCGCGAGAACGGCGAGCCCATAGGCGCGCTACCCGACGGCGAGATGATGTTCCACCACGACATGATCCATAAGGATGTGCCGAGCAAGGCGACGCTGCTCTATTCGGTGGAAATCCCTTCCCATGGAGGCAACACGCTGTTCGCGAGCGGCTATGCGGCCTACGAGACGCTCGATCCCGCCATCCGTTCGGCCCTGGAAGGCAAGCGCGCGCTTCATCATTACAATTACGGTTCGCAGCAGCGCGGCGAGGGTGGCGTGGAAGCGTTCAACGAATGCGTTCACCCCGTGTTCCGCACCCATGAGGACACCGGCCGCAAAGCGGTCTATGTGAATCGGCTGATGACGGTGAAGGTGGAGGACCTGGAGCCCGAAGAAAGCGACCGGCTGCTGAATGCCGTTTTCGATCATGCCGAGAAACCGGAATTCGTCTATTCGCATGTCTGGCGGAAGGGCGACCTGCTGCTGTGGGACAATCGCTGCTCCAGCCACGCACGCACCGATTTCCCCTCGAACGAACGGCGGCTGATGCTGCGCACCACGGTCAAGGGCACCGTGCGGCCGTATTGATCGCGAGCGATGACGGCAAGAACACACGCCGAAATCCCGTCGCGCCGCGCGCTTCTCGCACTCGGCATGGCGGTCTTCTGCGCAAGCGCAGCAGATGCACAGACGCCGGCTGAGTTCTACAAGGGCAGGACCGTCACCTTGGTCGTGAGTTCCACCAGCGGCGGCGGTTACGACACCATGGGCCGTACAATCGCAAAATATCTGGGCGCCCATCTTCCCGGAAATCCGCGCGTGGTGGTGAGCAATATGCCGGGCGCGGGCGGCATCGTGGCGATGAATTATTTCTATCGCAGCGCGCCCAAGGACGGCACCTTCATCGCCGCCATGCAGAACAATACCCCGTTCGAGCCGCTGCTCGGCACCAAGGAAGCCCAATACGACGCCACGAAATTCAACTGGCTGGGTTCGCCCAGCGTCGAAGTCGGCTTGATTGCCGTGTGGCGCACGGTCCCGGTGAATTCGATCGCCGATCTGAAGAAGCGCGAAATCACCGTGGGTTCCTCCGGCGCCAACTCGACGCCATCGTTTTATGCGCGCCTCTTGAACGAGACGCTTGGCACCAAGATGAAGATCGTCGTCGGCTACCCCGGCATGAACGAGGTCTATTTCGCGATGGAACGCCACGAAGTCGATGGTTTTCCCAGCCTTTTTTACAACACGCTGACGGCGACACGGCCGAATTGGCGCAAGGACATCAAGCTGCTGCTGCAATATGGGCTGGAAAAGGAACCTGCCATTCCCGATGTGCCCTCAGCGCTCGATCTCGTCACCGATCCGGACGACAGGCTGCTGCTGCAGGCGGGGCTCGCCGAGGTGACGCTGGGACGGCCCTATCTGATGCCGCCCGGCGTGCCCGCCGACAGGGTCGCCGCAATGCGCAAGGCGTTTGCCGATATGTTCCGCGATGCGGGCTTCCTTGCCGATGCCACGCGCATGTCGCTGGGCGTGAGTTCTTCCAAGACCGGCGAGCAAATTCAGCAGCTGATTGCGGACACCTACCGTA
The DNA here is from genome assembly GCA_964494505.1 of uncultured Bordetella sp. Taxonomy (GTDB): domain Bacteria; phylum Pseudomonadota; class Alphaproteobacteria; order Micropepsales; family Micropepsaceae; genus CAIYRG01. The sequence goes on from CAZBRO010000004.1 coordinate 184,023, forward strand.
CACCTCCAAAAACCATCGACCGCTTGCGAAAGCTGTCGCTGCATTAAGAGCGAACCTCATGGCGAAGATTGCGCGGCTGGACCCGAAACTGAGCGCGGGCCGCACCGGATTGGTGCTGTTCGATGCGCTGAATGGCTATCTGCACCCGGATAATCCGGCGAAGGTGCAGTTCCTTGCCGAGCGCAACATCATCGCCAATATGCAGCGCCTGCTGAGGGGCGCGCACGCGGTTGGGATGACGGCGTTCTACCCATCGGGCGCCCATGCGCCCGACGGCTCCGACACCGTGGACCGGCTGAGCGACACCAACATGGACCTGATGCCCGGCGGCAGCGCGGAGAAGCCGATCCGGCCGCATTTCCACAAGGGTCGCACGAGGCCGAGATTGCGGCCGAATTGGCGACTGCGCCGGGCGACGTCGTGGTGCCGAAACAGCGCTGGAGCAGCTTCTTCCAGACCAATTTCGAGCTGCAGTTGCGCTCGCGCGGCATCGATACCATCGTGATCGCAGGCGGTTCCACGGATGTCGGAATCGCCAGCACGGTGTTCGCGGCCCGCGACCTCGATTACGGCATCGTCGTGGTGCGCGATTGCTGCTATTCCACGAGAGGGCCAAACCATGATTTCTTCATGGATCGCGTGTTCCCGCGCATGGGCCGCGTAATGAATACGGATCAGGTCGTGGACCTGATGACGGCGTGAGGCGGACATGGCCGGCATTTTGACCGAAATGATCGAATGCCCAGGCGGGATGCCCGCCTTCGTCGCGCGGCCGGATGCGGCGGGATGCCATCCCCTCATCGTGCTGATGCACGAGCGTTACGGCCTTGTGCAACATGCAAAAGACCTGGCGCGGCGCTGCGCGGAAGACGGCTATGTCGTCTTGGCGCCGAATTTTTTCTTCCGGGCCCCGGTCCAGAAGGCGCTGAACGCGGGCGATGTGCGTTACGACATGACCGATCCGGAATCGGTGGAGCTTTTGAATGCGGCATTGGCCGCGGCGGAAACAATCGCTTCGGCCGATATGAGCAAGATCGCCGTCGCCGGTTATTGCCAGACGGGGCGGCATCCTTTGCTGTTCGCCGCCGAAGTGAAAATCCAGGCCGCTGTCGTCTGGTATGGCGCTGCCGCCAAGCGCGAGTGGGAGATAAATCCGATCCAGCCCGTCGCGTTGGACGAGGCGATTGCGCGCGTGGCGTGTCCGGTTTTCGGCGCGTTCGGATCGGACGACCACATCATCTCGGTCGAGGATGTGCGGACGTTCCGGAATTCCCTTGAGAAGCACCGGAAATCCTATGAGATGCATCTCTACGCCGGCGCGCCGCATGGCTGGCTGAACGACACCATGCCCGGCCGCTACCGCAAAGCCCAGGCAGAGGCAGCCTGGGCAGCACAGCAGCGGTTCCTGCGCGAAGTGTTCGCGGGCGAATGGCCGGCGGCCAAGGTGCGCTGGCGCTTCGACAGCGAATTCGGCGCGGATTATGATTTCTCCAAGAACCGGCGGCAGGAATAGAATGAAGCTCGCCTCCACCGCACATGAACAGCGCGCTCGCCCATCGCCGTCGCAAATCGACGATGCGCTTCAGAAAGGGCGCGAGGGGCATGGCCTTGCGCGCGACGATGCACTTCTGCTGATGGAGCATGCCGGGCTGGAGGCGCTCACCGAAAGTGCTGCGGCTTTGCGCGACCGTGCCAAGGGCCGCGTCGTCACCTATTCCAGGAAGGTGTTCATCCCGCTCACGCATCTTTGCCGCGATTATTGCGGCTATTGCACGTTCCGCGCAGACCCGGTGCCGGGGCGCGCCGCATTCATGACTCCGGACGAAGTTCTGGCCGTCGCCGAAGCGGGCAGGCGCGCCGGCTGCAAGGAAGCCCTCTTCAGCCTCGGCGATCAGCCGGAGCGCATTTTTCCGGAGGCGCGGGAATTCCTCGCGCGCCTCGGTTTCGCGCGCACGCTCGATTATCTCGCCGCGATGACGAAGCTGGTGCTGGAGAAGACAGGGCTCCTGCCGCACGCCAATCCGGGATTGATGGACACGGACGATCTGGCGCGCTTGCGCGAGAGCAATGTCAGTCTCGGATTGATGCTGGAAACGGTGAGCCCGCGCCTGCGCCACAAGGGCGCCGCCCATTGGAGGGCGCCGGACAAGGCACCTCAACTCCGCCTACGGACGATCGAGGAAGCCGGCCGCCAAAGGATCGCCTTCACCACCGGCATCCTCACCGGCATCGGGGAAACCGGCGAAGAGCGGCTCGATTCCCTGTTCGCCATTCGCCGCCTGCACGAGCAATACGGCCATATCCAGGAGGTGCTGGTCCAGCCGTTCCGCGCCAAGCCCGACACGCGCATGGCCGGCGCGCACGAGCCCTCCATGGCGGACCTGCAGCGCACGCTCTGCCTCGCGCGCCTGATCCTCGGCAATATGAATGTGCAGTCGCCGCCCAACCTGGTGGCGGAGGATTTCCCGGACCTGCTCGCCGCCGGGATCAACGATTATGGCGGCATTTCGCCGGTGACGCGCGATTTCATCAACCCGGAAAGCGCATGGCCGCAGATCGCCCATCTTGAGCGGCGCACGCGCGACGCAGGCTTCCAATTGCGCGAACGGCTTGCCATCTATCCCGAATTCGCGCGCGAAGGCAGCTTTATCGACCCGCGCGTCGCGCCGCATTTGGCGCATCATTGCGGACCCGATTTCCATGCCAGAGAGGATTAAATGCTGAAAGCTATGGACCCTCGCTGGCAGGCGGTCTCATGCGAGGACGCGCTGTCGCAGGCACGGCCGCCCGTGTCCGCCATTCTCGCGCGCGCCTTGGAGGGGCGGGAACTCGTCTTCGACGACGGTGTCGCGTTGGGCGCGGTCGAAGGCGACGATCTTCTCGCGCTGGTCAAGACGGCGGACGAGTTGCGCCGGCGCAAGGTGGGCGAGACCATCACCTATGTGGTGAACCGCAATCTCAACTTCACCAACATCTGTTTCGTCGGCTGCGCCTTTTGCGGCTTCTCGCGCGGACCGAAGGCGAAGGACGCCTATTTCCATTCCACGGAATCGCTGCTTGCGAAATCGCGCGAGGCCGTGGCGTTGGGCGCGAGCGAAGTGTGCATACAGGGCGGGCTGCCGCGCGATCTTGACGGCAATTACTACGCCCAATTGCTGCGCGACATCCACGCGGAATTGCCGGAGCTGCATCTGCACGCCTTCTCGCCGATGGAGATTGCCCATGGCGTGGAGAGGAGCGGGTTGTCGCTCGCCGAGCATCTGCTGTCGCTGAAGCAGGCCGGCATCGGCAGCATTCCGGGGACGGCCGCGGAAATCCTCGACGATTCGGTGCGCGGCGAGCTTTCGCCCAACAAGCTCAACGTGAGCCGCTGGGTCGAAATCGTCAAAACAGCCCATACGCTGGGCATTCCCTCCACCTGCACCATGATGTACGGCCACACCGAGTCCCCTGCGCATTGGATCAGGCACATGCTGCTGCTGCGCGATATTCAGAAAGAAACAGGCGGCTTCACCGAGTTCGTGCCGCTCGGCTTCATCCATTCCGAGACACGGCTGTTCCGCAAGGGGCATGCGCGCGCGGGTTCGTCGTTCGACGAAGACCTGATCGTGCACGCGCTGGCGCGCCTTCTGCTCAACGACACCATTCCGAACGTGCAGGTGTCGTGGGTGAAGCTGGGCTTTCCCGGCGCGCTCGCATGCCTGCAAGCCGGCGCCAACGATTTCTCCGGCACGCTCATGGAGGAAAGCATATCGAAGGCGGCGGGCGCCGATTACGGCGAAAGCGTTGCGCCCGGCGAATTGCGCGCGATGATCCGCACCATCGGCCGCGTGCCGGCCGAACGCTACACAAACTATCGGATCAGGCGCGTGTTCGAGGAGGCCGATGAAGCGGAGCGTCTGCCTGTGGAGCGCATGCCGGCGCAAGCGCCGCACCTGCCTGCGGGCGTCGGGTATTAAATGAAGATCGTCCTCTTGGCCGGCGGCGTCGGCGGGTCGAAGCTCGCGCTGGGTCTTTATCGCATCATGGACCCGGCCCGTCTCACGATCATCGCCAATACCGGCGACGACATCGTTATGCACGGGCTGCATGTATCGCCCGACCCGGACATCGTGACGTACACGCTTGCGGGGCTGGTGAATCCGGAAACCGGCTGGGGGTTCGAGGGCGAAACATTCCATGTGGCCGAAGGTTTGGCGCGTTACGGACGGCCGACATGGTTCCAACTCGGCGACCGCGATCTTGCCACGCATATTCACCGCACGGCGATGCTGAAGGATGGCGCGACGCTGTCGCAGGCGATCCAATCCATCCGCATCGCGCGCGGCGTCACCGTGCCCATCCTGCCGATGAGCAACGATCCCGTTCCGACGATGCTGGACACGGACGAGGGCCGCATGCATTTGCAGGATTATTTCGTGCGGCGCCGCTGCGAACCGCGGCTGAAATCCATCACCTTCGAGGGCGTATCCGAGGCGCAGGCGGCGCCGGGCGTGATGGATGCGATCTACGATGCAGACGCCGTGATCATCGCGCCCAGCAATCCGCTGATCAGCATCGGACCTATCCTCGCGGTACCGGGCATCGGCGAGGCGGTGCGGCGCGCGCGGGCCATTGCGGTGTGTCCGCTGGTCGGCGGAAAATCGCTGAAGGGCCCAACGGACAAGATGATGGCCGAACTCGGTTACGAGGTTTCAGCCGTAGGTGTCGCGCGCATTTACGAAGGCATCTGTTCCACGCTCGTCATCGACGATGCCGACGCGGCCGACAGTGGGGCCATCGAAGAACTGGGATTGAAAGCGGTCGTCTTGCCGGCCGTGATGCGGACGCTCGAAGACAAGGAGCGGCTTGCCCGCGCGATCCTCAGCCTCATCGGGCCGGGATGAAGGCGATACTGGTTCCGGTAAAGCTGTTCGCGAAGTCCAAGATGCGGCTCGCGCCGGTTTATTCGGCTGACGCGAGGACAGCATTTGCGGAAGCCCTCTGCGTGGATTTTTTTCGCATGCTCGCGGAGGTGAAAATGGCCGCGCGCATTTTTGTCGCGAGCCAGGAACCGCGCGCGCTGGAACGGGCGCAGGCGAATGGCTGGGAAATCATCCCCGAGACCGAGCAGGTTTCGGAGAGCCAATCCGTCGATGCGGCATCGCGGATTTGCGCGGGCCGTGGCGTGGGCGCGCTGCTACGGCTCCCCATCGATATTCCGATGGCGACTGCAGAAGACATCGACGCCATTCTCGCGGAGATCGAAGAGGCGCCCTCGGCGGTGCTGGTTCCTTCGCGCGACGGGACGGGCACCAACGCGCTGCTGCGTTCGGCGCCGTGCCTGTTTCCCTCCCATTTCGGACCGAACAGTTTCGCGCTTCATCTCGAAGAAGCCCGCCGCGCAGGCGCGCGCGTGAAGGTGCTGCACAATCCGCGCATTGCGTTGGACATCGACGAGGCGGAGGATTTGCGCGCGCTCGGTCCGGACGCGCGGCCGGGAACCCTTCTGGCGGCCTGGCTTAAGACTTACGCCAATTAGCGGAACAGGTCCTTTTCCGGAGCGCGGAGAAGATCGCGGCCGCTGCCTTCGCGCGAAGTCATCTGCACGCCGCGTATGATTGCCACCGGCATGCCGTCGGCTTTGCCCATGACGAGTTCGGCAGCGGACGCGAGTTCGTCCGCGAGCGCGATGATCGTTGCCTGCAGCAGCTTGCCTTGGGCATCGCGTTGCCCGCGATAATCGATCAGCGCAGGCATGCCCGCGACGCCGAGCGCCACATTGACGAGTCCCTCGCGCCACGGCCGGCCGAAGGTGTCCGAAACGATGACGGCAATATCGGCGCCCAACGTCGCGGAGAGCGCGGTCTGGAGAGAGCGCGCAGAGGCATCCGGGTCGTGGGGCAGGAGAATCGCAGTTCCCTCTTCCGCGTTCGATAGATCGACACCGGCATTGGCGCAGACAAAACCGTGGCGCGTTTCGGCAACGATGATGCCCCGCTCCATGCGGACGATACGGTGCGATTCGCGCAGGACGAGCTCGACGGCGCGCGGATCCTTGCCCCAGGCTCGCGCCCAGGCATCGGCGCGATCGGACGGCGCGATTGTCTCCAGCCGGACGATGCGGCCTTCGGCTTTGGATACGATCTTCTGTGCAATGACGAAGACATCGCCTGCGCCCACGCGAAACTCCTGCGCCCCGAGCGCGCCGGCAATCAACGCGGCCAGATCGGCCCCGGGTTCGATTTCCGGCAAACCGGGAAGTGGAAATATCTGAATTGGCTGTCGCTTTTCCATTGGATTTCGGTGCTGCTCATGCTTCGACAGGCTCAGCATGAGAAAAAGAAGACGACCTCACCCTGATCCTGCCGAAGGGTGAGGGAGACGCGTTGCCATTGTTGCAGCAAACCCTTCGGCATGACACAAGCCCTTCGAAAATCGCGGGGTTCCACCCATGACCACGGAAAAGATCGCCATCATCGGAGGCGCGGGCGAACTCGGCTTTGGCCTCGCGCTGCGCTGGGCGAAAGCGGGCGAAGACGTCATCATCGGCTCGCGCGAGGCGGGAAAGGCGGAAGAGGCCGCCGCGCGGGTGAGAGCAGCGGTGCCGGATGCGCGCGTTGCGGGCTTGGCCAATGTCGAAGCCGCGGGTGCGGCGAGCATCGCGGTTCTGGCGGTGCCGTTTTCGGCGCAGGCGGGCATCTTGAAGAGCATCAAGCCCGCGCTGAAAAGCGCAATCCTGGTGGACGCGACGGTGCCATTGGCGGCCAGCGTCGGCGGCCGTCCGACACGGATGTTGGGCGTGTGGGAGGGTTCGGCGGCGCAGGCCGCGGCCTCGCTCGTGCCCGGCGTACCGGTGGTGTCCGCGTTCCACAATCTGTCCGCCGAGATGCTGCACGATTTTTCGCTGACGCTGGATTGCGACATCCTGATGTGCGGCGACGACGCCGGCGCTAAGGAGCGGCTGTCGGCGCTGGTGCGGCTGATTCCGGGATTGCGCCCGCTCGATGCCGGACCGCTGGAAATGTCGCGCGTGGTGGAAAGCATGACGGCGTTGATGATCTCGCTCAACCGCCGCTACAAGACTCACCACTCGGGGATTCGGATTACGGGTATTTCAGATCGGTCATAGACCGCCCCCTCACCCTTCCCTCTCCCCCTGCGGGGGCGAGGGAATCAGATCACGGCATCGCGGCGTAATGCGCCGATGTCGGCGTCGGTATAGCCGAGACCGCGCAGGATTGATTCCGTGTCTTCGCCGAGCGCGGGCATCGGATCGAGCCGCTGCGGACTGTCGGACAGATGCAATGGCGACGCCATCACCGGAATCCGCCCGACCGGTGAATCGATTTCCTGAATCATATGCCGCGCCTGCATCTGCGGATGCGCCAGCACTTCGCCGACGCCGTTCACCATGCCATGCGGGAGGCGCACCTTGTCCAGCCGCGCAAGCCACTCGTCCGACGGGCGCGTCAGGAAAATCGCGATCAGTATCTCGTCCAATTCCTCGCGATTGGCACGCCGTGCCGGCGTGTCCTTGAACCGCGGATCGGTAAGAAGATCGGGCCGCTCGATGACGCCGTTGCAGAAGATTTCCCAATCGGCCGGGCTCGCCACCGCCACACCGAAATATTTGCCGTCGCTCGCGAGATAATGTCCATAGGGCGTGATGTATTGGTGGCGCAGGCCGTAGCGTTTCGGCTCTTCGCCGCGGTGCCAATAATGGTGGGGGAAATAGCCGAGCCAGGACGCCGCCGTCTCGAACATGGAGATGTCGACCGTCTGCCCCTCGCCGGTGTGCTCACGCTGATAGAGCGCCGTCAGAATGCCGACGGCCGCATACATGGACGAAATGAGATCGGTCACCGAGACGCCGACGCGCGCTGGCCGGTCCTCAAAGCCTGTCGTCATGATCAGGCCTGCCTCACCCTGGATCAGCGCGTCATAGGCTTTCTTGTCGCGGAACGGCCCGTCCTGGCCGTAGCCCGAGAGCGAGCAATAAATAAGCCGCGGATTGAGGGCGCGCAATTCGCTGGCGCCCAACCCCATGCGCTCGGCGGCGCCGGGGGCGAAATTCTCCAGCACGACATCGACGCGGGCGGCCAACCGCTGAAGTATCTCGCGCGCGGCCGGTTTCTTCACGTCGATGGCGAAGCTTTTCTTGTTGGGACCGATCCAGACGATGCCGGACGAAAGACCGTTCACCGCCGTATCCCAGCCGCGGATCACATCGCCCGTACCAGGGCGTTCGATCTTGATGACCTCCGCTCCCATGTCGGCGAGAATCTTGGTCGCATGCGGGCCGGACAACGAGGTTTCCAGCGCCAGCACGCAGACGCCGTCGAGCGCGCGGCGGGCAGACGCGGCCTCCGCCATCAGGCTTTCACCTCAGGGAAGATGTCGCGGTGCGGCGCATGGGCCTTTTTCCACACCATCACGCTGCGGACATAATCGATGACGACCTTGCCCTCTTGCTGAATGCCCCGGGTGCGCACCTTGACGATGCCCCATTGCGGTTTGGACTTGGATTCGCGCTTCTCGAGCACTTCGGATTCCGAATAGAGCGTGTCGCCCGCGAACAGCGGGTTGGGCAGCGTGATCCCGTCCCAGCCAAGCGCGAAACCGTTTTCGCTGACATCGGCAACCCCCATCCCTGCGACGATGGCGAGCGTGAGCGCCGAATTGATCAGGCATTTGCCGAATTCGGTCTTCTTGCCGAATTCGTTGTTGAAATGGATCTGGTTGGTGTTGTTGGTGAGCAGCGTGAACCAGATGTTGTCGGCTTCGGTCACGGTGCGCCCCAGGCGGCAGCGATAAATGTCGCCGACTTCGAAATCCTCGAAATAGCGGCCTTCCCAGCCCGGTTTGACGGCCATGGCAACTCTCCGTATGCGGAGGGACGGAAAGACCGCTCCTCACCCTGATCTCTCCCCCTCAAGCGAGAAGGGGTTAAGCTATCACTGATCCGGGCCGCACTTTGAGCACCCGTCAACGTGAGTGCAAGATCAATTGAGCCGCTTAAATCGAAATCTCACCGCTGCGATAAGGGCAACGCGGCCTTAAACGAGCGTGACCAGTACGCTAACCAAGTGCCCGCCCGGCGGGCCAGTCCGGTCGACGCCGCTATTGCATTCCTGGGCGTCGGAGCGTTGCATGGCGATACGCAATAACACGACGCAATCGCGAGCCGAGATGTCTACCACAGATTTTCCGGTCGTTTGTGTTGGCGGTTCGGCAGGTGGCCTCGATGCCTACATTCGGCTGCTCGAACATCTGCCAGCCGATATGGGCGTTGCCGTCGTCATCGTCAACCACGTGAGAACCTTGGCAACACAATTGCACGAGGTCCTGCCGCGATTCGCGAAGATGCCGGTTGAGTTGATTACGGAGCGATTATTGATCGCGCGAGATCGTGTGTTCATCATACCCGAACAGCGTGACCTCCACGTCCTCGCTGGAGAATTCCGCCTCAAGCCGATATCGAAGCCCAGGGGTTGGCCCGACGTGATTACAGTCTTTCTTCAGTCGATTGCCCAGCATTGGGACGGCAAACTCATCGCTGTCATTGTTTCGGGCTGTGATGGCGATGGGGCGGCGGCACTGTGCGGCATCAAAGATGCGGGCGGCATCACAATTGCGCAGAAGCTTGAGACGGCCGGGGTTCCGGATATGCCTGCGAGCGCGATTGCAAGCGGGTGTGTCGATTTCGTCCTTTCGCCAGAGGAAATCGCGTCAAAGATAATTCAGATAGCCCGCCAGGATTCCTGAAGGCGCGGTTCTCCATGGAATATAGGCCAGTTCTCTAATGCCCGGCCAGCTTCGTGAGTTCCCGTTGGAGCAAGAACTCAAGCACGCCGCGCTGGCTCTCGTCGGCAGGGGCTTCCAACTGTCTGCGAAACTGCGCGACATTGTTCGCCGCAATCTGAAGTCCAAGGCTCCTTGCGTTCATCGGCGGGTTGCAAACCTGGTGTCGTTCTTCGCTTTGTGCTCTCACGGCTGGCAACTCCTGCTGCGGTAGGGCGTAAACCCCTTCGTCAGGGCGTCAACGCGTCAAGGCGGCCCCCACATATGGGAATGGAGCCTATGCTCCTTTCCCACTCCAGACAGGCTCGGAAACTACCCAGATAGCGCCATCGCGGTATGTCTATCTTTGGATGCCCAAAAAAGCGGCTCGGGGCAAGGATCGCTATACCGCCCTCCCCCCAGGGCAAGACAGGATTTATGCGACGCCCAACGTCTGTGCCAGCGCCAGCGTCTGGCGCGCGCGGTCGACAATCGGGTAGTCGAGCAGCTGCCCGCGGAAGGCGATGGCGCCCAGCCCCTTGGCGCGCGCATCCTCGAACGCGTTCACGACGGCTTGCGCGTAATCGATGTCCTCACGATTCGGCGTGAAGGCGGCGTTGGCGTCGGCAATCTGGTTGGGGTGGATGATCGAGATGCCGCTCATGCCGAGCCGGCGCGCCTGCTGCGCGAAGCGGCGCATTCCCTCCATGTCGTTCAGGTCCACCCAAACCCCGTCCACCGCCTGCACATGGGCGGCCGCAGCGGCGGTCGCGAAATGCGAGCGTGCATAGATCAAATCCACCGCTTCGGCCTCGCGGCGCATCGGAAGGTTCATCTCGCGGGTGAAGTCTTCCGCGCCGAACAGCATGCCCACGGCGCGCACAGACGTCGAGGCGATTTGATAGGCATTGAACAAACCAATGGGGCTTTCGATGGCCAGAAGCAGCCGCACCGATCCCCCCGGCATGTGGCGGGCAACTTCGGCGCGGCCCAATTCATCCTCGACCACGCGCACCTGTGCGACCGTGTCCACCTTGGGAATCACGAGGCCCTCAAGCCCCGGACGGACCACGGCCTTGATGTCGTCGATGAAGCGGTCCGTGCCGACCGCATTGGTGCGGACATAACGCGCGGGCGTGCGGTAATTCGGGTTTTGCTCCAGCTGTTCGCACACCATGTCGAGCGAAGCGCCGATCTGCGCCCGCGCATTGGCCTTTTCGCCGGGCGCAACGCCATCTTCGATGTCCATCATGATGGCATCGACGGGCGTGCCAAGCGCCTTGTCGATCATGCGCTGGCGGTCGCCCGGCACGAACATCCAGGAGCGATGAAGTCGTTTCGGCTGTTGGTTCATTGGTGCCCCCCTAATAGGATTTGGGCATGCCGAGCACGTTTTGGCCCAGGAATGCCAGTACCAGATTGTTGTTGATGGGCGCGGTCATATAAAGCCGCGTCTCGCGGAATTTCCGCTCCACGTCATATTCGCGCGCAAAACCATAGCCGCCATGCGCATCGAGGCAGGCATTGGCGGCTTCCCACGCGGCTTCGGACGACAGCAGCTTCGCCATATTGGCTTCGGCGCCGCATTTTTCGCCGGCGTCGAATTTCGCCGCGGCGACATCGCGCATGCAGGCCGCAGCCTCGACATGGGCGTAAGCCTTCGCAAGGGGAAACTGCACGCCCTGATTGGCGCCGATGGAGCGGCCGAACACCACCCGCTCGCTCGCATATCTGGCGCCCTTGTCCACGAACCAGCGGCCGTCGCCGACGGCTTCGGACGCGATCAGGATGCGCTCGGCGTTCCAGCCGTCGATGATGTAGCGAAAGCCCTTGCCTTCCTCGCCGATGCGGTTCTCGGCCGGAATTTCGACATCCTCGAAGAACAGAATATTGGTGTGGTGATTGAACATCATGTCGAGCGGCTGGACCTCGAAGCGGCCCTTGATGTCGCGCAAATCCACGATGAAAGCAGACAGCCCCTGGGTCTTGTCCTTCAGCTCGTTGTAGGGCGTCGTCCGCGCGAGCAACAGCATCAGGTCGGACTGTTTCACACGGCTGATGAAAATCTTCTGGCCGTTGACGATGTATTTGTCGCCGCGGCGTTCGGCGCGGGTTTCGATGCGCGTCGATTCCGAACCTGCATTCGGTTCGGTGACGGCGAATGCCTGCAGCCGCAATTCGCCGCTGGCGATGCCGGGCAGATAACGCTGCTTCTGATCGGGCGAACCGTGACGCAGCAGTGTGCCCATTGTGTACATCTGGGCGTGACAGGCGAGTCCGTTGCCCGGCGAGCGGTTGATCTCTTCGAGAATTATTCCGGCTTCGGTGATGCCGAGCCCCGCGCCGCCATACTCTTCCGGGATCAGGCAGGCGAGATAGCCCGAGGCCGTCAGAGCATCGACGAAGGCTTGCGGATAGTCTCCGGCCTTGTCGACATCGCGCCAATATTGATCCGGGAAGCCCGCACAAATCTTGCGGATGGCTTCCCGGATCGCCTGACGGTCCTCTGCGCTGACGTTCGCCATATACGTCCCTTATGCCGCGCGCGGCGCCGTTCTGCCCGCGTGCCACGAATCCTCGGTGGGGGGCTGCTGCTCGTCGAGAGACATCAGCGTCGCCGGATTCTTCTGCAGCATGACGGCAACTTCCTTTTCGGAAATGCCGAACGCAAGCAGCGTGCGTTGAAGCTTTCGCAGTAGCCATTCTCCCACGGGCTTCCCGGTTCGATGGTGGCGGTCTTTGCGACCGAAAGTCACCAGCGCCGGCGTTGATTCATTGAAGGTACTGTTTGAACCATTCGAGGACCGGCTTCATCGCTTCATCCGTCCTTTTCCCATACACATCGAAGTGGACGCCGCCTTTTAGCGTGAAGAGCTTCTTCGGTTCCTTAGCCTTATTATACAACCTATCGGCATCGTCGGCCTCGAGTTCGTCCTTCTCCGCTTGAACGAAGAGAATTGGTGTCGGAGCCACCTCGTCGATAATTTCTTCCGGCTTGTAGTCCAGCCACCCATCAACGGTTGCTAGCGTTGTCTTGTTGCCTTTTTCCTTTTCCACCTGTTCAGCATCCTTTAAGGAAGAGGTCAGCTCAGGAGGCATGATCAGTACTGAATCGGTTCCCTTGTCCAAGAACCCATGGAAGTCTTTGGACTTGCCAGTCAAAGCCCTATTAATTCGGTCCTCTTGAACCTTTTGCATGAGAGTTGCCCACTCCTGCTCGGTTCGAAATCTTCGCATTCGCCGCTCGCCATCACCGACCAAGACCATGGAGGCAACCGCCTTTACGCGTCGGTCTCGGGCCGCTATGTACGCTACCTCTCCGCCTCCCAAGCTGACGCCTAACAACGCGATCTTGTCAGGGTTCACTTCTGGCCTGGATTGCAAGCAGGAGATGGCGTTGCTAGCGTCATAGATCTGTAGGTATGGAATTACCTCGCCGCGGACGCCTTCACTCTCTCCGAATCCTCTGAAATCCATAGTCAGGGACACAAAGCCTGCCGCGGTAAACTCGTCGGCGAACCCAGGAAAGAAAGCGTCCGCCGTGCTCATGAAACCCGGCACAAGCACGACACCAGGAAGATTGCTTCCTTTCTTGGCATTGTCAGGCTTAGAAAGTATTCCGGACAGTTTTAGACCATCGCTATAGTAGTTTATTCTCTCTTTCATTAATCAAAGCTCCTTTCACATTTGCCCTCCGAAACGGCGAGTTACGACCGCCCCTGACGGGCGGACACGCGAGATTCGCATAACTAGCCGCAACTGCGGGAAAAACGCCTCGCCAAAGTTGTGTGTACCACGTTCGTAGAACGGTATGGTTTCGCGCGCTTTGCTTACTTTTTCTTTATCGCCGTGTCCGAGTGTCCCTGTTCGGCGGCTTGGGCGTCGGCAGCAAAATCATACATGCAGAATAGTCCCCTTGGTTAGCGCTCTCATGCTTCGACGGGCTCAGCATGAGGATTTCTGTTCAATCCTCCTCATCCTGAGTCTGTCGAAGGATGAGGAGATCGATGATTTACGAATTTCCCCACGCCTCGACGAAGCGGCGCGCATCGTCGATGACGGGTTCGGAAACAGGCACGTAAGGAACCACAAGGCGCGTGACGCCGGCCTCGCGGAAGGGTTCCAGCCGTTCCTTGATTTCCGCAATCGATGTGCCGGGGATCACCGGCAGCTTGTCCATGTATTCGTCGGTCATGTGCTGGGCTGCCGCCTTGAAGCCGCCCGCCTTGAACGCCTCCTGGATGCGCGTGACTTCGGGTTCGAAGCCGGACGCGATCAGCATGTCCTTATAATGATCGGCGATATTGTAGAAGGTCAGCACCTGGCGCAGTTTGGAGCGCGCGACCGCACGGTCGGGATTGAGCGAGCAGCGCACCTTGGCGATGATTTCGATGGCGTTGGGATCGCGGCCGGCTTCGAGGGCGCCTTCACGGACGCGGGCGGCGATTTCGCGGATGGTCGCGGGCGTGCCCATATTGATGAAGACGCCGTCGGAGATTTTGCCGACCAACTTCGTCATCTGCGGGCCGAGACCGGCGAGGTAGATCGGGAATTTCGGATGATCCGGTTTCCAGGAGAGCTGGAAGCGCTTGCCGGTGTTGTAAATCTCGCCCTCATATTCGACGCGCTCGCCGGACGCCGTCAGTTTGACGATGTCGATATATTCGCGCGCGCGGCGCAAGGGCCGGTCGAAGACGCCATTATGCCAGGCGGCAATGGTCTTGTTGGCGACGCCAAGGCCCAACAGCAGCCGCCCGCCGGACAAATCCTGCAGCGTGGCCGACTGGATGCCGAGCGTCACGGCGCTGCGGCCATAGATGTGGTAGATCGCGGTACCGAGCTTCAGCGTGTTGGTGCGCGCGGCAATCGCCGAAATCAGCACGAAGGGATCGGTGCTGTTGGATTCGCCCTTCCAGAAGGCCCCAAAGCCCGCCTGCTCGATCAGCGGCGACAAATCCACGATGCCGCGCACGGGATAATGGGCCGCCGAATTCAGCTCGATGTCATAGTGCACGGGTTCGTTCCTCTCAGTGGGCCTGGCCCAGATACACGCCCTTGGGATCGATCTCTTCGCGCAGCAGCCGCAATTCCTCGATGCTCGGAAGGGGCGTCGGCGGGATATCGGACGGCACTGCCAAGGGAAAGCCGGTATTCGCCAACACATCCTCCAAAGTCACGCCCGGATGCAAGGACAGAAGCGCCGCAGAGCGGTTCTCGTGATCGAACCCGAGGACCGCCTTGTCGGTGATGATGCGGTGGGGCCCGCCGCCCCGCAGCGAGAGTTCCTCGCGCGTCTTGCCGCCGACGAAGCCGGGGCTGGTCAGATGCGAGACCGCGATGGGCAATTTGCGCTTTTCGTGGCGCATGATGACGATGACGCGCTTGGCAAGCGACGCCACGTCATTGCCGCCCGCGCTGCCGTTGAAATAGCGCACCCGGCCGCCGTCGCGCGAGAGCGTGGTGTTGATGTTGCCGTAGCGGTCGACTTCGAGCGCGCCAAGGAACCCCGTATCGACCACGCCGCGATGGAGGTTCATCCCCATCACATCGAGGAATCCGCTCCAGCAGGTCGCGCGGTAGAAAATACGGGAATCGGCGAGGCCGACCGGCGTGTCCACCGGGTGCATGTTGGCAACACCGATCTCGAGGAGCGGCGTCAAGCCCGGCGCATGCGTCGCCTTGGCAAGGAAACAGGCGACCTGCGGCAAGCCGATGCCGACCACCACGGTCTCGCCATCGCTCAGTTCGCGCGCACCCGCGGCGACCATGATCTCGGTGGCGCGGATGTCCGTCTCAATAGCCAAAGATGCGCTCCGCTTTGAGCGATTCGAGGTGCCGCAGCCCGCCCGCTTTTTCGAGATATTCCCAGTGATCCTTGGTGCCGCGGATATAGGTGTCGATGTAGTCGCCGATCCTCTCGCTGCGCTTGGAGTGCTCGACATAGAGTTTCAGATGCGCCGCGTCGTAGTCGTAGCGGCCGAATACCGCGGTCGGGTGGGCGCCCCAGGGCTGGTGGATCACCGCCTCCACGCGATGGGCGGGAATGATGGTGCGTTCGGGCTCCTGGCGGATCACGTCGGTCGGCACGATTTCTTCGGCGACGACGATCAGGCGCTTGGCGGCCTTGGCCTGTTCTTCGTTTTCCCAGCGCGGGCCGTCGATGCGGCAATTGCCGTCAGCATCCGCGACCTGGACATGCACGAAGGAGATGTCGGGCTGCAGCGCACGCATGGCAACGTAGTTCTCGCCCGTGAAAGGGCATTGCATGCGCGCCACGTCGGCGGCGCCCGGCCCGTGCTCCAGCCGGTCGAGGATTTCAGACGCAATCAGCGATTTGATCGGGATGAACGAGAGCCCCAGCGCGCCCGCGAGATAGCGGAAGCAAAGGGAAAGGCTGGTCCAATCCTCTGACGCGAGCGAGCCCGTCTCGCGCGCGCGGTTGATGCAATGAACCGGCCCGAAGCGGTCGAGCGAACCGCCGCCGATAATCAGGTGCTTCACGAGGCCGGCCCCGACCAGGAGATCGGTGTCGAGCCCGGCCACCCCCTGGGAGACGGTCAAATCGCGCTTGTTCTGCCGGATCAGCTCATGGACCGGCGCGATCACGTTGCGCGCAATGGCAAAGCCCCCGAGCGCGATATGGGCGCCGTCCGGAATGCTCGCCACCATCTCGGCCGCGGTCTTGATTTTCTGAGCCACGAGAAACGCTTAATCCCTCCGCGGCCGCTTGGGTTCGGCCGCCTCTTTGGGCCTCGCTATTAGAAGCAAAGGAGTGCCCAAGCAAGATGGGCTCAGAACGTTGTTTTCCGGGGTGAATTCCCCGTGCGGAAGGGGACTTACACCTTGCGAAGCTGCTAGAGTGCGGGCAAGACGCTTGCCGTCATCGGGAGGAGCATATGGCAGACGAAAAAATCCCACGCCGCGATTTTCTCAAAACGGCGGGCGCCGGGGCCGCAGGTGCGGCGCTCGCCACCTCCGCGGGCATGGCGCGGGCCCCCGAGGCGGCTGCGGCTGCGGCTCCTGCCGCCCAGGCCGAGCCCGAAGTCTGGCTCGCGCTGACGCCGACGGAACAGGCCTTCGTCAAGGCCGCCGTCGACACCCTTATCCCGGCCGACGAACTGACGCCCTCCGGCAGCGATTGCGGGCTTGCCGTCTTCATCGACCGGCAGTTGGCCGGCGGCTTCGGCAACGGCGCGCGGCTCTATCGCTCCGGCCCGTTCCTGCCTGCCAAACCCGAGCTCGGGTACCAGCTTGCCCTCTCCCCGCGCGAGTTCTTCCGGGCCGGAATTGTCGCCACCAACGAATGGACGACGAAAACCTACGGCAAGGAGTTCGACCGCCTGACGCCGGCTCAACAAGAGGAGGCGATGAAGGCGCTGGAATCCGGCAAGGCCCAATTCAACGGCGGGTTCACCTCGGCCTTCTTTTTCGACAATTTCCTGCAGCTCACCATGGAAGGCTTCTTCGCCGATCCGATGTATGGCGGCAACCGGGACAAGGTGGCGTGGAAGATGATCGGCTTCCCCGGCCTTCCCGCCAGCTATCGCGAAGAGATCAAGACCTATTTCAACAAGAAATACGACAAGGGCCCGCTGTCGATCGCGGACTTTTCGTAAGGGAGCGGGGCAAATGGTTACGGTCTTGAAGGAAACCGACGCGGTTGTCATCGGCATGGGCTGGACCGGGAGCATCCTCTCCCGCGAACTGACCAAGGCCGGGCTTCATGTGGTGGGATTGGAGCGCGGCGCCATGCGCACCCCGCGCGAGGATTTCACCATCCCGCAAATCCGCGACGAGCTGAAATATTCGAGCCGCCACGAGCTGTTTCAGGACACCGCCATGGAGACGGTGACCTTGCGCCACAACACGCGCGAGACGGCGCTGCCGATCCGGCGGCTCGGCTCGTTTCTGCCCGGCAACAATGTCGGGGGCGCGGGCTCGCATTGGAACGGCGCCACCTGGCGGCGGCTGGAAGCCGATTATCTCGTCCGCTCCCATTACACGCAGAAATATGGCGCGAAAGTCATTCCGGCCGACATGACGGTGCAGGATTTCGGCGTCACCTTTGCCGAAATGGAGCCGTTCTACGACAAGTTCGAGAAACTCTGCGGCATTTCGGGCCAGGCCGGAAACCTCCGTGGACAGAAGATCGCCGGCGGCAACGTCTTTGAAGGTCCGCGCAGCAACCCCTATCCGAACAAGCCGCTGGCGCGGAACGTGGCGGCCTCCCTGTTCGAGGATGCCTGCAGGAAGCTTGGCTATCACCCCTTCCCGCAGCCCTCCGCCAATGCCAGCGAGGCCTATACCAACCCCGAAGGCGCGACCATGGGGCAATGCGTCTATTGTGGCTTCTGCGAGCGCTATGGCTGCGAGTCGAACGCGAAGGCCTCGCCCAATGTGAACATCCTTCCCGTGCTGCTGCCCGATCCGCGTTTCGAGCTGCGCACCCATGCCTATGTGAAAAAGCTGAATTACGACGCCCGCGCCAAAAAGGTGAAATCCGTCACCTATATCGATACGCGCTCGGGCGAAGAATACGAGCAGCCTGCGGGTCTCGTGATCCTCGGCGCTTATGTGTTCAACAACACGCTGTTGATGCTCTATTCCGGCATCGGCACGCCTTACGATCCGGCCACGGGGCGTGGCACCGTGGGCAAGAATTATTGCTATCAATACACCGGCTCGGGCGTCACGGTCTTCTTCGACGACAAGGAGACGAACCCGTTCATGGCGGCGGGCGCTTTCGGCTCGGTCATCGACGATTTCAACAGCGACAATTTCGACCATTCCGGGCTTGGCTTCATCGGCGGCGGGCACATCTCGGCGGGCCTGTCCAACGGGCGGCCCATCGAGACGCGCGCGGTACCGCCGGGCACGCCCCGCTGGGGCAAGGCGTGGAAAACCGCGACCGCCAAATATTACCGGCGCTGGTTCACCGTTGCCGGCACGGCGTGCAATTACGCCTATCGCGACAATTATCTCGATCTCGATCCCACCTATAAGGACGCGATCGGGCGGCCGCTTCTGCGCATGACGTTCAACTTCAAGGAAAATGATTACAAGATCGGCGCTTTCCTGAGCCAGAAATCGGCCGAGATCGCACGGGCGATGAATCCCACCATCATGACGCCGCCCCGCTACCGCGACGGCGATTACGACGCGCGCCCCTATCAATCGACCCACAACACCGGGGGCACGATCATGGGCGCCGATCCGAGGACGAGCGTCGTGAACAAATATCTGCAGTCCTGGGACGCGAGCAATCTCTTCATCATGGGGGCCAGCACGTTCCCGCAGAACCAGAGCTACAACCCGACGGGACCGCTCGGCGCGCTCGCTTATTGGTCAGCCAATGCGATCGTGAACACCTATCTCAAAAACCCGGGCCCGCTGCTGCACGCCTAGGCTTTCGCGACCGCATGATCCCGAATTAATTTCGCTCGAACGGATTGAGTATCCCGACGCCGAGTCCCGTGACGTTTCGGATATTTCGCGTGACGAGCGTCATGCCATGAACCTTGGCCGTTGCGGCGAGAAGACCATCGACGACCGAAAGCGGTCGACGTGCGGCCATATGGCCCCATTCCTCCGCGACAGCAGACTCGATCGGTAGAATGCGCTCACCAAAAGCTTTGTTCACGGCAGCGAGCCATTTTTCCAGGGCGCGCGCCTGTGCCGGATCGCGAGTACGGCATCCTTCGATACCTTTGCGAATCTCGCCAAACACGAGCGCGCTCAAATAGAGACTCTCATCCGCAATGCTTTCATACCAGCGCGCCACATTTACATCGCATTGGGCTCCCTTGCGTACCTCCGAGATAATGTTGGTAACGATCAGATAATTCACAGATCGACATCCCGGCCATAGTCCTCGTCGCGGCTCAAATCGACGCCTTCGAGCGGCGCAGCTGCCAGCAGCGCTTTCAACCCTTTAGGACGGTTCGCCGCAAACCGCTCGCGCAGCAGAGCGCGCGTTTCGTGCTGCCGTTCCGGATCAGACAGAGCCTCCACGACCTCCCGGACCAGAGAAGCGTCGGTTTTCCGCACCCGCACTTCCATGCGGGTCAGACCCTGACGCTTCAGCCGTTTCCGATAATCGGCGACGGCTTTTCGCTGAGATGTGACCATAGTCTTCTCCCATTTTAACCGGATATATGACCGGCTATAAGGAAGGTCAAGTGCAACCGTGAAGACTCGCCGTTCGACAGACCAACGGTGAAGCGTTAATTTGCAGCATGATCGTGCGCAGTTTCATCATAGGAGGTCTTGCGGCCGGCCTGTTGGCGGCTCGTTCCTTGGCCGCGCCGGCATCGCCCGTGACGGCGGAGGAATTCGTCGAGCGCTGCAAGACCGACGCGCGCTTCTGCCGGATTCAGATCATAGCCATCGAGCAGGTGCTGGAGAAAAACCGCAAGGCCTGCCTCCCGGCGAGCGTCACCAAGGACGCGATGGCGACGAAAGTCCAGGATACGATTGAAGACGTCGTCGAGGAGGCCCCCGACATCAAGACCGGCCCTTACCGGCAATTCGTCGAGCAGATCGTTTCCTTCGTCTGGCCGTGCGCGCCGATTTCCTGATCTTTTCTATCCGTCATGAAAATTTCGCCCGGCCGCTGTCGAAATCGCGCTTCCTCGCGCGTCATTGGGACAGCCGGGCGTGAGGCTCGCGCGGAAAACGGGCAAAGGAGAGTGTCATGCAATACATGCTGATGATCTATTCGAAGGAAGACATCTGGTCGACGATGCCACAGGCTGAGCAGGAACGCGGAATGGCCGCCTATGGCGCCTACACCGAGGCCCTGAAATCGGCAGGCGCGTTGCTGGGCGCCAACCGCCTCAAGCCGACCAATGCGGCAAGCACCGTGCGCGTCGCCGACGGCAAGACGCAGGTGCTGGATGGCCCTTATGCCGAAACCAAGGAGCAGCTCGGCGGCTATTTCATGATCGACGTGCCGGATCTGGACGCGGCCCTTTCCTGGGCGGCGCGGTGTCCGGGCGCGAGCCATGGGATCGTCGAGGTGCGCCCGATCTGGGGCATGTAGGCAGGCCGCATGAGCGAAGGCGACCGGAACGCGGCGGAAACGGCGGAGGCGGTAGTCCGCCGCTCCTATGGCAGGCTGGTCGCCTTTCTCGCCGCTCAAAGCGGGGATGTGGCGCGCGCCGAGGACGCCCTGTCCGAGGCTTTCGCGTCCGCGCTCGCGGATTGGCCGATCCGGGGAACCCCGGCCAACCCGGAAGGGTGGCTGATGGCGGTGGCGAAACGAAAGATCGTCGACATGGTCCGGCGGCGCAAAGGCGGTGAGAACGCGGTACCTCATGTGAGGATGCTGGCCGAGGAGATGGAAGCGACCGCCCGAGACCCGGCCGAGATTCCGGACCGCCGCCTCGCGCTGATGTTCGCCTGCGCGCACCCGGCGATCGATCCTTCCATCCGAGCACCTTTGATCCTGCAGACGCTCCTTGGTTTCGACGCGGTGCGGATTGCATCGGCCTTCCTGGTGTCGCCTGCCGCCATGGGCCAAAGGCTCGCGCGCGCAAAGACCAAGATCCGCGAAACGGCCATACCGTTTCGGGTTCCGGAGCGCGCCGACCTGCCCGAACGGCTGGAGGCCGTGCTCGCGGCGATCTACGCGGCCTTTGCCAAGGGCTGGTCCGATGCAGCAGGCGCCGAAATCGAGCGCGGCAATCTCGCCGATGAAGCGATCTGGCTGGGGCGCCTGGCCGTCAGTCTGCTGCCCGGCGAGACCGAGGCGCTGGGCCTTCTCGCGCTCATGCTCCATTGCGAGGCGCGGCGGGGCGCGCGCCGCGGCCCTGACGGAGACTATGTGCCGCTCGCCGAACAGGACCCCGTGCGATGGGACATCGCCGCCATCGACGAAGCCGAGGCGCTGTTGCTGCGCGCGAGCAGGATGGGCGCTCCCGGCCGGTATCAGCTCGAAGCCGCCGTGCAATCGGCCCACGCCGTCCGGCGCCTGACCGGCCGCACGGATTGGGGGGCAATCGCGAAGATCTACGACGCGCTGTCGGTGCTGTCGGAATCTCCTGTCGTCGGCATCAACCGCGCAATTGCCATCGCCGAAGCGCAAGGAGCAAAGGCCGGGTTGGCCGCGCTCGATGCGCTCGCCGCCGATCCGCGTCTCGTCGAGTATCAGCCCTATTGGGCGGCGCGGGCGGAGTTGCTGGCGCGCACGCGGGAATACGCGGCAGCGCGGGATGCCTATGACCGCGCGATCGGCCTCGAGCGCGATTCCGCGGTGCGGACATTCCTGCAGCAGCGCCAGGCCGCGCTCTTCAATGGCAGCCTTCGCCCGTCATGACGGCAAAGATTTCCGTGTCGTCCATGTAGGTGCCGCGGCCGAAGCGGCGGCCTTGCGCGTCGGTGTAGGCATCGGTTCGTTTCGCGCAACCGGCGATCAGGTTTGCTCCCGCCCCCCGCGCGAACAGCGGCACAAGCTGGTTGCTGTGCGAATTGTTCTGCCACTTGTAGCCGGGCATATGTCCTGCACCATTGTTCTTCAGATCCTGGAACGGTACCGTATCGGAGTCCGGGCCGAGCAGCAGGTGATCGTGATCGGCGGTCACGATCACGAGCGTGTTCGACCAATTGTTGCCGGCTGTGTTCGCATCGAGATAGGCCGAGACGGCAGCCACCGCGTCGTCGAACTCGATCTTCTCTTCGATCATGCGGCCCATATTGTTCGCGTGCTCGGCGCGATCCACCGCCCCGCCCTCGATCACCAGGAACATGCCTTGCGTGTCGCCATCGAGAATGTTGAGCGCGCCTTCGACCATGGTCCGCAGCGACGGCACGTCGGGCTTGCGCGCCACGGCATAGGGCGGTTCGGCCGCCGCAGCCGCGCCTGCGCGATTGAACTGCGTCGAATTAAACGCGTGTGCGATCCCGATGAGCTTCGGCGGCGGATTCGCCGTTTCCGGAAGCGCGTCGAATGCAGCTTTATCCTGAATCAGTTTGAACCCGCTTCTGTGCGTTCCTGCCTTCAGCGCCAGCCAATCGCCGGCGCCGATCCAGGCATAATTCGGTGTGACCCGGAGCGCGCCGTCATCGTCATAATCGGGGTTGCCAGTCCCCATGATCACGCTGACCACGCCCGCGTTCAGCATCTCGCCGGCGATTGCGGTGCGGTTCGTGCGCGAGACATTGTGCGCGCCTGCACCCGCGGCCGGTGTCGCATCGGAAATCTGTACTGTCGTCACGACGCCCACGGCCTTGCCTTCGCCGTGCGCGCGCTCGGCAAACGTCGTGAGCGGCATTGCGTTGCCGTCGACATTGATGGCGTTGTTGTAACTCTTATGGCCGTTGACCATGGCGCTCATGGTGTTGGCGGAATCGGGCGCCGTTCTCTTGGTCCAGGCATAACCGGCGAAGCGATCGGGATAACGGCCCCGAATCGTGGCAACGGGCGTCGTGTCCCAATTCTTCGCGGCATCGTAGATGGCGTCGGGGTCCTGAGCCGCACCGGCGCCCGGCCGTTCATCGGTTCGCAGCGGATAGGTGGAAACCCAGGTCTTGGCCCAATTCGGGCCGTCGAACACTTGCTTGCCGAGCTTTCCCGTGTACATGCCGGTGGCGGCGATGGCGCTTGCGCCCGAGCCATCCGCGATCATCAGGATGACGTTCTTGGGTCGCGGTCCGGACGCCGGAGCGGCCGCCGCGGCGGCCGCGAGAAGCCCGAGCACGGGTAGAACCCGCCAGAGATGCCCTAACCGCGAAATCGGGATCGAATCGAACAATTTGAATCTCCGCGCCGGTGGCATTCCATCCTCTATCGCGGCGGAGTGACAAGCTTTCTGTGAGCAGCTACGCCTCATGCCCTGCGAAACGCCACAGCCGGCCCGGCCTCCTCTCGCGGCGGAGCGGGATTCGGACTAAGGTTTGCGCGGGGCACGGTCATTCGGCGGCGGAGGAGCCGCCGGAACCGCCGGCGCATACGGGAGGCACCCATGGCCAAAAACGAATCCATTCCACGGCGCGATTTTCTCAAAGGGGCGGGTGTCGCGGGCGCAAGCGTCGCGGCGGCCGCCAGCGGCCTTGCCGCCTGTACGCCGGAGGCGAAGACCACGGCTGCTGCAGCAGCACCCGAAACCTGGATCATTCTCACCCCGCAGCAAGTCGCCTTCTTTTCGGCGGCCGCCGACACCATCATTCCCAAGGACGAGCTTTCGCCCTCCGGCACGGAGTGCGGCGTGCCGGTCTTCATCGACCGCCAGCTCGCCAGCGCCTGGGGCGGCGGCGACAGGATGTACCGCGCGGGACCCTACGTCAAAGGCACCCCTGAGCAGGGCTATCAGCTTCCCCTGACGCCGCATCAATACTTCGTCGCCGGCATCCAGACGGCCAATGCCTGGTGCGAGAAGACCTATGGCAAGAGTTTCGACCGGCTGGAGCAGCCAAAGCGGGACGAAGCCTTGACCGCGATGCAAAAGGGCACCGCCGAATTCGACGGGCTGGACGCCAAGCAGTTCTTCGGCGCGCTTCTGACCATCAACATGGAAGGGTTCTTCTCCGATCCCATCTATGGCGGCAACCGCAACAAGGCATCGTGGCGCATGCTCGGCTTCCCGGGCCTGCCCGCGACCTATGCCGACAAGATCGACGAATACCGCAACAAGAAATACGTCGCCGAACCGCAGTCCATCGCGGACTTCAGCTGAGGGGGATGCACCGATGGTCACGAAACTGAAGGAAGTCGACGTCGTCGTCATCGGCCAGGGGCTGACCGGCGTGATGATGGCCAAAGAACTCACCATGGCGGGCTTGACCGTCGTGGGACTCGAACGCGGGCCGGACCGCCGCCCGGAGGAAGAAGTCGTCCTGCCGCGCATCCGCGACGAGCTGAAGTACAACGCGCGCAAAGAACTGATGATCGACAACGCGGTCGATACCGTCACTTTCCGTAACAATACGGACCAGGCGGCGCTGCCCATCCGGCGCTGGGGCGCATTCCTTCCCGGCGAGGGCGTCGGCGGCACCACCAATCATTGGGGCGGTTTGCATTGGCGCTTCCTGCCTGCCGATTTCCGCATCCGCAGCGAGATCACGCAGAAATACGGCGCCAGCGCCATTCCCGGCGACATGACGATCGCCGACTGGCCCGTCACCTATGACGAGCTCGAACCCTATTTCGACAAGTTCGACAAATTGTGCGGCGTGTCGGGCAAGGCAGGAAACCTCAAAGGTCAGAAGATCGAAGGCGGCAATGTCTTCGAGGGCCCGCGCCAAAACGAATATCCCAATGCGCCGATCAAGACCTCGGCCGGGGGCATGATGTTCGCGGAAGCTGCGAAGAGCGTGGGCTACCACCCCTTCCCCACCCCATTCTCAGCACCCTCCAAGCCCTACACCAACATCTACGGCGTGACGCTCGGCCAATGCGAATATTGCGGCTTCTGCGGGCGCAATTCCTGCGAAGCGAACGCCAAGGCGACATCGGCCACCAACGTCATGCCGGTCTTGCGCCGCGATCCCAAATATACACTCAGGGTTCGCGCCTTCGTGTCGAAGATCAATTACGACAAGCAGGCCAAGAAGGTCACGGGCGTCAGCTACATCGACATGAAGACCGGTGAGGAATACGAGCAGCCGGCCGGCATGGTGATCCTTTCGGCCTTCGTCATGGGCAACACCCATATGATGCTCTATTCGGGCATCGGCGAACCCTATGACCCCAAGACGGGCAAGGGCCTCGTCGGCAAGAATTATTGCTACCAGTTCGAAGCCAACGGGACCGCGTTCTTCACCGACAAGGTGCTCAACCCGTTCATGGGCTCCCCCGGCGACCGCATCGCGTTCGACGATTTCAACGGAGAGAATTTCGACCATTCGGGCCTGGGCTTCTTCGGCGGAGGCTACATCGTCGGCGGGTCCGGCGCTTCGCCGCCGATTGCCGGACGGGCACTCCCCGAAGGCACGCCCAACTGGGGCGCGGAATGGAAGAAGGCGGCCGTGCAGTGGTACTACGGCGTGATGGACTTCAACACGCAAGGGTCGGTCTACGCCAACCGGGCGAACTATCTCGATCTCGATCCCACCTACAAGGATTCGATCGGACGTCCATTGCTGCGCATGACCTATAACGGCACCGACAACGACCATAAGATGTCGCGCTATCTGCTGTCGAAGCTGGAAGTCGCCATCAAGGCGATGAACCCGGCGCATTACGAACTGCGGCCGCGGCCGAAGAACTTCACCACCGTGCCTTATCAATCCACCCACAACACCGGCGGCACGATGATGGGGACGAACCCGGGCAACAGCGTCGTGAACCGCTACGGCCAGGTTTGGGAAGCGAGCAATCTGTTCATCACGGGCGCTTCCGTTTTCCCGCAGCAGCACGGCTACAATCCGACAGGGCCGGTCGGCGCGATTGCCTATTTGACGGCGGACAAGATCGTGAATGACTACATGAAGAACCCCGGTCCCTTGGTGCACGCATAAGATCGCGTCCAGCATCGAATCGATAAGAGCCAACGAGAGAGACAACATCATGCGGTTATCGCTTGCGGGCGCCGTCCTTGGCGCCCTCGTTTTGGGAAGTCCCGCCTTCGCGGCCGATGCCAATCACGGCAAGACGCTGTTCACGGCCTGCCAGGCCTGCCACACGGAAAAGCCCGATGCGCTGGGACCGAGCCTCAAAGGCGTGGTCGGGCGCAAATCCGGCGCGCTCGACGATTTCCGCTATTCCGCCGCCATGAAGCGCGCCAACCTCACCTGGGACGAAGGCAATCTGCGCGACTATCTGCGCGACCCTCAAAGCAAGGTGAAGGGCAACCGCATGCCGTTCTCGGGCTTTCCCAATGCCGGCGATGCCGACGATGTGGTCGCCTATCTCGTGACGCTGAAATAGGTCACGCCGGGTCCAGCGTCACGTTCAGCGCAATCGAGATGCGATTCCCTTCGCCGTGGAAGGGATGCACCCAGTGCTCGATCCATGACGGAAACGCCAGCATCATGCCCGGTTGGGGGCCGATGGTGATCGGCTGACCGCAGCGGAATCCCGGCATGCGCGCGAAGGTGGCGGCGGGTCGCGGATCGCGCAATTCGAGCCGTCCGTTCATCGGCGGGTCCGGCGACGGCATTCCAGTCGCGACATAGTAAACGATGGACCAGTGATTGCCGGGATGCATGTGCAGCGTGTTGTAATCGCCGGACCGATTGACGTTCGCCCAGCCATAGGCCTGATAGGTGGCGCGTTTGCCGGGCGGCCGCTGTTCCAGGATTGCCGGCAACCCCATCACCAATTGCACGCTCTGGTCCACCTCCGCGGCCAGTATCCCGATCGCCGGTTCGGGCCAATCCAGGAGATCGGGCATCGACTGCCAGCCGCCGATATTGCTGATGCGATTGGCTTCGCCTTTGGCGCGGCGGGCGAGAATGGCGCGCTCCAGCGGCTCGTTCAACGCGGCCGGATTTGCGACCATGCGCATCGAAATCGGCGTTCCGAACGCGACCGACAATTCCGGCGTGATCGGAACGTAGACCATCCGTTCAGGCCTTGGCGTCCGGCGGCAAGACTTGCGCGAAGATCGAGCGCGCTCCCGTCGTGCCCTGCACGACGTCGAGCGTCATCGAACCCACGCGTTCGAAGTCGATTTTGACTTTGTCGCCAGGCTTGATCGGCCCCACGCCCGCCGGCGTGCCGGTGGCGATGATGTCGCCGGGATAAAGCGTCATCACCGAGGACGCCATCTCGATCATGCCCGGAATGTCGAGGACCAGATCGCGCGTATTCGCATCCTGCCGGAGGTCGCCATTGACCCAGAGCCGCCCGCGCAACGAGTTTACAGCGTCGCCGATTTCGTCTTCGGTCACGATCCAGGGGCCTACCGGACAGAACGTGTCGAAACCCTTGCGCGTGACGCGCTCCTCCTTGCCCCGGATCACCGCATCGATCAGGCAGGAATAACCGAAAGCATAGTCGCGCCATTCCTCGCGCGGGATGTCGCGGCCTTCCTTGGCGATGATGACGGCAAGCTCGCATTCATGGTCGATGCGCCGGCCGGCATTGACGGGCAGCACGATCGGATCGGCGGGGCCCGAAAGGGCGGACGGCGGCTTGAAGAAGAAACCCTGATTGTTCGCCCGATAGGACGAGCCCATCTCGATCCCGTGTTCGTGATAATTGACGGGATAGGCGATCACCTTGTTCGGCCACGGCACAGGCGTCAGCAGTTTGACGCTCGAGAGCGGAATGCCGCTCCGAGAGGTTTCCGCCCGTTCCAATCTGCTGCGGTATTCCGGGAAATGGGCGATCAGCCGGAGCATCGCCACCGGCGGCCAGGCGCCTGACTGGGCGTCCACGATTTCGGTCACATCGACGATGGAATCGCCGCGGACGACGCCGATGCGGTCTTCGTTAAAGCGCGCGAGTTTCATGTCTCACCTTGGTTAGCTCAGCCTGCGCCGGGGTTGCGGAAGAGGTGGGCCCATTTCTTCGTGACGTGGTCTTTCAGCTCCGGGCTCGATTCCGCGACCAGCGGGAATTCGTCCTTCCATCCCCAGGGGCGGCAGGCATCGACCACCGCGCGATTGCTCTGATAGGGCGGCCCGCGCAGGATGGGGTCCAGCGGTGTGCTCCAAAGGTTGTGCACGATCTCGATGGATTGCGCCGGATCGCAGCGCGTCGACATCGCCCAGATGACATCGTGGATGTTGGAGGGATCGATGTCCTCGTCCACCACCACGACCCAGCGCCCGGCGTAAACGCCGGAGCGGCAATTGGCGGCGAGCATGCCGGCCTGCTTGGCGTGGCCGGCATACATCTGCCGAATCGAGACGACGTTGAACAGCCGTCCGGCGCCGGCCTCGTGGTTCCACACCCCCTGAACGCCCGGAAGCCCCGCCTTCTCGATCTCGTCCCAGATCATGGCCGCTTTCACCACGGCGCGCGCCACCGTGAAATTGGAGGGCGGGCGGGACGGAATCGCGAGCGTGATGATCGGATCGTTGCGATGATAGACGCGCCTGATCTTGATGGTCGGCTGTTCGCTGGCATCGCTCGCGTAATAGCCCATGAACTCGCCGAAGGGGCCTTCCATCTTCAGCCGGTCGCCATACATCTCGCCCTCGAGCACGAGTTCGGCGCCCGCGGGCATCGGCAGCTTGTGTAATTCGCTCAGCACGACTTCGACGGCGCGCCCGCGCTGGCCGCCGGCGTAGTCGAGTTCGGAAACCCCGAGCGGCAATTCGGCGTTGCTGCACAGGAACAGGATCGGGTCCTGGCCGCAGCAGATGAGCACCGGGCACGGCAATCCGCGCTTGAAGTATTTTTCCCGGATCAGCCGGCCATGCTTGCCCGGCGAAATCCAGATGCCGGCTTCGTCCTTCGCATGCGCCACGATGCGGTAGGTGCCCGCATTGATCCAATCGCTGTCGGGGTCGCGCATCACGACCACATCTTCGGTCCCGATATAGCGGCCGCCGTCGCGTTCATGGATAAAGGGTATCGGGAATTTGAAGAGGTCGACGTCGCCGTCGCGCTGAATGTTCTCCAGGATCGGGCCGGTGGACACCACCTTGTGCGGAATCAATTCGGGGCCTTTGCCGAGGCGGGCCCTGTAGCTCTTGACGATGTCGATCTTCTTTTCCGGCGTGGGAAGGCCATAGACATGCGCAAGCCGGCGAAACGAATTGGCGGCACCCGACAGAAGGCGATAACCGGCCGGGTAGCCCTTGATCTTGTCGAACAGAAGCGCGGGTTCCTCGCCCGGAAAGCGCATGGTCAGCGTTTCGGCGAGCGCGCTGATTTCGAGATGCGGATCGGCGCCTTCGATGGTCTTCAACTCGCGCATCGCCTCGAAATCGCGCACCAGGTCGCGCAGATCCTCGTGCGTAACGCGGTGCTGCGAGGGCGCAGCGGCGGAACCGCGCACAGTATCGTTCATGGCGTGACCTCCTGGATGGAGGCGAATTGGGTGCGCACGCGGCCCATGCCCACAGCCGCAGCCGATGCGATCAACGCCGGAATGACCGCAAGAATGAAGATATGGCCCTTGAAGAGATCGCTCTCGAAAAGAATGCCGGCAAGTCCGGGTCCAACGATCGAACCGATACGGCCGATGCCGGTGGCCCAGCCCACACCGGTCGAGCGGATTTCCGTGGGATAGGAGATGGCCGACACCACATTGGCGACCGTCTGACCGCCCAGAATCCCGAAGCCCGTGAGAAAGACCACCAGCATCATCAGCGGCTGATTGGCGCCTACGAGCCCGATGCAGGCGACCGCAAGCGCGCCAAAGAAATAGGCGAGCGCCAGCGCAACGTTGGCGCCGATTTTGTCCGCGAGCCAGCCCCATACCGTGCCGGTCAGGCCGCCGAACTGCAGCACCGCGCCGACCAGGATTGCGGTCGAAAGCGGAAATCCAAGCTCGCGCATTTCCGTCGGAAGCCAATTGGCGAGGAGGAAAATGTCGAACAGGCTCATGAAGGAGATGATCCAGAGCAGGATCGTGCGCTTGGCCCGTCCTTCGCGGTAGAGCGCGACGACGGAAGCGGCCGAGGTCACGGTCTCGTCGGTGACGAAGCGCGTCACCGGACCCAATTTGAGCGCCGGATCGAGCTGCTGCATCAAGCGTGCGATTTTCCCTGCCGGCGCCCCGCGCAGCACCAGAAATCGCACCGATTCCGGCAGCGCCGCATAGAGCACCGGCGCATAAAGGAGCGGCAGAAGCCCGCCCACCAGGAACACCGATTGCCAGCCCATCGAGGGCCCGAGCGCACGGGCGGACAACCCCGCCACAATCGAGCCCATGATGAAGCCCGTGAACATCAACGCGACCATCAGCGCGCGGCGGCGATGGGGCGAATATTCCGATGTCAGCGCAATCGTGTTCGGAAGCGCGCCACCGATTGCGAGGCCGGTCAGAAAACGCAAGCCGTCGAGCACGAACACCGACGGGCTTGCGGCCGTCAGCAGGCTGAAAAGACCGAGGGCCGGAACCGAAGCAAGCAGCAGCGGACGGCGGCCGACTTTATCGGCCAGGGGCGCGACGAAGATGGCGCCCAGCAGCAATCCGAACAGACCGAGCGCGAAGAACAGGCCCAGCTCCTTGGGGCTCATGTGAAAGGCCTGGGAGAGATCGGGGGCGATGTAGCCCACCGACTGCGTGTTGAAACCTTCCATGAAGGTCACAAAACCGCAGAGCACGGCGATCCGCTGCTGGAAACTCCCTAGCTTTCGCCGGTCGATGATCTCGGTGATGTTGATGGCTCGTTCGGCCATGGCCCCTCCATTCCACGCGTCCTGCTTATATTTCACAAACTTAGGGCACGGAAGGCGCGCCCGCCGCGTTGGGTTAGGTTAACCCGGTGACGAGGAGACTCCCATGAAGGTCAGGGACGTAATGCATTGCGGCGTCGAATGGGTGGACCCGGAGACCCCGCTTGGTGAAATCGCCCGCAAGATGCGGGATGAGGATGTCGGCTCGATCCCGGTGGGCGAGAACGACCGGCTGGTCGGCATGGTCACGGATCGCGATATCGTGTGCCGGGGGCTTGCGGGGACCGCAGATTGCAGCGACCTGACGGCGCGCGACGTGATGTCCAAGCCGATCGTCTATTGCCGCGCCGATGAAGACGTAGACGATGCGCTCCGGATCATGGAGCGGAACAGAATTCGCCGGCTGCCGGTGATCGACGAGAACAAGCGGATGTGCGGCATCCTGTCGATCGGCGACATTTTGGAAAAGGCGGGAGGCGAGCTTACGGGCCAGGTGATGCGGTCCGTCTCGGCCCACCACCCATCTTGACCGGTTTTATGCGTCCGGGCGTCTGACGCGCCTGGACATCCTCAGGCCGTGCGCTTTTCCAGTTCGCCGGTTTCGACGACGATCGGCGCGGGCGGTACGCCCAAGGATGCGCCCGTGAGCGCGCCGTAAAGACCGGCATAGGCTTCCGCCGAACGCTCCCAGGAGAAATCCTCGCGCATGGCGGTGGCCTGCAGACGGCGCCACGAGATGGGCTGGCGATAGAGCGAAAGGGCCCGCCGGATGCACGCGGTCAGTTCCGCGGCGGACGGTTGTTCGAACGAGAACCCGGTTGCCGTGCCCTGACGGATCGCCTCGGGCGAAGCGTCGACCACGGTGTCGGCCATCCCGCCGCTCCGGCGCACCAGCGGGATGGTGCCGTAGCGCATGGCATAGATGGGTACCAGGCCGCAGGGCTCGAAACGGGCCGGATGCAGCAGCATGTCCGCGCCCGCCAGCACGCGATGGCCGAGCGGCTCCTGATAGCCGATCTCCACGGCTATGCGCCCGGGATAGCGCGCGGCGAGCTTTCGGAATTCCGTCTGGTAGCCGTTTTCGCCTTCGGCAACGAGCACGAATTGCAGGCCCTCTTCAATGAGCGCAGGGAGCACCTCCAGCACGACGTCCGGCATCTTCTGATGTACGAGCCGGCTCATGAACGCCAGCAGCGGCGTCGTGGGCTCGAGGTCGAGCTTCAGCTCCGTCTTTATTGCGCGCTTGCAGTCGGCTTTGGCAGCAAAAGAGCGGGCGGAATAATTGCACGCGAGATGGGGATCGGTGCTGGGGTCCCAGACGCGGTAATCGATGCCGTTCAAGATGCCCGTGAGCTGGCCCGCCCGCTCGCGCAAGAGACCGTCGAGGCCGCAGCCATATTCGGGCGTGAGAATCTCGTTCGCATAGGTCGGGCTCACGGTCGTAACCGCATCCGCATTGCGGATACCCGCCTTCAGGAACGAGACGCGGCCATAGAACTCCATCGCCGCATGCGCTTCCGGCGGTAAATCCACCCTGGCCACTTCATCGGCGGCGAACACGCCCTGATAGGCGAGATTGTGGATGGTGAACAAGGTCGCGGGCCGCGGGCGCGCGCCTCCTTTGCCAAGCAGCAGAGGAAGAAGACCCGCGTGCCAATCGTTGCAGTGGATGACATCGGGACGCCAGGTTGCGCCCGGCTCATCGGCAATGCCGGCTGCGACCAGATTGAGAAGCGCAAAGCGCATGGCATTGTCGGGCCAATCCACGCCGTCTTCGTTCTGATAAAGGCCGCCCGCGCGGTCGTAGAGCGCAGGACAATCGACCAGCCACACCGGTACGTCCGTGTACGGCAGATGCGTTTCGATGAGCCGCACCTCGCCGCAACCGAGCGGATCGCCGAGCCGCACGATTTCCCGTGGATTGCGGGCCCGCTCCAAGGCTTGCCTGTAGCCGGGCACGAGCAATCTTATATCGATGTCGAGTTCTCTCAGTGCGACAGGAAGCGATGAGGATACATCGGCAAGGCCTCCGGTCTTCGCGTAGGGAAAGACTTCGGAGGTAACGTAAAGAACTCGCATCTGCACCTGCTCCGTCCCGAGCATCCGCCGGCCCAGGACCATTTTCTTCTTTTAACCTTCACACTTCGCGCCGGAGCGCGCGTGAGGCCGCTATCCAAATCTCAAATACTCACACTGCCGCTTTGCGAGGGGCCACCGGCACACGGAGCAATCGTCCGAAGGGCGAAGCCCTTTCACTCCAACGGAGGATCAACGCGTGAGCGGATGATTCGGTTCGGCGATTCGGGGAATAAGTTTCAATAAACGTGCCATGTTTCATGCAGCCGCAAGGTCAGACCCGTGTGCCCGCACAAGTACCTGCAGCGATTGAATTATATCGGTGTCGATAGGGTTAGAGGGGACGTTGCGGAGATGCCGCCCTTCCGGCGCTCATCCCCTTTTCCGGCTCAAAATTGAGCAGCCTGCGCGGAAATTAGCCGTGCTCGTGCTTGGCGTCACGCAGCATGGCTTCGCGCAAGGCTTGTCTCTGGCGGCGGTACCATTCACGTTCATAGGCCTTGGCGGACAGGCCACCGTGCTCCAGGGCCCCACGCTCCGGCTGTTCGCCATGGGCAATCATCGGCGCGCGCCGCCACAGGCGCAATAAATTCAGGAGCTTTTCCATCTCTAGCCTTCCTCGATGCGGCAAGGCGATGACATAACCTACGATACTTGACGCCCGCTGGAGCGCATCTGAAATTTTCGAGAGATTGATACAACCAAGCTTTTACGGAATTACGGCGCTGAAAGCCAAGATCAAGGAATAAATGGACAATCTCTCGTCATTGTCCGGACAGGATATTGCGCTCGGAGCCGTCCCGACCGGAAGCGGCACCAATTTCGCGCTGTTTTCGGCCCATGCGGACGGCGTGGACGTTTGCCTGTTCGATGAGGAGAATCGCGAGACTGCGCGGTTTGGCCTGACCCGAAACGGCGATATCTGGCGCGCTTTCGTGCCGGATGTGGGCGTTGGGCAGCGTTACGGCTATCGCGTTTATGGCCCTTACGATCCGGCAAAAGGCCACCGCTTCAATCCGCACAAACTTCTGATCGATCCCTATGCGAAAGCGCTGGACCGCAGCTTCGTGCTCGCGGCAAGCCATTTCGGCTATCGCTTCGGCGAAGGGGACGAGGGGCCCGGCTTCGATACACAGGACAGCGCGCCCCATACGCCCAAGGGCATCGTGCTGGCCGCAGAGCACGAAAATTCCAACCAGCTTCGCATTCCGTGGCGCGACAGCCTGATTTACGAGCTGCATGTGCGCGGGTTCACGATAGCGCGCGAAGACATCGCGCAGGAATTGCGGGGCACGCTTTCAGGGCTTGGCGCGCCGCCGGTGATCGCGCATCTGAAGGCGCTCGGCGTCACCGCGGTTGAGCTTCTCCCCATCCATCCGATTGCCGATGAGCAACGGCTGGTGCGGCAGGGATTGCGGAATTATTGGGGATATAATCCGATCAATTTCTTCGCGCTGGAGCCGCGCTATGCGCCGGGCGGCCTTGCCGAATTCCACCGCTTCGCCGAAGCCCTTCACGAGGCCGGAATCGAGATCATCCTTGACGTGGTGTTCAACCACACCGGCGAAGGCGATGCGCTTGGGCCGACTGTCTCGTTCCGCGGTATCGACAACGCCTCCTATTATACGCTCGCCGGTGAGGGCAGCCGCGATTACGTGAATTACACCGGTTGCGGCAACACGCTGAACGCGGCCCATCCGCAGGTGCGCCGGATGCTGCTGGATTCGCTTCGCCATTGGGCGTCTCTCGGAGTCGACGGCTTCCGCTTCGATCTCGCCTCGACCTTGGGCCGCGAAGACGGGGTTTTTCGTACCGGCGCGGCGTTTCTGGATGCGCTCACGGCCGACCCCGTGCTGTCGCGGGTGAAGCTGATCGCCGAACCCTGGGACGCGACGGGAGAAGGTTATCGGCTGGGCGGCTTTCCGCCCCCCTTTGCCGAATGGAACGACCGCTTCCGCAACACGGTGCGGCGCTTCTGGCGCGGCGAAGCGGGGATCGTGCCGGACCTCGCGAAACGATTGACGGGTTCGAGCGATGTGATGGGCGGACGCGGGCCGCTGGCGAATGTCAATTTCGTGACGGCTCACGACGGTTTCACGCTGCACGACCTCGTGAGCTACGCCGAAAAGCACAATTGGGCGAATGGAGAGAACAACGCCGATGGAAGCAACGAGAACTTCGGCGCCAATTTCGGGATCGAGGGTCCGACTGACGATTCTTGGATCCGCGAGATGCGTTATCGGACGAAGCGCAATCTGATGGCCACACTTCTGCTGTCGCTCGGCGTGCCGATGCTGACGGCGGGCGATGAGCTTGGCCGTTCGCAGGGCGGCAACAACAACGCCTATTGCCAGGACAACGAGACAGGCTGGCTCGGCTGGCGGCTGGATGCGGACGACACGGCGTTTCTCGGCTTTGTGCAGCGCCTGACGGCTTTACGGGCATCCCACGCGGTGTTCGGGCGCGAGAGGTTCTTTCACGGCGAAGCCGAGGGCGCACGCGGCCTGAAGGACATCGCCTGGCTCAAACCGGACGGCAGCGAAATGCAGTACGGCGATTGGCACGACGGGAATATCCGCGCCTTCGGTTGCAGTTTCGGCGGCACGGACGCGAAGACCGGACCGGCGCGCTATCTGCTGGCGCTCAATGCGGACGAATGGACGGTGCGGTTCCACCTGCCGGAACGTGAAGGCGGCCCCTGGACGAGGCTGCTCGATACCGTAAAGCCCGATGGCGGCGCGGAAATCGCGATGCCAAGAAGCGCGGCATATGATTTGGCGCCCCGGACGCTGGCGCTGTTTCGGGAATCCTGATTGCGGCCGCGCGACGGCGGCCCCCCCCTAGGCCGCGTGATCCTTCTGTTCGAGCGCCTGCTGCACGGCTTGCAGAAGCACGTGGGGTAGATACGGCTTGGGCACCAGCGGGCGATGGCGGTGGGCCTGAGGCAGCTTCTGCGCGGTGTGGCCGGTCAGAAAGATCATCTTGGTCTTGCGGGTCGCCAGCTCGTTGGCGACGCCGAACACGTCGGAACGGCCAAGATTGACGTCGAGAAGGGCAACATCGGGATCGTTGCCGTCCAGAAGCGCCATCGCAGCGGCGGTGGAATTGGCAGGGCCCAAAACGTGGTAGCCCGCCTCCTCCAGAAGCGCCTGCAGGTCCATAGCGATCAGCGCTTCGTCTTCGACGACGAGCACGCTCACAGTTGCCGGCATCATGAAACTGCCCCTTGCCTTTGCGGCGCCGCTTTGTGACCGCCAAACGGAAAGCTCATGAGCACATTAAGGCCCGCCGGCTCGTAGAACAATTCCACCTCACCGTTAAGTTCATGTGTCAGTTCGAGACGGATCAGCCGGCTGCCGAAGCCGCCGCGCGCCGGAGGCAAAACCTCGGGCCCGCCCGATTCCTGCCAGCCGAGCGCAACCCGGCCGTTATCCGCGAATTCCCAGCCCATTCTCACTCTGCCGTCGCGATTGGAAAGCGCGCCATGCTTTATCGCGTTCGTGGCAAGCTCGTGAAACACGATACCGAGAGCGAGCGCGGTCTTGGGATCGAGCGCAACAGGGGGCCCGTTGAGGGCGACGCGGTTCTTGTCCTCGATTGTGTAGGGTTCCAGACTGTCGCGCGCGACTTCGCACAGTTGCACGGTGCCCCATTGCTCGCGCGAAAGCAGGCTGTGGGTGCGGCCGAGCGCGTCGATGCGGCGAACGAACCTCTCGGTGAATTCCTCCGGCGATGGGGTCGAAGCAAGCGTCTGGCGCGCCATCGCGTTTACCACCGTCAGCATGTTCTTGACCCGGTGGTTCAGTTCTTCGATCAGGGTGCGCTGATGGGCCTCTGCCCTTTCCATCGCCTCCTGATGTTCCTGGCTGCGCCTGAGCGCCTGTTCGGCAGTGAGTTTTTCCGCCCGGACGCGGAAATTCTCTTCCTGCAGCCGGTGACGGAGCTCGGCCTCGCGCTGAAATTCCGCCTGCTTGAGAAAGAGATCGACGAAGACCGAAACTTTCGACCGCAGGATGAACGGATCGACCGGCTTGAACACCATATCGACCGCGCCCGCCGAATAGGCCTGCAGGAGATGCGTGTCGTCGTGGAACAGCG
Organism: uncultured Bordetella sp.; assembly: GCA_964494505.1. Taxonomy (GTDB): domain Bacteria; phylum Pseudomonadota; class Alphaproteobacteria; order Micropepsales; family Micropepsaceae; genus CAIYRG01. The sequence continues at coordinate 221,194 of CAZBRO010000004.1, forward strand.
CGGTCAGGAATACGATCGGGATGTGGCGGGTCTTCTTCCGGGCCCGCACGAAGGACGCCATCTCATAACCGTCCATGCCGGGCATGTTCACATCGAGCAGGATCACCGCATAATCGTCGAAGAGGAGACGATGCAGCGCCTCCTCTCCGGAATGGGCGACCACCAGGATTTGGCCTAGCTCCTCCAAGGCGATGCGCACCGCCATCGCGGTGCGCTCATCGTCGTCCACGATGAGAATCTTCGCCTTGGGCGCAGGCGTGCCCTTTGTGGGAGGCGCCGGCTCGGCGGCCGGCACAGGCTCCTGAAGCGCGCGTGCGCTCAATTCTGACCCGCCACGGAGCGGAAGGTGACGACGTTATCGCCCGCCACGCCCATGCTTGGCATCGTTTGCCCCACGCGCTGGAACCAGACGCGCAAGACCGAAACGAGCTGGTCGATGTCCACAGGCTTGGCGACGTAGTCCGACGCGCCCGCCTCGATGCATTTCTGTCGGTCTCCTTTCATCGCCTTGGCCGTGACGGCGATCACGGGAAGCGTGCTGAATTCCGGCATGGCGCGGATTTCCTGCATCGTCTGGTAACCGTCCATGCCCGGCATCATGATGTCAACGAGGACCGCATCGACATCGGGCAGACGCTGCAGGATCTCGATGCCCGAGCGCCCCGATTCCGCGTAGTGCAGCTCCACGCCATGTTCTTCCAGCGCGCTGGTCAGCGAGAAGATGTTGCGGATGTCGTCGTCGATGACGACCACCTTTTTTCCCGCGAGCAGCGGATCGCAGCGGCGCAGCTGCTGCAACGCGGCCTGTGCATTGAGCGGCAGGTTCTCGAACGGCCGGTGCAGGATGAGAGTGATCTGGTCCTGCAATTGCGCGGTGCTTGAGGCGACCCGCACCGGCTCGGAACGGTGGCTGAGCTGGGAGATATGCATCCGCTCCTCTTCGTTCGGATCGCGCGGCAGGAACACGACCAGCGGCTCGTCGGAAACCGCGAGCGTCCGGACGAGATCGTTCAGCGGCGCCCCCGCCGGCGTCGAAAGATCGAGCACCACGCAATCGAAGCCATTGGCGGCAATCGCCTGTTCGGCATCTTCGGGCGTCGTCACGCTTTCGACCTGAACATCGTCGCCGCCGAAGAGATTGGGAAGCGACCCCGTGGGCGCTGCGGGTTCAATGGCGAGCAGCCGCTTGGAGCGCCGGCCGAAGGCCTTCACGTCATCCAGAGTCGCGAGAATCTGATCCCGCTCCACCGGCTTGCCGCTGTAGCCATAGGCGCCGATGGAAAGTCCGAGGCGGTCTTCCTCGTCCGCCGAGATCACGTGCACCGGAATATGACGCGTATCCGGGTTGCGCTTCAGAAGATCGAGCAGCGCGAAGCCGTCCATGTCGGGAAGCCCGATGTCGAGCGTGATCGCATCGGGGCGGAATCGCCTGGCGAGCGGCACGACGGAGGCGCCTTCGCCGGTGACAATACCCTTGAAACCGGAATCGCGCGCCATATTGAGGAGGATCGCCGCAAAACGCTGATCATCCTCCACGATGAGCACCACCGGATCGCCGCGCGCGATGGAATCGCGATCATCGATCAGGGTTTCCACGGGCGCTTCGGTCGCGGTCACCGCGCGCACGGTCTGGATGACGGCGCGCGCCGAACTCGTGGCGGTTGCCGGCACGAAGTTGAGCGGCAGGTACAGCGTGAAGGTGCTGCCCCGGCCTGGTGTGCTGTTCACGGTCAACTCCCCGCCCAGGAGGCGCGTGATTTCTCTGGAGATCGAGAGACCGAGGCCCGTGCCGCCATATTTGCGGCTGGTGGTTCCGTCGGCCTGCTGGAACGCCTCGAAGATGATGCGCTGTTTTTCTTCCGGGATGCCGATGCCGGTATCCTTGACCGAGAAAGCCAGTATGGGACCGGCCTTTCCGAGCCGGTCGTTGGTCGACGACCAGCCGGACTGGGCCCGCGCAATGACGAGCTTCACGCCGCCCTTTTCGGTGAACTTGAAGGCGTTGGAGAGCAGGTTCTTGATGATCTGCTGCAGCCGCTTGTCGTCGGTATACATGGAGCGCGGCAATTCCGGGCCGAGCTCGATATCGAAGGACAGCTTCTTGTCCTGGGCGATCTGCGAGAAGGTGCGATCCATGTGGTCGCGCAAGGAGGTGAACGAGGTTTCTCCGATATCCAGCGTGACGGTGCCCGATTCGATCTTGGAAAGGTCGAGAATGTCGTTGATGAGGCCGAGAAGATCGGAACCCGCATGGTGGATGGAGCGGGAGAACTCGACCTGTTTTTCGGTCAGGTTCCCCTGGGTGTTTTCCGAGAGGAGCTTGGACAGGATGAGCAGGCTGTTCAGCGGTGTGCGCAGCTCGTGGCTCATATTGGCGAGGAATTCTGACTTGTACTTGGAGGTCAGCGCCAGCTGCTCGGCCTTTTCTTCGAGATCGCGCTTGGCCTGTTCCACTTCGCGGTTCTTGGCTTCCACCTGCATGTTCTGAGCCGAAAGCAGGCGCGCTTTGTCTTCCAGTTCCGCGTTGGTGCGCTGCAATTCGTCCTGCTTGGTGCGGAGCAGTTCTTCGGATTGACGCAGCGTGTTGGCCTGCTGCTCGAGGCGGTCGTTGGTCTTCTTCAATTCTTCCTGCTGCGCCTGCAATTCGGCGGTCAGTAATTGCGACTGCTTCAACAGGCCTTCCGTCCGCATGTTGGCGGCGATGGTATTGAGCACGATGCCGATGGATTCCATCAGCTGGTTCAGGAAGCTCTGGTGGGTTTCGGAGAACCGGCTGAAGGACGCGAGTTCGATGACGGCGTTCACTTCGCCTTCGAACAGAGCCGGCAGCACGATCACGTTCAGAGGCGGCGCTTCGCCCAAGCCGGAGCTGATCTGCACGTAATCCGGCGGCACGTTGGTAAGCAGGATGCGTGATTTTTCGTAGGCGCACTGGCCGATCAGCCCTTCGCGCAGACGGAACCGGTTGGCGAGGTGCTTCCTGTTGTTGAAGGCGTAGGACGCGGCCAGCGTCAGCACGGTGTTGCCGTCTTCGTCCTGGTCGGTCACGTAGAACACGCCGTGTTGCGCGTTCACCAGCGGCGCGAGTTCGGAGAGCACCATGTTCGACACGGTGGCAAGGTCGCGTTCGCCCTGCAGCATGCGGGTGAAGCGGGCGAGGTTGGTCTTCAGCCAGTCCTGCTCGGTGTTCTTCAACGTCTGATCCTTCAGGTTGCGGATCATCTCGTTGATGTTGTCTTTCAACGCGGCCACTTCGCCCGAGGCTTCCACCGTGATGGACCGGGTCAGGTCGCCCTTGGTCACGGCGGTGGACACTTCGGCGATGGCGCGCACCTGGTTGGTCAGGTTCGCGGCCAGCTGGTTCACGTTGTCGGTCAAGTCACGCCAGAGACCCGCAGCGCCCGGCACGCGGGCCTGGCCGCCGAGCTTGCCTTCGATGCCCACTTCGCGCGCCACGTTGGTCACCTGGTCGGCGAAGGTGGCGAGCGTATCGATCATGTCGTTGATGGTGTTGGCGAGGGCGGCGATTTCGCCCTTTGCTTCCACGGTCAGCTTGCGGCGGAGGTTGCCTTGCGCCACCGCGGTCACCACGTCGGCGATGCCGCGCACCTGGTTGGTGAGGTTGGCGGCCATCATGTTCACGTTGTCGGTCAGGTCCTTCCAGGTGCCGGCAACGCCGGGCACGTTGGCCTGGCCGCCGAGGCGCCCTTCGGTACCCACTTCACGCGCCACGCGGGTCACTTCGGAGGCGAACGAGTTCAGCTGATCCACCATGGTGTTCACGGTGTTCTTCAGCTCCAGGATTTCGCCTTTCACGTCCACGGTGATCTTCTTGGACAAATCGCCCTTGGCAACCGCAGTCGTCACTTCGGCGATGTTGCGCACCTGGCCGGTAAGGTTGGCGGCCATGAAGTTCACGTTGTCGGTCAGGTCCTTCCAGGTGCCGGCCACGCCGCGCACATTGGCCTGACCGCCGAGCTTTCCTTCGGTGCCCACTTCGCGTGCCACGCGGGTCACTTCGGAGGCAAAAGAGTTCAGCTGGTCCACCATCGTGTTGATGGTGTTCTTCAGTTCCAGAATTTCGCCGCGCACGTCCACGGTAATCTTCTTGGACAAGTCGCCGGTCGCGATGGCGGTCGTCACTTCGGCGATGTTGCGCACCTGGCCGGTCAAGTTGGTGGCCATGGCGTTCACATTGTCGGTCAGGTCCTTCCAGGTGCCGGCCACGCCGCGCACATTGGCCTGACCGCCGAGGCGCCCTTCGGTGCCCACTTCGCGGGCCACGCGGGTCACTTCGGAGGCGAACGAGTTCAGCTGATCCACCATCGTATTGATGGTGTTCTTCAGCTCCAGGATTTCGCCCTTCACGTCCACGGTGATCTTCTTGGACAAGTCGCCATTCGCCACCGCGGTCGTCACGGCGGCGATGTTGCGCACCTGACCGGTGAGGTTCGCGGCCATGGCGTTCACGTTGTCGGTCAGGTCCTTCCAGGTGCCGGCCACGCCTTCCACCTTGGCCTGGCCGCCGAGTTTGCCTTCGGTGCCCACTTCGCGGGCCACGCGCGTCACTTCGGAGGCGAACGAGTTGAGCTGGTCCACCATCGTATTGATGGTGTTCTTCAGCTCCAGTATTTCACCCTTCACGTCCACGGTGATCTTCTTGGAGAGGTTGCCGTTCGCCACCGCGGTGGTCACATCGGCGATGTTGCGGACCTGACCGGTCAGGTTCGCGGCCATCAGGTTCACGTTGTCGGTCAGGTCCTTCCAGGTGCCGGCCACGCCGCGCACGTTCGCCTGACCGCCGAGCTTGCCTTCGGTCCCCACTTCGCGCGCCACGCGGGTCACTTCGGAAGCAAACGAGTTCAGCTGATCCACCATGGTATTGATGGTGTTCTTGAGGTCGAGAATTTCGCCGCGCACGTCCACGGTGATCTTCTTCGACAAGTCGCCGGTGGCGACCGCGGTCGTCACTTCGGCGATGTTGCGTACCTGACCGGTGAGGTTCGCCGCCATCAGGTTCACGTTGTCGGTCAGGTCCTTCCAGGTGCCGGCCACGCCTTCCACTTTGGCCTGACCGCCGAGCTTGCCTTCGGTGCCCACTTCGCGCGCCACGCGCGTCACTTCGGAAGCAAACGAGTTCAGCTGGTCCACCATGGTATTGATGGTGTTCTTCAGCTCCTGGATTTCGCCCTTCACGTCCACGGTGATTTTCTTGGACAGGTCGCCCTTGGCCACGGCGGTGGTCACATCGGCGATGTTTCGCACCTGACCGGTGAGGTTCGCGGCCATCAGGTTCACGTTGTCGGTCAGATCCTTCCAGGTGCCGGCCACGCCGCGCACATTGGCCTGACCGCCAAGCTTTCCTTCGGTGCCCACTTCGCGGGCCACGCGGGTCACTTCGGAAGCAAACGAGTTCAGCTGGTCCACCATGGTGTTGATGGTGTTCTTCAGCTCCAGCACTTCGCCCTTCACGTCCACGGTGATCTTTTTCGACAAGTCGCCATTGGCCACTGCGGTCGTCACTTCGGCGATGTTGCGCACCTGGTTGGTCAGGTTCGCGGCCATCGCGTTCACGTTGTCGGTCAGGTCCTTCCAGGTACCGGCCACGCCTTTCACCTTGGCCTGGCCGCCGAGTTTTCCTTCCGTGCCCACTTCGCGCGCCACGCGCGTCACTTCCGACACGAACGAGCCCAACTGGCCCACCATGGTATTCACCACCTTGCCGATGCGAAGGAATTCGCCCCGCAGCGGCCGGCCCTCGATTTCGAGATTCATGGTCTGGGAGAGGTCGCCCTTGGCCACGGCGCCGATCACGCGCGCCATTTCAGACGTCGGCTGCACCAGGTCGGCGATGAGATTGTTAACCGTCTCGACGTTGGAGGCCCATGAACCCGTGGCGTTAGGAAGCTTGGCGCGGTGGCCGATCTTGCCGTCCTTACCCACGATGTCGCCCAGCCGCTCGAACTCCTTGGTCATACGCTCGTTCAGCTCGACCACGTCGTTGAAGGCTTCGCCAATTTCCCCGTCGATGCCGGTCAGGCCAATGGGCAGACGGACCGAGAAGTCGCCCTTGCGGAAAGCCCTCAAGGCGGCAAGCAATTGGTGTCTGTCGAGAGTGGTGTACACGGGGGCGACGTGGGCCGCTGCTGCCTTAGCCATTCAAAACTCCCTAAGTCGAGCTTGTATGCACGCGAACGAGCGCGACCGCACAATTTCGCAAGGAGACAACCCAGGTGGACCGAAAGGCAAGCGTGGCCGTTCTGAAAGCAACCGCCCATGCTCGGGCCGCAGCTTGGCGCTTCACGAATCCCCCGGTTGAGTTCCCCCTCGCAATGCAGGCAGCCCGCCCTCGGATGTTGCAAACGCGATACAAACGGGAAAGTTCCAGATCGTTCCCAGGCGCTGTGACTTTTTTTAGCCCGCGCTATTGCGCGCCGGTCAGTGCCGGGGCGCCGTAGCCCAAGGAAGGGTTAACCTCCTGGGAAATCTCGTAAAGTGCGGCGAGTCTCATGCCCGGCTTGATCTCGGTCCGGTCGGTAATGCCTTCGACATCGGTGTCGGCGGTGACGCGAAGTTGCACATCGCCGGCCGCGCTCTTCACTGTAATAAAACTGCCATGTTATGCTGCGTTCGAAACCGCACCGTCGACGCAGACGGCCGTGCGCGGGAATGACGGCGTCGAGCTGCCTCAGCGTGCCGGCCATCGTCCCGTGTCTGTAATCGCGCCGGATGTCGGGATGGCAGTCCTTGTCGACGCCGAAGGAAGCGCGGAGCACGCCTTCCTTCGGCAGCCGGACTGCAACATCGCCAGGGTTGTAGATGTCTCGAGCTGGAGATGGCCGATTTCGCGCGCCCCGAGATGCAGCGTCGGCCAGGGGGGCTTTGCGCGCAAGTACGACGCGCAAAGCGCGGAACGATTGCCGGAATGGAAAGTTATGCCCTTGCGAATTAACGAGGAGAACAGCATGCCAACGACCAGCGGACACACGGCGGCGATCCTGGCTTCCAAGGTAAAGGGAACGGCGGTCTATAACAGCAATGGCGATCATATCGGGACGGTCGAGGATGTCGTCCTGGATAAATTGTCGAACAACATCATGTTCGCAGTCTTGGGCTCGGGCGGTGTGCTCGGGATGGGCGAGAAATATCGTCCGATTCCATGGTCGGTCCTGGATTACGACGCCGACAAAGGCGGCTACATCGTGCCGCTGGCCAAGAGCGAACTGGAAAATGCGCCCGCCTATCGCATGGAAGACCTGACCCGGAGCGACGGGCACGCCTCGATCCGCGCCGAAGCCTTCAGTTACTATCACGCTCCACAATATTGGTGAGTGGAGCATTTTCGAGGCGGAAAGGATTTCGCCTTTTGCTCGAGCCGAAACGCCTTCCGGAAAATTCCGGAAGGCGTTTTGCTTTATGCCAGCGCGGTCTGGAACATGACGTTTCGGCTTGCGTTTCCGTTACGTGGCCAGCCTCTAGGAGAACAAGAATGCTGCGCTGGGCTGTGATTTTTCTTGTCGTCGGTCTGATCGCGGGCCTGTTCGGCTTTGCCGGCATTGCAGGCGTGTCGATCGGAATCGCGAAATTCCTCTTCTTCCTGTTCATCGCGATGTTCGTGGTATTCCTGATCCTCGGACTCACGGTGTACCGGTCGGTGGCCGGGCCGCGATAGTTCGATCGCACGATTGCGAAAGCCGCGAGACGCGCCGCGTGTCGCGGCTTTCGTGCGTTGAGGGCTTTAGGTTTCAACACGCCTGCGCAGCAGCAGCGGATAGGCATACCAAAGCAAGAGCAGCAGAAGGAGAACTGCGACGGAGGCGCCGATGGCCGCACTTTGCGCCGCCGTCAGCTTTGCCGTTGCCACATAGGTGTCGAGCGCGAGACCAAGCGCCAGCGGAAACAGCGCCACCGTCACGAAGAATGAACCGATGCGATAGAAGCGCTCGCTGTCAGCGCCGCCAAAGGCAATCCGGTGAAAGGCGGCAGGCGCAATCAGCATAATCACCGTGAACGCGACGCAGGCGAGTGCACCTGCGTGCACCAATTGGGACAATCGCGGCAGCCGGTCGAAAGCCTGCGTCAGCATGGCGATCAGCTGGAATCCCAGGAGGGCCTGCGCACCGGGCAGCACCACACGCGCTTCCGTCAGCATCTGTTCGATGCGCGCGGACAGCGCTATCCGTTCGCATATTTGTCCGGTTTGAGCGTTCAGCACTTTCCTGTCGCGAGCGAGAAATTCGAGCACGTACCAAAGCACCAGCGCGGTTACCCAGAAGAACGCAGAAATGCCATAGGCCGCCGCTTCGCCCTGCACGCGGGCCATCACGATATAGATGTCGATGGCGAGGCAGATGCTGAACGGCAGAAGCGCCAGGCCGGCGAACGCAGCCGTTTCCCGAAACAGCCGGGCGTCGACTTGGCCTCTATGGGCCAGGCGGTGACAGGCCGAGGGCGCAATCAGAAGGCCGATGGTCAGGCTCATCAAGAGGATGGCCGCTGCATCGAAAAGACGGGACCGTTGCGGAACCGTATCGAAGGCGGACTGGAAAATCCCATTGAACTGAAACCCGAAAACGATCTGCGCGCCCAGCATCAAGAGGCGGGTTTCACCGAGCGCCGTCTTGAATTTCTTTGCGGTATTCACCTTCCGACAACGCGGATAATCGCAAATCCGCCACGAAAAAGGCGCCACAGCCTGAAGCCGCGGCGCCTTTCTATGGCGTCCTTCAGGCCTATTGCTGGCCCATCAGTTCCTGCTTGCGCTCCTTCAGCTCCATGCCGAGATCGTCGAGGTCAAGGCCGCATTTCCTGATCTTGGGAAACATCTTGCCTTCCTCTTCCTTGACGTGGTGCGTGACGTATTCGCACAAAACCTTGACCTTGGCGGAGGTCATCTCGTCGTCGGGATCGGCATCTTCGAGCTGTTCGACCAGGCTCTTGATAGAGGCGTGTTCGACCTCGGCTTCATCCAGCATCTGCTCGCCCTGTTCAGCCAAAGCGTCGCGGGCTGCGGGATAGAAGATCTCCTCTTCGATCTCCGCGTGCACCTTCAGCGCCTGGCAAATCTGCTCGATCAGATCGGATTTCTGGCTGCCGTCCTTCTTCATTTTCTGGAATTGCTTGAACAGCGCTTCCACTTCGTCGTGATCGGCCATCAGAAGCTTGATTGCATCCTGCTGTTTCGCCTTCGCCGTGGTCCGGCCTTTCGCGGTTGTCCGCCCTTTCGATTGCGAGGTGTGAGTCGCCGGCATGCGTGTTCTCCTTGGAAAATAAATCGGGGCGTCTGTTTCCCCCAGTTCCAGACTCAGCGGCGTGGGCTGCGATTGGTTCCGCCCCAGCGGGGCTTTTTTGAATGCTGAGGAACCGTGCTCAATGGAAATTGCGGCCCTTCGGCATGAATTGCGCGGGCTCATCGGCGGGAATAGTGAAGCGCGGCGGTTTTTCCGCGGGCGCATGTTTGGAGAGAAGGCTGAGCATCGGCGTCAGATCGTCGAGCCGTTCGGCGATGAGGTGGACCACATTGGATTCGTTCTGCACCTTGCCGGTTGCCGCGACCAGACGCGCGCCCATGACGACGCCGCGGTATTTCTCGAACACCTGCGGCCAAACGATGATATTGGCGATGCCGGTTTCGTCCTCGACGGTCATGAAGATGCTTTGCGCGCTGCCGGGGCGCTGACGCACCAGCACGAGGCCCGCTACCGTCACGCGTTTTCCCGAGGGTGTCTCGGCAAGCCGCCCGCACGGAAGGACGCGCTTTTGCGCCAATGCTTCGCGCAAGAAAACGAGCGGATGGGCCTTCAGCGACAGATGCAGGTGACGGTAATCCTCGATCACGTCTTCGCCGGGGGCCATCGGCCGCAAGGCGGCATCGGGCTCGCGATCCGGAAGCTCGGCACGCGCAAACAGCGGCAGATCGTCCTTTTCCCCGGTGCGGCGAAGCGCGCGCAACGCCCATAATGCCTGACGCCGCGTGAGCCCGAACGAACCGAACGCATCGGCCTCGGCGAGCCGTTTCAGCACCGCCGGAGAAAGCCCGCCTCTCAGCCAGAAATCGCGCAAGGATGCGAAGCCTGCGCCACGCGTCTTCTCGATGCGCTCGGCGTCCTTCTGCGAAAAGCCCGCGATCTGGCGAAGGCCCAGCCGCAGCGCATGGGTTGTGCGGATATCGTTCTTCATCTGGGCATGACGGAGATGGAGCGTTCCCCTTTCCGGTTCGCTCGGGGCGCATCGTTCCAGCGTGCAGTCCCAGTTGGAAAAGTTCACATCGACGGAACGGACTTCCACGCCATGCTCGGCGGCATCGCGAATAATCTGGGCCGGCGCATAGAATCCCATGGGCTGGCTGTTCAGGAGAGCCGCCGCGAACACATCGGGGTAATGGCATTTGATCCAGGCCGACGCGTAGACCAGAAGCGCGAAACTCGCCGCATGGCTTTCGGGAAAACCATATTCGCCGAAGCCTTCGATCTGGCGGAAGGAGCTTTCCGCGAATTCGCGCGGATAACCGCGCGCGCTCATATTGTTCACGAACTTGTCGCGGAAGGTCTGGATGGTGCCGACCCTGCGGAAGGTCGCCATGGCGCGGCGCAGGCGGTCGGCTTCGGCAGGCGCGAATTTCGCCGCTTCGATGGCCACCCGCATCGCCTGTTCCTGGAACAGCGGCACGCCGAGCGTCTTCTCCATCACCTTCCGCAATTCATCCGCGGGACCGTGTTCGGGCGAAGGCGCGTAATAGGTGACGGCCTCCTTGCCTTCGCGCCGGCGCAAATAGGGATGCACCATGTCGCCCTGGATCGGACCGGGGCGCACGATCGCGACTTCGATGACGAGATCGTAGAATCGTTCCGGCTTCAGCCGCGGCAGCATGGACATTTGCGCCCGGCTTTCCACCTGGAACACGCCGATGGAATCGGCGCGGGAAAGCATATCGTAAACCGGTTTTTCTTCCGGCGGAATGTCGGAGGTTTTGGAAAATTGAATTCCGTAATGCGGCTTCAAAAGGTCGAAACTCCGGCGAATGCAGGACAGCATGCCGAGGCCCAGAAGATCGACCTTGAGAATCTTCAAGGCGTCGATGTCGTCCTTGTTCCATTCGATCACGGTGCGGTCGTCCATCGCCGCGTTCTCGATGGGCACGATGTCGTCGAGCCTTCCCTCGGTGATAACGAAGCCCCCGACATGCTGCGACAGGTGGCGGGGGAAATCGATCAGTTCGCCCGCGAGCGCGATCGCTTTTTGAAGACGTGGGTCGGCTGAGTTAAGGCCGGCACTACTCGCGTCGTTTTCGGTGACGCCTGAAGCCGACCATCCCCACAGCGTGCGGGCGAGCGATGACGTGACGTCTTCGGAAAGGCCGAACACCTTGCCCACTTCGCGAATGGCGCTGCGTCCGCGATAGCAGATGGTGGTGCCGGTCAGCGCGGCGCGCTCGCGGCCGTATTTTCCGTAGACATACTGGATCACCTCTTCGCGCCGCTCGTGCTCGAAATCGACGTCGATGTCGGGCGGTTCGTTGCGCTCGGCCGAAATGAAGCGCTCGAACAGCAGATCGCTGACCGTCGGATCGACTTCGGTGATGCCGAGGCAGAAGCAGAGCGCGGAATTGGCGGCCGAGCCGCGCCCCTGACAGAGAATGCCTTGCGATTTCGCGAAGCGGACGATGTCGTGGACGGTGAGGAAATAGGGCGCGTAATTCAACTCCGCGACCAGCTTCAGCTCGTACTCCAGCGATTGGCGGATTTTTTCAGGGATGCCGCCGAGATAGCGCTTATGCGCGCCCGCTTCGGCAAAGACGGTAAGCGCGTGTTGCGGCGTGGCGAAGCCTTCGCGCGTCTCCAGCGGATAGGAAGGTCTCAACTCCTTCAGCGAGAAACGGCAGGATTGCGCGAAGGCGACGGTTTCCTCCACCGCTTCCGGATGACGGCGGAACAGGCGGAGCATTTCATGGTGGGGCTTCAGATGCCGCTCGGCATTGGCGGCAAGGCGCTTGCCTGCCCGGTCCAGCGTCAGATGCTCGCGGATGCAGGTGACGACATCCTGCAGCGGGCGCCGGCCGGGATGATGATAGAGCACATCATTGACCGCGATGAGCGGGCTTTGCGCTTCGGCGGCAAGTGCAGCCAGTCGTTCCAGGCGGCGCGCATCGTCGCCGCGATAGAGCATGGATGCCGCCAATCGCACCGGCGCACCCGCCGCCTCGCGCAATTGACGGATCGTCTGAACCAGACTGTTTTCACCCTCCGCTTGAGGGAGGGGCGAACGAGCGGAGCGCGCCGGCGCGCGCGCACGTTCGAGGAGGAAACGTTTCACAGCATCTCCCCTCCCCGAAATTTCTCGCGAACGCTCGAAATTTCGACCCTCCCTCAAGGGGAGGGTGGAGACATTATTATTTCGGCGACGCGGCAACGGAATATTGGACGGCATGACGATCAGGCTGAGGCCGGCCGCGCGGTCAAGAAGATCGGAAAGATGGAGTTCGCACGCCCCTTTCTCCGCGCGGCGTTTGCCGATCGTCAGCAGCCGGGTCAGATTCGACCAGCCGGACAAACAATGCGGATAGGCGAGTACATCCGGCGTGGCGTCCGCGAAGACGAGCCGCGCACCGGGTAGGAATTGCAGCCCCTGCTCCTCGGCGATGCTGTGCGCGCGCACGAGGCCGGCCACCGTATTGCGGTCGGCTATTCCCAGCGCGCAGAGCCCGAGCGATTTCGCCTGCGCCGCCAATTCTTCGGGATGCGAACCGCCACGCAGAAATGAGAAATTGCTGGTGACCGCAAGTTCCGCATACTCGCTCACGGCAGGAACCCGTGGCAGAACCAGCGCGGGGAAACGGTTTCGCTGTAAAGCCCATCGCGATAGAGCCAGAGCCGGGCGCCCGCGGCGGTTTCGACGCGGAAATAATCCCGTGTCGGCGCGGGCTCGCCGGAGCGCCACCAGGGTAGCGCGATGCGCTCCGGCCCTTCGGCGCGGGCGACGTCATGGGAGATGCGGCGCCAGCGAAATTTCACCGGCGGACCGTCGGGGATTTCGGCAATGGCCTCGATGGGCTCAGGGTTCTCGAACAGCCGGACGGGGCGCGATGAGGCGAGCGTATCATGGCGAGAACCAAGTCCCCCCACCGCCGCCTTCGGCGTCACCTCCCCCGTAAACGGGGGAGGAAAATACTCCGGCGCGAACTCTTCGGCGCAGGAAGCGGGGAGCGTCACGCAGGCATGCTCGGGCACATGGCTGTCCTGCAGCATCGGCTTGAGCACACGGGTCTCGCCGAGCCGCGCTGACAAGCGATCGATCAGCTGCGCGAATTCCGGACCGTCTTCGGCAGCGGTCAAATCCTTCTGCGCGAGTGCAACGGACTCCGCTTCCAGCACGCAGACGCGGATGCGGTCGAAGCCGAATTCGTGATCCCATTGCTGGGCCGCGAATTTGTCCCCAAACAGGCGGTTGAGATGCGCCGCTTCGCGCAACGGCCGGCTGGTGCCGATTTCGATCCGCTCCACCGCGCCGCCGGCACCGAAAAAGCGCGCCATCATCCGCCGCGCGCCCTCGCCGCGTTTCTCCAGCAACGCGCAAAGCCGTGCAGTCAGATGTTCCACCACGCAGAGCAAATCTTCGTCGCGCGAGACGGGTTCGGGAAAGCCCTGTTCGGCGCTCAAGGCCGGCACCGGCAGGCGCGGGGTGATCGGTTCTTCTTCGTACCCAAGCGCCTGATCGAGCCGCCGCATCAGGCCCGCACCGAAGCGTGCGGCCAATGCCGCGCGGGGCCGCACCATGATGTCACCGGCGGTTTTGAGCCCAAGCTGGATCAATCCCGCGCGTGTCTCCGGCGGCAAGCGCAAGGCGGCGACGGGAAGAGGCGCCAAAATATCGCCCGTGCCGCCCGATGCGACCACGACCGCATTGCCGTGACGCGACACCGCCCAGGCCGCGCCCACCGTATCGGCAATGCCGACGCGGGCATGAAATCCGAAACCGGAAAGCCGCGTCAGCAGATCACGCGCAAGCGCTGCCTCGCCGCCGAAGAGATGCCCGGCTCCTGTGATGTCGAACAGCAAACCGTCGGGCGGATCGAGCCCCACCAGCGGGGTGTAGCGCTCGCACCAATCGGCGATTTTTTCGAGCAGCCGCGCATCGTCTTCGGGCCCTTCTTCCGCCCAATCGAGCGTGGGATGAATCGCGCAGGCATCGGCGAAGCTCATGCCGGCGCGCAAGCCCGCACGCGCGGCCGCATCGTTGAGCGCGGTCAGACGGCGCGTATTCTTGACTGCGCCGACCAGCGCCAGCGGCCGGTCAACAGGCGTTTGCGATTGGCGCCGCAGCCGGTCGGTCGAAAGGCGCCGCAGCCACAACGCGAGGTAACGCCGGCTCGAAACGGCTTCCATCGTCATCCCACTGCAAGACCCAGGTGCCGCAAGGTCCGCGGCGATTTTTTGTCAGCGTCACGGAAAAGGCGGTGCGGCCCAATCCGCCATAGAGGTCGCTTGGCCCCGATGCGTCCGAAAGCAGCCAGCGGGTCGCCGCGGCGCTGGGGAGGGGCGATGCGCGCTGGCGCAGCAGAAGCGCCAACGCGCGGCCCTTCTGCGCGGCCAGCGAAAGCCGCCGCGTGGCGGTGAGATCGGCGGCTTCGGCGTACCCCGCCAATTCAGCGATCACCGCGCTGACCCCGCGCGTCTTCAGCGCCTCTTCCATGGCCCAAAGCGCATCCTTGGGAGTGGCGGCCCGCACCAGCAGCAATCGCGTGGGATCGATTCCGAACAGCGCGCAGCCCAATCCGTAAAGCGCGCCTGCTTCGAGTGCCGCGAAATCCTGCTGCACGAAGACGATTGCCCCGTCATGTGCCTGTGCCAAAACGGACAGCGCCAGCGCAAATCCCAAGCTTGCGCCATGCTGGAACGGCGAAGCGGGGGCAAGTTCGTGCAGCTCGGAGAGGGAAAGGCCGCCCTGAAGCGCCGCATCGGGCGTACCGAGAGAAATGCAGCCTTCTTCCGTCCTTCCACCCAATTGGCCCCCTGGCCGGGCAGCGGGTTGAACGGAAAACGCATTTTGGTTAAGGGCTTTACTTATAACCATTTCCAGGTTTATGTTCTTATTTCGTTCTCATTGATTCCCCGACTCGGCGGATGAGTCAAGCCGAGCTCTGTGGAACCTTTCTCCAAACCCCACTTTAATTCTCGACCATGGACGAGGCCCCCCTACCCTCCACGCTCGTGGCCCTACGCAAAGCCGAGGCCCGCTGCACACGCTGTCCGCTCTATGTGCCCGCAACCCAGGTCGTACCCGGCGAAGGACCGGATCATGCGCCCCTGATGATGGTGGGCGAGCAGCCGGGCAATGACGAGGATCTGGCGGGCCATCCCTTCGTCGGACCCGCCGGACACGTGCTCGACCGCGCCCTTGCCGACGCCGGCCTCGACCGGAGGCAGATCTTCGTCACCAACGCGGTCAAGCATTTCAAATTCGAGCCGCGCGGCAGGCGGCGGCTGCATAAGCGCCCCAACGCTTACGAGATCGAACGCTGCAAATGGTGGAACGACATCGAGCGCACGCTGGTGCAGCCGGACCTCGTGGTGGCGCTGGGCGCGACCGCCGCGCGCAGCCTGACGGGAAAGACCGTCACCATCGCCAAGGTGCGAAGGGAAGTGCTGAGGCTCGAAGACGGCACGAAACTGCTCGTCACCATCCATCCCTCTTCGCTGCTGCGCATCCCGGACCCCGAAGACAAGAAGCGCGAATATGCGGGTCTGGTGAGCGATCTCCGCCTTTGCGCATCGATTTTACGCGCCCGCTGAAGTTCCCGGCCACCTTTCCCGGAACCGTTCGAAGGCGCCGGAGTTACCCGGACATACGCGCAATAATATTTGCAGGTGAAATTGTGATCTGGCGCTTTCGCTCCTCAGAGGTCGGCTGATGGCCCGGCGGCACGCCAAATCCGCGCTCGACGACAACCCCCTCTGGTACAAGGATGCGGTCATCTATCAACTCCACGTCAAATCCTTCTTCGACGCGAACAATGACGGGGTCGGCGATTTTCCCGGCCTGATGGCAAGACTCGATTATCTCCGCGAGCTTGGCATCAACGCGGTGTGGCTGCTGCCGTTCTATCCCTCGCCCAGGCGCGACGACGGCTACGACATCGCCGATTACAAGGGCGTGCATCCCGAATACGGCACGCTCAAGGACGTCAAGCGCTTCATCGAAGCGGCGCATGCGCGCAACATGCGCGTCATCACCGAGCTGGTCGTCAACCATACCTCCGATCAGCATCCCTGGTTCCAGCGCGCGCGGCACGCCAAGCCCGGATCGGCTGCGCGCAACTTCTATGTCTGGTCGGACACCGACAAACGCTATTCCGGCACGCGCATCATTTTCCTCGATACGGAAAAATCCAACTGGGCCTGGGACGATGTCGCAAAGGCCTATTACTGGCATCGCTTCTATGCGCATCAGCCCGATCTCAATTTCGACAATCCACACGTGGTGGAAGCGGTGCTCGGCATCATGCGCTTTTGGCTCGATATGGGTGTGGACGGCTTGCGCCTCGATGCGGTTCCCTATCTCGTCGAGCGCGAAGGCACCAACAACGAAAACCTGCCGGAGACCCACGGCATCCTGAAACGCATCCGCGCCGAGGTAGACGCCCATTACAAAAACCGGATGCTGCTCGCCGAAGCCAATCAATGGCCCGAAGACGTCCAAGCCTATTTCGGCAATGGCGACGAATGCCACATGCTGTTCCACTTCCCGCTGATGCCGCGCATGTACATGGCGCTCGCCCAGGAGGACCGCTTCCCGATCACCGACATCATGCGCCAGACGCCCGACATTCCGCCGGACTGCCAATGGGCGATCTTCCTGCGCAACCATGACGAGCTGACGCTCGAAATGGTGACGGACAAGGAACGCGACTATCTGTGGAATTTCTACGCTGCCGATTCGCGCGCGCGCTTGAATCTCGGCATAAGGCGCCGCCTTGCCCCGCTGCTCGAGCATGACCGCCGCCGCATCGAGCTGATGAACAGCCTGCTTCTCACCATGCCAGGCACGCCCGTCGTCTATTACGGCGACGAGATCGGCATGGGCGACAACATTCACCTCGGCGACCGCGACGGCGTGCGTACGCCAATGCAATGGTCGCCCGACCGGAACGGCGGCTTCTCGCGCGCCGATCCGGCGGCCCTGATCCTACCTTCGATCATGGACCCGCTCTATGGCTATGAGGCAGTGAATGTGGAGTCGCAATGGCGCGATCCGCACTCCTTGTTGAACTGGCTTCGGCGCATGCTTGCGGTCAGGGGCCGGCACAAGGCGTTCGGCCGCGGGACGCTGCGCTTCCTGCGGCCGCAGAACCGCAAGGTGCTCGCCTATTTGCGCGAATTCGACGGCGAGACCATCCTTTGCGTGGTCAATGTTTCGCGCGCGGCGCAGGCGGTCGAATTGGAGCTCGGCGAATTTGCCGGGCGCACGCCGGTCGAGACGCTGGGCGGCGTCGCCTTTCCCGCCATCGGCCAGCTCTCCTATCTGCTGACGCTGCCCCCTTTCGCGTTCTATTGGTTCCTGTTGAGCGCGAGCACCGAGCCGCCGACCTGGAGCACGGCCAATCCCGCAAGCACGGTCGAGCAATACACCTTTGTGCTTCGCGGCGGCATCAGGGATGCCATCGAAGGCGCAAACAAGGGCGTGCTCGAACGCGACATCCTTCCGCGATACGTGACGCAACGCCGCTGGTTCCAGGGCAAGGGCGCGGTTATCGACAAGGCCGAACTCATCGCCTTCGCGGTGCCGGACGGCGAAAGCGAATTCGTCTTCGCCGATTTCAGGATCATTTCGGGCAAGACGAGCGACATCTACACATTGCCGCTCGCCGTCTCCTGGGACGATGTCCCGTCCTGCCCGTTCGAGACCCCGCTGGCGATGGCGCGCGTCCGCCGCCATTCGCGCATGGGAAACCTCACCGACGGGTTCGCGAGCCTGAAATTCGTGCACGCGGTACTGGACGGCTTCCATCGGCAAAAGCGGCTCCCGTTCGGCGACGGTGAACTTCAATTCGAGCCGGCGGCAGGGTTCGACGTGGCGCTGACCCCGGAAGGCGAAGTCGATTGGCCCGCCGTCGAGCAGACCAATTCCTCGGTCGTCATCGCCCGCAAGGCCATCGTGAAGCTGTTCCGCCGGACCATCGTGGGAAAACATCCCGAGGCCGAGATGATCGGCTTCCTCACGGCGCGCGGCTTTTCCGGCATCGCGGCTTTGCTGGGCGAAATCGTGCGCGCGCACAGCGACGGTTCGCAATCGCTGATAGCCATCGCCCAGCGCTTCGTGGCCAATCAGGGAGACGGCTTGCGCTGGACGCTCGATCAGTTGAAGCGCGCCCTCGATGAGCGCGCGGCGGCCGCAAATTCCGAGCAGCAGCGCTTCGAGCCCTATGAAAATTTTGTCTACCGCCTGGGCTTTCGCCTTGGCGAGATGCATGGCGTGCTGGCCGAGCCTTGCGACGATCCCGATTTTGCGCCGAAAATCGCCGATGCAAAGACGCTGAAATCGTGGCGGGCGAGCATAAAAAACCATCTCGACGCCGCTTTCGCCATTCTGGGCAAGAACACGGGCGATCCCAAAAGCGCTCGCGCGCGCTTGATTTCCGAACTGACCAAACAGAAGAGCGCAATTCTGCAATCCGCCGACGCGGCGCTGGCCGGCGTTCAGAATGTGCTGACGACGCGCGTGCATGGCGATCTGCATCTGGGGCAGGTTCTGGTCGCGGCGGGCGATGTCATCTTCATCGATTTCGAGGGCGATCTGCTGAAGCCGTTGACGGAGCGCCGCGCCAAGACCAGTCCCTTGCGCGACGTGGCGGGGATCGTGCGGTCCTTCGACAACGCAGCCTACATAGCCGGGCGGGAAAACGCCGCCCTGGAAGGCAGGGCCGAGGAAAAGCGCGCCGCCGCGGTGCTTGGCGAATTCCGACGCCTCGCGGTCTCGAAATTCCTCGCCGGCTATTCCGAGGCGCGGCATGCGGCACTGAGCCCGGCCGAACTGAAGATGATCGCGGTGTTCGCGCTCGAAAAAGCAGCTTATGAGATTGCATATGAAACGACCGACAGGCCGGATGGGATCGACATGCCGCTGAAGGGCTTTGCCGAACTCGCCGAACAGCTTCACGCAGGTGCCGCTTGAACCGCATGGACGCGACGGGTGCGGGAACCACGGAAGCGGAATCCTTCGACGCGCTGATCGAAGGCCGGCTGAACGATCCGTTTGCATTGCTGGGCCCGCACCAGACGTCCGAAGGACGCGTGGTGCGCGCCTTTCTTCCGGGCGCGCTTTCGGTCGAAGTGCGTGGCGCCGGGGACGGCTCGCCGATCGCGCAACTGGTGCGCGTACCCGCCCATGACGGCCTGTTCGCAGGTCCGGTGCCGGGCTCCGGACGCTACATCCTTTCCATTCGCTGGCCGAACGGCGTGCAGGAGACCGAGGACCCCTATTCCTTCGGACCGGTGCTCTCCGATCTCGACCTCCATTTGTTTTCGGAAGGCTCGCATTGGAATCTCGCCGAGCGGTTCGGGGCGAACGTCGTCAGCATCGATGGCGTTTCGGGCGCCTCCTTCGCGGTGTGGGCGCCGAATGCAAGGCGCGTTGCGGTGGTCGGCGATTTCAACGCGTGGGACGGACGGCGGCACGGCATGCGGCTGCGCCACAATGCCGGCGTCTGGGAGCTGTTCGTGCCGCGGCTCAAGGCGGGCGAGCGCTACAAATATGAGATCACCGGCGCTGATGGTGCGCTTCTTCCGCTGAAAGCCGATCCCCTTGCCCGCGCCACCGAGCGGCCCCCCGCCACCGCGTCCATTGTCGCCCCATCCTGGACTTTCGGCTGGACGGACGGCGATTGGATGGCGCGGCGGGGGGAAGCACAAAGCCCGGACGCGCCGATTTCCATTTACGAAGTCCACGCCGCGTCATGGCGGCGCCCCGAGCACCAGCCGGACGGGATCCTCGATTGGCGCGGGCTCGCCGAGCGGCTCATTCCCTATGCAAGCGCGCTCGGATTTACGCATATCGAGTTCCTCCCCATCATGGAGCATCCCTTCGGCGGCTCCTGGGGATATCAGCCGCTCTCCCAATTCGCTCCGTCCGCGCGCTATGGCGAGCCGCAGGACTTCGCCTATTTCGTCGATGCCTGCCACCGCGCCAATATCGGCGTCATTCTCGACTGGGTTCCGGGCCATTTTCCGACCGACGGCCATGGACTCGCGCGCTTCGACGGCACCGCGCTTTACGAACACGCCGATCCCAAGGAAGGTTTCCAGCACGACTGGAACACGTACGTCTACAATTTCGGCCGCCGCGAAGTTCAGGGCTTCCTGATCGCGAGCGCGCTCTATTGGCTGAAGCAATTCCACGTCGACGGTCTGCGCGTCGATGCGGTCGCCTCCATGCTGTACCGCGATTATTCGCGCAAGGAAGGCGAGTGGGTGCCCAACGTCCATGGCGGACGCGAGAACCTGGAAGCCATCGCGCTGTTGCGGCGGCTGAACACGCTCGTCGCCGAGCGGGCGCCGGGCGCCATCACCATCGCCGAAGAATCCACCGCCTGGCCCGGCGTGAGCGCACCCATCTCCAATGGCGGGCTCGGCTTCTCCTACAAATGGAACATGGGCTGGATGCACGATACGCTGGCCTATCTCCGCCGCGACCCCGTGCACCGGCGCTGGCATCACGCCAACGTCACCTTCGGACTGCTCTACGCCTTTTCCGAACGCTTCATCCTGCCGCTCTCCCATGACGAAGTGGTCTACGGCAAAGGCTCGCTCTACGCCAAAGCGCCCGGCGATTCCTGGCAGAAGCTCGCGAATTTGCGCGCCTATTTCGCCTTCATGTGGACCCAGCCCGGCAAGAAGCTTCTCTTCATGGGCGATGAGATCGGCCAGAAACAGGAATGGAGCCATGACGGCGAGGTCGCCTGGGATTTGCTGCAGGAGCAGGGCCACGCCGGCCTGCAGCGGCTGGTGCACGATCTGAACCGCCTCTACGCGCGCGAAGCCGCGCTCCACGCCGATGCCGACCCGCAGGGCTTCCGCTGGATCGTGGGCGACGATTGGAAGCAGAGCGTTTACGCCTATGAGCGGTTGCGGCCCGGCGCGAAGCCGGTGATCGCCGTTTTCAACATGACGCCGGTGCCGCGGGAGCATTACCGTATCGGCGTCCCCCATGCCGCGCGCTGGCGCGAAATCCTCAACACCGACTCCCATCATTACGGCGGCAGCAATCTCGGCAATGACGGCGGGCTCGATTCGCAATCGGAACCTGCCCATGGCTACGAGCAATCGATCTCGCTCGTGCTGCCGCCGCTGTCGGCGATCATCCTGCAGGCGGAAAACTGACCCATGGCGGCATTGCCGACCCACCTCGAGCCGGGCTCACCCTATCCCTTGGGCGCGGTCTCCGACGGGCTCGGCGTGAATTTCGCGGTGTTTTCACAACACGCCGAGAAGATCGAATTGTGCCTGTTCGACCGCGGCGGCAAACGCGAGGCGGCGCGCCTTGCGCTTCCCTCATTCGACGGCGAAATCTGGCACGGCTATCTGCCGCGCGCGGCACCCGGCCTCGTCTACGGCTATCGCGCCTATGGTCCCTACGAGCCCTGGAACGGGCACCGCTTCAATCCCAACAAGCTGCTGCTCGATCCCTATGCCAAGGCGCTGGCCGGCCGTTTGCGCTGGACCGACGCCCTGTTCGGCTATCGCATCCACTCGCGCAACACCGACCTCTCCTTCGACCGGCACGATTCCGCGCCCGCAATGGTGAAGGCCGCCGTCACCGAAGACAATTTCGATTGGCACAATGACAGGCCCCCCAATGTTCCGTGGGCGGACACCATCATCTACGAACTGCATGTGCGCGGCTTCACGGAACTGCTCGAAAGCGTCAGTCCCCGCGAGCGCGGCACGTTCTCGGCACTCGGCGACCCTCAGGTCATCGGCTATCTGAAGCGGCTCGGCGTCACGGCCGTCGAGCTTATGCCCATCCACGCTTTCCTGCAGGACCGCCATCTGCTCGACCGCAAGCTCACCAATTATTGGGGCTACAATTCGCTCGCCTATTTCGCGCCCGAACCGCGTTATCTCGCCGAAGCCAACCCCAACGAAATCCGTCTGGCCATTCGCCGCCTGCACGCGGCCGGGATCGAAGTCATCCTGGATGTCGTCTACAACCACACCTGCGAAGGCAGCGAGCTTGGCCCCACGCTGTCGTGGCGAGGGTTCGACAATGCGGTCTATTACCGGCTGTGCGACGATCCCCGCTACATCGCCAACGATACGGGCACCGGGAACACGCTCGACCTGACCCATGCGCGCGCTCTCCAGATGGTGACGGATTCGCTGCGCTACTGGGCGCAATCGTTTCATGTCGACGGCTTCCGCTTCGATCTCGGCTCGACCTTGGGACGCGAGCGCTGGGGGTTCGATCCGGGCGCGGGATTTTTCGATGCGCTGCGGCAGGATCCGGTGCTGTCGCGGCTGAAGCTGATCTCGGAGCCCTGGGACGTCGGACCCGGCGGCTATCAGCTCGGCAATCACCCCCCGCCCTTCGCCGAATGGAACGACCGCTACCGCGACACCGTCCGGCGTTACTGGCGCGGCGATCCCGACATACGGGGCGAAATTGCCGCGCGGCTCGCAGGCTCGGCAGATATCTTCGCGCCTTCGGGCCGCCGGCCCTCCGCTTCGATCAACTATGTCGCGAGCCATGACGGCATGACGCTCTCCGACCTCGTGAGCTATGAGAACAAACACAACGATGCCAATGGCGAGGACAATCGCGACGGCTCCCAGGAAAATTTCTCCAGCAATTGGGGCGTGGAAGGGCCTACGAACGATCCCGCCATCATGGCCGTGCGGGAACGCGCGATGCGCTCAATGCTGACGATGCTCTTCTTTTCGCAGGGCACGCCGATGCTGCTCGCCGGCGATGAATTCGCGCGAAGCCAGATGGGAAACAACAACGCCTATTGCCAGGACAACGAGATATCGTGGCTCGATTGGCGGAAGGCCGAAAGCGAGGCCGGGAAGTCGCTGATCGCCTTCACCTCGCGGCTGATCCAGTTGCGCAAATTGTCCCCGACCGCGACCGCTTCGAAATATCTGCATGGCGAGGAAGGCCTGCTGCCGGCCTTGCGCGACATCGATTGGCTGGATGAACGCTACATCCATCTCGCGCCTCAGGATTGGTCCAATCGGGAAGGCCGCGCCTTGGTGCTGCGCCGCGCAGCGAAGCACGCCGAGGGCCGGATCGAAATCACCGCCTTGATGATGAACGCGTCCGACCGGCCGCTCCCGTTCCAGCTCCCCGGGCCCTATTCGTGGCGCCTGCTGGTGGACAGCGCCGATCCGGGGCTCGCGCCACGGGAACTCAAGGACAGCACTTACACGGTTCAGGATCGCGCGGCCGTGGTGATCGCGGCCATCGTGGATGCGCCGCAATGACGGGGACGGCACCATGAGCGACGAAGCCTTGAGAGCGCTTGCGACTCGCGCGGGCCTGGACGTCGATTGGCTCAATTACAGGAACGAGCCGCGGACAGTGTCGCCCGAGACGCTGCGCGCGGTTTTGAAGGCGCTCGGGTTGTCGGCCCACTCCCCGCGCGAGATCGTCGAGAGTCACGAAAGACTGGACAGTCAAGTTCATCACGCCGCACCGCTTCTGACCGCCTGGGCGGGCGAAACCGTCAGAGCCGGCGACCACATGATCAAGGCGCCCGATACACCCGGCTATTGTAAAATTGAGGTGGGCGGAGAAGAGAAAACGCTGGCGGTGGCGCCTCACCGCTGCTTCGATTTCACCGATTTGGACGAGAAGCGCTTCGCCGGCCTGGGTGTGCAGCTCTATGGGCTGCGCGGCGGTCACACGGATGGGTTCGGCGATTTTGCGGCGCTCGGCGACTTCGCCGTCAAGGCCGCGAAGCGCGGTATCGACGCAATAGGCTTGAGCCCGGTGCATGCACTGTTTGCGGCCGCACCTAGCCACATCAGCCCCTATAGCCCGTCGAGCCGGCTTTTCCTCAACCCGCTTTATGCCGATCCGGCGCTCGCCGGCGGCAAGGCCGCAAAGGACGACGGCGCGAAAGGCCTGGTCGATTGGGAAACCGCGGCGAAAGCAAAATTCGCCGCGCTCAGGCGCACATACAGAGGCTTTCTGCGGAGCGGGAACACCGGCGAATTCCACGCCTTCTGTGCATCGGGGGGCGAGCGGCTGCACCTGCATGCCGTGTTCGAGGCGCTGCACGCGCAGTTCTGGGCGAAAGACATCTGGTTCTGGCGCAATTGGCCGCAAGCCTATCGCGATGCGAAGAGCGCTCAGGTCGCCGAGTTTGCCCGCACGCATCGGGACGAGATCGACTATCATCTGTTCCTGCAATTTCTGGCGGCAAAGAGTGCGTCTACGGCGCAAAAGCGCGCCACCGGCGCAGGGATGGCCATCGGGTTGATCGCCGACATCGCAACCGGCATCGACCCTTCGGGCAGCGACGCCTGGAGCAATCCGGACGACGTGCTGATGGGCTTGAGCGTCGGGGCGCCACCCGACCTGCTCAATCAGATTGGCCAGGGATGGGGCCTGACCGCTTTGTCGCCGACGGGCCTGAAGGCCAATGGCTTCGAGCCGTTCATCGCGCTGTTGCGCGCGAGCATGGCCTATGCCGGGGCTATCCGAATCGATCACGCCATGAGCCTGATGCGTCTCTGGGTCATCCCCGAGGGCGCGAGCCCCACGGAAGGGGCCTATCTGCGCTATCCGATGGACGATCTGCTGCGGCTGACCGCGCTGGAGTCTCAAGCCCATCGCGCCATCGTCATCGGCGAGGATTTGGGAACCGTGCCTGAAGGATTCCGCGCCCGCCTCGGGCGCCGCAGCCTGTCGGGAATGCAGGTGCTGTGGTTCGAGCGCGATGCAGGAGGATACTTCCTGCCGCAGCATTGGCGCGACGATGCCGTCGCCTTGACGACGACACACGATCTTCCGACCGTTTGCGGCTGGTGGCGCGGGCGCGACATCGAGTGGCGTACCCGGCTCAACATGTACCCGCCGGGCATGGACCCTGAAAGCGACTGGCGTGAGCGGGAGCGCGATCGCCATCTGCTGTGGTCGGCCATGCGACACGTCGATTGCGTGGAAGGCGATCCGCCATCGCCGGACCAGCCGGAACGAGCGCTGAACGGTGCGCTTTCCTATGTCGGAATGACGCCTCCGCGCCTGGCGATAACCCCCATCGAAGATGTGCTCGCCCTCGATGAGGCGCCCAATCTGCCGGGCACGGTGCACGAGCATCCCAATTGGCGGCGACGGCTTCCGCCCGGCGATCCTTTCGCCGTTCCGGGCGCGGAGGAAAGGATCAAGCGTTTCGTGACCGCGCGGAAGAAAAGATGATCCCGCGGGCCACCTACCGGCTTCAGTTCCACAAGGCCTTCACGTTTGCGGACGCAGCGTCCTTTGCGCCCTATTTCAAGCGGCTCGGGATCAGCCATATCTACGCGTCGCCCATCCTCACCGCGCGAGCGGGATCGCCGCACGGCTATGACGTGATCGACCACACGCGCGTCAATCCCGAACTCGGCGGCGAAGAGGGCTTGCGCGCGTTCGTCGCCGTGTTGCGCTCGAACGGCCTTGGCATCATCGCCGACATCGTGCCCAACCACATGGCCGTCGGGGGCGCGGACAATCCCTGGTGGCTGGATGTGCTGGAACGGGGGATAGCGAGCCCCTACGCCGCCATGTTCGACATCGACTGGGACTCGCCGGACACCGCCATGCGCGGCAAGGTGCTGCTGCCGCTGCTGGGGCAAGGTTTGGAAGACGCGCTCGCGGCGAGGGAGCTGAAGCTCATCTGGGACGAAGCGCTGAACCGCCTCGCCTTCGCCTATTTCGAGCATCGCCTTCCCTTGCGGCGCGAAGATTATCCCGAGGTGCTGGCAGACGCTGTCCATCCGCGCGAGGCGGAGTTGGGCCCGTGGAACACTCCCGGTGCGCTGGCGGCGTTGCTGTCGCGGCAGCATTATCGGCTCGCGCATTGGCAAACCGCGCCCGACGCGATCAATTGGCGCCGATTTTTCGACATCACCGGACTGGCGGCCCTTCGCACCGAAGACGAGCCCGTATTCGAGGCCGTGCACGCGAAACTGTTCGAGCTGTATGCGGAAGGTCTCCTCGACGGCCTGCGCGTCGATCATGTGGATGGCCTGACCGACCCGCGCACCTATTGCCGGCGGTTGCGGATGCGGTTGGATGAGCTCGATGCGCGCCGGCCGGCAGACGCGCCCGCCGGGCCAGCGTACATTATTGTCGAGAAGATCCTGGCTGCCGACGAAATGCTGCCGTGCGATTGGGGCGTGGACGGCACGACCGGCTACGACTTCATGAACGATGTCTCGGCCGTCCAGCACGATGCGCGTAGCGAGGACGCGTTCACCCAATTCTGGGCGCGCATCAGCGGCCGCGCGGCCGGCTTCGACACGGAAGAATGCATCGCCCGCTGCGAATTGCTGCATGCGAGCTTTGCCAGCCATCTGCGCGCCGCCGCGTCGCATTTTCACCGGCTCGCGCTTTTTGCCGGACGCGAAATTGGCGATGCGGCGCTGGAACAGGCGCTCGAAGCGATCCTGGAACGGTTTCATGCGTATCGGACTTACGCCACGGGGGATTCGCCCGATCCGCAGCCCGGGCCCCCATTCGAATTTGCTGTTGCCGCAGCGCGCAAACACATCGCGCCGGACGCCGTCGAGGCGCTCGATTTCATAGCTGCAACCATGCGCGGCGAACTCGGCGAATTCGGGCGCGTGGCCTGGCGCGCAGCGCGCTATTTCAACCAGCTTGCCGCGCCCGTCGCCGCCAAGGCGGTGGAGGACACTGCCTTCTTCCGCTATGGCCGGCTGCTGTCGCGCAACGATGTGGGCTTTGCGCCCGGCACGTTTGCGTTTTCGCCTGCGCAATTCGAAGACAGCGCCAAGCGGCGGGGCGAAGCGTTCCCCCATTCGCTGCTGGCGACCGCCACGCACGACCATAAGCGGGGCGAGGATGTGCGGGCGAGGCTCGCGGTTTTGAGCGAAATACCGGAAGCGTGGCAAAGCGAGGTGAATGGCTGGTTCGGCCTCAACGCGCCGCTCCGCACCCCTGAGATCGGCGCCGGCGATGAATACCAGCTCTATCAGATCTTGGCCGGCACATTTCCGGCGGATTTCACACCCGGCGACGAACGGCTTCCTGCGTATGCGGAACGTATTCTTCGCAATCATGAGAAATCGCTGAAGGAAGCGAAGCTGAAGACCTCCTGGACCGATCCGAACACGCCCTTCGAACGCGCCCACGCCGATTTCGTGCGCGCCATCCTCGATCCCACACGCTCGCGCAAATTCCTGGATGCGCTTGCGGCGTTCGTCGGCCGCATCGCGCCGGCGGGCGCGATGAACGGGCTGGTGCAATGCATTCTGCGCTGCACCCTTCCGGGCGTGCCGGATCTCTATCAGGGGGCCGAGTTCTGGGACTTCTCGCTGACCGATCCCGACAATCGCCGTGACGTCGATTTCGCCGCGCGCGCGGATGGGCTGGCATCGGAAGACGATCCCGTGGCGCTGTTGCCCCATTGGAAGGATGGACGCGTCAAACAGGCGCTGATCGCGCGGCTTCTTGCTGTGCGCGCCGAGGAACAGGCCTGCTTTTCGGGCGGCGATTACCGGCCGCTCAAGACGCAAGGTCCGCGCGCCGTCAATGCGATGGCATTCCTGCGCCAGCATGCGGACAGAGCCATTCTCGTCGCGGTGCCGCGCCTTGGCGCGGAACCTTGCGCGGAGACCGGGCTTCCCTTGCCGCCGGCCAGCTTCTGGGACGGCACGAGAATTGCCAATCCCGATCCCGGCCGGACCTGGGAGTCGGCGCTCGACCCGGCCAGCGCTTTTTCGTTGCAAGCGCAACTGGATTGCGCCGTACTGTTCGCCGATTTTCCCGGTGCAATTCTCCATAGGAAGCTGTCTTGAATCCCTCAGCACCGTTCAACCGCCTCAACGATCAAACTGTGCATTTGCCGGACGATCTCGAACAGGCCGTCACCCGCACGCTGGCCGAATGGCAGGGCGGCAACAGTGTCGGCCGTCTCTGGCGGCGCGATTCCACCCTGTGGACCGGCGCGGATGAGGCGAACTGGCTTGGCTGGCTCGGCATTGTCGAGGAACAGCGGCAGGGAATCGAACATCTGAAACAGATTGCCGCCGACGTGCGGGGCGGGTTCACGCATGCGGTGCTTTTGGGCATGGGCGGCTCAAGCCTCGGCGCGGAGGTGTTCGCCAACAGCTTCGGTGCGCAGGCGGGTTATCCGAACCTGCTAGTGCTCGATTCGGCAAACCCGGCCGACATCCGCGCGATCGAGGATGCGATCGACATTCGGCGCACGCTGTTCATCGTGTCCAGCAAATCGGGCACGACGCTCGAGCCCAATATCCTGAAGGATCATTTTTTTGCGCGCGTCGAAGCCGCCCTCGGCGCGGGGAAGGCAGGGCCGCATTTCATCGCCATCACCGATCCCGGCTCGAAACTCGAATCGCTCGCGCGTGCGGAAGGCTTTCGCCACATCTGCAAAGGCAGGTCCGATATCGGCGGCCGCTTTTCAGTGCTCTCCGATTTCGGGCTGGTCCCGGCCGCGGTCATGGGCGTGGATGTGGAGGCGCTGCTCGCATCGGCCGCGGCGATGGTCTCGGCCTGCGGACCCGATGTTCCGTCGACGGACAATCCCGGTGTCAGGCTTGGCGCGATCCTCGGCACGCTTGCCGCCCGCGGCCGGGACAAAGTGACGATCTTCTCATCCCCCGGCATTGCCGACATCGGCGCATGGCTCGAACAATTGCTTGCCGAATCCACCGGCAAGCTCGGCAAAGGCTTGATTCCGGTCGACGGCGAACCGCTCGGTCCCCCGGCGGCTTACGGAAACGACCGGCTGTTTGTCCATTTGAAGCTTGCCGAAGAACCCGATGGCGCGGTGCAAGAGGCGCTGTCGCGCCTCGAGCAGATGGGCCACCCCGTGGTGCGCATCCTATTGCCGGACCGGACGGCGCTGGGCCAGGAATTCTTCCGCTGGGAACTGGCAACCGCGGTGACCGGCGCGGTCATGCACATCAATCCTTTCGATCAGCCCGATGTCGAAGCAAGCAAGGTGGAGACGCGCGCGCTGATGCAGGCCCGTGAGGGCGGCAGCCCGGTCCGCGCGGAAACCCCTTTGTGGACCGATGGCGGCGTTTCGGTATTCGCCGATGAAGCCAACAGTGTTGCGCTCAAAGGCAAAGCCTCGCTTGCCGGCGTTCTGAAGGCGCATTTGGCCCGCCTCAAGGACGGCGATTATTGCGCACTCCTTGCCTATGTCGCCCGCAACGCGCCGCATCGGGATGCGCTGACCGAAATCCGGGCCTTGGTGCGGGATCGCACGCACGCCGCGACCTGCGTGGGGTTCGGTCCCAGGTTCCTGCATTCGACCGGTCAGGCCTACAAGGGCGGCCCGAACACCGGTGTGTTCCTCCAGATCACCTCCGGCCACCCGGCCGACTTGCCGGTTCCGGCGCGGACATACGGATTTGGCGCGGTCACCGACGCGACCGCCGAAGGCGATCTTGCCGTGCTCAATGCGCGCGGAAGGCGCGCTCTTCGGCTGCATCTTGGCCACGATGTGGAAGCGGGCCTCACCGTGCTCAAACGGGCCTTCCAAGACGCCCTGGCCGGGTGACGCGTCTGTCACAATCCTACGAAAGCGGAAACTCGGCTGGCACAAATCCGCAATCGGTGCGTTTAATAGCGTCCCGCGGCCTTTTGGCCCGCGTGGGGCAATAGCTTCCTCTCAGGTTTCGCTCTCATGTACCGCAGTCTCGCGAACGAACCGATGGCCGATGCGACGCTGTTCCTCAAGCGCTACGCATCCATCCGTACACTGACGGAAAAGCTCGCCGCGCCGCTGTCGGCCGAGGACCAATGCGTCCAATCCATGCCGGACGCGAGCCCGGTGAAATGGCATCTCGCGCACACCACCTGGTTCTTCGAAACCGTGGTTATTATTCCGTATGCGGATGATTATGCTCCCTACGACCGCCGCTATCATTATCTGTTCAATTCCTATTACGAGGCGCTGGGCCCCCGGCATCCGCGGCCGCAGCGCGGGCTGCTGACGCGGCCTTCGCTCAAGGACGTGCTCGCCTACCGCCGGCATGTCGATGAAGGGATCGAGCGCCTGTTCGCGCGGACCGGCGAGGCCGGCCGACTGGCCTTCGAGGGCCTCGCCGAATTGGGCCTTCATCACGAGCAGCAACACCAGGAACTGATCCTCACCGACATCAAGCATGCATTCTCCTGCAATCCGCTGCTTCCGGCCTATGCGCCCGCGCCGCCCGTCGTGGTGACCGGGGCACCCCCGCTCGGCTGGATCGATTATGCCGGCGGCATCGTGCCCATCGGCCACGCAGGCGATGGGTTCGCGTTCGACAATGAGGGTCCGCGTCATCTGGTTCTCCTCGCCCCCTTCCGGATCGCGTCCCGGCTGATCACGAACGGCGAATATCTCGCCTTCATGGAGGATGGCGGATACCGGCGGCCGGAATTCTGGCTGTCGGACGGATGGGCGTGCGTGCAGACACAAGGCTGGAGCGCGCCGCTTTATTGGACGAAGGAAGATAACTGGCAGGTGTTCACGCTGAACGGCGTGCAGCCGGCAAGGCCGGAAGAGCCGGTGCTGCACGTGAGCTTCTACGAAGCTGCGGCCTATGCGGCCTGGGCTGGCAAGCGTCTGCCGACTGAATTCGAATGGGAAGCCGCCGCCGCGGCCGAACCGATCCACGGCAATCTGCTCGATCCCGCGCGGCCCCATGTGAAACCCGCACCCATGGCAGTGGAACTCGCGCAACTTTACGGCGACGCCTGGGAGTGGACACGGTCGAGCTACGACCCCTATCCCGGCTTCAAGCCGCAACCCGGCCCCGTCGCCGAATACAACGGCAAATTCATGTGCAGCCAGATCGTGCTGCGCGGCGGGTCTTGCGCAACGCCTGCCGGCCACATCCGCGCCAGCTATCGCAATTTTTTCCCGCCCTCGGCGCGCTGGCAATTCTCCGGCATCCGCCTCGCGGAGGACGCATGAACCCGCCCCCTCGCATGGCCGCCGCCGAAGCACGCGAGCCGCTGACGGCGGACGAGGGTTTTGCCGACGCGCTGCTGGCGGGCTTGCGATCCGAGCCCAAGCGCATCCCGTGCAAGTTCTTCTACGACGCGGAAGGTTCGCTGCTGTTCGAGAAGATTTGCGCGCTGCCGGAATATTATCCGACGCGGGTCGAGCTTTCCCTGCTCCATTCGTACACGGATGAGATGGCCGCGCTGATCGGCGCCGATGCGGAAATCGTCGAATTCGGCGCCGGCGCCGGCGAAAAGATTCGGCCGCTGCTGGATGCGCTGGAACGCCCGCGCGCCTATTTGCCGGTCGATATTTCCGGCCCCTATTTGCGCCATATCGCCGGGCGTCTGCAGGCGCATTATCCTCGTCTCGCAATCCGGCCGATCATCGCCGATTTCACGGCCACGCTGGATGTGCGGTTTTCGGGCGCGCGCCGGATCGGCTTTTTCCCCGGTTCCACCATCGGCAATTTCGAGCCGGACGAAGCGCGCGCCTTCCTGAAACGGACGTCGAAATTGCTGAAGGGCGGCGGGCTGCTGATCGGCGTCGATCTGGTGAAGGACCCGGCCATTCTGCATGCCGCCTATAACGACCGCGCAGGCGTGACGGCCGCGTTCAACAAGAACCTGTTGGTGCGGGCCAATCGCGAACTGCACGCCAATTTCGATCCGGCTGCGTTCGCGCACTACGCGATCTTCAACCCGCTTTCCCACCGTATCGAGATGTATCTGGTGAGCGCCATCGCACAGCGCGTCTCGGTGTGCGGCCGCAATATCGGGTTCGCGGAAGGTGAGGCCATCCAAACCGAATATTCCTACAAATATACGGTGGAGGATTTTCGCGGACTTGCCGCGTCCTGCGGATTTGTTCCGCGTGCGGTGTGGTGCGATGCCGACCGGCTGTTCAGCATTCACTGGCTCGAAACCGCCTGACGCTCAACCCGTCCACAAATCGGAAAACTGCGCCGCGACCACGTCTTCGTAACGCGGGTTGCCTTTCAAGATGCCTACATCGCGCGCGAAGCGGTTCATGCCGGCGACGAATTCCGGCGAAATGGACGCGTCGTAATAGGGAAGATCGCGCCGGATCAGTTCGGCAATCAGCGCGGCCTCCGACGGCGGGAACAGCTTCTTCCCCACCTCCGTCGCGCGTTCCGGATCGGCGCGCAGCGCGGCTTGTGTTTTCACGATAGCGCGGACGGCCGCCGCAGCCGCATCGGGAGCGCGCGCGATCAGCGCGTCCGTCGTGGCGATGGATGCCATGGTGTAGTTGAAGCACGCTTTCGGTCCGTCGCCGCGGCGCACATCGAGCACCACCGTGCCGGCGCCGCGCCTGACCGCCACTTCAGCGCCCATTCCGTTCGCCCAGAAGCCGTCGATCTTGCGCTCCTCCAGCGCTTTGGCCGCCGTGACGCCGAAATTCACGCCCGCGCCTAGCGCGCCCGGCACCGGCGCAATCGTCACGTCGTCAAGCGCGGAATCGATCCCCGCTTCGATCAGGAGACGCTTCAGCCCCATGTCCACCCAGGGTGCAGCGCCGATGCGTTTTCCCTTCACAACCGAAATGTCGCCGCGAGCCGCACGGTAATCGGCGTGCATGACCAGGAACCAATACATCCCTTGGGCTTGCGCACAGAGAAGCTTCGCGCCCTGCCATTCCGGAAAGGCGGCAAGCGCGGAATGCGCCGAGCCGCCGACGAAATCCACCTGGCCGTCGCGCAACGCCGCATAGGCTTTATCGACGGGAAAGATCAATTCGAGCGAAACGTCGAGGCCTTCGCGTTCGAAGAAGCCTAGTTCGATGGCGGCAGCAGCCGGGAAATAGGAATTGGAGATGACGTCGGGAACCGCAAGCTTCATGTCATTTCCCGCTGCAGGATATCGCGAAGCCAGGCTGCAATGCCGATGAGGGCCGCGTCTTCCTGTTCGAAGCCCATCGCTTGAAGCCCGAGCGGCAAATCCTCGACTTCGAGCACGGGGAGAGAAACCGCCGGAACGCCCAGCATCGAGCCCGCGACCGCGAAGATCGGATTGCCGGTCGAGTGCAGCCCCACGGGCGCGGCCCCCGTTGCGGACAAGGTGATCACCGCCTCCGCGATGCCGGCGAGCTTTGCGTAGACGCCACGGATGCGCGTGCGCTCGGCGAGCGCGCTCCGGTAATCGGCGATGCTCATGCTTTCGGCCTGCTTCAGCCGGTCCAGCATGAATTTGCTTAAGGCGCCCGCGTCCTTCTCGCGATAGGTGTTGAGCGGCCAGCGCGATTCCCAGGCGTTCACGGCGTCCGTCACGGCGCGGGCTTGCGTCAGCGCGGCCTCGATCTCTTCGATTAGCGTATTGTCCCGGCGGTCGAGCAGCGTCACACCCGCCGCCCTCAACCGCGCGACTGCTTCGGCGAACGCCGCTTTCGCATCATCGGAAGCCTGCGCCCAGCCGCTTGTTTCCAGCACGGCCAGGGCGCGCGGCCGCGTCGGCCCCGGCATCGCTTGCGGCCCGGCCAATCCCGGATAACCCGGATCGCCGCCAGCGCGCTGCGCAATCGCCCAGCAGAAATTCCACGCATCTTCGAGGCTCGCCGCCAGCGCGCCGTCCGCGCTCTGCGACAGCGCGTCGTGGCTGCCGCCGCGATTGAGCGCGCCCACGCTCGGCTTGAAGCCAACGCAGCCGCAGAAGCTCGCCGGCCGCACGATGGAGCCCACGACCTGCGTGCCGAGCCCAGCCGAGATCATGCCCGCCGCCACACCCGCCGCCGAACCGCTGCTCGAACCGCCGGGCGTGCGCGTCTTGTCCCACGGATTGCGCGTGCCAGCCGGGAACGTCGCGGCGAACTCCGTGGTCACGGTTTTTCCAACGATCACCGCGCCGGCTTCCCGCAGCGCCGCGACGCTCGCGGCATCACGGCCCGAGCGCCAGCCCTTGTAGAGCGGCGAACCCATCTCGGTCGGCATGTCGATGGTCTCGACGATGTCCTTGATGCCGACCGGCATGCCATCGATCAAGGAAAGCGGCTTGCCCGCCTTCCAGCGCGCGGTCGAACGCGCGGCGGCTTCGCGCGCACCCTCTATGTTCGTATGCACGAAAGCGCCGACATCGGCTTCGTGCGCGGCGATGCAGGCAAGGCAGGATTCCAGGAATTCGCTCGGCGTGTCTTGGCCTGCGGCGAATGAAGCGAGCTCGGTATGGAACGGCCACATGGCTTGGCCTTTCGCGCTATTTGCGGCTCTCGTCGTAATAATGGATTTCGTAAAGCATACAGCCGCAGTCCGACTTGAACGGCCCGTGATGGATGCCGGGCGGGCGGCAGGCATAGGTGGGGCTCAAGAATTTTTCGCCG
Source organism: uncultured Bordetella sp. (assembly GCA_964494505.1). Taxonomy (GTDB): domain Bacteria; phylum Pseudomonadota; class Alphaproteobacteria; order Micropepsales; family Micropepsaceae; genus CAIYRG01. The sequence continues at coordinate 255,701 of CAZBRO010000004.1, forward strand.
CCCTGCCCTCTCGCATCATTGCCGACGATCAGATCGCCCGAGAGGAGATAAACCTCCTCCCAATGATCGTGCACGAAGGGTGCGATGGTGAAGGCGCCGGGATCGAACCGCAACAGCCGCGTGCGGCTCCCCATCTTTCCCGTCTCGTCGATGTCGCTCGCGAGGATCTTCTGCTTGATGCCTTCGGGGTAGCCCTCGGGCGTCGCCCAGCCTGTCGACATGTCGAGCGGCATGAATTCGAGATGCGGTTTGTTCATCGGCATGGCGGTTCAGCCCAGGATCGGAAGCGTTACGACATCGTAGCCATGTTCGATTTTGCGCTCCCTCACCGGGTCTTCGAGCGCGAATTCGAACCGCACGGCAGGCCGCACCCCGCCATGAACGCTGAGCGTTCCGCAGAACATCAGCGTGCCATCGGGAAGCCCGCCCGGCGCGTAACGCGCCAGCAAATCCTCTGGCCTGCGCATCGCGGCGACCGTGCCTTCCTGATAAAGCACGCGCGAGCCGCCTATGACGGCGTGGGACTGCAAAATAAGCCGGTCCCAATGCGCGGCCACATCGTCGAAGCGCCAGAAATCGGGGGCGATGGGTTTCTCGCACATCTGCTTGGAGACGGAGACGCCATAGGCTTCCACTTCGCGGTCGGTGTGATCGGACCCCATGCCGACCCAAAGCGCGCCGCCCCATTGCAGCAGAACGAACTCCACTTCGCCGCTCGACTGTTCGCCCAGAACCTCGATCGCGCTATCGGTGGTCAGACGCGCCGCGGCGACGCGGTAAAAGATGGGCGTCGTGGCGGGGCGCTTCACGCCGAGCGCTTCCAGTTCCTTGATGTGCTTTTCGACGGCGTCCGCATCGCGGCCGGTCCAGCCGGCGATGACCGCCTGTTCGATTGCGACATCGCTCGCGGACGGGGCATCCGCGCCTTCGTGCAATCGCAGTCGCAAAACCCGGCCTGCCACGAATTTTCCTCGAAATCAGATGCTTAAAGGATGATGCGTGCCCGTGTCGCACAGTTCCGAAAACCGGTCAAATGCCGTACCGTGCCGCGCAGGCAACCGGCCCGGGAGATGAGCCATGTCGAAGCGCAAAACGGAATCGGTCACGCGCCGCAGCCTGCTGAAGGGGGCCGCGCTCGCGGGTGCTGCCGCTGCCGCCTTACCGCTCCCCTTGGCCGCGCAAACGCAAGGCCCCCGCGGCACCAGCGTCTCCCCGCCCGATCCTGAAATCGAGAATTACCGCGTCGACGGCAGCCCCATCGTGCAGACGAGCGCCGGCTCGGATTTCATGCTCGATGTGCTGAAACATATGGGCTTCGAATATGCGGCGGCCACGTGCGGGTCGAGCTTCAAGGGCCTGCACGAATCCATCGTGAATTACGGCAAGAACGCCGCCCCCGAATGGATCGCCACCACGCATGAGGAAACCTCGGCGGCAATCGCGCATGGTTACGCCAAGATCGAGAACAAGCCGATGCTCGTTTGCGCCCATGGCACCGTCGGGCTGCAGCACGCCTCCATGGCGCTGTACGATGCGTTCTGCGACCGCGCGCCGGTGTTCATGATCGTCGGCAACACGTTCGATGCCGCGGAACGCTCCAGCGAAGTGATCTGGGTCCATTCCTCCCAAGACGATGTCGCGATGGTGCGCGATTTCGTCAAATGGGACGACAAGCCGGCGAGCCTGCAGCATTTCGCCGAATCCGCAACGCGGGCCTACAAGATCGCGACGACTGCGCCGATGGGACCGACCATCCTCTGCGTCGACACCGAGATGCAGGAAGGCCCCATTCCCGAAGGCGAAAGGCCGACCATCCCGAAACTTCCCGTGACGTCCATGCCGCAAGGTGAATCCGGGGCGGTGGCCGAAGTGGCGAAGCTGCTGGTTGCGGCGGAAAACCCGGTCATCGTGGCGGAGTCTTATGGCCGCTCGCAGGCCGCCGTAGACCGGCTGGTGGAATTGGCCGAGCTTCTGCAATGCGGCGTCGTCGATGTCTCCGCGCGCATGAATTTTCCGACGCGGCACCCGTTGAACCAGACAAGCCGTGGCGGACGCGGCACGGTCGGCCAGGCCGATGTGGTTCTGGGGCTGGAAGTCGTCGATTTCTGGGGCGTCACGCACCAGTTCCGCGAGCACATCGTCTCGAGTTCCCGGCCCACCACCAAAGCCGGGGCCAAGATCGTCAGCATCAGCTCGGGCGATCTGTTCAGCAAATCCAATTTCCAGAATTTCCAGCGCTTCGAGGACGTCGACATCGCCATCGCGGCGGATGCGTCCGCGACCATGCCCTCGCTCATCGAGGCGGTGAAGCGCGAGATGACCGCCAATCACAAATCGGCCTTCGCCGCGCGCGGCACGAAGCTCGGCGAGGCGCACAAGACCGCACTCGAACGGGTGCGCGGCGATGCCGCCAATGGCTGGGACGCAAGCCCCATTTCCACCGCGCGGCTATGCATGGAGTTGTTCGAGGTGCTGAGGCAAGAGGACTGGTCGCTCGCCTCCACCAAACAATCCGGCATCAGCAATTGGCCGCAGCGGCTGTGGGCGATGGACAAATACTACAACTACACCGGCGAATCCGGCGGCAACGGCATCGGCTTCGGGGCTGCCGGTGCGGTGGGCGTGGCGCTCGCCAACAAGAAGCACGGCCGCATCACGGTGACGATCCAGCCGGACGGCGACCTGATGATGGGGCCGGGCGTCTTGTGGACGGCCGCGCACCACAAGATTCCGGTGCTCTATGTGATGCACAACAACCGCGCCTGGCATCAGGAATATATGGGGCTGCAGCGAATCGCGAACCGGCGCATGCGGGGTGCGACCACGGCCCATGTGGGCACGACCATTCGCGAGCCCTTCATCGATTTCGCGACGGTGGCGAAGGGCATGGGCGTCTACGCGGAAGGCCCGATCGAAAATCCGAAGGACCTGGGCCCGGCCTTGAAACGCGCCATCGCCATGGTCAAGAAAGGGGAGCCGGCGCTCCTGGACGTGGTGACGATCGGCCGCTAACAATCGCTAGCGTCGCGGTTTCGAAGTTCGCTTCGTTCGTCATATCGGGCGCTGTTGCGAACTTCGAAACCGAAACGACGCGAGGACTGAATAAGTTGGCTAGTGTCCTTCGATTCCGAAATTCGCCAAAGGCCGATCAGGAGGAAGCGAATTCCGTAATTGGGACACCAAGCCCCCAAGGGAGGCATCGATGCCCGCGCGCATCAACCACGTAGCGATTACATCGGACCAATACGCCATGAACACGCGCTTCTATCAGGCGCTGTTCGGCATGACGCCGGGAACCACGCGCACGGTGGCGCCCTCGCGGGCGATCTCGCTCGGCGACGGCTATGTCGGCATGACGAACATTCCGCGCCGCGACGGGCGCACCAGCGGGCTCGACCATTTCGGGATCGAAGTGGAGGACCTGGAGGACACGATCGTCCGCATGCAGAAATTCGATCCCGGCTTGCAGGCGCTGAAGCGTCCGCCCATCCGGCCTTTTGCCGCCTATTCCGCGCACGATCCCGACACCAATATTTTCGATCTGTCCCAGCGGAACATCGGCTTCCAGAAAGATGTCTATGCCGAAAACAGCGGTGGCGAAGTGCGGCCCCGCCGCATCAGCCACATCGCGCTGCGCACGCGGCACGCGGAACGCTGCGCCCAGTTCTATGCCGAAGTGTTCGGGCTCTCGCTCAAGAACCGGCAGGAGGGCGATGAGAATTATTATCTGTCCGACGGGCGCGTGACGCTGAGCATCATGCCGTGGCGGATCGCGGATTATTACGCGCAAGACCCTGCGCGCACCGGGCTCGACCATATCGGATTCACGGTGGAATCCGTCGAGCAGGTGAAAAAGGACATGGAATTCCTGATCGGCGAGAACCCCCTGATGCACGGGCGGCCCTTGGGATATGGCTCGGAGGGCGAGGCGCGGCTGAAGCTGTTCCAGAAATGCCCGCTGGGGTGCTTTCACCTGACCGACATCGAGGGCGTCCACATCGACGTCGGAGAATGATCCTCCGATAGGCCCGGGACAGGAAATTCCGATCCCCCTCTCCTGGCCCAGTCGATGCGGCCGCTCCGGCGCCGGCCGCCGGCCGCCGGCCTGTACTCATTTCTCCGCCCGTTTGACCCACGTCAAACCGTGCCCTCGGCCGGCTTGCGAACCTTGCTTCGCGATTTCTCGCCCCCGGACAGGACGAGGGACGCAAGGAGAAAGCGAGGCCGCCTCATGTCCCTTTACCGTCTATGCGTAATCGACGATGCCGGTCACGTGGTCGACCGCTACGAGCCCCAGTGCGGAAGCGACGAGGAGGCCTTCCACACGGCCGAAAAGCTGATCGGCAACCGTCATGCAATCGACATCTGGGCGATAGATCCGCTTAAGGGCGAACGCTGGATCGCCTGGCTCGATGGCGCCGATCCGCTGCGCATCGCGCTGGCCCATCATTGAGGGGGCGTTCGCATTGACGCTGCGGCGCGGCCCCTGTATTTGTCCGGCCCTTAAATCCAACAGCGACAGAGCGAACCCATGCCCAATCATTCCTCGGCCGAAAAGCGCGTCCGCCAAACCGCCCGCCGCACGGCCGTCAATAAGAACCGCAAGAGCCTGATCCGTACAGCCGTGCGCAAGGTCGAAGAGGCGCTGGCAGCCGGCGACAAGACCGCTGCCACCGCCGCCCTGAAGGCAGCCGAGCCGGCCCTGATGCGCGGCGTCACCAAGGGCGTCGTCCATAAGAACAACGCGTCACGGAAAGTGTCGCGGCTGAGCGCCCGGCTGAAGTCGCTAAACGCCTGATTTATTTGGTTTCCCAGAGACTCCGGTTCCTCACACAAAAGCTTCACAAAGTGAATGAACCGTGAACACTTGAACTTTCCATCACTTCGTCAGTGGGCGGAATGTCTTTTCTCTGTCGTACGCTCGATTTACTATTTATGACAAATTGTCATCTAAGCGCCTGAAATGCTTCATCTCCATTCATCCGTATACGAGAGCAATCGTCCGTAGTCCTGATTGTTTCCCTCCGTACACGGCGTCAAACTTCAGTAAGTATTTGGTTTTTCTGAATATTTCATTCCTGTGACACCCTGGCAATTAGCACCGATTTTTGGCTTGCGTCCCTTGGTTAACCGGGCATAAGGTTCAGCCAAGCTGACAGGGCAGACAATGAAAACGCAGCAAAATTCCGGGAGAAATCCAATAAAACGAAGCTGTTCGCGCCCATCGGACAGTATCGACCTGGAACAGAGTAAATAATCCTAAAGTATACATCGTGTTTGACTTGGTTGGGGTGCGTCTCGCACTTCGCGTTCGCGTTTCTATTTTCGGGGCCTATCCATGAGCGATCGGAGTTCGTCCGGGACCGTACCGTCTCCACCCCCGCAATATGCCGGTGATGTGAACCCGGCGGAGGTCTGGGACCGGCTGTCATCCGATGCGGCGGCCCAGCTGATCGATGTGCGCACCGTTTCCGAATGGAACTTCGTCGGGGTGCCGGATTTGGCTTCGCTCCAGCGCAAGGCACTGCTGTGCGAATGGCAGCGCTTTCCGCCGGCCGCCAATCCCGGCTTCGTTGGGGAAGCGGCAGAAGCCCTCAAGCGCACCACCTATCAACCGGGAGCGCCGCTCTTTTTCCTGTGCCGGTCGGGCGCCCGGTCGCGCGCCGCAGCCATCGCCATGACCGCGGCGGGCTTCGGCCCCTGTTTTAACATTTCGGACGGATTCGAGGGGGGCCTCGATGAGAACCGCCATCGCGGAATAGCGGGCGGATGGAAGGCCAACGGCCTTCCCTGGATTCAGACCTAGGCGGAGGAACCTTGGATGCGAAGAACGTGACGTAAGACGCTGTTGCTGTGAACGGGCTGGGCCCGAAGGGGATACCGGCAAGACGCCGGGCATTGGGGATAGGGAATATGGGATATCCATTGCAGCAGGAGCCGAGTTGGCCCGAATTGTGGGCGGCTGTGCGTGACCGGCTTCGTTTGGAACTTGGTCAAGGCATTTTCGACACCTGGATCGCGCCGCTTTCGTTGGCCGAGGTCGAGGATGGGCATGTGCACCTGTCCGCGCCGAGCCGCCTGGTGCGCGACTATGTGGCCGCCCACCATGCGCCGCGGCTCGAGCGCGCCTTCGCCGCACTTGCGCCGGGCTTCGCGAGCCTGGAACTGACGACAGCCCAAGCCGATGCGCGCAACGGCGCGGGCCATAGACTTGGGACCCTGGCCATCACACCGCGTCCAAGCCTGGTTCCCCCGAGCCTCGGCGGCGGCGGTGCCGGCGGCAATTCGGGCCCGGGCAGAGCGCCCGGCTCCTCTCTCCATGGCTTGTGGGACCGCCAGCCCGATCCGAACCAAAGCTTCTCCACCTTTGTCGTCGGCCCATCCAACGAGTTCGCCTTCAAGGCGGCGCAGCGCTTTGCCGAGACGGGCGAGAGCGATATGGGGCTGCTCTTCATCCATGGCGGTTTCGGCTATGGCAAGACGCATCTTCTGAACGCCATCGCGCTGGAGGCACGCACCGTCAGGGGCGCACGCGTGCTGTTTCTCAGAGCCGAGGATTTCATGCGCCGGTTCCTGTCCGCCTTGAGGGAGCAGCAGACGCTTGCCTTCAAGGAGGAACTCCGCGGCGCCGACATCCTCCTGATCGACGACCTGCAGCATATCTGCGGCCGGGCTGCGACCACGAGCGAGTTCCTGCACACCGTGAATGCCTTCACCGACCTGAAACGCAAAGTGGTGATCGCCGCGGATCGGCCGCCATCGGTTCTGGAGGGGCTCTCCGACGACATCCGCTCGCGCCTGCAGGGAGCGATTTCGATTGCGCTGGAAAAGCCCGATGCGGGGACGCGACTCGCCATCCTCAAGGCGAGGGCCGCTTCTCTCGAAAAGAAGCTGCCGCGGGCGAGCATTCCCGAAGCCGTACTGGAGCAGATGGCCACCGAGCTGGACGTCAGCCCGCGTGAACTCCTGGGCGTGCTGATGAAGCTTGCGACCTATGCCGATCTCACCGGCAAGCCGATCACCGCGGAAGTGGCCGAGGAAGCCATCGGCAGCCGCGTGCCGGCAGGCGATCACAAGGTCACGATCGACGAAATCCAGAAGAAGACCGCCGAATATTACAAACTCGATCTTCGCGAGCTTCATTCCGCGCGCCGCGCCCGGCGGGTGGCGAGGCCGAGGCAAGTTGCGATGTTTCTTGCCCGTGAACTCACCAGCCGTTCGCTGCCCGATATCGGACGGCGCTTCGGCGGACGCGATCATACGACCGTGCTCCATGCCTGCCGGCGCATAGAAGCGCTGTGCAAGACCGATCCTGTGTTCCAGCAGGAAGTGGACTTCCTGCGCAAAGTGCTTGGCCGCGCGCTTAAAGACTCATCGCTGCCACGTTAAGCGCGCTTGGCCGCAGGCGCCCCGAGAGCTTATCCTCAGCCAATCGAAGGATGCGCTCTCGGGGCCTTTTTTGCCCGAAAAATCCAAATGCGCGAGCAGGCTCCCGCCCTGCGGTTCGAGTCGCTTGTGCCCGCGATTGTGGCTATGCTGAAATCTCAGGAATCGGGGCCGCCGCAGAGCCTTCCCATGCGACGCCGCGAAGCCATTTTGGACCCTCTTTGCGCCTAAGCTTCCGGAACACCACGCACCATGAAAATCAATGTCGAACGCGGCGCCTTCTTGAAAGCCTTAGGCCACGTCCAGAGCGTCGTCGAACGCCGCAACACGATCCCCATTCTGTCGAATGTGCTGATCGAGGCGGCAAAGGGGCGCCTCAAGCTGACGGCAACCGATCTCGACATCGAAATCGTGGAATCCATTCCCGCCGACGTGCTGCGCAACGGGGCTGCGACCGCGCCCGCGCACATGCTTTACGACATCGTGCGCAAGATGCCGGACGGCTCGCAGGTGCAGGCCGATCTGGTTGCGGGCGAATCCGGGCGGCTGCTGGTGTCGGCGGGCAGCATCAGGTTCGAGCTTGCCTGTCTGCCGCAGGAAGATTTCCCGCAAATGTCGGCGGGCGCCCTGCCCCACCGGTTCCGGCTTGAGGCGTCCGAGCTGATCGCGCTGATCGAGAAGACGCGTTTCGCCATCTCGACCGAAGAGACGCGGTTCTATCTGAACGGCATCTATGTGCATGCGGCCAAGGACGGCAAAACCGAGGCTCTGCGCGCGGTGGCGACGGACGGACACCGGCTCGCGCGCTATGAGCTCGACCTTCCCGACGGCGCCAAGGACATCCCGGGCGTGATCGTCCCGAGGAAGACGGTGGCCGAGCTTCGCCGGCTGCTCGAAGACGCGGAAGGCGCCATTGAGATCGGTCTCTCCGACACCAAGATCCAGTTCACCTTCGGCGGCGTCGAGTTGACCTCGAAGCTGATCGACGGTTCCTTCCCGGATTACCAGCGCGTCATCCCGACCGCGAACGACAAGGTGCTGACGCTCGACGCCAAGGATTTCTCCCAGGCCGTCGACCGCGTTTCCACCATCTCCGCCGACAAGACGCGGGCCGTGAAACTCAACCTCGACAACGACCGCGTGACGCTTTCGGTGGTCAATCCGGAGTCCGGTACGGCGACCGAGGAATTGGGCGCGAATTATACCGCCGATCCTATTGAGATTGGCTTCAACGCTCGCTATCTCCTGGATATCACCGGCCAGATCGTCGGCAAGGATGTGCGTTTCCTGCTTGCCGATGCCGGTTCACCCACCCTCATCGAGGACACCGAGGACAAGCGCACGCTTTATGTCCTGATGCCGATGCGAGTGTAGGAAGACGAATTGAAGCACGTGGCGAGGTTCATGGATGACGCTGTGACGCGTCCGGGAGACCTGTTTGCAGCGGGTCCGCGGTGCTCGCTCGCGGCTACGCGCGTCGCCCTGACCAATTTCCGCTCTTACAGCCGGGCCGAGCTGCATGTCGAAGCCGCGCCCGTGGTGCTGAGCGGCGCCAACGGCATCGGCAAGACCAACCTTCTGGAAGCGATCTCGCTCTTGTCGCCGGGCCGGGGCTTGCGCGGGGCGAAGCTTGCGGCGATCCAGCGCAAAAGTCCCGCCGATACGGCAGTCGCGCACGACACGTTCGCGGACCCGGGATTTAATCCGGGGCTGTGGGCGGTTTCCGCGACGCTCGCGCGGCCCGGCGGCGAATGGGAAATCGGGACCGGGCTGGTACCCTCAAACGCCAATGCGCCCAGGCGCGCGCTGCATCTGAACGGCGCGCCTGCTGATGCCGCCGATATCGCCGAACTGCTGCCGATGCTGTGGCTGACGCCCGCCATGGACAGGCTGTTCCTGGAAGGAGCCTCCGAACGCCGTCGTTTCCTCGACCGGCTGGTGTTCGCGCTCGATTCCAGCCACGCCAAGCACGCGGCCCGCTACGAGCGCGCGATGCATGAGCGGTTGAAACTGCTGAAGGATGGATCGCGCGACCGTTGCTGGCTGGACGGTCTGGAAGCGACGATGGCCGAGGAGGGCGCAGCCGTCACCGGGGCCCGTCTGCTGGTCCTCGAACGCTTGAACATGGAGCTGGAAGCGCGCGGGGCCGAAGGCGCCTTTCCTTGCGCGCATCTGCGTCTCGCCGACGCGCTGGGCGAAGACGCGATCGACACCGGCCGCCTTCAGGCCGTATTTGCCGCTTCGCGCGAGCGCGACGCGGAGTCCGGACGGACGAGCGCCGGTCCCCATCTCGCCGATCTCGAAGTCCGCCACACGGTCAAGCGGGCGGACGCGCGCGATTGTTCGACCGGCGAGCAGAAGGCGGTTCTCATATCCATCGTGCTCGCCAATGCGTGGCTGCTGAAGAAGCGCCATGACGGCATCGCGCCGGTGCTGCTGCTGGACGAAATCGCCGCTCATCTGGACGTATCCCGCCGCGCGGCACTGTTCGAGGAAATCCTGAGCTTGGGCACACAGGCCTGGCTCACCGGCACCGACCGGAGTCTGTTCGCGCCGCTCGAAACACGCGCCCAGTTCTTTTCCGTTTCTTCGGGACGCTTCGTACCCATGCTTCGCCAGGCGCAACAGGAGGGCGGCGCATGATCCCGCTGCACGCCCTTCTGGTCTATGCCGGCATTTATGCGTTTTTAATTGCGCTGCCCGGGCCGAATGTGATCGCAATCACGGCGCGCGCGCTGGCCGGCGGATTCCGCGCGGCGATTCCGGCGGCCTTTGGCACCGCGCTGGGCGACATCGTGCTGATGAGCTTTTCCGCATTCGGGCTGGAATTGGTGGCGAAAACGACGGGCAATCTGTTCTTCGCGGTGAAGATCGCCGGTGTGCTGTATCTTTTCTGGCTCGGCTACAAATATTGGACGGCGCCTGTGAGCGCGAACGATCCTCCCCTGCCCGCGGGGGAGGTGGCGAGCCGCACTTCGCGGCGAGACGGAGGGGGGACATCCTTCGCTCGGGGCGGATTCCTGTCCCAGGCCGCGGTCACGGCCGGCAATCCCAAGGGCATGGTGTTCTTTTTCGCGGCGCTGCCGAGTGTGGTCAATCTGAAGCATCTCGACATGTTCGGCTATCTGGAACTGGTGGCGACGACATTGATCCTGATCCCGGCGATCACGCTCAGCTATGCGGCGCTGGCCGCCAGAGCACGCGCATTCCTCACCAGCGAGCGTGCCCGCCGGCGCATCAACAAGGGGGCGGGCGCTGTGATCATTGGCGCTGCTCTCGGCATTGCGGTGGCATGATGGTGCACGATCCGGCCCACCCCAATCCGACCGGCAACGGCAATGGCAGCGCCGAATCCTATGACGCCGGCTCGATCAAGGTCCTCCGGGGCCTCGATGCCGTGCGCAAGCGCCCCGGCATGTATATCGGCGACACCGACGACGGCTCGGGCCTGCATCACATGGTCTACGAGGTCGTCGACAACGCCATCGACGAAGCCTTGGCCGGATTCTGCGACCGCGTCGATGTGGAGCTGAACGCGGACGGTTCCTGCACCGTGCGCGACAATGGGCGCGGCGTGCCGGTGGACATCCATCAGGAAGAAGGCGTCTCTGCCGCCGAAGTCATCATGACCCAGCTTCATGCGGGCGGAAAATTCGAGCAGAACGCGTACAAGGTTTCGGGCGGCCTGCACGGGGTCGGCGTGTCGGTGGTCAATGCGCTCTCCGAATGGCTCGACTTGCGCGTCTGGCGCGATGGGCACGAGCATTATATGCGCTTCCGCGACGGCGACCCCGTGGCGCCCTTGCAAGTGGTCGGCCCCGACAAGGGGCGGCGCGGCACGGAAGTGACGTTCCTGCCGAGCCCCAAGACCTTCACCAAGACCGAGTTCGATTACGCGACGCTGGAACACCGCCTGCGCGAGCTTGCGTTCCTCAATTCCGGCGTCACCATTCGCCTCACCGACAAGCGCGGCGTCGAGCGGAAGGAAATCCTGCTCAAATATGACGGCGGCCTCGAAGCGTTCATCCGCTATCTCGACCGCACCAAGACGATGCTCATTCCCAATCCGATCATGCTCGGCGCGGACCGCGACGGCATGCGCGTGGAAGCGGCCCTGTCGTGGAACGATTCGTATCACGAGAACATGCTGTGCTTTACCAACAATATCGGCCAGCGCGACGGCGGCACGCATCTTGCCGGCTTCCGCGCGGGGCTGACCCGCGTGGTGACGAAATATGCCGATGAAACCGGCATCGGAAAAAAAGACCGCGTGCCGCTGACGGGCGATGATTGCCGCGAGGGGCTGACCTGCGTGCTGTCGGTCAAGGTGCCCGATCCGAAGTTTTCCTCCCAGACGAAGGACAAGCTGGTTTCATCCGAAGTGCGGCCGGCCGTCGAAGGCGTGGTGCTGGAACAGCTCGGCCGCTGGTTCGAGGAACATCCCGCCGAAGCCCGCAGCATCGTCGGAAAAGTAATCGAGGCGGCGGCCGCCCGCGAAGCCGCGCGGAAAGCGCGCGAGCTGACGCGGCGCAAGGGCGCGCTCGACGGCGTGGGCCTTCCGGGGAAACTCGCCGATTGCCAGGAACGCGATCCCGCCAAATGCGAGATCTTCATCGTCGAGGGCGATAGCGCCGGCGGCTCGGCCAAGCAGGGCCGCAACCGCGCCAATCAGGCGGTGCTGCCGCTGAGGGGAAAGATTCTGAACGTGGAGCGCGCGCGCTTCGACAAGATGCTGGGTTCGCAGGAAATCGCGACCCTCATCACCGCGCTCGGCACCGGCATCGGGCGCGAGGAATTCAATCCCGACAAGCTGCGCTACCACAAGATCATCATCATGACCGACGCCGATGTCGATGGCGCCCATATTCGCACGCTGCTGCTCACGTTCTTCTACCGGCAGATGCCGGAGCTGATCGAGCGCGGGCATTTGTTCATCGCGCAGCCCCCTTTGTACAAAGCCGCACGCGGCAAGTCCGAGCGCTATCTGAAGGACGAGCGCGAGCTGGAAAACCACCTGGTCGAGGAAGGCATCAAGGACGCGGTGCTGACGCTGTCATCGGGCGAGAGCATGGCGGGGGCCGACCTTGCGCATCTCATCGAGCGGGCGCGGGCGGCACGCGTGGCGCTGGAGAATTTTCCCCGGCATTATCCGCGCTTCGTGCTGGAGCAGGCGGCGATTGCCGGAGCGCTCAATCCCGAAATGCTGTCCGATCCGGAGAAGGCCAAAGACGCAGCCGCCTATATCGCGCGCCGGCTGGATTCCATGTCGGAGGAAACCGAGCGCGGCTGGAGGGGCGAGCCGACTCCCGATGGCGGCCTGAAATTCCGCCGCGAAGTGCGCGGCGTCACCGAGACGATTGCAATCGACGGCGCACTGATCGGGAGCGCGGACGCGAGAAAGCTCGACCGCATGGCGGCCGAATTGCAGACGACCTATCTCAAGGCCAGCGGGCTTGCGCGCAAGGACGACATGCGCGAAATCCGCGCCCCGACGCAATTGCTGGACGCGATCCTGGAATGGGGCCGGCGCGGATTGTCGCTGCAGCGCTACAAAGGCTTGGGCGAGATGAATCCGAACCAGCTCTGGGAGACCACACTGGACGAGAACGCGCGCACGCTGCTGCAGGTGAAGGTGGAACACGCCGACGAGGCCGACGATCTCTTCGCCAAGCTGATGGGCGACGTGGTGGAACCGCGGCGCGAATTCATTCAGGACAATGCGCTGAACGTCGTGAATCTGGACGTGTAGAGCAGATTTCGTTCTGGTTGAATCGATTGCAGCCACTACGCTATCCAGCCACCCACTTGGGCAATGGCCTCGGATTCGCCGAGTTTGAGGGCGAGGCGGGAGACTTCTGCAGGAACCCAGTCGGGATAAGGGACCGTTCGAACGATGTGGCGACCCGTTGGCGTATGCTCCTCTTTGAGCTGCGCGAGGCGGGCAGGCGGAAGCCGGCCGGCAAGACGAACCAACGCTGGCCATAGCCTTCGGTGAACGAACGTGATCTTGCCGCCCACAACGCGACAAACAAGGACATCATCGTTGTCTCGAACCGCGCGGGTCCGCGCGAATATCTCTTTGTTCTTTAGGTGAGACCACCAACTTCCCTTGATCGGTTCTTGCGCCACGGCCTCTGCCAGAGAGGGGACTGGACCGCGACCGGACTCCAGGACGACACCATGTTCTCGAACAAATGCGATAGCTTGTTCAGGCGTCATCCGGCCCGCTTTCGAAATCCTTGACCAGATCGGCGACGAAGCGCTCCATTGTTAGAACCCTACCTGCTTGAGGCGGGTTCATGCTACGCCGGAACGGTGAGGCGGGGAACGGATGGAAAGGACCTCTCGATGTCCGCGCATGATTTCGAATTCACCTCCATCGACGGCAAGCCGCTGAAGCTCTCGGAGTTCTCGGGCCGCCCGGTGCTCGTCGTCAACACCGCCTCGGCATGCGGATTCACGCCGCAATATAAGGGCCTCGAAGCGCTGTGGCGGAATTACAAAGAGCGCGGCCTGATTGTGCTCGGCGTGCCGTCGAACGATTTCGGCCGCCAGGAGCCGGGCACGGAATCCGACATCAAGACATTCTGCGAGACCCGTTACGGCGTCACTTTTCCGATGACGGCCAAGAACACGGTCATCGGCACCCATGCCCATCCGTTCTACAAATGGGTGGTGGCGGAGGCCGGCGAAGGTGCGGCGCCCAAGTGGAACTTCCACAAATATCTGATCGACGGCAAAGGCGCGCTCGCAGCCGCGTTTCCCTCGAAGGTCGCGCCGGAAGACCGCGTGCTGATCGACGCGGTGGACATGGCGTTGAAGGGATAAGCCGGCGATGCTGACGCTCTATTTCGCTCCGGGATCGAGTTCGTTTGCCCCGCACATCGCGCTCCACGAAGTGGGAGCCGCGTTCGAAGGCCGGCCCATGTCGTTCGCCAAGCGCGACATGAAGGCGCCGGACTATCTCGCGATCAATCCGGAAGGCAAGGTTCCGACCCTCGTGATCGACGGACGCCCGCTGACCGAGGTGGCGGGCATTCTGTATTATTTGGCGCGCATGTATCCGCAAGCGCAGTTGTTGCCCGAAGGGGCCGAGGCCGAGGCCCATGCGGTGTCGTGGATGTCGTTCATTGCCTCCACGCTGCATCCCGCGCGCGCCAAAGGCGAAGAGCATACGCGGCGGGTTTACGGCATTGCGGACCGGCGGCTCGCGGGCAAGGAATGGGTGCTCGGGAGATATTCCATCGCCGACATTCACCTGTTCCGGCTGTATTGGCGGCTCTCCCGCGCGCTGCATGTGCCCGCCGGCGCGTTTCCGAATCTCGCCGCGCATCATCAGCGCATGATGGACCGGCCCGCGGTGAAGAAGACGATAGAGATCGAAAGCGCCATCGGCTACGAGCTGCCCGCATGGTTCCCCGCAGCGGGCAAGGCGGGGGATTAACAGACGCGTGCTGTCCTCATGCTTCGTCCCTCGACAAGCTCGGGATGAAGAGGCTCAGCTTGAGTATACATGATTAATTCCGGGCGCCAGGCGCTTCCGAGAATAGCGATGCCGACGCTCACCGCCGCTACTTGAGGCGCGCCATCTCGGCGGTGGCGCCCATGCGCTCGAACGAGGCGAACGGGCACTTTTCCGCCGCGCGCTGCATCAGAGGCCTCGCGGCGGCCGCATTCCCATGCGCGAGATCGAATTCCGCGACATAGAAATCGGCATCGCAGGCGCGCTCGACCACCTTCGCCGGATCGCCCTGGTTGGCGTCCTTTGCGACCTCATCGGCCGAGGCCTGTCCCATCAGGAACTTCACCACGGTGAACGGCCACTGATCCGGGTTGAGGGTCTTGGCATTGTTCGCGAGCGAAATTCCGTCCGTATCGGGAACATTCGCCTTCATCCGCGCAAGCGACAGCCAGAGCGCGCTGTAGCCCCAGACTTTCTGGCCCGCGCTCTTGGCGAGATCGGCCGCGGCCTTTGCGGAATCACCCGTCACCAGCTCCATATAGCCGCGGAAGGCCAGCGCATCGGCGTTGTAGGTGCTTCCGAGCGCGACCGAGAAATTCAGATCTTCGCGCGAGCCGTCGTAATCGCCGGTTGTCGCCTTGGCGATGCCGCGATAGGCGTAGGCCTGGGCACGGCCCGTCAGGTTCAATTCATCGCTGTTGATGGCGCTGGTGAAAAGCCGGATGGCATCATCGTATTTGCCGTCGCGCGCGGCGAGCACGGCGGCGTTGGCGTCCTCGACGCCGGCGGCGCGAGCCGCATCGATTGCTGCCCCCGCCGAGACGAGAACCGCGAACGCGACGAACGCTTTGCCGGATGTGCGCATGAAATCCTCCGAATAACGGCCCGACGCCATCCCACCGCCGCTATCCTAGCAGCAAACTTAAGGACGCGCCTGCACCAGCCAGGCCGCCGAGGTGAGATAAATTCCGTTGGGGCCCATTTCCTTCGCCAGGCGTTCGGTGACCGCGGCGCGCACATTTGCGCGCGTCGCCGCATCGGCGTCGGCCAGCGTGCGCTGGAGCGGCCCCGAGTCGATGGCCGACGCGGCGGCCTCCTCTGGCGTCGCGCCGGCAAAGGTCTGGGCATCCAGCTTTTGCAATTCGGGCGCGTGGAAACCCGCCTGCAACAGCACGCTTTTCACGCGATCGGGATTTTGAAAGGCATAGCGCCCCGGCGCATTGGGGTCCGATGGCGGCGTTGGCGGCAGGAACGGCTTGGCCGCACTTTCCGGGACGAACGCCCAGAGATGCTCGAACGGGTGGCGCCAGCAGGCGAAGACGAGACGCCCGCCCGGTCGCGCTGCGCGATGAATGTTCGTGAATGCCGCCACGGGATCGGCGAAGAACATTACCCCCAATTGCGAAAAGATGAGATCGAAGGTGGGCTCGAAAAAGTAATCGGCCGCGTCGCCTTCATCAAATCGGGCGCGGCTCCTGTCCGCGCTGGCGCGGCGGCGTGCGAGAGCAAGCATGGGCCGTGAAATGTCGATCCCCAGCACATAACCCTTCGGCCCCACCGCTTCGGCGAGACGCAATGTCGTGGTGCCGGAGCCGCAACCGATGTCCAGTACATGTTCGCCCGGCTTGGGCGCCGCGAGATCGAGCAAAGCGCGCGTCAGGAAGGCGTGGTCGCGGTCGCGCTTATCCCGCTCGCGCGCCCAGGCCTCGCCAATCGGGCCGTTCCAATAGGCAACCTGGCCAGCGTTTCCCGTGCTCATTGTTTCAGCTTGCGTTTGCGCGAAGCCAGCGTCCGCAGGCGAAGCGCATTCAGCTTGATGAAGCCTTGCGCATCCTTCTGGTCGTAGGCGCCCTGGTCCTCCTCGAACGTGACGAGGTCCTGCGCGTACAGCGAATTGGGTGAGGACCGGCCCGCCACCATGACATTGCCCTTGTAGAGCTTCAACCGCACAGAGCCCGAAACGAATTCCTGGCTCTTGTCGATGAGGGCCTGCAGCATCTCGCGTTCGGGGCTGAACCAGAAACCGTTGTAGATTGCTTCCGCATAGCGTGGCATCAGCTCGTCCTTTAAGTGCGCGGCCCCGCGGTCGAGCGTGATGGATTCCATCGCCCGGTGCGCGGCATGAAGGATGGTGCCGCCCGGCGTCTCGTAGATGCCGCGCGATTTCATGCCGACGAAGCGGTTCTCCACCAGATCGATGCGGCCGATGCCGTTGGCCTTGCCGAGCGCGTTCAACCGCGCCAACAGCGCGGCAGGCGAAAGCGGCGCGCCGTCGATGAAAACCGGGTCGCCCTTCTCGAATCCGATTTCGACATAGGTGGCTTCGTCGGGGGCCTCTTCGGGGGAAAGCGTGCGCTGATAGACAATGGAGTCCGCTTCGACGGCCGGGTCCTCCAGCACCTTTCCCTCCGAGGACGAGTGCAGAAGGTTCGCATCGACCGAAAAGGGCGCCTCGCCGCGCTTGTCCTTGGCGATAGGGATTTGGTGCGCCTCCGCGAAGGCCAACAGCCGCGTGCGCGAGGTCAGGTCCCATTCCCGCCAGGGCGCGATGATCTTGATGTCGGGCTTGAGCGCGTAATAGCCGAGTTCGAACCGGACCTGATCGTTGCCCTTGCCCGTCGCGCCGTGCGCTACCGCATCCGCGCCAACCTTCTCCGCGATCTCGATCTGCTTCTTGGCGATCAGCGGCCGGGCGATGGAGGTGCCCAGCAGATAGACGCCCTCATACAGCGCATTCGCCCGGAACATCGGAAAGACGTAGTCGCGGACGAATTCCTCGCGCAGGTCTTCGATGAAGATGTTCTCGGGCCGAATGCCCAGAAGCTGTGCTTTGGCGCGGGCGGGCTCCAGCTCCTCGCCCTGGCCCAGATCGGCGGTAAAGGTGACGACCTCGCAGGCATACTCGGTCTGGAGCCATTTCAGGATCACCGAGGTGTCGAGCCCGCCAGAATAGGCGAGCACCACCTTCTTCACGCCCAATTTCGCCAAAGCCGCCTCCACGCGAATTTCCATCGGCCAGCGGGTCTATAGGATCGAACGGAGAGGCGCAAATGCCAGGCTATAGGGCGCCTCCCCGCCAATAAACCGGTGGATAATGGCACCTGAATCCCGCCCGGCGCCGGAACGATACAGGACGGCGCGTAGAGCGCGCGGCCAGACCTGCCGATTTGACCGCGCGCCCCGAAAACCTCCACCATGACGCCCGCGATGGCATTTCGCCCGGCCGCGATGGAGGAGCCATGAGCGCGGATCGAACGAGGAAACTTCTCATCGTTTCGAAGCGGCTCGTGATCTTTGCTGCCGCATCGCTGGTGGTAGCAATCATATTGTTTTCGATCTCCTATTTCGGCAGCGGGCGGCTCCTGATCACGTGGCTGAGCTTCGAATGCGGGATCATCGGCGGCTTCGTCAGTATCCAACAGCGCCTAGGGAAGATCGACGAGGACGAGCTTTCGCTTCTCTCCCAATCCTGGGCGACGATCCTGGTGATCCCGATCTACGGGGGAATCTTCGCGCTGGTGCTCTATGTTCTGTTCCTGTCCGGATTGGTTCGCGGCGATCTCTTTCCGGTGTTCTACATGCCGAAGTTCAGCGTTCCGCCGACCACGGAAGAGATCGTGGAAATGCTGCGCACCACCTATCCGAGCTCGGGGCCGGATTTCGCGAAACTGGTGTTCTGGACCTTCGTTGCGGGATTCTCGGAGCGCCTAGTGCCCCAGATCATCCAGAAAGTGTCCTCGACGTCCGGGGGCGGCTGAGATTCAGCGGGCGTGAAACCAGCCGGTGATGGAATAGCGGAAGCTCCCGAAAATGGCGACCTGGCTGACCGCATGCGCCGCCGGCACACGGAAAATGTTCAGCGCGTTATAGGTGGGCACATAGGCTTCCGGGACGTGGCCCCGCGCATCGATGAATTGCAGCTGACCGCCGAAATCGGAGCGCCAGCCGGGCGTCATGTTGAGCACATAGGCGGCAAGCCTCTTATGGCCGCCGGTCTTATCGTCATGCTGGGTCAGAAAATCGCCGGGACGATAGAGGGTCGCCTGCGCGTCCGCCCAGGCGATTTCGGATAGGCCCGTCACCTCGCGCATGAAACCGAGCACCGATGGCGCATTCAGGAACGCGACCACGCTCGCGAAATAATGCCCCGGATCGGAATAGGGCTCCCCGGTCCGCGACAGGCGGTGATTGTCGTAAATATACGCAAATTCGGTCCGGGCGCGTTCGAAGGCGCCCATCGAGAAGCGCGCGCGCTCTTCCGGCGTCACGCGTTCGACGTCGAAGAAGTCCTTGCCTTTGTTGAACGTGACCGTCCAGGGCGTTTCCTGCTGCAGCGCCCGGAAAAGCCGCGCGGCGGAGACATCCGTCAGGATGCCCGGAATATGCGCGCGCTGGGCGCGGGCAAAGGCGTTCGACAGCGCCACGCGATCGAGCGCCGGATTAAGCTCCGGCGGGATTTCGGTTGCGGGCATGAAGGGCGCGGCGCTGCTCATGGGTCAATCGTTCGCGCATTCCCATCGAGCGCGCAAGCTGCCCTCACTGCGGCATCCGGGCGAGTTCGGCCGAGCGCATCGCAGCCATGCGGGCTGAAGCGCGCTCCTTGACGCTTTCGCTCTTGAGCTGTCCGCAGGCGGCCATGATGTCGCGGCCGCGCGGCGTGCGCACGGGGCTCGCGTAGCCGGCGCGATTCACGATCTCGGCGAATTTCTCGATCGTCTCCCAGTCCGAACATTCGTAAGGCGCGCCCGGCCAGGGATTGAACGGAATCAGATTGATCTTGGCCGGAATGCCGGACACCAGCTTCACCAGTCCGCGCGCATCGGCCAGCGAATCGTTCACGCCCTTCAGCATCACATATTCGAACGTGATGCGGCGCGCGTTGGAGACTCCGGGATAGGTGCGGCACGCCTCCATCAATTCGGAAATCGGATATTTCTTGTTCAACGGCACCAGCACGTCGCGCAGTTCATCGCGCACCGCATGCAGCGAAATCGCGAGCGAGGAGCCGATCTCTTCGCCCGCACGCGCGATCATCGGCACGACGCCCGCAGTCGAGAGCGTAATCCGCCGCTTCGACAGCGCCAGCCCATCGCCGTCGGCGACGATGGCAAGCGCGGCCTTCACGTTGTCGAAATTGTAGAGCGGCTCGCCCATGCCCATCATCACCACATTGGTGACGCGGCGATCTTCCTTGGTGGACGGCCAGTCGCCGAGCGCGTCGCGCGCGACCATCACCTGCCCCACGATCTCGAACGGCGTCAGATTCCGCACGAGCTTCTGGGTGCCGGTGTGGCAGAACCGGCAATTGAGCGTGCAGCCGACCTGAGAGGAGACGCAAAGCGTGCCGCGATCTTCCTCCGGAATGTAGACGGTTTCGAATTCGATGCCGGGCCCCGTGCGCAAAAGCCATTTGCGCGTGCCGTCCTGGGAAATCTGCTCGGTCACGATCTCGGGGCGCGCCAGGCTGAAGCCATCGGCCATGGCGGCGCGGAAATCCTTGGCAAGATTGGTCATGGACGCGAAATCGCGCGCGCCGTGGACATAGACCCAATTCCACAATTGGCGGGCGCGCATGCGGGCGGGCTTCTCCTCCAGCCCGGTCGCTTCGAGCGCTGCGATCAACTCCGCGACGGAAAGACCGATGAGGGGAAGCCGTGCCGTCATTTGCAGCTCGAATCGACCTTGTCGAGCGCGGCCGAAATACCGGCCAGCGAATAATTGTCCTTGGTCAGCGTGCCGCGGGTGGAGATGCCGGTCACAATCATCTCCGAACCCTTTTTCATCGAATCGATCAGCCGCTTCTCGTCGGCCGGATTCTCGATCCACGCTCCGCCGGAGGCGTTGTCGTTTCTGGTGAAGAAGCTGAATTTGTCCTGGCCGATCTGCACGTCGGTCATGGCGCCGTCCTTGTATTGGTAGCCCGGCACAACCGAGGGCTCGTTGCGCACCTTCCGCCCCGGCCAGGTCGAGATCAGGAAGAAAATGGAATCGCGCTTCAAATTCTTGGGATCGGTCGCCTTAGGCTCTGACAGGGCATAGCACAGCCGGTCCGCGCCCATGCCGGTCTGATAGACGTGCCAGTCTCGGAAGCTGCCCAGAAGCTCGGGCTTCTGGTCCGCGCCGAATGCGGCGTTGGCGGTCAGCGCGAGAGCGGCTGCGGCGAGCACAGAAATCTGTCTCAAATGCATCAAGGCGTCTCCCGAAAACGTCGCTATGGGCCCGTTAAACCACGTTTTGGGCCGTGAATTGAACGCTCAATTTGGGCTGCGTTCGCGCCGGCGCAAGATGGGCGGACCCCAGCGCACCGGCGGCGGCAGCTCGGCGGCAGGTGGACCGCCGGGCTTCAGCGGACGGTCGGCAAAGGACCTGAGCGTCAGCATGCGGTCATAGAGCACGATGGCGCCCGCCATGCCAACATTGATGGAGAACCGGGTTGGTATCTTCACCACGTAGCGGCAGCGCGCCAGCATGCCTTGGGAGAGCGACAGGCGCTCGGCCCCGAATACATAGGCCGCGCGCAAGGGATGGCGGAAGCTTGGCAGTTCGACGGCGTCATCGGTGATTTCGACCCCCACCAGTTCGCAGCCTTGCGGCAGGCGCAAATCATCGACCGTTCCGAATTGGTAGACCGGAATATGGCCGCCCGCGTCGGAGGTATCCGACATCGCGTCGGCGAGCTTCACCCGCCCTGCCACCGTGAAGAAGAAGCTCGCGCCGAAGGCATGCGAGATGCGCAGCAGATTGCCGAGATTCATCGGCTTGGAAATGCCGTCGGTTCCGACTGCGAAATAGCCGCGCATGGAGGGTGAATAGCGAATGGCGAGTGGCGGATGGGAAAAATATGCTTCTATTCGCCCGCCACCATTCGCTATTCGTCCTGCCATGTCCAATCCTGTCCTGGTCGAAATCACGCGGGGGCCTCTTGTGGAGAGCGTCCACCGGGGCGCTATCGCCGTGTCGGACGCCCGAGGGCGGCTGCGCCTGGCGGTAGGGGATGTAGAGCACCTCACGTTCCCGCGCTCGGCGCTGAAGCCGGTGCAGGCCATCCCCCTCATCGAATCGGGCGCGGCAGAGCGGTTCGGCCTCTCCGATGAGGAAATCGCGCTGGCCTGCGCATCCCATTCGGGCGAACCCCAGCACACGGCGCGAATCGCGGCGTGGCAGAAGCGGATAGGCTGTTCGGTCGCCGACCTTGCCTGCGGTCCGCACCGCCCGGTGCACGAGCCGACCGCCACAGCGATGATCCGGAGCGGGGAAAAATGGACCCCGCTGCACAACAACTGCTCTGGCAAGCACACGGGCTTCATGACGCTCGCCCGGTTCATGGGTGTGCCGGTGGCGGGCTATCAGGAGGTCGAACACCCCGTTCAGCGCGCGGTCGAACGCACGCTGACGGAGATGGCGGGGATTTCCGGGCCCCTGCCCTATGGCATCGACGGCTGCACGGTGCCCAATTTCGCGCTGCCGCTGGCGGCCCTTGCCCGCGCCATGGCCGGTCTGGCCGATAGATCGGGGCTGCCGCCCGCCCGCGCGGAGGCCGCAAGCCGCATCGTGGCGGCCATGCAGGCCAACCCCGACCTGGTTGCGGGTACGGGGCGGCCCTGCACGCTGCTGATGCGCGAAACCGGTCATATCGCGGTCAAGACGGGTGCGGAGGGCGTCTATGTCGCCATCCTCCCGGCACTCGGCTTGGGTGTCGCGCTGAAGATCGACGATGGCGCCGGGCGGGCAGCCGAAACCCTTGTCGCCGCGGTGCTGATCGCGCTTGGCGCGGTGAAGGACGTGGGAGCCGCACACGCGCTCGCCCATGCACCGGTGCTCAACACACGCGGCGTCCCGGTGGGCGTGCGCCGGGTGCCGTCTGGCGTGCTCACCTAGCGGTAGGGCCGGTAATAATTCCGGTCGAGATAGCGGTCGCTGCGATCCTGCTGCCGGGCAGTCGAGTCATCCTGCCTGGGCGGACCGTAAGGCTCGACCGTCTGAACGAAACAGGTCATCCGGCCGAGCGCGGGCGCGCGGAAGCTGACGCGGTCGCCGCGGCCGAGGCACCCCAGATTGGTGAAGGTGTTGAACCGGATCGCCAGGATCGCGTCGTTCAGCCCGATACAGCCGCCCGACAGATGCACCAGGAAGGGATGGTAATTGCGGTCGTTGACGATCAAGGTCCGCTCATTGACCACCCGCCAGCCCCAGATTCGGTTGTTCTGGAGGCAGGCTTGCCGCTCCTGCGCCGCCGCTGGGTCAGGCAGCAAACCTGCGGACGACACCGTCAGGACGGCGAAAACGGCCGCCGCCGAAAGTGCCAATGACTTCGCTTTCATGACCTTGCTCCCGGGAGAAACACTCGCTCAAAGGATCGAACGCGGCCGGTTCTACTTTCCCGCATCTGCCGGCGCATCGGTCACGTCGGTCACCGCGCAGCTGAGCCGCCCAAGCCCGGGCGCCACGAAGGACACGAAATCGCCCTGGCCGACACAACCGAGGCTCAGATGCGTGCGCACGGCGATGGAGGCGCCCGCATATTGGTCGAGATGCACGCAGCCGCTCGTCATATGCACCGTGAACCGCTTGTAGTTCCGGTCGGTGATGATGAGGGTGCGGTCGTTGACCGCCTTCCATCCCCAGATGCGGTTGCTTTGCAGGCAGGCTTTTTCCTCTGCCGCGAAGGCCGATGAGGCGAGGGTCGCGCCGATGAGAAGCCCGGCGGCCAGGGCTCGTGCGATTGTCATGGTCAAAGCTCCAAGGCAGCATAAAACATTACCGCGGGCCTGCCGCGGCACATTGCGCCAGATCAGCCAAAGGGCGACGGCCCAAGCCTACGGTGCGCCCGCCTGGACCTTGTCAATCTGGCAGGACACAAAGCCTACGCCAGGCACCTGCACGCCGAGAAGGTCGCCCTTGTCGATGCAGGAGAGATTCTGCCAGGTGCGGAAAACCAGCCGGGAGCCGCCGACGCTGAGGCCATGGCATGCCGGGGCCATGTGGATGGTGAAGCGGTGCTGGCTCATGTCGGTGGCGATGACAGTGCGGTCGTCCACCGCGCGCATGTTGAAGACGCGGTTGTGCTGAAGGCATGCCTCATCGGAGGCCGCCAACACAGGCGTCGCCAACATCGTGCCCATCAGCGCGCCGATGAGAACCGCGTTATTCCGTTTCATGGTTCGAACCCTTTCGAAGGAGTGCCCCTCCTTCCGTATGGTAACGTAGCATAAATTGTCGCGTTCCGGCAGGGTTCAAGCTAGACGCGGGTGTTCACCTGTTTTTGTTGGAGATTCGTGCATGAGCCTTCTCGGCTGGATCCTGTTCGGGCTGATCACCGGGTTCGTCGCAAGCCGCGCGGTGAATCGCCGGGGCGAGGGATGCATCCTCAATGTCGCCCTCGGGGTCGTCGGGGCCTGCGTCGGCGGCTTCATCTTCACCCGAATCGGGGGCGAAGGAATCACCGGATTCAATCTCTATTCGATGTTCGTGGCCGTGGTGGGCGCCGTCGTGGTGCTTATTGTGTATCACGCGCTGACCGGCCGCAGCGGACTTCGATGAATTGAGTTCCGGAACGCAATCTTTCAAAGAGGAGGTTGCGCTATTGTAATCATTGGTTGTCGAAAAAATTTACATCGCCAAAAGTCGCTTTTTTCAAACGATTGAATCTCCTGCCCGAAATATTTTGGCACGGCTCTTGCTTGGCTCTTCGCAGGCTAATCTAGCATTGAGGTGTCATCAGGAG
Organism: uncultured Bordetella sp.; assembly: GCA_964494505.1. Taxonomy (GTDB): domain Bacteria; phylum Pseudomonadota; class Alphaproteobacteria; order Micropepsales; family Micropepsaceae; genus CAIYRG01. Next base: position 280,273 of record CAZBRO010000004.1, read on the forward strand.
CATTGGGGTGTCATCAGGACGCGGCGGGTTTGTGCCAGCTCGCCGGGGGAGGGCGAAATGCAGACCTATTTGGCGAGGAAGCTTGCAGCTCTCGTAGCAGCTGCCGGATTGTCACTCTCGGTCAGCCCCGCTTTTGCCGGGATCATCACCTACGACGAGGACCCAAGCCAGAATCTTTTCGGGACGCTGAACCAGCGGGCTATCCCCGCCTGCGGCAACAACACCACGGAAGACAATTCCCAGGCCTGCGGGCCCGTTGCCGCCACAAACTCCTTCACCTATCTCGAAAAGAAATATCCCCAAGTCTACGGCAACAAGCTGACCGGAGGTAATCCGTCCCAGACGGCAAATGACCTCAGCGGCAACAACTACATGAAATGCAACTGCGTGCCGGGCAGCAAGGGAACCACCATCGGGAACTTCATCTCCGGCAAGGAAAAGTTTATCGACGCGAAGGCGCCCGATTCGACGACCTTCGAATTCCAGAATTTCTGGCAGAATTTCACGACGCCGGACTACAACTTCCTGCTGACGCAGGTGAAGAACGGCCAGGACGTCGAGCTTCTGATCGGATGGTATCAGCTTGACGCCGATGCCGACTACAAGCGCGTCGGCGGGCATTATCTGACGGTGACCGGAGCGAGCTTCAACGACAACAACAACGACAACGTATACGACGCCGGCGATACCCCGAACACGCTCTATTACATCGATCCTTGGGGCACCACGCAGAACGGCGTGAACGATGCCGAAAGGTCGTCTTCCGGCCTGACGATCGACACGGAGACCATCGACACGAAAAAGGTGGAACCGGTCGGCGACACCGACGATGTGACGAGGGATTTCATCGTCTTGAACGACTATTTCACGCATTCGGTAGCGCCGGGCAATTACAACGACGGAACCACCAAGACGAAGATCGAAGCGGTGGTTGCCGAAAGCCCAGTCCTGACCGCGGTGCCTGAACCCGGCACGCTGTGGCTGACGGGGTCGGGTCTTCTCGGCGCCCTGTTCCTCGCGCGCCGCCGGGTGGTCCGCGCCGGCTAGAATGAATTTGGGGTACGGTCGGGGCTGCGCGGCGGTTACACGCCGCGCAGCCTTTTTCATGGACGCGGGCCGCGCTTCAGATCGCCCCACCAGCGGCTATAGGCGATGATCGCCCAGATGAATTCGAGCACGCCGAACGGCCAGGTACCCGCCAAAAATCCATACACGGACGCCGCCACACAGGCACACGCTATACCGAACGTGAACCACGGGCTCCGCCGCTCCAACGCGTAGCACCCCACCATGAGGGTGACGGAGACCACGCCGAACAGGGTCAGCGCATCCAGTCTCATGCCGGCGTGCCGGCTGCAGGCCCGGCTTGCCGGTGATTGGTCAGTCTCCCAGATTTGAAGCTCAAATTCGCGCCTCCCAGTGTCGTGGCTTCGACGTTCGCGCCATTGTCGATATCGGGCTCCGAGCGAACTTCGAAACAGAAACGACACGAGAATCAATAATCGAGATGCGGCGAATTTCGGAAACATCTTCGGCAAGTATTGGAGGTCAGGCAATGCGCGGCCACGCACCCAACGTTTCCCAAAGTTCCGCAAGCCGCACCGGACGAAGCAACCGTCCCGATTCCGTCATTTCAATGCGGTTCGCGCAATCGAATTGCAACCCTTTGAAAGATCGATTCCCGCGCAGGCGGTGCCCAGCAATGTCACGGCGCCTTCGCTTGCCAGGCATCGGACAAGATTCTAGAGTCTGCTTAACGCTCCCGGGAGTTGAGGGGATGGCGATGCGCGTCCATGCCGGCAAAGCTCACACGACCGTCCCGAAGAGTTCGGCGACTCCAGCGCGTCCTCGCACGATCTCCGGCGCCAGTGTCTTCAAGGTCGATTTCGGCAAGCGGGCGCGAGACGCGGGCGAAGCGCCGTTCTCGCGCGGCCAGGCGGCTCCCGTCGTGACCGAGACCCGTGAGCGCATGCCGATGATGGATTTCGGCAATATCCCCATCCACGCACCGATGCGGGACAAATCCGTGGACGGAGGAGAAACCATCGACAACGGCATCGTGCAGGACAAGGATAACGACGCCGGCGCAGGATCGGGTTCCGGTTCGGGCGGGCCTGCGCCTCCGGTGGCGAAGAAGAAGGCGGGCATCCAATCCTTCACGGTGAAATGGATGAAGGGACTGCAAGCCGGACCGAAAACCGCGCAATTCCGCATCGAATATTCGGCGACGTTTCTCGACGATGCGACGCACGACCCCGCGGCCGCCGGCTTCGCGCAAAACGCCTTTCACAAATACAAGGTTCTCGCCGGGCCGCACAAGGATGAGGCCGACGACAACAGCCCCTTGCACGACGACCATTATTCGCGGGCCGACGATCCGGACCATCCGGCAGCCGGGACGGTGTTCGAAAGCAACGACAATCCAGGGACGGTCAAGGATCACCTCGATGCGACCGACGACATCGACTACACCTTCATGGCCGAGCAGATGATCTACGACACTTCCGATGGCAACAAAGTGCTGCAAAAAAAGGGGCCGCACACGGGCACCATCAAGGGTGCGGACCCGCGCACGTACACCGGAATCCCGGCGACGCTTTGAAACGGCGTGCGAATCTCGAAAGGAACCGTCATGCGCAGTTTTGCAGGCAAAATTGCCAAGACCTCCGGCCCGGTGAGGCCAGGAGGACAGCGCGGGCAACGGGCGGGGCGCAAGGCCGCGAGCAACACCATCTCAGGATCGCGCATCTTCAGCTTCGATTTCAGCCGGATCAATGTGCGTTCGGGGCTGAATGATCCGGCGCTTGGCGGCCACAGCCCGCGCATGACGCTGGAAAAATCGGTGGACGGCCAAAGCGAGGACGGCGACGGCACGATTCGCGAAAACGGCCCGGATGCGGGCGTTGGCAGCGGCTCGGGCAGCGGCTCGGGCGGCGGCTCGGGCTCGGGCGGCGGCGGGTCTGCGCCGGTGACCAAGCGGGCAGGCGTGGATTCCTTCAGCGTGAAATGGAGCAAGAACGCCTCGGCCTCCGCCACCAACGCGTCCTTACGCCTGGACTACAGCGCCACGTTCAAGAATGACGCGACGCATGATCCCGCGCTCGCCGAGTTCCGGCAAAGGGTGTTCACCAAATATGAGATCACCGCCGGACCGAACAAGGGAACCAAGGGCGACACCAGTCCGATCCACGACGATCATTATTCGCGCGCGGACGATCAGGGCGGCAATTCCGCCAGCAGCACGAAGTTCGAGAGCAACGACAATCCCGGTTTCAGCATTACGTTGGATAAGGATGACGTCGTCGATTATGCCTTCACCGCCGAAGACAGCATCATCGACACTTCGGACGGTAACAAGGCGATTTCGACCAAGGGGCCGCATACCGGCACGATCAAAGGCAAGCACCCCCGTGCCTATGGCGGCGTTCCGGTAACGCTTTGAGTTCTCCGGGGATAGCGGTTGAAGAGGCCGTGGCGCGCGTCTTCCGCCGGCTGGCGGGCGGGGAATTGAACGCGGCGCGGAGTCCGGTTCAGGAGGGGTGGGAAACGCCGCTGCCGTCGGGGAAGATGGTGGTGCGATCGGCGCTCCAGGAGGCGGCCGCGCCCCTCATTGCGCTCGGCCCCGACGCCGTGCCGCATCTTCTAACCCATGTCGGGGAGAGCAACGCGGCGCTGCGCTATGTGGCGATTTACGCGTTGGAACAGATTACCGGGGAACGGCCCAAACTGGTCTATCTCGACCCCGGCGATAAAGAGGCCCAAGCGCGAGCGATTGCGGCGTGGCGGCAGTGGTACGAAACGCGGAAAGGGACCGGTTAGCCTGAACCTTGACGGAAAGCCATCGTCATTTCAGGCGCGGCGTGCGTCCGGGGCCGAAGCCGCAGGTCCTTCGGATGCCCAACGGTCCTTGACGACCGGCGCACTGCATCCGGCAAGCAGAAACAACAGAGCCAAAGACGCGGACACGACCTTTACGCGAATAACACAATTCATTTTTCTTCCCCAGGTGGCGCCGGTCCCTCCGGACTCTGCCGTTGCGCCATACCTTACTTCCGCAGTCGTTTTCGGCCGGTAAATCCGCCGGCCCGTTCACGGAAATTCGACCGCCCTTTTACCAAGGCAGAGCGGATTTCCTGAGGCGACAAAATGTCGTGGGACGATGCTTGCGCAAACGCGCCCGCGCGGCAGCCGGTTATTTAGCCATGCAGACCGGTTGTATTATTCGGCCGCGGTTTTCGGCAGGTAGATTTCCGATCCGGACTCGCGGAATTCCGCTGCCTTTTTCGCCATCGCCGCCCGGATTTCCTCGGACGACAACATGTCGTTCTGGCCGCGTGCGAAATCGCGCACTTCCTGGCTGATCTTCATGGAGCAGAATTTCGGCCCGCACATCGAGCAAAAGTGGGCCACTTTTGCGCCGTCCGCGGGTAGCGTCTCATCATGGAACGCTTCGGCGGTTTCCGGGTCCATGGCGAGCGCGAACTGATCGCGCCAGCGAAACTCGAAGCGCGCCTTGGAGATGGCGTCGTCCCAGATACGCGCCGAGGGATGCCCCTTGGCGAGGTCGGCCGCATGGGCCGCAATCCGATAGGCGATGACGCCGTCCTTCACATCGTTGCGGTCCGGCAAACCCAGATGTTCCTTCGGCGTGACGTAGCAAAGCATCGCCGTGCCGAACCAGCCGATCATCGCCGCACCGATGGCCGAGGTGATGTGGTCGTAGCCGGGCGCGACATCGGTGGTCAAAGGCCCGAGCGTGTAGAACGGCGCCTCGTCGCAGGCCTTCAATTGCCGGTCCATGTTTTCCTTGATCTTGTGCATCGGCACGTGGCCGGGGCCTTCGATCATCACCTGGACATTGTGCTTCTGCGCGATGCGGTTGAGCTCGCCCAGCGTTTCGAGCTCGGCGAATTGCGATGCGTCGTTGGCATCCGCCGTCGAACCGGGGCGCAATCCATCGCCCAAGCTGAACGACACGTCGTAGCGCGCCAGCAGATCGCAAATCTCCTCGAAATGCGTGTAGAGGAAATTCTCCCGGTGATGGGCAAGGCACCATTTCGCCAGAATCGAGCCGCCGCGCGATACGATGCCGGTGACGCGGTTGGCCGTCAGCGGAATATGGGCAAGACGCACGCCCGCATGCACGGTGAAATAATCCACGCCCTGCTCGCATTGTTCGATCAGCGTGTCGCGGTAGATTTCCCAGGTCAGGTCTTCGGCGACGCCGCCCACCTTTTCCAGCGCCTGATAGATCGGCACCGTTCCGATGGGCACCGGCGAATTGCGAATGATCCATTCGCGGATGGTGTGGATATGGCGACCGGTGGAAAGGTCCATCACCGTGTCGCCGCCCCAGCGGATGGCCCAGACCAGCTTCTCCACTTCTTCCGCCGCACCCGAGGTGACGATGGAATTGCCGATATTGGCGTTCACCTTGGTGAGGAAGTTGCGGCCGATGATCATCGGCTCGGTCTCGGGGTGATTGATGTTGGCCGGAATGATGGCGCGGCCGCGGGCGATTTCGGAGCGCACGAACTCGGGCGTCACGAGATCGGGGATGTTCGCGCCGAACGATTCCCCGTCCGCCAGCGCCGAACGCCCGAGATTCTCGCGGATGGCGATATATTCCATTTCCTTGGTGACCAGCCCCTCGCGCGCATATTGGAGCTGCGTCACGTTTTTGCCGGGCTTGGCGCGCAAGGGCTTCAGACCGCTGCGGTCGAATTGCGGCACCGAGAGCAGTTCGCCCTCTTTCAGCCCGTCGTCTTCGGGGCGGCGGACGCGGCCCTCATATTCTTCCACATCGCCGCGAGCCAAAATCCAATCGCGCCGAACCGGCGATAATCCCTTTTGGATGTCGATCTTCACCGAGGCGTCCGTATATGGACCGGATGTGTCATAAAGGCGAACCGGCGGCTCGCCGCCCGAAAGCGCCACTTCGCGGAACGGGACGCCCCCCAGGTGAATCTTCCGCGAGCCCGGCAGCGGCCCCCGCGTGATCTGGTCGTTGGTCGGCGCGGCGTTGCGGATCTGCTTGTTCATGGCGGCCTCCATGGCCGGGCTTGACCCGGCCATCTCTTGCAAACGTTGTTCGGAAGGGCGGCGGTGCGGCGGTTCGGCCTCACCGTCCCTCCCTCCGCCGGTGCTAACCGGATCAGGTTCAAAGGGACTCGCACGAGAAGTGCGATCTCAGCCCTGTTCATTCAGGGCGCCCCTGGGACTGGGGCCATGTTGGGGCAAGGTGCGTTGGTTTTCAACCCGTCAGTGGCCGCCTGGCGCAGATACCACGGCCGGAAGGGTTCGCATCAGCCAGGCACCGGCGCCAAAGCTCGTCACGGCGATGCCGATCAGAACGGTGGCGGCCATGACCCAGACGCCGGTGCTGAAGCGGTGGAACAATTGCCCCAAAGGCAGGCCTGCGAGCTTTTCCAGGGTATCGGCTTCAGACTGCGGTTTCGCACTCTCCTTCGAACGGCTTTTGGCGAGTTGCGCGATTTTCTCGATCATCGGAACGGCCGACGCGAGATTGGGCGCGCACATGCAATATTCGGTCTGCGCCATGAGCAACGGTATCGTGCAACTTCCCACGAACTGGTCCAGTTTGGGGTCGTCGCCGATGCCCACCGTAATGTCGTATTCGGCCACGCGCGCGCCCACGAACCCGTTCTTCTGCACATGGTTGACGGCGTCGCACCGGATAAGTTTCTTCGTCTTGGGATCGAAGATGTAATTCGAGCAGAAGACATTGCCTTCCGGTATCTGGTAACGGCTCGCAAGCCAGTCGATGTAATAACTGGGCCCGCTCGATACGAAATAGCGGTCGACATCCAGGCGCAGCAATTTATCGGCCCAGGGCTGCAGCGCGATCGTGGGCGCGATCTGGGCGACCCTGTCCTCGGTAAATCCATGACTGTTGAACAGCTTGATGATCCGGTCGCCGAAGGATTGGGATTGAATGGGATTGTCCTGAAACCCCTCTTCGATCTCGAGGTAGCCCTCCTCGCAGCCGAGCGCGTGCGCAAACCCTTTCTGGATCAAGTCGGCGGTGATGGTCCGGTCTACGTCGAGGAAAATCGCAACCTTCATGTCGGTCACCCAACCAGCACTTCGGCGCCGGAAATATGAACCAATATTCGGGTCACGTCACGGCGCTCCGGAAGGCTCAGGGGCTCTGCCGGAGCGCGCGCCGGGGAAGACAGGAATTGAGGTCAGACGATGCTCACCGTCAATTCGGACAAGCCTTCGACCGTACCAACCAGTACATCGCCCCTGGCACAGGCGGCCACACCGGCCGGAGTTCCCGTGTAGATGAGATCGCCCGCGGCCAGACCCACCTGGGTCGAAAGGGCCGCAATGATCTCCGGCACGTTCCAGATCATCTGGGCCAGATCGCCGTCCTGGCGCAGTTTGCCGTTGACGGTGAGCTGAATTTTGCCTTTCGCGAGATGGCCGCAAACGTCCGCCGGGGTGATGGCGGAACAGGGCGCGGACTGCTCGAAGGATTTGCCGATCTCCCAGGGCTGCTCTTTTTTCCGCGAAATCGTCTGGAGGTCGCGCCGCGTCATGTCGAGACCGACGGCATAGCCATAGACATGGTTCAGTGCATCCTCCTTTTTCATGTTCTCGCTGCCGGATTTCATCGCCACCACCATTTCGAGTTCGTGCTGGTAGCTGCTGGTGAGGCTCGGATAGGCCACTTCGCTGCCGTTCTGGACGAGGCAATCGCGGTGCTTGGCGAAGAAGAAGGGCGGCTCGCGCTCGTCATTGCCGAGCTCGCGGATGTGTTCGAGATAGTTGCGGCCGACGCAATAGATGCGCCGCACGGGAAAACGAAGCGCGCTGCCCACGATGGGAAGCGTGATTTCGGGGATTTGAAACACCAATTGGCTCTGCATGGATTCTCCCAAGCCGATTCGGATGGAACGCGCTTCTAGCATTGCCGGGCGACAAAAGGCGAGGAGATACGTGGCCGCAGCGTGAACTTGCCCGGCAGCATCGAAGTGAATACAATGTATACAATTGATTACGGAGACACCGGAATGAAGAAATCCGTCACCATCACAGCCCGCATCACACCGGCGCTGAACAAGAGGCTGATCGCTTACGCCAAGGCGGCGAGGCGCTCCAAATCCTGGTTGATCGAAGATATCATAGGCCGCCACATCGAGGGCGAAATCGAAATCGTCGAGAAGGTGAACGAGGGAATTGCGTCGGCCGAGCGAAGGGAATTCCACACGTCTGAAGACGTGTTTGGCGCCATACGGGCGAAATCGGAGCGCCGCCGTCGCGCCACCCGACGCAAAGCAGCATGAAAGCCGTTTGGACCGGCACAGCCCGCCAGAATGTGGACGAAATCTGGGCCTACATCGCGGAAGAGAATATTCACGCGGCGGACGGCCTTATGCTGAGGTTCCGCGCGGCATCCGAACTGCTGGAACAGTTCCCGACAATCGGGGCGGTCAGGCCGGGCAAGAGGAACACGCGAGGTCGTGGTTGCCGGTACTTCGTATCTGCTCATCTACCGCATTGCCGATGATCGCGTGCAAATTCTGCGCGTGATCCATGGCGCACGGGACTGGCCGCCAAAGCGCAAGCGCTCTTGAACCGGCGCGCGCGTGCGCGTCAATATCGGCCCGAACATCCGAGGAAACCTCATGTCAGATACGCTCATCCCAGTCTCGCCCGCATGGAAGGCCAAGGCCTTCATTGACCCGGCGAAATATGACGGCTGGTACGTCGATTCCATCGCCAATGCCGACGGTTTCTGGGGCGAGGAAGGGCGGAAGCTCGACTGGATCAAGCCCTTCGCCACAGTGAAGGACACCTCGTTCAACCTGCACAATTTCCACATCCGCTGGTTCGAGGACGGCACGCTCAACGTCTCGGCCAATTGCATCGACCGGCACCTGCCCGCCCGCGCGAACCAGACGGCGATTCTCTGGGAAGGCGACGACCCGGCGCAATCCCGCCACATCACCTATGCCGACCTGCACCGCGAAGTCTGCCGTTTCGCCAATGTGCTGAAGGCGAACGGGGTGAAGCGCGGCGACCGCGTCACCATCTACCTGCCGATGATTCCGGAAGCGGCCTACGCCATGCTGGCCTGCGCGCGCATCGGCGCGATCCATTCGGTGGTGTTCGCAGGCTTCTCGCCGGATTCCCTTGCCGGGCGCATCCTCGATTGCAAGAGCGAGGTCGTGATCACCGCGGATGAGGGTCTGCGCGGCGGCAAGACGGTGCCCTTGAAGCGCAACACCGACATCGCAATGACTCAATGCCCGGACGTCAAGCGCGTGATCGTGGTCGAGCGCACCGGCGCCAAGGAGCTGATGCATGCCGGCCGCGACGTCTGGTACCACGAGGAAGCGGCGAACGTATCGGACGACTGCCCGCCGGAGGAAATGGGCGCCGAAGACCCGCTGTTCATTCTGTATACGTCGGGTTCCACGGGCAAGCCCAAGGGCGTTCTGCACACCTCGGCCGGCTATCTCTGCTACGCGGCCTTCACCCACAAATATGTGTTCGATTACCATGACGGCGACATCTATTGGTGCACCGCCGACGTCGGCTGGGTCACCGGACACAGCTACATCGTCTACGGCCCGCTCGCCAACGGCGCCACCACGCTGATGTTCGAAGGCATCCCGAATTATCCGAGCACGTCGCGGTTCTGGGAGGTGATCGACAAGCACAAGGTCAACATCTTCTACACCGCGCCGACCG